>JAUQXA010000052.1 GCA_030834895.1 Anaerolineales bacterium
TCTTGCGCTGGTCGTCCACGAGTTGTTTTTGCCTGCGGGAGCAAGGGTTCTATCCGCTCCCATTGTTCATTGGTTAGGTCGCCACGGTTTCCCATAGCGACCAATTTAACCACCTTTTTGTATTTTGCATACAGACCCTAAGAAATTTACTTGCGTGTCACCTTGACTCGCATTACATATTGATTGGTCGCGCCGAAGCGATACTTGTATTCCTCGTCGCCGCGCATGAAGTCGAATTCGCTGCGGTTGTTTTCACAAGCCCATTGCAGCGTGTAAGCCAGCAAGACCCAACCTGGGGAGAGGTCCATAAAATCGCGGTTGACACCGGCGTTGTAGCCCCACAATTTATTGTCGTAATCGAAGTTGAGACATGCCGCGATGCGCTTTCCGTCCGCTTCGAGGAAGGCGAGCCACAGCCAGCCATTTTCATGCGCCGCGCGGAT
The DNA here is from genome assembly GCA_030834895.1 of Anaerolineales bacterium. GTDB lineage: Bacteria > Chloroflexota > Anaerolineae > Anaerolineales > Villigracilaceae > Villigracilis. The sequence goes on from JAUQXA010000052.1 coordinate 444, forward strand.
GACTGCCCGCATCTGTTCGCGCATGGCGTCTCGCAAAAATTCCGCCTTGCCTTCGTCATGTTCCATCAACGAGAGAAAAGCTTCGGTTTCGGCTTGTACGTCTTTCATGTCGGAAATAAACCAGCGGACTCCGCGTCCGCTCTCCTCGGCGCGGCGCACCTTGCGGCGGATTTCGTGGCGCTGCTTCTTGTCCACCCGCGAAAGGTATTCGTCGAAACTGCCGTTCAGCATGATGCGCGGCGTGGGACGATACATCTCTTCGAGGTGAGTCCAGCCGCGTTGAACAGATTCAGCTTTGAGCGCGGCGAGGGTGGGAGAGGAATCGGGGAGGTTATACCAATCGAGTCCCGACCAATTGTCGGGTTCGCCCAGAGCCGTGTCGAAGGGCGAGGAAACAAGAAAATCCAACAATCCAGAAACGAATCGCGCATGGTCATTCTTCCGCACGATCAAATCCAGATAATCCGAGATTTCTATACTGCCAACCAGCATCAGCGCGGATTGTCTGTCATAGCCCGCAAGAAAGAGCGGTGCAATGCCAATGAGTTTTTCATCCTCGCGGGCAGTGACCAGCACCAGTTGAGCCTCGCTCCACTCGCCGCCGCCGCGATGTTTCCACCATACGGTCTGATATTCGTAGCGCGAAAAGGGGGTATTGGCTATCGAATTCGATACCAGATCATTCCACTCCTGCGAATCGATCTCTGTGAAGTTTTTGTGAAGTGTGTATTTCATGGCGAAAGAATTTTACCAGTATAATGTTACAGGTAGACCTGAATAGATTTCACCACGGAGCACACTGAGATCACAAAGAAAACCTCAAAAAATCTCTGTGGACTCCGTGCTCTCCGTGGTGAGCGGCTCTCCGAATTGATTCTTTAGCCACTCCCTAAGCCCATCAGGTCTGATATGCGCGCAAGGCTTTTTCTTACATGACCCTTGATCTAACTCTTTCACCCATTTATCGCATCGGCGGACAGGAAATTAACAGCCTGCCCGGACTGATTGCTCTTTCCCCGCCGCAAACCGCAGCTCGCGGCCGCGAACGAGACCGCCTGATCGCCTATCTTTTGCTCACAGGCAATTCCACGTTTTCCACCAGTGAATACATGCAGGTTGTGGTGGATGCGGCGAACGCATTTTATAAAACGCCGGGCGCGTTGACCACCGCCCTGAAAGCCGCCGCGGAAAAGGCAAACGCCATCCTGCTCGAACGCAACATGACCACAAGCAAGAACGGTCAATTTGCAGTTGGTTGGCTAACACTGGCGGCTGTGCGCGAATCGCAGTGCACCCTTGCTTTGAGCGGACCAATGCACGTTTACTGGTTCGGTCATCACGAGATGCGCCACATCCATGAGCCGGCTGTTTCCGGCAAAGGGCTTGGCACAAACCAAACCACGAACATCCATTATTCACAAACCTCGCTCAACGCGGGTGACCGTCTGCTCTTTTTTGGACGCGCTCCCGACCCCTGGAAGGATGTCCTCGACGATTCCACTCCCGGCTCACTGGATGCGATGCGCCGCCGACTGGTCTCTCTTTCCAATGCGGATTTGAATGCCGTGTTGATGCAAGCGACGGAAGGAACCGGTGCTTTGAATTTATTGGGGATGACCAAACCCGGGATTGAAAAAAAAGAGGAACCTGCCGCTTCGTCTCCGCCCCCGCAGTTGACTCAGTCTCCCGAGGCAGAATCCAAACCCGAGGTTGAGTCACTGTCCGCGCATGTTGTCCAGCCTTCGGCGTATGCCATCCCGCCGCAAGTGGAGGAGCAAACTCCGCAACCGAATCCGCTGGTAAGTTTGCCAAAAAGCACCGCCCCACGTGACTTCCCGGCATCCATTCCGAGATTGCAGCCAGGCCAGACCCAGCCCTCGCCCGTTGAACCTGCTCCACCCGTGACGGAAGCGGTGGAGGAAACGTCCGCGCCTGAAACAATTGTCGAGCCGGTCCGGGAACAGCGCCCACGCCCGAGGCGCCGTGAATATCCTGAATGGACGCGCCAGATGGCAAAGGTCCTCGCCAGTGGGATTCAACTCACGCGGCGTATGAAGGACGGCATTGGTGCAAGGCTGAAAATCTTCCTGCCGCGACTGCTGCCTGAATCGGAAACCGGGCAATCCTTTACGCCGTCCAACTTCACCATGGCAAGCATCGCCATTATCATCCCTTTGATCGTGGTGGTTATCACGTTTGTGATGTGGTCGAAGTACGGGCAGAGTCAGCAGTACGCTTCCTACCTTGCACTGGCACAGCAGAGACAGGCAGAAGCCCTCACCTTGAGCAATCCCATCGAACAGCGGCAGGCATGGGAAAATGTCCTGTCGATCGTGAAGAGCGCCGAACAACATGGCAGGACTGAAGAAACCAAGGCGATCCGCGACGAGGCGAACGCCAAACTCGATGAACTGTTCGGCATCACGCGGATGCAGTTCAATCCCGCTTTCAGCAGCAGCCTCGGCATCGAGATCAGCCGCATGGCAGTCAGCGAAACGGATTTGTTCCTGCTCGACGCGGTCAACGGCGAAGTGCTCCGCGCGCAGCCGTCAACCAACGGGCGGGGATTTCAGATCGATGACACATTCATCTGCAAGCCGGGTGTGTATGGCAACTACACTGTCGGGCATTTGGTGGACATCCTAACCCTGCCGGTCTTGAACTCGATCAATGCCACCCTGCTTGGCATCGATGCGATGGGCAATCTTTTGTATTGCGCTCCGGGACAGGTGGCAATGGCAATTCCCCTGCCGCCGCCCGATACAAACTGGAATCACGTGACCGCTTTCACATTGAGCAACGGCAACCTCTATGTGCTGGACGCGCTCGCCCGTGCGGTGTGGGTATACAACGGAAAGGATGGCACATTTAATGACCGTCCGTACTTTTTCTTTGGCGGGCAAACCCCTGAAAAGCAGGATGCGATCGACCTGATCGTCTCCGGGGATGACCTGTACATGCTTCACGGCGACGGTCACCTCTCCTCCTGTTCCTACAGCCGTATCGAGACCAAGCCCACCCGCTGCCAGGATCCCACCCCGCTGGTCAATCCCTTCCCGGCATACCAGGACGAGGACTTGTTTGCCAGCGCGCATTTTACACAAATGCTTTTCACCGCATTACCCGACCAGTCCATCCTCCTGTTGGATGCGGATGCGCAGAGCGTCATGCGCTTTGCGCCGCGTGCGCTGGAATTGCAAAACCAGTTCCGCCCAACGTTGGGCGATACGAATCCGGTCCCCGCAGGAACCGTTGGGGCGATGGCCGTCAGCCCAAGCCATGCGTTGTATCTGGCAGTCGGCGGACAGGTCTATTTTGCGACGAACATGCCGTAATCAGGAGAAGCCATGTCAAACTTTTTCAGTTTCCTCGCCAGCCTCTTCAGACCCGCAAAATATCCCACAGATAGCGATACCGAACCCGCGCAGGTCATGCAGAGCAAAGTGCTGTTGATTGTGTACGACCCCGTCATGGACAAATCCACGGGAAAAACGCTTTCCCAAACGATGAAATGGTATAACCCCACGGACCTGGTCATTGCATTTGTGGGAGACCTGCTGCAGGTCAGCAATGGCATGGCGCGTTATCAGATCGCCCAACGTGTGGATGTGGACGAATTCCCTGTCAAGAAGGACGGTTTTCGCTACACCCCGCAGACTTATCTTGACATAATGAAGAATGGAGCCACGCCGCATACGCCTTCCGAAGTCGATTATTATGCCATCCTGAACAAGCATAATGTCTTGCAGCGCGTGGCAAGGAATGAAGTTGACGAAGTCTGGATCTTTGCCTTTCCCCATGCCGGGTTTTACGAGTCCACCATGGGCGGGCCGGGCGCGTTCTGGTGCAACGGTCCGACGTTGAAAAGCACCGAAGCCAGCAAACGCCGTTTTGTGGTGATGGGCTTTTCATTCGAGCGGTACGTTGGCGAAATGCTGGAAGCGTACGGTCATCGCGCCGAATCCATCATGGACAAGACCTTCAGCAAAGTAAGCGGCGATGCGAATTTGTGGAAGCGTTTCATCCGCTACGAAAAGACCGCGCCGGGCAAATCCGCCTGCGGCAATATTCACTTCGCGCCAAACAGCCAGGTGGATTATGACTGGAGCAATCCCACGCCGGTCGTCAGCGAGTGCTACGACTGGCTGTTGAATTTCCCCAATTTCGAAGGCGATAAAAGAATTGTCGCCGCCTCGGAGTGGGGCGGCGGGGATATCCGCGAGCATCATAAATGGTGGTTTAATCACTTCCCACGCGTGGCGGGACGAAAAAATGGTGTCCATAACAACTGGTGGCAGTACGTGGTCAACCCGCAGCGGGTGATTGTGTAAAGTTATTCCGTGCTGAGCACAGTCGAAGCACACTTGCAGAAAGCCCTTCGACTACACTCAGGGCAATCAAGCACAAACCCAAATTTGATACAACCCCAGTCTGCCATTTTCCCCATCTGACAGGAAGGAGTCGCTGATGCGCATCCCAACCTGACTGACCAGCCCAGACAGTTCCTCCGCTGAAAACTGGTGCGCGTACCGCAAACCTTCTCCCCCCCTGCGCCAGTCCAAAAGATAATCTCCTTCATCCACATCGCTTTCGTCAAGCCCGACCCTGCTCCACGGCTGGATGCGTGATCTGAGTTTCGCGCTGTTCAAAAACTGCCAGTTTGACAAAACAAATCTTCCATTGTTCCTCAACAACTTGCGGACGGTTCGCAAAATATTCAGCCGTATTTCGGTGGAGGGGATGTGATGAAGTGTTGCAAAGCAAGTAATCAGTGACCAGCCGCCCTCCACTAATAACTGATCGCTGTTTACTGACAACTGCGACAGATCAACTTCACGGAACTCCACTCCGGGACTGGACTCAGCCTCTCGCAGCAGGGGCAGGCTAAAGTCCACGCCGAGAAGGGAAGCCTTGTGACCACGCTGAATCAACTCGCGTAGAAAGTTCCCGTTGCCGCATCCCAAATCCAAAACAGATTCATCCTCCCGAATCGAATCCAGAATCTTTTTTACACCGGGTTGCAAGCGCTGACGTGTGGCTGAAAATTGACCGCCAAAGCGGACGTAGAACTCGCGGTTAATTGCAAGCAATCTATCGGCCATCGCGGAATTCATAACGCCATTATAACGGTATAATTCCGGCATGTTATCGGCACAAAAGATCGAAAAGTTTTCACAGGAATTTGAGACATGGACCCCACAGCAGATCATCGCATGGGCGGCGGATAGGTTTTCACCCTATATCGCAATGAGTTCGTCGTTTCAAACACAGTCCATGCCGTTGCTGCACATGGCGACGCGCATCATTCCCGATTTGCCCATTTTATTTATTGACACAGGCTATCATTTTTGGGACACGTTGATGTTCCGTGAGAGAATCGCTCATGAGTGGAACTTGAACATCGTTGACCTGCGCCGCGCCGCGCATTGGGATTCGTTCGTGCGTCAGTATGCGCGCACCTTGCCGCTGGAAGACCCAAACCTGTGCTGCTATTTGCACAAAGTGCAGCCCATGCAGCAGGCCTTGAAGGGATACAAGGCCTGGATCAGTGGAATTCGCCGCGATCAGACCGCGATCCGCGCGAAGGCACATTTCCTGGAGTTGCAGGAAAACGGTTTGCTCAAGATCAATCCGCTCTTGAATTGGAAAAAGGAAGATGTGAAACGCTATATCGAGGAGCATAACCTGCCGCAGCACCCGCTTTATGAAAAAGGCTATCGCAGTGTGGGATGCGCTCCCTGCACCATTGCCATCGGCGTGAATGACGATGAGCGCTCAGGCCGCTGGGCCGGGCGTGGCAAGGTGGAGTGCGGACTGCACACCAGCATGTTCAACACAAAAGATATTTCGGAATCGCAAAGCGAATTTCGGCTGGATATTACGAAGTCGACATAACCCGTGACAGCTAATCTGAATTCGCGAAGAACGTCTTATAGGTATTGACCATCCTCATGAAACTTTCCGAACGACAACAACGCTGGAGAAAATTCAACGCGCTTACGCCGCAGAAATTGGCGCAGGCGCGTCTTGTGTTGGATGAAATCCGCGATGGAGGCGAGGTGATGCGTTCGCTTCGCAATTATCCACTGGAGGGTGGGGGTTATCTGACCAAAGCCGCGCTGGTTGGCGCCTATAACCAGATGGTGGAGGCAGGCGAAATTGAACCTGACCGAAGTCTGCTGGAAAAAATCCGCATGAAGCCGATGCGGACTTTATCTGGCGTGACCACCGTCACCGTGTTGACCAAGCCCTATCCCTGCCCCGGCAAGTGTATCTTTTGTCCCACCGATGTGCGGATGCCCAAGAGCTATCTGCCCGATGAGCCTGGTGCAATGCGCGCGCTGGAACATCAATTCGACCCGTATGAACAGGTGCATGCACGACTTCGCGCGCTGGAAAATCTGGGTCATCCCACTGACAAAATCGAGCTGCTGATTCTCGGTGGTACGTGGTCATCCTATCGGCGTGATTATCAGGAGTGGTTCATTGCGCGCTGTTTCGATGCGATGAATGACCTCACCCCAACCCCTCTCCCAGAGAGAGAGGGGGGACTGTTGGAAGCGCAAACCGTCAACGAAACCGCTGCCCACCGCAACGTGGGACTTGTCATCGAGACCCGTCCTGATGAGATCAATCCCGATGAACTACGCTGGCTGCGTCACCTCGGCGTGACCAAGGTGCAAATGGGCGCGCAGAGTCTCGACGACCACATTCTGGAAATCAACAAGCGCGGACATGATGTGGAGTCCACCCGCAAGGCGACAGAACTGCTCCGCGCGGCTGGATTCAAGATTGTGCTGCATTGGATGCCCAACCTGCTCGGTGCGACCCCGCAAGGCGACCGCGCAGACTTTTCCAAACTCTGGGATGGGTTCTGTCCCGACGAGATAAAAATCTATCCGAATCAATTGCTTGCGAATGCCGAGTTATATGAGTATTGGAAACGCGGCGAATTCCATCCTTATTCAACCGAAGAACTGGTTGACCTGATCGCCGACATCAAACCGACCATTCCGCGTTATTGTCGCGTCAACCGCGTCATCCGCGACATTCCCGGCAACAACGTGGTCGAAGGTAACACGCGCACCAGCCTGCGGCAGGATATTCACAGTGAGATGAAAAAACGCGGTACGCGCTGTCAATGTATACGCTGTCGAGAAGTGCGCGGTAAGCCCGTTGATTCAGATTCCCTGCGGTTGGACGATCTCGTCTACCAAGCCGGGTCAGCCGAGGAGCATTTCATCTCCTTCGTCACACCCGATGACGGACTTGCGGGTTTTATTCGCTTGTCACTGCCCACAAAAGATTCACCTCCAACAGGTATGACTGACCTCGATGACGCCGCGCTCATCCGCGAAGTGCATGTGTACGGACAATCGCTTTCCTTCGGCGAGGAACAAACCGGAGCGGCTCAGCACCTTGGTCTCGGCACACGTCTGCTCGAAGAAGCCGACGACATTGCACGCGTACATGGTTTTTCGCGCATGGCGGTTATCTCCGCCATTGGCACGCGGCATTACTATCTCAATCGCGGATTTGAACGGGGGGAGTATTATCTGGTCAAGAAAATCTAACGCAGTAGACCGTGGACAATGGACAATTGACCATGGCTGTGGTCTACCGTCCATCGTCTATAGGAGTAAATTGAAAACAAAACACTGGATTGTATTCATTGTCCTCGGCATCATTTGGAGTTCCTCTTTCCTGTGGATCAAACTCGGCGTACAAGAATCAGGACCCACCGTCCTCGTTGCCTTCCGCATGTTGTTTGGCTTTCTCAGCGCCGCCGCCGTTGCCATCTATCAAAAGGACCAATGGCCGCGTGACTGGAAGACATGGGGCATTTATGCCATCCTCGGACCGACCAGCCTTGCCATTCCCATCTTCTTCATTTCATGGGGCGAGCAGACCATCGACTCGGCGGTCGCATCGATTCTTAATGCAACCATGCCGTTGTTTACATTGGTCATCGCCCATTTCACTCTGCACGACGACAGGATGACGCCGCAAAAAGTCGTCGGTCTGCTGGTTGGTTTTGCTGGTATTGTCGTACTGCTCAGCAAGGACCTGTTTGCCAATGCCCATAACTCCGCCATCGGACAGGCAGCCGTGATCCTTGCCGCGCTATTTTATGCAGGCAGCATCGTGTGGACTCGCAAGGTCACACAACATGTTCAGGGCGCGGTGCGCGGAGCAGCTCCCCTGCTCACCTCCACCATCTTCATGTGGGTATTGATGCCTTTTGTCGAGCCGTCGTTCAAATTCCCCGTGCAGCCCGTCACCTGGGTCGCCATTCTGTGGCTCGGCGTCCTCGGCTCGGGGATTGCCATGGTCTTGAATTATTATCTGCTGCACGAGATCGGTCCCACGCGCAGTTCGATGGTGACCTATGTCTTTCCACCCGGCGGCGTCCTCCTCGGCATCATCTTTCTGGATGAACAACTCTCCTGGCAGTTGCTGGCTGGAGCCGTGCTGGTCGTTGCCAGCCTTGTCATCGTAAACTGGAGACCCAAACCATGAGTAGCGAAGCATACCGTTCCGGCTTTATCGCCATCATCGGACGCCCCAACGTGGGCAAGTCCACCCTGGTCAATGCCCTGCTTGGGCAGAAGGTTGCCGCCGTCTCTCCGCGTCCGCAGACCACGCGCCGTCGTCAGCTTGGCATCCTCACTCTCGAAAACGCCCAACTGATTTTTGTCGATACACCCGGCATTCACCAACCCCGCCATAAACTTGGCGAATTCCTGAATTTTGAAGCAGAAGAAGCGCTGGATGGGGTGGATGTGATTCTCTGGCTGGTGGATGCTTCGACTGGACCGACCGAGGACGACATCCGCATCTCTGACCTGCTCAACAGAACTGCGCTTCGCTCCACCCGTCTGCTGGTTCTGAACAAAATGGACTTGGTCAAACCCGAAGACGAATCCGCCCACAGCGAGGAATATACCAGATTGCTGAATCAGGCTGAGGCGGTGAAAATCTCGGCGGCGAAAAAAATCGGCGTGGACAAACTCCTCGAACGGTTAATCAGCCTGCTCCCGCAACGTCCACCCGAATATCCCGAAGAGCAGGTCACAGATTCCTACGAGCGCGACATCGCCGCCGACCTCATCCGCGAATCGTGCCTGAAAATTCTGCGCGATGAAGTGCCGCACAGTCTAGCCGTCCGCGTGGACGAATTCAAGGAGCGTGAGAACGGCATGGCATACATCGCCGCGACGATTTTTGTGGAGCGCGAATCTCAAAAGGGAATCGTCATCGGCGAAGGCGGCAAAATGCTCAAATCCATCGGCAGCGCCGCGCGCAAGGAAATCGAAGATATGGGCGGACGCAAGGTTTTTCTCGAAGTGCGCGTGAAGGTCGCCAAGGACTGGCGCGACAATCAGAATATGTTGAATCAGTTTGGGTATATCAAGAGAAAATAACACGCCTGCTGAAATTTTGAAGATCGAATAGGGAACATCAATCCCCGCAAACAGGTGAACGAGGGCGAAACGTTGAAAACACATTTAGTATCAAGGTCCTGGAGTGGAACTGTGTGTTATTTGTAAACCCTTGCTGGCATTTCAACTTTTCCCGTACATATGTATAATAAATATTGACACACTCACCGGCCGTTTGTGGATATGACTGCGCGAGTCATCGGGGTGGAAAATCAGTGGGTTTGGTCTCGAAGGGGCACCTGTCATCTGCTTTTTGGTCCTGGTTGTTAATCGTTCGAAAGGAATTGGTCCAGGAGAAAGCTAAATGAACATTTTATCCTCACCCGTAGTCGCAATGGCCGGCATTTCCCTATATGTTGGTCTATATCATCTGTTGATTTTCATCCGCCGTCCGCGAAACCGCGCGGACTTTACTTTCGCGCTTCTCTGTTTTTCGATAGCCTTCTATGATGCTTTTTGTGTTGGGTTATATAACGCAACCACAGTCGGCCAGGGTGCGCAATGGCAGCGGGCGCAACTGATTTCCATGGCATTTTTTGTGCCTGCCTTCCTTTGGTTCGTCTTTGACTATATCCGGCGGAAGCCGGGAATTATTGTGCATGCTTTCTCGATGTACTACCTTTTGGCGGTCATCGTTCAACTGGTGGATCGAAGCAGTCTAACCTGGCTTGTGGACCAGCCTTCCATCAAACACATCCTGTTGCCCTTTGACCTTTCAATCACCTATAACGAAGTGACATTTGGCCCTTTCACCACAATTCAAAGCCTGATAGGAATGGTTGCCAGCACCTATCTTGTAACCGTGGCTGTTCGTCATTTCAGAGATGGCAACCAACAACAGGCCAGACCATTAATTTGGGGATTGGGATTAATGTACGCCGCGGCCATCAACGACACATTGGTGGCCAACGGACTGTATCACTTTGTCTATTTGATGGAATATGCTTTTATGGGAATCGTCATGATGATGGCGTTTTCCCTCTCGACCACAGTTGTGGATGCGGCTCTGGCAAAAGACGCATTGAAGAAAAGCGAAGAACGGTTTCGCGCCCTGGTTGAGACGATCAACGATTGGATGTGGGAGGTGGATGCGAACGGCATATATACCTACGCCAGCCCGAAAGTTCGCGACCTGTTGGGGTACAAGCCAGAGGAGGTCATTGGCAGGACGCCCATGGATTATATGCCAGTGGAGGAAGCTGAAAGAGTGGGCACGATCTTCCGTGACCTGATACGGGATAAAAAGCCGATCACACAATTGGAGAATATTTGCCAGCATAAAGATGGTCATCAGGTGGTCATGGATACGAATGGCGTTCCCTTCTTTGATGAGCGTGGGAATCTGTTGGGCTATCGGGGTATTGATCGCGATATCACCGAACGCAGGCGTGTCGAATCGGCGTTACGTGAAAACGAGGCGCGTTATCGGGCGCTGGTCGAAAGCCAGATCGACCTGGTCAGTCGTTACCTGCCTGACACCAACCTTACCTATGTCAATGATGCCTACTGCAAGTTCTTTGGAAAAACACGCGAGGAGTTGATCGGGAATACTTATATGTTCATGATCGCGCCTGAATTCCGGGATTTGGTCGCGAGCGAGGCGAAAAAACTAGCGGAGGAAAACGGAACCACAACCGGCGAATACATAAATTACAGGTATGACGGGAAAGAGTGCTGGATCCAATGGGTTGTAAAGTGCATTACCGATGAAAACAACCATGTGATCGAGCTGCAGGCTGTCGGACGCGACATCACACCGCTTAAGGAGGCGGAGAAAGCCCTACAGGAAAGCGAGGCGCTGTATCAATCTCTTGTGGAAGTCATGCCAATGAGTGTCTGTCGTAAGGACCTGGAGGGCAGGTTTACCTTTGTAAACAAGCGCTACTGTGACGGATTTGGGTTGCCCGCATCTGAGATATTGGGTAAGACTGATTTTGACCTGCATCCAGTGGAATTGGCTGGGAAATACCGCAGGGATGACCAGGAAATGATTGCCAACGGACATACTATGGAAATGGTGGAGGAACACCAGCCGCTGGGCGGCAAACGTAGTTATGTTCAGGTATTTAAAGCGCCCGTTTATGATGCCCGGGGACAAGTAAATGGCATCCAAATCGTGTTCTGGGATATCACTGATCGCATTCATACTGAAACTGAACGGGATAAACTGATTGCCGACCTGGAGACCCGAAACGCCGAGTTGGAGAGATTTACCTACACCATCTCGCATGACCTGAAATCCCCGCTTGTTACCATCAACGGATTTCTGGGTTATCTTGAAAAGGACGCCAAAGCCGGTAACATGGAACGATTGCAGAATGACATCCAGCGCGTTCAGGAGGCTACCAACAGGATGAGACGCTTATTGAACGAGTTGCTCGAACTCTCCCGTATTGGCCGCGTGGTAAATCCGCCGGTTGTTGTCCCTTTTGCAGATCTGGCGCAGAACGCCCTGGATATTGTGCATGGACAATTGCAGGAGCGGGGTGTTCGGGTCGCCGTCCAACCCAACCTACCCAATGTTTATGGCGATAAGCAGCGTCTGGTCGAGGTCTTGCAAAACCTGATCGATAATGCCGCCAAATTCATGGGCGATCAAAAACATCCACAAATAGAAATTGGTCAACTTGAAAAGGATGTGAACGCAGAGCATGATAGCCCTATTTTCTTTGTCAGGGATAATGGGGTCGGTATTGCGCCCAAACACCATGAACAGGTCTTTGGACTTTTCAACAAGTTGAATCCTGATATGGAAGGCACCGGGATCGGACTTGCCATCGTAAAACGAATCATCGAGGTGCATGGCGGAAAAATCTGGATCGAGAGTGAAGTGGGAAAGGGGACCACGTTCCTGTTTACCCTGGGCCATGGGAAACCCGTCGAAGAATCATGACGCTCCTGAAGAAGACTCTATTGGTATTGACCGGCGCGGTGATCATCTCCACGTTCGGTATCTACCTGGCTTCCCGCATTACCCTGTTGCGGGGCTATGAGAAGATCGAGCAGGATGATACACGCGCCAATGTGCTGCGCGTGGTAAATAGTTATTACGATCAATCCCGAAGCCTCAATTTGGTCGGACGCGGCTATGCTTTTTGGGATGATATGTATCACTTCGTCGAAGTTCCCGATCCGGCTTTTCTTGCCCTGCTTGGACTCACCCCCGACTTGTTTGCCACTCACCGTGCCAACTTGATTGTCATTTTGGATGTCAATTACCAGCCGCTCTTTCTGGAAATGTACGACCTGAAAACGCTGACTCCCTTGGAAGTTCCATCCGATTTATCCCATTTCCTGCAACCCGGTAGCCCCCTGCTGGCACATACAGTGGAACAGCCAGAAATTAGCGGAGTGATTTTATTGGCAGGCAGGCCTATGTATGTTGCCTCCCTTGCCAGCCTGCGTACCGATTTCACCGGCGACCCTCGCGGCGCTGTCGTTTTTGGACGCTACTTGGATGAAGAAGTGCTTGCCAACCTTTCCGAAGCCTCCCAGTTGGATGTATCCGCCAGCCTTTTGGATGAGACTCCCATGCCCGAAGATATCCGCCGGGCAAGTGAGTGGTTGTCTGCCGCTGATGGCGAGGAAACTGTCTATGTTCAAAGTCTCGACCAGCATACTGTATTCGGATATACCTATATCTCGACACTGGATCGGCAGCCAGGCTTCCTGCTCAAAGTGGCCATGCCGCGCAAGATTTATAAACAGGGTTTGGAGAGTTTCCGTTATTTTGCCGTCCTGGCAGGTGTGGGTGGACTGGGCTTCCTGCTGGTATCCATTTTGCTGTTACAACGTTTTGTGCTTTCACCCCTGACCATACTCAACCGGCAAATCAGCCAGATTCGCGCCAGCGGCGACCACTCACAGCGTGTGACGATAGGCGGGCGCGATGAGCTTGCCAACCTCGGCAATACCATCAACGGTATGTTGGAGTCCATCGAAAAATATTCCGAGGAATGGATTCACACCATTTTTGATTCGGTCAATGATGCAATTTTCATCCACGCCAGTGATGGACGCATCCTGTATGTCAATGAAACCGCCGGGCGTATGTACGGATACACGCGCCGGGAATTTGCCAGCCTGGATGCAGGGTCGCTCAGCGCTGGCACTCCTCCCTATACCCAGACAGAGGCCGAACAATGGCTGAATCAGGCGCGAACCGGCCAGCCGCAACTTTTCGAGTGGCTGGCGAAAACCAGGGATGGGCGCTTGTTTTGGACTGAGGTCAATGCCCGCTTTGTCCAATTGAGGCAGGAAGCGCTGTACCTGGTAACTGTGCGGGATATTTCGGAACGCAAAAAGGCGGAAGCCGAACGCGAGGAGTTTATCGTCGAATTGGAAAATCGTAACGCCGAGCTGGAACGTTTCACCTACACGGTATCACACGACTTGAAATCACCGCTCGTCACCATTAACGGTTTCCTCGGCTATCTTGAAAAGGATTCCAGGGCAGGCAATATCGGGCGATTGCAGAATGACATCCAGCGCATCTCGGATGCGGTTGGCAGGATGCGGCGTTTGTTGGACGAACTGCTTGAACTCTCGCGTATTGGCCGCCTGGCGAATACCTCGGAAATTATACCGTTTGACAGTCTGGTACAGGATGCCTTGAACAACGTACGCGGACGATTGGAGGAGCGCGGCATCAAGGTCATTATCCAACCCGATCTGCCTGCCGTTTTTGGAGACCGTCAACGCCTGACGGAAGTACTGCAAAACTTGATCGACAATGCCGCCAAATTCATGGGCAATCAACAGAATCCGCAGATCGAAATCGGACAAAGCGGCAAAGACTCGGAACATGGCAATCCCATATTTTATGTCAGGGATAACGGAATTGGCATTCCGGTTGAACACCATGAAAGGATATTCGGCCTGTTCAATAAATTGGATTCGACAAGCGATGGCACAGGCATCGGCCTTGCGATTGTAAAAAGGATAGTGGAGGTTCACGGAGGCAGAACCTGGGTTGAATCAAAACCAGGGAATGGCGCAACGTTTTTCTTCATACTTCCCATCGTTCGTCCATCCGAGGTTGCCCAATGATCGATCTGAGCCGAATTTGGATCTCTCTGACAACCTCGCTTGCAGAAAACGAGGAGGATGCGCGGCGGGAACACATGACACGGGTGATCTTCGTGATGGTTAGCATCGGATTCCTGATGATGTCCATCATTGTCCCCGCCTTCGACCTGCTTGTGGGTGTGCCCTCATATACGCCCATCTTCATGATGGCGTTCCTCGACGCGCTGATGCTCGTGGCGTGGTGCTTGATTTTTCGCGGGCGCTGGTATGTCAGCCGTTACCTGCTTCCCGCAATCTTTCTGACATTGGGCGCGTACATCATTTCACTGGTGGGGCTTATCTCGACCGGCGTTTTGCATCTGGCAATTGCTGTTGTCCTGACCTCCATGCTGTTTGGAAACAAGGTGCAATGGTTGACTGTGGCGATCAGCGAAATGTTGTATTTGGGCGTCGGCTGGCTCACAGGTGAACGGGATTTCGAATTGTTCTTTATTGGGGGCATTGTCGTTGGCTCTGCGTTGAGCGGTATCGCGGCGCTGCAATGGTTTTCCTCCGCTTTATTGGGCAGTTCGTTCGAACGGATTCGCCGCGCTGAACTTGCGTCGCGTGAGTCGGCGGGGAAAATTCGCGCGATTTTCGAGTCCATTACGGATGGGATCACGATCACTGATCTTCACGGTAACATCACAGACTTCAATGAAGCCACTTTACGCCTTCATGGTTTGGAGCATCGTGACCAATTGAAAGGACGCAACGCATTTGACTTGATCGCCAAAACTGATTATCCGAAGGCATTGGAAAACATGCAAAGGACATATATCAACGGTGCCAGCGGCAGGCTTGAATATAAATTCCTGAGAGGTAACGGAACAGAGTTTGATGGCGAACTGAATGCTGTGTTGATCCGCGATGAGACGGGACAGCCCATTGGTTTTGTTGCTTTGACACACGACATCACCCTCCGCAAGGAGTCGGAAGCCGAACGAGAAAGATTGATCGCCCAGCTGGAGGCGAAAAACACCGAACTGGAGAATTTTACCTACACGGTTTCCCATGATCTCAAAGCCCCCCTGCTCACAATTAATGGCTTTTTGGGCTTTTTGGAAAAAGATGCCCTGACCGGCAATAGCGAGCGCATAAAGGCGGACATATCCCGCATTGCCGAAGCCACCAGCAAAATGCACCGTCTGTTGACCGAGTTGCTTGAACTCTCGCGTATTGGAAGGATGATAAACCCACCCGAAGATGTGCCTTTCAACGACATTGTGCGCGAGGCGATCGACCTTGCTCACGGACGTTTGGCGGCGGGACAGGTGCAAGTCAGGGTGGACGAAAACCTTCCTGTTATCCGCTGCGACAGGGCACGTCTCGTAGAAGCAATTCAGAACCTGATCGACAATGCGGCCAAATTCATGGGCGATGAGCAAAAGCCCCGGATCGAAATTGGTCAACTCGATCAAGAGGCGGAGCATGGCAAACCGGTTTTCTTTATCAAAGACAACGGGATTGGCATTGCAACGAAATATCATGAACGGGTGTTTGGTCTTTTCAACAAGTTAAATCCCGATATTGAAGGGACCGGGATTGGATTGGCTCTTGTCAAACGCATTATCGAAGTTCATGGTGGGAAAATCTGGATCGAGAGCGAAGTGGGAAGGGGAGCCACGTTTTATTTCACCCTGCCAATGAAATGACGGGACACTGCAGACGCCGTGTCCCGTTTTCTTATTTCATGCTTTCGGCAATTCTCACCATGTCGTCCCTGCCGATTTCCATCCCCATGTAACTCAACTCGAAGGCTCTGCCGTCAGCCCACCAGCGCAGTGTCTTCATGTAAGGGTTCGGATCCCATTGCCAGCCGCAGCAATCCGTTCCGCTCCAGACGCCCTCGATGTACTTCCCGGTATTGGGTCCGATCTGAACTGTTTCCAGTTTTGCGTCGGCGGGAACCACCATCAGGTTTTCGGGATTCCCCTCCGGCAGCTTGTTGTAGTCGCCGATTGCGATGTCGCCAAGAGCGCTGTCTTCGGGGTTGGGAGCAGACTGTTCGCGGATTACCAACCCGTTCGAGTTGCCACCGAATTGATTTGGGTCGAGTTGGTAGTAGATCCAAATCGTGTTGTTTTCCTCCTGATAATGAGCGCCGACAAGGATGAAAATATCAGGCAGGCTCGTTGGTAGCAGAAGGGTGAACCCAGCCTTTTCCTCTGCTTTGGGAATGCTCAGGTTGTACATGTCCCGCGGATCCCAAGCCATATCGAAGGCGCCCGGCGTGGGCGTGGGAAGTTTTTCCACTGATCCCGTGGTCATGGTCTCCGCGAGATCGACCATGCCTTCCTTTCCCAAGGGCGCTGGCGGATAGAAATATTGTATCCTGTAGGAAACATCGCCATCGACCCAGCGTAATGTTTCGCTTCCGAAATCGGGATTCCATGTAGCTGTATCACTTCCGTCTTCGTAGGCAAAGATGCCTACGAAGTACTCACCTTCCAGGTTGTCAATCTGCACCTTCTCAACCTCGGCGCTGGAGCCGACAAGGTCTGACTGAGGCGAGGGAGAGCCTGTCCAAGGTTCCACTGTGATGGAAAAACCGCCGTTCTGTTCTTCATAGTAATACATCAGAATCACGCTGTCTGGTCCGCCGGTTGCGCCTGAGAAGTAAAAACCTTCGGGAATCTTCGCGGGTTCCTTGACCGGGAAATTCACCATGCCTCGAATTTGTTCAACCGAACAAGTCGGGTTGGAAAAGTCGCCGCATTCGGTGGCAAAGGCAGCCTCTGCTGGGTGGGGCGTATTGGTCGGCAGCGGCGCACCGGGTGTTGTCGTTATCCATTGGTAGGGTTCCGCTGTTGGGACGGAAATCGAGTCGCTGCCGGAGCGGATGAAAAACTTTAGGATGCTTTGCGCGAAGGCGCGTCCCTGCGGAGTGATGAAGGTCAACGCCAGCAGGATAACAATAACGATCAGGGCAAAGGCAGTGCGCGGAATGCGGCGCGGTTGGTCTGTGTTCATTTTTTCTCCTTGTCCCGCAACAAAGTTGGCTTTTACAGTCTGCCAGAGATCGACCTCCGCAGAAGGGATTTCCTTCTCCAGCGCGTCGTGGAGGATGGATTGGATTTTCTTGTTGTCCATGCTAATCTCCTTCCGCCTTCGAATCGATCAGGTCTCGCAGGCGTTTGCGCGCGTCCCTCAGCCACCATTTGATGGTGCTCAGCGGACGGTCCATCTTTGCAGACATATCCGCCTCGCTCAGGTCGAGGTAGTAGCGCATGACAACCACGGCGCGTTGTTCGGGCGGCAGACTTTGGATGGCTTTCAGGATGGTCTCGCGGACTTGCTTCTCTTCCAGCGTTTGTTCCGGCTGGGGAGCGGGATCAGCCAACAACGCGGCAAGCTGGGACGTGTCTTCGTCAAGCTCTTCCAACGGGACGTTTCTCTTCGTCCGCTTGGCAAGCTTGAGCGCGTCATTGACCACGATGCGAAAGAACCACGGGGCGAAGGGACGCTCCTCATCGAACTGATGGATGCGTTCCGCCACTTTCACGAATGCCGACTGTGCCACATCCTCTGCCAGTGCGCGGTCATAGGTCACCAGGTATGCGGCATGTACCGCCCGAGCCTGATAACGGCTGACAAGCGTTTCGAGACCGTTCAAGTCACCTTGTTTGATGCGGGATATTGCGATTGAGTCATCCATGCATGGACCCTTTTGGAGAATTCTCTAAATATACTATCCATTGGGAGGGAAAAGGATAGTAGTCCATCCTGCTCAGTATCATTTCTTACAATCACCTGATCAATTTGTGCCAAATATGCAAATTGGCGTAGAATATGGTTGGGCGAAAGGAATTCTCATGAAACGGGTTTTACTTGCGGTATTCATTTTTATCTTCCTGCTTGTGTCTTGTAATGGCGCTTCTTCGACCTTGCAAGTTACCAATCCGCAACAACCCATTGAAGTGGATGCGGGGAATGAATTTTCCCTCATTCTCGAGTCCAATCCCACAACTGGTTATCACTGGGATATCGTGGGAAATTTGGATTCAGGGACGATAGAATTTGTCAAAAGCGAATATACCTCCACCAGCGCCCCAAACCTCGTCGGCGGCGGAGGTCTCGACACTTGGACCTTCAAAGCAATCAGTGCCGGCGAGACACATATCACTCTTGGGTACTATCCACCCTCAAATGACCCGGTGGATCCGCAACAAACGGTAACTTTCACTGTTATAGTAAAGTAGATAATTAAAGGCGACCGAGATGGGTCGCCTTTTGTATCCCACAGGATTGAGCCGACAATCCCTGCTGGGTGTTCAACGAGAATTTGCATAGGAGGAAGAATGAAACGCCTTGTCCTGTTTACAGGACTTATTTCCATTTTTCTATCAGCCTGCGCGGAGGCAACGCCGATGCCCGCCGCCATCCACACTTTAACACCATTGCCCACATTTACGCCTTTGCCTACGTTCACCCCCACTGCTGCGCCCGTGCAACTGGACTTGCGTGTGACAGCCGAACGCGTCAATTGCAGGCGCGGACCGGGGGTGGTCTACGAATTGATCAACGAATTACGAGCGGGTGAAACTGCGCGTGTGGTTGGCAGGGACACAGCCTTCAACTGGTGGTATATCCGTGACCCTGGCAACCCGAACGGTTTTTGCTGGGTTTCCGCCAGCGTGACTCAGGTCGAAGGGACGGTGGATGAATTGCCGGTGGTACAGTCTCCCGTCTCCACGGTAACCAAAGCCATCTTACGCGCCGAACCAGACCGCATTGTAGTCGGCTGCGACCAGTTCCCGCAGACGATTTTTCTCGAAGCTGAGATCACCACCGACGGTCCCACCTTTGTCACCTGGAAATGGGAGGCGAGCACTGGCGTCTCGTCAGAAAATGTCATCCTCGTCTTCGAACAGGCGGGCACACAGGTGATCAACGATTATTATCAAATTGGTGCGTCCAATGAGTACTGGATCAAATTGCATATTCTCGAACCGACCGTGATCACCAGACAGGTCAATATCCCGGTGACTTGCACACCATAAAAAAAGAGTCCAAAGACTCCCAGCTTTGGACTCCGAAATGCAAGTCGGTTTTAGTGCTCAAATTGAATCGACTTGTATCCAAGCGTGGTAAAGAATTTAAACAGGTAATTTTCGGCATTTGTCTGAGCCTGTTGGAGAATTCCATCCTCCAATACGCTCTGGCGGATCTTATCCTCCGCTGCCTGCCGACAACTGGTTTCCAGACTCATGTCGGTAGCCGCAAAGGGTCCTGTATCACGGTCATAGACATACGATTTATCATTATCCAGCGTCGCTACAAAAATCTCGGCGGGCGGGAGTCGCACATACAAGGTGTCGCCACCCAAGCGCATATCGGTGGGTTGGATTTTTTCCATGTCGATGCCGGCGATCACCAGCCCGTGTCCCACGAACAATACCTTGTCCCCCAGAAAAATAGCCAACGGACCGTCCTGATTAACCTCGCAGGTCACCACTTGTTCCACGCTATACTGAATGGTCTCAAGCCTTGCCAGCGACCGCACGTTGGTAATGTAAGTCACCGGGTCGACAATCACTGTGGGGGTGGGATTACGCATCTGCGCCACCTGGGTCTGTAATGCCTGGTTCGCCTGATGGACCTGTTCGAAGGGAGCTGACACGGCTTCCTGCGCCGCGGCGGTGCTTTCACGCACGGTTTGTACGATAAAGTACACGCCTGCCGCCAGCACCACCAGGATGATAATGGACATGATTGTGTTGAGCGTATTTTTCATGGATGGTCCTTTCTTTTGCCAACTTGTCTTATTATAGTATGATTGTGGGTATGCAGTTCCATGAAATGAAGAAACCTTTTCTTGTACTCATCTTTGCGATTCTTGGATGTTCATTCCCAGTTCAATTGATTTCGGGGACTCCCACGCCGATTCCCACTCTCACACCTCTTCCCCTCCCGACACAGACACCCCTCATCACGCCCGAGCCTGGTACCGAAAAAAATCCGCTGATCCTCGCTCTGGGACCTTCCCCACATCCCAGCCCTGACGCCATTGCCGCAGGCGAAGTCATTGCGTCCTTTATCGAAGCGCGTACCGGCTACAGGCTGGTGACTGTTGCCCCCTCCTCTGAGACCGCCCTCGTGGACGCGCTTGACAAGGGAAACTCGCATATTGCCGCGCTTACACCGTTTGGCTACCTGTTGGCGCGCAAAAACAACTCGGTTACGACAATCCTGTCGAGCCTGCGCGAGGGGAAGGCTTTTTACGGCGCGCAATTCATCGCCAACCGAGAAGGCGAATTCACATCCTTTTTCGACGCTGAACGCGGCGAAAATACAGCTGAAGCCATCGTGGCCCTGAAACAATTTCAGGATAAAAAACCCTGCTGGAGCGACGCCACCTCACCCTCCGCCTACGTGATCCCGCTGGGGTTGCTGACCCAGTCCCAGGTTCAGACAAAGGACCCGGCGTTTCTTCAGGGTCAGTTGAACGTCGTTCGCGCCGTCTATGCCGATGACATCTGCGACTTCGGCGCGACCTTCATTGACGCCCGCGAGCTTCCCTCGCTCGAAGCGGACTATCCCGATGTGATGGACCGGGTCAAGGTCGTCTGGCGCGTGCCGGAAGTGATTCCCTACGAGAACATCTCACTCTCCAATACCCTGCCCATCGAGATGCGCCGCGTCATCCAGCGCGCCTTCATCGATATGATGTTGACGCCCGATGGAAAGGCTGCCATCCAAACCGTCTATGGCATGGACGAAATCCAGATTGCCGAGGACGCCATGTACGATGATTTTGCCGCGTACGTCAAGGCTTCCGGGTTGGACCTGGCGGAATTGATAGAGTAACTCAATCAAAATCACTTATCATGCTCAAAAAAATTATAAAATTCCTTTGGCGTTTTACGCTAATTCTCAGCCTGTTTGTTTTTGTCGGCCTGTTCTTTCCAAAGTTGGCGCTTCTGCTCTTTGCCGCGCCGCGCACCTTTACAGTGGAAGATGTCCCGTCCGAGCGCGTGGCAATCGTCTTTGGCGCGGGCCTGTTGCGCGATGGCTCAGCCGGTCCGGTGTTGAGGGACCGCGTGGAAACCGCCGTGCAACTCTATCAACAGGGCAAGGCACAAAAGTTGTTGATGAGCGGTGACAACCGCTTTGTAAACTACAACGAACCCGAAGCCATGCGCCAGTACGCGCTCGACCTCGGCATGCCGGACGAGGATATTGTGCTGGATTATGCCGGTCGCCGCACCTACGATACCTGTTATCGCGCCAGCGCCATCTTTCAAGTGAACTCCGCCATTTTGGTGACGCAAAGTTTCCACCTGCCGCGCGCCTTATTTCTATGCAATTCACTTGGCGTTGAATCCACCGGTGTGGAGGCAAGTAATACATATTTCCGAAAAGTCTCGCGCTTATACTGGAATATGCGTGAATTATTTGCCACTGTACAAGCTGTTTGGGATGTGCGCGTTTCCAAACCTTTGCCTGTGCTTGGAAATCCTGAGCCTATCGATTGATGTTCTCGAACTGAGTCTGCGAATAGATAATTTATTGTACAATCTCTTTAGAGGTGTCTCATGATGAATAACCGTCAACTTGCCGATACGTTTACATTGATCGCCAACTTGTGCGAGATTAAGGGCGAGGTCATCTACGTTGTCCTTGCTTATCGCAAGGCTTCTGAAAATTTGATGACCCTTGGGCGCGAAGCCAGCGAATACTGGAAGGAGGGCAAATTGCGCGAAATCCCCGGCGTGGGCAAAGCCATTGCGGAAAAGATCGACGAGTTGCTCTCAACAGGCGAGCTTAGTTTTTTGGAAAGACTCAAAGAGGAAGTACCTGCCAGCCTTGCGGATTGGCTGCAAGTTCCCGGGCTTGGACCGAAAAAGATCGCGCTCATCTGGAAGACTCTGAACATCACGACTCTGTCCGAACTGGAAGCTGCCGCAAAAGGCGGACAGCTTCGCAGCCTGCCGGGGATGGGTGCCAAATCCGAGAATGCCATCCTCGAAGGAATTGCCTCACTCGCCCGCAGATCAGGAAGGATTCCGCTGGGACGTGCGTATCCGCTGGCGCAGGAGATCATCGCTACGCTCAAACGGGTGAAGGGAGTCGTCGCAGCGGAACCAGCCGGCAGTTTGCGCAGGATGCGATCCACCGTCGGCGACCTGGATATCCTGGTTGCGTCAAAAGATTCATCGGCTGTGATGGAGTCCTTTGTCAATCTGCCCGGTGTGAGTCGTGTGCTTGGCAAAGGGGAGACCAAATCCAGTATCGAATTCACAGACGGCGTGCGTGCCCAGGTCTGGGTCCATCCACCGGAGAAGTTTGGGACTGCCCTGCAATATGCGACAGGCTCGAAGGATCACAACGTTCAGTTGCGGCAAATTGCGCTTGCGAAGGGACTGTCGCTGTCCGAGCATTCGCTGACGAAGACGAATGGCAAGGGCGAAATCTTTTGCGCCACTGAAGAGGAAGTTTATGAACGGCTTGGCTTGCCGTGGATTCCGCCCGAGTTGCGCGAAGATCGTGGGGAAGTGGCTGCCGCCAAAGCGGGTACGCTTCCGAAGTTAATCGAGGTCAAAGACATCAAAGCGGATCTGCAAATGCACTCCAACTGGAGCGACGGCAAATTGTCCATACTGGAGATGGCGCAGGCGGCGATGAAGCGCGGCATGAAGGTCATTGCGTTCACCGACCATTCCGCAAGCCTCGGCGTGACAGGCGGTTTGAAAATCGAAGACCACAAGAAACAAGCCGCCGAGATCAAAAAAATCCAAAAACAGCTTGGTGACGGCATTTTGATTTTGCACGCCACCGAAGTTGAAATCAAAGCCGACGGCACGCTGGATTATCCCGATGAATTTCTCGCCACGCTCGATCTTGTGCTGGCGTCCATGCATACCGGTCTGCGCCAACCTCGTGAGAAAGCCACGCAGCGCATGATCAGCGCGATTCGCAACCCGCATGTGGACATCATCGGGCATCCCACGGGGCGGCTGATCCCCGACCGCGAAGGCGCAGACTTGGATATGGATGCTGTGCTCAACGCCGCCGCTGACCCTTCGATACGCTCAGGAAGGCGGGTGGCGTTGGAAATCAACGCCCACCCATCTCGCCTCGACCTTGACGACATGTACGCCCGCCGTGCGAAGGAATTGGGCATTCCCATCAGCATCAATACCGACGCGCATTCCGAAGATGGTTTGGACGTGTTGTTCTACGGTGTCGCAACCGCAAGGCGCGCATGGTTGACGAAGGAAGACGTGATCAATGCCTGGTCCACGAAGAAGTTGCTTGGTTGGTTGAAGAAGCGTGACGGGTGAAATCAATTAGAATAAGTGATCATTTATGTTGGAGGCAGTATGACAACACCAGATTCGATATCAGCAGGGGAGGTTCGTTTTTTTAGTGGCAGTTCGAATCCGCCATTGGCAGCCAGGATTGCCTCGCATTTGGGTGTGCCACTGGATAACACGCGTATCACACGTTTTAGCAATGACAATATGTACATTCAGTTGGGCGCCAGTGTGCGTCATCGTCGCGTGTATATTGTGCAATCGCTCTCCCAGCCTGTTAACGATCATCTGATGGAATTATTGATGATGCTGGATATCGCGCGCGGCGCGGCTGCGTCTGAAATTCATGCCATCATTCCATATTATTCCTTTGGACGATCCGATAAAAAGGATGCGCCGCGCATCTCGATCACGGCCCGCCTGGTCGCGGATTTGCTGAAAACCGCGGGCGCCACACATGTAATGAGCATGATCTTCCACTCGCCACAAGTGCATGGCTTTTTTGGGATCCCCACCGATCCATTAAGCAGTAGTAAAGTGTTCCGGAAATATCTTGCAGGTCTCGATTTGTCCGAAACGATCATGGTCTCCCCGGATATGGGTCAGGCCAAATCGGCGGCGCGTTTTGCAAAATCCCTTAATTTGCCTGTCGCCGCCGGGAACAAGGAACGGGTCTCAGACTCAGAAGTTGTCATCAATGGACTGATCGGCAACAAAGTGCGGGGGCATAAACATGCCCTGGTCTACGATGATGAAATCGCCACAGGTGGGTCGATTTTGGAGTTGAGTCGTCTGCTGATCGAGGAAGGAATTAAGGATATTCGGGTGGTATGTACGCATGGCGTTTTCAGTCGCGGCGGATTGGACCGGCTGGTTGCTGTGCCTGAGATCATCGAGATTGTCACCACCGATACCGTCCTTCCTCCCGAAAAAACCCACCCCAAATTGAAAGTACTTTCCGTGGCGCGGGTCTTTGCCGATGCAATCCGCCATAACATCAACCGCGAGTCGCTCAGTGAGCTGTTCGTATTTGGCGAGTAGGCGCGAGTAAGATTATTTGCGCTCACCGCCTCTTGAAGGTAAAATCCATAACAGCCAATTGCTGCGTATTATCCATCTAACATAACATAAGAGGTAAATTATGATAACCCAAAATATGCAAGACGCAATCAATGACCAGATCAACAAGGAGTTGTACTCCTCCTATCTGTACCTTTCGATGGCGGCTTACTTCGAAGACAATAATCTCCCCGGTTTTGCCCACTGGATGCGTGTGCAGGAATCCGAGGAACGTGAGCACGCCATGAAGCTCTACGATTTCCTGCTCGAGCGTGGTGGCAGGGTGATTCTCAAAACCATCGATGCGCCGAAGACCGAATGGAAATCGACACTGGAGGTTGCCGAGGAAGTAGCTGCCCATGAGGCAAAGGTCACGACTTCGATTTACTCACTCTATGAGACCGCACTCAAAGAGAAGGATTATCCTGCGCAGGTAATGCTGCAATGGTTTATCACGGAGCAGGTTGAAGAGGAGAAGAATGCCGCCGAAATAGTGTCCACTTTGAAGTTAATTGAAGCGCACGGCACAGCCATACTGATGCTCGATAAACAACTTGGAAAACGCGGCGCGGACTAGATTTATACTTAAGACCCTAAGGATTTCCCAAATCCTTAGGGTCTTTTTATTTTAGGAGAAACATGGAAATTACAATCCGCCGAGTCACGCACGAAGATAAAGCCGAATGGATGCGGATGCGCAAAGGTGTTTGGCCCGAAGCTCCAGATGAATATTTGGATTACGACATGGACGATGTCCTATCCAGTGATAGGAACATCGTTCTCTTTGCCTTGGACGGAGACACTCCTGTGGGGATGATCGAGGCACGTCTCAGAGAATTTGCCGAGGGTTGTTTTTCCACTCCGGTTGGCTATATCGAGGCCTGGTTTGTGGACGAAAGATTGCGCGGCAAGGGTGTGGCAGGAGCACTAACTGATGCTGCTGAAAGCTGGGCGCGTGAAAAGGGCTGCAAGGAAATGGCCTCAGATACTTGGCTAGAAAATGAAATCAGCATACGTGCCCACGCCAAGGTGGGTTATGCCGAAGTGGAGCGTTTGGTACATTTTGTGAAGCAATTGTGACTCCTAAAAATATAATTGGATATAGGTTGTCAAATTCTACCTTGTAATTGTCTTACAATCCCATTAATGATTGGATTATTTCAACATAAGTTTGTATAATAGCTTTAACGGCCTTTGTGAAACGTCTCGCAAAAGGTTTATATGAGTATCCGTTTAAAGGTCATCCTTCCGTACCTGCTTTTGACCATCGTCGTGTCGGTGATTGGGGTCTATGTGGTCACGCGCCTTGTGTCAAATACCATTGAGGAGCGGCTTAAAAACCAATTGTTGCAGGCAGGGCGGGTTGTTTCCGATAGCTTTGTACGTCAGGAATCCCACCATGTTGACGTTGCGCGCATAGTTGCCTATACCGCCGGTCTGGCAGACGCCTTGGCGGACGAGGATCAAAAAACTGTAAAGGCTTTGGTGGAACCGGCTGCTGCCGGGCTGGGGCTTGAGAATTTAATCCTGATCTCGTCACAGGGGAAAGAGGTTGTTCACCTAGTCTTGGATGAGAATCGTAAATTACAAGATGTGAATCAAACTACAGGCGCAGCAGCTTCTCCCATCGTTGTGCCTTTTCTACAAGCTGGAAATCCTGAAGATCCCCCGCGCCGCGCATTGGGGATGAATCTTGTAAATAACGAAATGTATTATTACACCGCTCTCCCTGTCTCCTCGGGCGGAAAGTTTTCTGGTGTTGTTGTGGTTGGCACGTCCATTCGAAATATTCTCCCCTTTTTGAAAAGCACAGCCCTTGCGGACGTTATTGTTTACGGCGGCGATGGGCAGGCGATCGGTTCCACCCTGGGGGCGGGGGACCAAAACGCATTGAAACTTCTTTCGATCACAAAAGAGCAATATCAAGAGGGTATTCTATCCGATGACGTTGTGATGGGGAAAAATATTGAAGTTGACAAACGCGCCTATAGCGTTGCGCGCGGACCCCTGCAAGTGGGCAATGACCGCATTGGCGTCTTTGCGGTGGCGTTGCCCTTGGACTATGTTCTCGAATCCGGCGTGACCAGCCGCAGGACCTATGTAATCCTTTTTACGGTTGTTTTCCTTTTCGTGCTGGGAATTGGCTTTGTGGTTACACGGTTGATCATCAAACCTTTGCATTCCCTTGTTAATACCTCACAGGCCATAGCAGGCGGTGACTTGCAACGCCGCACCGGCATCCGTTCCAAGGATGAGATTGGTGCTCTTGCCAATACTTTTGACGAGATGACCGCACGCTTGCAAGAACATACGCTTGAACTGGAGCGGATGAATCAAATCCTCAAAAATGTCGACAAAACGAAGACTAATTTTATTCAAATTTCAGCGCATGAATTGAGAACCCCGCTTACCTTGATTATGGGTTATTCACAAATGCTTGAACAGGATATGCAGGATAAGCCTGAACAATTGGCGTTGGCGCGCGGTATTCTAGAGGGGTCGGAACGTATGACCGATATCGTGGACAGCATGTTGGATGTCTCTCGTATAGATAGCAACACCCTCTTTCTGAGAAAGACTGGCATGCGTCTTGACCTGTTGATCAAAAAAGTAAATAAGGGGTTTGAAAAGGCCTTTGTCGAACGCAATATCCGAATGACTGTAGATGGGCTTGCCGACCTGCCGCTCATTCCTGCCGACCCGGACATGCTTCAAAAGGTCTTTCATCATATCATCATGAATGCAATCAAGTTCACACCGGACGGTGGGTCGATTAATATTAGCGGGAAATATCTGAATGGAAGTGAGCCACCCCAGGTGGAAATTGCCGTCCGCGATACGGGTATTGGTATCGATCCTGCCCTGCATCGCTTGATCTTCGAGAAATTCAACCAGACAGGTGATGTGCTTTTGCATTCATCCGGCAAGACAAAATTCAAGGGGGGCGGGCCTGGCCTTGGGTTGGCGATTGCACGCGGCATTGTTGAGGCGCATGATGGTCGAATTTGGGTGGAAAGCCCGGGATATAATGAGCAGACCAATCCGGGAAGTACGTTTTATGTTTCCCTGCCTGCTGGGAAACAACTGGAGGAAGAATCATGATACCCCCCCCTCGTGAACGACGAGACTGGACTTTGCTTGTTTTTATCATCCCGATTGGCATTATTTTTATGCTGATTGCCGGACAGGTTGCAATTCGACTTGTTCCGGAGTGGAGCTTAAATGCTGGGATGCAATCCAATCTTGATCCGAATGAACTTCCAATGCAACAAAACGGATTGGTACAACCCGTTTTGCCGGCGATCCTGACACCCCTGGGCTGGCTGGATACTTTTCTCACGCCTGGTGCTGGTGCTGGAGGTAATTCCTTTCCTCCATTTATTATCTTCGAACCCAGTAAGACGCCTGTAGTCACCAATCCGCCACCGACTGTGGTGACTACACAACCTTCCCCTACTCAGCCTTCCCCTACAGCTCCCACGGCAACCGCACCTACTGTGGTAACCCCACCTGCAACCGGAACCAAGCCGCCAGATGGTGGCGAAGAGACGCCTCCCCCCCCGACCACCACACCGCCAACTCCTATACCGGTAACCTCGACGCCAGCCGGAACCCAGGTTTCGGCGCCACCGAATATTGTTGGCGACCCCGATCTTTCATTTTATAACCTCCAGGACGGTCAATATATTGTTGTAAATCTTGGAACAACCCCGATTATCGTAGAAGGAACACCGGATACCGATTATGATTTGGTGTATTATGAAATGGCAAACCCAATTAATATCGCGATGGATCAGGTAATTATTGGCATTTCGCAGGATATCAACAACGATGGTGTGTTCGACGGTATCTACTACGAAGTTTTCAATTGGGGCGATGGTAATCCAGACCTAAATTCGAATGTTGGCAGTATAGCAGGTGCAGAAACCGATAATCAAGTCATTATTGCTAATAACCCAAGCAGCGTACTCTATGGAACTCCCCCATATCAAACCGGAGTTCTTATAGATGTAGATAATGCATCCAGCAACCCCCCCATAGGCATCTACCAGTTCCTGGTAGTTATTGCACCAGAAACATCTGCCGATGATGGGGCGGATATCAATTCTGTTCAGGTTGTAGAAGTGACAAATACTTCGGCAAGCCCTATTATTGCGCCTTTGAACAACGCGCCAAGTGTGGCTAAAGAAGAGCCATCCGTACAAACGAGTGAGGCTCCAGGTGACACATCTCCTCCCGTTGATGAACAGCCAAACCCGCCGGAGAATGACCCATCCCCACCAGATATACCTTCGGACCCTCCTGCCGAAGAACCGCCAAGTACTCCGTAGTTGGTTCCGAGTAATAAATGTTACCTGCCAGGAAATATCATTTCCTGGCAGGTTTTTAGTGGGGGATCGCCGATGTTCACCAATGGCTTGGACTTGCCCCTTGACTTATCCGCCTGACACGCATAGAATAACGCCCAATATGCTTAAGTCCACCCGCTGGTTTAGCTACTTTTATTTTTACGGTTTCCGAGGTTCGGTTGCCGTTGGTGGCGCTTAAGTAGACAGAACACCCAATCTGGATGCAGAAGAGCGAGACCACACGGTCTCGCTCTTTTTTGTTACCACCTCACCCCCAACCCCTCTCCTGAAAGGAGAGGGGAGTCAAGGAGACCATATGTCCACACGCGGAATTCGCGGCGCGACAACCGTCGCAGCAGACGAGCCAAACTTAATCCTTCAGGCAACCCGTGAACTGCTTGAAGCGATCTTGAAAGAGAACGAAGGAATGAAGCCCGAAGATGTCGGCAGCGCCATCTTCACTGTGACCGAAGACCTCGCTTCCACCTTCCCAGCCCAAGCGGCGCGACAGATGGGTTGGAGCATGGTGCCGATGATGTGCGCCCGTGAGATTCCCGTCCCTGGCAGTTTGAGGAAAGTAATCCGCGTCCTCGTTCACTGGAATACGGATGTGCCGCAGAGCGAGATCAAGCACGTGTATTTGCGGGATGCCGTGAAGTTGAGACCAGATTTGGTGGCAGCGCAGTGAGGATGTACACAAGTAAACACGTAGACAAGTAAAACCTTATACCTGTATACCTACACAAGGAGAAGAACCTATGATGATTATCATGAAAGCCAACGCGACGCCCCAGCAAGTGGAGGGGGTGATTACATCCATCAAAGAGGCAGGACTGAACGTTCACCTCTCACAGGGAGTCGAAGCGACGATTATTGGCGCCATCGGCGAGACGCACAATATTCCGCTTGAGCGATTTGAAAGCCTCGATGGCGTGGACCTTGTCCAGCGCATCACCCAGCCGTATAAACTCGCGTCGCGCCAATTCCATCCTGAGAACACCATCCTCGGCATTGACGGATTCACCGTCGGCGGGGACGAGATCGCTGTCATCGCTGGACCATGCGCGGTGGAGGGCCGTTCGCAGATTTTGGAAACAGCCCAGGCGGTTAAGGAAGCGGGAGCATCCGCTTTGCGTGGGGGAGTGTTCAAACCACGCACGTCGCCGTATGCGTTTCAAGGTCTGGGTGAGGAGGGACTTGAATTACTCGCCGAAGCCCGCGAGAAGACGGGATTGTCTATCGTGGTGGAGATCATGTCGCAGGTGCAGCTTGATGTGATGGTCAAGTACGTGGATGTATTCCAGATTGGAGCGCGCAACATGCAGAACTTCAACCTGCTGCGAGCCATCGGCGAGACCCGCACTGCCGTCCTGCTCAAACGTGGATTGTCCGCTTCTATCGAGGAATTGCTCATGTCTGCTGAATACATTTTGGCTGGGGGAAACAACCGCGTGATGTTGTGCGAGCGCGGCATTCGTACCTTTGAAACTTCCACCCGCAACACCACCGATATCAATGCGGTCCCCGTTTTGAAGAACCTGACTCACCTTCCCGTTATCCTTGACCCATCGCATTCCACGGGACATGCGAATTACGTCACCGCCGTCGCCCGCGCTGCTATTGCCGCTGGTGCGGATGGACTCATCGTCGAAGTCCACCCTGACCCGGCGAAGGCGGTCTCGGACGGCAAGCAATCGCTCAAGCCCGAAGCCTTCGCCGCGATGGTCAAACAGGTTGGGCAGATCGCACAGGTCATGGGGCGCAGGCTTGCCGTCGCTCAAGGCGAATACACAAAGCAAGGTTGGGCGTAAAAACGTCAAACGTGTAACGTTCGACCTTTTCATCCTTCATCCTTCAAATTTCATCCTTTCAGGAGTTTTCACCATGATGATCATCATGCGCCCAGGCGCACCCCGCGAACAGATCGACGCTGTCATTGCAGCCGTCGAAGGTCATAAACTCACCGCGCATCCCATCTTCGGGGCGGAGCAAACCATCATCGGCGCAGTCGGTGACGGGCATTACGTCCTCAAGGAAGAGTTCGAAGCCTTCCCAGGCGTCCTCGAAGTCCAACGGATTTCCAAGCCGTACAAACTCGCGTCGCGACAATTCCACGAACAGGATTCGATTTTCCCGTTGGACGGTTTCGTAATCGGCGGGAAGGAAGTCCCCATCATCGCTGGACCATGCTCGGTGGAGTCCCGTGCCCAGATCATTGAAATCGCGCAGGCAGTCAAGGAAGCGGGTGCGAACGCGCTCCGTGGCGGAGTCTTCAAACCGCGCACATCGCCGTATGCCTTTCAAGGTCTTGGCGAGGAAGGTCTCGAATACATGGCGGAAGCTCGCGAGATGACAGGCTTGCCCCTCGTTGTGGAAGTGATGGCGGTTTCGCAAATCGAGATGATGGTCAAGTATGTAGATGTCTTCCAGCTTGGCGCGCGCAACATGCAAAACTTCAACCTGCTGCGCGCCATCGGCGAAACCCGCACGCCTGTCCTCTTCAAGCGCGGCATGTCTGCAACCATCGAAGAAATGCTCATGGCGAGCGAATACATCCTGAACGGCGGCAACAACTGCGTCATCCTTTGCGAGCGTGGCATCCGCACCTTCGAGACCGCCACGCGCAACACCACCGACATCAACGCCATCCCTGTCCTCAAGAAACTTACGCACCTGCCCGTCGTCCTCGACCCGTCTCACTCCACGGGTGACTCGGCATTCGTCTCCGCAGTCGCCAGGGCTGGTGTTGCTGCAGGCGCGGACGGCATCATCGTCGAGGTGCATCAGGATCCGCCGCACGCCATCTCCGACGGCAAGCAGTCGCTTACGCCCGAAGACTTTGCCAAAATGGTGAAGCAGGTCAAGGCGGTTGCCGAAGCGGTGGATCGGACTTTGGTTCCTCAACATGAACGAGCCTGACTTTAATCTCGCGGACTCAAGAATCGCCATCATCGGATTGGGATTGATGGGTGGTTCCCTCGCTTTGGGACTACGCGGAAAGTGCGCCGCCATCTATGGAATTGACCCTGACCCTGCCGCGCTCGAGCTTGCTCTGTCCCAACAAATCGTGGACTACGCTTCGAGCGACTCTGCCAAGCTGCTCCCCGAAGCGGACCTTGTTATCCTGTCAGCTCCCGTCCCCGCGATTTTGACTCTGCTCGAACAATTGCCTTCTCTCACTCCTAACCCCTGCGTCGTCATGGACTTGGGCTCGACGAAACGTTTGGTGGTTGAATCGATGTCCCGTCTACCCGAACGCTTCGACCCCATCGGCGGACATCCCATCTGCGGCAAGGAAAAACTTTCCCTTGCAAACGCCGAACGAACCTTGTATTACGCCGCTCCGTTTTTGCTGACTCCGCTTGCGCGAACCTCGTCTCGTGCCCTCTCCGCCGCGCATCAAATCATCGAAGCCCTCGGCGCGAAAGCCAAAGTTCTTGACGCTGTTGAGCATGACCGCATCCTCGCGTCCACGAGTCATCTGCCATTTTTGATCTCCTCCGCGCTGGCATTGGCAACCCCGCAGGACGTAACTCCCTTCGTTGGACCTGGCTTCAAATCCACCAGCCGCCTCGCAGGGACATCTTCATCCATGATGTTAGGCGTCCTGCAATCCAACCGCGAGAATGTGCTGAACGCACTTCATGGAATGCAAAGTCAACTGGCTGAAATTGAATCTGCGTTGTCATCCGAAGACTTTGCCAGACTCAACACTATTTTGAACGAAGCGCAAAGCAAATATCAAACCTTTATTCAATGAACTCTTCGCTGAAAATCAACCCAATCCAACATCCATTGAACGCCACCGTCCGCGTTCCTGGCTCCAAGTCGCTGACCAACCGCGCCTTGCTGATCGCGTCCCTTGCTAACGGAACCACGCGCCTGACCAACGCCCTCTTCTCCGACGACTCGCGCTACTTTGCCAAAGCCTTGCAAACTTTAGGCTTCAATGTCCAACTAGACGAAGCCAGCCGCGAAATGACGGTCACAGGCTTGGGCGGAAAAATTCCAGCGCAACAAGCCGAACTCTTCATCGGTAACGCAGGCACAGCGGCAAGATTCCTCTCCGCGTTTTTGACTTTGGGAAATGGCGAATATATTTTGGATGGCGAACCACGTATGCGCGAACGTCCGATTGGGGATTTGGTAGAAGCATTGAAGCAACTGGGATGCAACATTCAGCCAGTCCTGCCAAAGGACAATAGACCATTGACCATTGACCATCGTCCGTCGTCCGTCGTCAATGGTCAGATTTGTCCACCCGTAAAGATTCGCGCCAATGGACTCCCTGGAGGCAAGACAACCATTGCAGGTGACATCTCATCCCAATTTCTGTCCGCCTTGCTAATGGTCGCTCCGTATGCTCAAAACCCGATTGAAATCACCCTATCCACCGACCTAAACTCCAAACCTTACGTGGACATGACCATTGCCATCATGAAGGATTTTGGTGTAGAAGTTGAACGGGATAATTATCGATTTTTCACTGTTCCGCTTACGAGATATAAGTTGCAGGATACGAAACTTGTATCTCGTAACTTGTATACTGTTGAAAGTGACGCCTCCGCCGCCTCTTACTTCTTCGCCGCGCCAGCCATCTGCGGTGGAACGGTGAAAGTCGAAAACATCTCGCGCAAGTCTGTTCAAGGAGACATTGCCTTTCTCGATGTCTTGACCAAAATGGGCTGTATCGTCACCGAAGCCGAAAATTCAATTACGGTCCATCGTCCATCGTCCATCGTCGGTCTTGACATCGACATGAGCGACATCCCCGACACCGCCCAAACCCTCGCCGCAATTGCGCCCTTTGCAGATTCCCCAACTCGAATCCGCGGCATCGCCTCCGCTCGCGTTAAGGAAACAGATCGTGTCCACGCTACCTGCACCGAACTCAAACGCCTCGGTGTGCAAGTGGAAGAACATGAAGACGGTATGACAATCTTTCCCTGTCAAACCTTCAAACCTGCGAACATCCAAACCTACAACGACCACCGCATGGCAATGGCATTCTCGTTGGTTGGTCTGCGCTTCGAGGGTGTGACTATTGAAAATCCATCCTGTGTTTCCAAGACATTTCCAAATTACTTTGACGTGCTTGGCGATCTGAGTAAACAGGTAATTAATCCAAGTTGCTACCTACCACAGGAAATTGAGGCTGCAAGCCAGTACAAGTAGAGCGACCTTGATTTCAAAACCTCTGGCAGTGACCGCATGAATGGACTTTGGCAATAAACGTTCAATCAAACTTCCAGTCGT
>JAUQXA010000053.1 GCA_030834895.1 Anaerolineales bacterium
AGTCCCCGCCAATACTTTACAGGTATCTCCATATGCGGCCTTGTTCATACATTTGGTTATCGTTTTAAATGGCGCAGTCAATGTGCCGACATTGGCATCATTGCCAGTCATGGACACATAATAGATATTCGTGGCTGCGGCCACATTAAGATAATTCCCTAGCACTAGAGAAAGCAGTAAGGTAAAGCCTATAAATCGAAACATTATTTTTTTCATTTAAATCTCCTTGCCAACGGTAAAACAAACTTCCCGTTGTACGCATAAAGATTAACATGGCGCTTTTTCAACCGAGGGTATTTTGATAGGACTTGAGTACCGGCTATCCCCACACTTCTGCAAATCCACGAGCTGACCTTGCAAGCACGAAAGGTATATATTAATACCGTATCAAAATGCCATTAGGCAGCGTGCACATTCATCAGAACCTGATATGGAATCGAAAGGACGGGTATGACACCCGTCCTTTTATTTCAAAATCAAATTGAAAACACACCTTTAAGGGTGTTTTCGGCGCAAAATAAACAAGGAAAAACCTTGAATCAACAGCGCAGATAAGACGGCGGAACCAAACGCTACAGCTAAATTGACCCGCTCAAGCAAGAGATTCAATGTGATAAAAAAACCAGTAAAGGCGAACATTCCATAGAGCAGTCCCCGTAAAACATGTGCCGCAGCGGCAGGACCCTGGTTTCGATGGGCAAAAATCGTCAGGATGGTGACATAGAGGGGAATGGTTGTCAACAAGCCGGTCAGACGGGAACCAATATACGGGGCAATCCCTGTCAGCAGCAGGATGAAACTTGTGCCGATGAGAATGCGGGCAGGGATATCCCATTTTCCGGGTTTGTTTTCAGTCCCCTCTTCGACTTCGTCCTTCGGCATGAGACGCAGCCCAATGAAAAGAGCAGCACAAACCATTATAAGGATGGGCAGAAAAGGAAATGTGAAGTTCTGTAATAGCATCGTACTGATCGAGAACACAAGCAGACTGCCTAAAATGGCAACCTGCCAGCGAAACTTGACTGCCAGCCAGGAATAAGTGAGGGCATACGCCACAAGCGAAAGTCCGCCACTGAGGACACCCAGCGCCGCAGTTGCCGCAAAGGACTTTCCATTGCTAAGAGTGACAAAGAAGATAACAGGACCCGAAGTGAGCGGCATTCCCACGATCCACCCACTGACAGCGGGCCCCCACTTCCGCCCCGCCAGGCTGGCAGAACCGATGATGACAGGAGCGAGAATCAGTTTCAAGGCAAGTATGTTCATTTCAAAGACACATCCAGCGAATAACCATCAATATAGAAAAGTCGGCAATCATGTGACCAAGCACAGCCGCGAGCAGGCCTCTGTCAAGGCGGGAGATTTGTCGCCAGAGCCAGCCAGCGGAAACAAGGACGGTCACGGCGAAAATAATCGAAAGCGGATGAACCTTGCCCCACAATATAAGAGCATGATAACTTGCGTAAACAACGTCAACGAGGTGCAAATTTTTTGTGCCGCTCCCAAGAACGCCGCGCCAAAAATATTCCTCGATCCAGGGGTTGATCAGAGAAAAGTATGCGATGAAACCAAACCACGAGGAAGAGTGCAAGCCGATGGTACGAAGTTGGGCGGACAGGTCAGGCACAATACCGAACATATTCCACAAAAGATACAAACCAATACCGCTGGTGCTGCAAAAAAGCACGCTGAACAAAATCCATTTGGGGTGTTTGCTTTTGAGAAGAAGGTTAATGGGAATATTCGGGCGGATAAACACAAGGATAAGAAGAATTGCAATGTGAAATCCAATCAACGTAAACCATGCATTTTTGAAGAAAAATAATCCCGCCCACACGGCGAGATAGGAGAGGATGGGGGCGGGCCATTTTTTGTCGGACATGGGTGATGTAACGCTGGAAGCGTGACCTACGCGATTTGGGTGGTGATGGTGCGTTTTGCTCCAGCCGAAAGTAACGCCTCCGCAACGGACTCCGCCTTGGACTGATCCACCAACGCAATCATGTTGCCACCCCGTCCGCTGCCGCTGAGCTTTGCACCGAGAGCACCGGCAAGTCGTGCAGCTTCCACCAGCTTGTCTAATTCAGGGGATGAGACAGTCAACACCCGCAGGTACTCGTGATTTTGGTCCATGAGCTCGCCGAGCAATTCGGGCCTTCCGCTTTCGATGAAACGCCTGCCAATGAGCGAGGTTTGCGCTATCTCGTTGAAGATGTTTTCAATGGTGTACTGGTCGCGCACCCACAGGCGGCGCACGTCAGCCACGGCTTTTTTCGTGGGAGCAGGAATACCCGTATCGCCAATGACGATGGTGAAGGGCTTTGCCGTCTTGAGGATTTCGAGCGGTTTGCCCTTGATGAAGTACACGGGTCTGGCATAGGTGATGACGGTATTGTCGATTCCCGAAGGCGTGCCATGATGGAGTTTCTCGACCTCGTAAGCAAGTTGATTGACTTCATCATCTGCCAGTGGTTGACCGAGATGCCCTGACAAGGCACGGATAAGGGCAACAGAAACTGCCGCACCGGAACCGAGTCCGGCTGCGACGGGAATGGTGGAGGCGATGGAGATGTCGAGACCCTCACCCTGCCCTCTCCCAAGGGGAGAGGAAATACTGAAGCGTTGAAAAACTTTCAGGATAACAGCGCCAACTGGATGGTCGACAGGAAGGGAACGCAGTTCGGCGTGCAGGTCTATGCCCGGAGCTTGAATCCAAACCCCTTCGCGGGATGAATCCAAAACCTCCACATCCACATGCACCTGTGTGACGGGGACTGCGAGGGCAGGACGGTTGTATACCGCCGCATGTTCGCCAAGGAGGATGATCTTGCCGGGCGCGGAGGATTTCACGAGAGGTAAAAGATTGCCAGGACTGCAGTTGCCCAGAGGAGCATGGCGATTTGAAATGGGCGGTCGGAGAGTACGATATCCTCCGGCGCGCCTCCCGCATGCTTGACTTCGATGAGGTAGAGATAGCGGAAGATGGTGTACACCACGAAGGGGATGGTCAGCATCATGCTGTGGTTATCGGGCAGGTTGGGCGCGGAGAATGTGTAAAGCGAGTAGGCAACAATGGTGGTGCCGGAGACGATCATGATGTATCGATCAAGGAGCGGCAGGGTATAGCCATCCAGCACTTTGCGATGCGAGCCTGCACCCTGCGCCAGCAAAGCCAGTTCAGCACGGCGTTTGCCAAAACCAAGAAAAAGTGAAAGCAGCGTCATGACCACGTACAGCCAGGGCGAGAATCTTTCCACTTCGATCAGGGTGACACCCGCACCAACGCGTAAGACAAAACCCGCTGAAATGATCAACACGTCCAAAATGGCGATGTGCTTCAGCCATTTCGAATAAGCCAGGTTGAGCAGGAAATACAATCCGATCACATACCCAAAGGATGGGGCGAGCAGGTAGCCTATCGTGAGCGTGATGACTGTCAGCAAAATGCCCGCCGCCCAGGCAACTGAAACGGGAAGCCTGCCCGACGCGATGGGGCGGTTCTTCTTTTCGGGGTGCTGGCGGTCTGCCTCCACGTCGGCAAGGTCGTTGAAAATATAAACGCTGGATGAAATCAGACAGAACAAAGCAAACCCTGCGAGTGTTCGCAAGAAGGATTCGACAATGAACAGTTGTTTGTCAAATACGAGTGCGGCAAAAATAAAGATGTTTTTTGTCACCCATTGCCGCGGGCGCATGGTTTTGATTAGGGCTTTTAACATGGGGATATTTTACCTGATACAATGCCTTCATGCCGAAATTTCGTTTGGATGTTTTGTTGATGGAACGAGGACTTGCCGAGTCGCGGGCGAAGGCGCAGGCGTTGATCATGGCGGGACAGGTGCGGGTAAACGACCAGGTGGTACTGAAGCCTGCAACTGCCATCGACCCCAAGTCCATGCTGACAGTTGACCACGGTCCGCGCTTCGTCTCACGCGGCGGCGAAAAACTAGATGCAGCACTGGAAGCGTTTGCCATCGACGTCAAAGGGCTGGTGTGCGCAGACGTGGGCGCATCCACCGGCGGATTCACCGACTGTCTGTTACAGCGCGGCGCGGAGAAGGTTTATGCCATCGATGTGGGAAAGGGGATTTTGCACTGGAAGCTGCGAAACCATCCACGCGTGGTGGTGATGGAGGAAACCAACGCCCGCCATGTGGAATCCCTGCCGGAACCGGTTTCATTCGTCACGGTGGATGCTTCGTTTATTTCATTAAAGATTTTATTGCCCGTCATCAAGAATTGGATTGTCCCCCTCTCTGGCTCTCCCTCTATTTTCAGAGAAAATGGGGGGAGTTGGAGGGGGGTTGTTACATTGATCAAACCCCAGTTCGAGGCCGGGAGGAAGGATGTAGCCCGAGGCGATGGCGTGATCCGCGACCCCGAGATCCACAGGCAGGTGCTAGTAGTTGTGCTTTCTTTTGCAAAAGACTTGGGCTTTAGTCTGCGCGGATTGATCAAGTCTCCACTTCTGGGTCCAAAAGGGAATACAGAGTTTTTGGTTTGGCTCAATTTTGATTCTCCCGGTTATGCTGTTGACGAGTTGGTTGCAGGGGCGGCAGAGGGAGAACACAAACCAATTTCGTAGTGTTTTTGCCTTTTTTCAATGAGATTATTATGCGCCTGGGGGGGTATGGCCGTATAATAAACTCATGTGGAATCTAGTGGTGGAAGCATTGAACATCCCCCAAAGGCGGTTACCCCTAAAATCGGGGATTACACGCGTCGGTCGCGCCTCCACGAACGAGATTGTGGTTGACGATAGTGCCGCGTCGCGTTTTCACGCCTGTATCGAATACAGGCCTGAGCATAACATTCTGACCCTGAGCGATCTTAAAAGCACCAACGGCACCTATCTAAACCGCGAACGCATATCGCGTCCAACCCCCCTTAAGAACAAGGATACCATCCGCATTGGGCAGGTACTCCTGCACCTGGAAGATGCGAATGAAAGTCACCCGGTGGCAATGAATACACAGCGCTACACCCGCGCACTGGTGCTGGAATCGGTGGACAATCATGCCCTCCTGCTTTTCGAGGTAGCACAAAAACTTAACACCATCATGGACCTTCCAACCGCGCTCCTGGAAACAGCCGAGTTGGTAAAACAGTTCATGAACGTTGAGCAATGTACCGTAGTTTTGGAGAAGGATTTCGACCACCTGATTCCGCAGCAGTATGACCCCGATCTTGCCCGCAAGGCCATCCGGGGAAAGTCTGCGGAGATCAGCGTCGACGCAATCTATGTGCCGATCATGGCCGGGGATGACCTGCTTGGGCTAATCTGCATGATGCGCCCCCGAACCGCAACACGCACATTCTTACAGCGCGATTTACAAATTGCGGTGGCCATCAGTCATCAGGCGGCGCTCACCATCCAACGTATGCGCCTGATGGGTTTGGTGCAATCACAGGAACAACTTCATAGCCTGTTGCTGCGGTTTGCATCCCCCAGTGAGGCAAACAATCTCTTCAGCTACTATTTCCAAAACGGTCACCTGCCACCCTTGAAAGAGGAAAAGGTCACGGTACTTTTTTCAGAAATCGCGAACTCCAATACCATTGCCGAACACCTCAGCTCCCGGGAGTTTGCACATGTTCTGGATTCGTTCTATCGAAGCGCGGCCAAGATCACTTTCAAGAATGGCGGAGCGATCAAATACCTGGCCACAGGCATCATGGCTGTCTTCTCGAATGAAACGATCCCCGATGCGGAACAAAGGGCGGTAAATACCGCCAGGGAACTGATCATGCGCATGAAACCCACAGGGTCCCTGGAGGAGTCGCGTTCCAACGTCATCATTGGCGTGGCTATTAATACAGGGCGGGCCGTGACGGGATATATCGGCGGCGAGCAGCGAGTGGAATTCCATGCGGCGGGCGATACGGTTAATGTGGCGTATCATATACAGGAATACAGCCGCCCCTTCAAGATCATTGCCGGCTCCGAAACGGTCGCGGCACTCGGCGAAACATACCCACGAAAAAGTATCAGCACGGTCTATTTACGCGGACGTGAAAACCCGGTAAAAATCTACGAAGTGCTGCCCGAATAAAATGAATTGTCCAAAATGCAACGCTGGCCTGGTTAAAAAATATTACAAGGGGATGATCGAAGTGGATTCGTGTCCCGCCTGCCGCGGGATGTGGCTTGATTTCAACGAATTGGATAAGTTGGAAGATGTCGCCTTCGATGACGACGCGCATAAGGGATCCCTAGTGCATTTTCAGTCGAAGACAAATTATCCCTGCCCACAGTGCGGAGCAGGGTTGGATGAATTCCAATATCGTTTGTACGACCTGCGACTGGATTTCTGCGCTATAAACAGCCATGGTTTTTGGCTGGATGCAGGAGAGGATGATCGGGTGATGGCACTCATGCGCCAACGTGCGTCGGACATTCAGCGCAAACTGGATACCGAATCCGTGTGGCGGCAAACGCTCAAGGGGATGCATTTATTTCTAAAAAAGAAAAAGAATTAGAAATGTCCTAGTCGTAATATTCAGACTGCGGAGGAAGAGCGCGTTTTTTAGGTTCTTCCAGGATCTCATCAATGGTCATGTTTTCACACTGCCTCTCCGCGGGGTGATAATGGACGTGCACCCTGCTCACATTTGAGACCTCGTGGGATAGTATATTCTCGACACAGCATGCAATGAGATGTCCCTCGCTCACGGTCAACGCGCCGTCAATACCAATCGTCACATTAATGATGATGTGGGGTCCAAAACGATGCGCCTGCAACTCCTCCAGTTGTTTCACTCCCTGCACATTCTTCAAAAGGATTGAAATCCGTTCCGCAAGATCGCGGTGCGGCAGGACCCCCATCAACTCGGTGGATGACTCACGCAGGACGAAGATGCCCGTCCGCAGGATCAAGATCGCCACCAACGCTCCCGCCAGCGGATCCACCCACGGCAGTCCGCGCTGACCGAGGAAGATGCCGATGGATGCCGCTGAAGCCGAGAACAGGTCGTTGCGGTGGTCATAGGCAAGTGCATCCACAACGGGGTTACGGGTCTCGCGCCCAAGTTTGCGGACGAACCAGGTGAGGAAAATTTTTATTACGACGGTGGCAAGTGCAATCCACAAAGCAATCGGCTGTGCGCCGTCGGAAGTGGATGACCCATCCACCAGGTCCCAGATTTTGTCCACCGCATCCCAAAACACAGCGACACCCGTTACGATGATAAAAGAACCGATTACCACGGAGGCAATGCTTTCCATTTGGCGATGCCCATAGGGATGTTCCTTGTCTGCGGGCTGGTTGGCAAGCCGCACCAAAATACTCGCGGCAATATAATATGCAACATCCGAGGTGGAGTTGATACCCTCCGCCAACAACGCGGGACTGTGCCCCAAAACGCCAAAGATAGTTTTGACGATTGCAAGCACGATGTTGATCCCCAATCCAAGATTGATGGCTAATAAACTTTTACGGTCGCGTTCGTGGGTCATGAGAAGAATTCTATTATTCTTTTATTGTCCGGTATATGGATAAACGTCACGAATTCGTCCCTGGTGTGACACGGCTCTTCCAATCTGTGGTGAGCGCCAATGCGCCGATGAAACATATCGGCACCCACCAGAATTCCTGATTATTGCTTCCAACCCGCGAATGGACAAGCGCCGTTCCGTACCAGATGGCGGCATAAATGGCAAGTAGAATGAACTTACGTTTCCACTCCACCCGAATGAAAGTGTACATCCAGACAGGTAGGAGCAGGACAAAGTCCCAGCTCCAGATGTAGGGTGTAACGATGGCTGTGATTCCCAAAGTCCATAACATGGCAACCTGGGCGGGAAGTTTTGTCCACAGTTGAAGGATGATAACAAGAGCGAGGACTAAAAGCACACCCCAGAAAAGAATTCCCCATTTTCCCAAC
The DNA here is from genome assembly GCA_030834895.1 of Anaerolineales bacterium. Classification (GTDB taxonomy): domain Bacteria; phylum Chloroflexota; class Anaerolineae; order Anaerolineales; family Villigracilaceae; genus Villigracilis. The sequence goes on from JAUQXA010000053.1 coordinate 7,885, forward strand.
GACTGCAAAAAAATAGAAAACAACGATGGGTGCCGCCAGGTGGTATTGGACTGCATACTTTGAATCCAGTCGGGAATCCAGATGGGGTGAAAAATGAAGAGGGGCAGGGTCAACACAAGGGACGTGAGGGCAGTTCGCATTCCAAAGCGGAAGAGGCCACCCAATCCATTGCGTCGAAAATAAAAGATGCCCAAACCAAACAGGGCAAGAAATCCCAACTGCGGCTTGGAAAGTCCGAGAGCGAGAAAAAATGCCGCCACCCACTCACGACGCTTTTCCGCAAAGTATGCGGATAGAATCAGGCATAACATCACAGTGATGGAAAACTGTCCGAGGTTGAAGTGATTGAGAACATACGGAAAGAAAAAGTAAAACAACGCCAGCGTCACCGTGTTGTAGAGAGAGCGCTTGTCCATCTGAACGATATAAACAGCGGCGCAGATTTCAATAATATTGAAAATAAACCATCCCTGCAACGCGAGTGTCTCAGGAATCCAACCCAAGGGAAAGAAAAAACCAATCGCCATCGGGAACCAGACAGCGGGGAGAATCGGATTTAGATTGGCTGTGTCGTACGGGCTTTTCCCCTGCACGAGTAGATAGGCGGGTCCCCACAGTTCGTTGTAAAAATCCATGCGTGGCATCATCAACCGCCAGAACAGGAAAGCAATCACAGCGGCAATGAATCCAAGCGCAAGGGTGGAGGAGTACTTGTGAAAGGCATCCAATTGATCCGGGGTCAACTTGTTCTCGTGTTTATACATGACGTGAATCATACCCGATAAAAAGAACTCCGAGTTCGAGAAACCCGGAGTTCATCAATCTCAATCCATCAGCAAGCTGACGGATTCCAAAACCCGTTCTTTACTTCTCGCTTCTTCGCAGGAAGAACTTGGTGATTTCCTCTGCAATGGCAGGGGTAAGCGCGAGACCGACCACCACGCTCCATTCACGTCCGCTGAGGAAGTGAGTGTTGAAGATGGGTTGGAGGAACGGCACGGCGCACACAATCAGCACCAGGGCGATGGAAGCCCCAACCGCGTACTGCATGTACTTGTTCGAGAAAAGTCCGATCGTAAAAATGGAAGCACGTTCCGAGCGGACAGTATAAGCACGGAACAGTTCACAGAGCGACAGGGTGACAAACGCCATCGTCTCAGCGGTTTGCACATCCACGCCGCGCCAGTCATGATTCAAAACATAGGTCAACATGTTCGCGCCATCGGGAATGACAGCGCCCGCTTCGAGGTGCCAGACCAGTCCCATCACAAATGCGCCAAGCACTGCGCTGGTCTGCATGATGGTTTGGATGACGATGCCAAGCCCCATCGAACGGTTGACAATTGGTTCGGATTTGGCACGCGGCTTCTGATCCATGATGTCGGGATCGCCCTTTTCCATGGCGAGAGCCAGCGCGGGAGCACCGTCAGTAACGAGGTTGAGCCAGAGCAGTTGAATCGCGGTCAACGGGGCGGGCAGACCTGCGAGAGTCGCGAGGAAGATAATCATGATCTCGGCAACGTTCGAGGAAAGCAGGAAGAACACAAACTTGCGGATGTTCGAATAGATGATACGTCCCTGCTCTACGGCGGAGACGATGCTGGCGTAATTGTCGTCGGTCAACACCATGTCGGCTGTGCCTTTGGCAACGTCGGTGCCGGTGATACCCATCGCCACACCGATGTCGGCGCGTTTAATGGCGGGCGCGTCGTTTACGCCATCGCCGGTCATGGCGACCACTTCATCGTTGGCTTGCAGGGCGTCCACGATGCGCATCTTGTGTTCGGGCGAGACGCGGGCAAAGACGTCGGTGTCTTCGATGATCGCCTTGAGTTGTTTGTCGTCAATCGCATCGAGTTCCGCGCCGGTCATCACCTTCTTGCCTGGGCGCAGCAAGCCAATGGATTCAGCGATGGCGCGGGCGGTGTTCGGGAAGTCGCCCGTAATCATCACCGTGCGGATGCCTGCATGGCGCGCGTGTTCGAGCGCGGGTTTCACTTCGGTGCGCGGCGGGTCAATCATGCCCATCAGACCGACGAAGACCAAATCCTTTTCAAGGTCTTCAGTCTTGACCTCTTCGATGTTGTTCGGCACGTTCTTTTCCAAACGATAGGCGAAGCCAAGCACACGCAGGGCGTCTTTCGTCATTGCGTCATTGGCGGCGAGGATTTGCTGGCGCATGGCTTCGGTCATCTCACGCGGCTTGTCGTCCATGCCCTGATATTTCGAGCAAAGAGTCAGCACGATATCGGGTGCGCCCTTCATCACGATCACATCCCAGTTCTTGTGCTTTTCATCGTAGAACGGGGAAATATCATTGGGATGCGGTCTGGTCACATCGTGAATGGTAATCATGCGCTTGCGTTCCGAGTCGAAGGGGACTTCGTTCTCACGCGGGTAGGCTTCCTTGATATCAAGGTGAACCGCTCCAGCCTTGGCAGCAGCAACCAGCAGCGAGCCTTCGGTTGGGTCGCCCACGATGCGGTAGGTCATGGCGGATTCGCTCTCGCCCGTCGTTTCGATCAAGGCGTCGTTGTTCAGCACACCCAGCCAGAGGGTCGTCAGGATGGCGGGATACTGCTTCGCTTCGACAACCTTACCGTCCACCTGGAATTCGCCTTTCGGCGCGTATCCCGTCCCAGTGATGTGAACCAGTTGATTGTCCGCCCAGACGCGGGTGACGGTCATTTCGTTCTGAGTCAATGTTCCCGTTTTGTCGGAGCAAATCGTCGTGGCTGAACCAAGCGTCTCGACAGAGGACAGTTTGCGGATGAGCGCATGGCGCTTGATCATCTCCTGCATCCCAAGCGCGAGGCTGATGGTGACAACAGCAGGCAGACCTTCGGGCACGGCGGCAATCGCCAGACTTACGGCAATGATGAAGACCTCGGTAATCTCGGAGGCAAATTCCTTGAAGTATTCGATGGGCGCGGAGAAGAGCGTGCTGATTTCCGTGTAATTGACGAGGGCGACGAGGAAGACAACGGCGACCAGAATCAGCGAGCCGATGCTGAGCGTGCGACCCAACTGGTCGAGCCGACGCTGGAGCGGCGTCTCTTCGGTTTCGACACTCTGGAGCATGGTGGCGATAAGCCCGAGCTGGGTAGTCATACCTGTGCTGGTAACCACCCCACGTCCGCGCCCGTAGTTGACCACTGTCCCCATGAAGGCGGTGTTCTTGCGGTCACCCAACGGGACATTCTTTTCGAGGACCGTCGCGGCGTTCTTTTGCACGGGCAGCGATTCGCCTGTCAACGAGGCTTCTTCGACCCGCAGGTTGATGGCTTCGAGCAGGCGCAAATCCGCAGGGATGAAGTTGCCCGATTCGAGGAAGACGATGTCGCCTGGGACAAGGTTGTAGGAAGGCACAGATTTCCGCGAGCCGTCACGTAAGACCTGCGCTTCGGGCGCGGCGAGTTTCTTCAAGGCGGCGAGCGCCTGTTCCGCGCGTTGTTCCTGAATGATACCCAGTACCGAGTTCAGCACGACGATCGCCATAATGGCGGCGGCTTCCACATAATCGCCAAGCAGGGCGGAGATAACCGACGCGACGATCAACAAGATCACGACGAAATTGTTGAGTTGTCCCCATAACAAAGCGAGGAAGCCTGGACGTGGCGCTTCCTCCAACTGATTGGGACCATAGTGCTGGAGACGTCTTTCCGCTTCGGCTGAGGTCAAGCCTTCATCCCGCACTTCGAGGTGGTGCAGGACCTCTTCCGCTTTGAGCGCATGCCATTCCTGTTCTTTGATTTCTTCCTGTGTCATGCAAAAACTCCTATTTGATTTTGGACTCTTTCAAACGTCGGGAGACGTATGGGACCGTTAATTAAAACAAGACCGCCACAGCCTCCGTGATGGTCTCGCCAACGTCGTCAAACGCACAAGCTGCCGATGGCTCGCGAAGCGCGCCAATGGGATGACGACAACTTGCCCTGCGGGGACACAGGCGGCTACTTCCCAAACGCTTTGCAGTGTATCCACATCCAAAGGGATTGTCAAGCAATGTGTCAAACATTGTGGATGAAGTACAATTCATCTCATGACAAAAATCACATCCACCATCATTTATTTCTTTATTACCGTCCTTGCGATTGCCCTGCTGACTTTTCTTGGTCCCGAAGAAAAGTCATTGGGATCAAACGTGCGGATCGTTTACCTGCACGGAGCCTGGGTGATGGCTGCGGAAGTTGCCTTCTTTGCCGCCGCGCTGGCTGGACTTTTAGGTCTGGTCCTGCGACGTGAGCTTTTTCACGCGTGGAGCGCCGCGCTCGGACGCACGGGCATTATCTTCTGGGTGACATATCTTCCACTTTCGATGTTTGCCATGCAGTCCAACTGGAATGGACTCTTCCTCGCCGAGCCGCGCTTCCGTCTTGCGATGATCTTTGCTGTGACAGGCATCCTGCTGCAAGTTGGTCTGTGGCTCTTCAACATTCCCTGGCTGACGTCGCTTGCCAACATCGCCTACATCATCACCCTGCGCGTGATCTTCGCATCGGCACAAAACATTATGCACCCGCCGCCCTCACCGATCTTCAATTCGGGGAATTATCTCATCATCGGGTTCTTTATCGGTTTGAACATCTTCGCGTGGGTTGCGGCATACTTTTTGACACGCTTCTTCCTCACCCTGAAAACAGACAAATAAAATATCTTGCGCATCCAATTTCAACTCATCGCCTTCCTCTTCCTCCGCACCATCCTGAACACCGCTCACAGGATGGTGTATCCGTTTTTATCCGTCTTTGCCCGCGGGCTCGGCGTGGACATTTCCTCCATGTCCGTGCTGATGACGGCGCGTTCGCTTGTTGGCGCCACCAGTCCGCTCTTCGCCCCCATCGCAGACCGCCGCGGACGAAAATTCGGCATGATGCTCGGCGTTGCCATTTTCACGCTGGCGATGGGCATCGTCGCTGTGTACCCTTCCTTTTGGACTTTCGCCCTGGGGCTGGTTCTGTCAATCCTCGGCAAATACATGTTCGACCCTGCGATGCAGGCGTACTTTGGCGACCGTATCCCATACGCTGAGCGCGGCACGGCGCTTGCCATTACCGAAGTCGCCTGGTCGCTGGCTTTCATTGTTGGCGTGCCGACGATGGGATTTTTGATCGCAACCTTCGGCTGGTCTGCTCCCTTCCCGGTGCTGTCCGTGCTGGGATTGCTGGTCATATTTGTCATCTGGCGCATCGTCCCACGCGAAGACTCGCACTACACGCCGACCAATAATCCGCTCGCTGGCTACCGCGCCGTCTTCACGTCGCTCCCCGCCCTGGCTGGGATTTCGATTGCCATGTGCGCCAGCGCTGGTAACGAACTGGTCAGCATCACGTTTGGCGTCTGGCTGGAAGATTCATTTGGATTGAGAATCGCCGCCCTCGCGGGAGCGTCCGCTGTGATCGGCATCTCGGAACTGAGCGGCGAGGGACTGGTCGCCCTGACCACCGACAGGCTCGGCAAACCGCTCGCCCTGACCATCGGACTGGTCGGCAATGCCTTGGCTTCGATCCTGCTCCCGTTCATCGGTCAGACCCAGGTCGGGGCGCTGGTTGGGCTATTCCTGTTTTACATCACCTTCGAGTACGTCATCGTCAGTCACATCTCGCTGGCAAGCGAACTAGTCCCTGCGGCGCGCGCCACGATGCTTTCGCTCAACTTCACGGGTCACTCCCTCGGACGCGCCATCGGCGCCCTACTTGCTGGCTTCATCTATCAACAGTTTGGATTTTTGTTCGTCGCGCTGGCAACGGTGATATTCAACGCTGTTGGCTTGCTGGCACTGAACATCATGCAAAGAAGAATAAAACATGATCAAACCACCTGAACAAATCGAAACCGAACGATTGCTCCTCCGCAAGCCGCGCATGGAAGACGCCCCCGATGTCTTCGACGGCTGGGCAAGACATCCCGAAGTGACCCGCTTCCTGACCTGGCATCCGCATGAAAGTGTGAAGCAAAGCGAGGAGTTGATGAAACGCTCCATCGCCGCCTGGGACGGGGAGACCAACTTCCGCTACCTGCTGGAGATCAAGGAGAGCGGCGCGCTGGCAGGGATGATCGAACTGCGGCTGGAGCGCGAACCGTTCAAAGTCAGCTTCGGGTACACGGGCGCGTACGCTCAATGGGGCAAGGGCTACATGACCGAAGCCGCGCGCGCCTGCATCCAGTGGGCGTTTGAACAGCCGGGCGTGTACCGCGTCTACGCCACCGTGGACGTGGACAACATCCCGTCACAGCGCGTGCTGGAAAAAGCGGGGATGCAGCGCGAAGGTCTCCTGCGGCGCGAAAGCCTTCACCCCAACACCAGTCCCGAACCAAGGGATTGTTACATATATGCGGTTGTGAAGTAGACTAAAAAGGAGCTTTATGGAAAAGGAAAATACTTCTTCTGGAATGGGTAGGGAGTTCACTTTGTTCATATTCCTATTCGGGCTTGCCGCTGTACTATCGAGTTTAGTGCTTTTTTTGATGTACCCCAACTTAAATGGATTGGGGAGCATTCTTATTTCTGGCGTGTGTGCAATACCTCTTTCGTTTATTTTATTTTTTAGCCTTAGATCGGCAAGTAAAGTAAAACCATATCAGCGATATGTTCTGCCAGCATTGATCTTTCCTCTTGTTAGCGGATTACTAATTGGCTGGTCACTTTTTCAGCAACGACCCGAAAATATTTTTAAAGTTTTTGTCGCAGATCCAATCCCTGTCGGAGTGTCAAAAATTCAAGCATATGACATATCAGTTGGTATTGACCAAGAGATTATTGTGAAATTCAACGCAACGCCTGAAGCCATTAGCGAAATAATAAAAAGTAATAAACTTGTTCTTGTGGAAGAATCAAACATGATAAATGACCCGCAGTATGAATTTTTTAGCGGCGTTGAGTGGAGTAAAGAATGGACAACATACGAAAACAAATCCTCATCATCTTTAACGACTATGTGGATTAGCCCTGATGGAAATGTTGTTTTATTTCGTTGGATTTCATTTTAGATATAACAAGTCATACCTTAAGCACAATCATTGAGTTATTCAAAATCCTCAACCCTAAACAGCGCGGATGGGATAGAATCCATCTGCGCTTTTTACTTCTCACTTTTCACTTCTCACTGCCTGTCAACCCATGTCTCTCCTCACCAAACTCAAATCCAAGTGGCTCGAACTCGCCGCCCTCGCCCTCATCTCGGCGCTGGTCTACCTGCTGAGCGTCAACCAGTTCTCGTACTACCGCGACGATTGGTACTACGCCTACGACGGCTACATCGCGGGACCATCCATCTTCAAGGTCATGTTCAGTTCCGACCGTCCCGCGCGGGGAATTTTCTTCGGCATTTATTATTGGTTGTTTGGCTCGCATCCCCTTCCCTATCACCTCGGAATCTACCTCTGGCGACTGATTGGCGCGTACAGCGCCCTCTGGCTCTTTCATCTTTTGTGGAGCCGCCAACGCGCCGCGAACTTCGCCATGTCCCTGCTCTTCCTCGTCTACCCTGGATTCCTCTGGTGGGTGCAGGGCATCGAGTACCAGCCGATGGTCGCCAGCGTCGCCTTGCAGGCACTTTCCTTCGCGCTGACCCTCGCCGCGATTCGCGCCCAAGCTAAAACCGCGCAAGCCGCGCTCTGGGCGTCGTCCATTTTCACGGGGCTGACCGCCATCGCCCTCGTGGATTACGCCGTCGGCATGGAAGCCTTCCGCATCCTGTGCATCTTCCTCGCCCAGCGCCGCCTCATCCGCACCCTTCGCTCCTCCATCATTCCATTAACCATCCCGCTCTCTTTCCTCCTCTGGAAAATTTTCATCTTTCAAGGCGACCGCAAAGCCACCGACATCACCTACCAACTCAGCGACCTGCTCCGCGAACCGCTGGCGACTTCCATCCTCTGGGGGCAGCGTCTGCTCGATAGCGCCCTCAACGTCTCCGTCCTCGCGTGGTGGACTCCGCTGCGGATGCACTATCCCTTTGTGGAAAAAGACAGCCTCTGGCTTGGTCTGACTCTCGGAACTTTAGTACTCGCCCTGAGTCTGGTTGCCCTCCGCTGGCTGACCACATCCGCACCTCAAGCTGATTCCAACCCCGAAGCCTCTCCCAAAACCGACAGCTTTCCGCTCCAAGCCATCGCGATCGGTTTGGCAGGGACAGTCTTCGGACTTTTGCCAGTCATCATGGCGAACCGTTTTGTCATCTTCAAAGCCTACTCGCATTACGCCCTGCCTGCCTCGCTCGCGGGAGTGATTTTGGTCGTCGGCTTGATTCACGCCCTGTCGTCCAAACGATTGCAAATGATTCTCGTCTCGCTCCTCGTCGGGATCGCCGCCCTCACCCATCGCGGACTGGCGATCAAAGCAGCAGACGAGCAATCGGCAGTCCGCAACTTTTGGTGGCAGGTCTATTGGCGCATCCCGAAGATTCAGGAAGGCACGACCATCGCCGCCATCTATCCCAACATCAAATACGAAGACGACACCGACATCGTTTGGGGACCCGCCAACTTTTTGTATTATCCCAACCCCCAGCCTGGCGTGAACCTAGTCAAGTATCCGCTGGGCGGGACTACACTTGACCAAACAGGCATCCGCAATGTGATGGAAGAAAAGGAAAAGATTAGCGCCACCTACCGCAGTCATTTCATCTTCCTCAACTACCGCCGCGTTTTGGTGATGAGCCAGCCTTTCGCCGAGTCCTGTGTCCACGTGATCGACGCGCGCTGGATCGAACAGTCACAGCACGACACGGAAGAAATTGTCCAACTCTTCCCCCATTCAAAAATGGAATACGCGCTGACCGAAGGCGAAACCGCCGTCCCGTTGGGCTTTGCCTTCGGAACAGAGCCAACCCACGGCTGGTGCTATTTCTACCAAAAAGCAGAACTCGCCCGCCAGCAAGGTGACTGGGACTCCGTTGCCGCCCTCGGTGAAGAAGCCGCCAGCCAAAACCTCGTCCCTGCCGACCCCATCGAGTGGACGCCCTTCCTGCAAGCCTATGCAGTTCTGGGTCACATTGAAAAAGTGGAATCCCTCGCCGAGCAGTTCAGGGATGACTCGTTCCACAAAGGACAGTTCTGCCAAACTCTCACCCGTATGGAAGAAAACGGGATTCTGCTAAAAGATGAAATGCAAAGCAGGGTGGATGAACTGTTTTGCCAACCGTAGGCAGCGTGGATTGAGCGTTATAATAGCCGCATAGTTTAGGAGACAGGCTATGTTTACCCATATCGCTTATAACCCAGAAATTTTGAGCGGAAAGCCCCACATTGTCGGTACACGCCTGAGCATCGAATTTATTCTTGAATTGGTTGCCAGCGGTGCGACAAAAGCCGAAATGCTCAAAGCCTACCCACAGTTGACAGCCGAAGCAATTGAAGAGGCGCTTCGGTACGCCGCGCAATCTGTGAAAAATGAAATCCTGCTGGATGTGAAGGTAGCTGCGTGAAGGCTCTTGATTTCCCATTGCTTGCGGACGAGAATGTCCATCCCGAAGTTATCGAGTTTTTACGAGATGCAGGGTTGGATGTCGAGTCCGTTTCAGAACAGGGACAATTCGGGCTTCCCGATGCACAAGTTTTACAACAAGCAACCGAATCGGGGAGAGTAGTTTTGACTCATGACAGTGATTTTGGCGGGCTCGCCTTGATGGGCGCGCAGTTTATTGGGATCATTTACATCCGCCCAGGTCACATTCGCACAGACTTTACAATGAAGACACTTGATGCCGTTCGCGATAACGCTCCCGAAGTGACACCGCCTTTTATCCTCGTCGCTGAGCGAACAGGTGATACCGTAAAAATCAGAGTCCGACAGTTTTAGTTATCCAGCACTCCAAAATGGGACGGATATGACCGAAGAAAAACGCGCCCTGAAAGTCTTCCTCTGCCACGCCCACAGTGACAAAGACGCTGTGAAGGCTCTTTACGCGCGACTCAAGCGCGAAGGCGTGGACGTGTGGCTGGACAAGGAAAAGCTCCTCCCTGGCGCGGACTGGGAATTGGAAATCCGCAAGGCAGTGCGCGAAGCGGACGTGGTGGTGGTCTGCCTCTCGAAGCAATTCAACCAAGAAGGGTTTCGCCAAAAGGAAGTGCGGATTGCGCTTGACGCCGCGATGGAAAAGCCCGAAGGCGAGATTTTCATCATCCCCGCGCGGCTGGAGGAATGTGACACACCCGCAAACCTGAGCAAATGGCATTGGGTGGATTTGTTTGAAGAAGATAGTTATGAAATGCTGCTGCGTGCTTTGCGAGCACGGGCGAACAGGATTGGGACAAACTTACAAATAAGGCGAAGCAGGAAATTAGGAAAACCCAAAGCTAAAACCTCAAAATCACTGAATGCAATTTCGTCAATCGATGTAAGTTTTGGTAATACAGTTTCTGATAGCGTAATAGCTGTAGGCAGTAGAAATGATATTAAAGTTAGCAAATTTGAAACTTCAAGACCATTAATCAATCTTCAACCTCTGCCAGTAGAGCAGACAGATCCTCTTTGGTTAATGTTTGGTGACTTAGATGAGGAACAATCAGAGGAGAAATATATATATGTTGACCAAATTAAGCCAACGACACACAGAGAATATGATCCGTCTGAGGTGAATTGTGTCATAAGCCATAAGGGAGTTATCTTTAAAAACCAATTTGCCGAAGAAGAATTACAAAGGCTTAAAAGGGAAGGGCACTTGGTTATAAAAAACCGTGAATGTGGCACCTCAACTGTAACTCAACCTTGGGTTACGTTTCTATCAGCTTATTCACTGAGGAATGTTGGTTCAAGTGCTGCGATAAACCTATTTATTACTGTGTCTGTTCAAGGTAATTCAAGTCGATACCCACATATTATTACTTTGTTGCCTGGAGAACAGGTGAGCTTACGTTTATTGATTGATATACTTCGAAAGCAGGTTCTAACAATTTTGGGAAGTTATCTTCTTGTCATAGAATATGGAGATATATCCAAGAGATATAGACAAGAATATAAATTCAAAATCGAACGCGAAGAAGAAAATGCCCCAGTTACGGTTAGACTCGATTTGAGTGCTAATCAGCCAGCGATGAATAGCGTAAAACGAAAATAAATGCCTGACGAAAATCGCGCCCTGAAAGTCTTCCTCTGCCACGCCCACAGTGACAAAGACGCTGTGAAGGCTCTTTATGCGCGACTCAAATGCGAATGGTGCATCTCCCTCCCCTTCAATGTTGGTTTCCGTTGCGCCCGCTCATCTCCATAATCCTGAAATATCGTCAATTGAATCCCCCAACCATAAAAAGCGCGGATAGGATAAAATCCACCCGCGCTTTTCTTTTCACTGACCCACTGATTACTATTCACTGATTACTGCCCTCCCCCATGTCCCTCATCACCGTCTCCTCCCTCTCCAAATCCTTCGGACCCACTGACATCTTCAGCGGAGTCTCTTTCAGCGTTGCCAAAGGCGCGCGCATGGCAATTGTCGGACCGAACGGCATCGGCAAGACCACGCTGCTGCGGATCCTCGTCGGTGCAGACGAAGCCTCGTCGGGGACAGTCACCCGCTCGAAGGGAATCCGCATGGGGTATCTCTCGCAGGAGGCAGACTTCGAGATGACAGGAACGCTCTGGGAGGCGTGTGAGTCCGTTTTCAGTCATTTCAAAAAAGAGCAGGAAGAACTGCATCGCCTCGAAGGCTTGATGTCCGACCCTGTGCAAGGCGAGGAGGTCATGGCGCGTTACGGCAAATTGCAGGACGACTTCGAGCGGCGCGGCGGATACACCTACATGACCCGCATCCGTCAGGTGCTGACAGGTTTGGGATTCAGCGAAGCCGACTACCAGCTCAGCATCGACCACCTCTCAGGCGGACAGCGCACGCGCGGATTCCTCGCCCGCCTCTTGCTCTCCGACCCCGACCTGCTGCTGCTCGACGAACCCACCAACCACCTCGACATCGCCGCCGTCGAATGGCTCGAAGGCTATCTGAGTCAATGGGAAGGCGCGGCAATCATCGTCTCGCATGACCGTTACTTTTTGGATAAAGCCTGCAACGTCATCTTCGAGATGTTCCCAGGCGCAACCGAAAGTTATCGCGGCAACTACAGCGCCTATCTCAAGCAACGCTCCGAACGCGCCGAACGCAGGCAGGAGATCTTCGAGAGCGAAAAAGAAAAATTGATGAAAGAGGTGGAGTACATCAAGCGCAACGTCTCGGGGCAGAACGTGCTGCAAGCCAAGGGCAAACTCAAACGCCTCTCGCGCATTTTGCAAGCCATCGAGCAGATCGGCATGGAAGCCGCGCTCAACCAAAAGTGGAGCGAGACCGCCGCCGAAGTCTCCGTGACCACGTCCATCATGGGCGTCGAAGAAGCCGAGCGCCGCGTGCGCGGACTGCAATCTCCCGTGCGGACTTTGCCCAACCTGCACCTGCGCCTCTCGTCCCAAACCCGCTCTGGCGATTTGGTCATCCGCGCCGAAGACATCCAGGTCGGATACTCCGACAAGTTTTTGTTCTCCTGCCCAACGATTGATTTGCGACGGGGCGACTGCGCGGCGTTGATCGGACCGAACGGAGCGGGCAAGACCACCTTCCTGAAAACGATCCTCGGTCAGATTCCGCCCCTGGCTGGTGACGTGACCCTTGGGGCGAGTCTCAGCGTTGGGTATTTTGCCCAGGCGCACGAGGGACTTGATCCGCAGAAGACGGTGGTTGAAGAGATCATCGCCGCGTCAGGCTTCCTCCCGAATCGGGCGCGTGAATATCTCGGCAAGTTCCTGTTCTCTGGCGACGATGCTTTCAAAAAAGTTTATATGCTCTCAGGCGGTGAGCGCGGACGTCTTGCGCTGGCAAAACTCGCCTTGCAGGATACCAATCTGCTCCTGCTCGACGAACCCACCAATCATCTCGACATCCCCTCGCAGGAAGTCCTCGAAGCCGTGCTGGACGATTATCAGGGCACGATCCTGCTCGTCACCCATGACCGCTACCTCGTCGACGCCATCGCCACCCAAATCTGGGAAATCGACCCCGACGAATCGCACTTGATGATTTTTAAGGGCACGTATTCCCAGTTGAAAGATGAACGCGAAAAGGAACAAGCCCGTCAAGCCGCCCTCGAAGCCGCCGCTGCCGAGTCCCGCAAGAAGGACGCGCCCAAGGCAAAGTCCGCGAGCACGAAGGAAGAACGTCAGCGCATCGCCAAAGTGCAGCAGCTCGAAAACAAAATCGCCACACTCGAAGCCGAACTGGGCGAAATCGGCACGCAATTGGAAAATCCCCCCGCCGACGCTGGCGAAGTGGTCAAACTCTCGAAGGAATACGAACGCGTCCAGAACGAGATGGATAGTCTGCTTGCGGAGTGGGAGGGGTTACAGGGATAATTTTGTTCGTTCGGGGGCTAAGCCCCCGAACAAGCGAAAAGCCCCCAACAGAGCTTTTAGGAGAATACATGCCAGTCCACCCAAACTTTGACCCTGATAATTTGTACTTCGTCACAACCACGGCGGCAAGGCATATCCACATCTTCAAGCGCGAATCCATCATCCGCATTATTTTGGACAGCCTGCACTTTCTCCGCACAAGCGGACGGATGAAGTTGTTCGTTTTTGTAGTCATGCCAAATCATGTCCACTTGATTTGCAAGTTTAGCAAGGAACATCCCCTTTCAGCTGTCATGCGCGACTTCAAGCGGCACACAGCGCTGCAAATCATCCGTCAACTCATGGCGGAGGAACTCACGGAAAAGCTGGGAATATTGCAAAGCCTGAATCAGGATAACCGTCAGGAATACAAAGTCTGGGAGGACGGCTTCGACGCCCGCGACATTTTTTTACAGGATTTTCTCTCGCAGAAAATGGAATATACCCACCACAATCCCTGCCAGCAGCAGTGGAATCTAGCGAACACCCCAGAGGAATATCCCTGGTCGAGCGCGAGATATTATGTCTTGGGCAAGCCCTCCGTCATTCCTGTGGACGATGTGAGGGATTTGTTTGTATAACGACCCGCTCCAGCGGGGGCTAAGCCCCCGCTGGAGCATTTAAATGCTATACTGATTTCGAGAAGACCGCACGGTTCCATTTGCAAGGAGGCAAAGATGTCCTGGCAAACTCAATTGAGGGGAGATTCTGTTTCGTGGCTGCTTGAGCCTGATTCACCTGGGGTTCGTTACCTGGCATTGCGTGACCTGATGGATCTTCCCGCCGAGGACGCGAAGTTGAAATCCGCGCGGAGGCTGGCGCACAAGGAGGGTCCCATCACGGAGGTTTTGTCCCACATGGAAGAGGCGGGATACTGGGTCAAGGCGGGGTCTGGTTACAACCCTAAATACCGTTCCACAGTTTGGTCGATGATTTTGCTTGCACAACTTGGCGCATCCGTCCATGAAGATGCGCGTATTGAGCAGGCATGCAAATATCTAGTTGACCATGCGCTGACAGAAGGTGGTCAATTCACTGCCATTGCGTCTGGCGCACCTTCTGGGACAATCGACTGCCTGCAAGGGAACCTTTGCTGGTCACTGATGGAGTTGGGTTACGAGCATCCACGTCTGGAGTCCGCTTACGAGTGGATGGCGATGACGGTCACGGGAGACGGGATTGCTCCCAAAGAGGACAAGGATGCGCCAGTCCGCTACTTTGCATACAAATGCGGTCCAACCTTTGCCTGCGGAGCAAATAACAAGCTGCCCTGCGCCTGGGGCGGATGCAAGGTGATGATGGCGTTTGGCAAATTGTCTGCGAAAAAACAAACCCCAGTAATCAAAAAAGCCATCAAACAAGGCGTGGACTTCTTCCTCGGTGTTGACCCAGTCACCGCGGATTATCCAAATGGCAACACGGACAAGCCCAGCGGCAACTGGTGGAAATTTGGTTTTCCCGTTTTCTACGTCTCGGACATTTTGCAAATCGCCGAGGCGTTGTCCGCGCTGGGGTATGGCAAGGACAAGCGACTGGCGAATGCTATCAAGTTCATCCGCGAGAAACAGGATGAAAATGGTCGCTGGCTCATGGAATATGATTACAGCGGCAAGACCTGGGTGGATTTTGGAGTCAAGAAAAAACCAAACAAATGGGTGACATTACGAGCGTTGCGGGTGCTGAAGGCAGTCGGCTGAGCGTAGCGGAAGCAGTTGCAAGGATAAGGCGACCATATGCGAAAGCGCATTAAGCTAATTAGTTTGGCCATTTTTATACTTTGCGTTGGAATAAGTGGCGACTTTATCCACAAAGGGTTCGCTCATGTTTTGTCACAAGCCTGCATTGCTTTTTTCACGAACAACAAATAACCAATGCCACTGTTTCATTTGCTGTTATGAAAAATACCCGCCTCAGCCAAACGAATTCCTGAACCTGTGTCTCCTGCTGCTTCGGAAGCATTTCACAAATTCGCTGAATCAAAGTACGATAGGTATCGTTGACTGATATGAGAAGAGTCCCCCGGCTAAGTGGTTTGTCGCAAAGCGATTTACCTGCTTTTCGCCGCCGACCAATATTAGACTTTATCGGAAACAACACGCGAACACCGTCCCGAAGGTTTTCTCCGAGTAATTCGGACGCCTGATCACAACCTTCGGGGCGTTTTGGTTAATTACCAATAAAGTCTGTTCTTTTGTTAAAGTGTCAGGCAGCTAGTAATATTCCATCCCTGAAAAAAGAGACCATGCAGATATGAAAAAAATTGGCAAACCAGCCGAAGCCAAACCCCGTCAGTCGACCCAATCGAAATTGGCCGGGTATTCGAAGAAAACCATAACTGCTTCTGTAGCCGGAGCGGATTTGCAAAAACTCGCCCACAAGCTGGAGGCTCAGAACAAGGAGTTGAAACAGGCGCGGGCGGATGCCGAGGAATCCTATCGGCAATATACCGACCTGTACGATTTTGCGCCTGTGGGATATCTTACGCTGGCAGTTGATGCCTCCATCCGCAGAGTGAATCTGGCTGGGGCAAACCTGATCGGAGTGGAGCGCCGTAGCCTGGTCAACCAACGGCTGGGGATGTTTGTTTCCGATGCTTCCCTCCCCTCATTCAACACCTTCCTGGAGAATTTGTCATCGGAGCGGGGGAAGGAAACCTGCGAGTTGGAATTCCTGAATGGGGGCAGGTCCATTTGGGCACGCATCGAAGCCACCTGCTTCGAGGGAGGGCAGGAATCCCGCGCCGTGATTGTGGACATTAGTGAACGACGTCAAATGGAACAGGTTTTGCGCGAAAGCGAGAATCGTTTCCGCTCCACTCTACAGGAGATTCAAAACATCGCGGTTCAGGGGTATGCCCCTGACGGAACGATACAGTATTGGAATTCCGCTTCGGAGCGGTTTTACGGTTATAGCGCCCAGGAAGCCCTTGGACGGAACCTGTTGGATTTGATCATTCCCCCGGAAATCCGAGACGAGGTTCGCCGGGATGTTCAAAAGATGGTTGAAACGGGACATCCCATCCCCGCATCAGAGCTATCTTTAATGCGGAAAGATGGTTCCCGCATATCGGTTTATTCAAGCCATACGATTGTCTCATGCCCGGGATGTGTGCCGGAGTTGTTCTGTCTCGATGTGGATTTAACCGAACGCAAACGGACGGAGGAGTTGTTGAGGGAAAGCGAATGGCGCAACCGAATTGTCTCTGAGTTGACCACGGATTATATTTTTGTCGTGGATGTCGGTTCCAATGGGATTCTAAAGTTTCGATGGGCATCGGATAATTTGTTCCGCATTACGGGGCGGACGATGGAAGAGGTGACAACCTCCGATTTGTGGGGAGACATCATCCACCCAGATGACAGAGAGCGTTTCTTTGGTTTCATTACGCAAATCCTATCCACAGCGGAAGCGGGTGAGTTGGAGTGCAGGACATTCTACAAGCATGGTGGAGAACGGTGGATTTGTATATTCGCGCATCCCCAGATTGGTTCGGAGGATGGTGTAACAACCATTGTTGGCGCCATCCAGGATATTACCAAACGTAAACGGGTGGAGGAAAAACTGGCATATCAGGCTAACCTTCTTGCAAACGTGAATGACGCGATTATTGCGTCTGATGCCGAATACCGCTTGACCGCCTGGAACTCGGCGGCGGAAACGCTCTATGGATGGAAAGCGGAGGAGGTTCTTGGACGGAATGGCTTGGAAATCATCCAGACTCAATGGTCTCAGGAGGATGCCGAGTCCATGCGGCGGACGATAGCTGAAACGGGGAGATGGCGGGGTGAGGCAACGCAGGTACGCAAGGACGGAATACGCATTCCTGTCGAGATTTCGTCTCTAACCCTCCGTGATGCCAATGGGCGCACTGAGGGATACATCAGTGTTAATCGGGACATTACCGAGCGAAAACAGGCCGAGGATGAACTGCGCCGCGCCAGGGAGTCGCTCATAGCGATGAACTTGGAATTGGAAACCGCCCTTGCCCGCGAAAAACAATTGGCCCATACCGATCCGCTGACCGGCATCAACAACCGCCGCCGCCTGTATGAGCTGGTTGAACATGAAATCAAGATCGCGGCACGGTATTGGCAGCCGCTTTCGGTGATGATGTTCGATATTGATCATTTCAAAAAGGTTAATGATACCTTTGGACATGAGGTTGGTGACCACATCCTGCAACGTGTCACGCAGGTCGCCTGTGGGGAACTGCGTTCCGCCGATGTGATTGGGCGTTATGGTGGTGAGGAATTTGTAGTTGTTCTGCCGATGACGAAGGCCAAGCAGGCCTATCCGCTGGCAGAGCGTATCCGTCTGGCTATAGCGGCGCTCTGTGTGCCAACGGAGAATGGGGATGTTTCAGTCACACTCAGCATTGGCATTGTTGAAATGCGCCACGGACCGAAAAATGATTCCGCCGAAGACATGATCCGCCGCGCGGATAAGGCCATGTACGCGGCCAAACAATCCGGGCGCAACCTGACCCTGATTGGCGATGCCTAGCAAGTGAGTACCAGAGTATTTTTGAAGACCTTTTCCTGCGTTTACAAAAATGTTAATCGTCGTGTAATCAGCGGACAAACGTAGGGCTGGCGTCAAGCAGGCTTTTCACTCCGGTGATAAAGTTGAATTGTAAGGTGACATTTCATCTTCTCCTCCTCCTTGTGTAAAGAGAGCCGGGACAGGCGATCCCGGCTCTCTCGATTCTGGGGCAACATCGTCCCGAAGGTTATCGTCAGGTGCTTCAGTTGCTTGAAAGAAACCTTCGGGACGTTTTGTAAAAAGTTCATGACAAACGTCAGCGGGGAAAATGGCTATAATAAATTTACGTTCCCAATTTTCCAAACAAGGAGTTCAGATGTCCAAAACTGACTGGATCACGCAGGAGATCGAAGCCCTGCAAAACGCAGGGTTGTACAACCACATCCGCACCATTGGCTCGCCGCAGGGGGCATGGCTCAGCGTGGATGGGAAGCGGGTCTTGAACTTTTGCTCGAACAACTATCTGGGACTGGCGAATCACCCCGCGCTGGTGGCGGCGGCGAAAAAATCAATCGATGAGATGGGCGTCGGTCCTGGCGCGGTACGCTCGATTGCAGGGACGATGACCCTGCACGTGGAACTGGAAAAACGTCTTGCCGCGTTCAAAGGCGTCGAAGCGGCAATCACCTTCCAGTCGGGATTCACCGCCAATCTGGCGACCATCCCCGCGCTGGTCGGCAAGGAAGATGTCATCTTCTCCGACAGGCTCAATCACGCCTCCATCATCGACGGCTGTCGCCTTTCGGGCGCGAAGATCATCGCCTACGAACATAACGACGTGAAATCGCTCGAAAAGCAGATTCAAGTCAACCTGAAGGATTTCCGCCGCGCGTTGATTGTCACCGACGGCGTCTTCAGCATGGACGGTGACATCGCCCCCCTGCCCGACATCTACGAGGTGGCAAAGAAGTACGACATCCTGTTGATGGTGGACGACGCCCACGGCGAAGGCGTGCTCGGCAAGGGCGGGCGCGGCATCGTGGATCACTTCGGCTTGCACGGCAAGGTGGACGTGGAAGTCGGAACCATGTCGAAGGCGTTTGGCGTGATGGGAGGAATCGTGGCGGGCAAATCGGTCATCGTCGAGTGGCTGCGTCAGCGCGGACGCCCCTTCCTGTTCTCCTCCGCCATGACTGTCCCCGATGCGGCGGCATGTCTCACGGCGGTTGACCTGCTCGAGGATTCAACTCAACTCGTGGACAAACTCTGGGACAACGCCAAATACTTCAAAGCTGAAATGAAGACTTTGGGATTCAATACAGGCGTGACCGAAACTCCCATCACCCCGGTCATGCTCGGCGAAGCGCCGCTGGCTCAACAGTTCAGCCGCGAGTTGTACGAGGCGGGAGTCTTTGCCATGGCAATCGGCTTCCCGACCGTCCCGCAGGGCAAGGCGCGCATCCGCGTGATGATTTCCGCCGCGCATGCCAGAGATGATTTGGACAAGGGGCTCGAGGCATTCAAAAATGTGGGAAAGAAATTGGGTGTGATATAGGTTGGTAATTGGAGGTTGGTAAGTGCTTCAAAAAACTCCGTGTTTCCGTGTCTCAGTGGTTCAAATTCGCGTGAAACATCCAAAAAACACCAATGGTATAATCCTGCCACCCAAAAGGTATTTCCCCCACAAACGTGGTAATTTTGAAGGAGTTTTCTCATGTCAGGTCATTCCAAGTGGTCCACCATAAAACGCAAAAAGGGTGCTGCCGACGCCAAGCGCGGCGCCATCTTTACGCGGCTTGCCCGCGAAATTGTCATCTCCGCGCGTGCTGGCGGCAGTGATATCGATTCCAATTTCCGCCTGCGGCTTGCGGTGGATAAAGCCCGCGCCGAGAACATGCCCAAGGAAAACATCGAACGCGCCATCAAACGCGGTGCGGGCGAGGACAAGGACAGCGCCGCGTTCGAGGAAATTACGATCGAAGGGTACGGTCCGCATGGTTCGGCGTTGATGGTCAAATGCGTCACCGACAACCGCAACCGCACCATCCCGGACATGCGTCATGCGCTCACCAAGGCGGGCGGCAACATGGCGGAACCGGGCGCAGTCGCCTGGCAGTTCGACCACAAATCCTACTTCGCCTTCCCCACCAGTGAACTCTCCTTCGACAAAGCCTTCGAACTCGGTATCGAAGCCGGCGCGGATGATGTGGTGGACAGCGGCGACACCGTCGAAATTTACGCCCCCGTCGAAATGTTCAAGACCATCGCCGACGCCCTACATGCGGTAAAAGTCCACCCACAGGAATCGGGTCTGCGCATGATCGCCAAGCAGGAGATCGAACTCGATGTGGAATCCACGCTCAAGTTCATGAAGATGATCGAGACCATCGAGGAACTCGACGACGTACAGGAGGTCTTCCATAACGTCAAGGTCTCCGACGAAGCCCTCGCCGCCCTCGAAGCCGCGTAACGTTTTTTGTAGGGGCGGATCGCGATCCGCCCCTACGCATTTAAATGACTCTTGCTTTAGGAATTGACCCTGGAACCGCCACCACCGGCTACGGGCTCGTCCGCCTTTTGCGCGACGGGGAGTTGGTTGCTGTTTCTTATGGCGTGATCTCAACCCCGAAGGATGCCTCTCCCGCCGCCCGCCTCGAAATGCTTTTTGACCAGCTCAATGACCTGCTCCGCGAACACAAGCCCGATACCGCCGCCGTCGAAAAATTATTCTTCCAGACCAATGTCAAGACCGCCCTCGCGGTGGGACAGGCTCGCGGCGTGATCATGCTCTGCCTGCAAAAGGCAGGCATCGAACCTTTTGAATACACTCCTAATGAAGTCAAACAAGCCGTCGCTGGCTATGGTGGTGCGGACAAACGTCAGGTGCAGGACATGGTGCGCGCCCTTCTCCAACTGGAAAAAATCCCCAAACCCGACGATGCCGCCGACGCTCTCGCGATTGCCATCACACATTTGAATACAAGAAGGTGTGAATGAATAATGTCATTGCGAGGTGGCGCTTTCCCGCCGAAGCAATCTCAAAGTAACAGGGAGACTGCTTCGCACACATGCCTAGCGGCAGTGCTAGGAAAAACGCTCGCAGTGACATATAATTAGCGCATGATAGCAACCCTCCGCGGAGAAATCTCCCAAATTGAAGATAACGCCCTCATCGTCGAAGTCGGCGGTGTGGGACTGAGAGTCTTTGTCCCTGCCCCGTTGCGCGGACAAACCAAAGCGGGCGAACCCGTCTTTTTGTTCACCCATCTCATCGTGCGTGAAGATGCGCTTACCTTGTATGGATTCGAATCTCAAGGTGACCGCGAACTCTTCAATATCCTGCTCGGCGTGGACGGAGTCGGTCCCAAGGTGGCGCTTTCCGTCCTCTCCACCATGACATTGGACGCCATCCAACGCGCCGTCTTTGCCGACGAACCCGAAGTGTTGAGCCGTGTGCCTGGTGTGGGCAAGAAGACCGCGCAGAAAATCGCCTTGCATCTCAAAGACAAACTCAAGCCTGTGGATTCACTCTCCAAGCTCGCCGCCATCTCCGACACCGATGCCGAAGTGGTCGCCGCTCTCACCGCGCTGGGCTACTCGGTGGTTGAAGCCCAAGCCGCGCTCCAGTCCATCCCCAAGGATGCCCCTGATAACACAGAAGAACGTCTCAGACTGGCGCTGGGGTATTTTCAGTAGATTTCTTATTTAGGCCTCCTCGACTTTGGCTGGTTTTAGTCGAGGGGATTGAAAAAAGAAAGCCTTCCGAATACAGCGATGGTTGAGAGACCGGACTGGCTCAGAAGGCTATCATGCATAAGAATGGCACACAATCGAAATTGATACAAAAGTTGTTTGAGTTATTGGAAAGACATCAACAGCTTTTGGGCAGGAGTGGGTCTATTGGCGAGCCGTGGGGACGGTGTTGGGAGAGATCTTCAATTTCGACAGACATAGAGTAACACGAGGCTTGATGGTCTTGGGGATCATCGATGGAGATTGGCGTGGGTGGTATCGGTTGTTCAGCAAAGGGCGGCATGAAGAACGAAAGATATCAGGGATATTTTTCAGGGAAACGCTTGAACATACCAGGGAGGAAGCGCCGTTATGCCGCTTTGGAGACTGTCTAGAACACCGCCAAACGACACAGGTAAAGCTTATTTCAGAAATTAGCCGCCTCGATGGGTCAGCCTGTTTTGCCTTTCCTCGAAGGTACTGCGTGACCTGTTACGGTTTATGTTGTAAAATCATCCATCTTTGATAGAATCAAATTATCGGTCTTCGATATCCTGTTTGAAGACTTCACTGCCCAAAAATGGAACAAGGTTCATGACTCAATCAAAAAGCCCAATCTCCCCATCATGGGGAACAAACACCAAACTTGTTGTCGCGCTTACCATCGTCGTGACCGTTGGCGCACTGCTGGTCAAATTCCAGTCCGTGATTACGCCCTTGTTGATTGCGTTCATGATGGCCTATCTTCTTCATCCAATTGCCGCTTTTCTCAAAAACAAGGCGCGTTTTTCATGGGGTGCGGCGGTTGGCGTGATTTATCTCGCGATCCTCCTTCTGGTGCTGGGAGGGTTGACCGCCAGCGGCGTGGGACTGGTGCAGCAGATACAAAGTTTGATCGTCATTTTACAGAAAGCAATTACAAACCTGCCGCAGTTGATCGAAGAAGCTTCCAGCCGGGTGTATCAATTCGGCCCCTTCGAGTTTGATCTTCGGACCTTCGACTTGAACGCCATCAGCGACCAGATTCTCGGCATGGTCCAGCCTTTACTAAGTCAAACCGGCACGTTGCTCAGCACAGTGGCCGGCGGGGCTGCAAATTTCCTGGGCTGGTTGTTCTTTGTCATTCTTGTTTCATACTTTGTACTCGCCGAGAGCGGTGGGCTGCGTGGGCAAATTGTTCCGCTGGATTTTCCCGGCTACACACAGGACTTCGCGCGCCTGACCCGTGAATTGGGGCGTATCTGGAATGCTTTTCTGCGCGGGCAAATCATTCTTTTCTTTCTTGCGATCATTGTATATTTCATTGTCCTTAGCGTGTTGGGCGTGCATTACGCCATAGGGCTGGCCTTCGTGGCAGGGCTGGCGCGTTTCGTGCCTTATGTTGGCCCAGCCGTCAATTGGGCAGTACTTGTCTTGGTTTCCTACTTTCAAGCGTACAAATTGTTCGAGTTGTCGCCCTTTTACTACACCTTGCTTGTGCTGGGCATTGCCCTTGTGATAGACCAGATATTTGACAACCTCGTTTCTCCGCGCATCCTTTCAGATACCCTCAAAGTGCATCCAGCCGCGGTCCTTGTTGCGGCGATTGTGGCAGCAAACCTGTTAGGGCTGCTTGGGGTTGTCGTCGCGGCGCCAATCCTTGCCACAGTTCTGCTCTTGTGGAAATATGTCATGCGAAAGATGTTGGATTTGAATCCCTGGCCCGAAGAGGAGGCACACCAGTCCGCGCCCCCACCTGAATTGAAGATCCTTGCCGCGATACGACGTTTTTTTCGCAACCTGAACCTGAAACCATCAGGCAAAGACAATCAAAAATAACACTCACTTTTCATATTCACAGAGGAGAATCTCATGAGCAACAACAATAACGACCCGCGCACCACCACCATTGCTGAGACCGAAAACTTCATTGCCTGGAAAGCCGAGGAACCGGATGGGGAAGTTACCTACCATGTCGAATTGAACAATGTCACTGTGCATTTTTTCGAGGAAGAATGGACGGAGTTTCTTGAACTTGTACGTTCGTTGAAGTAATCCAAAATCCGAGTCCCTAAAGGTTTCTAAAGCCTTTAGGGACTGTTATGTTATCAGGAGATCGTTGAATGAAATTGTTACAATTTTTGTTTCGAGTGGGTATCAGTCTGTTCATTGCATTTATCGCCAGTTTTTCCTCGGCGGTGATTTTCTTTAATTACTCGGGGTACGAGAACCTTTCTGATCGCATCTTTCTGGTGACGGTTCCCACGCTGGCAATTGGATTCCTCCTGTTTGACGCCTTTCCCCGGCTTTGGGCTTGGCTGACACAAAGGCAGATTACCGTCCTGATTATATTTGGTATATTGGCCGCGTTTGCCGCAGTGGAGTTTATACTGCCTCACGCCATTTCACGTGTGTACTACCTCGGCATGGGAGCGGTTGCCGTTGTGTTATTTGGATTCATGCTGCCTACCGTACCTGCCGTAGAGCGACTCCGCTCGACCCATTCCATGTGGCATTATTTCCTCGGCTTTTTGCTGGGACTTTTTCCCGCCTACGCCTCCATCAGTTTTTTGGCGGGCGTATTTACAGATAGGTTTGGCGTCATCACCTTTACGCTGGCATCCACCCTCGCGGGCAGCGTTATTGGATATTACCTTGTCCGCCGCGCATCGCAATCGCTCTGTGACGGATTTCTGCGCAACCCCGTCAATCTGATCCTCACCCTTTCGCTGCCCATTTTCCTGGTTGGAATGACCTACGGCGCAATGCAATATCCCGCGATGTTCTCGCGGTCATTCGTTCAAATGCCTGTTGAATGGTTTGGTATGTACTTTGCAAGCGGTGCGGTCGGAGGCGCATGGGGGCTTCTGGCGCTCGAACAAATTGAAGCACGCGGTTATGACCGGTGGTTTGAACAGACCAAACTTTTTTCCTTTATCAAAGACAACCTGCCGGGCATTTATGCGGGTTCGTTATTTTTCTTCATCAATCTGATCGTCGCGCGCGCGCTCAACCACCCGACATACAGCATCAACAGCCTCATTTTCGAAGCGGATGCTGGACCTTGGATGTCCATCCTCGGTTACCCCGAAGGTCATGATGTAAATCGCGCCGTGCATCCGCTGGTGCTGATTACCCTGCGCCCGCTGACCAGTTTTGTGCGCCTCTTCCTGGCGGACAAATGGTTCTTCGCGCCGATGATTGTTGTTGCGGCCATGAATGGACTGTCCGTGCTGTTGGGCTGGCTATTCGTCAAACGCGCCACGCAAAAAGATTCATACGCCTTTGCCTTTGCCCTCATGCTTGGCTCGACCGCCGCGCATCTGCTCTTTGGTTCGCTGACCGAGACTTATGTTTTTGGCATGATCTCGCTCATCCTGTTTGTCTTTCTCGTCCAGGCGGATGAAAAAAGATTCTCGGTAATCGTTCCCGCCGGGCTGCTTGTCTTTGGCGTCACAGTTACCAATATTGCACAAAGCATGATCCTCCTGTTCTTCAAAAAGACCTTCAGCTTCTGGCGGCTGGTCTATTATGGCGTGATCGTCCTCACCATCAGCGTTGCGTTGACTGCCCTGGTCAGCGTGCTTTACCCGGGCAACCAGACCTTTTTCTTTGTCCCGGCCGACCTGGCCTTTGAAGGACGTTTTTCCAAACCCATTTACGAGGGACCAATGGAGCGGATCGTCGAAAGGGTTGGCGTGGTGGGCAGGACCATTTTCCTTTACGGTGTTGTTGCCCCGACGCCCATGGAAAGCATTGCCCGCAAAAACACCGCCCCCATCACGGAATTCGAGACTTTCAACTACCGTTCACACGAAATGGCATGGTACAACGGCGCCGCCTATGTGCCGCTTGCTCTCTGGCTGGTTTTACTAGCAGGCGCATTTTTTTACTTTTTCAAAAACCTGCGTTCATCGAGTCATACTCCGCTTATGCTGGGTTTGCTGGCATGTATAGCCTTCAATTACCTGCTTCACATGAACTACGGTACGGAGCTTTTCCTCTATTCCACCTTTTGGACCTACCTGCTGATTTTCTTCGTGGCGCTTGCCCTCGTTGACCTTACTGGACGCCGTTGGTTCGAGATTGTTCTGGCTGCCTTCACATTGATGTTGATGATCAACAACGGCTGGTTCATCCTCGTCATCCTGCGCGGGCTGGACCCCTACCTCTCCGCAGCCTGATCCCTGCTCAAAAATGAATTCAACCCTTCGATTTTTCCTGTCCATCCTGCTCGCGCTGGTTGTTTCCTTGGCGTTCAATTACTTTTTCCTTGACCTGTTCGAACGCTCCTCCACTGACCAGATTTTGCTCATGGCGTTTTCCGCCGTTGCATTGGGATATTTGATTTTTTCGGCCTGGGGAAACATCCCGTTCAAATTGAGTTTGCCCCGATTCGACTGGGGTTCAATCTCCTCTCTACTACGTGAACATGCGCCCGGCATCGTACTGGCAATTCTCTTCTTCGCCATCTACACCTGGTTTGGATTGCAGATCAACTTCGCGGACAGCGACACCACCGACAACTTCCTCGAAGCCGACAACTATCCGTGGATGAACCGTATCGCCGCCCCGAATGGATACCAGTTCGAAATGCGCGGACCGCATCCATTCGCCTATTTCATCCTGCGTCCCTTTGGACTACTGCTCAACTCGTTCACCTCAAGCCCGTGGCTTTCGGCAATTCTGCTGAATACCTTTGTGGGGGCCCTGTGTGTTTTCATGGCCTGGGTTTTCATCAAACGTCAGTCACAGAATTCCACTTATGCTTTATTGATCGCCGCGTTGCTGGGGTTAAGTACGTCGCATTTCTTCTTCGGCGCGGTGATCGAATCCTATATCTTCTCCGCTGCCGCTTTGATCGGCTTTGTGCTGACGCTTCAAAAAAGCGAAGGAAATCTA
The DNA here is from genome assembly GCA_030834895.1 of Anaerolineales bacterium. GTDB lineage: Bacteria > Chloroflexota > Anaerolineae > Anaerolineales > Villigracilaceae > Villigracilis. Next base: position 34,355 of record JAUQXA010000053.1, read on the forward strand.
TTTGCGCCCGTGACGATGAGTGTCGTCACCTTCGGCATTACCCTCACGAATTTTGCCCAGAATTTCATCGGCTTTGTTGTAAATCAACTTTCAGGTCTTTCTCGAAAAACCTTTCGAGATTTTCTGGTGAAGATTTTCCAATTCGCCGCCCTGGTGCTTTCATTGGGAATCGTCATCAGCGTCATCCATGCCGCGTGGTATCCGTCCAGCAGGCTATTCTTTCAGTTGTCAGATGCTCAGATCGAAGGGGATTTTTCCCTTTCCGTCTTTCAGGAACCGCAATGGAAAATTACCGGGCGGATCATCCTCCTTATCCGTACGATTTTGTTGTACACCGTGATTGCGCCAAAGCCCTTTGTTTTTGGTCAGGAAGTAGGCGCCTGGTTGCCGTATTTCAATTTTTTTAAACTCACGCCGCAAACTTATGCCTATAGTTCCTACAACGGATTGGGTAATGTTCTTGTCTTTGCATGGGCCATCCTGCTGTTTATGTCAGGTGTATTCTTTTTATGGAACCTCCTCCGAACCCGCAAAATTGACCTCACCCTCGCCTTTGCCCTTAGCCTGCTATTCAACTTTTTTTTGCATCTCAGCTATGGCTTCGAGACCTTCCTTTATTCACCCGATTGGGCATACGCATTGATCTTTTTCGTGGGGCTTTCCCTCGCACCGTTGGCAAAAAATCGCCTATTTCAAGGTGCGTTGCTTGTCTTCCTTGTTTTGCTTGCCTATAATCAGGTTTACTTCTTCCAGTTTATCCTTGATACGATTGCGCCGTTTTATGGGCGGGGCGGTTGATGCTCAAGTTTTTTAATTTCCGCATGTTTATCGCATGGGCACTGTCCATACCGGCCGTGTTCCTTGCCATTGGCTTTCTCGATAATTTTTATGCTACTTTTTTCGAAGTAATCGTTCTGACGCTTTTGATCCAGCTTGTAGCAGGATCGTTGATCTATCGTCTGCTAGGAAAGGCAAAGCGCCTGCGAATTGACCAGCCCCTTGACCTGCTCCTCGCCCTCGTTCTTTTTCTCACTTTGACCGTCTTTATTTTAAGTATGTTTGGAATGGCAAGACAGTTTCCGCGCTTATTTGACAAGGAATATTTCATCCTGAACAATGGACTGACAATTCCGTTCATTCTGGGTAATCTGTTGTCCATACCATGCCTTGCCTGGGGACGAAAGATTGTCAAAACACGGGATGTCAAATCCAGCCGTGCCTATCGTTTAATGAACGACACAGTTACAGGCATATTATTGGCGGGTTTCTTCTTTATTGTTTACCTGATGCTTGTATCAATCTTCAATCAGCCTGCCTTCGATGTGGATGACATTTTCTTCGACTCGGATGGCTTGCTCTGGCGGATGCGTTTCACCACCGATACCTATCGCGATTATTACTGGCGTTCAGTGCATCCATTTGTATTGCTCATCATCCGCCCGTTGGTTTGGCTGACCTCCCTTCTGCTGAAAGGGGATAAACTTTACGCGGCGTTTGTACTGGTCGCTTTTGCGGGTGCTCTTTGTGTGTTCCTGGCATGGTATTTTGTCAAACATACTACAGGCAATTCAATGTATGCCCTGCTCATTGCCTCCCTGCTGGGAGCGTCCGCAGCGCATCTGGTCTTTGGCTCGCTGATCGAGACTTATATCTTTCTCGCCGCAATCATGCTGGTTTTCCTTGCCCTGCTTCTCAAAGACAAACCCTTGATTTCCCTCGTGGTGACTGGGTTGCTTTCATTTGGAATCACCATTACCAATTTTGCCCAGACAGCGATTGCGTTTATCCTTGTAAAGCGCGATTTCAAACAATGGCTTAAATACGGACTCATCGTCGGCGCATTGGTCATTCCAATGGCTTTGCTTAATAACCTGGTCTATCCTGATTCGCAACCCTATTTCTTTATTCCGACCAACCTGACCGTCGAAACGGATAATACTTTTTCTCCTTCAATCGCGCGTGGCGGAGCAATCTTGCGCGTAATGTTCCTGCATAGCATCGTCGCACCTGACCCGTTGATTCTCGAAGAGGAAATCCCATTCCTAAAGGTATGGATTTTCAAGGCCAGCCCAATGCGGCTGAGCGAATACAACACAATATTTGGCACAACACTGGCGCTTGTCTGGCTCGGTTTACTACTTGTTGGCGGCGTATTCTTCCTGAAAAATCTAAAAAAACAGGACAACCGATTCACGTTTGCCTTCATCCTGATCCTGGTTTTCAACTTTATCCTTCATCTGCGTTATGGCAAGGACATCTTCCTCTATTCCACCAACTGGACGTATGCCCTTGTCCTTTTTCTCGGCCTGGCGTGGAGGGAACTCGCAGATAAAAGGTGGTTTCAAATTATCCTGCTCGTTTTCCTCGCCCTCCTGCTCGCGAACAATTCCCGCCTGATATTGACCATGTTGAATACGTCGGCGCTACATCTTAAATGATCATTGAGCCGGCTTGCAGGAGGGCAAATAGCCAGTGGACACCATTCAAAACTGTCAATTCCGAAATTGTTATGAAAATTCATAGTTGGGTTAAAATAATTTGACCAATGCCCTACCTGCCAGTCCCGACGGCGGGTACCAACCATCCCTGAGAAGAGGCATGTATGTTCAAAAATCGCAATGGCAAATCCAAAGTTTTGACAATGCTTTTTATCGTCATTTTTTTACTGACGGCCTGTTCCGCGCGGCGCGCGCAGGTGGATTTTGTTTTCATGCGCACCAGCGATTTTACCGAACCTTACTGGCAGGGTGTGATTCAGGATTTTGAAGCTCAGAACCCGGACATCCAGGTTAACCTTTATATTTTCACCTGGGATGAAGGCCAGCAAAAAATAGCCGACATGGTGGCGCAAGGCAAGCCGCCAACATTAGCGCGTGTGGCAACCCGCTGGATTCCCGAATATGTGGCGGCGGGATTGCTCGAACCGGTGGATGCCTATATGAGCGCAGAATTCCGCTCACAGTTCATACCCCTGCTTATCAACGAAGGTTCCCAATACGAAGGCAGAACTTTTGGGTTGCCAATCACCGTCTCTTCACGCGCGCTGTACTACAATAAGGCGCTGTTCAAACAGGCGGGCTTGACCACGTCACCCGAAAACTGGACTGAGTTGAAAAATGCCGCCACGGCAATTCACGCGCTGGGCCCGGGCAAATATGGCTTTGGTATTCAGGCTATTCAAGGCAAGCAGCCGGAAGCGTCCACGTATTTCTATTACTTCCTGTGGGGAAATGGGGGCAACATATTGACTGCGGATGGAACCCGCGCAGCATTCAACGGTCCTGAAGGCGTGGAGGCGTTAACATTCCTAAAGGACATGATCGACAGCGGTTTAACCCAGCCCAATCCCACTGTAAGTCCAACCGAGTTTCCGCGAAAGGACATGGAGACTGCCTTCGTGGAAGGGAAGCTGGCAATGGTCATCACTGGTCCGTGGCTGGCGGCCCGGCTGGCAAAGGAAGCTCCAGACCTGGAGTATGGACTATCCGCCATCCCCTACCAGACCACTCCCACCACGCTTGCCGCCCAAGATACCCTCATTCTGTTCAAGCAGGCTGCCAACAAGGAAGCCGCCTGGAAGTTCGTGGAATTTTTGTACGCCGATGACTATCGCTTGAAATACGCCCTGGGTGACGGGGTACTGCCGGAAAAAATATCGGTTGCCGAAAACAGCCAGATTGCAAACAACCCCGCCTACAGTTTCTTCATGGAAAAACTCCCAACGGGAAAGTTCGAGCCGTTGAACGTCAGAAGCGCGGAGATTTCAACAGTGGTGGCGGAAGCGCTGCGATCCGCCTATCTCGGTCAGGCATCCCCTGAAGAAGCGCTCAATAATGCTGCTGCTCAAGTGCTGCAGATGCTTTCGTATTCCGCCACCTCCTGGTAAGCATGACTAAAATGTCGCAAATTAACTTGGAGAAATGGCGCCAAGTCTCAAGGAAACATTTCTCCCAAATTACGCCCTGCTACGATCAGGGCAGGGAGTTCGAAAAGAAAGACCATTGGATCGAAGAGATCGACCGCCATACTTCGATTGGCACAAAGGATTGGGTGCTGGACGCCGGCAGCGGCACCGGGCTTTTAGCCATCCAGTTTGCCAGGCAGATTCATGGGCGGGTACTGGGACTGGAGCCATCGTGGGCAATGCTGCAACAGGCTGTGGACAAGAAGAGGCCTGCTAACTTGTCGTGGACTCAGGGCATATCCGAAACCCTGCCCCTGGCGGATGAAACACTGAAGGCGATCTTCCTTTCCCAAGTTTGGCATCACCTGGTGGATCAGGAACAGGCTGCGGGTGAGTTCTTCCGCTGTCTCAAACTCGGCGGCGGGTTGTTTATCAAAACCTATTCCCATGCGCAAATCCACGAGCGTTGGGACTTGCAATTCATCTTCCCGGAGTTGATGCCGCTGATGCTGAACATCTACCCGGACGCGCCTGACTTCAAAACTTTGTTGAAAGATACCGGCTTTAATTCCGTCGAATTTGAATCCACCCAAAGGGAGAACTTTTTGCTCCCATCGCAGTTGTTGACCTTCCTGCGCCAAAAAGCCTGGTCGATGTTCTCCTTTCTCAGCCCGGATGGTTTTGCGGAAGGAGAAAGCCGCCTGGAGGCACTGGTCGCTTCCGGTGACATCCCGGTCCCGTTCCCCGAAGTTCACCTGCTGGTAATTGCGCTAAAATAGAAGGCAAGGAGAAAGAATCCATGTTCCGCTGGCTCACCTCTGGCTTACTCTTGCGCATTTTGTCTGCGCTGTTGATCGTTTCGGTTGTGCCCATTTACGCCATCATCACATTTACGCAGCAAACCTATCAGGATACCCAGACGGAAGTGGTGACCCAAAGCCAGCAGGCTCTGGATGAGAAAGCCATCCAGGGGCTCGAAGCGCGCGCCATCGTATTGGCAAACTCCGTAGCGGACTTTTTGGGCAAGCGCGAAGATGACCTGCGATTTTTGGCATCCCAAACGCCGGACGCGCAAACCTACATGAACTTTGGCACGGCTCAAAGTGGGGATCTGTGGACCATTACCAGCGGCGGAGTCGCAAGGCGTTTCAAAATGCCAATTTACCGCGAAATTGCATTTGTGGACCTGAGCGGGCAGGAGCAGATCAAAGTCAGTAATGAATGTAAGGAATATCCTTTTACGTGCGGCATGGTGGAGGACAATCAAGTAAAAGATGTCAGCCGGGTCACAAACACCCTCTACAAAAGCGAAACCTATTTTTATGAAAGCAAAAAACTGAAGGACGGCGAGATTTACGTTGGCTCCCCCATTGGCTTCCGCCTTCCCCCTGAAGTTGCCTATGCCAGCGCACAGTATCGTCCAGGTGAACGCTATCGCGGTATTTTGCGCATGACGGCCCCGGTCTTCGAGAACGGCAAGCGTATCGGCACGCTCGTCATGGCGGTCGAGATGCTGCACCTGATGGAATTTACCGCCCATGTTGCCCCTTCCAACCCGCTGCCACAAGCAGAGATCGATGCCCGTGAAGCCGACTTTTCGTACATGATCAACCCGGTAGGCTGGGCGATCAGCCATCCGCGTCACTTCAACATTTACGGCGTGGATGAAAACGGAAAGCCTGTGAAGGGCATCAGCGAGGAGGATAAGGATCAGGCCGATAATCTTTTCCGTCCGGGCAACCTCAGTCAGATGGGCTTCATCGATCCTGCCTTCCCAAAACTTGTTCTTCAAAACCAACAGGGGAAAAATGGCACGTTATGGACAAGGGAAAATCAACGCGCGCTGATCTATGCCACCATCCCATACAAAGGCGGGCAATATAGTACTGCCGCCGGTTTTGGGTTGGTCATCCTCAGCACCGACGGCGGACGCCTGCATGTGGATGCCGAAGTGTTGAGCAAGCAATTCGACAACAAACTGGAAGATCTGAGCAAGTTCTCCTACCAATTGATCACCGTGACTCTCGTGGCTGTGTTGTTCCTGGCTGTGCTGCTGGCGCGGACAATTGTCTCGCCCATCCTGCGCCTGACCAGCCTTGCCCGCTGGATCGAAGCGGGTCAATGGCAAAAGGTGGATACGACCACTCTGGACAAGGTCGGCGGCGGGGCTGAAGTGGGACAACTGGCGCGGGTGTTCGCATCCATGACCAAGCAGGTGTACGTGCGCGAGACCGAACTTCGCAAACAGGTGGAAGGTTTGAAGATTGTCATTGACGAGACCAGACGCAAGAAGGCGGTCGAGGAAATTACCGAGAGTGAGTTCTTCCAGAGCCTGACCGAACGCGCCGCAAAGATCCGCCAGAAGCAACGGTCGTCCCGAACACCGGACACAGACAAAAAATAAGGCATGTCATTTATCATCCCGCAGGGCTTCTCCCAAACACTCTGCGGGATGTTCTTTATAAGCGAGCAAACGTTTGATGAAGCGTTCCATAAGCAACCTGTTATCCATCGCGCCGGGTGAAGAGCAAAAGACCTCCCTGCTTTACCTTTTGCACCTGATCTTCTACCTGGGTTTGATGTGGGGAGACGCCGCGCGTGAAACGCTTTTCCTTTCCGCATGGTCGGCGGATGATTTGGCATTCGTCTTCGTCATCTATGCGATTATCGGCTTCCTGATGGGGATCGCCTACACATTCGTTGCCGACCGTATCAGCAACGGATCGTTACTCAAAATCATCATGGGGATCATGATCCTGTGGCTGGTCTCGGTGCGGATCATGCTGGAGACTAATGGCGGACCGCGCGGCACGGTGTACCCATATTTTTATCTGGTATACAGCGCCTTCCGCGACGTTTCCACAATGCACATTTTGTTGTACATCAACGACTTTTACGACACCCGCGCCTCGAAACGCGCCCTGCCGCTCATGCTCTCGGCGGGAATTGCGGGTGGAACCCTGGCAGGATTCACCACCAACCTGCTTAATCAGTGGGTGGGATTGAATAATACGCCACTGGCCTGGGCCGTGGCTTTGGCAATTTGCTTTCTCGTTGTGCTGGTGATCGAACGCCGGTTGACAGGCGAAATCGAACAGATCGAACGGCAACGCAAGAAAGCCATTTCCTCCTCCGGAAATCGCGCCAAAAAATCGGGCGGACTACAAAACCTGGTCGAGGGATTCCAATTTGTGCGGCAATCCGGTTTGTTGCGCGGTTTGGCTGTGGCGACCCTGGTGATGGTTGTACTGATGAACCTGCTCATCTACCAGTCGAGCCGCGAATTTGCCAGTCAGTTTGCAAACAACCCCGATGGACTTTTCAACTTCTATGGCATTTTGAACGGCATCTCGAACGTGGGCGGGTTACTGGTTCAATCCCTGTTCCTCAGCCGTCTTGTCAATATGTTTGGCGTCGGCTCGATGAATCTGTTCTTCCCCATTGTCACGCTTGGCGCGGTGGCGTTGATCAACCTTGTCCCCAGTTTGGGGAGTGCGATCTTTGCCCGCCTCGACCATAGCGCCATCAAACAAACCTTTCGCAACCCATTGGATGCCATGCTATATAACAGCGTCCCGCTTAACAGCAAGACTCGCGCGCGTGGATTCATCGGGGGATTCGTTGTTCCGCTTGGCACGCTGACGTCGGGTCTGATCTTGCTGGTGATGAAGTCACAGCTTCTTACTGCGCCAGTAGTCATCACGATTGGCATCGGACTGGCGTTGCTGTACGTCCTCATCATGTTCAACGTGCGGCGCGACTATGGGCGTTCCATGACCAGCTTGCTGGCGGGCGATGAAATAGTTGTCTTCAACCAGGATCAATCTGAGGCGCTGCCACCCGACCCTGCAACGGTGGTCTGGCTGCGCGAGAAACTGCAAAGCCTCCCTCTTGATTCCGCATCCGATGGTCAAGCTGTTTTTGTCAGCCAGATCTTGTACGATATGGATTCCCGTTTCGCCCTGCCTGTGATTCTTGACATGGTTGGAAAGCGCGGCCCGTTTTTCAAAAAGGGCGCCATCGAACTGTTGGATCAATCAAATCTCAATCAAGCCAATTTTGTGGAACTCTGCGAGCGCGGACTCGACGACTCTGAGCCAATGGTGCGGGAAGCGGCGGCTGGCGCATTACTGAACTTTGTCAGGCGCGACGCGGGTGGAAGCCCTGAAAAAATCGCAAGTATCCTGAATAGTCTGTACGCCCGCCTTGATGAACTCGAACTAGAAGAACAAACTCAGTTGTTGATTCTTTTGTTTCAACATGGCTCACTGGAACAACAATCAAATGCGCAGTCAATCCTCAACCAGTGGCTCGAGTCCACTGTAAAAAGCGGGGGATTGCAGGATGAGGATGCACACACACTGTCGTCAGGATTGATTGTTTTGGTTGAAGTCGAAAGACTGCGCCTGCAAAGCCTGCACGGCAGCGGATTTGAAAATAATCCCGCCATGCGGCGCAAGGTTAACGAAGAGCCAAGTCGTCTGAAGGATATGGCCATGGATTTGTTGAAACATCCATTGCCTCAAATCCGTCAACAGTTGACTCCAGCCCTGGTACATCAGTGCAAATATATCCACTGGGACGAAGAGCATTGGGCAGTGCAGAGTCTCGTGAAGTTGCTCGAAGACCCCGAAGAAACCATCCGCCTGGCTGTGATGGAGGAATTACAGGCTGAAGTTATGACCATTCCGCTCAAGCCCGTCGTCTGGCAGACGTTGAACGACCCTATGCTCTCGGTGCGGCGGCTGGCCTGCAAACTTCCCATCCATTTGAAATTTGCCGAGATGCAAGCCTTGCGCGGTTGTTTGGATGTCGACTCGATGCAAAGCTCTCCATATCGTGCGGAAAGCGCCATTTACCTGCTTATCCAAGCGGGACAGCGCGGCATGAGAACTGCACTCGGCAAGGCAGCGGAATCTTTAGTGCGCGACACCTATTGGTTGACCCTCGAAGGATCAGTGCTGAGGGAACTTGCGGCTGAGGAGAAACCGCCGCGTCCCGGCGCCCGCCTGATGTTCAAGGCATTTCAAGAAGCTTCCCTTTCAGTGATTGAGCGGATATTCTGGCTGATGAGCGCCGACAGCAGCGAAGAGGAAGTACAGGCTGTCCGACGCGCCCTGCCCTCCACGGATCCCGCCGAACGCGCGAATGCAGCCGAAGCCTTGGAGTCCATCCTGCCTCCCGTCGTTGCACGTCAGTTGGCGAAATTACTGGATGGTTCGCCTGCGGAACAAGTAATCAAATGCGCCGAAGATGAATTGGACTTGCATCCGCCTAGTCTGGTGCAAGTGGTTCATAATACCTGGACTCAAATCAACGCACCTAACACCCCTCAGGTGATTCCCTCCCGCTTGCAATATTTCTATGCCGATGGCTGGCTGACAACCGCCGCCATTTATCTTATGACCGAAGTCGAGCCTTCCACATTGGACATCGACGCCCAATCGTTGCGTGAGGCCCTGATGTTGACCCTCGAAGCGGATACCCGTCCCAACGTGCGGGATGCCGCGAAATTGGTATTATCCAAGCTGGATTCGAATCCAAAGGAGACTGTCATGTCATCCTCCCAACCGCTTTCATTGGTGGAAAAAGTAATCTTTCTAAAGGAAGTGCCTTTCTTTGCCGACCTCTCCCTGCAGGAGATTTCGATTCTGGCGGGGATTAGTGAAGAAGTAAGTTACCCCGCAGAGCATAAGATCTTTTCGCAGGGAGATAACACAAAATCGCTATACCTTATTATTCGCGGCAAGGTATCTGTCCAGCAGTCAGCCCGCGCCGGCTCGATTGTGCGCCTGCGGACTTTGGAAGCCAAAAGCTATTTTGCGGAAACCTCGCTCTTCGACGGAGCCCCGCATCAGGCGGATATTGTGACCATCGACCCGGTGGATATTTTGCTCATCCGCCAGTCCACCCTTTTCGCGCTTATCCGCCGCCGTCCCGACCTGGGCCTGTCCCTGTTGAAGGCGCTCAGCCAACGCCTGCGCGAGACCTATGCCCAGATTGCTCAAACTGAACGCGCCAAACCGCAGAAGCTGATGAGTTTGTACGATAAGATGGAAAAATGAACGGATAACAAAATGCACAAAAGTAGCGGGCAACGCTGTTGGCGTTGCCCGCTTTTGATAGTTTCTGACAGAGGCATGAGAGGGATTTATCAGGACCTTCGTGCATGATTGGGGACATGAAAACTTCACGCACTCTCCTACACATCAGGTTCTGGCTGGTCTTCTTTTCCATCGCGCTTATTGTCAGCGGGGCAACCGCCATTTTTGCCAGGGAAGGACTGCAACTCCTCAGTCCATTCTTTGCCAAAGGATCAATGTTGCAGGTTTATTGGCCAGGCATGGCGGAATGGTTATCGCTGGTTTACCAGTCGATTGAGGAAACATACGACAAGTACCCGTTCCTCGCCTATGGGTATGACTGGCTTGCTTTTGGGCACTTCATCATTTCCATCCCGTTTCTGATGGCTGTAAATGACCCACGCCGTTATTCATGGGTCATTACCTACGGCATCATCGCCTGTATTTCCGTCATTCCGTTTGCCATTGTTTTCGGCGCCATTCGGGGAATCCCCGTTTTCTGGCGGATTGTTGACACGCTTTTTGGAATAGGTGGACTTCTGGTGCTCCTCATTCTCCGCAAACAACTAAAGACTCTGGATTCATAAAACACATAACGAGTCAGGGCGGTTATTCAACTGTAACATCAGATGTGGCTGTTGGAAGGCCACAACGCAATCCAACACCTGTGTGGAGGACGACATGCGAATACTATTAATCAATCCACCTCATTTATCAATCGGAAGCAGACTCCCGGACGAGCACCTGCCTCCATTGGGATTATTATCCATTGGCGGGCCACTAATCGACAAAGGGCATGAAGTGATATTGCTTGACGCCGAATTTGGGCCCTTGCCATTTGACGAAATTGTCGCCAGGACCTTGAAATACAACCCGGATTTTGTTTTGCTTGGTCATTCCGGTTCGACCTCCGCCCAACCGATTATTTCAGAAATCACCAGGCGAATCCGGCTCAAAAATGACTCAATAAGAATCGTGATCGGAGGGGTATTTCCCACTTATCATTGGCGGGAAATATTGAAAAGCAATCCACAGATCGATTATGTTGTGTGTGGAGAAGGCGAAGAGACCGTTGTCAATCTCGTTGAAGCCGTCGAGGGCAACTCCTCATTGGAACTTGTCAAAGGGATTGCGTTTCGACTGGACGGGACAATCTTGAAAACCCCGCCCGCTCCCATCATAAAAGACCTCGATGCCTATCGGGTGGGTTGGGAATTGATGGGGAACTATCACTATACCTATTGGGGAAAAAGAAAGGCGGTTGTGCTTCAATTTTCAAGAGGCTGTCCGCACTCCTGTAGCTATTGCGGACAAAGTTTGTTCTGGGGGAAATGGCGGCACAGGGATCCCAATAAACTTGCCGATGAAATCGAAATGCTTCATAAAAAATATGGAGTGGAGGTGATAAATTTCGCGGATGAAAATCCATCAGCCAATCAGACGGCTTGGAAGGAATTTCTGGAAGCACTCATCCGCAAAAGACTCAAATTGATTCTGGTCGGCTCGATTCGCGCGGATAACATTGTCCGCGATGCGGGACATTTGCATTTGTATAAGGAGGCGGGATTCGAAAGGTTCCTGCTGGGAATCGAAAATTACGATGAGACCGTTTTGGAGAGAATAAAGAAGGAGGGTTCGGTTGCCAAGGACAGGGAAGCCATCCAATTATTGAGGAAGTACGACATTTTATCGATGGCAACTTACGTGGTCGGTTTCGGAGAAGAGACGACAAGGGATTTCTACAACAGCCTGAGAAAACTTCTGGATTACGACCCGGACCAAATTCAGCTTTTGTATGTGACTCCGCACCGATGGACGCCGTATTACGAGGAAATAAAGCATAAACGGATTATTCAACCAGACCAACGGAAATGGGATTACAAACATCAGGTGATTGACATGGAAAACCTGAAACCCTGGGTGGTGATTTTATACGTCAAATTGATCGAGGTGATTATGCAGGCGCGACCCAAAGCATTGACAAGATTGCTGCTTCACAAAGATGCCAGAATTCGGGATGCCATGCGATGGTATACGAATATCGGTAGAAAAGTATGGTTCCATGAGCTGTTTCAGTTTTTCTTCAAGCAGCAACGTCAATACAAGAATATGGAGTTATCCGACTTTTGGAAGTGAAGAAAATGAAAATACAAAAGACCGCCAGTCCAAGCTGACGGTCTTTGATTTATCCAACCAATTTACTGCGGCTTCCTCCACTTGCGGGCGAAGAACTTCAACACAGCCCAGATGATCAGCACGGGCGGGGCAAAGATGGGGACGACGACCACGAAGACCCAGATCAGGAAGTCGATGATTCCCTGGTAGGCGTAGGTGACTGTCCGTTTGGCGCTTGTATACGTCTCGCCTGGTTTCCATACTTTGGGAGTTGGTGTGAGGGTAGGTGTGGGTGTAGGAGTGGGCGTTGAAACCAATTCGGGCAGGACAGGCTCGAAGTTAATGGTGAGGGTGGAATAAGCAGAGCGGTCCTGTAGATAATTCATCCGCCCCTTCAATTGTTCGATCTGCACTTCGATGTTGGACAGTTCCTGGTTGATGCGCAGGGACTCCTCCACGGTCTTGGCGTCATCAAGGAAGGATTTGATGCGATCGCGTGTGGCTTCCAGGTTGGTGACCTGGGATTGCAGGTCGACGAACTGGTTGGTGACATCCTCGCCTGAGGCGGTTTCGTCGAGGACTTTGACAGCCAAGCCACGCAGACGGACAAGGGCACGCTCGAACTGGTCAACGGGTACACCGATGGTAATGGTGGCGTATTTGTAATTCTCGCCGTCGGCGTATGGTTGATACCAGACCCGTGAACTGATGATGTAGCCGCCCAAGTCCCCGATGACCTGGGTGGCGCGGTCGATGGCGATGTCGGTATCTTCCACCAACAGTTTGACCTGCCCATCCTTGATGATCATGTGCGATGCGGCGAAATCGGCGTTCGGCGCATTGTTGGCGAGGACACCCGAACCGGTTTCTGTGGTGGCGTCTTTTACAGCCTCCCCTTCCGCAGGAGGGGGAGCTTCCATGGCGGCAGGTGCTTCGGTGGCGGCGGGAGCTGCGGCATAGGATTCCATCATGGGTGCTTCAGTGGCGGCTGGAGCCGCCCCACAAGCACTGAGGACCATCAAACCAAGCAAGGCAATCAAGGCAGTGACTTTGAATCGTGTTTTCATCTTCTTCTCCTTTTGAATTTTTATTCGGCGTTGTAAATGAGACGAAGAAGAAAATGAAATGTTCCCCCAAATATATCGTCAATGTCAACGATCTAAAATGACTTCCCCCAACAACTTCACCAGTTTCCCCCCGATGAACGCGCGGCTGAAATTCTCTTCCAGATATTTCCGTCCGCGAAGGCCCATAAGGCGGCTTCCCTTTGGGTCTGCGGCAAGCCTGCGGATTGCGTCCGCCAGTTGAGTTGCATCACCGGGCGCGGCAAAGATTCCACAGTCGGCGGCTTCGACCACTTCGCGGATCACGCCGTCGATTGCCAGCGCCACAGGTCTGCCCGCCGCCATGTAATCGAAGACCTTGTTCGGGTAGGTCGTCTTGTACTCCTCCAGCGGCTTGAGGATGGCAATGCACGCATCCGCCCCCGCCAGCGCAGACGCCATCTCTGCCTTCGGCACCGACGGCAGAAAGGTCACGTTCGACAGGTCTTTTGCCTGCGTTATCAACGCGGGCTTTTCTTTTCCGTCACCGAGGAAAACGATGTGGATATGCTTCTCACTCGCCAGTAAGCGGGCGGACTCCAAAACAATATTTAGATCATTCGACATGCCGTGCGCGCCCGCGTACAAGGCGACAAATTTACCTTCGAGATGATTGGCTTCACGGAACGATTCCCCGCTCGCGGCTGGATCGAACATCGACGGGTCCGCGCCGTTGGGGATTAAGTCCACACGCTTCGCGCCCCGCGCCCGGACGTGGTTCAAAAATCCCGGGCTGTTGACCATCACCCGGTCCGCGCAGCGGTAGAGGAAGCGTTCCAGCCATTCGGAGAGGGAAATCAAAATCGGATTGGTCAACACACCGACGGCAATTGCAAACAGCGGCCACAAGTCACGCACCTCGAACAGGAACTTCGCTCCCTTGAGCCGCGCCAGCGCCCAGGCGGTCACGCCCTGAAAGATGGGCGGCGACGTGCCCCAGACCAGGTCAACGTTTTTGACTCCCAGCCCAATCCAAAACGACGAAAACATGAACGAGAAAAAAGCAATGATGCGATGAAAAAAGGATTTGTGGTGCGCGTCGTACACGGCAGCGCGCAGGATGGTAACGCCGCCCCCCTCTGTCTCTCCCCCCATTTTCCCTGAAAGGAGGGAAGTCCCAGTAATGTAACTTACCGGTGAGGCAATCACCGTCACTTGATGTCCGCAGGAGGTGAGCAGGCGCGCAAATTCGTGATGACGAGTGCCACCCGGTTCATGGAGCGATGCGAATGCCTGATGAATGATGAGGATATGCATATTGGATGATGGATGACAGACGATGGATGGCAGACGATGGTCTATGGTCTGTTGTCCATCTTCGGTTTTGTCAGCAATTCGCGAGTCTTGTCCACATCCTCCTGGATTTTCCAGATCAACGCCTGCACCGAGTTGAATTTCAACTCGTTTCGGATGCGGGACACGAACTCCAGTTTGACGTGTTGTCCGTAAATATCGCGGTCAAAATCGAGCAAGTAGGCTTCGAGGCTGGGGGTTTGACGATCCGGCGTGAAGGTGGGATTGAAGCCGATATTGGTGGCCGCCATGAATTTTTCAGTGCCGAGATGCGCCCAGCAGGCATAAATCCCATTGGATGGGATGACTTTGCGGTTTGGGTAATCAATGTTTGCCGTGGGAAAGTTGATGGTCCGTCCGCGCCCGGCCCCGCGGATGACTTCTCCGCCCAGTGGATAATGATAGCCAAGCAACTGAGCGGCTTCGCTCACGTTCCCCGTGGCAATTAGTTTGCGAATCTCCGTCGAGGAAATGACTCCGCTCTCATCACTGATTGCGCCAATTACTTCGACGCTGTATCCGAGTTCCCTGCCGATCTCGGCGAGACGGTTTGGGCTGCCTTCGCGTCCCTTGCCAAGGGCAAAGTCGTAGCCGACGAGCAGGTGTTTGAGGTCAAGCGTCTGCTTGATGTGGGACATGTACTCCATCGCCGTCGAGGCAGCCAGTTCACGGGTGAAGCGCTGGGTGATGACAATGTCCACGCCGAGGCCTCCCAGTAGTTCCGCCCTTTCGTTCGGCGTAGTCAGGCATTTGATCTCCTGTCCCGAAAGCACACTGGCGGGATGCGGCTCAAAGGTCAACAGGACGGCGGGTGAGCCGTTGGCATGTGCGCCGCTGATGAGCCTGTGGATGATCTCACGGTGTCCGCGATGGACGCCGTCAAAGACACCGATGGTCAGCCAGGCGTTTTGGGTGGAAACTTCTTCGAGGGAGTGGTAATGTCTCATAGGATGAAAAAGCCGCCGTGACGGCGGCTAAATGTTACGCCGCACTTGCGCGCGGTGCAAGTGTTGCGAGGGCGTTAGTAGCCCGAAGCAATCCCTTATGGTGTGGGAGATTGCTTCGTCGGGTACACTTGCCCTGGCAGGCAGTGCCAGAGCAGCACCCTCCTCGCAATAACATATTATTAATCCGAGGTGAAGAAAACTTTCCTCGGTTGCCATTCGCGCGAGCCGTCTTCGTTGATGACCATTTCCATCAGCGCCACCAGTTCGCCCTGCGTGCTGACGCCGCGCACCTTGGTCTCGGTGGGTTCACCGACAACTTTGACGCGATGCCCATGACGGACGCCTTCCACTTCATCGGGGTTGAGTTCGATGGCGGGCCAGTCGCCCAGAGCTTCTGCGGCGGGGATCAGGTATTGATACCAATTGCCGGCAGTGAAGGCTTCCTGCAATTTCCGCAGCGGAACCGAATCACGCAGTGAGAATCTTCCGCTCTTAGTGCGGCGCAGTCCCACAAGGTAGGCTCCGCAGCCGAGCATCACACCGAGATCGTTGGCCAGCGAGCGAACATAGGTACCGGAGGAGCAATGCACATCGATCACCACTT
This sequence comes from Anaerolineales bacterium, assembly GCA_030834895.1. Taxonomy (GTDB): domain Bacteria; phylum Chloroflexota; class Anaerolineae; order Anaerolineales; family Villigracilaceae; genus Villigracilis. The sequence goes on from JAUQXA010000053.1 coordinate 50,404, forward strand.
CGGGTGGGGCCCATTCCAATACTTCGAGATGATGTACGGTAATCTTGCGCGGGGTCAGATCGACCTCTTCACCCTGACGCGCCATTTCATAGGCTTTGCGTCCCTGCACTTTGACCGCTGAATAAGGCGGTGGAGTCTGTTCGATCTCGCCCACAAAGGTTTGCAACGCATTGTTGAACTGTTCTTCTGTCACGTTGAGCGGATCCTTCGATAACGTGACCTTGCCTTCGGAGTCGAAAGTGTCTGTCGAGCCGCCCAAACGGATGATGGCCTGATAACGTTTATCCGACGCGGAGACGTATTCACTCAGACGCACGGCGGGCCCCACAAGAATGACCAATACGCCCGATGCGCGGGGGTCGAGGGTTCCGGTGTGACCGGCGCGGCGTAAGCCTGTTCCATTTCGAATTGCCTGCACTACATCGTGGGATGTCATGCCTACTGGCTTGTCCACTACGAGAGCGCCGGAGATGGCGTTCTTTACATCCTGACTGTTCATGGGATATTCCTCCTTAATCCTTTATGTATCTATTATGACAAAAACTGTCTGATTATGCAATAGTTCCAATGTGTCATTTGCATTGCGTTACAATCCGAGCATTTCGCGCGTTGTCTTGAGGACTTCCTTTTGGACCGCATCCAACTCGCCCGGAATATCTGCGCCTGCGGCAGCGGCGTGACCGCCGCCCTTGAAATGTTTGGCAACCTTCGAGACGTCAATGCCGGGCGCCAGCGCCCGCCATGAAATCTTGACGTGGTTATGGGTCTGTTCGACGAAGATCATTCCAATCTTGTTCCCATCGATGGCGGAAATCATGTTGATCAAGTCTGCATCATCGTTGCCGCCATAGCCCGCGGCTTTACGGTCCGCAAGAGTGAGTGTACCCCAGACAATGCCGTTCTTGCTTTCCAAACTTGATAAGCCTGCCCCCCAATATTTCGCGGCGGGAAACGATTTTCTCACCAGCGAATTCATATAAATTTCGGGCATGTCCACACCCTTTTCCATGAGTGTGGCCGCCTGGCGCAACGACTCCGGTGTGGTATTGGAAGTACGAAAGCCGAGGGTGTCAGTGATGATGCCCGTCAACAGGGCGGCGGCAATTGGCTTGGTGATGGTAAAACCCCACTCAGGCAGGTGGTTTGTGAGAATCGCAGACGTGGCGACCTCTTCCGCCTCGATGAGATTCAACTTTCCAAATAGCTCATTCGTCTTGTGATGGTCGATGTTGATGTCGGGCTGGCCGAAATTTTCAAAAACGCTCCCCGTGCGTTTGAAATCGGCGCAGTCCACGGTAATGAACGTGTCGTGCCCACCCTTGGGTTCCTTTTCGATGAGTTTGCCGCTTTCGAGATATTTGAATGAAGAAGGCAATCCATCTGCTAGGATCATTTGGACCGATTTACCTGCATCCCGCAAAGCGAGGCCGAGTCCCAGCAATGACCCGATTGCGTCCCCATCTGGTCGAACGTGCGAAGCAATGACAACTTTCTTTGCTTCTCCCAGCCTGTGCCTTATCTCCCCTGAGATTTTACTGTCCACTTAAGATAATCCTCCATGCGATATTATACAATCAAAAGGTGGGCATGAGCGCGCCTCCTGATTTTATTTATCTTTTCTTAACCCTGCCAAAACTCTTTCGATGTGATCTGCGTTCTCCGGCGTTGGATCCCAATGAAAACGCAATTTTGGAAAGGCTCGCAATTCCACTTTGGAGGCGAGGATGCGCCTGAAGAAACCGGATGCGGATTCCAAACCGGCAAGGATTTCGGTGGAACGTTCCGCGCCTTCGATGGCCGAGACATAAATATCCGCATAAGCCAGTTCCTTGTCTATCCTTACGTCGGTGACAAAGATTTGTTTGAGGCGCGGGTCATTCACCTCGCGGATGAGCAATTCCGAAAGTTCCTGGCGGACGCGATCCGCGATGCGTTGTAGGCGAATTCCTGATGGCATGATAATTTACGATTTTAGGTTTACGATTGTTGATTACGACTCTATTGACGGCATGAGGTCTGCAAGTTCTACCTACTCAACCACATAACAAACCAGCTGGTCGCCGATCTGAATGTCGTTGAAACTCTTGAAACCAACGCCGCACTCGTAGCCCTGGCGGATTTCCTTCACATCCTCTTTTTCGTGACGCAGGGAGGAGAGATCGCCCTCAAAGACCATGTCTGCGCCGCGATAAAGACGCACGCGCGCACCGCGTTTTAATTCACCTTCGGTCACTTTGCAGCCAGCCACCCGTCCAAACTTGGAGGCGGCGAACACATCCAATACCTGGGCGCGCCCAATGACCTTTTCCTCAAGCTTGGGTTCGAGCATGCCTTTGAGCGCCTTCTCGATATCCTCAGTCATGCGGTAGATGATCTCATAGAGGCGGATGTCCACGCCTTCCTTTTCGGCCAGGCGGCGTCCATCCACATCCGCCTGCACGTTGAAGCCGACGATAATGGCTTTCGACGCGGCGGCAAGCATCACATCATTGTTGCCGATGTTGCCCGTTTCAGCATGAAGGATGTGCAATCCGATTTCACCTCCACCGAGCTTATTCAATTCGCTGACGATTGGGTCAAGCGAGCCTTGCACGTCGGCCTTGACAATCAGGTTGAGTTCCTTGGCTTCGCCGGACTGAACATTCGCGAACAAATCTTCCAGCGAAACTTTCTTCTTTGATTGGGAAAGGGTCTTGGCGGCTTCTGTGCGCTCTGCAACAATGCTGCGCGCCTCTTTTTCAGAGGACACCACCTGAAACAGGTCACCAGCCGAGGGCATACCACTTAATCCCATCACTGCCACGGGAGTGGACGGTCCCGCCTTCTTGAGTGGTTTGCCCTTGTAATCTGTAATCGCGCGCAATTTGCCGTACGCAGTTCCTGCCACAACAATATCGCCCGCGTTGAGTGTTCCGTTTTGAACGAGCAGGGTCGCCATCACGCCTTTGGATTTATCCAACTCGGCTTCGATGACCGTGCCAATCACCTTCCCATTTGGGTTGGCCTTGATCTCGCTGCTGTCGGCAACGAGCAAAATGCCTTCCAACAGATCGTCGATGCCCTGCTTTTGTTTTGCCGAAACGGGGACGACCATGGTTGTGCCACCCCAATCATCGGGGACGAGTTCGAGTTCAGCCAATTGCTGTTTCACGCGGTCGGGATTGGCATTGGCTTTATCCACCTTGTTCAATGCCACCAACATGGGAACCCGAGCCGCCTTTGCGTGCGCAATGGCTTCACGGGTCTGGGGCATCACACCATCGTCTGCGGCGACCACTAATACCACAATATCCGCGCCCTGTGCGCCACGCGCACGCATCTGGGTAAACGCGGCGTGACCAGGCGTATCAAGGAAGGTAATCAATCGTCCCTTCTTTTCGACCTGGTAGGCCCCGATGTGTTGGGTAATGCCGCCTGCCTCCCCCGCGGCAACTTCGGTCTGACGGATGGCATCCAAAAGGCTGGTCTTGCCATGATCCACGTGCCCTAAAATGGTAACAACCGGTGGGCGTGGTTTCAAAGATGCACTGTTCTCACCGGCGATCATCTGACGCCAGTGGGGCACTTCCCCCGTCTCTTCCTTCTTTTCCTCTTCAACGGCTTCGAGGACTGCCTCCAGACCATATTCCCCAACCACAATCGCGGCCGTATCAAAATCAACAGTCTGGTTGATGGTCGCCATGACGCCGTTCGACATCAACTTTTTGATCAAATCAATCGGGCTTTTTCCGATCTTCAACGCCAGATCGCGAATCACGATGTTGGCGGGCAATTCGATTTTATTTCCGTTACTGCTCATAAGCCACCTCCTTCTGGTTTGCGAATCTCAAAATTAAGATTTGCGTATTTTCCACAACGAGACGCCTGTGAGCGAGTGGCTAATCGTTCACATGACTTTACCCGTTGGTTTCCGCCGGCAGGGTCTTCATAAACTCTTCCAGGCGGGCGCGGTCTTCCGCCGTCAACTCGGTTTTGAGCGCATGAGCCAGGGCGCCTTTCATGCCGCGCACCCAGCAGTCATGTTTATCGTGCAGGTAGGCTCCCCTTCCAGCCACTTTGCCAGTCGGATCCACCCGCACCCCATCAGCTGCGCGGACGATCCGCACCATCTGTCTCTTGGGCAGGACTTCGCGGCATCCCACGCAAGTCCGCTGAGGCACATGCTTCACACGTTGAACAGGTTTCTTCGTCACCTTCAAATCATCCGAAGGACGCTACTCCCAATCGCTTTCCGCTTCGCCGCGCTTGTGGATCTTGCGTCCCACAACTTCGCCCAGGTCTTCATCGAATTCCAGTTCGACGGCCTTCTTCTTGCCCTTCTTGCCTTTCTTCTTTTCACCGTTGACTTCCTCTTCAGTCCCCTCGGCATTTTGGAAGATTTCGGGCTTCATCTTGAATAACTCATCCAAAGCAACGCCATCCTTGGCGTGTTCATCGTCTTCGACGACTTCCACTGGTTGCTTCTTCTCTTTCTTCTCAGCCTGCTTTTTCGTGACCGGGGCCTCCTCAACTTTGACAGGCTCCGCCACAGCTATAACAGCGGCAGGTTGGTCCTCCGCTTTCATCACAGCTTCGGGTTGATCCACGGGTGCGGCTTCGGCAACAGGAGCGGGTTCAGGTGTAGGTTCGGGTTCAGGAAAGCTAATTGCGGCGAGGGCTTCCTCGATATTCTGCATGGCTTTCGAGCCGATACCGGGCAGGCCAAGCACCTTGTTGGGATCGGTCTTGAGCACGAACATCAAGCTGCCGATGGTCTCATATCCGGCCTCGGTGAGGATGTTGAAAATATGTTCCTTCATGTTTGCCTGTTCGAGCGGCATGTTGAAGGCGACTATAGGAACGTCCGCGCGCGCGGCGGTGATTCGTTCCTCTTCCACACGTATGGCTTCTTCTTTTATCTGAATCGTGCGGCGTTCCACGCGATCCACAAACTGACCCAGGGCGGTGTATTCCTCCGGCGTGATGGGACGGTTCTCCGCTTTCTTCGCCAGAATCTCCTCGATCTGTGGAATGGATTCCACCGCGGCGGGGAGCATCGCAGCGAGTTCGGGATTGTCCTGTAATTTTTTGAGCGCGTCGCCCGATGCTTCGGACAGGGATTTGATATCGATGCGCCAGCCAGTCAACTTTGCGGCAAGGCGGGCATTCTGTCCGTCACGCCCAATGGCGAGACTCAATTGGTCTTCGCCAACCACCACTGTCGCGGTGCGGGCATTTTCATTATCGACAAGATAAACGCCGTTGACGCGGGCGGGACTGATAGCTTTGGAGATGTAAACGATGGGATCGGGATCCCATTGGATGATGTCGATTTTTTCGTCGTGCAATTCCTTGACAATGGCCTGGATGCGCACGCCCTTGATACCAACACAGGCGCCCACCGGGTCAATGCCGGCCTGAGTTGCGGAAACAGCCACTTTGGCGCGGGCACCGGGTTCGCGCGCAATGGCGCGGATTTCGACAATGCCATGATAGATTTCTGGGACTTCATTTTCGAGCAGGCGGCGCAGGAAGTTGCGATGCGCGCGCGAGAGAATGATCTGCGGTCCGCGTGTGCCGTCCTTTACTTCCATCACCACGGCACGAATACGGTCATGCAGTTTCAGCCGCTCGCCGGGAATCTTCTGGTTGTTGGGCATTACGCCTTCGGCTTTCATGTCCAGCCCGATGGTGGTGCTTTGTGCGTTTGTCGTTTGCACTATTCCCGAAACGATTTCGCCGACCTGACGTTCGAAGTATTGCATCTGGTTCGAACGCTCGGCCTCGCGGATGCGCTGTTGAATCACCTGACGTGCGGTCTGAGCAGCGACGCGACCAAAGTCTCCGGGGGTGGTTTCCACCACCACCATGTCGCCCACTTGGGCATCGGGGTTGACCTTGCGCGCCTCTGACAATAAAACCTCGGTGCGGTCATCAACCACATTGTCTTCAACCACTTCCTTCTCGGCATAAACGGTGACGATTCCGGTGTCAGGATCGAGCTTGGCTTCCACATGCTGTGCCGTGGACGCGCCAACAGCCCGCCGATACGCGGATACCATCGCGGACTCGATCGCGAAGACCACCACGTCCTTGGCGAGTTGTTTTTCTTCAAGCATCTCATTGAATGCCAATGCAAATTCGTTCTTAGCCATGTTTCCTGCTCCGTTTTACTCCTGTCACTGTTATTACAAGCGAAAAAGTGGGGGCTACCCACTTTTTGATGTCGTCTCTATTGGGTTGTCCGCACGCCAAAATTTTAGCATAGACGCGATGAAGGCGCAAGGTCGTAACACATTATCGATCGTCGTTTCTAACTGGTTTTTAATCCTCGGCAGCCCGCGCCACTTCCTCCGGCTCGAAGACAACCTCCTCCTTACCCACCAATTTATCCTCCACCTTTTTGACAATCAGGCGCAGGTGACCCGAATGCGCAACGTAATCCAGATCATCGGCGGGGACGGCCAGGATGGGGCAAAGGGTGAAGTTGTCGATCCATGATTCATACAACTCGTTCAGGTTTTGTAGATATTCAGGAGCGATCTTTCGTTCATAAGTACGTCCGCGCGAGTCGATGCGGTGCAAAAGGGTCGGCACCGATGCGCGCAGATAAATGACAAGGTCCGGCGGTGGGAGGAATTGAGCGGCGGTTTCGTAGAGCTCACGATAGGTTTTAAAATCGCGTTCCTGGATGTTTCCCTGATCGTACAAGTTTTGGGCGAATATCTCCGCATCCTCGTAGACGCTGCGGTCCTGCACGACGGAATTCGGGTGCTGGGCAAGGCTCAAATGAGAGCGCAGGCGATGGGTCAGGAAGAAGACCTGTGAATGAAACGCCCAGGCCGACATGTTCTGATAAAAATCCGCCAGATAAGGATTCTCGGTCACGGGTTCGTAAAACGGGTCCCAACCCATCTCATCACACAGCATTTTTACAAGCGTTGACTTCCCTACACCGATATTTCCGGCAACGGCTACAAATTTTTTCATGTCTCACTCCAGCATCAAAATGTGTTTGGGGGATTTCCTGTTCGGACATCATCATACCAAAAAGAAACAGGGTTCACGGAATCTTTAAGTCTGTGAACCCTGCTTTGCAAAAAGGTGGGGAGCGCTTGATAAGTGACCGTCACCTGTCTGTTTCGGTACTTACTGCGGAATTTCCCCCGCCAGTTCCTTGTCGATCAATTGGGTGAAGCTCGAAAGCGGTTGAGCGCCGATGATCGCCAATCCGTTCACGAAGAAGGTCGGCGTGGACTGTACCCCAAGGTTTGTTGAGAACGCCATGTCTTTTTGAATGAAGTCATCATGCCTGCCGCTCGAAAGGCAGGCGGTGAACTCCTCGACGTTCAAGTCAAGCTCGGTAGCGTATTGAATATAGGTTTCCTCGTTTAGGGCATCTCCGCCAAACAACTTGTCGTGATAATCCCAGTAGGCGTTCTGGTCGCCTGCGCAAAGCGCCGCCACTGCGGCGGACATTGCATCAGGATGCATCGACGGCGGAAGCGGGAAGTTACGATAGACGAATCGAATCTTGCCGGGATAGGCGGCAAGCAGGTCGGGATAGGTTTCCTCATGGAAACGCTGGCAGTACGGACATTGGTAATCGCTGAATTCGACGATTACAATCTCCGCATCATCAGGTCCGAAGCTTGGATACCCTTCCGTGGGAATATCGTAACGCCTGAATTGGGGCACTGGCGTGACGGGCGCTTCAGCGATTTCACCCGAAGGTTGTTGGTTCGCTGTGATGGCCGCAGGGACATCACGTCCCCAGGCGACATAACCGGTCAGTATTCCAGCCGCAAAGGCGAGCACAACCAATACCGAATAAAAGTGACTTTTCTTGAAGGTGACAGTCTCCTCTTGCATGACCTCTTCGAGGACTTCTTCATCTTCTACTTCAATGGCGGATGTGATTTTTCTTCTGGTAGTCATGGTTGCGATTATAGCCTCTCCGTCCGTTTTGTGGGCAGGGACTTAAGTCTGCCTAAGATTGATTTGTGTATCGTCTCACAGGTTACTCTTATGCTAAAATAGAAGCAATGAAGGCTCAACCCCCACGTCCCGAATATTATTCCCATCAACTGCACCGCAGACAGCGCAATGTGCAAATCATTTTGCCGGTGGCTCTAAGTGGACTAATTCTGATTGGCATGATTGTTTTGATCAGTTTCGCCACGTTCAAGTCGGATGGCGACGTGAGCCGTTGGGCGGCTATATCCACCATTTGGATCATTATTCCCGCCCTGATTGCGGGGGTGATCGTATTTGCTGTTCTCGTTGGACTCATCTATTTGATGGCGCGCGGGCTGGGAGTGCTGCCCCACTACACCGGCATGGCGCAGGATTATGTCAACATCGCGCGCGGTTACATCATCCGTGGGGCGGACATGGTTGTGAAGCCCGTCATTGTCCTTGAAGGTTTCATCGAAAGAGCGAAGGCGTTTTTTGAAAGGATAACAACCCTATGAATAAAAGCAGAATTATATTCTTCGGCGCGTTGATAGGCGCGGTCACGGGACTGGTGGCCGCCATGCTCCTCACCAAGCGTGCGGAAAAGAGTGAACGCGAAACCGCTATTACCTCGGGCGAAGGCCTCAAACTCGGGGTGCTGATCTTCGGTCTGTTGCGCGCAATTGCCTCGCTGGGCGATGACTAACCGACCGTCGACAATGGACAATTGACCGAGGACCAAACCTCGGTCTTTTTTATCCCAAACCATGATAACTATTTCCAAACTTACCTTCCGTAGGTTTTTACTTGGTCAGCAGGGACTTTGGCCCGGCCGCAGGTTTAGAGGACTGGATGGCACAACGTCAGCGATCAACCAGATGCGGGCACTCCAACTCGACCCGTTGAACATCACCGCCCGCAGTCAGGAGATTGCGCTCTACGGCCGCGTGCTGGATTTCGAGCTGGGACACTTGTATCAATCCGCCTACGAACAGCGGAATTTCTTCGATTATGGAGGAACCCTTTTCCTTTATCCAATGAAGGAATTTTCCTACTGGCGCGCCATCATGCCGCGCACTTCCAGATATTCACGCATGGTGGAATTCAGGAAGAACCATCCGAAGGCAATGGATGAATCACTGGCATCCCTGCACGCGAACGGAGCAATGGGCAACCGAGATTTTATGGGCAATGGTCTCTCGCAGTGGAGTTATCGCGGGCGGAAAGATTCCGCAGTGGCGCTCTTCTATTTATGGCTATTGGGGGAAGTGATGATCACAACCCGCAAAGGCTTTGACCGGATCTATGATCTTCGTGAACGAGTAGCTCCACGCGAATATGATTTCATTGCACCCATCAAAGAAGCGGAGGACTTCTTCGCGCGCAAGACAATCGCCATGCTCAACCTGATGCGCGCGAAACGTTTCCGGGTTGGGTGGCAGGAGGCCATCGAACGCGAAGTAACGGCCATAGAGGCGGAGAAAAAGTTGTCGGAATTGACCAGACGGGGGGTAGTGAGTCAACTCAAGGTGGAGGGCAGTACCGAGGACTGGCTTGCGCTGACTGAAGACATCCCATTGCTGGAGTCCCTTGAGTCGGGCCGGATTCCTAAACCGTGGCGTCCGCTTGAATCGAGCACGGAAAATGAAGTTGCATTCCTCGCTCCACTGGAGATGGTTAGCGCACGTGGACGCGCAAAACAAGTTTTCGATTTCGATTATGTTTGGGAAGTGTACAAGCCCGTCCATCAGCGCCGCTGGGGATATTACACCCTGCCCATTTTGTATGGTGACGACCTGGTGGCGCGGCTCGACCCGAAGCTGGATCGCAAGACAAACACCTTACACATTCTCGGCTTTTGGCTGGAGGATGACGCGCCAAAAGATGAAGCCTTTGCCAATGCGCTCGGTCGCGGACTTGCCAGGTTTGCAAAACTTGTGGGAGCAAAAAGGGTGGAGATGAAGGTAATTCAACCACGCCGCTTGCAGGTTCAAGCGCGCAAGGTCCTGAAAACATTGCTTGATTAAGAGGGAGTGACCATTTTGGCCTTATCCCAGAAGCAGAATAAGCGAAAGTCATGGTTATAATAAGTGTGGGAATGCGTATAAAAAGTCAACCTTGATTTGTCAAAATCACTAACACGTGGATTCCGTGTATGTCCTAAATCCAAAGGATGGATTCGGTGACCAAGGATACGCTTCGAAAATCAACTGCAAGTTTGCCGCAGGATGCTTTCGGCCACAGCCGCGATCTTCTACTGGCTCTAAGCCGCGCTGCGCAGTCCACCCAGCGCGCGCACACTGTGGAAGAGGTGTATCAAGCCGTCGGCAGACAGATCAAATTTTTGGGCGGAGATGTTTCCCTCCTGATCGTTGAAGAGGATCCAGGTCAACTCGTTATTGCCTACACATCCTATGAGTTAAGTTTCCTGCAGCGGGCTGAAAAATTTCTCGGCTTTTCTGCATTGGGGTATCGGTTTGCCGTTTCTCCGGATGGCGTATTTGCCCGCAGCATGGCAGATGGCAAAACCACCTATGTGGAGTCGACCAAGGAATATACGGCCGCCATGCTTCCTAAGTCCTTGCGGCTCATGGTGGAACAGGTGATGCGCATTTTGAAGGTAAAACAGGGCATTTTTGCGCCCCTGTGCATGGATGCTGAAAAACTGGGTGTGATGGTGTTTACCGGTTCATTTCTTACCGAAGATGATGTGCCGGTCATGGAATCCTTTGCGGCGCAGATTGCGGTCAGTCTGCACAATGTACGCCTGACCCAGCAGATGCAAAACGAATTATCGACGCGCAAACAGATGGAGGAGAAATTGCGCCAGTCCGAGGAAAGGTATCGTTCCCTCTTCGACAACATGATGGACGGCATCTACCGCAGCACCCATGCCGGGAAATTCGTGGATGTGAATGCGGCCATGATAAAGATGTTTGGGTATTCCAGCCGCGAGGAAATGCTGGCTGTGGATATCAAGAAGGAATTGTATTTCTCTCCTGAAGAAAGGGGCAGTCATATATTGGATACGGGACAAGAGGAGATCGAGGTCTACCGTATGCGGCGCAAGGACGGCTCTGAAATCTGGGTGGAGGATCACGGACATTATGTTCATGACGAACAGGGGAATATTCTCTACCATGAAGGGATGTTACGGGACGTGACCGTGCGCAAAAAAGCCGAGGACAATGTGCTCTTGCAAAATGCGGCGCTCGAGGCGGCTGCAAATGCCATCGCCATTACGGATATAACCGGCAGGCTCCAATGGGTCAATCGGGCCTGGGTTGCATTAACCGGTTATTCAAAAGAGGAATCCATTGGGCGGAATGTCCGTATTATCAAGTCGGGGAAACATGACCAGACATTTTACAAAAAAATGTGGGATACCATCCTCAGAGGCAAGGTTTGGCGCGGCGAATTGGTGAACAGGCGCAAGGACGGCAGTTTATATGACGAAGAGGAAACCATCACGCCCGTGCTGGACAACCAGGGAAATGTAACACATTTCATTGCCATAAAACTGGATATTACGGAGCGTAAACGGGCCGAAGCCAATCTGGAGCTTCTGGCACGTACCGATGCGCTAACCGGCATCAACAATCGTCGCCATCTATTTGAACTGGCCGTGCATGAGTTCGAAGTTGCCAGGCGTTATGGGCATCCCTTGTCCGTCATTATGCTCGACCTCGACCATTTCAAGGATGTCAACGATACCTTTGGACATGCCGTCGGAGACCAGATTCTGCAGAACGTGACCCAAGTTGCGCGTTCGCAATTGCGCGATGTGGATTTGATCGGGCGCTACGGTGGTGAGGAGTTTGTAATCATCCTGCCTGTCACCAGCGCCCGGCAGGCCAGCCTGGTGGCGGAACGCATCCGTGGCGGGGTGGAAAACCTGCGCATCGAAACCGATAAGGGTCCGGCTTCCGTCACGCTTAGTCTTGGCATCGCTGAAATGTTTCATGCACCTCAAGATGGATCGGTGGACGATATGATCCGTCGCGCCGATGAAGCCCTGTATGCGGCAAAAAAGGCCGGGCGGAACTGCATTGCGATCTTCGAAGCGGGTTGATGGCAAGGTTATCAAAGGAGGACCTGCCCATGAAGAAGAGAAGCAGAAGACAAAACTATACGGCGATTATTATCACTGCCGTCATCCTGTTGGGTGTGCTGGCTTCCTGTGCTCGCGCTTCGCTCATCCCGGTTACCTCTTCAACCACCCACATACGGGTGGTAATGGACAACAACTATCCGCCTTATATCTTTCTGGACGAACAAGGAAATCCCCAGGGCATTCTGGTTGACCAGTGGGCATTGTGGGAGAAACATACAGGGGTCGAAGTGGAGCTTTCCGCCATCCACTGGGAGGATGCGCTTGAAGGTATGAAAAATGGTGAATATGATGTGATCGACACCATCTTCTATACCAGGGAACGCGCTGAGCTTTACAACTTCACAGAGGCTTATGCCCGTATCAATGTGCCGATCTTTTTCCACAATAATATTTCAGGCATTGCGGGATTGGACGATTTGAACGGCTTTCGTGTGGCGGTCAAAGCCGGAGATGCCGATGCCGAGTTCCTCGAAAATGCAGGGGTTAAGAATCTTGTTTATTACGATAGTTATGAGGAGATCGTCCAGGCAGCTGAAAGAGGGGATGAAAATGTCTTTGTCATCGACCAGCCGCCGGGGCTTTATTTCATTTATAAATACGGGTTGCAGAGTCAATTCAACTATTCTGAACCACTTTTCAGCGGCGAATTTCATCGCGCTGTAAAAAAAGGCGACACGGCTGTTTTGAATCTTGTGGAAAGCGGGTTTGCCAGCATCAGCAAGTCCGAATATCAGGCGATTGAAAACCGCTGGCTCGGCGTCCAACACTATTACAAGTGGCAGGAATACCTGCCTTATTTCCAGGCTGGGCTGTTGATAGTCCTGCTGGGCATCGCCACTCTGGTCGTTTTCAACCGAACCCTGCAAAGGCGCGTTGCCCAACGCACCCAGGAGCTGAAACAGGCGCTGGCTGACCTGCAAAAAAGCGAGCGGAAATATCGGGAGATCTTTGACGCCCCCACCGAGGCGATTTTCATTCAATCTGTATCAACCGGACGGATCTTGCAAGTTAATAAATCCATGCTGCAAATGTTCGGCTATGAATCGGAAGAGGAAGTGATTTCCGGCGGAATGGCAGGGATTGGTGATAGTGAACCGCCCTATTCCAGGGAGGATGCGGCAAAAAAAGCAAAACTGGCAATGGAGGAAGGCCCGCAGGTTTTTGACTGGCTGGCGAAAAAGAAAAACGGGGAAAATTTTTGGGCGGAGGTCTCATTACGCTACGCAGAAATCGATGGTGAAGGGCAGACATTGATCGTGGTACGCGATATTACCAAGCGCAAGCGGGCTGAAGAAGCGCTGCGAGCAAGCGAGAGTTCGCTCAGAGAAGCGCAGGAGATTGCCAATATGGGGAGTTACGTGCTGAATTTTTCCACCGGTATGTGGGAAAGCTCCGCCATTCTCGACAGAATATTTGGAATCGATGATTCTTACATTCGCTCTGTGGAGGGGTGGAGCAATTTAATTCACCCTGAACACCGCGCGCAGATGACCGACTATTTTACAAATGAGGTTGCGGGCACGCATACGCCGTTCGACAGGGAGTACAAAATCATCAGGCAAAATGACAAGGCGGAACGCTGGCTGCATGGACTTGGCGCGTTGGAATTTGACGGGCAGGGTAAACTTTTGAGCATGCACGGGGTCATTCAAGATATTACGGAACGCAAACAGGCGGAAGAGGCATTGCGCGAAAGCGAACAAATATATCGAAAAATGAATGAGAATTCGCCCCTCGGCATGCATTTCTACCGACTGGAAGGGAATGATCTGGTGTTCGTTGGCGCAAATCCCGCCGCCGATAAGTTGCTGGGAGTGGATAATTCACAGTTCGTCGGAAAAACGCTCGGGGAGGCATTTCCGCTGTTAATACAAACGGAAGTGCCGAAGCATTATCGTGATGCGGCGGCAAAAGGCATTCCCTGGTCGACCGAACAAATCGACTACGAGGATGGACAGATCAAGGGAGCTTTCGAGGTCAGAGCATTCCAAACGACGCCCGGAAACATGGTAGCCGTGTTTGCTGATGTTACCGCCCGCAAAAAGGCCGGGGAGGAAATGCGCCAGCGCGTTGTGGAATTGGAAACATTGTATGAAAGCGGGCTGGCGATCAACCAACTCCTCGATCCAAAACAGATCGGGCAAAAGGTGATTGAACTGCTTGCGCAAAAACTCGACTGGCATCACACAACCATCCGTTTGTATCATCCGCAGGATGAAAGCCTCGAGTTGCTGGCGTTCAACCAGCCAGGGTTGAAAAACGAGTCCGAACGTCGCGAAGTGGCGGATCGTTTTAATAAGTTGATTGCCCATTCGGGACAGGGTGTCAGCGGCTGGGCGGTTCGGCATAAACAGGTGGTGAGGTCCAATGACCTGTCCAAAGATCCACGTTATGTGAATACATATCCCGGCCTCCAATCCGGTCTTTACGTGCCGATGATGATTGGAGAGCGTGTGGTGGGCGTCATTAGCATCGAGAGCGAACGCCCCAATGCTTTCAACCATGCGGATGAACGTCTGGCGGCAACTCTGGCAAATCAGGCGGCCAGCGCGCTGGAGAATGCCCGTCTATTCGAAGCGGAACGGAAACAACGGCAGGTATCGGAAGCATTGCGCGACGCGCTGCACGCCGGCGCATCCATGAGCGCCAGCCTTGACTTTGAAACCATCTTTGACCGTTTATTGGAGGCCTTGGAACGCGTTGTGCCTTTCGAAGGCGCTTGCATCATGCTTGTCGAGGCTGAAAGCCAAAGGATCAACATCGCCAAACTGCGTGGATATAGAATGCTGAACGAACAATTGTTCCAAAACCTGTCGAAATTCAGCTTTGAAATTTCCAGGGTCGAAAACCTGCGGTGGATGCTCGAGCACAAGGAACCTATGATTATCCCGGATGTGAGCCAATACCCTAGCTGGATTCGCATCCCGGAATCCATTTTCACTCGCTCGTGGGCGGGCGCACCGATTATCGTCAACAATAAGGTCATCGCCCTCTTTTCGCTCGATAGTACCGAATCGAATTTTTTCTCAGCAGAACACATCGAATTATTGCGCGCCTTTACGGGGCAGGCCTCCCTTGCCCTGCAAAACGCCCGCCTGTTCGAGCAGACGGAACGCCGTTTGCAGGAATTTGCCGCCCTCTACGAAACCAGCACCATTCTTTCCGGAGAAAATGAATTGAATGCCATGCTGCAAGCCATTGTGGAAAATGCCAGAAAACTGCTGGACACGGCGTCCAGCGGTATCTATCTATACCTTAAAGAGAGCGATGAACTTGAACTGACCGTTGACGTAACTCCCTACTCGATCATTGGAACGCGTTTGAAATCCGGTGAAGGTGTCGCTGGGCATGTGGCAAAAAAACGCGAGACGTTACGACTGGACGATTACTCCACCTGGGAGAACCGCTCATTAAAATATGAGGACACGTTATTCCATGCGGTTCTCGGAGTGCCGATGCTTTATGGAGGGGAATTGATTGGCGTATTAATGGTGGGCGAAACAGGCAATTCCATACGCAAGTTTACCGAAGCCGACGAGCGCCTGCTTTCACTTTTTGCCTCACAGGCAGCGGGAGCCATCCATTCGGCGCGCCTGCGTGACCAGACGGAACGCAGGCTGGATCAGTTGCAGGCCTTGCATACGATTGACCGCGCCATCTCCTCCTCCTTCGACCTGCATCCGATTCTCAACACGGTCATCTCCCAAACCATTACCCAATTGAATGTGGATGCCGTTGACGTGCTTTTATATCATCCCCATCTGCAAACGCTGGATTATGTCGCAGGTCGAGGATTCCGTACCCGCGCCATCGAGCAGACTCGTCTGCGGCTGGGGGAATGTTATTCAGGACGTGCCGCCTTCGAGCGCCGAATGGTACATGTCCCCAACCTGCGAGATGCAGGGACTAATTTTACGCGCACCGACATGTTGAGGTCGGAAGAATTTCTGGAGCTTTACGCCGTGCCTCTCATTGCCAAGGGGGAAATAAAAGGCGTGCTGGAAGTCTTTCATCGCACACCAATATCTTCAAATCCGGAATGGCTGGACTTTTTGGAAACCCTGGCAAAGCAGGCCGCCATCACCATCGACCAGACACAGCTATTCGACAATTTACAACGCGCCAATCTCGAACTTGTCATTGCCTACGATGCCACCATCGAGGGATGGGCGCGGGCACTGGACCTGCGCGACAAGGAGACCGAAAGCCACACTGAGCGGGTGACCGAATTGACCATTTCCCTCGCCAGGGCAATGGGCGTAAGGGAAGGCGAGATTCTCAACATCCGGCGCGGCGCTCTGTTACACGATATCGGCAAGATGGGCATCCCGGACGATATTCTGCTCAAGGAGGGGAAACTCACGGACAAGGAGTGGGCAATCATGCGCCGTCACCCGCAATTTGCCTATGAAATGCTGCAACCGATTAAATACCTGCGGCAGTCTTTTGACATCCCATACTGTCATCACGAGAAATGGGATGGCACCGGCTATCCGCGTGGATTGAAAGGCGAACAGATTCCGCTGGCCGCGCGCATCTTCGCCATTGCAGACGTATGGGATGCTCTCACCAGTGACCGTCCCTATCGCAAGGCATGGACAAATGAAAAAGCCCTGTCCCATATCATGGAGCAGAGTGGAAAGCAGTTCGACCCGAAGGTTGTGGAGGCATTTTTGAATTTGATCGGTGGTTGAAAATCTTCGCAGAATAACGGCAGCCCAAAGGGTGGACATTGCATCAGCCATGGACCGTCACAAATTTCTCCTTTTCCATCCATGGCGCACGCTATTTGTGACCGTGTTGGGTATAATCGCCCAGGTTTATTGGTAATTCACGCAGCAGGTAAAAATACATCGGTCCGCAACAGCCAGCTTCAGGCTGGCTTAATCTGTGAATTTGGGCTGGTCCGGCCCACCCAGCGAGGATGATTTGAATGACTGCAGGAATACTCCAAAAATCGACAGTGCCTCCTCACCAGTGGTGACTGACCACAGTCGCGACCTTTTACTTGCGCTCAGTCGCACCGCCCAATCCATTCAACGGGCGCGCACAGAGGAAGAGGTATACCGCGCCGTCGGGGATCAAATCAAATCCCTTGGCGGGGAGGCGACATTGCTCATGGTCAATGACGATTGCCAGTCATTATCCATGGCCTATACATCCTATTCATCAAAACTGATTCGCAAGGCTGAAAAAATCACGGGGCTTTCATTGCAGGAGTATCGAGTCCCGTTTTCACCGACCAGCATTTATGGGCGCGCCCTGAATGGAGGGAAAACGATATTTATCGATTCAACCAGTCAGGCGATTGCCGAAGTCCTTCCTGAATCGCTCCACCCGTTCATAAACCCGATAATCTCCCTGTTCAATCTTCATCAGGGGGCCCTTTGTCCTTTGCGGGTCGATGATGAAATATTGGGATTGTTGAAGGTAAACGGCTCGTTCCTCAACGGACAAGACCTGTCCGCCATGGAATCCTTTGCCGGGCAGATCGCGGTGGGACTGCAAAACGTGCGCCTGATGCAAAAATTACAGGATGAGCTGGCTGTGCGCAAACAAGCGGAGGAGTCCCTAAAGAAAAGTGAAGCACAATATCGGCTGCTGGCAGACCATACCACGGACACGATTTGGATGTCGGACATGAATCTGAAAACGACCTATGTCAGCCCTTCCCTGGAAAGGATCAGGGGATATACGCTGGAAGAACTTCACGAACTGCCTCTTGAACAGAATTTGACTCCCGCTTCATTTCAGTTGGCGCTGGAAGTTTTTGCCACGGAGATTCCAAAAGTGTATGCCGATCCCGATCACTCTCCCGTCGTAACCCTGGAACTTGATTTTCTCAACCGAGATGGGACAATCTACTCCACTGAAACCAAACTAAGCATCGTGCGCGACGAAAATAGGAACCCGGTCTCCATTTTGGGCGAAAGCAGGGATATTGCCGAAAGAAAACAAGCAGAGAAGGCATTGCTTGAAAGCGAAGGATACTATCGTACGCTGATCGAAAACGCAACGGATGGCATTCTGGTTGTAAATATGGATGGGACAATCCGTTACGAAAGTCCATCCGTCACGCGCATGTTGGGACATGGTCCCGATGCCCTGATCGGTACCAGCACCTTTGACTTGATCCACCCGGACGACCTCGCGTCGATACTTGCCGCATTTGCAGAAGGGCTGCAAATACCCGGTTTTATCCATCGCGGTGAATATCGTCTGCGTCATTCCGGCGGAGAGTGGCGTTATTTTGAAATCATCTGCCATTTTTTGTTGAAAGACCCTGTGGTTGCGGGGGTCATCGTCAATGGACGCGATATCACTGACCGCAAGCAGGCAGAGGAAGCCCTGGTAAAAAGCGAAAAGCAATACCGCCTGTTAGCCGAAAGGATGGCGGATGTGGTTTGGGTCCTCGACGCACGGACGATGAGGTTCAAGTACGTCAGCCCGTCCGTGGAAAAATTGCTTGGCTACACCCCGGAGGAAATATTGGGATTATCCCTCGAGCAAATTCTTCTCCCTGATTCGCTGGAGTTTATTAACATGACTTTCCCGGATCGGGTTCGTCAATTCCAAGAGGGTGACCGGACTGCCGTAACCAGGTTGTTTACATTGGATCAACGCAGAAAGGACGGCTCGAGCATTACGGTGGAGATCATAAGCAAGTTGGTGGTAAATGAAAAAATGGACCTGGAAGTGGTTGGGGTATCGCGCGATATTACCCAGCGCAAGCAGGCGGAGGATGAATTGCGACGCGCGAACGAGTCCCTTGAAACAGCGCACCGCGAACTCCAGAAAATGTTTGCGCATGAGCAATTACTGGCCCGCACTGACGGCTTAACCAGGCTCTACAACCGGCGTTATTTCTTCGAACTTGCCACACGCGAGTTTAAAGCCAGCATGAGATACCAGCGTCCACTGACGATCATTTTGTTCGATTTGGACGGTTTCAAGCAGATCAACGACACCTTTGGGCATGCCACCGGCGATGCCATCCTGTTCCAAATTGCGCAAACAGCCGCGGCGCAGATACGCAATGTAGATATACTGGCGCGTTATGGAGGAGATGAATTCGTTATCCTTCTGCCTCAGACTCATGCCCGGGAGGCGTTCTTGATTGCGGAACGCGTCCGCAACAGCGTGGCTGCCACACACACACACGTGACAGCAGAGAACAGCCCATTTGCTGTGACGCTCAGCCTTGGGGTATCCGAAATCCTTCTTTCGCCGCAGGATGAATCGGTGGAGGATATCATTCGTCGCGCTGATAAAGCCCTGTACAAAGTCAAGCAAAACGGCAACAATCAGACATTGATCTTTACCCCGGATTCCATACCATGAAATCGAAAAATTCCATTACCGATGTAAGCGGCATTGAAGTTGGACATGCGCAGGATGAAGAAGCGCTCACTGGCTGCACTGTGATCCTCTGTCGAAAGGGCGCGGTTGCCGGTGTGGACGTGCGCGGTGGCGCGCCCGGCACGCGTGAGACCGACCTGTTGAATCCCATTAATCTCGTCGAGAAAGTTCATGCGATCGTTTTGGCTGGTGGCTCCGCCTTTGGTCTGGACGCGTCCAACGGCGTAATGCGTTACCTCGAAGAACACAAGATCGGATTCAACACCGGCGTTGCGAAAGTGCCGATTGTCCCCTCTGCGATTTTGTATGACCTAGCTGTCGGCCGCGCGGACGTTCGGCCTGATTCCGCAATGGGGGCTTTAGCCGCCGCTTCAGCCCGCGATCTTACCGCGTCTGATCGGCCCGCGGAAGGGAACGTCGGCGCGGGCACAGGCGCATCCGTTGGCAAGATGTTTGGCACGGCTCTGGCGATGAAATCCGGGCTGGGAACCGCCGGCATGGACATCGGCGGGGGCGTGATCGTCGGCGCTATCGTCGCGGTCAATGCATTCGGTGATGTGGTTGACCCAAAGACGGGTGAGATTATCGCTGGACTTCGCTCCGGGAAAGTTGGTCCGCTGCGAGTTGGGGGGAAAGGTCAATTTGCGGATACGCTTGCGATGATGAAATCTCCTGTGGGACGTGGAGTCCTCAGCCTTGCAAGTCGAGCCAACACAGTGATCGGCGTCGTGGCAACCAATGCCAAGTTGACAAAAGCCCAGGCAACGAAAGTCGCGCAGATGGCACAGGACGGCATCGGACGTATCATCCGCCCTGCCCACACCATGCTCGATGGCGACGTGATCTTCGCGTTGTCCATTGGTGCGAAAAAAGTGGACGTTTCCATCATTGGTGCGTTCGCGGCGGAAGTGATGGCGCAGGCAATTATCAGGGCGGTGAAAACGGCAAAGTCCGCTGGTGGATTGCCGGGATTGAGTAAAATATAACCACCGAACCGTAACCAGGCGCTGTCTTCACAGCTCCTGTGGAGTAAATATGCGAGCGCTCATTTTTGACCTTGACGGAACACTGGTTGACACAGTCTATGCACACGTTTTTGCCTGGCAGTGCGCATTTGCGGAGGCCGACATGGCAATTGACGGTTGGCGGATTCACCGGCGAATCGGGATGAGTGGAGGCCTGTTTACGCGCGCGGCCGGGCGCGAGCTTGGCCATGAACTCGACCCACGGGAAGTTGCCGCTCTTCAAGCGCGTCATGGAGAATTATTCGCACAGCTTCTTCCAAAGAGGCGTCCCCTGCCGGGAGCGGTGGAACTCCTGCGGTTCCTTCGTTCAAACAATATAATACATGGTATTGCAACCTCGGGGAGTCGGCCGGAAATCAATGCGTCGCTGGATATATTGGAAGTACCCAACGATGTGTTGGTGGTCGAACGTAATGATGTGATTCGGGCAAAACCCGAACCCGACCTTTTTCTCGCCTGCCAGCAACGGCTTGGGGTTCGCATCGAGGATTGCTACGTGATCGGAGACGCTGTATGGGATCTCCTGGCCGCCCGCCGCGCCGGGATGTTAAGCATCGGATTACTGAGCGGCGGGTATGGTGAAGATGAACTCATCAAGGCTGGCGCATTTCGGGTTTATCGTGACACATTGGAGTTGTATCATTCTTTGGATGAACTTGGCGTTTTGCCTTAAAGTTTTAGCAGGCATTATAGATTCAATCGAATATCATTCCATCATATGAAAAATCAAAATGGTCTCGAAAAACTCAAAAATTTGGCCATGCAGATGGCTGTTATCCCCGCAAGTGAATGGGAGCATTTTGTTCAGCATCTCTCTGAACGCTCATTTGAGAAAAATGCCTATCTGGTCAGCGCCGGGGATGTATCCGACAACTTTTATTTCATCGTCAAGGGACTGGTGAGGTTTTTCTACAGCACCAAAGATGGGAAGGAATTCAACAAGCATTTTGCCATGGAAAACAGTTTTGCTGGTTCCTTCCATTCACTGGTCCTGCAAGAACCCTGCCCGTTCTTCGTTCAAGCCTTGGAAAAAACCGAAACAATTGTCCTGCCGAACTACGTGTTAAATGAGTTTTATGATCGGCATGCGTGCTGGGAACGGCTTGGTCGTAAAACCGCTGAGCATCTTATCTTCATCAAGGAGGCGCGGGAAAAGGAACTGTTGCTTGATTCTTTGGAGACCCGCTATCGGAGGTTTTTGAAGGAATTTCCGGGACTGGTGGATAGAATGCCCCAATATCATATTGCTTCTTACCTGGGGGTTACAGACGTGGCTTTATCCCGCATTCGTAAAAAAATCAAATAATCAAAAAATTAACCCGGGTTAATGATATTTTCCCTGGTGTCTGCTATCGTAGGCTCATGATGCAGCCGAAATATAATCGCGCATCCAAAACTTATAAAAACAAACGACAGGAGATACGTGATGATCAATGAAACCATTTTTCAGGTGCTTTTTATCTTTATCGCCGCCGGTTTTGTCGTCCTTTGGGGGCATAACCTTGTATCCATTGGCGTCACCGGTGACAAGTTTTACACAGCGACCGAGGGCATGATAATTGCCACACCGCGTTTTCTCCTGTTGGGCGCAAGCCTGGCGGGCATGTTGGTTTATAGTGTCAACCCATATCTGATGAAATGGTCCGCACTTCCCCTGGTATCTTGGGCGCGATGGCTCGGATTCTTCACAGGGGCAACTGCTTTGGCGCTTTTTTTCTGGGTGCTTCGGTCGCTGGGTCGGAACTTCAGCACCACACTGACCATAAAAAGGGATCAAACCCTTGTCATTCAGGGACCATACCAATGGATACGCCATCCCATGTATACCTCATTTGTATTCCTGTGGATTGGTTATTTTTTGCTCTCGACCAATTGGTTTATCGGGCTGACCGGGATATTGGGTTTTATATGGGCAATTGTGGTCCGTACTCCCAAAGAAGAGCGGATGATGATCGACCGGTTTGGGAACGATTATATTGCCTACATGAAACGCACGGGATGTTATTTACCTCGTTGGTCAGGAAGGAAAACTGCAGCCGAGTACCAGGCCGAAAAATGAGTTTTTGTCGGCGGCAATATCCCATCACCCCTTCACACAGATCAGCCGCCCCTCCGGAAAATGCAGGCTGACCGGGGTGATCCTGCCCTGTGACAAATGTCCGATGATTGCCTCATCTCCAACAGCAAACTTTTGGGCTACTTGACCGCATTGACTGAAAACCGTACAATGCCGGGACTTTATTCCGGTAATAGTCACTTTAGAGGTTGAATCAAATGAAAACAATTTTTAAATCATTCGTTGCATTAGCCGTAACGGCATTAGTCCCAATTGTAGAGTATCTCTCTGTAATTGTTTTGTTTAGCGGTCTCGTATTATCGTCTGTGGGCATGAATTCGACGCTCAATTGGGGGGATTTCAAAGACATGTTTACATGGGCGGCCCTCCTGATGATGTTTGCCGTTCCGGTTGCCTTTGGATACGTATTCCTGGTTGGGCCTCCCACCCTTCTTGCCGGCTGGTATTTTAGAGCCATTCGCTGGTGGTCTGTTCTTGTTGCGGCTTTTGTTGTCAGCGTGGTCCCTGCGACTCTTTCCCTGCTTTCCGCTCCAATTGGTCCACCTGAAACCCCATACTTATGGCAAGACCTTAGCGTCGAAAACCTCGGCTTTGTCGCAATGACAATAATCGTCATGGGATTTGTTGGATTAAGTAGCGGCCTTGTCTTCTGGCTTTTGTGGAGGTATTGGGTCTCTCCTAATTCACCCGCTGGTCGCCCCTTATCGCTATCGCCACAAGTGAAAATTAATTCACCAGATATGAATGAAATAAAAGCGCCTGACACAGCGTAAAACAACTTGCGGAAGTTCTGGCATTGAGACCGGACCTCAGACAGATCGAGTAAATACTGAAGACCTCTCGTTCGACGGCACAACCTCACTCTGGCAAAAACAGGGCGGGGATGGTGAAGGTTGTCTGTATCACCAAAACTTGCCAGCGGGAAACAAAAAAACAGCCCCGAGTCTCTTGCTTTCGGAGCCGTCTGTTCGTTTTTATCTCGTTTTTCAATTTCAGTGGGCTTTACCCTTGACATTGCCGTTTATCGGTAGGCGGCAGCATGGAACGCCAAGCGTTTTGCTTGAGAATGAATACAAACTCCATTTCATATGAAATACGAATAACGATAATAATATATTGACAAACGATAAATTGCGTGTTACAGTTTGCCTACCTACTACTAGACTAAGAGAGGCACTGCTCATGAAAAAAGGATCAACGCTATTCTTGAAGCTTGTCATTTGTTTTGTTGCAATCGGAGCCTTTATATGGCTGATTTGGTTTCCTCAACTTGAAGGAAGAGCTGCTAATCTAGATCTTATCAGCATTTATATAGATCCGCTGATTATCTATACTTACATAGGTTCAACCCCATTTTTTGTTGCGTTGTATCAGGCATTCAAGCTGTTAGGTCATATTGAATGCAATAAAATATTCTCTCAACCATCAGTGAACGCTGTGAAGAACATAAAAAACTGTGCACTCATATTCAGCAGCTTCATTGTGCTAGGAATCCTATACATAAGGTTATTTGTTCGAGGTGACGACTCGGCGGGTGTTACTGCCTTGGGCATTTTTACCACTTTTGCTTCTCTCGTAATTGCAACCGCGGCTGCTATTTTTCAAAGACTTCTGCAAAATGCCGTAGACATAAAATCAGAAAACGATTTAACGGTGTAAGGTGCAATTATGGCAATCATCATAAATATCGATGTAATGTTGGCAAAGAGAAAAATGAGTGTTACTGAACTTACAGAGAAAGTTGGTATTACCATGGCAAATCTTTCCATATTGAAAAATGGAAAGGCAAAGGCTGTCCGTTTTTCAACGCTGGAGGCAATCTGTAAAGCATTAGATTGTCAGCCAGGCGATATACTAGAATACAAAAGTGAGTAGCTTTCTGACTTCAAAATAGAGAGGGCGTCCGTAGTGATGGCAATGTTGAATCATTGATCAACTTTCATTCTCCTTCCTACGCCCAACGGCTCGCGTTAGCGGCGGCGGGCGTGGACAAGGTTTGAGATGTAGAAAAAGCCCGAAGCCAGAAAAATGCTTGTAAATCGCGCAGACTCCCACACGTCGGGTGCACGCTGTGTTAGCCCGCACATGGTAGAAGGGGATCGATTTTCTTGAAAGGCACTGTCGGTTCTTCCAGTAAATCGATTCTTAAGATTATCCTACCACGAGCTGACGGATCGGCTGACTGATAGTAAAAGACCCTGGCAAATGTGCCTTCCGTTAACACGCCGCCGTATACTATTGTTTTGTTGTATCCCAGGGTGTCGTGATAACAACTGAGTTCAAACTCAACCTTGTTAATTTCAATAATATCACCGCTGTCGTGCCCACCTTCTGGCTCCAGATGGATTACATGCACAACGCCCTCAACAATCTCATACTGTCGGTTATCATAAATGGTCTTTAATTCTGTGTACCCTTCAATATAATCATTGTGCAGATAGCCCTTCAAAAAGTGACTGCCAAAGATAGCCAAGAACACTACTGCACCTAATATGTATTTCCGATCAGTGTGATTTTCCTTACGGAGCAATATGATGGCAATAAAAGCCACTAGCAAGACACACAAGATGGCTGCCAGACTATAAGAGTAGATGTTGCCATACGAGTCTGCAAGCAACTTTTGAGCTTTGTCTGAAAAATCGAATACTGTCATAACCTACTTCACCCTACGGTAATCTTCATGATCGCGGGCTAACGGTTTGCGTTACCCGCGGGTGGGCGGGACGAGAAAACGCCATTTTGCCGGAACCAACTTCAAGCCACACAACCTGCCTGAAAACGCGGCGACTCCCACCCGTCGGGTGCACGCTGTGTTAGCCCGTGTTTGACCATAAGACCACTTTAGGTTTAACAACAATCCCAATTATAAAGAACTCTTGAAAAGTTTTTGTTCCCTAAATCCTGTTCCGAAATAAAGAAGTTTGCTACGCCACAGTCGCCCCACATAATTCTTGCTTCATCATCGGTATCCATTTGAAAAAGCAATCTATATTCTTCACCTTTGTAGGTTTCAAACTCTCTAGGATCGTTTTGCGTGAAATACGGATACCCGCCTACTTTATGACCTTCAGAACGGAAAAGTTTCCCGTATGCTTCATAAATCTTTTGGTAATCTTTATAAAGTTCGTATTTGAACTTGGGATCTAAATTTAGAATTGTTGGTTCAAATTGATAATCACCTATTGGCAAAGGGGCATGTTTGAGGCTGAACGCAAGAGAAGATTGTTTTTCTATTGGTAACAAATCGGGTTTGGGTAAAAAATCAAACTCTGTTACCAAAGAACCTTCATTTTCTGTAACTTCGGGAAAATATAGAACTTTGAAGTCATCCTGCTTGGCTGGATTTTCAAAACATGCGCCGTAAACATCACTCCTGCCAGAAATATAGAATTGCAAGATGCCTTTTTCTGGAAAAGATTCTAATTTTGGAGTTTCGCCAAAATTTATTTGTGCGAGCAGAAACATCTCTTGACCTTTAGAGTCTGCTGGATATTGGAGATCTTTTGGGAAATATGGGAGCCCACCAAACTTACTTTGCCAAAGCCGAAGATTGTTTTCCACCTTTGCTTTTATTTCGATAAATGGCTTAATTGTGGCTTCAATTCTTTCTTTGTAAATCAGCAACTCATTCGGCAATTCAATTTCTAACTTTGAATTCATGAGAAACCCTCCAGAACAACTTTGATAAAAAGAACAGGCTAACGGCGTGCGTTACTTGCTGGCGGGAGGGATGAGGTAATACCATTGTAACGGAACTGGCTTGAACCGAAGAAAATGCCTGAAAACGCGGCGCGTACCCGCCAGTCAAGTGCACGCTGTGTTAGGTGCGATTTGTTTTGCCACGATTTTGCCTTTGAAAATCTCTAACGTATTCAGTATTTAGAAACAAGACTACCACCATGACTGAGGTGAGAACACCAATGATGTTGAAAATGGTCAGTGGAGCAAATATGGAAAGAAACTTTATATCAGGCACCTTTCTGGATAGTGCGAGGATTGACAGATTGAAAACGGCTGCTGGAATGCAAATGGCAGTGTAGATTCCAAAAATTCTCCACCATTGACCTTGAATTAGTTTTTTGCTGTACTCGAAAGCTGTTTTTGTTCGCGTGCCTCGAAGGGCAGCAATTATGATTGCGAAAGAGTAATAATTTGACCAGATAATCCCTGGCACGACTAGCAACAAAGTTAACCCCAATGTGATGAGACCTAGGAACAGGCTTGTCCAAAAAACATCCCAAAACCGTGAAAAACTGAATCTGAAAACGTTACCCAGGGACACTACTTGTCCTTGAAGCAACCCTTCCACAATATAGGGAACACCAATGAGTACGATGAAAGTGAGAAATACCTCAATCCATCTTATCCCTAACACAGTTAATGAAAAAGTCGTCTCGCCATATTTTTCTGCTGTGACGGTACCAGCTAATAACGTGCGGACTAAGTTTAGTGAGATGTGAGTGCAAAGAAGGAACAGTAAAAGAGAGACTATATTTAGTCGTATCAGACGAAATCCTTCCCTCAGAATTTCGCCCAAGTTCATTTGTCTCTGCCACAATTTTTTATCCATAGTCCCTACACAATGTTGTTCTTTGACGAAGCACCTAACGGCTTGCGTTACCCGCGCTGGGGCGGGCGGCGGACCGCCGTCCGAATGAGAAAAAAGCTGAGGTAAGGAAAATGCCTGAAAAACGCGCAGACTCCCCAGCGTCGGGTGCACGCTTTGTTAGCCCGCCAACGGAATTTAGCTTACCTTGTCTCACAATCAAATATCGTAACAACTTCTCCGTATTTATCAGTAAGTAGACGTAATTCGAGGCTGTCTGCATAACCGCTGTAAAAAGAGCTATCATCAGATTTGCAGTCAGAATAGGACTGGAACCAAATTCGCTCTTTATAGACGTTACCCCTAGCGTGCATTTCCATGATATACGGAAACAATAAATAAAATTGTGAGTATGATTTAGCAGGTAAGACGAAAGATGTGTTAAATCTTAAGGTTAGTGAGCTTAGGTCGCAGCTATCTCTTCGTTCTCCAACCACAGTGTACTGAAATTCTTCATCATTCAACTCGGTAACCGCACCTGTGAAGGCTACTGTATCTCCATTCACATGGGTAATAATGAAGATATCCGAAAACATATAAGTTGGTGGTTCTGTACCTGGATAACACGCAATTAACTTATCCATTGAAGAGAACGTAATACCCTCGACAAGTACATCTTGCTCAAAGGGGTTTTCTACAGTCACCTCTAAACGATAATAGTTGTCGGATTCGCTCATAAGAACTTGAGAAATCCCTAAGATTGGTGCAATTGTAGGAGGCGGTGTGGCAGATCCAATAAGGGCTACAGTAACGAATGAGCGACTTGGCTCCAAGGCAACTACAAAATATACTATTGAAAGGATTGTTACCATACCTGAAAAGGCTACTATCCGGTATTTCTCAAAACGATATAGGCCTTTTCCGCCTTCTATTAATGGTGGGGTTTTGGCGAAAGTGACATATGTAAATAATAAAAACAAAGAAATAATGGCAAGCGTGGCTATGATTACAATACTCAAGTAGTAGTTGGCGCGGAATGCAATTACAAAACTAATCACAATAGTAACTAATCCAACTGTTGCTTTGATCCAGTCGGGGAGTTCCTTTATCCAATTAATCCACTGCGGTGGATTGGGATTGCTTTTCATGTCACTCCTACGGTTTGTTGAACGTGTTCTGTATGATCCCAAGAAATGCTAAATGCTGAGCGGGCTAACGGTGAGCGTTACCCGCGGGTGGGCGGGAGGAGGGGACGCCATTTTGCCGGAACCAGCCTCCAGCCCCGCGAACTGCTTGAAAACGCGGCGACTCCCACCCGTCGGGTGCACGCTGTGTTAGGTGGCGTTTTAGCTAACTCATCTTTATCTTATTCCAATCAAGATCCTTTTGCAATTGCCTTAGTTTATCCAGTTGCTCGTTTATTGTATTTGGTTCTACCTGTTCAGGATCGTGGACAAGAATGTTTCTAAATTTCCTTAATTCATCTAGGCGGTAAGCCTGCAGGTTATCAAGAATCTCAGCCTTCAATAGTCGTTGAATAGATTCTCGAATTGATAAAGGTCGCGCTTCCTGTCCTCTTGCCCGATTCAAAAGAGCCTGTTCCAACTTAACCCACTCGGTAAGAAATGCACCGATGTTACCTGGATGCAATTCTGTTCGTATGGAGGTTTCAATACTTTTGCATAATTCTTCGATCTGATCGTTTTTAGGATATAGCATAGACTTTGGAATCTTGCTTAATCCTCTACCCCAAAATTGACTTGTGTTTGGAATTGTAAATTTAGCTATAAGCCGACAATTGAAATCAAGCTCAGATTTTGAGTCGTAGTCGCTTGTAATATCAGATGTGCCTGCCAAATAACCTTCTTGGAAGTATGGTCTAAGCGCGTCTGGAGGGCAGATGCTTAATAAGCGAACGTTGACAATATCATGCTCTGAATTAATCGTGATTCGATTGGTAATGTAAGGTAATCCAAACACATAAACAAATACATTTTCACTCGAATCGCTTTCTTGAGCAAATGAGCAAGCGACCCTAATTGAGTGAGTGAAGTCTAGTAATGGTGTATGGCATACACCATAATGTTGCAGAATGCTCCACTGGATATAACGCTTCCTACTTACGTCACTGTAACCATCAACCTTTTTATTCGAAAATAAATCTTTTAATTGCCGTGCGGCTTGGTCAAGCACTTCAAACCGATAGGCTACTTCCTGTTGTTGTAAGTTGTCATCTCTGTAGATGCTCGGATAAAACGTCGATACTCCTGCCTTGTTGAGAAAGTCTTGTGTCTGACCGCGAAAGAATAATAGCTGATCTTTATTCAGATACGAAAGATAAGCTACCTGTTCCATAAGTTGTCTGTAAGTCTTAATTGGGAATGGTGTGGCTTTCCCCACAGATTTTGAACCAATGTGACGAGCTATTTGTTTGGTGACGGTAGGTTGTTCGATTTTTCGCATAATTTCTTCTGTGTTATCTCAATGTGACAAATCAGCCACCTAACGGTGAGCGTTACCCGCGGGTGGGCGGGACGAGACAACGCCACTTTGACGGAACCAACTTCAAGCCACGCAAACTGCCTGAAAACGCGGCGACTCCCACCCGTCGGGTGCACGCTGTGTTGGGTGGTGTTGTTTTTGAGAATCTTGTCTCGGACATAAATATTGAAAACAACTTTTGATAGTTCTTATCAGGAATACTTTCTCAATAATTCTCTTTGTTCCTTCGACTCTGGTTCACCTGTAAGGACTGCTTCAATGAATTCGTCAGGCGGTCTATATTGATGTTGGGCTACATAATGATGAATAAGCGCCGGGGCCGCGTAGACTGCCAACTTACCCCGCACCCGTATTTCGCCATCTCCAATACTTGCCCAGTGAGCCTTTTTGCCATCCTTATCCTTTTGTTCTTCAAACCATTGTTCAGAGGATAGATCACAAAATTCGCAGATATGAAATCCGCGCGCAATAAGAACAATGAATTCATCCGAACAAAACTTCAGCAATTTGTCTTTGAACTCTTGTGAGGTGTCACCTTTTTCAAAGGGCATTTGACTGCTCAACCAGCCGACATTCAAAGGCTTTGGAGCGAGCGGTTCATCTCTGGCTAGATATCCATAGGGAGTCAAATCTTTGAAGTATGTCACAGAGCTGATCTCCTTGATCGTTACATGGTGCGATTTAAGCTTTCTTTGACCAATCACCCAACGGCTTGCGTTAGCTGCGGTGGGTGGGAGGGTGGATTTGCCCTCGAAACGGGAAAAACTCAAAGCCAGCCAAATGCTCAAAAAACGCGGTGCGTACCCACCGTCAGCTGCACGCTGTGTTGGCTTGCCTTCATGGTGTAGATGTTATTATGGGTGTCATTGTGGGTGTTGGCGGGAAAGTAATTTTATTCGAATCCAAAAAACTTGAAGTCTTAATTTCATCTGGATAAATGATTCCAACAATTAATGCCTTATCAATTTGAATTGGGAGAAGTGACGAATTGACTGCGGAATTGAATTGGTTTCCAACAAGCACATACAAAGAATCGCTATTTTGCTCAATTAGATAAACAGAAGCAGAAGGATTTTGTAATGAGATGGGCAAGAGATTCTGCGCAGTTTCTATTTTGTTCTTATCTACTACTAAAGTTACTGGGATTGGTAATCCGCCGCCCACTGATGGCGGCAAAAAGAAATAGAACTGTGCCCCATAAATAAGAGTCAATATCAAAATAATGATGATTGTAAACGCTGAATTTGGGAACGGCATTTCGTGAGGAAGGTTTTCCCAACTTTTATTTTTGTACAAGCGTATTTGAAAATAGAACGCAACAATTGCTATGTCGAGCCACAATGCCACTGGAATCTCAGATGGCAAACTGCCAAAAAAAGAAGCTGGATTTCGATTTAGCGCAACCAAAAGCAGCGAGTTAAAAATAGCTGTGGACAGACCATGTACAGCACCAAGCCAGAAAATAAACTCGAATGTTTTTTGCAGTACGGACTTATCATGAATAGCATCTATCCTGCGAGAGAGCATAGATGCCCCAAGGAAAGCTAAGAGGCAAAGCAATAAAAACACTGCACCAGAATATATATATCGTGAATTGAGAATTTCAAAGTTATATATCTTGTATTTTGTTGCAAGGTAAGTGTTTACCACAATAAAGCCGAAAACATATGAAAGCGCAGAAAGCGCAATTAAAACATTGCCTACACCAGTTACTCTGCTTATGTAGGTGGTCATTTGCTGTGGTTGAGAATCTTTTCCCGCTTCGACTTTCACGGCTCTATGTTTGTTCGACATTGTTTTTTTTTTCCAAATTCTATTTCGTAAAGGGCAAGCCAACGGTTTGCGTTACCCGCGGGTGGGCGGAGATGAGAGAACGCCGCTTTGGTGGAACCAGCTTCGAGCCATGCAAACTGCCTGAAAACGCGGCGACTCCCACCCGTCGGGTGCACGCTGTGTTAGCCTGCTTTACATATTCAAAACACAATTTTTCGAGATAATTTCCATATGTTCTTTAATTTGGTAATTTCTCTAGCTTTTAGATGTCGCTAAATTAATCCCAATACCAATAAATACACCGCCTATGATCCGATTAAAATATTTCTTGGTTTTCGATTGCTTTAGCAACCATCCAATCTGCTTGCCGCCAAACGCATAAATCATAAAGCTGACAAATGCGATGACGCTCAACGTCATCACCAAAATGATGTATTGATGAAATTGATGAGCATTGGCATTGATGAATTGCGGGAACAATGCCGTAAAAAATACGATAGCCTTGGGGTTTCCTGCGGCAACAAAGAAGGCTTTCCAAAACATCTTGGATTGGTCCATTGCTGTATCGCTGTTGGTCTCATCTTCTATTTCAGATAGCATGGAAGAAGTGTGCCACATCTTGATACCAACGTAAATTAAATAAGCTGCTCCCAGCCATTTAATCACGAGAAATAACATCCCAGATAAAGATAAGATGGTCCCCAAACCAACAATTGCAAGGGTAGCTTGTAGGAAGGAAGCCGCGGTATTGCCCAAAGCTGTCACGATTGTACGTTTTGTTCCAAATTTTGTACCATGACTTAGGGCTAATAACATACTTGGCCCGGGAACAAGCGATGCAACTAGGACTGTTGTTACATAGAGTAACCAAAATTCCAAAGTCATATTTTTTCCTTTTGCAGTTTTATTGAGCATTGATTATATTTCTTGCAGGCTAACGGTGTGCGTTACCCGCGGGTGGGCGGGACGCGACAACGCCACTTTGCCGGAGCCAACTCCAAGCCACGCGAACCGCCTGAAAACGCGGCGACTCCCACCCGTCGGGTGCACGCTGTGTTGGGCGGCTGGTTTGGAAAGAACTGTAACTGATAGTAAACCAATTTCATCATTTCTTCCATGCCTATGCCTTGCCAAACTGATTTATAACCTCAGTCACCTTGTCTTGTTATATGGTAGTCCAATTGCGGCAACAAAAGCCTTGCAGTCAGGCGAAATAACCTTGGCACTTTTCGGTCCCGCGATTCGGTCAATCATCACGACTGGATAGGGCTTCGTTTCTCGATAGTCAATGGCAATACTTTCCAATCCAGCATTACTCCCGATAAACAGGAAACCCAAAAAATCTTCTTTCAGCCACTCCTCCTTGTATGCTGCAATGATCTCATCACAAGAATATAGTCTCAGCAACCTAGGGGGACAAACTAAATCACCAAAACCACCATTTGAAAAGCGCAAGAGTTCTAGAATCTCCGTAGGGAGCTCAATCTTGACTTCTTCTATCAAATGGTTGATTTCTTCACTGGTTGCGCCGGTTCTCTTTTCCCAATTTCGTTGTGGTTCGGAAAGCAATTTGTCAACATTGCTCATAACTGCATATTCCTTTTGCCTTCTGCCGCCCAACGGTTTGCGTTACCCGCGTGTGGGCGGAGTGTGGATTCGCTTTGAGGGCAGGAAAAGCCCGAAGCCAGAAAAAAGCCCGTAAATCGCGCCGACTCCCACACGTCGGGTGCACGCTGTGTTAGGCGCATTTTGCTTTGCA
>JAUQXA010000054.1 GCA_030834895.1 Anaerolineales bacterium
GCAAACCTCGCAGGCGCTCATTCGTTGCTTGGCACTCAACCAAATGACCCATCTCGGCATGCCAGAAAGTTATCCAGTTGTGTAATCCCTGCTTCCAGACAGGTGAATTGCGCTTATTCTTCGATTTATGCACCAATACCATTTACATGTGTACTTGTCTACTTCGCAACTACGTCACTGCAACCTCAGCAGGACCTTTCCATCCCTCCACAACTCTTCGAGGTTGTAAAAGTCGCGCTGATCGGGGGAGAAAAGATGCACAACCACATCGCCATAATCCACAACCACCCAGCCGTCGCGGGCAAAACCCTGTTTTCTGCCTTTCCTCCTATGTTTCTTGCGCATGTCGTCGACAACGGCATCAGCAAGCGCATCAAGCATGCGGTCGCTGGTACCGGTACAGATAATAAAATAGTCGGTAAAGGAAACAATGCCTTTGAGGTCGATCAGGACGATATCTTCACCCTTTTTGTCTTCAAGGGAATTTACAATTTCACGGGCAAATTCAAGGGTATTCAGGTTTCACCTCATGCTTTGGCTAATGGCGCAGAAAATAACTTTGTATAAACGGGAGCGCCGGGTTGTAGATCGCTTTTGAAAAGATGCACCGAGTCTACTCTGGAGAAGGCAATATTGCCAAGTTGAAGAGTTCCCAACACAGTGCGGATTTTCTGCAGGTCGGACAGGCCGGCGGTCTGGCGGACGCGCCCGATGGTAAGATGCGGCGAGAAGGCGCGCTCCTCGGGCTTGTATCCTAGGCGAGACGCGCCTGACTCAAGTCCTCTCTGCAGGGAAACCAGACTTGCCGGGGCGTGGATGCCGATCCACAACAAGCGGGGATTGCGCTGATTGGGAAAGGAACCAACACCCCCCAGTTGCATGTCGAATTGGGGATGTAAATCCGCTTCACGGACGAGCATTTGCTTCAGAAAATCCAGATGTGAGGTGGAGGTATCCCCAAGGAATTTCAATGTCAGATGCATATTCTCGGTGGGGACCCAGCGAATAATGTCGTTCCCCAGGGTTTGACGGAGACGGGTCGTTTGTTTTTGGATTGCTTCACAAACGTGAGAAGGCAGTTCAATGGCAATAAAAGCGCGCAGAAGACTCATGCAATGGTAGTTACGACTTATACAAAACCTGTTCCACCGCCTGCTTGAGGTCAAGGAAACCAACGGGCTTGGTGAGGTACACGGATGCGCCCGCCTCGATCCCAACCTTGATATCGCCAGGCATGCTTTTGGCGGAAACAACAATGACGGGAATGGATTGCAGGTCCGGTTCGCGCCGCATGTAACGCAGGACATCCAGACCGGAAATATCCGGCATCATGATGTCAAGGATGATGATGTCCGGTTTTTCCTGCAGGATCATCGGGATGGCCGGCGCGCTGGAAAACATCTTAATTACCCGAAAGCCGCTTACTCGCATCATCTCCGCGAACATTTCAGCGGCATCCGGCTCATCTTCGATGATCATGACTGTTCTTTGAGAATCCATCATTGTTATCCTTGGAGCCAAAAATAGCATAATACAGTTGAATTGGCAAGGGCTGTTCCACTGCTGTCATTCATCCGTAAGAATCCGCTCGCAACGATGGTCTGAGTTACAGCCATAGCATGAGACCACTTGGAGGAATAATGACAGAGTTGGAAGAATTTCGCGCAGAGAAGGATGAATTTTTCGCCAGTCATCCACAAAGTCCGCTGACCCCTGATCAGCGGATGGGCTTTCGCGGGTTGAACTATTTTCCGGAGAATGAAAACCTGCGTCTGGAAGTCAAAGTGGAGGAATTTCCGCTTAAGGAAAAGTTCGAGATGCAAACTTCAACGGGAAATGTGCAAACCTATGAGAGGTACGGCAGGTTCAAATTCACCGTGGATGGAGTGGAAGCGGAGTTGACCATTTACCAAAGCGAGCATGGATTCTTCCTGCCTTTCGCTGACTCACTTGCAGGGAACGAGACCTACCCTGCAGGTCGCTACCTCGAACCTGAGCCGTTGCCGGGGAACCATTTCTTTGTGGACTTCAACCTCGCGTACAATCCCTACTGCGCCTACAATGAGATGTGGTCATGCCCGATCACGCCCGCAGAAAACCGCTTGAAGGTGGCGATACGAGCGGGAGAAAAGTTATTCCATGAATAAAAAGAGAGAGCCGCTTCGCAGGCGGCTCTCTCTTTTTTGTTTGCGATCATAAAGTTGGGTTAGGGCTTTCCACCGTTTTGTTGACCATTACCTTCGCCATTATTTCCAGGATCGGCAGGCGGTTCGCCATTTCCATTTTGAGGCTGGGATGTTCCCATGTTGCCGTTCTGGAGTCCCGTGCCATCCAGTGCGGGAGTGCAAGATGCTTGCGGCATGATAACAGGGGTCTCGGTGGCAATCGGCTCCACGGTGGCGACAGGTTCTTCGGTTGGGATTTCAGTCGGTTCCTCAGTTACAGGGGCTTCGGTCGGCTCAGGGGTCGGCATCCCGTTTTGGTTGCGGTGACGGTGGACAAAGCCAGCGGGGTCAGCCAAGCCGTCTTCGACATCGCGCAGTTGGTCGCGGAGCATGTCGCGGGTCTGGTCGAGGACGGGTTCGCAGTCGGCGCAGCTTCCATCCCGCAACTGATCCAGCAACCGATCCTGGGTTTTCAACTGGTCGCGGATTTGCGACAGCGTGTCGGCGACATCGGTCTCGTCCAGCGTGGCTGTGACTTCGAGCGCCTGATGAATGCGGTCCTGTGTGCGGATCACCAAGGCATCGGGCGGAGTGACACCTTCAGCATTCAGCGCCGCCATTTCCTGGGTGCGGGCCTGCGCCTGTTGCATGAGCAGTTCGACTTCGACGGCGGGGTCAGTATTGAAGAATAACCGCGTTTCTTCAGCCAGCAGTTTGATCTGGTACAAGGCGTCTGTGGGCAGGGCGTCCTGAGAGGCAGCGACGGTGGCATTCCCACCAAATAACAAGCCTGCGATCACGAGAGCGGATACGAGTAGGTTCATGGCAAATTTCTCCTTTTTGATTTGAAAGATTGTCGTCCACCTACTATGACGCCGACTTTCACTCAGGGATACTGCCTCGGCGAGAAATTTGTTTTTTCCGCGCAGTGCGGCGCGAGTGTCGCGCTCAAGGACGGACTTCAATTTGTCGAGCAGTTCAATCAATCGGGGGTCGAGTTCATCATTTGCCATCTTTACACCTCGTCCAACAAAAGTTTTTGCAATTGAGCCAGCGCGCGGTGTTGCAGGGACTTGACTGCGCCAACGGGTTTATTCAACGCCTTCGCGACCGCTTCGTTATCCCAGCCTTCGAGGAACTTGAGCGCCACCACCTGCTGCTGGGCTTCGGTCAATTGAAGCAGGGCATCGCGCACACGGCTTTGATTCAGGTTCAAGTCGGCGGCTCCCTCGGTGGTTTCGAGTTCAGGCAGGTTATCGTCGAGTTCTTCGGTCACACGCTCCGCGTGGCGGCGGTAGTGATCGATCACCAGGTTGTGCGCCGTGCGGAACAGATAGGCTTGCAAATAATCGCGCGGACCTTTGCCCGCGTGCAAGGCTTTCAAAAAGCGGCTGAACGTTTCAGACACGCAGTCTTCCGCCGTGCTGGCATCTCCAAGCAGGCGCATGGCGTAGCGATAGAGGCGCGGACTGTAGAGATCGTAAATCTCAGCCAGCGCGCGCGTATCGAATTGTCCTGCTTGGGTTAAGAGTTCCTGTTCTGAAATCACGTTGTCTCATCCTATATGACGTTGGAAAGGGGATTTGGATACGGGTGGTTTTTACGAAATAAAAAAACTGCGTGACTTTATGACTGCAAATTTTTCGCGACCTTGCTCCATGATAGAGTCCAAATGTAAAGAATGAGCAAATATAAAGAGAAGATTGTGCAAAAAAGGCTGTCCTTTTGAGGATAGCCCTTTTTTAGTTACTGTCCAAGCGTCTGAAGTCGCTACTACCCAAACCACTTCTTATCGAGCGGCGCCCACTCGTCGCTTTGCTCGGCACTGTCCTTCCAGTTTTCCTTGCCGCTCCACGATTCGATTTTGATGGCGTAAACAGATGTGGCGCGGAGTTCCTTATCAGTGATTTCGCGGTATTCCCTGCCAGCGATCATGCCAGGGAAATATTTTGTAATCAAGCCGTAGAGTCCGCGTTTGGCTTCGTCGGGGTCGGTTAAAACCCGAACTGTGCCAAAGACCATCACACTGCGGTATTGCAGGGCGAACTCCAGAGCGATATTCGAAGGCATGAGTTTACCCATCTCACTGACTTCGAGACAGACCTTCGGGCTCTTCTCCAGGCCAGAGCGGATGCGCCCCGCGATGTTGCCGTGAAAGATGATCTGGTGATTGTTTTCATCGAACCAGAACAGGTTGGGATGAAGAAAGGGTTGGTCGTCCCAGGCATAGGCGGTATGACCGACTTTCTGCTCGCGGAGAAAGGTGCGAATCCAGTCATCATCACGGGCATAATTGGGGTGACGTTGAAATGCGGTTGGGGGTTGATTTTCGTAGTTGCGGGTCATGTTCATCCTCGGTTGCCCGTTCGGGGGCTAAGCTCCCGAACGGGCAAGGTAAATATTATTGATTATCCACCAGTCGGCGCTTGTACCAGCCCCGGAGGAAGAAACCGCCAACAGGAAGCATTGCGGCAATCAGCACCCAGCCCCACCCTTCAACACCTCCAAAAGTAAGAAGAAGGAAATACAGGGCTGCGGCAAGGGTAATGGCGCTCAAGAAAATAACCTCGGCCGCCATGAGGTTGGCGATGCTGTAGGGCTTATCGGTTGGAGGAAGGGTGCTCGCCCTCCATTTGAATGCAGGTTCGATATCCTTGTGATGGCTGATGTAGTACTCCTTGACCTGATTCATTGCTTCAGCCGATTCGTGCCAGGCGGCGCGCAGACGAGCAAGCTGGGCAAGGGTCAGCGCGCCAAGGACGGTCAACACGACAAACAGCCCCGAAAAGGCTAGCGCGACACTCTTCAAATCATTGGTTGAAAATATCGAGCCTAGGATGGCTGCCACGAGTGAGCCAACCGTCACGAAATAAAAGGAGGCGACACGTGAACGGTCTTCATTTGCTTGAAAGACCGTGTCAGCAATATAGCTAAATTCAGCTTTCAGAATTTCGTCAGGGTCAGGAATTATCTTTTTAGGCATAACATATTCCTCCTACACGTCAAACGCCCATTCACCCTGGCGCATGACAGGTTCACGGGAACCGTCCTTTGCGATGCCGTCGATGTCCATTCTCGGCGAGCCGATCATGAAGTCCACGTGATTAAGGCTGACGTTACCACCCGCGGCGAGGAATTCGTCGTCGGTCAACTCCTCACCGCCCATCAGCGTGAAGCGATAGGCGCGCCCAATGGCGATGTGACAGGAGGCATTCTCGTCGAAAAGGGTGTTGTAGAAGAGATGTCCACGGCTGGCAATGGGAGAACTGGCCGGCACGAGCGCGACTTCGCCAAGGCGGTGCGAACCTTCGTCAGTATCCACCAGTTTTTGCAGGGCGGCTTCACCCTTCTTCGCAGTGACCTTGATGATTCGCCCATTTTCAAAGGTGACATGAAAGTCCTCAATCAATGAACCGCCGTCACTCAAGGGGAAGGTGGATGTGACCACGCCGTCAGCGCGATTCCGATCGGGCATGGTGAAGACTTCCTCGGTTGGCATGTTGGCAGTGAAGGGTACGCCGTTCTGCGCCATGGACTGGGCGCTGATCCACAAATGTCCGTTGGGAAGTCCAAGTGTAAAATCGGTGCCGGGGGCGGAATAATGCAAGGCAGTGTATTGTTTGGCTTGCAGATATTTTGCGCGCTTGCTCAGGTTGGCTATATGGGTTTTCCAATTTGCAACTGGGTCGGGGCGGTCGATACGCGCGGTTTCGAAGATGGCCTTCCACAGTTTTTCCTGTGCTTCCTGAGCAGGAAGATCGGGGAAGACCTTCCTTGCCCATGATTCGCCAGCAGCGGCAACCACACACCAGTTGACGGCATTGGTCGTGACTTTGGAGATAACCCGGTTATAGTTTCGTAAATGAGTCTTCTGGATCGCACCCACAACATCGGGGTCGATGCCATTGTATAAATCAGGGTCTGCGCCCGTAATGGAGAGCAGGGCGTCGCCGTTGTCCATCATCCGCATGATGGCATCCACCGACCAGACGGGGTACTCATCGAAGGAATCGCGCGGGGCATATTGGGCGCGCAGGCGCAGGGTTTCCTCATCGCCCCAGATTACATCCACGTATTTTGCGCCAACCCCGTACGCAGCCTTGACCACCTCGCGGACAAGCGGCGCAAATTGGATTGGAACACCGCGATTCACCGCAAGCGTGATGATCAACCGTTGACCAGCGCGGAGATTCAATCCAACCTTGACAATGGCTTCCGCATATTTTTCCAGCATTTCCTGATGGGTTCTATCTATCATGTCGCCTCTGTTAGTGGAATTTTTTCCAAACTGTCATGCTAAAAGCATGTCCTTGGCAAGTATAGCATGGACCTATTTCACTTCCACGGCGCGGCGATGAGATTGGTCTCCGCGTCCGCGGCATGACCGAGTTTGGGCAACCCCCAGGCTTCGGCAATGGTCTTGAGGATGGAATAATGCGAGTATGGCGTCTCATCCATGAAGTTTTGTTTCACCTGCGGAGAGATGAGAATTGTGGCCACCCGTCCGCCAGCGGATTCGGAGAGTCCGCAGCAGGAGTGATCGCCCTGTCCTTCGTCCCAGGTGAGGATGATGAGGAAGGGTTCGTCCGTCGACTCCAACACAGGGTAGAGTTTATCCAGTAGATCTTTGAGCCAGCTGTCGGCGAGGTCGAGTCCGCAATCATGGGACGAGTAGCAGATATCGGGAGTGATGAACATGAAATTTGGCAGGTCATTCAGAGCAATGTCGCCATCCAGTTGCGTGAGCGGAACCACACTGCGCTGACAGCGTTCTGTATTGAGGCGGATCGGGTCAAAGTAAATAAAAGGATTATGCTTTTGGGCATAGCGCAGGGTACTGCCTACAAAGCAGGGATCGGGCATGTCGTCCTGATAGGTCTTCCACGTCCGTCCGCTTTGCTCGATGAAGTCGGGCAGACTGGGAGCGTTGACGAAACAATCTTCGCAATCGTCGGTGATTCCAAAAGTGTCGCCGCCGATGAACGAGAGATAATTCGGCAGGCTGGGATGCGTAACCGCATAGTGGGAAGTCAGGAGGGTGTACGAATTGGCAAGCAGATTAAAGTACGCCATCTTGCCGTTGCCGATAACTGAACCAAATTCCTTGTTCTCGAAGACGATCATGACGATGTGCGAAAAATTTGGGACCAGCGGCAGCGGTACAGGAGTGGACTCGGCTGTCGGCATTGATTCCGCAGGGGCGGGCGTGGACGTGGGAAAAGGCGCCAACGTGACAGGGAGCGTCGAAGGCACTTCCGTTGGGGCGGGCTGACAAGAGGTAATGAGTAAAGAGATAAGGAGAGTCACCCACAAGAGACGCACTGTTAATGTCATTTTGGCATCCTTTTATGGAATAAGGTACTGGCAGAAGTATAAACCATGGCACGGCTTTGGTTCGACGTTTGTTTACATGTATGCAGTGGAACAGCACAATCCCACACAACAATCGTAAAAAGGGACAAAGGAAAAAATGCCATAAAACTGTATTGGACAATTATTGTCTATTATGTATAATATAAACAAACATTTTATCGGTAGAAGGAGATTATGATGGAGATTAAAGTCTCAACCCAAAATGGACGTGTTCCAATTACGATACTTCACGTTGACGGCAACCTCGATTCGAACACCGCTGTGCCGTTCCAGAAAAAAGCCGAGGAACTGATCAAAGGCGGTGCGCGCTACATTCTTATCGATCTGGCTCATTCCTCTTTTGTGACCAGCAGAGGTCTGGGAGCCATCCACCAAATCTTCAAAGAATTAAACGCCATCCATCCGGATGCGACGTTAAACGAAGAAGATATAAGGAAGGGTATTTTCGCCGGCACTTACACATCCCCTTATTTAAAAGTGGCAAACCTTTCGGAAGAATCCAAACTTGTTTTCAAGACCACGGGCTTTGATTTGTACATTGAATCCTATGATGATACAAAAGAAGCCATCGCAGCTTTCTAGCCGCGGAACACAATGAACAAAAACTCGGAGTAATTAGCTCCGAGTTTTTGTTTTTTGCCAATCCATCCAAAAGCAATGTGTTGTAGAATCAGCACAACAGTCAGAAATTCTTTGTTCACCGAACTCGAATTAGTGGAGACCAAGAGAAGGGAAAGCTCTATGAAGGTTTTTATCAGTTCCACCTACAAAGATTTGATCGAATACCGCGCCGCCGCCATCCGCGCCGTGGAAGGGACAAATTATCAAGCCTCCAAAATGGAAGTCTTTGGAGCGCGTCCCGACGAGCCTTTAGATGCCTGCTTGAAAGAAGTGGAAGAAAGCGAACTCTTCATTGGCATCTATGCCTTGCGCTACGGATTTATTCCCGAAGGCGCGGACATATCCATCACAGAGATGGAATATGTCCATGCGAAAAAACATGGCAAGACGATTTACTGTTTTCTGCTCGATGAAGAAAATCAGCCCTGGCTGAAAAAATGGATCGAGGGCGAGCCTGGCAAATCCAAACTGGAAAACTTCAAACAGCGGATTCAAAAACTCCATGTTTGCGACTACTTCACCACCCCTGACGACCTGAGAGCCAAAGTGTCTAACGCCCTCAGTCATTATGTAGCCAATCACCACGAACCTGATCCCTCATCACCTATTCCCTATTCACCTCCAAAACCCACTGGCAATACGCTTCCTCGCGAATCCTTCTTTGTCGGTCGCGAAAAAGAACGTGACATCATTCTCTCTGCCCT
This sequence comes from Anaerolineales bacterium, assembly GCA_030834895.1. Lineage (GTDB taxonomy): Bacteria > Chloroflexota > Anaerolineae > Anaerolineales > Villigracilaceae > Villigracilis. The sequence continues at coordinate 8,864 of JAUQXA010000054.1, forward strand.
TTCTCCCGAATCCCGAACATGGGGCGCGTTGATAGACGGACCCGGTGGAATCGGAAAATCTGCCCTAGCAATTCACGTCGCACACAAAGCAGCAGATTTCGACCGCAAGATCTTCATCACCGCCAAAGTGCGCGAACTGACCGCCGAAGGCGAAGCCAAACTGACCGACTTCACCCGCCCGACCTACCTCGCCATGCTGGACGAACTGGGCAAGGAATTGGGCGCAGACGGACTCGAAAAACTCGCACCCGATGAGCGTCCGGACGAACTGCGCCTCGCGCTGGCGGGCAAAAAGGCGCTGATCATCTTCGACAATTTGGAAACCCTGCCCGAAGACGAGCGGACGCGCCTGTTCCAATTCCTCTCACGCCTGCCCGAAGGGAACAAAGCCATCGTCACCTCGCGCCGCCGCACCGACGTGGACGCGCGCATCGTGCGCCTTGACCGCCTCGCCCGCGACGAAGCCCTGCAACTCATCGCCGAACTCGCCGCGAAATATCCGCGCCTCGACCGCGCCACCCAAAAAGAGCGCGAAGACCTGTACGAGATCACCCAGGGCAACCCGCTCTTCATCCGCTGGATCGCGGGGCAGTTGGGGCGCGCAGGCTCGCAGTGCCGCACCATCGCCGACGCCTGCGCCTTCATTGACAAAGCCCCCAAAGGCAACGATCCGCTCGAATACATCTTCGGCGACCTGTTGGAGACCTTCACCGCAGACGAGACAAAAGTCCTAGCCGCGCTGACGTATTTCAGCCTGCCCGCCAAACTCAAGTGGATCGCGGACATGACCGACCTGCCCGCGCGCGCCGCCGAGACCGCGCTGGAAGACCTGACCGACCGCTCCATCCTGACCTCTGACCTGTCTGCCCAAACCTACTTTTTACCCCCGCTGACAGCGAAATTCATCCGCACCCGCCGCCCCGAAGCCGTAACCCAGACAGGCGATGCCCTCGCCGACCGCGCCTACGCCCTTGCCATGCAATATGGGGGTGGAAGAAAAAACTACGACAAATTTCCTGTGTTGGAATCCGAATGGGACTTCATCTCTGCCGCCCTGCCACGCCTGCTGACAGGCGACAATAATCGTCTACAAACAGTGTGTGACCAACTCACACATTTTTTGATTTATACAGGCAGATGGGATGAAGTACTGTGGCTCTCAGCACAGGCGGAAACTTGCGCTATTTCCAATGAAGATAAAGAGAGTGCTGGTTGGCGGGCATATCGAGCAGGATGGGTATACTTACTCCGTGACCAGCCTATCGAATTGCTGGCATGTGCTGCTCGCACAGCCGAATATTGGAAAGACAGTACACCACGTACTAAGGCATTTGTTATTCAACTACGCGGAAATGGCTACCAACTACAGAAAGATTACCCCGCCGCTCTTGTTGCATACCGCGAAGAACTAGCAATCTATAAATCCATTTCTTCCGAGAGTTTGGACATCGCTAACGCATTGAACAATATAGCTATTGTAGAACGTCTTAGCGAAGACTATCCTGCCTGTGAACGTGATTACCGCGAAGTGTTACGAATTGCCCAAAAAAACAACGATCAAGAGATGGTTGCTATTTCCACAAGCAGCCTGGCGGCACTCGCCCTTGACCGCGAGCAGTGGGCAGAAGCCGAGCCCCTCGCCCGCGAAGCCCTCACGCTGTCAGAAAAAGTCGGGCGGCAGGAGTTGATTGCGAGCGATTGTCACGTCCTCGCCAAAGCCATTGTTGGGGCACGATATATCGTGCCCCAACCCGCGCCCCTACAAGAGGCATTATCCCTGTCCCGCCGCGCCGTTGAGATTTTCACGCGCCTGCGCCATCCAGAGTTGCAGTCCGCGCAGGAAACGCTGGAGGAGATTGAGGAAAGGATGAAAGACAAAGGATGAAGGAAGAATGAGGAAGGATGAAGACGGAATGAAAGCAAATGTCGTTGCGAGGAGCCGCCAGCATTTGTAGGGCGGGACATGTCCCGCCCAAGCGGTGACGACACTTGCACCGCACCCCCTAAAAATCATCGGGGCGATGTGCGTTCGGTGCACACTTGCCCTGGCGGGCAGCGCCAGGGGTGCAGGTGAGCAATCTCCTCATTTACAAGAGATTGCTTCACTCGCCCAACGGGCTCGCTCGCAATGACATGCAGCGGCGGGGAATTCATGACATTTGTTACAACAACAAAAATCGGTTTGGTTGTAAAATCCACGTGTCATTGGAGACCGAATGGCAACACACAGGGGCACACGCCAGGCTCGCTACCCAAAATTTGACAAAACCTCAAATTTCAGGAGACCCAAATGACCCCCAAGTTCTACCCCCCCGAACCGTTTCGCATCAAAGTGACCGAACCCATCCGCTTGATTTCGCCAGCGGAGCGTGAAGCCGCGTTGAAGGAAGCGGGCTACAACCTGTTCCTGATGAAGGCGGAAGATATGTTCATCGACCTGCTGACCGACAGCGGCACGGGCGCGATGAGTTCCGAGCAATGGGCGGCGCTGATGCGCGGTGACGAGTCCTATGCGGGCGCGCGCTCGTTTCATCGGCTCAAAGCCGCCGTGGAAGATGTGTTCGGCTTTAAGCATTTTGTCCCCACCCATCAAGGTCGCGCCGCCGAAAACATCCTCGCCGCGTGTCTCGTCAAGCAGGGACAGTACGTCCCCTCGAACATGCACTTCGACACCACCGACGCCAATATCCGCGCGCGCGGCGGACGCCCGACCAACCTGGTCATCGACGAAGCCTTCGACCCCGCCAATCCGCACCCGTTCAAGGGCAACATGGACATCGCCAAGCTTCGCGCCTTCATTCAAAAAGTCGGCGTCGAGAAAATCCCCTTCGGCATGATCACCGTCACCAACAACGCGGGCGGCGGTCAGCCCGTTTCGATGGAAAACATCAAAGCGGTCGCCGCCGTTTACCGCGAGTTCAACATCCCCTTCTTCATCGATTCCGCCCGCTACGCCGAGAACGCCTACTTCATCAAACTGCGCGAGAAGGGTTACGAAAACAAATCGGTCATCGACATTGCCCGCGAGATGTACGCCCTCGCCGACGGCATGACCATGTCTGCCAAGAAGGATGCCATCGTCAACATCGGCGGCTTGCTCTGCATGAACGACGACGCGCTCTTCCAGCAGGTCAAGAACGAGTTGATTCTGCGAGAAGGCTTCCCCACCTACGGCGGGCTTGCAGGACGTGACCTCGACGCGATGGCGGTCGGTCTCTACGAAGGTCTCGACGAATCCTATCTCGCCTCGCGCCTTGCCCAAACCGCCTACCTCGCGGCACGCCTCAACGACGCGGGCATCCCCACCATCCAACCCGCGGGCGGACACGCTGTCTATTTGGATGCCGCTCACGTCTTCCCAAACATCCCGCAGGGAGAATTTCCCGGGCAGGCATTGGCGGTGGAACTCTATCGAGAAGGCGGGATTCGCGGCGTCGAAATCGGCTCCGTCATGTTTGCCTACCCCGATCCTGATTCTGGCAAGATGATTTATCCCAAGCTGGAGCTTCTGCGACTCGCCATCCCGCGCCGTACCTACACCCAAAGCCACATGGACTACGTCGCCGACTGCGCCGCGAGAATCAAGTCACGGGCAGATAAGGTCAAGGGCTACAAATTCACTTATGCCCCCGAATTGCTCAGGCATTTCACCGCTAGGTTCGACCCGTTATAAAACAATGCTCTTTCGAGGGCTAAGAATGAGCTAGGGGCGGACGGCCGTCCGCCCCTACTGGACGGGGCTTTTTTCTGCAAGCAATTCCTTCAAGCGCGGATGCTCCGCATACACGCCTCGATATTTTTCCGGAAGGTTCGCCGCCAGACGACACATAATTTCATCGGTAGCCTGTCGCATGGCTTGTTCACGTCCCCTGCCATTGGGAATTTCAATTGCAAACGGCTCACCCGCCACAGCGCGGATCTTCGAACGGCGAAATCGCTTCAGGTTTTCGACCACGCCGCGATCCTCCGTCCCGGTCAGGGAAACAGTCAGCACGGGATAACCGCTTTTCGCAGCGAGAAATGCCGCGCCCGGTTTTCCCTCCTGCAAGGCTTCGGTTTTCGAGCGCGTGCCTTCGGGAGCAATCACCATCAACCCGCCCTTTTTCATCCGCGCCAGGATTTCACGCAAGGCGGAAAAATCCGCTTCGAAGCGATTGAGCCAGATTGCATCCACGGCACGTCCCATTGCGCCAAAGAGCGGATGGTTTTTATACTTTTCAGCAATCGCCATGATGATGTCCTCGCGGTCGATTGCGTACAATAAAACAGCCGTATCGAGACGTCCCAAATGATTTGCGGCAAGCAAAACGTTGCCCTGCGGAAGTTTTTCAAGTCCGACAATTTCAACGTCGGCGATGGTGTCCATTACAAAACGTATGATGGAGCGCAAGGTTTTATATTTCATGAAATCGAAGTTACCTGTCTTTCGTTGAGTAATTCCTTCAAACGCGGATGGCTGGCATAATATCCCCAATTCCGCTCCGGCAGCATGACTGCAATACGGCACATGATCTCGTCGGCATATTCCTGCAAGACTTGCTCGCGATTCTCCCTTGGAAAAGGCGGGAGTGTGAAAGCTTTTCCCGCAGTCAACTTGATGGGCGTGCGGCGCAGGCGTTTGAGGTTACCCCAAAGCAGCCTGTCTTCACTGCCAGAGATTGCCACCGGCACGATCTGCCAGCCCAGTTTGGAAGCAAGGTAGGCAACGCCGGGTTTGCCCTGCGCCATCTTTTCATCTCGCGCGCGAGTCCCCTCCGGGGCAATGACCAGAATCTGTCCCTCCGACATCCGCCTCATCATTTCGCGCATGGCTTTCAGGTCGGGGTTGAAACGGTCGACAAAAATAAAGTTGAGATGTTTGCCGATCCACCTCAAAAACGGATTCTCTTCCCACTTTTCGCCAACCGGAATAAAAAGATTCCAGGCGTCCAACGCATAATATGCCATCGGCGCATCAAAAATGCCGAGGTGATTGACGGCGATCACAAATCCGTCCTTCCCCGGCAAATTTTCGTATCCGACAACTTCCACTTTTGCAATAATTTTCAGGACAATACGAATCAGCCAGCGTATGAACTTTTTCATGAGACAATTTTACACGGTTTTGGCAATTGCCTCACTGCCAGCAGATCACGCTCGAAGTACAACCATGAAAAAATCCCGCTTTCACGGGACTTTCGTCAAACCTTTATTGCCACGCTAACAGGCGTCCAACTTTTACATGCCCTGCACGCCATAGGTGGAGAACATTTTTACAAAGATATCATAATCGGCCGGATTCATATCCGCAATCTGAAAGCCGACATTATAAACATTGGGGTCGAACGTATCCACCTTGCACCACTTTGCGCGCGCGGTAAAAGTGATGTAACTCTTGTTGGAGATTTCGCCGGTCTGGTCGATGCGAAGGCGGGAATTCACATTCAACGGGACGGGTTTAAGACTGTCCAGCTTAAAGCCACCCGTGCTGATATCAGAAAGGTGCCCGAGTAGTTTGCCGGTTGCCTCATCGATCACACGCATATAATACGAAAAATGCCGCCGCGACACATGTCGTCGTTCCGTGGTCACTGATACCTCCTTACAACACTAATAAGTGATATTCAGTATATAGCAAAACGCGGCAGGAATCAAGAATTTTATTAAGGTCTAGACATCACTCTTTAGTACATGTGTCAGGATGGTCGCGCCCGACCCGCCGATGTTTTGCGCCATGCCGATCCGCGCGCCATCCACCTGGGTCTTGTCACATTCGCCCCGCAACTGCTGGACAACCTCCACAATTTGATACATGCCCGTCGCGCCGACAGGATGGCCCCGGGCCTTCAACCCACCCCGGGTGCAGACCGGGATTCGTCCCCCGATGCTGATCTCGTTATCGAGGCCGAGTCGAATTCCTTGTCCTTTTTCCGCGAACCCGCAAGCTTCGAGCGAAAGCGTGGACATGATGGAAAAGGCATCGTGCAACTCAAAAAAATCAATATCCGCTGGGGATACACCCGCCATCTCGTAGGCTCGCTTTGCCGAGAGATAAGCCGCCTGCAAAAACATCGGGTCCTTGCGGGAATGGACGGCAATGGTATCCGTTGCGGATGCGGAACCCGCAACGACAATCCGCGGCCTCTTCGTCACCTTCTCGGCTGGGACAATCACCGCTGCCGCCGCGCCATCCCCAATTGGAGAGGCGTCCAGCAGGTTGATGGGCGTGGCAACCATGGCCGACTTTTCGAATTTCTCCACCGAAATCTTTTCGTGCAGACGCGCATAGGGATTGTGCATGGCATTGGCATGCGCATTGATGGAGAAGGGCGCAAAATGCTCATGCTTCCAGCCGAACTCGTGCATGTAGCGGCGCATGACCAGGGCGTTGATTCCCACGAAGGAGATGCCTTGTTCCACTTCGTAGTCTGCGTCGGCGGCGGTTGCCAGTGCGGCGGTCACATCGCGCCCGGCTTTGTCGGTCATCTTTTCGACGCCAACCACCAGCGCAGATTCGATGTCGCCTGAGGCGACCGCCATCAGCCCGGCGCGGAACGCCGCCGCCCCCGAGCCGCAAGCTGCTTCAATCTTCACCGCTTCCTGTTTCCAGAGCCCAACCCAATCCGCCAAAAATGCGCCCAATTGGTTCTGCCCACTGACCAGGGGTGAGAGCATGTTGCCCACAAAAAGCGAATCCACTTTTTCGACGCCGGCATCCTGCATGGCGGCAAAGGCGGCGTCGCCTCCAATTTCGCGCAGGGACTTTTCCCACTGCTCCCCTACTTTTGTTTGACCAATTCCAAGGATGGCTACTTTTCTCATGCCGTAAATTCTACCGCATTGCGCTATCAGGAACTATCATGAATCCGCGGAAACAAAATCGCGTTCCCCGCGTCCAGTGCGTGCTATACTAAAATGAAGGATGAAAAAGATGATGCGAACTGTTCTTTTATTTGTACTTCTCTCCAGCATATTGCTTTCAGGATGTTCACAGACCACAACCTCCCGACCGGCTCAAGCCCCTGAACCAGAGTCAACACCGACTTCATCCAAAGCCACTGACGAGTGGACGATCAGGATGACACATTCAGGCGGCATCATGGGGCTTTCCCGTTCCATCGAGGTTTCATCGGATGGGAAATTCACCGTTACAGATAACCGCTCAAACAAAACAGTCACGGGGAAACTTGCCGCAGATGACCTGTCAAAGCTGAATGAGTTGCTGATGTCCATCGACAATCATTCCGCCGGTAAACCCAACGGCATGGTCTGCGCCGATTGTTTTATTTATGACCTCGAAATCCGCAGGGATGGAGAAAGAATTGCAATTCAATTGAATGACCTGAGCCTGCCCAATTCCGGCTATGGGTCGCTCATAGATCAACTGCGCGGCTTGATGGACACCGCCCTGAAATAATCCATGACCAAATCAGAATGGCAGGAGAAATTTCTCGAAGCGGTTGCCGACTGTTGCGATGAAGGACGGGAGGCGGCGGATTACATCCGCGCCCGCAAAATAAACGTCGGTATCAGACGCGCGCGCAAAAGCGTGGGCGCATTTTGGACGCTTTTCAGATCCGCCCATCTTAACGCAAGACACCACACACGAGAGTCGTCACTTGCCAATCCACATGCATGGACGTTATTGATCCACGAGGTGAGACATCTGCAACAGGGCTATCTCACAGCGTTTTCGATCTATGGTGAGTTGGACGCATGGCAATATCAATTTCAGGTGTTTAAAAAAATCACACAGAGACCGTTATCCCCCTTGGCGGAGGAAATCCTGTCCCTGCCGTTGAACATGGACCGAAGTAATTTACAAAAGGCGCGGCGGTTGATGACTCGGCATGCAGGCATATGGTACGGCGCAAATTTTTTACCCCTTTATCCCATTCACAAAGAGCTCAAATATTGGTTTACACGAAAGCATTAATCTACGCGACTTCTTTCAGAATCAACAGGTATTTTTAATGTAAAGCGGTTTGATTTGTTGTATGCTGTTGACATGAAACAGAAAGGAGGTTGCGATAGAGACACCGCCTGAAATTCACAAAATTGGGAAGGACGACACGCATTGAACTGGTCGGGCAAGCTTTAGAACCAGACGTTCCCCAAACGACATGAGGGTTGCAGGTTCGTTCCTCGCCCAACATAGAGAATACCTGACGGATGGGTCAATTCCCATCCGTCTTCTTTTTCCAGCAGTGCGTCGCACCACAGCGATGGACTTATCCCATTCGTGGAAGTGCGACGCACCCCCCATGATTACAACGACCTGAGCGCCTTGCGCATTCTATCCAATCCCAGTGTAAGAAGTTTACGGGAAGTTCCAAAATTCAAGCGGACATGCCCCTCGCCTTCCCTGCCGAATAACCGTCCTTCGCTCAACGCAACCTTGGCGTTCTTCAAAAAGAATTCATAGGGCGAACCTTTGATCTTCGTCTGCGAGAAATCGAGCCAGCCAAGATAGGTCGCTTCGGGAATCGTCAAACGGACTTCTGGCATATACTCAGTGACATATTCCACGAGAAAATCGCGGTTGGCTGTCAGGTAGCGACGGAGGTCGGCCAACCAGCCTTCGCATTGACCTGAGAACGCGGTCTGCGCAGCAAATAGCCCCATGCTGCTGACGTGCAATCGCAAATTACCGACTTCTTTTTCATAGCGCGCACGTAAATCCTTCTCCGGGATGATGGCGAAGCCGCAAAACAGCCCGGGGACATTGAAAGTCTTGGAAGGGGCAATCAGCGTAATGGTATGTTTCGCGATCTCGGAAGATAACTTCGCCAGCGGGGAAAACTTGTTCCCATCCAGCAACAGTTCGGAGTGGATTTCGTCCGAGACGATCAGCACATTGTTTTTGATGCAGATTTCCGCCATGCGCAATAAATCCTTGCGAGAGAAAATAATACCCAGCGGATTATGCGGGTTGCACAGCAGGAACATGCCCGCCTTCTTCACCTGCTTCTCGAAGATAACCCAGTCGATTTCGTAACTCAAAATATTCCCGTCCACATGTTTTATGAAAGGCGCGTCGAGTTGGGGAATACCAAGGTTGGTTTTCACTTCATGAAATTCATTGTAGACGGGAGTTTGCAACAGCACGCCCTTTTTGGGAGTACAGGCGATACGCGCCGCGACGCTGAAGCCGCTGACAATTCCTGTCACGGCGACCACCGCCTCCGGTTTGACCTTCCAGCCGTACAGCCTGTCCATGCGGGCGGCGACGGTTTCCTTCAGGGCCTTCGATGGCAGTTCGTATCCCAACACGCCCTGATCCACCGCCTTGTGGAGCGTGTTCAGGATCGGCTTGGGCGCGGGGAAATCCATATCCGCCACCCACATGGGAAGCACGTCTTTTGGATACCACATCCATTTGTTCAGGCTGTTTGGGTTACGCCGGTTTGGAACAATGTCAAAGTTTGTCATGGGGACCTCTGTTTTTTGAATATATGGGATATTGTAACTGAGACCTGATGGGTTTCAGAAACCAAGTCTGATAAAAGATTTGACATCAAATTGTCATGGGAAATCCAAACAGTCCGGACAATAATGAATTCGATGAAAAGCCGTTTTCCGATTCTGTTCTGGTTTATTCTGACAGCCTGTATGGGACTCTCCATTCCTGTCACCAGCACGCCGCAAACCCTTCTCCCGATGCCGCCCAGTCCTCCATCCAGCTACGGGGGGATCGAGATCAGGGGTGAGGATCAATTCGTCGCGCAGACCATCGCCGCGTTGACCCTGCTGGAGCAAAAGGCCCCGGACACATTCCAAAAAATCCAAACGTATGTCGGCATCATCGAACAGGGGGAACACAGCGGCATGTGGGCATGGGAAGTCCCACCGCGTTATGAAGTCGGAGACTCCACCGCGTTTTTCAGCATAACCTGGTATGCCTCCACCATCGCGCATGACGCCACACACTCGGAACTGTACACCCAATATCAAATTGCCCACCCGGGCGAGCCTGTCCCTGACAGCGCCTTCGGCGGCGTGGAGATCGAGCGCTTCTGCATCGGCTATCAACTGGAGGTCGCCAGGCGCATCGGCGCGCCGCAAAGCGAGATAGACTATCTCTCCTCGCTGGACGGCACGCACTGTGACCTCGATAACGACGGGGATTGCGACTGGGAGGATTATCAGAACAGAAACTGGTAGGGGGAGGGAATAGGAATTAGGTGATTAGGGATTAGGTTTTCAGCGGGATAAATCCCTGGCTCAGTGCATGGAAGCCCTGCGGGGCTGAGTCGGCTTTTGCGGAATAACGATCAAAAGTGACAGTCACCTTAAAGGTGACTGTCACTTCGAGTAAAATAACATAAAGGGAACCCACACCATGACCGCTCCAGAGATCATCCACCAGCTTGTAAAAAGATTCGACGAGCACCGCGACGCGTATCGTTCGGGAAAATATAACGAGACGCAACTGCGCCGTGAGTTCCTCGACCCGTTCTTTGACGCCCTCGGCTGGGACGTGTTCAACAGGCAGGGCTATGCCGAGATGTACAAGGACGTGATTCACGAGGACAGTCTGGAGATCGAAGGGGCGAACAAAGCGCCCGATTACTCCTTCCGTGTGGGCGGTCAGCGCAAGTTCTTTTTGGAAGCCAAGAAACCCGCAGTCAAAATAGAGACCGATATTCACCCCGCCTTTCAGTTGCGGCGCTATGCCTGGAGCGCGAAGCTGCCGCTCAGCCTGCTTTCTGATTTCGAGGAGCTTGCCATTTATGACTGCCGCGCCAAGCCCGATAAAAAGGACAAGGCTTCGGTGGGACGCATCAGGCTGTATTCCTATCGGGAGTATGTCGAGAAGTGGGACGAGATCGCGGGGGTCTTCTCGCGCGAGGCGGTGCTGAGAGGTTCGTTCGATGCCTTTGCAGAGGGGAACAAACTCAAGAAGGGAACCGCCGAGGTGGACGATGCCTTTCTGGCGGAGATCGAACGCTGGCGCGACCTGCTGGCGACCAACATCGCCATTCGCAACCCCAGCCTGAACGTGCGTGAAATGAATTACGCCGTGCAGATGACGATTGACCGCATCGTCTTTTTGCGGATTTGCGAGGACAGGGGAGTCGAAAGGGACGAGCAGTTGAAGGAGATCGCCTACCCCCTCCCATCCTCCCCCAAATCCGCAACAAAAGTTTTGGGAAATTCAGAGACGCTTCATGCGGATTTGGGGGAGGTGCCCGCTAGGGCGGAGGGGGTTTACGCGGCTCTTTGTCAACTCTTCAAACGGGCGGACGCAAGATACAACTCTGGCTTATTCCACTTCACGAATGAGAAGGACGCTTCCAGCGCGACCGATACGCTGACCCTGAACCTGACCATCGACGACAAGCCGTTACAGGACATCATCAAGAACCTGTACTATCCTGAAAGCCCGTATGTCTTCCGCGAAATCCCATCGGATATTTTGGGACAGGTGTACGAGCGTTTCCTCGGCAAGGTGATTCGACTGACGGCTTCGCACCGCGCCAAGGTGGAGGAGAAGCCCGAGGTGCGCAAGGCGGGCGGGGTGTATTACACGCCGACCTATATTGTGGAGTACATCGTCGAAAATACGGTGGGGAAATTAGTGAATAGAGAGCAGAGATTAGAGAGTAGTGGAAAGTCGGGGGGTGGGATGACGCCGAAGGATGTGGAGAAGCTGAAAATCCTCGACCCTGCTTGTGGCTCTGGGACTTTCCCGCTGGGTGCGTATCAATACCTGCTGGACTGGCATTTGAAGTGGTACACCGAGCACGACCCTGAGAAGTGGGCAAGCAGTAAGAAACCCCCAATTTACGAAACACGCACCTCCCCCAAGGTGGGGGAGGCTGGGAGGGGGTGGAGACTGACAACATCCAAGAAGAAAGAGATTTTGCTCAACAACATCTACGGCGTGGACATCGACCCGCAAGCCGTGGAAGTGACCAAACTCTCGCTGCTCTTGAAAGTATTGGAAGGCGAAAGCCACGAGACCATCGGCTCGCAACTGGCATTGTTTCAGGAGCGTGTCCTGCCCGATTTGGGACGCAACATCAAATGCGGTAACTCGTTGATCGGCAGCGATTACTACGAAGGACGCCAGTTGACCATGTTGGTGGACGAGGATGAACGCTACCGCGTGAACGCCTTTGACTGGAAAGCCGAGTTTCCGCAGGTGTTTATTCAAGGTGGGTTCGATGCGGTGATTGGAAATCCACCGTACATTCGCATTCAGACCTTGCAGGAAAGTTCCCCCATCGACGTGGAGTTTTTCAAGAAACATTATCAAGCCGCCAGCAAAGGCAACTATGATATTTATGTTGTCTTTGTTGAAAAGGGCTTGGATGTTCTAAACGGAAAAGGACGCTTGGGCTTTATTCTCCCGCATAAGTTCTTCAACGCCCAATACGGCGAACCGATTCGCGGCGTAGTTGCAGACGGCAAACACCTTGCCAAAGTTGTGCATTTTGGCGACCAGCAAGTCTTTGAAAGCGCAACAACCTACACCTGCCTGCTGTTTCTCGATAAAACGGGACGGGAGGAGTTTGAGTTTACAAAAGTTAGTGACCTTGATGGTTGGCGTGCTACTCAGACCTCCGAGGTCTTGGAGACCTCGGAGGTCTCTGGCATGATTGACGTCAGGCGGGTGACGGGGAGCGAATGGAATTTTTCGGTTGGAAAGAGCACGGGACTATTCGAGAAACTTGCACAAATGCCCGTAAAACTGGGCAATGTAAGTCATTTATTTGTTGGACTTCAAACTGACGCAGACGATGTTTATATTTTGGAAGAAGTGCGACGTGATAAAGACAAAGTGCTTTGTACGTCAAAATACACAGGCAAGGAACATTGGTTTGAAAACGATCACCTAAAACCTTTTCTCAAAGGTTCTGTAAATATAAGACGATATTATTTATCGGATGTAACAAAACGTTTGATATTTCCTTATGTAACTAAAGACAGCAAATCCATATTACTTGACGCTAAAGAATATAAAACTAAATTTCCTTTGACTTGGGCTTATTTAGAAGAATGCAAAGAACGATTGAGTTCTCGAAATAAAGGCAGGATGGGTAAAGATTGGTATGGATATGTTTATAAGAAGAACCATACACGATTTGACAGCCCGAAGTTGCTTGTACCGTCAATTGCAACAGGCAGTTGCTTTTCTGTTGATATTGAAGGAAACTTTTACTTTGTAGGAAGCGGCGGAGGAGGTGGCGGTGGATATGGTATTAGCCTTTTGCCTGAAACAGAACTTAGCTACTTCTATCTTCTAGGTATCTTGAACTCGAATTTGCTAAGTTCTTATTTGAAAACAATTAGCACTCCATTCCAACATGGTTATATTGCTCTAAATCGTCAATACATTGAGCAACTTCCCATCCGCCCAATCAACTTCTCCGACCCCGCCGACAAAGCGCGTCACGACAAAATGGTCTCGCTGGTCGAGCGGATGTTGGCGCTGCATGCCCCCACCCTGCCCTCCCCCAAATTCCGAAGTGCGGAATTTGGGGGAGGTGCCGCCGAAGGTGGCGGAGGGGGAAGGGGTCGCACGCCGCAGGAGCAGGAGATGGTGAGGCGTGAAATCGAGTCCACGGATAAGGCGATAGATCGTCTGGTCTACGAGTTGTATGGGCTGAGCGAGGAAGAGATAAAGATTATCGAGAGCTAAAGACCTGACAGGTTTTCACGAGGTCATGGTCAAAACGAGTCCTTGTCCGCGCACGAGTATTGGTCAGCCGAGGTCACGATGACGCGTGCCCGCAAGGGTAAACCTGTCAGGTCTGGAGATGATGAAAGGAAGCCCCGTGAACAAAAAGAGAAATACAAAACACCATCTGACGCTTATCACCGCAACGACCACGCTGCTCCTGTCGTTGTTCAGCCTCGTGTTTCAAGACATCTATACGGCGAGAATAAATCGAATAACAGAATACGAATTGATGGGGCAGGATGTTGTGACGGCAGCGATTTCCGCCGTTTTTCTCTGCGTCATCCTGTTCAAGGATTACCAAAGAATAAAAACCAAAATCGTCTGGCTTGGCTGTCTTCTGTATTTGTTCTACATCTACGCCTATTTCAGTTTTGGCGGAGTGACGAGCGTCTTTTATTTGCTGTATGTTGCGATTACGGGTCTGACGTTATTTCTCTTCCTTTTCATTCTGGTCGATATCGTCAAAAACGACCAGCTTCCCGACGCCGCCGAAAATTATCCCCGAAAAGCAATATCGGCATTCTTCTTTATCAGCATCCTGCTGATAACCGTTATCGAAATTCAGGAACTGATTTTGAAAACAATCGTCCTGAAAGAGCAACTGAATCCCTTTCAAGTATTTTACGTGCTCGATCTGGCGATAATCTTTCCCTCGATCCTGATAACCTCGGTTCTAAACCTGAGGAAGACCGGCTGGGGTTATTTGTTCAGCGGCGTAGCCCTGATAAAAATTGCGACCATTCTACCCGCCGTGATTTTCAACGACGTTTTTCATCGGTTGTACACTGGGAGCTTCCTGGACCTGCCTTTCGATATTATCGCGGCGATAATCACCCTGATCGCCGCGATCCTTCTGGTTATGTATATGAGCAGGGTCGACGATAAAAAATCCTCGCTTCCTCGTTAATCCAAAAATCCCATTTGCTGATAGAATAACCGTGCAGGTATCACACGCAAGGATGCTCACTCGTTCATGAAATACAACTTCCCCCTTTTCTGGCGTTCGCTCTACCGTTCCTTCTTCGACTCCAAAAACACCACCGCCCGTCTCACCAAAAAACGTATCATCTTCCTGACGCTCTTCGTCATCGTTTGGATTCCCGGAATGCTCGCCCACTGGTTCTTCTTCTGGCTGGACGATATCCTCTTCCCCGACTATAAAAAACAAGTCATCGAAAAGCCGTTGTTCATCCTCGGCAACCTGCGCAGCGGCTCGACCTTCCTCCACCGTCTGCTCTCCCGCGATTCACAGACCTTCACCAGCCTGACCACCTGGGACATTTACCTGACTCCCTCGGTTACACAGAAGAAGATCACGCAGTTCGTGGCGCGGCTCGACAATAAATATTTCGGCAGGGTGCTACACCGCATCCTTTATAAATTCGACGCCGCCACTCTCGGCAAGGTCAAGATACACCCCATCTCCTTCTTCCAGCCCGAAGAAGATGAGAACATCCACCTGCTCATCTGGGACGGCTACTTCGTCACCTTCCTCTTCCCCTTCATGGACGAAATGCCGAACTACCAGCACTTCGACGAGGCGCTCAGTCCCGAACACAAGCGCCGCATCATGACCTTCTACAAGTCCATGTTGCAGCGGCACATGTACGCCACGGGTAAAAAATACTTCGTAGCGAAGAACCCCGCATTCAGCGCGAAGATCGAAACGCTGATGGAATTCTTCCCTGAAGCGCGCATTATCTATCTCGCCCGCAATCCGCTGGACATGCTGCCCTCCACCGTCTCATGGATCAACTACGCGCGGCGTCAATTCACCGAGCCTGAACCTGGATACCATTACATCGAAGAAATTTTGGATTTGACCCAGCACTGGTACCGCCATCCGCTCCGCTACCTGGATGCCAACCCCTCACCCCGCAACCTGATTCTGAAATACGACGATTTGATTCTCCGCCCTGAATCGGTAATCCGCAGCTTCTACGAGCAGTTTGGTTATCCCGATAAACCCGGTCTGCCCATCATCATCGACCAGGCGGTCAAAGAGACGCTCACCTTCACCAGCGACCACGCCTATTCCTACGAACAAATGGGCTTCACCCGTGAGCAGATTGTGGCAATGTACGCCGACATCTTCGAGCGCTTCGACTTCGACACCCGCGAGCCGTTCGTGGAAAGAGAGAAGGTGGAAATTGAGAGGGTGAAGAGGCAATAAGCCAAACCTCTGTTTTCGTCAACCAAACACAACTGTCAATTTATCGTTCTCATCATAATATGACCGCGCCGCGAAGGGCGGGTCGCCGCGCTTCATGGAATGGATTTTGGCAAGCAGGACGGGCAGGTCTTCGACCATCGGCAGACGGGAAATCGAATCCATGCCCACCCATTCAACTGATCCTTCGCCACTGGGCTTGATCTCACCCTGAACGTTTTCCCCACAAAAGACAAACAAACAAATTCCCGTTTCCCCGACATCTACGATGACCGTGCCGCACAGCCACAGGTCAGCGGTGAGACCGGTCTCCTCGATCAGTTCGCGTCGGGCGGAAGAAAAAACATCCTCGCCGCGCTCCACATGTCCGCCAACGCCATTGTATTTGCCTGCCCATAACCGTTTGGTGGCCGCGCCTTTGATCAACAGGTATTCCTCTCCGCGCCGGGCAAAGATCGCCGTGCGGGGAATGAGCATATATCTATCTTTCGTTATGCCTTGGTCGGATTTGGGCATGGGGTTATGAAATAACAATTGCTCGGTTGGGGGCTAAGCCCCCAACCGAGCAAAACGGTTTGCGCTCAGGAGAATTGACTAACTCACCAACTTGCGCAATTCATCAAGATGACCAGCGGAACCGAGTTTCTCGTTCTTATCAGCGATAAACTTGGCATATTCTGCCATGAAGACCTTGCCAATCGGGCGCAAGTCAAACTCAGAGGGCTTGTCACGGAAGAATTCACGGTGGACGCGGGTCCACACCAGGCGACCATCGGTGTCGATATTGATCTTGGTCACGCCCAGTTCAGCAGCGCGCTTGAATTGACCAGCATCCACGCCTTTTGCGCCCTTCAATTCGCCGCCAGCCGCGTTGATGCGCGCCACTTCCTCCTGCGGCACCGAGCTGGAACCGTGCATGACCAGCGGAACTCCGGGGATCTGTTTCTGGATTTCTGCCAGCACATCGAAGTGAAGTCCCTGTGAACCGCTGAACTTGAACGCTCCGTGGCTGGTGCCGATGGCGCAAGCCAGCGAGTCGACGCCGGTCAGCTTGACGAATTCCTTTGCCTGCCTGGGATCGGTCAATTTGGCGTTGGCTTCGTCCACCTTGACATGTTCCTCCACACCGCCCAGTTGACCGAGTTCCGCTTCCACCACCAGTCCCTTCGCGTGAGCGGCATCCACCACACGCTTGGTGATCTCCACGTTCTTTTCAAAAGACTCGTGGCTGGCATCGATCATCACCGAGGAGTAGAATCCGCTGTTGATGCAGTCGTAGCAGGTCTCTTCGTCGCCGTGGTCGAGATGGACAGCAAAAATGGCTTCAGGGAAAACCTTCTCCGCCGAAAGAATCAAACCTTCAAGCATGAGTTTGTGGGTATAGGAACGCGCGCCCTTGCTGATCTGGATGATAAACGGAGCCTTGCTCTCCAGATTGCCACGGAACAGACCCATGGTCTGCTCGAGGTTGTTGATGTTGTACGCGCCGATGGCATATTTTCCGTACGCCGCTTCAAAAAGCTTTTTGGTTGTAACGATCATGTTAACCTTCCATTTAGGTAAGAATATGGCGCAAATCAATGCGCCGGATAAACACCGCTCAATTATACTTCCTGTCTAACGTGAATGATGGACAAAAGAATTGTGTCATGCTGAAGGGTGCTTTTCCCCGAAACATCTCCACCGCAACAAGTCAGAGACCCTTCGGTTGCGGAGAACACGCTCCCTCAGGGTGACACGGCATTAATATTGGCTTATCCATTATTTACGATGTCTAGAGGACGTTTCTTGATTATAACCACAAACTCAGGCTATAATGAGCGAGACTTAC
This sequence comes from Anaerolineales bacterium, assembly GCA_030834895.1. Lineage (GTDB taxonomy): Bacteria > Chloroflexota > Anaerolineae > Anaerolineales > Villigracilaceae > Villigracilis. The sequence goes on from JAUQXA010000054.1 coordinate 26,534, forward strand.
AATGTGTTTTCTCGTATATTACGGCAGGAGGCTCAAATGAGTGATTTTTTTGAAAACGTAAGAGGACAGGTCGATCCGTTCAAGAAACTGCTTGCATATATCCCGGGCTTCAAGGGCTACATTGAACGGCAAAGTCGCCGCGATGCGGACAAGTTGTTGCGTGAGACCGTGGCGCGCCGCTTCGAGGAGCATTGGGGACGCGCTTCGAATTTGCAGGCTGAGCTTGTAAACAACGGCATGATCAAGTATGTGGACGACATGGAGAAGGCTTCCATTGCCCTGCGCACCTTCATCGACAAGATCACCACCGCCGCGCGCGGGTATTCAGGGCTATTCGACGCCGTGCAGATTAACGAAAAGGAACTCGAAGCCATCTACCAATTCGATGTCGCCTTTTTCGATCTTGGCGACCAGGTGGGAAAAGCGCTGGATAACGTGGAAGCCAGCATTGCTGATGAGACCGGGCTGCCCGCCGCCATTCGCAACCTGACATCCCTTGCCCGCCTGGCAGTTGAAACCTTCGAGCGTCGTTCCGAAGTTGTGACTGGAAGCGGAAAATAGAACGACAAATTGTAGGGGCGCGGCATGCCGCGCCCCTACGGATACAATTATGTGGCACAATTATCTTAATGCAACCTCCATCGATGAGGTCGTCAAGGTTTTAGGAGAGAAAAGGGAAAACGCCCGCATTGTCGCCGGCGGCACCGATCTCATCCTCGAGCTGGAACGCGGCGTCCGCAAGGGAATCGATACCCTTGTCGACGTGACGCGCATCCCCCATCTCGATCAAATCAGCATCGACGAAGATGATGTCATTCACCTCGGTCCGCTGGTCACGCATAACGACTGTGTGGCATCCAAGCTGATTCGCAAAAAAGCCTATCCGCTGGCTCGCGCAGCATGGGAAGTGGGCGCTCCGCAAATCCGCAATCGCGGCACCATCGCCGGAAACCTGATCACCGCCTCGCCCGCCAACGATACCATTAGTCCGCTCATGGCGCTCGGCGCAAGCGTGACTTTGATCTCCATCCACGGTGAGCGCATCGTACCCTTGAAGGATTTCTACACCGGCGTCCGCAGGACTGTGATGCAGCCCGATGAAATGCTGGTGGATATTTCCTTCCCCGCCATGAAAAAATCACAGCGCGGGACTTTCATGAAACTGGGACTGCGGCGCGCGCAGGCCATCTCACTGGTCAACGCCGCCATCATCCTCGACCTCAAAACGGATACCGTCCAGTCGGCTTCGATCACGCTTGGTGCGGTGACTCCAATCATCACCCACGCTGTGGAAGCGGAAAAATTCCTCGCGAAGAAAAAACTCAACAAGAAGAACATCGCCCAAGCCGCGGAATTGGCCATGCAGGCCGCGCATCCCATTGACGATGTGCGCGGGTCGGCCAACTATCGCCGCGAGATGGTTCGGGTTATCACCTCGCGCGGGTTGACAGCCATCCTCGACGAAAAAGAGCAATCGGGAATGCCGAAGAAGCCCATCCTCCTTTGGGGCAGTGAGGAGATGCGGTCCACGAAACAACTCACCAGTGAATTCCCCGGCACGCCCATCCAAACTACAATCAACGGCAGGGCATACACCTTCAAAAACGGATTCAACAAGACCCTCCTGCGCCTGATCCGCGAGGAAGGCATGTTGACCGGGACGAAGGAAGGCTGCGCCGAGGGCGAATGCGGGGCCTGTACCGTCTTTCTGGATGGCAAAGCCGTCATGGCGTGTCTCGTGCCTGCGCCGCGCGCGCACGGCGCGGAGATTACCACTGTCGAAGGGCTTGCCGATGGCAATGAATTACATCCCATTCAAAAGGCCTTCGTGGAAAACGGCGCGGTCCAGTGCGGATATTGCACGCCGGGTTTTCTTATGTCGGGCGCAAAACTGCTAGAGGAAAACCCCAACCCCTCCCGGAGTGAGATCGAACAAGCCATCACAGGCAACCTCTGCCGCTGTACCGGCTATTACAAGATTGTAAAGGCGATTGAAGAGGCAAGCCAATAAAGAGGCAACGATGGGTAAATACACGTCATACAAACCAGAGACCCCCCAGAAGTCCAAGGAACCGCATGAAATTTGGCGCGGACTTGGGTGCTTGATGATGATCATCATTCCGGCAATTTCCATCGCCGCCAGCGCTTTAACCGTTGAGGCTCTTTCAGGTCCCGGTATGAAAATCATTCCCCGACAACTACTGGGCAGGCCACATCTGCCTGATTTTGTTTACAGGTCGGATGGACTGATGACCATCCTTACTCCCATCACCAAAATAGAAGATTTCTATGCCATTGCGGTTATCAGTCTCTTTTACATGTTGATCATCGGCGGCGTGATTTCTGTAATTTATGCGGCGGTTTACTCCGCCGTTGGACCCAACCGTTACGGTCCAACCGACGCTCCCCCGCCAAAAATGAAAGTAGTCAAAAAATCACGGTAGGAAATTATGCCCTCTAATTCTGTTGGCAAATCGCTCCCGCGCGTCGACGCGGTTGACAAAGTAACAGGAAAAACGCTCTATTCCGGCGACCTGAACATGAAGGGGATGTTGCACATGAAGATACTCTTCGCCGAACGCCCGCACGCGCGTGTGAAAAACATCCGCACCCACAAGGCTGAAGCGGCGGACGGTGTTGTGGCTGTATACACGTCAAAGGATGTGCCGGTCAACGAGTATGGCTTGCAGATCAAAGACCAGCCTGTGCTGTGCGGCCCCGGTTCGGCAAAGCCGCACACCGACATTGTCCGCTTTGTGGGCGACCAGGTGGCGGTGGTGGTCGCGCAGACGGAAGCTCAGGCGGAAGCGGCAGTCAAATTGATCGAGGTTGAATACGAAGACCTGCCAATTCTCTCCAACCCAAAGGCTGCCCTGCGTCCCGATGCGCCAATCCTCCACCCCGACCGCGGCGACTCGAACATTTGCGTCCACTATAAAATCCGCAAGGGCGAAGTGGACGGGGCTTTTGCAAAAGCAGATGTAATCGTCGAAGGTCAATACCAGACGCCGGTGCAGGAACATGCCTACCTGCAGCCCGAAGCCGGACTGGCTTACATTGACGAGGAAGGACATGTCACCATCGAGGCGGGCGGACAGTGGACTCATGCTGACCGTGAAGCCATTGCCCATTCGTTGGGGCTGCCAGACGAGATGATTCGCATTATCTATCCTGCCATCGGCGGCGCATTCGGCGGGCGCGAAGACATGTCGGTGCAAATCGTGCTGGCGCTGGCGGCATGGAAGTTACAACGTCCGGTGAAAATCATCTGGTCGCGGCGCGAATCCATCATCGGTCACGGCAAACGGCATGCATCCACCATCAACGCCAAATGGGGCGCAACCAAAGACGGCAAACTGATCGCCGCGGAAATCGAACTGATCGCCGACGGCGGCGCGTACATGTACACATCCAACAAGGTGCTGGGTAATGCCGCCATTACTTCGTCGGGACCATATTTCATCCCGAACATCAAGACGGATGTGTACGGTGTGTACACCAATAACGTCCCCGGCGCGGCATTCCGCGGCTTCGGCGCTCCGCAGGCTTTATTCATGGCTGAACTGCAAATGGATAAACTCGCCGAAAAACTCGGCATGGATCCTGTAGAATTCCGTCTGAAGAACGCTCTGCGTGATGGGGATACGCTTGGGGTTGGCACCCCTGTTCCCCCCACACCGAGCATCGTCCAGTGCATTGAAGCGGCACGCGACAAATTCAAGTGGAAAAAAACCCAAAGCGCAAAGGTCAAAAGTAAAGGCAAGAACGTTTCTTCACCTATTGTCCGGGGCAAGGGCTTCGCCGCTGGATTCAAGAACGTGGGTTTCTCGTTCGGCTATCAGGAAAACTGCTGGTCTAAGGTGGAGATTTACGGTAACGGACAAATGGAGCGTGTGGTCATTCACCAGGCCGGCGCGGAAGTGGGTCAGGGCTTGCATACGGTGATGATTCAGATGGCGGCTCAGGTTTTGGGCGTACCGGAAACCATCATCGAGATCAAGACCTCCGACAGCGCCAAACAGGGAAACTCCGGGTCTGCCTCCGCATCTCGCCTGACCTTCATGGCTGGCAACTCGATGAAAGGCGCAGCAGAAGCTGCACTCGAAAAGTGGAAGAATGAGGAACGCCCAGCCATCGCCGAGTACAAGTATCTTGCGCCGCGTACCACTCCCTTCGACCATGATACAGGCTACTCCATGCCGAACTTCTCCTACGCCTATGTGGCTCAGGCAGCAGAAGTGGAAGTGGATACCGAGACCGGTCATGTGCGCGTGCTGCGGGTTGTCTCTGCCGACGATGTTGGCAAGGCGATCAACCCCGACCAGGTGACGGGGCAGATCGAAGGCGCGGTGGTTCAGGCGCACGGCTACGCCGTCCTAGAAGATTTCAAGACCAGGGACGGGCGCGTGCTGACAGACCAACTCAGCACCTATCTCATCCCCACCATTTGGGACATTCCCGAAAAGGTCGAATCAGTGATCGTGGAAGTTCCCGATCCGAACGGGCCTTGGGGTGCTCGTGGCTTGGGTGAACTTCCCTACCTGACAGTTGCTCCCGCCATCGCCGCCGCCATTCATGATGCGATTGGCGTCTGGGTTGACGAATTCCCGTTCACCCCTGAGCGTATCTTGCGCGCGCTGGGGAAAATTTCGTAGTTCGTAAAATTAAGGCGGAATCCAGAATCTTCTGATTTTGGATTCCGCAAAACCATGACCTTCCCCTATCTTGACGAAACTAATGAATTGAACGATACCACCCGCAAGGAAGCGGATGGTTCGTTCATCGCCTTGACTGATGGCGTGACACACTACGAGTTGGGCGGACCCGAAAATGGCAGTCCCGTTGTCCTCGTGCATGGATTCTCCGGACCGTATTTCATCTTCGACACCTCTTTCGACTTTTTATCCAAGTCGGGTTTTCGCGTCCTGCGCTATGATCTCTTCGGGCGCGGATATTCAGATCGTCCGCGAACAGTTTACGACATCCATCTCTTCGTGCGTCAACTCAAGGATTTGATTGATGCCTTCGAGTTGAAGCCAGTCAACCTCGTAGGACTTTCGATGGGCGGAGCGATTTCCGCGACGTTTATCGATCAATACCCAGATTATGTCACCCGCCATATACTGATCGATCCGACAGGTGGAAAACGCGTGGCAGTCCCCACATTTATCAAAGCCTTGAAAATACCCGTCTTTGGGGAACTGGCTTTTGGGCTTTTCGGTACCGCTGGCATGCTCAAAGGCATTGCCACCGACATGTTTGACCAACGAATCGTCGAGCATTTCCAACAGCAATACAAAATCCAGATGAAATTCAAGGGATTTAAACGCTCGATCCTTTCCACCATTCGAAACGGGATGCTCGAGTCGTTTTATGAGACCTACGTCCGTGTTGGAAAGTTGAAAAAGCCGACCCTGTTGTTTTGGGGTCAACAGGATAAGACTGTACCTTTTGATCATAGCGAAGCAATTATGCAGGCAATCCCGCACGCAGAGTTTCATGTGATCGAGAACTGCAACCACATCCCGCATTACGAAAAGCCCGAGTCCGTAAACCCGATCCTATTGGAGTTTTTGACGAGATGAACAAACAAGATATTCAACTGCTCTATCGATATAACCACTGGGCAAATGAACGCATTTTGAACGCGGCGGCAAACGTCACCACTGAGCAATTTCTCGTGCCCGGTTCCTATCCGCACGGCGGGTTGCGCGGCACGCTTGCCCATGCCCTATCTTCGGAATGCACCTGGCGTAAACGCTGGCAGGGTGAATCGCCAGCTCAAGGCATCAAACCAGAGGAATTCCCGACCTTCGATTCGCTCCGCGCGCGCTGGCAGGAGGAGGAAAAATCCCTCGCCGCTTTCGTGGACAACTTGACAGATGACAGGTTGAATGCTCCTTTCCAATACAAAACCCTGCGCGGCGATCCGATGGAAAACGTTCTCTGGCAGGTCATGGTACACATGGTCAACCACGGCACGCAGCATCGAAGCGAAGCCGCCGCCATGCTGACGGAGCTGGGTCACTCGCCCGGCGACATTGATTTCATCATCTTTTTACGTGAGATACAAAAGTCAGGGTAATACAATCAGAATGAATACACTGCAAAACTTTGCAAAGCACAATCGCTATAAAATCGCCATATTTGGATTAATGACATTCGCTTCTTTGATCTGCGTCATGTTGGTGGCGGCGCGCATCGCCTACAGCGATACGGGGCGCTACACCAGCCTGGTTTGGAATCTCTTCCTTGCCTGGATTCCCTTTGTGCTGTCCTACCTCGCTCACGTCATGTCGTGGAAAAAACTGCTCCTCTACCTGGTCTTGCCCGTCACGGCCTTTCTCTGGTTGATCTTCTTCCCCAACGCTCCCTACATTTTGACCGATCTCAATCACCTTGCAAAGGAAACCACCAGCGCCCCGCTTTGGTATGATGTGATTCTGATGGTCTGGTTCTCGTGGACAGGGCTTCTGCTCGGTCTCGTCTCCCTGTACCTGATGCACGATATTGTCCAGCGCACATTTGGGCGCTGGCTCGGCTGGGTCTTCGTCTTCGCTGTTTCAGGACTAAGCAGTTTCGGCGTCTACCTCGGACGTTTCGTGCGTTTCAATTCCTGGGATTTGCTCAATGACCCGAAGGAAATCGCCGTCACCATCCTCGGTCTTGCCATCGACCCGTCCATGCGGCTGGTGGCGTTCACGATTTTATTCGCTGTGTTTTATCTGTTTGTGTACCTCACCTTGTATTCCTTCGCGCACTTGTTGCAGGAGCAATCAACCTCCAAGATCTAATTTTTTTAGGGTCTATTTCGAGAGTCTTTGCAAGACTTTGAAAGCGAAAGTTATTACAATCCGCTCCAAACAAATTGGAGGAAGGTATTATGAAAAAACTGTACGAACGTGTCCAGCCATATAAATTTCACATGACCGTCTTTATCCTGCTGTGCGGCGCGACGCTTCTTTCCCTGGTCCTGTTTCGTCTTCGCACGCTTTTGACCGGTTCGCTGGACTATGCGTTTTTGGTCTGGAACATTTTCCTCGCGTGGATTCCGCTTGGGCTGGCGTACACCGCTTCAGTCTTTGCCTGGAAGCGCAAGTTTCTGCTGTTGACTGTTCCACTGGTTTTCATCCTCTGGATGCTTTTCTTCCCCAACGCGCCCTATATCCTGACAGATTTGCAACACCTCGGCCATCCCAAACCTGAAATTCCGCTTTGGTTCGACATGCTGCTTCTCATCTGGTTTTCCTGGACGGGGCTTCTGCTTGGCGTGGTATCGATGTTCCTGATGCAGGATATTGTCCGCCGTCAGTTTGGACGCCTGGCAGGCTGGGTCTTCGTCTTTGCAACCGGCGTCTTGTGCAGTCTTGGAATTTACATTGGGCGCTTTTTGCGCTGGAATTCATGGGATATGCTCTTCAACCCTCTTGATCGTCTGCGCGATTTCATATATTACGCCACTCACCCCAGCATGAGAGCCATCATCTTCATCGGTGTATTTTCGGCGTTCTTCATTTTCTTCTACGTCACGCTCTACGCGTTTGGGTTTTTACTTCATGAACAAACGCCGCGTGTTTCACAGGAAATAACATGACCCATCTTATTATTTTACGCGGCGGTGGCGACCTTGCAAGCGGGGTTGCCCTGCGCTTGCATCGCTCAGGCTTTCAACTTGTCATCATTGAATTAGAGAAGCCTTTGGCAGTTCGACGCACGGTTTCGTTCGCGGAGACAGTTTATGAGGGGACACAAACCATCGAGGGAGTAACCGCCCGCCTGGTTTCGGCAGACCAGATTCAGGTCACGTTGGAAGGGGGGGAAATCCCCGTGCTGGTCGATCCGCAGGCAAACATCCTTCGCAATCAATTCCTTACCAGCCCGCAATCTACGATTGTGGTCGATGCGCGCCTGATAAAAACCGAGCCTGGGCCTCTGGGCGTAAAAGTTCCCTTGTACATTGGGCTGGGACCGGGATTCATCGCCGGGGAGAATTGTCATGCCGTGATCGAGACCCGCCGCGGACACACCCTCGGCCGCGTCTATTGGAACGGGGCTACTCTCGCGGACAGCGGGCAGCCCGACGGCGATCCACGTCGGGTATTGCGCGCGCCGCAAACAGGAATATTAACCGCTCACGCACAGATCGGCGACCACCTCGAAGAAGGGCAATTGATCGCGGAGATTCAGCCCAACGAGGGAGGCGAAAATGCTAAAATCATCAGCCCGTTCAAGGGTATCCTGCGTGGGTTGATTCGCCCGGGAATCGAATTGGAGAAAGATATAAAAATTGGGGATGTGGACCCGCGCGACGATCCCACCTTGGCCACCCTTGTTTCGGACAAGGCACTGGCTGTCGGCGGCGGTGTCCTGGAGGCTTTGCTGGTATATTTGAAATCCATCGAAGAAAACGCCTCCCTATTTTGATGTATGCGACGACTCGATTAGCGAATACTACTTCTTCTTGAGCATCTCGCGATCGAAGATGGAGGGATTCGTATACAGACCATCACGGAGATAGCCCCGGGCGATGTCCACATCTCGCATAATTTGCTGGGTATCTTCATACTCGGAGTCGCATAGCAACACCCCCAGATTGGCACGCAATCCCAAACCGTAATCGTTATCATCAATAAATTTCTTCATACTGTCCCGTACGCGCCCGGCGATTCTCAGCGGCACTTCGGGACTGGGAATGTCTTCTATCAGGGTAAGGAAATACTCATCGCGCGGAGACCAGGCCATGGTGTCCGTCGGGCGTAACGCAGCTTTAAAGTGGTCGGCCAAGCCGCGAAAAAATCCGTTCAAATCATCGGTATGAAGTTTCTTTCTGAGTTCATAGACCTGGGATACATCGGCAAACAGAACGCCAAAATGGCGAAGCTCATTTTGCTTGATTCTCTCCAGCGCAAAGGTGAGGCGAACTGTAAAAAAGGAAAACGTATACAACCCGGTAACCACGTCATGCACGGGCTCCCTCAACCCGCCCTGGGTCGCCTGCAGACGTTGGACAAGGCTGCTCAGTTGATTAATATCCACCGGCTTCTGTAAAAGTAAGTCTGGTTCAACGGGGAGGCTGGCGGCATAGACCGGATAGGCGGTAATTACAACAACGGGGATATTTCGCATCCTGTCGTCGGCGCGCATACGGGTTAAAATATCCACCCCGGACATTCCCGGCAATTGCAAGTCCAGCAGAACGATATTTGGCTGGAATGCATCTATGCGGTCCATGGCGTCCTTGCCGTCCAACATGATCTCGGTCTGATAACCCGCAATATCAAGAACATGGCGAAAAAGCGCGACAACGTCACGGTCGTCTTCAATGATGTACGCGACTGGTTTACTCATACCAGCTGCCTCCCAGAAATGGAACAATCGCAAAATTTGACAACTACAAATCGATTATACAATCATTCCCAAAAATATTGAAACGAATTCCATTACAAAAAAAGATAAAATTTCCATTTAGCAATGATAGAAACAAACCTTTCCCGCGCCCTCCGGCTGGATAAAACCTCTCACACCGTGGTCAGTTTCACCGGCGCAGGCGGAAAAACCACCGCCCTTTTTCAACTTGCCCGTGAACTGTCCGCGCACAAAGCTGTTGTCGTGACGGCCACCAGTCACCTAGGCTTGTGGCAAATCCCTCTGGCGGACCGGCACATTATCACCAAGGGACAGGGGAAAATTGAGATTCCAGCAGGTGGCGTGACACTCGTCACGGGCGAAATTGAAGGCAATAGAACCCAACCCGTAAACAACGTCACCTTAGATTGGCTACACGCCGAAAGCAAAAGACAAAATACACCACTCCTCATTGAAGCAGACGGTTCGCGTCAAAAACCGCTCAAAGCTCCAACTACGCATGAACCACCCATTCCAGAATTTAGCGAACTTGTAGTTCATATCGCCGGGTTAAGCGCCTTGGGCAAACCGCTGACTGATGAGCATGTCCATCGAGCCGAGATATTTTCCAAACTCAGTGGACTACCGCTCGGAAGCCCGGTTACGACGCAAGCCATCGCCAAAGTCCTCACCCGCCCACAAGGCGGATTGAAAAATATTCCACCACACGCACGGCGCATTGTCCTGCTCAACCAGGCGGATACACCGGAGCTTCAATCCATAGGCAGTGGGATGGCATACGAACTACTTAACTATTTCGACGCTCTTCTCATTGGCTCCTTGCAAAACTCAGTCTTGCATACTTTTGAATGCACAGCCGGCATCATCCTCGCGGCGGGGGAGTCCAGCCGTTTTGGATCGCCCAAACAATTGCTGACCTGGAAAGGAAAGCCGTTTGTGCGGCAGGTTGCGGAGACCGCCCTGCAAACTGGACTTTGGCCTGTGGTGGTTGTAACAGGCTTTCGCGCCACCGACATTGAATCCGCTTTGAGCGGGCTGCCCGTCGCCATCGTCCACAACCCCGATTATCAGCAGGGACAAGGTACATCCATTCGAGCGGGGGTGGACTCGCTTTCGGATAAGGTCGGGGCGGCTATCTTCCTTCTGGCAGACCAGCCACAAATCCCCGTGGAGGTGATTCAAGCACTGGTCGAGTCACATGGGCGGGAGATGCAAACCATCCTCGCGCCGCTGGTGCTGGAAGAGCGTCGCGCCAATCCGGTGCTATTTGACCGCGACACCTTCCCTGACCTGCTGCAACTCAAAGGTGACGTGGGCGGACGCGCCATCTTCGATAAGCATCGGGTGGAATACCTCCCCTGGCATGACGATATTTTGCTGCTCGACGTGGATAAGCCGGAAGATTATGACAGATTGAAGGAACTCGAATGAATATTTCCGCCGTAATTCTCGCCGCTGGAAAATCCGTCCGCATGGGACAACCCAAGATGCTGATGCCTTGGGGAAATACCACTGTGCTGGGACAGGTGGTTCAAACCTTGCAAGCCGCCGGAGTCGAAGACATTACCCTGGTCACAAACTCAACAATTGCGGGACAGGTCACGAGTTACGGGGTACGGGTTGCGCTTAGTGATGAGGGCGAGATGCTAGAATCCGTACAAATCGGCTTGCGGGCGCAAAAGCCGTCGGTGGAGGCGGTGCTCATTTGTCTCGGCGACCAGCCCCAGGCGGAGGAGGAAAACGTGAGACGAGTCTGTGATGGGTTCCGTCAAAGCAAATCCCCGCTCGTCGTGCCGAGTTATCAAATGCGGCGCGGACATCCCTGGTTAATCACAAGAGAGCTATGGGACGAGATTCTGCAACTGCGCGCGCCCAAGTCGATGCGCGATTTCCTGAACGCATACAAGGACAAGATTTTTTACGTGGAATGTGATTCCCCGACCATCCTGCAAGACCTTGACACCCCCGCAGACTACTTGAAATACAAGCCGTGACGTGCTATTGTGAATGTGAGAAAGGAGGTCGCCATGTCTGAACTGACTTTGGTCGCCGAAGATATTCTCAAAGCCATCCACGCCATGGAAGACGCGTATCACGCTACGCAGGAACTGCGCGAAAACACCAACCACATCACATTTGACGAATTCCGTACACGGATGCTCGAACTGCATGATCGGCTCGAAAGGCTCAAAATGGTGCTCGACAACGAGGAAGCCTATGCCGTCGATGAGCTGGCAGATGCGTTGAGCATGGCAAATACGGGTCACCGACTGGAATACCGCCGGACACCGCGCATGAGAGCAGAGTGAACGAATTAACAAGTCAACAATTTAGCGAGTGAAAAAGTAGTGGCTGCGACTTTGAATGCTGGTCTAACCGATTGACAATCGGGCGTACACCAGATACACTCGCCCCATTCAAAACTTGGAGCGAGTACATGAGATATTATGTGATTGTCAACCCGATATCGGGACGCGGGCGTGGAGAAAAATCCATCCCACAAATCGAATCCAGCCTGCGAGAAAGCGGGCTGGATTTTACATTGGTGCGTACCGAGCGCGTGTGGCACGCCGCCGAACTGGCGGAAGGCGCAGTACGCAAAGGCTATAACGTGATCATCTGTGCCAGCGGCGATGGGACGGTGAACGAATGTATCAACGGTATTATGAACGCAAAAAAGGCGGGACACAACAGCGCCGCGTTCGGCGTGCTTGGCGTTGGCACAGGCAACGACTTTGCAAGCGGCATCGGCATCCCCGATAATCTGGATGATGGCTTGAAGGCATTGAAGGCAAACAAACGCAAGAAAATCGATTTGGGTTTCGTGAAAGGCGGGTATTATCCCGAAGGCAGGTATTTTGGCAACGGTATCGGCGTAGGCTTCGATGCGGCGGTAGGCAATGAGGCGGTCAAACTCCGCTGGGCGCGGGGACTACCCGCCTACTTGATCGGCGCGTTTAAGACCGTTTTTCTGTACTACAATCCGCCCTACGTGGAAATCATTTTGGACGACGAGGAAACCATCAAGCAGACCTCGCTAATGATCTCGGTGATGAACGGGAAACGCATGGGCGGCGGATTCAAGATGGCTCCCGAAAGCCAGCCCGACGATGGGCACTTCGACTTGTGTATTGCGGAGGGCGTGTCGAAGGGACGCGTCTTCACGCTCATCCCCCACTTTCTGCGCGGCACCCAGATGACCCAACCCGAAGTAAAAATGCGACGCGCGAAGAAAGTTTCGATCCGCTCGCTGGACAAAACCTTCCCCGCACATGCAGATGGAGAATTCATCTGTCTCGAAGGCAATGACCTGAACCTCGAAGTGCTCCCGTTGGAACTGGAAATCATTCACGCTTGAGTTGACCAATAAATTATGTCCTGGTTTGTTAATTTCGTAATTCGAGTTTATACACGCATCGTCTGTCGGATAGACGCCCCCGACTTTCAAAAAGTCCCCATGACAGGTCCCTTGATTGTTGTCACCAACCACACGGGACAAGTCGAGGTGCCTTTGTTTTACGCGCATCTCCAACCGCGCAGGATGACAGCCTGGGCAAAGATCGAGGCCTGGGACTACCCGATCATGCACTGGGTTTTCAACTTATGGGGCATAATCCCAATACGACGAGGCGAAGCGGATATGCATGCGCTCAAGGCTGCTATCCGCGCGCTGGATAATGGCTACATCTTTGGCATCGCCCCGGAAGGGACACGTAACCGCAACGGAATCCTGATCCGCGCCCAGCCGGGCACTGTGATACTCGCGCTTCATACAGGCGTACCCATCTTCCCTTTGGCGCATTGGGGCGGCGAAAAGTTGATGAAAAACCTTAAACGGTTGAAAAGGACAGACTTCCACATCCGCCTAGGCAAGCCGTTCAAGGTAGATATGCAAGGTGTGAAAGTGACAGGCGAAATCCGCCAGCAGATCGTGGATGAGATGATGTACAAAATAGCCGAGCTCCTGCCCCCGGAATACCGGGGGGTATATTCAGACTTGAGCAAGGCAACAGGGAAATTTTTGGTGGATGTAGATTAGACTTGAAGAGGTGATGCGAAAACTGGCATCACCTCTTTTGTTTTACAATTTCATCTGGTAGGCGTTTGTTTCCCGCTTTTTGAATCCCACACGCAGATACAATCTATTCGCCGCCTCACGCATGGGATTGGACGTGAGTGAAATGTTCTGCGCGCCTTTTTCTCTGGCAATTTCAATGGCACGTTTCATCAAGGCTTCGCCAATTCCCTGTCCGCGGGCGGTGTTGTCCACGATGACATCCTCGATGATGGAGCGGATGCCTGTTGGCACACGGTAGACGGAGAGGGTCAATGCGCCAACAATCTTGCCGTCCGCGTCACGGGCAATCATCAGCGTGGACGCGGCATCTCGGACAAGGTCAGCCAGATCGTCCAACGAAGGTGGCGGATTGTTATCCGTCAGTTGCGGAACCAGTCGCTGGAAGGCTTCGTAGAGTTCCACATCCGCCTGGGTCACGATGTCAATTCGCATTGGCTTTTTTCTTGGGGATCAAGCTCAATACAACATAATATGCCACGTAAAGCAACGATGCCCATAGCATCCACATCGGTGTATTTGGATACTTCAACAACGCCCAAATTCCGATCACCCCATAAAGAAGGGTTAGTCCGTATGTGAGTCGGGGCAGGTAGCTGTTGCGGCTGGGATAAATATACTTGATGGGAACGAAGATCATGACATTGAGGAACATCAGGACGGCAAAGTTCAGCCAGGGCGGTAGTCTAAACAACAACATGTAAACCGCAACAAAATTCCAATAGGACGGAAAGCCCTTGAAGTGATGGTCGTCCGTCTTGGCGTCGGTTTGGGAGAATTGGTAGGCGGAAGTCAGCAGGATGGAGCAGGCACCGAACAACCTGACCGATTCAGGCAAAAGGTCCGCCTTGAGCAGGAGGAAGGCCGCCACCAGCACATAATTGATGTAATCGAGAATATTGTCCATCAATGCGCCATCGACATTGGCGGCATATTTCTTCACATCGACCCAACGAGCAAGCATCCCATCAAAGCCATCCACCAGCATGGAGATGATGATCCATACGAACAGCATTTTGTAGTTGCCGTCCAGGATTGCAAGAATGCTGAGAAGTCCCCACACCGCGCCGGTCGCGGTGAACATATGCACCCCGTACGCGGCAAGCGAACGCAGGGGATTTGGCTTTTGTTTTACCATGTCTGATGTTGTCATAGTAAGGTCCTTTATTGATTGAAGTATCTCTCTTTATTTTAATCGCATTATAGATTTTTAGATTTTTCTCGTTGACAAAAAGACCTCGGAGATTCGCTTCGCGCAAATCTCCGAGGTCTTACTAATCCCCAATCACCTAATCCCCATTTACTTGCTCTTCACCAACCCTACCTTGACCTTCTCCCCTTCGAACTCATCTTCCACAACGGAAGCGTTCGCAGGCGGAGCCACAAAGGTCAGACTGACGGCAAGTGTCTCGGCTTTGACGTAGTCCGCGTGGGTCTCGATTGCAGACTTCAAGCCTGCGCTGGCTTCGACGAACAGTTCGATGCGGTCGGCGACATCCAGGTCGGCGGTCTTGCGCAAGTCCTGAGCGCGGCGCAGGAATTCGCGCGCCATGCCTTCGGACAAGAGTTCGGGCGTCAGGTCGGTGACGAGGGCGGCGACATACGCGCCATCTTCCGCCACGGCAAAACCAGATTTGGCTTGCGCCTTCACTTCCACTTCTTCAGCGGTGATGTCCAGCGTTTCGTCGCCGACTTTCACGGGCAACGTTTTGCCAGCCCTAAACGTGGACGCGACTTCTTCTGCGTTCATCGAAAGGATCGCCTTCTGGATGGCAGGGAACTTGTTGCCGTATTTCTGTCCAAGCTGCTTCGAGAACGGCTTGACTGTATGCGAAACCGCCTCGGTCGCAGAATCGAGCAGGCGCACTTCCTTGACATTTAATTCATCCGCGATAACATCCATGTTGTTCATCAACGCCTTACGTTCGCTGGCAGTCCCAACCGAGAAGGCGGCTTGCGCGAGCGGCTGGCGCACTTTGCGATTCGCCTTCTGCCGCGCCGAGTGACCGAGCGAGACCAGCTTCATCACGAGGTTCATATCACGGTTGAGCGACTCATCGATGAATTCTTCCATCACTTCCGGCCAGGGGGCGAGATGCACCGACTCGGGCGCGGTCTCATCCACCGAGCGGACGAGGTTCTGGTACAACTCGTCGGCGAGGAAAGGCATGGCGGGGGCAATCAGCTTGGAGATTGTCACCAGCGCGGTGTAAAGCGTCGAGTACGCGGCTTGCTTGTCGGCGCTGGAATCGTTCTTCCAGAAGCGACGGCGTGAGCGGCGCACGTACCACGTCGAGAGCGTCTCGACAAACTTTTCAACAGGACGGGTGGCGTTGGTCGCGTCGTATTCTTCGTAGGCTTTGGTCACGTCGCGGACGAGGACGTTCAACTCGGAGAGCAGCCAGCGGTCAAGGTCGTTGGTTGTCGCGGTAACGGTGAGACCGTGTGGCTTGTCGAGATTGGCGTAGGTCACGAAGAACGAGTACACGTTCCACAAGGTCAGCGTGAAACTGCGGATGACATCCCCAACCAAATCGGCGGAGAAGCGGCGTTCCTGGCCAGCGGGCGAAGCGGTGTACAGATACCAGCGCAGCGCATCCGCGCCGTGGGCATTGATCACATCCCACGGTTGGACGATGTTGCCCAGCGACTTCGACATCTTGCGTCCCTGCGCATCCTGAATATGTCCGAGGCAGATGACGTTCTTGAACGAGACCTGGTCGTTGAGCAGGGTCGAGATGGCGTGCAGAGAATAGAACCAGCCGCGAGTCTGGTCAACCGCCTCGCAGATGTAATCAGCTGGATACTGTTCCTTGAACTTTTCCTGGTTCTCGAATGGGTAGTGCCACTGGGCATAGGGCATGGAGCCAGAGTCAAACCACACATCGATCAGGTCTTTCACGCGGGTCATCTTGCCACCGCATTTTTCACACTTCCAATGGACGTTATCCACATGCGGGCGATGCAAGTCCAGTTCACTCAAATCGCGTTCGGCTTTTTCGGAGAGTTCCTTCACTGAGCCGACGCACTCGCGCTGATGGCAATCGTCACATTCCCAAACAGGGAGCGGCGTGCCCCAATAGCGCTCGCGTGAGAGCGACCAGTCGATGTTGTTTTCGAGCCAATTGCCGAAGCGTCCATTCCTGATGTGGTCTGGGACCCAGTTGATGGTCTTGTTCAAATTCACAAGTTGGTCACGCTTCGAGCTGGTGCGGATGTACCACGACTCGCGCGCGTAATACAATAACGGCGTGGTACAGCGCCAGCAGAATGGATAAGTGTGGGTGTACTTTTCAGAGCGATACATCAATCCGCGCGACTCGAGGTCTTTGATGATTTGAGGATCGGCATCCTTGACAAAGACTCCGCGCCAGGGCGTGACCTCGGGGATAAACGCGCCATCAGGCTGAACCGTGAGCAGGATCGGCAAATCATGCTGCTTACCCGACTCCATATCTTCCTGACCGAAAGCGGGCGCAGTGTGAACCAGTCCTGTGCCATCTTCGATGGTGACATAGTCCGCGAGGATGACATAGTAAGCAGGCTTGTCCACAGGCAGGAAGGTATAAAGCGGTTGGTATTTGGCGCCCTTCAACTTCCTGCCCTTGAAGGTGTCCACGATTTTGACTTCTTCGCCACGGAAAACTTTCTCCACCAAATTCTTGGCGAGGATAAGTTTTTCCTTTGTGCCTTCGTTGTCGCGCTCGACGGTCACATAATCCACATCGGGGTGCGCGGCAACAGCCACGTTGGACGGCAGAGTCCAGGGCGTGGTCGTCCACACGAGGAGTGAGGTGTCGGGCTTGTCCGCCAACGGGAAGCGCACAAAGACCGACGGGTCAACTGCTTCATCATAGCCAAGGGCAACTTCGTGGTCGGAAAGAGGCGTGCCACAGCGCGGGCAATATGGGACGATCTTGTAGCCCTTGAAGAGCAGATCCTTCTCCCAGAAGCTTTTGAGAATCCACCAGACCGATTCGATGTATTCGTTCTCGTAGGTCACGTACGCGGTTTCGAGGTCAACCCAAAAGGCGATGCGGTCGGTGAGTTTCTCCCATTCCTGAATGTAGGTAAAGACCGACTTGCGGCAAAGTTCGTTGAACTTGTCCACGCCGTAGTCTTCGATCTGCTGTTTGTTGGTGAATCCCAACTGCTTCTCGACCTCGATCTCGACAGGCAAGCCGTGGGTATCCCACCCGCCGCGGCGCGAGACGTGATACCCACGCATGATCTTGTAGCGCGGGAACATATCCTTGAAGGCGCGCGCCAGCACATGATGCACGCCAGGGCGTCCGTTCGCGGTGGGCGGTCCCTCATAAAAGACATATTCAGGTTTGCCATGTCGTTGTTCGACGGTCTTCTTGAAGATCTCCTGCTTCGTCCAGAACTTCAGGACCTTCTCCTCCATCGAAACAACGTCGAGTTTTGGATTGACTGCTTTGAACATTCGGTAGTCTCCTAAAAAAGACTTCGGAAGTCTGCCAGACTTCCGAAGCCTGGATTAACAAAAAACTCTCATCTCACACAGAGACGAGAGCATGGCTCACGCGGTACCACTCTGCTTCCTGTCTCAACGACAAGGCGCTTGTTGGATGACAACCATCATCCCGTCCCGATAACGAAGGACAATCTCGGCTTGCTTACTTTCCAGGGAAAATGCTGGATTTCAGTTCGCGGCTCCGGGAGGATTTCCCGTCTGCATCGTTGACCTGCTTCACACCAAAACGCAGGCTCTCTGGCAACTCATCAAACGTACTCGTTCCCATCATTGCTTTTGACAGGCAGATTATACATTTTTCTTCACAGTTAGGCAAGAACTTTAGGCGGGTTGCAGGGTAAAAACAGTAATCTCTGGCAGGCAGTTGATTCTTATGAAAAGGTCAGCCATACCCACACCACGGTTTGTATATTGCCACATATCCCCAACCTTGTACAAACCACTAGGGTATTTTTTACCAAGCCGGGGAAGGACAGGCGCGCCAACGAAGGGTAAAACGATCTGTCCTCCATGGGAATGTCCGGAAAGCTGCAATCCAAACCTGCCGGATTTTGCACTTATATCTGCGAAATCAGGTTCATGCGCAAGCAGAATCGCTTCGCCTGTTTCGGGAAGTTTGGACAAAACTGAATCCAAGTCATCGTGTCCATACCAGATGTCATCCACACCGGCGATGTGCAATTGTTCCCCTTCACGTTCAACTGAGTAAAAACTATTTCCGATTTCGATCACGCCGCACCGCTCCAAAGCTTTGCGGGCTTCGGCCGCATCAGACCAATAATCATGATTGCCAAGGACACCTAGGACTGTAAAATCTGCCGTTAGAGGGGAAAGTTCCGCGACAAACTCATCAGCCGCGCAGACCAGTTTCTCATTCCATACGGGTCCATTGAAGAAATCGCCCGTTATTACAACCATGTCGGGGTGTTGTTCCCTCACCACATCCACCACTTTTCGCAATCTTTCGCCATCCATCCACCCCCCCATATGAAGGTCGCTGAGTTGCGCAAGCCGATAACCAGAAAATTGACGGGAAAGGTGCGGTAATTTTATCTTCACCTCGTTCACGTCCAATGTTTCAGGTTCAACAACCATACCATATCTTAATCCACCCACGCCAGCCGCGATAGACAACAAGGACAAGTAACCGGCCGTCTTCAAAAAGTCACGCCGTGAGAACTTTCGCTTCATTTTATCTCCAGATTTAGTAGACATTTTCTCATACAATTACCTTACGCACAGTTTTCAATTTGGGAATCTCACATATTTCACATTGACGGTTTATTGTCTGACAGGTATAATCTTTTTTCGGCATTATTTCAAAAAGCAGGAGTATAAGCATGACAACACCCGACAGCGCGCCCGCCGTAGCGCTTGAACCAAAAACGAAACTCAGCGGCAAAATTTTGAAGACTACACTTGCGGGGGCGTTGGTGGACATCGGACAAAGTCTTCCCGGTGTGATCCACATCTCACAACTCCAACAGGAAGCAGTAAATAAAGTGGAAGATGTTGTGAAGGAGGGACAGGTTGTAGACGTTTGGGTACGCCGCGTAAAAAAAGACCGTATCGAATTAACCATGATCGAACCGCTCGGCTATGAGTGGAAGGAAATCGTGCCTGACCTGGTTGTCAAAGGCAAGGTTGTCCGCCTCGAAACCTACGGGGCATTTGTGGACTTCGGCGCGGAACGCCCCGGACTCATCCACGTCAGCGAACTTACCCGCGGCTATGTCAAGACAGCCAGTGAGGTGGTCAAGGAAGGCGACGAGATCGAAGCCAAGGTTTTGGACGTCGACCGCCGCAAGCGCCAGATCCGCTTGAGCATGAAGGCGCTCCAGCCCGAACCCGAAATCGTGGAAGAAGTCAAACTTGAACGCGAAGACCGCAGGAAAGGTGACGGCAAACGCAAGGGCAAAGGCAAGAAACAGGAAGACAGCTACGAAATGGAAGTCGAAGTCTCCAACGAGCCGCAGTTCACCGCCATGCAGATTGCCTGGCAGCAGGCCCTTGAACGCTCGAAGGGACGCGGCAAGGTGCGCGCCAAATCCTACAAGTCAGCTAACGAAGAACAGGAAAACATCTTCAACCGTACGCTTGAAAAACGGGTTCCTACAAACTAAAGTGTTAAATCAAAAAAGAACTGGTACGAACCAGTTCTTTTTTGATTCACAGCCAATTATTGGGAAGTGCCTTTCAGATATGCTTCCATGAAGCCATTTAACTCGCCGTCCAACACAGCCTGGGCATTGCCCGTTTCGTGGTCAGTGCGATGGTCCTTGACCATCTGGTATGGATGCAGCACATACGAGCGGATCTGACTCCCCCACTCCGCCTTGGTGTACTCACCTCGCAGGATGGCACGTTCTTCATCCTTTTCAGCAGTCTTTAATTCCAATAGACGCGCGCGCAAAATGTTCATGGCAAATTCGCGGTTTTGGGCTTGCGAGCGTTCGTTCTGACAAGTGACCACAATCCCCGTCGGGATATGGGTAATGCGGACTGCTGTCGCGTTCTTTTGCACATTCTGTCCGCCAGCACCGGAAGAACGGAACACGTCGAGTTTGATGTCGCCTGGGTTAATTTCCACATCCGCTTCTTCCATCGAAACCTGCGGCAGGACCTCAATCAAGGCAAAGGAGGTATGCCTGCGGTGCGCGGCGTCAAACGGGGAAAGGCGGACCAGACGATGCACGCCTTTTTCAGAACGCAGGTATCCATAGGCATAACGTCCGCTGACAACAATGGTCACGCTCTTGACACCGGCTTCTTCGCCCAACGTGGTATCCAGGATTTCAGTTTCAAAGCCCTGATCCTCTGCCCAGCGCAAATACATGCGCTGCAACATCTCAGCCCAATCTTGCGAGTCGGTTCCGCCTGCGCCTGCATGTATGGCAAGGATGGCATCGTCATGGTCATACTTGCCGGAGAACATCGTGTTGAAGGTACGTTTATCCAAGTCAGCTTCAAGCGACGAAATTTCGGTTTCCAACTCGCCACGCAGGGATTCATCGCCGAGTTGTGTTAGTTCGGTCAGGTCATGCAATCGTTGCTTGAACGACCTCCACGATTCGACTTCATCGCGCAAAGCCGAGACAGTCTTCATTACCCGCTGTGCGCTGGTTGAATCATTCCAGAATTCTGGCCGCCCTATTTCTTTTTCAAGTTCTGAAAGTTGAACTTCCTTGCCCGCCAAGTCAAAGACGCACCATTAGTTGTTGAGTCAGGTCAGTCGCGGCCTGCAAGCGGTTCAGCAAATCCTGCATGAGTACTCCTAGTTGTTCGATAAAATCCCGTCCACAAAAGCATCGGGGTCAAAAGGTTGCAGGTCTTCGGGTTTTTCACCCAAACCCGCAAATAAGATTGGCAAACCAAGTTCGCGCTGGATGGCAAAGGCCATGCCGCCACGCGCAGATGAGTCCAGCTTGGATAGAATCACACCCGTCACATTGACAGCTTCCTTAAATGAACGCGCCTGCTGGAGGGCATTTTGTCCGATGGTGGCATCCAGCACCAGCCACGCTTCATGCGGAGCGCCCGGAAGTGCCTTCCCCACCACACGGTTGACTTTCTTCAATTCCTCCATCAGATTGAAGCGGGTGTGCAGACGTCCGGCAGTATCTATCATGACGATATCCGCGCCGCGGGCGATTCCCGCCTGAACGGAATTGAACGCGACCGCGCCCGGATCTGATTCAAAAGCCCCGGCAATCACCTCGACTTTGAGCCTGTCACCCCAAACCTGGAGTTGATCCACCGCCGCGGCACGGAAGGTATCGGCGGCCCCGAGCAAAACCTTCCTGCCTTCGCCAATGAAACGAGAGGCAAGTTTGGCAATCGTTGTTGTTTTACCCGAACCATTTACACCCACAACTAAAATCACAGATGGTTTATGATCCAATCCCAAAGCAGGCGGTGTGCTGAGACGCGCACGCAATTCCCGCCGCAGGGCCGCCGAAAGCTCGTTGGCACGAGTCAGTCCTTCGGTGCGGGTAATCTGCTTGAGGGAATCCAAAACCGAGGTCGTGGTCTCCAATCCCAAATCAGCTTGAAGAAGGAGAGATTCAAGGTCGTCCCAAGTCTCGGCATTGATCTCGGATGTTCCAAGGATGGAGACAATCTGCCCAAATGCGGCTTTGCTCGTACGGGAAAGTCCGTCCCGCCAGCGTGAAAATAGTTTGTTCATGGACGGCGATTATATCAGGGAATATATGTTATACTCATTTGGCTCAATGAGGAAAGTCTCAGTGCAGTCCTCATGCAAAACATCGCCCCGGACCAGCTATCCGGGATGTTTTAGAAAAGGAAGAAAATCAAAAATGACAGCTGAACCCATTCATGTGACAGATGAGTCCTTTGAAAAAGATGTCCTGCAATCCAGTCTGCCAGTGATCGTGGATTTTTGGGCCCCATGGTGCGGGCCATGCAAGATGGTCGCCCCCATCCTCGATAAGATTGCCGCCGAGATGGACGGTAAATTGGTGGTGGCGAAAATCAACACCGATGAACATGCCGAGTGGATGCAGAAATTTGGAATTCAAGGAATCCCCACCATGCTTTTCATTTCGGGCGGCAAAGTGGTCCATCGCCAGGTTGGCGCCCTGCCAGAGAGAATGTTGCGTGATACGGTGACACAATTCATGGACGTGATCGGGCAGAATTAATCCTCTCAAATCAAAGGAGTTGGGCTATGAAAAAGTTGTTCTTTTTGTTCACGGCGCTTTGCTTCACTCTAAGTGCGTGTATTCCCGCCATACTTCAACCCCAGCCGACAAGCCCCGCTCCCAGCGTTCCAGAGACAGACATACAGGCAACTGTGGCGGCACAAGTGGCACAGACCGTTCAGTCCCTGCCGAGCCCCACGTTAATTCCAACAAATTCTCCCGTGGTAATCACAGCCACCAGCGCCCCAACTCAAACACAGCCACCGCCAACGTCAACCGTGACGCCAAACCCAACCCAGCCCACGTTGACATTGACCGTTACACGTAGTACAGGGACCGGGGCCATAACAGTCACAGTGGGAACAGCAGGTACTTTGCCTTCCACCGCAACGCTAAATCCGGGAATCACTGTCACGCCCACTGGAACGTCTCATTATCAGTACTATGGTACAATGCCGCCCAACCTGCCTTCGGGGAGCATTGCTTTGTACAACAAGTCCAAGGCGGATGCTTATATTTCGCTGCAATGCACCACTGTTGATGGCTATGTAACAGTCATTGAATATCCTGTGGGCGGCAGCGCTGTTGGCGCCAAAGTCCCGGCCGGTGATTACATATATGTGGCATGGGTCGGCGGCAAGAAGTTTACCGGCAGTTTCAGACTGGGTAAACTTCAAGACCGAAGGATATACATGTACAAGGATCGAGTCGAAATAAAATAATTCCCCGGATGTTCCGCAGATTTGAGATTCAGACCAGCCTTGACCAGAGGTCACCCTGTGGAACAATGTCTGATGCAAGATCGTCATGACATAAAACAAAGTAAATAAATGGAGAAAAAATGCTTAAAAAATTATTACCCGTCCTCCTTGCGTTCAGTTTCCTGCTGACAGCATGTGGCGCAGAGCCTGCGCCACCCACCATGTCGCCGGCGGATATACAAAATACCGCCGTGGCGGCCGCCTTTACCATGGTTTATTTGACCCAGGCGGCAATCCCAACGGCCACGCCGCTCCCGCCGACAGAAACACCCAGCCCCACTCCCCTGCCGACCTTCACACCGCCTCCTGTGATCCCCACCTTGGATCAAAATTTGATTCTGCCGACAGCAACAACAGTTTCTTCCGACCCGAACAATTGCAATAGAGCATTAAATTTTGCGGAAGCCGGTCCCACTAAAAATGTGCGCGTTGAAAACACCACCAAAAGCCAGGTCAACCTGTCATTGACTCTTTGGACTCCGAATCCGTTTGGCCAGTGTGGATCCGTATCGTATGTCATTAGCAAAAACGAAAAACGAAAAATTGCAATTCCATCGGGTTCGTGGTATGCGTATTCATGGGTATTGGATCCTCCCAGCACAGGCGAAATCTCGTTCTATATTGGGCCAAGCAAATCCCAGGACCTTCTGCGGCTTATTATCAAACCTGACGCACTCGGCTGGGTCGGACCATAAAGCCGGACCCTCTCAGAAAAAGCGGAAGCCTTCTCTTGCGGCTTCCGCTTTTGTTTTTTATTCCGTCCCACGTTCTATTTTTGCGCCAAGGTTGCGAAGTTTTTCATCCACCTTTTCGTAGCCTCTTTCAATCTGGCTGATATTTCGAATCGTGGAAGTTCCGTCCGCGGCAAGGGCTGCCAATAACAACGCCATACCGGCCCGGATATCAGGGCTTTCCAATTTTTCACTATATAACCGCGTGGGACCCTGTATCAACACGCGATATGGATCGCATAAAATGATCCGGGCGCCCATGCTTACCAGTTTGTCCGTGAAATACATGCGGCCCGAAAACATCCAATCATGAAAAAGCACGGAGCCAATTGCCTGTGTTGCGATGGTAATGGCAATGCTCGTCAAGTCAGTGGGAAAGGCCGGCCAGACATTCGTCTTGATTTCAGGAATCGCTCCATCCAGGTCGGAGGCAATGACAAGGGGCTGGTCGGATGGAACAAGCAGGTCGTTACCATCCACATTCCAATGGACTCCCAAACGGCGAAAGATCAACCCGATCATTTCGAGATGTTGGACGCCCGCATTGCGGATGCGAATCTCGCCATGTGTTACCACTGCCGCGCCAATGTAACTTACCACTTCCAGCAGGTCGGATCCAATGGTGAATTCGCCGCCGCCCAATCTGGACACGCCGGTAATATGCAAGGTGTTCGAACCAATGCCACTTATCCGCGCACCGAGGATGTTCAAAAATTGACACAATTCCTGCACATGCGGTTCGGATGCCGCATTACGGATCTGTGTCTCGCCTTTGGCGAATACCGCCGCCATGACGGCATTTTCGGTAGCCGTGACGCTGGCCTCATCCAGGAGGATGTCTGCTCCATGAAGCCCGTCCGCTTCAAACTCAAACACGCGATCATAGTGGACCTTTGTGCCCAATGCGCGCAAAGCCAGGATATGGGTATCCAAACGGCGGCGCCCAATCACGTCACCACCGGGAGGCGGCAGACGCAAGTTTCCTGCACGCGCCACCACTGGTCCCGCAATGAGAATGGAGGCGCGGATACGGCGGCAGAGGTCAGGGTCGAGATGGGAAGAGACCAATTCACGGGTTGTCACCCGCCAGGTGGTTGCATCCAATTCCTCCACTACCGCGCCCAGACTTTCGATCAATTTTCGCATGGCTTGCACATCTCGAATCTGCGGCACGTTTCGCAGGGTTACGGGTTCTTCTGTCAGCAGGCAGGCCGCAAGCAGGGGTAGCGCGGCGTTCTTATTTCCTGAAGGAGTCACTTCACCACGCAGCGGATGTCCGCCTTCAATCACAAATTCTTCCATCAAAATCTCCTAATATAAAAGTCTTCAAAATTGTAAGGTAGTTTGCGGAATCCGCCAAGAACATTACAATTGGCTTACGCAACAAACGGCTTATTTCCCCCATCATAATTGGAATTATAATGAATTCAATGTCAATAACATTGATAATACCCTTCATGCTTGGATGGCTTGCAGGCTGGCTTGTAAATTACCTGGCCGATGTGTTGCCGGTCACCCGGCGTTTAAGCCAGCCCAGATGCCCATTGTGTGGCGTACCTTTTACAGTACAAGACTATCTTTTCTTCCGCCCCTGCGCAAATAACCATCCACGCAGAATACGGTTGTGGGTTGTTCAAGTCATCATCACTGCATTGAGCATTTACTCATGGGTCTCCCCCCCGTCGAAGATCGGTTATTTTCTCGGATTGATCCTGCTCATATACTTTGGGGTTATCTTCGTGATCGATCTGGAACATCGCCTGATCCTGCATCCAACGAGTATTTTCGGTGCAGCTCTTGGGCTGGTGGTGGGGATCATTGCCCACGGCGGCAACAGTCCCTCCTTTTGGGGCAGGATTAGCCCCACCCTGTTGGGCGGATTGGGTGGTTTGCTGATTATGTTGGCCTTTTATTTTCTCGGTGTGCTTTTTGCTCGCTTCCGCGCCAAACGCATGCGCACCCTGGGACAGGAACCGGACGACGAAGAAGCCCTCGGTTCGGGAGATGTCATCCTGGTGGCGGTACTTGGTTTGATTGTCGGCTGGCCCTTGATATGGCTTTGCCTTCTCTACGGTATTCTATTGGGCGGACTGGTCAGCCTGTTTATTTTCCTCTGGCTGATCGTGAGCGGCAGGTACAAAACAAGCGCATTGATGACCTTTATCCCCTATGGACCCTATTTTATTTTCACGGCCGGTTTGATCGTTTATTTTCCAAGACTTCTCGCGATGATTGTGCCTGATTAGCAGGCTGTGCTAAAATGCGTTTCACTTCAGTCCGAATGAAACAACCTTTCCTCTGCAGACCCAGGTCATTTCACGCAAAGCGTGCACAGGCAATAGTGGAGTTTATGCTCATATTGCCCATTTTGCTCATGCTGGTATACGGCATTATCGAAGTGGGACGTCTGATCTTCATCTTTGCCTCGGTTGCGAATGCATCACGTCAGGCGGCGCGCTATGGCTCGGCTTCCGGTGAAATTAACGATACCGCCTTCTACCAGGATTGTGATGGGATTCGAGCGGTTGCCAACCAATCCGCCTTCATCATCACCTTCGACAAAATCAACATCACCTATGACCGTGGAATCAACCCCGATGGGACTTCGATTCCAATCCAGGGCGTCGACCCCGACCCTCAGGTGGATTCATGTCCAATCGAAGTGCCAGTCCGCAATGGGGATCGAATTATCGTACTGGTTTCCGCCAGCTATGAGCCGATTATTACGCTACTGCCGATCGATCCGATTGAAATTGTATCCGCCAGTGCCCGCTCCTTCCTGATCTCCGTACCGATCGTTGGGAATGCGCTCCCAACGGGATTTGCCCCGGAAACCAGCACCCCTTCCCTCGCGCCAACCGTGGTCACAGCCACCCTCTCGCCCACCACCATACCGACCTCCACAGCCACCTTCATTCCGACCTCTGGCAACATTCCCAAAGTGACGCCAGTAACCACACAGCCGCCTCGCTCCACGTCCACAGCGACCAATACACCTCTGCCAACATATACGTCAACTGTTACAGCTACCATGATCAATTGCACGGGTTCGACTGCTGTAACACACGGTCCGCTCGTGGTCAGGAATAACATCATGGAAATGAGCATTAACAACCAGACCGGTCACACGCTGATGACTGATCGGGTATATGTGGAATGGAATCACGACAAAGGGCATAATGGAACAGACAGTGGATTAATCTTGAGCGGAGTGTCCCTCGACACGGATGCCTGGGATGGGAACCTGCAGGTCCCGTCCGCCTTCATTCTTTCCTATTCGCCGAACATTCCGCAGGGTGTATCTGTCATCCGATTTAGATTCCACCAGTCCTATGACAGAAGAGACGGAACCGAGAGGATTATCATTACAATCGCAAACCCCGGATGCGTCAACCATCCGGTGGACTCGAGCCACTAACCCACTCCTACCCGTTCCTGCCCACAAGGACGGTGTTGAACAGCACCAGATTTATAAGGATCAATATTTGGATGACCGTAAAAATCGTAAAACGCGGACAAAGCCTGGTGGAGTTTGCAATCACGCTTCCCATCCTCGTCCTACTACTGCTTGGCACCCTGGAATTTGGCATGGCAATCTTCTCCTATTCCATGCTGAGGGATGCGGCACAAGAGGGCGCGTTTTATGGCTCCTTTAATCCCACCAACGTGGCAGAGATAGAGAACCGCGCCCGTAATATTTCGCCGCGCGCAGAAGACGAAATATTCTCTTCACCAGTGCAATTAAGAGACACAGATGCAATCAAAGTGAGTGTTCGAACGCTGGGCGCTGCCTGTCAGGGCGCCACAAAAAATGTTGCCAATAGCATTCAGGTCAGCGTGACCTATAGATATCCATTCCTTATGCCTTTTATCGGAGTGGTGGTCGGTTCGGATACAATTCCTTTAACTGGCACCGCCTCAAACGTGATTCTCCAACCTCCATGCCCATGATATATTCAGCCTCCAAACAACCCATTTACAAAAAAGGCGAACGCGGACAGGCCATCATCCTGATCGTTTTTTCGATCATCGGTTTGATCGGAATGACGGCGCTGGCAATCGACGGCGGGAATGCGTTGATCGACCGCCGCAGGACGGAAACCGCCGCCTCCGCCGCCGCGCTGACCGCCGCCCTGGAGCGCATCAATGGCGGTGACTGGCGCAGCGCGGCCCTTGCCACTGCCAACGCGAACGGATACAACAATGATGGCGTCACAAATATCATTGAAATGAACACCCCTCCACTTAGTGGTCCATACAAAGGAAACTCCGAATACATCGAAGTCATCATCACCTCGCACCTGAACACATACTTTGGACCGGTGATCGGGGTCCCGCGAGTCACCAACGTAGCCCGTGCTGTGACACGGACAAAACCCGCGGAGTACGGGGAAATGTTTGGCGGCTATGCGTTGGTAAGCCTGGCACCCCAGAGCGGGTGCGAGGAGGAACAGAGAAAATCCTTTTGGATTCATAGCGAAGCCACCATCAGCCTGACTGGGGGCGGGATTTTCGTCAACTCGAACAATCCGGACTGCGCCTTCATGCAGTTTGGTAGCGGCAGTGTCCGCATTCAGGATACCAGTCCGATCACAGTGGTCGGCGGCGAGGATATACAGAAGCCAAAATTGATCACCCCCTATCCCATTCAAACCGGGGCTGTCCCAATCCCCTTCCCCCCTGCAATTGAAATGCCCAAGGTGGGCTGCGGCTCCAAAACCGCGGCTGTGGATGAATTTACCGGCACCACCATGAGCCCTGGGAAATGGGACTCCACCGAGGAATATCCATTCCCACCCGAAGGGGTTACCACCCTGGAACATGGGACGTACTGCATTACCGGTGATGTTATCTTTGGCGGAGGGACCAAACTGGAAGGTAAGGGCGTGCTTCTGATTATCGAAAACGGAAATTTACTGGTCAGCGGCGGCGCAGAGGTCTCATTGACCGCTCCTCACAATGGAAGGGAAAAAGGGCTGTTAATCTATATGCCCATTACCAATCGTAAGCGAATTGCGTTGAACGGCGGGCCCGACTCCCGGTTCCGTGGCACCATCTTCGCGCCCGGCGGGGATATACGCATTAATGGCATGGACTCCAAATACGGTTTTCACAGCCAGATCATCGGCTACTATATCGAGGTGGACGGTCAGGACGATATCCCGATCTTTTACAACGACAATGAGAACTTCGACACGTACAATATGCCCGAAGTGTTCCTGAGCGAGTAGCCCCCCAAAAGGTTGCGTATTCCCCTGGAAGGCTTTCGGAATCGCGCGGCACTTTCTTACAAATCTGTTAGTGTTGCAGGTTGCTTACACAGTACCATTTGCCTTTCCAATGGTATATAATTGTCTATATCAAACAGACTGGCAATTTCCACGCTTCAATCCCCTCTTTTTCATTACAGCCCAGTGACCGTCCACCTGCCGGTACTTATGTCGGGTTACTTTTTTTATTGGCGATGCATAGAATTATGGATTATTGAGGATTAAATGCAAAAGGCAGTACAAAGGTTTCTTTTCCGCTTTACAAAAAATCAACCTCGGCGCAAATCGAAGGCGCAGAGTTTGGTTGAAGTGGCCATTGCCTTCCCCATCCTCATCATGCTGTTTGGCGGGGTGGTGGAGTTTGGCTTTATCGTGAATTACTACCTTTCCCTGCTCGATGCCACCCGTGACTCCGCGCGTTATTGGAGCCAGGACGACCCCTTCCTGGCGGATGGCGTCACCGACGACAATGATTTTTACTACCAGACGGCATATGACGTGCAAAAATATTTGGACCCCAGCATCCTCAATCCCAGCTATAAGGGACGTAAGATCCTACTTGACCCGGCGAAGGATGATGTGATCGTTTCCGTATATGGCACGAAGAAGGGCGGCAATACAGTCCTTTGGCGCAATGCCGGGCCGTATCATTTATTTTCCAACGGCAAATATGCATCCATTTTCACGGTAGAGAGCATCGAGAACAGCCGCGTGACCAGCGCGCCCAACGCGGGTATTCTAGTAGTTGAAGTCCATTACAATTATCATCACGTCTTGAATCTGCCATGGATGACAGCTTTCATTCCAAACCCCCTGCATTTACAGGCCTATTCCATTATGCCCATCCGTTCAGGAGAGCCTAAATGAAGACCGTGCTCAAAAAAATTCGCAAGAACTCGGAACGCGGACAAGCCATTATCCTGATTGCCGTTGCGCTGGTGGGGATCGTGGCAATCGTCGGCTTGATGATCGATGGCGGCATCCTGTTGATCGAATATGCGCGCTTGAAACGCGGCATCGACGCCGCTTCGATTGCCGCCGCTTCCCAATTCCGCAAAGGATTTGTCGGTGCCGACCTGGAAAAGGCCGGTGAGGAGTTCCTCAAACTCAACCAATCTGACGCGGACGTTACAATTTATACTTGCGACTACCCGAATACAAACTGGGATGAATTATTGTGCCCGGAAAACACGAACGGGGTGGCCCGCAAGCTGGTTAAGGTTGTGGCCAGGGAATATGTAAGATTTGGCTTTATGAGAGTTGTTGGCATGAACGGGACGTGGATTACAGCCACGTCCGTTGGCGAAGCCGCGGCCCTCGACATGGTGCTGGTCATAGATACATCCACCTCCATGGCGTATGAAACTACCGGGGGAGATGACATGGATTCAGCCAACCCCGCAACCGGCAGTCCCGGTGACAACCCAGAAGAATGTAACGCCCAGATGAACGACCCTGCCCGCAGATGCGAGCCATTGGGACAAGTAATCGATGCGGCGGTCGCCTTTGTTGAAGAATTGTTCTTTCCCTATGACCGCGTAGGGCTGGTCGCATCCACCGGGCAGGATTTGGGCAACGCAGCCCGTGAACCGGTTACGATGCTCACCTTCAGTGACGATGAGAATGAAGTTAAGACAGCCCTCCGGGACTTAAAAGTCTACCAACCGAAACGTTGCACATCATGGCCTTATGTATATGACCCCAATGATCCATATCCCTGTCTTAATTTTGCCGGTGATGATAACAGTAATGGTGTTGTAGATATTCCTGCAGAGATTTACTATAGACAACAGGTTTGTATTCCCTATCTATTTGATTTGGATCCAGTAACCTGTGGGCCCAGTAATATCGGCGGTGGGCTTTATGAAGCCGGCTACCAATATGCCGATGCACGTCAGGATTCCTTCTGGGTTGTGATTGCGCTCTTCGGCGGTCCTGCCAACGCATCCAACCCAACCGGTCAACCAGACGGGTTATGCCCACCAAGTACCTGGGGGCTTCCCGGTGGAGCCGGTTACTGCCGTGACGAAGATGACATGTCCAGTATCGGATGGACGCCGCCTGGTACTTGGAGTCCCACTGCTGCTACCGCTGCCCAAAACTTCGACTGGTCCGGTTACGATCCAAATAATGCCACCCGTCATCACTTTACGATAGACACATCCACCGACCCTGATTCTTATGTTTTCCCGGCCGATTATGATGCCGATGATTATGCGCGCGATGGTGCGGATTATGTTACCGCTCCCTCACCCAAGGGACAGGGTGCAACCCTGTTTTCCATTTGCATGGGAAAGTACTGCAAGGCCTACCCGAATCGCAACGATCCTGCGTCGGGAGAACTTCTTGGGCGCTACATGGCTTACCATGCGGGCGACGATCCGACGGCGATTCCCCCTGTTACTGCCAATCATGGCTTATACTTCTTCGCACAAGATGCCAGCGTGGTGGATGATGTTTTTGGAGAAATCGCCAAAAACATCCTTACCAGGCTTTCCAAATAAGCTTTCGCTCCCTGGCGGTTGTTCCCGATGCCGTCTTCAGGAGTGAGAACACCTCCAAAAGCAAGGTTTATTCTTTTCAAAGGGTATTACTATGACAAATCTTTTTAGGAAAACAAATCAAAAACCGCCTGGCCGCAAAAGCGCGCAAGGAATGATTGAATTTGCCCTGGTATTGCCCGTGCTGCTGATGATGCTCGTCGGTATCATCGAGTTTTCACGCCTGTTGTTTGCCTGGATCATCGTCGAAAATTCCACCCGCTTCGGCATCCGCTACGCGGTAACAGGCAATTTCGATCCGCAATACTGCACGGATTACAATAGCAACTGCGCCAGCGATGGCGGGACCGAAGAGCTGGAACTGGATGAGATAAACACATTGATCGATATGGCACGCCTTCCTTCCATTAAGGACGAAACCCGCCGCATCATCATTGGATTCTATTACGACCAAGCCAATGAAGACGACAATTCCGGCCAGGATTTGACGGAAGCCGACGATAACTATCTTAATATTACGGTCTGTTCAGAGAGGGATGGGCGCTGGTTCGAGCCACCCGTGATGGCCAGTGACATCTATGCCGAATGTCACGATTCGGAAGACGCCGCCGACTCAGGACAGCCAGTGTATGTCGCGACGGACTATAATTTTACCTTCATCGTCCTGCCGATTTTCAAGATCGAGCCGCGCATGATCCACCTGGCCTCCTACCGCCAGGGGATTGTGGAACAGTTCCGCGGTTCGCGCGCCATTAATACGCGTTTGCCCAGTAACCAGCCCACAGAAACTCCCACCGTTACCAGCACGCCCACAGAAACCTTTACACCCACCAACACCAACACCCCCACCTCTACGAGCACGCCAACTAGGACGCCAACGCCAACCCGTACCCCAACCTTAACAAGTACCCCGACTCTAACGAACACACCAACTGTTACCAATACGCCAACGGTGACGCGTACGCCAACCCCAACGCGCACCCCCACCAACACCCCCACGCCTGATTGTTCCGATATTTACATCAGAAGCGGGCAGACATATACCACCACCATCGGCGGTTACCAAGCCTTCCGCACGTCGGTTAGAAATGATAACCTCCAAACCGCCTATCTGGTCAACGCAGAGCTGACGTGGACTGTCGTTTCCAATATGACCGTACGATATTTCTACTTTGGCAGCCAGTACTATCCATCCAGCGGCAGTTGGGGCACGAACGCCTCGCCTGTTTCCTATAACTCCAGCGGGAACATGAGCTTGAACGTCCCCAGAGGCACGAACAAGACCTGGGCGGCCACCTTCAACAATGCGCAAATGATCGGCGCCTACACCGTAGGTTTGACCTTCGAGTTCCCCGACTGGGGCACATGTCCCACCATTTACGCTAGTACCAACAACTATACCCCCACTTACACGCCAACGAGCACAAGGACAAATACGCCGACCATCACGCCTACGCCGACTATCACGCGCACGCCAACCATCACACGCACGCCAACCATCACACAAACGCCGACCATCACGCGCACACCAACAAAGACAGCCACGCGGACGCCATCCCCAACCATCACCAATACGTCGCCGCCCACGGGCACATTCACCAATACGCCCACGCGCACGAACACGCCAAAGGTGACGCCGACGTTTACAGCGACACCGACAAACTCACCGACGAGGACCAATACGCCCACGCTGACCAGTACGCCGACGAAGACGTCCACGCCGACGAACACGCGTACGCCCACGCCAAATATCACGCCAACATCCACGCCGACAAGGACTTCTACACCAACTAGGACGAAGCAACCTGATTAATCTGAACACCTGAAATAAAAAAGATGCCAGTCCTGAAAAACGGCTGGCATCTTTTTTACGGTATAATCATACAAATCTAATCCAGAAAGGAGGCATCAGAAAAAACACACGGGAAAGACAGCGCATGGACCCCGCGCATCGCGGGGTTGACGAGGACGAGGGTTCTCCATTGCGAAATGGAGTTAATCTTCCCCCACCCTGCCCTCCCCCAAGGGAGAGGGATAAGGCGAGGAAGAGAAAATCGAACGATCAGCGGAAGCCCTCCGGGTAGGCCAGACCCGTCACATCTTTTCCCTCCAAAAGATAACTCCGCCCCCAACACCCGCAGGCAACTGCGCAGGCAAAGGGCGTGGGATGGCAAAAATCAATCATGTCATTGCGAGGGCGATGCACTTCGCCCGAAGCAATCTCCTTTTAATGAGGAGATTGCTTCGTCGCTAAGAGCAAGTGCGCTCCTCGCAATGACATAAAATCTAATAATCGGAGGACTCCCCTATGTGTGGAATCGTCGGATATGTTGGCCCGCGTGATGCGGTGTCCATCATCCTCAATGGCTTGAAAAGGCTTGAATATCGCGGCTATGATTCGGCTGGTGTGGCTGTCATCAACAGCAACCAGATCGAGGTCAGAAGAGACGCGGGTAAACTATCGCAATTGGTTGACCTGGTGGCGAAATCTCCGCTGAGCGGCGCACCGGGCATTGGTCACACGCGCTGGGCGACGCATGGCGCACCATCCGCCCGCAACGCGCATCCGCATGTCGGCAGCACGGGACGCATGGTCGTGGTGCACAACGGCATCGTGGAAAACTTCCTCGAAATCAAGGACGAACTCGTCAGCGAAGGCGTGAACTTCCTTTCGGATACCGACACTGAAACCATCGTCCACCTTGCAGAGCATCAGCAGGCGGCGAGTTCGGATGGCAATTTTGTCGAAGCCGCGCGGCGCACCTTCCAAAAGATCGAAGGCGCAAACGTGGTCGTGTTAATGTCTGCCGACGAGCCAGACAAAATCGTCACCGCCAGAATCGGCAACGCAGGCGGCGTGGTCATCGGCTTGGGCGAAGGCGAAAACTTCATCGCCTCAGACATCCCCGCCATTTTGGAACACACCCGCCGCGTCATCTTCCTCGAATCGCGGCAGATGGCAATCGTCACCCGCGACAGCGTCCGCATCGAAACGCTGGACGGCAGGGAAGTCAAACCTGAAATTCACACCATCGCCTGGGACGCCGTCGCTGCCGAAAAAGGCGAATACCGCCACTTCATGCAGAAGGAAATCCATGAGCAGGTGCGCGCACTGACCGATACCCTTGCCGGGCGCGTGGACTTCAAAGAGGGTCGCATCCGCCTGCCCGAACTCAACCTCACCCCAGAACTCGCCAAACGCATCCAGCGCATCTACATCACCGCCTGCGGCACAGCGGCATACGCGGGCATGGTCGGCAAAACCCTGATCGAAAAAATCGCCCGCATCCCCGTTGAAGTGGTCATCGGCTCCGAGTTCCGCTACAGCGACCCGATCATCGACGAAAACACCGTCGTGCTTGCCATCTCGCAATCGGGCGAAACCGCTGACACGCTCGCCGCCATGGAAGAAGGACGGCGCAAAGGCGGGATTGTCTGGAGCATCGTCAATGCGATTGGCTCACAGGCGATGCGCGTCGCGAACGGAACCATCGCGATGCAAAGCGGACCCGAAATCGGGGTTGCCTCGACGAAGGCATTTACCACGCCTTTGGTGGATCAATACATGCTGGCGATTCTCCTCGCTGACTTGCGCGGCGTCATCGACGACAAAACCCGCCGCGAGCTGGTTTCCGACCTAAGGCTGATTCCCGATCTGGCCGGGCGCGTACTCGACACCGAACCGGAAATCGAAAAGGTCGCTCACGCGCTCAAAGACATTGACGGCTGTCTCTACCTAGGGCGCGGCATCAACATGCCCATCGCCTACGAGGGCGCGCTCAAACTCAAAGAGATTTCCTACATCCACGCCGAAGGTTACCCCGCTGGAGAAATGAAGCACGGACCCATTGCCCTGATCGACGAGGAAATGCCCGTGCTGTGCATCGCTCCCAAAGACCCCTGGCACGAAAAGATGATCTCGCAGATCCAGCAGGCCAAGGCGCGAAACGGGCTTGTGATCGCCGTAGCCACCGAAGGCGACGAACTCATCGCGGGCATGGCCGACCATGTGCTGTGGGTCCCCGAAGCCCCGTGGATGCTCTCACCCGTCATCACCGTCCTGCCGCTGCAAATGCTGGCCTATCACATCGCCACCATTCGCGGTTTGGATGTGGACCAACCTCGCAACCTAGCCAAGAGCGTGACCGTAGAATAGAAAATAATTCAAAACACGCCCCGAAAAAAATCGGGGCGTGTTTTGAATTAAAGTGAATCGTGGTAAAAGCTCTACTCACCCATCGAAACCGCCATCACGTCATAATATGTGCCCGCGCCAAAGCCGTCGAACAGGATGTGGTCGCCCAGGTTGATCTCAGGCAGTTTTCGCAGGAAGGCAATCATGTTCGAAGCGGCGCTGACGTTCCCGAAATCGTTCAACAGCCAGGGCATGGGAAATTCGATGCCAAGTTTAGAAAGATGCTTTGCCTTCAACACATTAATCTTATAGTTGGCGTGATGCACGATTCCCAGCGTAATGGACTTGCCTGATTGGCCGAGCCTGTCCATCAACGCCTGGTATTCGCGGTACACATCCTCCACCACCTGCACACCTGTGCGGACAAACAACTTGACCATACCCATCAGCCCCGCCATTTCAATCGACTCGCCGTTCTTTGGTTCGTTCATCAACCCTGCAATGCGGATGGTATTCTCATCATCCTGCACGATATCGATCATCGAGCCGGATGCAGCCGCCGAACGCGAATGCGGATAGTACATGCGCACCGCCAGCAGACCTTCTTCATCGTAGTTCTCGAAACTCCGACCCACCAGAAATTTCATCGTCTCACCGGGCACCACGCCGATCACACCCATGCCATTGCCGAACAGTTGCAGGGCGTTCTTGTCACTTGCACCGCTGACGAAACGGCTCAAACCTTCGATGCCGCCGACTAAAACCTTTTTGCCGCGCAATCGTTCCGCGATATTCAACCGGCCGGGCCGCGAGAGTTCCGGGTTCAGGGCAAGGTGCAGAGCACCCATCGAGCCATCGCAGGCCTTATGTACGCTGACCTTCAAAGCCGATTCGGGGATGCCCGCCATTTGTGAAATACGGGAAACGTAATCGGGAGAGACGGGCCCACTGATGCCAATCAGCACCCCCTCCACATCGGAGGCGTTCCATCCACAGGTTTGCAAGGCACGCTTCAACAACCGCGAACCGATCTCCAACTCCAGTTGCAGATGATCGACAGGACTTAACGTCGGAACGTGCTGACGGAAATCGAACCCCAACTCGGAAAGGTTCAACACATCCTCGGCAGCCAAACTTTGTCCCATGCGCTCCGCTACGAGGGCCGGCAGGTTGGCATTATCGTAACTCTGCCCCCACGAACCATACACACCCCCAATACCGAGCCGGGAGTTGTTCACAGCCTCCAGACCGAGCGGCACGCCGGGACCGATTGGGATAACATGTTTTTCCACATTTGGACGATCATAGAACGACATGATTAAAGGTTTGTCAGACATATTAATAAACTCCTTCCCGTATTAAAACCCCCAACTACGCAAAAAGCTACCCCGAAAGTGAAATTCCGCGGGTAGAATAGGGCGCATTATATCTTTGGAGGTTTACCATGCGCCCTGACTGGGATTCCTATTTCATGAAGATCGCCTACGCCGTATCCGAGCGCAGCACCTGTGATCGCGCCTTTGTCGGCTGTGTGTTGGTACGGGAAAAACGCATCCTCACGACAGGCTTCAACGGCTCCCCCGCCGGGCAGGCACACTGCGATGAGATCGGGCACCTGATGGTGGACGGGCACTGTGTCCGCACCATTCACGCAGAGACGAATGCCATCATCCAGGCGGCTCTGCATGGCGTCTCCACCAAGAGCGCGACCTGCTACGTCACCCATTTACCGTGTATCAACTGTACCAAGGTGTTGATCAACGCGGGCATCTCACGAATCGTTTACAGCACCGCCTATCGCACCGACGAAAACGCGATGAATTTTTTGAAGGCGGCAAATATCGAACTATCACAGGTGGAGTTCAAACCATAAAATCAGACTTCGGAAATCATAAAGATTTCCGAAGTCTTTTATTCAATCTCGCAATCGTTTTTCCAAGCAACCGACTCAACCTCCCCAGTTTCGCCCAACAGAACAGGCAACAGGGATTTCATTTCAGGTGGAGTGCCTGAAGTGAAAAAACGGATGTGCGCGCGACCCCAAGTCTGATTCTTTATCCCAGCCGTTTCAAGCAGGCGTTTTGCCTGTTTCGCCACCGCAGGAGCGGGGTCTATCACGCGGACATTTTTTCCCACAATCTGCTCGATAAGTGGGATCACAAACGGGTAATGTGTACATCCCAATACAACAGTATCAATGTTTTTCTCCAACATGGGATGAAGCGCATCTTCCAAAATAGCACGGGTGGTGACTGAATCCAATTCCCCTTTTTCGATCTGAGTTACAAGCCCGGGACAAGTATGCTGGAATAACTCAACGCCGGCGGCAAACCGCTCCACCACCGAAGCATACAACGCACCTTGAAATGTGGCAGGCGTAGCCAGCACACCCACCCTGCCTGTTATCGTCGTCTCAGCGGCGGGTTTGACTGCCGGCTCCATGCCGACAAAAGAAACGAAAGAAAAACGTTGGCGCAGGAAAGTTAGCGCTGCAGCAGAAGCTGTGTTGCAGGCAACGACGATCAACTTGGAATCATGGTCAAGCAGAAATTTTGTGATCCCCTCTGAGAAGTTTTGAATTTGTTCCATCGAGCGTGGACCGTACGGCACGTGCCCCTGGTCGCCAAAATAGATGACCGGCTCTTCCGGCATCAGTGCGCGCATCGCCCGCAGGACGGATACTCCGCCTACGCCGGAGTCAAAGACACCGATTGGAGAAGTTTTTGAAGGCATGACGAAAACAGATGATTAGTAATTGGCAATGGGTAATTACCTGTCACCAATTACTTATTTTCCGCCGCATCCACAAAGGACTTGAACAACCTGCGCGTGGGAAGCTGGTCTGCCAGCCATTCGGGGTGCCATTGCACTGCCAGGGCATAAGGATGATCCGGAAGTTCCACAACTTCCACCAGACCGTCGGGAGCATACCCGGCCGCACGAAGTCCCGGCGCAAGGTCTTTCAATCCTTGGTGATGCAGGCTATTAACTTGCAACTGGGTCTCGCCAAAGATTTCGGCAGAACGGGCGGATTCGTCCACATTGACAGGGTGGACCAGCACACGGCGCAGGTCTCCGGGATAGGCATGATCCAGCGCGCCCGGCAACTGGTCGTAGATGTGAGTATAAAGCGTGCCTCCCAAAGCAATGTTCATCACTTGGATACCACGACAAATCCCCAAAATCGGTTTGCCTTCATTAACCGCAGACCGCATCAAACTAAGCTCAGTTACATCACGTGATTTATCTACTTCGCCGATCCGCGGGTGGTCAGCGCCGTTGAAATAATCCAAAGAGACATCCCCGCCGCCAGTGAAGAGAATCCCATCGACACGCGAATACAAGGCGAGGAAATCCTCTTCAGGCAACATGGATGGGATGAGGATGGGAAGTCCGCCCGCCTGCACGATGGCGTTGGTATAGGTTTGCTGAAGTGCGGTGGTTGGATGTCCATCCGGGTCTTTGCCATTGCGGGTGGTGATACCAATCAAAGGCTTGGGCATGAAAACCTCCAAAATAAAAAGACCCTAAAGGCTTTGAAGACCTTTAGGGTCTTTCCAGAACCCTGTTCGTAGTCGAAAATTAGTCGAATTTCTGCTTGAGGCGGGCGCCCTTGCCGGTGCGTTCGCGCATGAAGTACAACTGTGCGCGGCGGACTTTGCCATGACGTTCGACGGCAACCTTGTCGATGCGCGGAGAGCGAAGCAGGAAGGTGCGCTCCACGCCAATACCGTTGGCAGCCATACGGCGGACGGTCACGGACGCATCGTTGCCGCCCTTGCGCAGGCGGATGACGATACCTTTGAACTCCTGGATGCGTTCGCGGTCGCCTTCCTTGATTTTAACGTGTACGCTCACCGTATCGCCCGGGTTCAACTGCGGGATTTTTTCGTTGGGTTTAGCCTCGACGGCCTTAATAAAGTCTGCCATTGTCGCTCTTCCTTACTTGTATTGTTTTATCCCTTCGCACTCACAATTTGCGAGCGAGGGCATTTATCTGAAACGCGAGTGCGGAGTATAGCATGCCTTTTCTGAATATACAAGAGCGATTTTACACATATTTCCGAATTGCAAGCACCGCATTATGTCCGCCAAAACCGAAGGCGTTGCTGATGACAAGCGAAATTTTCGCCTCACGCGCCTGGTTTGGGATGTAATCCAGGTCACATTCGGGGTCAGGGGTTTCGTAATGAATGGTCGGAGGCAAAACGCCTTCACGGAGAGTCTGCACGCCAAAAATGACTTCCAACGCACCCGTTGCCCCCATCATATGCCCGGTCATGGACTTGGTAGACGAAATCGGGATTTTGTACGCCAGGTCGCCAAATGCGGCTTTGACTGCGCGAGTCTCGGACTGGTCATTCAAGGGCGTACCTGTGCCATGCGCATTAATATAGCCCACATCGTCGGGATTCGCCTTTGCAGAAGCCAGTGCCATGCGAATTGCAGCCGCACCACCTTGACCATTCTCCTCTGGGGCTGTGACGTGATAGGCATCCGCGGTCGCACCGTAACCAGCCAGCTCTGCAAGGATATTTGCGCCGCGTTTCTTCGCATCGGACTCGCGTTCCAGGACGAGGACTGCCGCGCCTTCTCCCATCACCAGACCATCACGATCCTTGTCAAAAGGCTTCGGGACCATAGAATAATTTTCATTCTGGCGGGACATTGCTCCCACGCGGTCGAACGCCGCCACGCCAGTGGATGTGATAGTTGCTTCCGAAGCGCCTGTCAGGGCGGCATCGATCATGCCGGTGCGGAGCATCATCAGGGCGGTGCCAATACCATCCGCACCGGAGGCACAAGCCGAGGCAACAGAAAAGCACGGTCCCTTGATGCCAAACTCTATGGCGGTCATCCCCGCCCCCCCGTTCGCCATCAGCATGGGAATCAGAAACGGGCTGACGCGACGTGGTCCTTCGGTATGATTTGTCAAAATGGCGTCCTGCAGAGATTGTAAACCGCCAATCGCCGAGGAGATGATGACGCCAATGCGCGGTGCATTCGCCTCGGTAATTTTCAGTCCGGAATTTTCAAGCGCCTGACGCGCTGACGCAACCGTAAACTGCTCGAAGCGGTCACGCCGCCGCACTTCTTTTGAGTCCATGTAATTTTCGGGTTTAAAGTCTTTGACCTCGGCGGCAATGTGAACGTTCAGGTTTGCCGCATGTGAGTCAAATAATGTGATCGGCGCAACGCCGGAATGCCCCGCAACGGCGTTATTCCATGACTCTGCGACGTTCAAGCCCAGCGGATTGACCGTTCCCATACCGGTAATGACAATACGTTCCTGCATTTTTCCTCCAACAATAATTTCAATGTTGTTTTTAATATAAGTGACAGCCACCATACAGCGACTGTCACTTTGTAAACCCTGTAATATAAAAAACGTGACGGTGATTTACTCCCCCGGCTTGGGAATGTAATCCCCTTCCACCCACTCCTCACCATCGGGACCGACTTCCTTTTTCCAGACCGGCACAATCTCCTTCAAACGGTCGATGCCGTAACGAGCCGCGTCAAAAACACCTGTGTCACGATGGGCGGCGGTACAGATGATGAGGACGGTCGGGGTCTTGGGATACAACCTACCGATGCGCTGAACAATGGCAATCCCTTCGACGACTGGCCACCTCTCGCGGATCTCATCTGCGACCTGCTTCATCTTGGACTCTGCCATCGGGACGTAGGATTCGTATTCGAGGTATTCGGTCTGGTGGGCGTCGCCACGTTTGGTTTCGCCGCGCACCATGCCAGCGAAGATCGCCGCCGCGCCCGTGGAGGTCAACGTGACTTGAGCCAGCAGATCGTTCAGGTCAAGTTCGGATTCGGTGATGGAGAAAATGGTTGGGAGGTTGGAAGGTTGCATGTGTTTCAACGGCAAGCCGTCGGACTCCAAAAAATTATCCGCCACTCACGGGCGGGAACAAGCCAATCTCAGCATTGGGCGGGATAACCGCTTCCTCGAAGCTGTACTCGCGATTAACCGTGAGAATCACCGCGTGCATGGATGCCTTTAGGTTTGGATAGTCGGTGGACAATTTTTCCTTGAGTCCCTCGACGGTCATATCGGACGGAATGTCAAGCTCGAGGGATTTGACTCCCGCACGTTCTCGGAGGGTGGCAAAGAATAAAATTTTGATTCGGTTCATTTCTCTCATATCCATGTGTCGTGTGAGGCTGTCTTCTCATTGACGACATTACCAGTATTAACCGTACCCGCGGGTTCGACTAAGAGGATGTGACACTCGCTTTCGGCAACGGGTTTATGCTCCACACCTTTCGGAACAACGAACATCTCACCTTCGTCCAGCGAGACTTCTCCGTCGCGGAACAAGATTTTCAGATGACCTTTTATAACGATGAAGACCTCGTCCGTCTCCGGGTGGTCGTGCCAAATGAATTCTCCCTGTATCTTTGCCAGCTTGAGGTGATAGTCGTTCATCTGGGCAATGATCTTCGGGGACCATTGCTCGGAGAACTTTGAAAGCTTTTCAGCAAAATTAATCGGTTGATAGTTCATATTACTTAATTACCTTATGCAGTGTCGTTCTGAGCAAAGCGAAGAACCTCAGATTTCAACGTAGAGACCCTTGCGTCGCTCAGGGAATCACAGCTAAGCGCGTAAGATAAGTTATTCATTCGCCACGTCACCAGACTTGCCGCCATGTTTCTCGACGAGACGAATATTCTGAATCCGCATGGTCTTTTCGGCGGCTTTAGCCATGTCGTACACTGTCAGCGCGGCGACAGAGACAGCGGTCAGGGCTTCCATCTCCACGCCCGTTTTGCCGGTCACTTTGGCGGTGGCGGTGATGACCACACCGGGGATGGATTCATCAAGAACTAGGTCAACATCCACCTTCGAGAGGAAAAGTGGATGGCAGAGCGGAATCAACTCCGAGGTACGTTTCGCCGCGCTGATTCCTGCGATCTGCGCCACAGTCAGCACATCACCTTTTTTGATCTGCCCGGCACAGATCAGGTCAAAGGTCTCCTTCTTCATGTGGACTTCGCCACGGGCGACAGCAACACGCTCGGTATCGGGTTTCGCGCCGACGTCCACCATGTGGGCGCGTCCCTGCTCGTCAAGATGGGTTAGTTTGGACATGGGCGGGATTATACACTGGTATAATTCGCGCGCCATGGAAAACCTGCTCGGACATCAAATCAGCGGCTACAAGGTGCAGACCCCCGTCTACGAAGGTCCGCTCGACCTTTTGCTCAGCCTGATCGAGCGCGCCGAATTGAATATCACCGCCATTTCGCTGGCGGCAGTCACTGACCAGTATCTCTCGTACCTGCACGGACTGGAACAAATGAAGCCCGACGAGATTTCGTCGTTCCTGGTGATCGCGGCCAAGCTGGTTCAGATCAAATCCGAGGCGCTGCTGCCACGTCCCGTGGAACGGGAACCCGGCGAAGAAGACCCAGGCGTGGAACTGGTCGAACTGCTGATTCTGTACAAACGTTACAAGGAAATCGCGGGCTGGATGATGGAGCGGCAGGAAAACAACCTGCGGACCTACCTGCGGGTTGCTCCCCCACCCAAAGTGGAAGCCAAACTCGACCTCTCCAACCTGACGCTCGAAGGCTTGCTCGCCGCCGCAGAATCAGCCTTCGCCAAGGGCAAGAAGAAGGAAGCGCTCGGCACGGTCATTTCCGCGCCGAGAATCACCATCCGCGAGAAGATCGAGTTCATCACCAAAACCATGCGGAACATCCAGCGTATGACCTTCAGCGGACTGATCACCGAAAAAGCCACGCGCATCGAGATCGTGGTCACGTTTTTGGCGATGCTGGAGTTGATCAAGCGCTACCGCATCTCTGCCGTGCAGAATGAGCTATTCGGGGAAATCGAATTCGAAAAGATGGATGACTGGAAAGACGACGAGGAGATCGATATCGAGTTTGAGTAAGTCATAGTTGGGGCGCGGTCTTTTATTAATGCCGGTTTTGATAATTTTTGATTAAAAATTATGAAAGTTAAATGCGTACATACCGAAAGTTTATCAAAAATTTCTCTTGGGCATCCGCCAAGAAAGTTTCCGGTTAAGGCATATTATGATGATGTATTACAGGTGGGAAAAATTTACACAGTTTATGCACAGTCTGTTTGGGCAGATGCCATTAACTACTTGATTGATGCACCAGTAAATAAAGAAGCAAACCCTTTATGGGCGAGTGCCAATCTGTTCGAAATAACCAATCCTTCGCTACCAGGAGGTATTTTTTTCCAATATTATGGGGCTGACGATAAGAGAGGAGTCCAAGCTCTCTGGGGTTATAAGGAATTGATATTTGATTATTCTCATTACGAAAAACTAATTGACATGGAAGATGAAGTAATTAGCATCTTCTTAAAACGTCAACAAGAAATTGATGCTCGTTCTTGATTCAAATTAAGACATGACAGAGCACCAAATCCTTTACTTGATATTCTTTTTTCCCCATCTCACAAAATACGACCACAGCCCCGCCGCCGCACCGAGGTTGTCGAAAATTAGCACATCGTAAATTGAGGGATGACGTCCCGGCACAAAGGACTGGTGGAATTCATCTGTTGCCGAGAAGAGGACAGCCAGCAACCAGGCAAGCCAATATCGTTTTTTGTCATACCTGAAAAAGTGAAGATAAGACAGGGCAAGCAAGCCGTAGCCAATGGCGTGACCTCCCTTTTTAACAACGTAGTCCCAATTCAGAAAATCGGGGAGACTATCGCCGGGTTGGGATGAAAAGATAAAAATCACCGCCATGAGGAAAAGTGCAGGAAGCCAGCGGGGTACAATTGAGGAGTTTTTTTTCACTTAGAGGTTCCCTTGATTCAAAAAGATGAGGTTTTATTAAAAAGCAATGAAGAATGGCTGCACTTTGCAAATCCACAACGGGTGATTTGCGCCAAGCGGC
Organism: Anaerolineales bacterium; assembly: GCA_030834895.1. Taxonomy (GTDB): domain Bacteria; phylum Chloroflexota; class Anaerolineae; order Anaerolineales; family Villigracilaceae; genus Villigracilis. Next base: position 71,442 of record JAUQXA010000054.1, read on the forward strand.
TGGACGGAGTGCGCGGCGCGTTGGAAGAGATTGAAAGCTTGGTGGAACAAAATCACTGGCACGCGGCGGGATTGGTCAGTTACGAAGCCGCGCCTGCTTTCGACAGCGCTTTGCACGTTTTGAGTACGGGGGATTTTCCGCTCCTGTGGTTTGGATTGTATCCTGAGCCCCGGGTTCTTCAGACCTCGGAGGTCTTCAAAGACCTCCGAGGTCTCACAGTGCAAAATTGGCAGCCAGGTATTGACCGTGAAAGTTATAACACCGCCATCGAAAAAATCAAAGACTACATCGCGCGAGGGCGGACGTATCAGGTCAACTACACCATGCGGTTGAATGCGGAGTTCAACGGCGGGCGCGGGGCGTGGGAATTCTTTCAGCATCTGGCGCAGGGTCAGAACAAATATGCGGCATACGTCGACACGGGTCGTTTTGTGATTTGCTCCGCCTCGCCTGAACTGTTTTTCAAACTTGACGGAAACAAAATCTACAGCCGCCCGATGAAGGGGACGGGCAAGCGCGGACGCACGACCCGAGAAGACCACAAACAAGCCGAATGGTTGAAATCTTCGCTGAAGAACCGCGCCGAAAACGTGATGATCGTGGACATGGTCCGCAACGATCTGGGGCGGATTGCAAAAGTCGGCAGTGTTCAGGTCCCTGATTTGTTCGCGATTGAAAAATACCCCACCCTTTTCCAGATGACTTCCACCGTGCAGGCAAAGACCAATGCTTCGCTCACTGAGATTTTTTCCGCGCTCTTTCCCTGCGCTTCGATCACGGGCGCGCCGAAGGTCAGCACCATGGACATCATCGCCGAGTTGGAAACGACGCCACGTAAAATTTACACAGGCAGCATTGGATATATTTCGCCCAATCGCAAAGCCCAATTCAATGTTGCCATCCGCACCGCCATCATTGACCGGGAAACTCAAAGCACAGAATACGGCGTGGGTGGCGGCATTATCTGGGATTCAACCAGCGCTGACGAATATAGCGAGGCCCTGCTCAAAGCCCGCGTGTTGACCGAAAGTCCGCGCCCATTTGAACTGCTCGAAACCCTGTTGTGGACTCCCGACGAGGGATTTTTTCTGCGTGAAAAACATCTGGCACGGATGCAGGATTCAGCCGATTATTTTGGCTTCCCTTTTTCGGCGGAAAAATTCGCCGCATGTCTGGATCAACTGTCGGCGCGGTTCACGTCCCCGCAGCGGGTGCGGATTCTGCTTGGAAGGTCGGGTCAGATCAAGAGCGAGTCAAAAGATTTCCAATCACAGGAAAAGCCTTTCAAAGTGAGGCTGGCAGATAACCCGGTCAATACGAGGGAGGTTTTTCTCTTTCACAAGACCACGCGGCGGGAGATGTATCCGCCCGTGCCCGCGGACCACGACGACCTTCTGCTCTGGAACGAAAACGACGAGTTGACCGAATTTACCATCGGCAACCTCGTCGTTGAAATGGATGGGAAACTTTTCACACCACCCATCCCCTGCGGTCTGCTGGCAGGGACGTTCAGGTCACATCTGCTGGAGACTGGACAAGTCAAAGAGCGGGTAATTCGCAAGGATGAGTTATCGAAATGCGCGAAAGTCTTCCTTGTGAATTCGGTGAGGAAGTGGGTAACAACAGACCCCAAAGTTTTTTGGAACCCTTAGGGTCTGTCAAGTTTGTTGAAGATTATCCCAATGTGATGGTGATGTAAATCGAACCGTCACCCGCATCCGCGCCGACAACGTAGATCACCTTGCCGCTTTCATGTCCGGTAAACGCCAGGGTAAATGTCTTGCCAAAGGTGATTGCCATGGACTCATCCTCCTTGTAGCCCTGACTCGTAAATTCATCGCGATAGAATTTCAACAGATCATCCGTACTCATTTTGGTCTGGAAGGTGACCATATTGGACGCGGTAACCACATTAAAGGCATCGCTAGTGACGGGGAATTCGGATTCGCCACCAATGGTGACGTGGCCATTGCCGCTTTCACCGCCATCGGTTGTTACAGGTGGAATCGTAGGAATCTCGATTTCGTCACCGCCGTCTGTCTGGGGTAACTCAGGCATCTGTGGCGGTTCAAAATTATCCCCACCACCCATCACGGTCTGACAGGCAAGCGAAGCAAGGACAAGGGCGAGGATCGCAAGTAATACGCTATGTTTTTTCATTTCTAAAGTTCTCCTTTGGGTTATAAGATTTATAGATTATAGTGATTCCACATCGAATGTTAATCCCCCATACAGTATAATTTTCGGGCATGAACCATCTCACGAATTCCACTTCGCCTTATTTGCTGCAGCATGCCCACAACCCCGTGGACTGGTATCCGTGGAGTGAAGAAGCGCTGGCAAAAGCCAGAGCGGAGGAAAAACCCATCTTCCTAAGCATCGGATACGCGGCATGCCATTGGTGTCATGTCATGGCCCATGAGTCTTTCGAAGACCCAGAGACCGCCGCATTCATGAACGAGCATTTCATCAACATCAAGGTGGACCGCGAAGAACGCCCCGACATCGATGGAATATACATGCAGACCGTGGTCGCCATGACCGGTTCCGGTGGCTGGCCCATGTCCGTGTTCCTCGCACCCGACCTCAAGCCGTTTTATGCCGGGACCTACTTTCCGCCTGTTCGCCGCTACAACATGCCTTCCTTCATGGAAGTCCTCATAGGGCTGGCAAATGCCTGGCAGAATGACCGCAGTCAGATCGAGGAAGTTGGCGGAAAAATTATCGCGCACCTGCAATATCAAAATCAAACGAAAAAGAGCGACTTACTCACGCCGGAGCATTTCGATGCCATCGCCAATTCCATGACGGATTCTTATGATTGGGGTTATGGTGGTTGGGGTTCTGCACCCAAGTTTCCGCAGGCGATGGCGCTGGAGTTTTTGCTCCAGCACGCGACGCTCAATCACCAACCCGAACATCACAAGCTCATCACCCACTGCCTTCAAGCCATGTCGCGCGGCGGGATGTACGACGTGGTCGGCGGCGGGTTCTCGCGCTACAGCACCGATAACTTCTGGAGAATCCCACATTTTGAGAAGTAGGCGACCCAACCGATAGCTTGTTTCGACCTAGAAAGCACCATATATCAATGAATTTTTGACCGTCTTCCACAGTCATTAAAGCGCCAACATCTAGTAACTCAATCACGCGTCGCCGATCATCAAAGGTTTCATTTCCAGGCTCCAATCCTTCCGCAATATGTAAAGCAAACTCACGAATTTGCTGGATATCTTTTTCTGTTATGGTTTCTGTTTCCAAATTCAGATTCAAATCGTCGCGTTCTTTCTCCAACGAGGTGAGGGTGGTTTCTAATTGCTGTTTCTTATCAACCAACAATTCTCTTGGAATGTCACCAGAAATATATAGGTCAAGTACGCGGTCCAGTTGACTCTTCGAGTCCTGCCAAAGATCATCAAGAACGAGCAAACGGTCACGTATTGGTGCAATGAATTGCTCTCGGCTTTCTTGATATTCCGCAAGCCCAGTTTCCAGAGTTCCCGGTTGAGTAAGAAGCGCCTTCAACCAATCCCAGACCAACTTATCGACAACATCTACGCGAAAGCTTGGAAGATGGCACTTCACGTTGGCGATGGTGCCCATGAGCGCATTACACTTGTAATACAGGTACAGTTTCCTTTCTTGAGGCACGGTAGCATAGCAATTGACGCTGGTGTGACACAGACCACATCGGACACGTCCTCTCAGTAAGTACTCCCTTTTTATATTGCGTTTGGAGACACTTACATTTGCCTTTCGCTGAAGCTTAGCTTTCTCCCACATTTCCTCAGAGACAATAGGAGGCACGTTAAATGTCAGCCACCATTCGCGGGCGTTAGGCTTGTGGTAACCGCCGAAAGTGTTACGTTTTCCATAGTGCCAGTGTCCGGCATATGTCTCTGATTCCAGAATTCGATACACGAGTCTCCCTGACCATTCCCCTTTCCCGCGCTTTTTGAACATTCCACGCAGGTCTGCCCAAGTGGGAACCCTCATTTGGGTGAGTCGCTTTGAAATATCGCGTGTGGATAGGCGCCGACCCTTTTCATCTCCTTCCACATACCATGTGTAAACCAACCGTACGACTGCTGCCTCCTCTTCATGAATCACCAAATTTCTACCATCTTCTGACAAGCGATAACCAAACGGGGGTTTATCTCCATGAAGCATGATTTTCCCGTTTTTAACCACCTGACGCCTACCGCGAACCATGCGTTCGGCAATTTTTTCGCGTTCGTATTCAGCGATAGTCGCACGAATATGCTTGTTCAGGCGTCCCTCCGGCGAGTTCTCATAGCTGGCTAGTACATAAACAACTTCGACACCAGCTCGATTCAATTGTTCTTCAACAATAAGTTGCTTCGCAAGCTTACGACTGAGGCGGTCAATCTCGCGAACCACCAATACATCAAACTCCCCTTTTTGCGCCATATCACGTGCGTGATTAAGTTCAGGTAATTCAAATGAAGCGCCGGATGCACCACGATCATCTTCGGACAATTCTGCAATGATTTGCCACCCATTGTCGAGTGCAAAATCCCGGCACATTTCCAATTGTCCAGCCAGATTACGTCCTTCCTTGCCGCGGTCATCACTGGAAACTCTTGCATAGAGTACAGCACGTTTAAATGTATTCATGATCTTCCTTCAGGGATAATATTATTTTTGGGGGAATGGTATAGGATTAGCAGGGCCAGACCGGGCTGGCTGTCGCTTAGTTGCGGGACGGCTGGTAAAGGATTTCCCGCATTTCCTCAAAGAGCTGCGATCCCAACACAAGGGATTGTTCATGGGAGGCAAGTTCAAAGGAATTCACAAGATCGGCTAATATCATGCCGATATTTCCTTCCACCTCCAGCAGGCTCTTTCCATCCGCTGCCTCTTGCCACTCCTGGCGGAACTTGGAAAGGACAGAAATTGCTTTCGTTCGTGGGCTTGGATTCGTATTCAACATCAGAAGGCTCCTTTTGATTATTGGAGCGATCTCATTCTGCCCGGTCAGAAAAGAAATCGCCCCGGTGAATCCCACCAGGGCGTGAAATCTGGGCTGATATAATGAAGTCAGCCCATCCCTCCGCTACTGTCGGTGGGTTGGGTCAGGGTCGTGCGTGTGTTCCACCACATTCACGACCCGTTTCAACAGATATAATTATCGTATTGATACGATAATTATACTACACAGAAATCAAAAGTCAATAATCCCCCCCATCAATTTATCGTCTTTTAGAACCAGGCTTCGGCTTTGCTCCGCGTCGTTCCCCCAATTTTTCTGCATTCTTAATATAGGCCTCCAGGGACTGCCTGCTAACCTGCCAGGACGGTCCCCACTTTCGCCCGACCACTTTATTAGATCGAATCAATTGACGGATGTAATCCGGGTTATAACCGCTTACTCGCGCAGCATCATAAGTAGTCAGCCAATCTTCCATAAACAATTCTCCCAAACAACATTATAACTTGGATGGTAGCAAGTTCACTCGATGCAAGTAGTGTGCGTTTGTATCAAACGGAGCGCAAAACGGTTGGGGTATTTCAGAAACTGTCATGAAATTGTGGTTAGGTAATTGTAAGTTTATTCACATTCATTTTTCAGGCTTGTCAGGTAGAATTTTAGCCTTATGGCTAAATACACTAAAAGTAGTCATATTCACCCCAAATTACGAATGGTGCTGTATTTAATTTTGCTCACATTCGGCGGATTGCTGTTTGGTTCGATCCTCTGGGTCTTCCATCGAATTCAAACAAGATTTGGGGTGGAACTCGCCGAAGTTGCGGCAGCGCTCATGTCCATTCTCATCCTGGCGTTGATCATGGTTGGAATGCGCGCCGGCTGGAGTCTGGACCGTTTTATTCGACATCGCGAGATCGACCTATGGCGAATTCACCAATCCATCAGACAAATTGGATATTTCCTTGCGCTGCTGGGATACGAGGAAGTTCAACCTCAGCTATGCCCGCCTGAATCAGAGACTTCAAAAACAGCACAAATGCTGGCAGACATGGATAGGCCGAAACGGCGCGGCAGACCACCCACCCACTCGCTTGATCGCTGGACACGGGTGGTGCTGGCTTGGGAAAATCGCGATCCATACCGAAACCCCATGACCTTGACCGAGTTCCTCGCCCAGGAATTTGGCACGTATGCTGACGGATCACCCTGCATGTCGGATAACAGTTTCTACGAAAACCGCAAAAAGGTCTTTGATGAATTCAGAAAAAACGCAACCTTGAATCAAGAGCCTACCTCCTAGAGGAGAGAAAGTCCGGTTTCGATGGAATGCCAAAAAGCCGCAAAGCCCGCGGCTTTTTGATTTAACGGCAACCATCACCACCATTCATACGGCGATCTCTTTGCATGGATAGCGGTTCACAGGGCATGGAATTCTTGTGACGGTAGCAAAGTCTTTTAAATTTCCATTAATCTTGTTGTTATATAAATATACTGTACAACCCAGGGATTCGCAGCACTGTCGAATCGGTGTATAGCGCCTCATGCCCGGCAATTAAATATTCTCCCGAGATTTCACTTAATCAAAATATCAAATGGCACTTGAGACTGTGTCTGTCTTTTTTACCGGTAAACAGCCACAACTATCAGTCCAAAATGATACAGTCATTACTTATTGGTCTACTTATTGGTATTGTATTCTTCTTTTTCCCCATCATTATTGGAATGGCTTTGTTCTTCATACTGATTCAACAAATCAGGGGGATAGTCAAAAAAAGGGATGATGAGAATTCCTGACATCCAGGCAACCGGGGACTGTTTCAGCATCCATCACAAATCCGAAAAATCCTTCTACCGATCCATTTTTTCAGAAAAATATCGAAAATAACGTCATTGGAATTTCCGTAGAATTCCTGTGACTCATAATGGGGAATTAATTGACTCCCGCCGTGTAAAAGAGCCGCTGTACGTGGCTCTTTTATCTTAACCCAAGTGAGGTTGAACATGGCAAGAGTTGTCATATATCTTCTCGAACCAGAAATGAACGCACTACATCAATTAGCCCGGCAGGAATATCGGCCCGTGAAATCCCAGGCAGCATTGATCATCAGAAATGAACTCAAGCGTCTTGGACTGATCGACGAACAACTGGCAGGCCGGGAGAAACAACCCGGATTATCCCCCGAACCCAATGACAGGGAGGCGACATGCTAGAACAACCTACCCAGGAAATCGAACTGACCACAGAACAACGCCGCAATCTGGGACATGTATATCGCATGATCCTTGGCTGGCGGAGGGATCGCAAAAATAAACCGGTATCCCATCCTGCATCCGAATCATTGCCTGAAGAGCACCCATCTCTACAGTCCAATTCGGATTCCGCTGAACAGACAGAAAGCGAGTCCTGAGGTGTTCACCGGAATTGCCATTGGGCTCGCCATATTTGGCGGAGGCATCCTTGTCGGGGTGATCATTTTCTTTCTTGTGTTCTGACCGCCTCGGCGTCGGAAGTATCTTCATCATTTCCAATATAGGAACATACCATGTCCACCAAAGTCATCTGCATTGCCAATCAAAAGGGCGGGGTCGGAAAAACCACCACTGCCGTTTCCCTCGCTCATGGTCTCTCTCAAAAAGGAAGACGGGTCTTATTGATCGATCTCGATCCACAGGGACAATCAGCGACTGCATTGGGCCGCAGCCCGGAGCCCGGCGTGTTTTATCTGCTCACAATGGGCATGACCCCACAGGAGACCACCTTCGTGCAATCCTGGATGCGCTTCTCGGGACGGGAAGGGCTGTATCTCCTGCCCGGTGATCAGCAAACGATGGCAGCACAAACCGTGCTCAACGCGCAGGATAAACCCATCTCGGCCATTCGCCATTCGATCAACCACTTTTTCAAAGATGGACTGCATTACATCATCTTCGATACGGCGCCCAGTGTGGGCGGCATCCAGGAACGCGCGGTTTGGGCCTCCGACCTGGTGATCGTACCGACTGCAACTGAATTCCTGTCCGCAGATGGTGTCGGCAAGATTCTGCGCATGTTGAGCATTCTGCAGGAGAAGAAAAATTGGCGTGGCAATTTGTTGGGAATCCTGCCGACCTTCTACGATGAACAGACCCGTGAAAGCAAGTCCACCATTGAAGACCTGCGCGAGCGATTCGACACAAGTGTGCTGCCTCCCATTCATCGCGCAACCCTATTGCGGGAATGCGCTGCGCAGGGCCAGACGATTTTTGAGATGGATCCGCTTTGCCGCGCCGCCAAACAATATCAAGCCCTGACTCAGATGGTATTGAAGTTTTAGGAGACCATCATGTCGAAGAGACGTAATCCATTTGAAGCCCCCGAACCCGTCCCAAGCGTGGCAATCCCGCCGAGCATTTATGACTCGTTGCGCGTGGCTGCCCCCCGCAAGCGCAATCGTCGATGGGAAAAGCAACATCAAAGCCACAAAGCTGTCTATCGCGGGGTGGACCCAAAACTGGCACTGAAGGTCAAGGCGATTGCCGGCGATCTGCTGGTACCCGAAGGGGAGGTTGCACGTGCTGTGATCGAATATGCATTACGCGCTTACGAGCAGGGCAACCTGGATCTTCACCCGCGACCCAACCCATATCGCATGCGCATGACTTTGTTCCCGGTTTCCGATTCAACACGTTCGTATGACAGTCCTGTGAAACCCGCCAAACGCAAACAAACGCAAGCGCTATGGCGTGTGATCACCACCTGGCGCGGGTTTCCTCCGGAGCTCAAAAGGGAACTTGCGGTCCTGGCTTCCGATGATGGATTGAACGTACCCGTCGGAGAATTAATCACCGCCCTGCTGCGCTTTGGTTTGAAGGCCTATGACGATGGCTTGTTGACCCTCGAACCGGTTCAAAAAAGGACAACCTTCACCCTGGCACGGGAGGGCATCAAATGAGTTTTCCCCAAAAACAAATCAAGGGAATGAAAAAAGAAATCAACGCAGGCGGCACAGACAACGTGCCGCCTACGCTTTGTCCACCTCCCGCCCACATCTCCGCCTGCGTTCCCGCCTACGCTGAACGCACAGGAAAGGCTGTAACGAAAAAATTGAATGATATGGGGCCTGTGAGACCTATGACTGTAAATGGCCTGATTTCGTTTTCGGAGTTGAGGCTATGAATCCAACCGAAGCCTGGCAATCTGTGCTGGGTCAACTCCAGATGGAAATGCCGCGCGCCTCATTCGATACCTGGGTACGGGATACCGAAGTGTTGTCCCTTGACGAGGGTGTCATGATCATTGCGGCGCGTAACGCGTATGCGCGTGACTGGCTGGAGTCGCGCCTGGCAAGCACGGTTCAAAGACTATTGATCGGTATTTTGAATCAAACCGTGACTGTTCAATTTGTAATTGGAGATTCTCCCAAGGAAGAAACAGAAGTCGAAGAACAAAATGATGAGCAGGAACTCACGATTGAACCGGTGCAATGGCTGGACTACGACAGGATCGTCCAGCCGCATAAACAGGTTGTCGTGAAAGGCTACCTGCGCAGGCTTGGGATGGAGATCGGTCCAAAAGCGATCTGGTTGTATATCGGATTTCATCAGGCAGCCTGGATGGTGCAGAGCCCAAATTCAGAAGCGGGCAAGGCGTTGTACAGCCGGGTGGTCCTGCGTTTCAGCGCCTTGAGCAACGGGGCCTTCTGGCGATTGCTCAAACACAAAACGATTCAAGGAGATCTTGCCGGCCTGGTGCAGCGCGTTGACGATCCTGATGTTCGCCGCTTTCGACGGGGCCGGGATGGCCGGCCACATCGCGCCCCGATCCGTTATCAGGTTTTTATGACACCAAGATTGACCCGCGCAGATGCGGCAGCGGTGTATTCCAGATTGAAAAGTTTGCTGGATCAGGGCACGTCGATGTTGAATGCCTTGCAGGAGTTGCTGGCTGTGGAGGATGTCATGGAGTTACTTAGTCCCATAGAGTCAGCGAAAACAAATATCCACTTCAATACGGTCATGGATATGGCGCGCCTGGAGTCGGGTGAATCATTACATCCGGAAGCGAATCATCTGGCGCAGGAATTGCATCGCAGGATCATCAATGCGCTGGGTGACATTCACATCACGCATTATTTCATCACGGAAACGATCAAACGATACAACCTCACGCCCGCGCAGGCCTGGCTGGTGACCGTCTCGCGCGACATGGCTTACCTGAACTCACACACCGGCGAACGGCGCGAAGCGGTGACCTTCAAGGAAGGCTATCAGGAGATGGCGGCTCTGGTTGGTTCCAACCGCTACAAAACCGTGCAAGCCTGGTTCAACCTGCACTGGACTTCGCAGCAGCGCGGCGGCGACATGACACGATTTCTGGTCGAACTGGAAACCTCCGAATCAAACACCTACCCTGACCTGCGTGTGGACAGCATGCCGCGCACCTATCGCGTGCTCTTGGATGAACCGCTGGACGCAAATGGGAGTCATAAGGCAGACGCGAATGGGAGTATTAGGCTGGACGCAGATGGGAGTAATAGCCAGACGCAAATGGGGGCATTAGTGGACGCAAATGGGAGCAATATGGTGGACGCAAATGGGACTGTTTTAAACTCTTTTAAACACCCCTTAAACACT
>JAUQXA010000055.1 GCA_030834895.1 Anaerolineales bacterium
AGTGTTTAAGGGGTGTTTAAAAGAGTTTAAAACAGTCCCATTTGCGTCCACCATATTGCTCCCATTTGCGTCCACTAATGCCCCCATTTGCGTCTGGCTATTACTCCCATCTGCGTCCAGCCTAATACTCCCATTCGCGTCCACCTTATGACTCCCATTTGCGTCCAGCGGTTCATCCAGGAGCACGCGATACGTGCGCGGCATGCTGTCCACACGCAGGTCAGGGTAGGTGTTTGATTCGGAGGTTTCCAGTTCGACCAGAAATCGTGTCATGTCGCCGCCGCGCTGCTGCGAAGTCCAGTGCAGGTTGAACCAGGCTTGTACGGTTTTGTAGCGGTTGGAACCAACCAGAGCCGCCATCTCCTGATAGCCTTCCTTGAAGGTCACCACTTCGCGCCGTTCGCCGGTGTGTGAGTTCAGGTAGGCCATGTCGCGCGAGACGGTCACCAGCCAGGCCTGCGCGGGCGTCAGGTTGTATCGTTTGATCGTTTCCGTAATGAAATAATGTGTGATATGAATGTCACCCAGCGCATTGATGATCCTGCGATGCAATTCCTGCGCCAGATGATCCGCATCCGGGTGTAATGATTCACCTGACTCCAGGCGCGCCATATCCATGACCGTATTGAAGTGGATATTTGTTTTCGCTGACTCGATGGGACTGAGTAACTCCATGACATCCTCCACGGCCAGCAACTTCTGCAAGGCATTCAACATCAACATGCCCTGATCCAGTAAACTTTTCAATCTGGAATACACCGCTGCCGCATCTGCGCGGGTCAATCTTGGAGTCATAAAAACCTGATAACGGATCGGGGCACGATGTGGACGGCCATCCCGTCCCCGCCGAAAGCGGCGAACATAAAGATCGTCAACGCGCTGCACCAGTCCGGCAAGGTCTCCTTGAATCGTTTTGTGTTTGAGCAATCGCCAGAATGCCCCGTTGCTCAAGGCGCTGAAACGCAGGATCGCCCGACTGTACAACGCCTTGCCCGCTTCTGAATTTGGGCTCTGCACCATCCAGGCTGCCTGATGAAATCCGATATACAACCAGATCGCTTTTGGTCCGATCTCCATCCCCAGGCGGCGCAGGTAGCCTTTCACGACAACCTGTTTATGCGGCTGAACGATCCTGTCGTAGTCCAGCCATTGCACCGGTTCAATCGTGAGTTCCTGCTCGTCATTTTGTTCTTCGACTTCTGCTTCTTCGTTGGGAGAATCTCCAATTACAAATTGAACGGTCACGGTTTGATTCAAAATACCGATCAATAGTTTTTGAACCGTGCTTGCCAGGCGCGACTCCAGCCAGTCACGCGCATACGCGTTACGCGCCGCGATGGTCATGACACCCTCGTCAAGGGACAACACTTCGGTATCCCGTACCCAGGTATCGAACGAGGCGCGCGGCATTTCCATCTGGAGTTGCCCCAGCACAGATTGCCAGGCTTCGCGGGGATTCATGCTGTCCACCCCAGAAATAAAACTGGGTTATTTCCATCAGGGGGTCTCCCAATGCCCATGTTATTCATTTCATTCGTTACGGCCCTGTCTGTGCGTTCAGCGTAGGCGGGAACGCAGGCGGAGATGTGGGCGGGAGGTGGACAAAGCGTAGGCGGCACGTTGTCTGTGCCGCCTACGTTGATTTCTTTTTTCACTCCATTGATTTGTTTTTTGGGAAAACTCATTTGATGCCCTCCTGTGCCAGGGTAAAGGTTGTCCTTTTTTGAACCGGTTCGAGGGTCAACAAGCCATTGTCGTAGGCTTTCAAACCAAAGCGCAGCAGAGCGGTGATTAATTCTCCGACGGGTACGTTCAATCCATCATCGGAAGCCAGGGCTGCGAGTTCCCTTTTGAGTTCGGGAGGAAACCCGCGCCAGGTGGTGATCACGCGCCATAGCGCTTGCGTTTGTTTGCGTTTGGCGGGTTTCACAGGACTGTCATACGAACGTGTTGAATCGGAAGCCGGGAACAAAGTCATGCGCATGCGGTATGGGTTGGGGCGCGGGTGAAGATCCAGGTTGCCCTGTTCGTAACCGTGTAATGCATATTCAATCACAGCATGTGCGACCTCCCCTTCGGGGACCAGCAAATCGCTGGCAATCGCCTTGACCTTCAGTGCCAGTTTTGGGTCCACCCCGCGATAGACAGCCTTGTAGCTTTGATGTTGCTTTTCCCATCGACGGTTGCGCTTGCGGGGGGCAGCCACACGCAAAGAGTCATAAATGCTCGGCGGGATTGTCACGTTTGGGACGGGTTCGGGGGCTTCAAATGGATTACGTCTCTTCGCCATGACGATCTCCTAAAACTTCAATACCATCTGAGTCAGGGCTTGATATTGTTTGGCGGCGCGGCAAAGCGGATCCATCTCAAAAATCGTCTGGCCCTGCGCGGCGCACTCCCGCAACAAGGTTGCGCGATGAATGGGAGGCAGCACACTTGTGTCGAATCGCTCGCGCAGGTCTTCAATGGTGGACTTGCTTTCACGGGTTTGTTCGTCGTAGAACGTCGGCAGGATTCCCAACAAATTGCCGCGCCAATTTTTCTTCTCCTGCAGAATGCTCAACATGCGCAGAATCTTGCCGACACCATCTGTGGACAGGAATTCGGTCGCAGTCGGTACGATCACCAGGTCGGAAGCCCATACCGCGCGTTCCTGGATGCCGCCCACACTGGGCGCCGTATCGAAGATGATGTAATGCAGTCCATCTTTGAAAAAGCGGTTGATCGAATGGCGAATGGCCGAGATGGGTTTATCCTGCGCATTGAGCACGGTTTGTGCTGCCATCGTTTGTTGATCACCGGGCAGGAGATACAGCCCTTCTCTTCCGGAAAAGCGTACCCATGACTGAACGAAGGTGGTCTCCTGTGGGGTCATGCCCATTGTGAGCAGATAAAACACACCGGGCTCCGGGCTGCGGCCCAATGCAGTCGCTGATTGTCCCTGTGGATCGAGATCGATCAATAAGACCCGTTTTCCTTTTTGAGAGAGACCATGAGCGAGGGAAACGGCAGTGGTGGTTTTTCCCACCCCGCCCTTTTGATTTGCGATACAAATTACTTTTGTGGACATTTCATTTCCTTGCTGAGAAGCCTGATTCTGACATCGCTAACACAGTCGTTTCCACAGTAAAACAACTGCCATCCCAATGAGGATGGGAGCACAGAACAGAACCAGTCCGATCAATATCCCTTCAAACATGGGAGGCTAGCCTTGCTTGTTTTCCGGCAGGGAAGCCATACCCATACTGGGGAGGAGTGTGGTTTTCCTTGTAACTTTGCTTTCATCGGAACATGAAGAGGTTTCAGCCGGTTTGGTTTTCTCCCGAGGCCAGCTCAAAATCAAGCGGTATGCCTTTGCAAGCAGCTTGCGTTGTTCCGGGGTGTATTCCTTGATTTCAGGAGGCGCAGTGTTCGTCATGTTTTTCCTCCTGATTTTCCGCACCCGTTTCCAACAAACCAAGCCTCTCCAATTCCTTGCGAATGATCAGGGCAGCCTGGGCCTTGGGCGCGCGATATTCCTTCGTCGCCAGTTCGTACAACGCACTGCGTTCCTGTTCCCGCAGATAAACAATTACTTTTGCCATAGTCTCCTTTCCGCGGCATGGAATGAAAAAGAGCCGCGCATCGGCGGCTCTTTTAACATCTGGGTCTATGGTTATTGTATGGTTTAGACTACGACTATTCTACGAGATTGTTACAGGCAAAAAACGATACAGATTATTCTGAACTGCATCATTTTCTTTTGGATTGTGCATGTTTATATTTTTTCAATTCCTTGAGAAACTTATTGCGCCATCCATAGAAGGTTTGGTTGGGAACCAGCGGCATCCCGGTTTCGGGAGCCGTGCCAAAACGCTCCTCCAGGAATTGCTGCAAAGTGACGGATGTGCCATGCGACTGCATGATCATCCAGTCGCGCACAGCCCGAAATTGGGTATCGTCCGGATGCAGGCTTTTCTTTCCACCCCGTTTGCGTTGTCCGATAATGACCAACAATTCTTCAAGATCTGTTGTCGTAACACCGGGCGGCATATTGTCGGATGGCGCTTCGGCTGGCTGAGACTCTGGAATTTCTTCAAACTTGTGCCCCCATAGCTTTAGAAAAAATTCAAGCCTGCCGCCTGGCAGGGGCTTCCTTTTGAAAATCAGGAAACGCCTGCAAACGGCCCATTCAAGCACGCCGCCAAGTCCCATTCCCACCAGAATTAAAAACAAAATTCCAATGGTCACTCCGGCGACAATGACAACAGCCAATTCATTACCGAAGGAGGATTCCACGATATGGTGCAGACGGTCCAGCACTGAGTAAATGATCACCCCCAGACAAACGATAAGTATTACAAGGAGCAGTTTTCTTTTGGGAAAGCTAGAACCGCCCCGAACGGGAAGCTCTTGAGACATAGGGCGTTTATTTTACCCGAAATTTTTTTGAAAAAAACTCGTAATCCAACTCATAGGCATACGATAAAGAAACCATAGTGCCGCAGGTTAAAAGGAGTGCGGCACCTTAAAAACAGAATAGCGCCAGATAACATGGCACGGTTATAATTGGCATTGAGATCACATGGAAGACTGGTTGACCACCTACGAAGCGGCGCGTATCAGCAGCTACGAATTGGATTACATTCGTAAGTTGATTCGCGCCCAAAAAATCACAGGACGCAAATGGGGGCAATCCTGGCAGGTCAGCCGGCAATCCCTGTTGAAGTTCATGGAAGACCGCGAGACGCAAGGGGAGAAGCGCGGACGAAAACCAATTCACCGTAACAACGAACAGTAGTGCAAAGTTTTGGGGGTTGATATTTAGAATGTATGTGCTATAATTTCATTACTGGCAATGAAATAACCAGTGAAAGAAACGGGCCGTACATGTGCGCTAACACAGGCACGGCCCTAACCCAAACCCACCGACGCGGCGGAGGGAAGGGCTGATTGCATTATATCAGCCTGACGAAAACGCCCTGGTGGATTCCATCGGGGCGCTTTCGTTTTCCTGCCGGGATGAAAACAGGGCGCTCCCCAACCCGAAAGGAGTATGCCTATGTTTCAAACACCCCCCATCCCCCAACCTCAAGTTATTCATGCACTTGCCAACTTTCGCAGGGAATGGCAGTCCGCTGCTGGTGATACCAGCTTGCTAACCATCCAGGGAAGCGTTGGACTGATCCTGGCAGACCTGGTTCGTGAACTGGGTGTGCCGGCGGAAACGCAGATCGAGATTCTCGGCGCTGATCTGTTTACGGAGGTCCAGGAAAAGCTGGACTCCCCAGAACGGATGTAAATCAGACAGGCAGCTTTCCGGCACGGCTGCCTGTCCCTGACTGCCTTTCATTTATAAAACCATTAAAAGTTGGAGTGACACCAAATGAACAAACGAGCCGTTATTTACGCGCGTGTTTCCACAGATGAACAAACCAAAGGCTACAGCCTTCAGACACAAATCGAATCTTGCAAGCAATACGCGGCAGAACGTGGTTATGTCCTGCTGCATATTTTTTCAGAGGATTACAGCGGTGCCAGTATTGATCGCCCGGAATTGAATAACGTCCGTGACTTTTTGGTGAATGAAACCGTGGATGTAGTAATTGTGTATGACGTGGACCGCCTAGCACGTAAAAGCATCTATCAGGCATTGATCGAAGAAGAATTTATGCGGGATGGGGCGGTTATTGAATATGTCATTGGGCAGTATGATGACTCGGACGAAGGTCGCCTTCAAAAACAGATTCGCGGCAGCATCGCAGAGTATGAAAAAGCAAAGATCCTTGAACGCAGCAAACGTGGCAAGCGCGGTAAGGCAATGAGTGGATTTGTACTGGTCGGATCACGTCCGCCTTATGGGTATAGTGTGATTTCAGAACCGCACAAAGCCTGGTTTGAGATCAATGAGGAGGAGGCGGAAATAGTGCGCGCCGTTTTTAGTTGGTATTTACATGGAGACGAATCAGGCAAACCGTTATCCATGAATGCAATAGCAAGGAAACTCACCACTATGGGAGTGCCCACGCGTGGTGATAAACACGGCCACTTCTTCAAGAAACGAGAACAAGGCGTTTGGGCAGCTGCGATGATCCGCCGCATCCTTGGAAATGAAACCTATACCGGAACCTGGTATTACGGTAAGACAAAGATGATGGAAGATGGCAAAAAACGTAAACCCAAGCCCAAATGTGGTTTTGGGAAACAAGTTGGGCGACCTCGAGACGAATGGATCGCCGTAACAGTGCCTGTCATTATCAATGAGGAAACATTTAAGCGGGCATCTGTCAGAATAAAACTAAACGCAGAACAGTCTGACAGAAGTGCAAAACACGAATACTTGTTAGGACGTCGGCTTCGATGTGCCAAGTGTAATTACACTTATAAAGGAAGAACTCGTCACCAAAATCATTATTATTACTGCGGCGGAAGAGAACAAAGCCCTGTTAGTTTATGTGACGCGCCTACTTTTCGGGGCAAGGATGTGGATTTCACCGTGTGGAACTGGCTTGCAAACTTGATTAAGAATCCACAGGCTCTAATTGCAGGGCTGCAGGAAAAACAAACCGACTCAGTTGAAGAAAATCAAGTCCTACTGGATCGTCTTGCCATGATAGAAAACCAGATCGCCGACCAGGAAGTTCAACTTGGAAAAATTCTTGATCTTTACCTTACTGGTGATTTCGAAAGAGGTATGCTAACTGAGAGAAAGCTGCGTTTGGAAAACAACATTAACAATCTCAGAAAAGAACATTTGGAGATTTCATCAACCATCGAGAAGCTAACTCTTACCGATGATCAGATCTCAGAAATACAGGAATTCTGCGATGGCATTCGTGATCGTATTGACACAGCAGACTTTGATGAAAAACGCCAACTACTAGAACTGTTTGACGTTCGTGGTAAACTGGCATTAGAAAACAACGAAAAGGTGATTTATGCAACATGTCTAATTCAACCGCAACCAGTGTCGCTTGCGCTAACATCGCATTTATCAAATATTGGGGCAATCGCGATAACGCCCTGCGCCTCCCATCCAATGGCTCCATCTCGATGAACCTCGATGGACTGTACACACGCACGACGGTCAGTTTTCAGCCATCGCTACCCTTCGACGAGTTGATCATCAATGGACATGAAGTGGCCGGCAAGGGCTTGAACCGCGTTTCCCACATCCTTAACCTTGTGCGCGAGATGGCGGGATTCAAAATGAATGCCGAAGTGATAAGCGAGAATAATTTTCCCGCTGGGGCGGGAATCGCCTCTTCGGCGGCGGCGTTTGCGGCGCTGTCACTCTCGGCGAGCAAAGCGGCGGGACTGAACCTGAGCGAAGCCCAGCTTTCCCGTCTCGCGCGGCGCGGATCTGGTTCTGCCTGCCGTTCCATCCCCACTGGGTTTGTCGAATGGCAGATGGGTACTGGCGATAACGACTGCGTGGCAGTTTCAATTGCGCTCTCCGACCATTGGGAATTGATGGACTGTATTGCCATTGTCAGTGCCCAACACAAAAAGACCGGTTCGACGGAAGGTCACGCTCTGGCATGGACAAGTCCACTGCAAGCGGCGCGTGTGGCGGATGCTCCGCGCAGGCTGGATATTTGCCGCAACGCCATCCTCAACAGGGACTTTGAAGCTCTGGCAAACATTATTGAACATGATTCAGACATGATGCATTCTGTGATGATGACTTCGAACCCTCCCCTTATGTACTGGCAGTCTGCCACATTGGAGGTTTTTCATCAAGTGCGCGAATGGCGCGGCAAAGGACTTCCCGCCGCTTACACGGTGGATGCGGGCGCGAATGTGCATGTGATTTGTTTGAAGGAGTTTGTAAAGGAAGTGGAGAAGCGCCTGCGCGAAGTGCCCGGCGTGAGTGATGTGCTGGTCGCGGGAGTGGGTGGGGCGGCACATATCGTATAAAAGCCAATATATTTGATTCGCTATGTTTGAAAGCCAAGGAGTCCGCGATGCAAATTGTTACCGACACCGGCATGGATATGTTCCTGCCCCCCGAACTGATGCCCGAAATTCCGATTCATGTCGTGCCGCACACGATCACATTGGATGGAAAATCCTACCGCAGCAGGGAGGACATTCAATCAGATGAATTGCAAAAAATGTTGATGGAAACATCCAATTTTCCGATTACATCTCAGCCTTCGGCGGGTGATTTTGCCGAGGTGTATCGCAAGCTCGCCGTTGCCGACCCTGATATTTTATCCATTCAAATGTCCTCCGGGTTGAGCGGTACATACAACGCCGCCCGTCTTGGAGCCGAAATGGTTGCAGAGGCCAATGTGACTGTGGTGGATACCAAGACCCTGTGCGCCGCGTTGGGCTGGCAGGTTGCCGCGGCAGCGCGCGCCCTCAAGGCAGGCTGGTCCTTGGAAAAAATTGTGGGGCTCATCGAACTCATTGGCGCGGCGACAGAAAGCATTTACACACTGGATGAGTTGAAGTACCTCATTCATGGCGGACGTATCAGTCACATGAAGGGATTGCTCGCTTCCATGCTCAAAATCCGCCCGTTGATTGGCGTGGAAAAAGCTGGTGGCACCTATTCACAGTTGGGGATGGCGCGCACCTTTGAAAAAGCATTACAGGGTCTGGTGGATATCATGCTCAAGCATCATAAACCTGGCTCTGCCTTGCGTGTGCAGGTTCTACATTCCTATAACATGCCGGGCGCGGAAGCGTTGTGTGCCTTGATTGCGCCAGTTTTTAAGTGCACGTGGATGCCTATCCATTACATGTCGCCTGCGTTGGCGGCGCATACAGGGCCCAGCATGGTGGGTGTGGCATATGCCGCGGCGGATGTTTTTGAGGGTCTTCCGTAAAATTATTTTCAATCCTCACCACTTAAATACCGAGGCACAGAGTTTTTCCAGACAATTCATCTCCACATCTTTGCGACTCAGTGGTTTATTTTTTTACAGCCCAAGGGAGAAAAATCCCTCGAAACAGAACCAACTATCAGCGGAAACAAAAGTGGAAAATTTGTCTAATAAATCTCTAACTCTGTCAAATCCGTTTGAAGATATAATCCGCCTTGTCGTCGAATTAGAGTAAGGATAAAAATGGTATCTGGATTTGTAACTTTAATCGTTTTCGTGCTCGCCCTGGGCGGGATGATCTTCTTGCATGAGCTGGGACATTTTATCGCCGCGCGCTGGGCAAAGATCGAGGTGGAGGAATTTGGTTTCGGACTTCCGCCACGTGCCTTTGGGTTTTGGCGTACCAAAGGCTTTCTTATTTTCAATAAACAGCGTGTCGAGATTCCAAAAAACTTCGATGTTGGTTTCGATTGGACGTCCGTCTTGAAAAAAACGTCCGTTGCTACAGTGGACCAGGAAGGCGAAAAATATATTTTGCGAACCCTGGAGTTTGGTGCGGAAGGAAAACCCACGCGGACCTCTGCACGCAAAATTGATCAAATCATTGTGCGCTCCAATGGCGAAGTTGTTGATGCATCTTTGCAAACCGCGCTGTCAACTGAAACTGTTCGCATCGGAAGAAAGAATGGCGCAATTGAATGGAAAGGTGAAATCAACGAAATTCACCCCGGTACATTATTCAGCATTAACTGGCTTCCACTAGGCGGTTTTGTGCGCCCCAAAGGCGAGAATGACCCCAACATCCCCGGCGGATTGGGCGCTGCCAGCCCGTGGAAACGACTGGTCGTTTTGTTCGCCGGTCCGCTGATGAATCTGCTCACCGCTGTGATTGTCTTTTCGTTCCTGATTTCGTTCGAGGGTATCTCGGTGCCCGGTTCGATCAAAATCGACTCGATTGCCGGGAACTCTCCCGCGGAGCAGGCGGGCATACAGGCGGGTGACATTTTGATTTCCATCAATGGGCAGAACGTCACCGAGATAGACTCCGCCATTGCCATCATCAAGGCAAATCTCGACAAGCCGGTTGAAATGGTGTTTGATCGTAACGGCGAACAGGTCACACTCACAGCCACGCCGCTTTCCACGCGCAAGGCAAGCGAAGGCGCTCTGGGCGTTGGGCTTGGATATCCCACCCGCCCGGCAACTTTTATCGAAAGTGTTTCGGGCGGAGCGTTGGTCACAGGACTTCAAGCCGCAACCATCCTTTACCTGCCCGTTGCGCTGATTCAGGGTGTCATTGCCCCGGAAGACGCGCGCTTCATCGGCTTCAAAGGCATCTTCGATATGTTCGATGTGGCGGTGGAAGAGGATGTATCCAGCCGACAGGAGGCCGCGGCCGCCCCAGCTGGAGCCGCTGCGCCCACACCTACCAACTGGACCCTCAACCTGATTGGCGTGCTCAGCATTTCGCTTGGCGTGATGAACCTGCTTCCCATTCCCGCGCTCGACGGTGGGCGTATCCTCTTCACCCTTCCTGAAATCCTCTTCCGCAAACGCATCCCACCCCAATGGGAGAATGCGGTCAACGGCATTGCGATGCTCATGCTCATCGGTCTGATGCTTTTTGTCAACATCATGGACTTCGTTGACCCTGCTAAAATCCCAACCCCATAATCATGGCCAGGAAGACTTCCTTTCAAGACGTTCTCGATACCCTGCTGGATTCCAAAAAGCCCATCTCACAGGGTCACCTGAAGTTATATTCGGACCTCGACCCCGAGTCCCTGCGGCTTTTTTCCAACGTCTGGACAAATGTCCCGCCGAAACGAAAATTGCTGTTGCTCGATAAACTTGTGGAGCATTTCGACAAGGACACCCTTGTCTCCTACGAAGAGATCGGCAAGTCGCTTTTGGATGACCCTGATGCGGAAGTGCGGGCACGCGCCATTCGTCTGCTCATCGAATCCGAAGACCCGAAACTGGTCGGCAAAATCCTGGGCATTTATCTCGCCGATGCAGAGTCCGCTCCGCGCATGGAGGCGTTGAACGTGCTCGGCGAATTCCTCCTGCTGGGCGAGTATGAAAAGATTAGCGAAGACCTCGAACGTAAAATAGAAGACGCCCTGATCTCCGTCATTCGCGACGAAGGCAATGCGGATTTACGCAGGCGCTCCCTTGAAATTCTGGGCTTCTCCTCGCGCATGGAAATTCCCACGCTGATCGAGTCCGCTTTCGAACGTTCGGACCCGGCCTGGGTGTCCAGCGCCCTGCGTGCCATGGGACATTCACAGGATGAGCGTTGGAACGAAGACGTGATCGGTAAATTACTCGACGAGGAAACACCCGTCAAAGCCGCCGCTGTTGAAGCGGCCGGCGCGCTTGGCATTCAGGAATCTGTTCCTGTATTAATTCAACTCCTCGATGATGAAGAAGAGGATGAAGATGTGGCCGCCGCTGCCATCTGGTCACTTTCGCAGATCGGCGGCGACGAGGCACGTACGTATCTTGTCGGGCTGGCGGATCAAACCGAAGACGAGGAACTATCCGACCTCCTCGAAGAGGCAATCGAAAACCTGGATTTTGCCGAAGAGTTGAACAAGTTCGATCTGTTCTCCTTCGAAGATGAAGATGAACTGGATTTAGAAGAAGAAGATTTGGACAAAGACAAGTAACGTCACGTTTCAGGTATGGTCTACAGATCAAGCAAAAAGTCCTCCGTTGTGGAGGACTTTTCCTATGAGCGCGGGGATTCAATATCATCCCTCCCGCGGGAATGTTCAACCAAAACAAAAAAGCCTTCCAAATGGAAGACCTCTTGTGAGCGCAGGGGGATTCGAATATCATCCCTCCTGCGGGGACGCTCGACCAAAACAAAAAGCCTTCCGGGGGGAAGACTTTTTTCCTGTGAGCGCGGGGGGATTCGAACCCTCAACCAATGGCTTAAAAGGCCACTGCTCTGCCGTTGAGCTACGCGCCCGTTTCTAAAGCGGGGCAGATTTTATCACGTGAAATTGCCTGCGTCAACAACGATTGAGGCTTGTTTGCTCAAGTGGAAACTTTTCGTCGGGCGGTGAGGGCAATCAGGAATACGCCGATCAACAAGATTCCCACCACTCCATAGGCTTGTCGAATCCCGGCCAGGTCGGCCAAGCGACCCAGCACCAGCGGAAGCGCCAGAATCGCCGTCCCCGAAGCCAGGGTGGCGCGGGCGCTTGCCTGTGTGGTATCGCGCACAGTTCCAATGGCAAGCGAAAGCAGAAGGGGATATTGTCCCGCGACGCCCAGTCCGGTTATGAACAAACCGGTCAGTGCCAAAGTAGAAATGCTTGTCTGCCAGAACATTGCGAAGCCAATGCCTGCCACGATGATGTAGGCAACGACCACACGATGCACTGAAAAGCGTTGGACGAGACGGCTCGCGGCCATGCGACCGAGAATCATCGCGCCTAGGAAAAGACTCACGGCCTGGGCGGCATTTACCCGTGGCATGTTCAAGCTGTTTTCCAGATAATCGGCGCTCCACGAGATCATGCAAAATTCCACAGATACTGCGAGGAAGATCGCCATCCAGTACACCCAAAACAAAATGGGCAGGGACTCCCGGGCAAAGGGAGAATCCACATGCGGGGAGGCGGGTTGCGGCGGAGTGGCTGTGTTGAATCCAAGCCGCATCAGCAGCGGAGCGAGGGCACCCAATCCCAG
The DNA here is from genome assembly GCA_030834895.1 of Anaerolineales bacterium. Taxonomy (GTDB): domain Bacteria; phylum Chloroflexota; class Anaerolineae; order Anaerolineales; family Villigracilaceae; genus Villigracilis. The sequence goes on from JAUQXA010000055.1 coordinate 12,516, forward strand.
AGCCAGTCTCCAGCCGCCGGGCAGGGCGGCAGTCCACCCCACCATCAGCGGGGCGGCGGTGGATACCAGCGAGGAGATGACATTGGCTTCCGATAATGCCACTGCGCGCGACTCCCCGTGCTGGTCGGAAAGCGCCGAGGGGACGATCACCAGAATCAACGAACCGACCAGTCCCATGCAGAACGAAGCTCCAATGGTAAGAGCCGCTGTTCGTCCTGTGACCAGAATCAGGGCGCTGAGGCTGATTCCAAAAGCGGCAAGCCAGAGCGCGCGCCAGCGTCCGATACGCTGGATGACCATGTGGCCGCCGAATCCAACCAGCAGAATGCCGACCGCAAAGGCGCTGAAGTGCAGACTGCTGACCGTGTAGGATAGCTTTAATTGATCTTTGAGGAAGGGAGTGATCGGACCGAGGATGTTGAGAAAATATCCGTAGAAAGCCAGCAAAAGATATGCCAGCCAGGTGAAGCTGTTTCGATGAAAGGTATGTGTTGCAGTGCTCCTCATTGAACCAAAATCCTGTCGAAAGAAAGTATTGAACCCCGCAGAGGAAGTGTATCACGAAATGGTTTATGGGCTGTTTGACATGTTTATATTTACCCGCTGGAGTTGATGTTAGCTACTTATTGATATTAAGGTCAATCGGTAAATTGCCGGGCCAATACAATGTATATGTTTCCAAAATGGGCACTCTGAAACCCATGGCAAATTCGTCCTCAACCCACCCGGCCATTGTCGATATTATTTTGGAATTATCGCTTCCCAAAATGTAAATTTCGCCATCACTATTGTGGACCATGTTGCCAAATTCCTCCAGCGAAAACTTGCCCGGGGCCAAATTCGTCAAGTCTGGTTGGGTCAAAATCACCAGTAGGAATTTCTCCCCGGCTTGCGACTTCTCACCATGGACTTCATCAGTCAGACGGACGGAGGCAATGACAAAGTCCCCCATTATCGTCTTCAGGGGCGGTTGCTTTGCGTCTGCTGTGGGCGTGCTTATGATTTCCGATTTTGACGTCTCAATTGGGCTTTGTGCCAATGGTTTGCATGAGAACAAGCAGAGCATGATTGTTGCTGAAACAATCGTCCATATAATTTTCATATTCGGAATCAACATTGGATGTATCCTTCCTGTAGAATGGTTTCCAATTGATACCATAGGCGGCTGGATTTTTCCCAACGATAAATATTCTGTCCCCATACGATTGACCGCCGAACTATATATTTTGGAATACCAGCCAGAAAAAATATCTGGCGGAACTCTTCCTTTGGCATTGTTGTTAATTGGCAGGCAACCAGTCATTTGGCGACTACGTTTTTGAGAAGCCTTGCCAGTTCTGGTTCAAGCTGATCCACGAATCTGCGTCGTGTCGGGTCGGCCCATGGGTCATCGAGCTGGTGGACCCATTGGTGAGGTATCGGAGGGTTGTCCTTCCACTCTGCATGAGCATCAAAAAAGAGGTAGACATCCCAGGCAACCTTGTCAGGGTCTCCCAATGAAGTTGCGATAGACTGACCGGCGCGCCGTTTTGGATCATGGAACCACTGAATGCGGGGATCGGTCATCTCCCTTGCAAGGGCTTCGACATCGGCACTTTTATCTCCGGGCAGCATATCAATCCATACGATCATAGCCGCGAGAGCGGTATCATGCCCTTCGTGGGCAAGAACTCGGTGCACCGCACGGGCGCCATACAGGCATTCAGGTCAGGTCGGAGAGACAAGAGCGACAATCCGCGGCAGCCCTATGCCGCGATTGAATGCAAGGGATAAGGGATGGACGGAGTCTAGGAGCGAAGTGATTGCCTTCATGACTGTTCAAGGACCTTTGCGCTAAAACAACGAACTGATTGTTTGTCGGGTTACCACGCATATGTGAATGTGGACAAGGTTCGGGAGCAGGACGCGAAGCGTCCCACACGTCGGGTGCACGCTTTGTTAGGCGCGTTTTGCTCTTCAAACTTCACACTCAATATAGTTTAAGACCCGTCACTCTTTTCGCTTGAGCAAAATGGCAGCCATGTATTTACTGTTATTGTGAAATTCACAGATAATTGTTTTCTCCTGCTCGGTACATCCTACTAACAACTTGACTTCAACATCTTTCTTCAAGTGATCTACCGTACAAACTATGGCATCTAACTTTGCCTCTGTGCATGTGCCCCGCCATATGTCAAGCTCGTTTCCATCACCGCCAGAGGTTTCTTTGAGGTAACCATAGTCTAATGGATAAACGAGTGACGGATACCGTGGATGCGATGAGCCTCGGGGACGATCAATGACGAGTTCTGTTGACTGAAGTAATAAATCCAGATTTGTCCAAAACGATTCTTCCAAAAGTGGCTCCTCTCTTCATTTATCAACTACGCCTGCTTTAGTGAGCGATTGCCTTTACTCTAAGACAACTCGCAATGTTCCAAA
>JAUQXA010000004.1 GCA_030834895.1 Anaerolineales bacterium
TGAAACGACTGGAAGTTTGATTGAACGTTTATTGCCAAAGTCCATTCATGCGGTCACTGCCAGAGGTTTTGAAATCAAGGTCGCTCTACTTGTACTGGCTTGCAGCCTCAATTTCCTGTGGTAGGTAGCAACTTGGATTAATTAGATTAACACTTTCGTTGAAATTATCTACTTTCAATAATCCGCTACCTCAATCCACCGTCAACGTCTTCGACAAATTCCTCGGGAAATCAGGATCAAATCCGCGCATCACGCTCATGTGATACGAGAGCAATTGCAGTGGCAGGACGGCAAGCAGGGCGTTGACCTGCGGGTCAGAGGCTGGGATGACGACCACGTCGTCGCCGTTGGCTCGCAGGCGGGAGTCCTCCTCCGCCACGACGATTGTCCGCGCGCCGCGCACCTTGACCTCGTTGATTCCACTGATGATGAGCGGCACGTCGTTGGGTCCCGCCACAAAGACGATGGGGAATCCCTTGCTCACTGCCGAGAGCGGTCCATGCTTGAACTCGGTCGAGAGCATCCCTTCGCAATGGGCGTAGGTGATTTCCTTCAACTTTAACGCGCCTTCAAGGGCAATCGGGTAGGTCGCGCCGTAGCCGAGACAGTACATGTCATTCCACGGGTTGATCTCTTTGGCAATCGCTTGAATCTGCGGGGCGACCATCTCAATCGTCTGCTCCATCAGTTCGGGGATATTCACAAGGTCGGCAGTATTTTTCCCCGCCATGCGATAGGCGAGGTACAAAAACGTCACCACCTGATTGGTGAAGGTCTTCGTGGCTGGCACGCTGATTTCGTAGCCGCAGCACAAGGGTAGACAAAACGATGTGGCTTTCGTCAGCGTGGACCCGACGACGTTCGCCAATCCAAAACAAGCCATCCCGCGTGGTTCGGCGGCTTCCAACGCGTTGAGCACGTCCTTGGTCTCACCCGACTGGCTGACGAAAATCCCCACATCTTCATACCCAACGACGGGCGCATACTGCGCAACGAACTGCGGCGCGAGGATTGGGATGGCAGGTCGCCCCGCTAGTTGGGCGAAGTACACCGCTCCCGCCATCGCGGCGTGATAGCTGGTACCGCATCCGATGAAATACAGATGGCGCGCGCTCTTCATCTTCTCCACCAGCGGCTGGACATCGGGACTTCCATCCAGCAGGTGAATCAACTCCCGCGCCACCTGTGCCTGCTCGTGGATTTCTTTCAGCATGAAGTGGGGATAGCCGCCCTTCTGCACCGCGTCCATCGACTCGGTGATCAACTCGGGCTTGCGGTGAATCAACTTGCCGTTCTTCACCGAGCGGACCTCGACACGATCAGCCCACAAGGTGACGATCTCGCCGTCGTGCGGGCGAATCACGCTGCGGGTCAACGGCAGAATCGAAGGCAGGTCAGACGAAACGCAGGTGAAGCCGTCGCCAAGTCCCACCACCATGCCCGAACCTTTTTTGAAGGCATAGAGCTTGTCGTCGTCCGCGCGCCCAATGACAAAGGTGTAATCGCCTTGCAGGTCGCCATACGCCAAACGGATTGCATCGATGAATTGATAGCTGCGATTGATGTAACGCTCCACCGCATGGACGCAGGTTTCGCCGTCGTTCTGCGAACGGACGGTCATGCCCTCCGCGATGAACTGCTCGCGCAACTCGACGTTGTTGACCACGTTGCCGTTGTGCGCCCCGACCATGTCGCCATCCGAATCCAAATGTGGCTGACTGTTGACCTGCGACGGTTCGCCGAAGGTTGCCCAACGCAATTGGGTGATGCCACGCTGTCCGCGCATCTCTGCGAAGTTGTATTTTGCCGCCACCTCCCCCACTTTGCCGACATCTTTTCGCAAATCGATTTTGCCGTTGTTGATGGTTGCCGCGCCGACCGAGTCATAGCCGCGATAGGTCAGCCGCTCCGCCGCCGCGATCAGGATGGGTCCGAGCGCTTCTTCGTTTTTGGTCACATAGCCGAAAATTCCGCACATGTATTTTGTCTCCTGTTTGTTTGTAGGGGCGAGGTCTCCTCGCCCTTGTAATTGGTGGGTGACATCAGGGGCGGGGTAACCCCGCCCCTACGGATCAATCCAATTTCAAATTCCCGCTCTCATCAAACGCAAAGAACGGGTTATACGCCACTTCCCAGTGATAATCATCGGGGTCGGCAAAATAGGAACTGTATCCGCCCCAAAAGACCTTCTGTGGTTCCTTGACGATTTTCACGCCCTTCGATTTCAGGTCGCGGATAATCTCGTCCACTTCGGCTTCACTGCGGGCATTGTACGCCAGCGTGATTCCCGAAAATCCGCTGCCTTCGGGCGAGGTCAATGCATCCTCCGCCAGCTTCTCGTGCGGGTAGATGGCAAGCACAACTCCACCCGCTTGAAAGAAGGCGACATCATCACTGCTTGCGCTAGCTGGTTTCCAGCCTAGAATTTCCTTGTAAAACCTGCGCGATTTTTCAAAGTCCCTGACCCCCAGAGTGATCAAGTGCAAATGTTGATTCATCATCGATTCCTTTCAAATGGATTTTGGATGGATCATGTATCGGGATTATATTCATTTTGGCAGATGCATGATAGATGACCTTCATCCTGAAACCGCCCTTTTATTTTCACTTCACAAGCATGGTTACTTTGATATGATTGACGCCCATGGAGAAAAATATGACCCCAAAAATTCAGGCTGTGATTTTCGATATGGATGGTGTGTTGACCGATTCCGAACCGCTGATCAACGCGGCGGCTGTTACCATGTTTCGTGAGAAGGGTTTGGTCGTCCAGCCCGATGACTTCCATCCCTTCGTCGGCGCGGGCGAAGACCGCTACATTGGCGGCGTTGCCGAGAAATATAACTTCCCCCTCGATGTGCCTGCTGCAAAACACAGGACGTATGAAATCTACTTTACCTTGCTCCCCACCCAACTGAAAGCATTCCCCGGAGTCCATCGCTTGTTTCAAGACTGCCGCGAGGCTGGGCTGCGCCTTGCCGTTGCCTCCAGCGCAGACAGAGCCAAAGTCCTTGCCAACCTGCAGAAAATCGAATTGCCTGCCGAGATGTGGGACGCAGTTGTAGCTGGCGAAAACGTTGTCCACAAGAAGCCTGCGCCGGATATCTTCCTCTTCGCTGCCCAGGAACTTGGCCTGGAGCCCGCCGCATGCGCGGTCGTCGAAGACGCGGTCAACGGGATTCAATCCGCCAAAGCGGCGGGGATGCGCTGTGTCGCCGTCGCGCAGACCTTTCCACCTGACCGATTGAGCGAAGCCGACATCGTGCGGGACAGTGTCGCCGATGTGCAGTTATCTGACCTGATTTCCAATGGAATGTCAACAAAATAAGACCCCATGCAATTGCACAGGGTCTCTGAATTTCAAATCGTTTATCTTACTTTTCCATCTTGGGATTCCAAACTTCCCAAACCTTGCCGACCAGCGCGGGACCGGGCTTCAAGGTCAGTTGACCGGGCTCCCAACCAGCAGGCATCGCCTCAGTCCCCTTGCTCGCACGCACATGCTGAAACGCTTGAATCTGGCGGATGGTCTCGCCCAGTTTGCGACCCACGGGCGGGGTCATCACTTCCATCGCCTGAATCACGCCATCGGGGTCGATGATGAACCGTCCGCGCAGTTCGATGCCCTGGTTCTCATCCCAGACACCGTAGGCGCGTCCCACATTCCCAGCCTGGTCGGATGCCATATGGAAGGGCACGCCGCCATCCACCATCTTGGTCAATTCATGATCGTTCCACATCTTGTGGACAAAGTGACTGTCAACGCTGACAGAGATAACCTCGACCCCCAGCTTTTGCAATTCCGAATATTTATCGGCGACCGCCGATACTTCGGTCGCTCAGACAAAGGTAAAGTCACCGGGGTAGAAGCAAACAAGAACCCACTTTCCGGCAAAATCCGAAAGTTTAACAGGTGTAAAACTTCCCTTGTAGTAGGAAGGTGCTGTGAACTCAGGGGCTTTCTGCCCAACACGTGCTGTCATGGTCATCTCCTTTTTCTCGATTGGATTGGATGCCGGTTGGTCGGCTGGCTTATCACCGGCAACCGTGCCTGTGACTCGCGCACATCCTTGTACTTGTTCAGTCATTCTGACTCCTTTCTGGAACTGTGAATTGCGACCATCTTTATTGTACAACATGTAATATAAAAAGGATGGTATTTTCACCTTTTTTGTTTGGGATTATCCATCCCACGGAGCGACTCCCCTCCTGCCCGCTCTGCGCAACGACTCGAAAACTGATTCGGCCACGGCCGGCAGAATCTCCCCGACAGCCGCCAGCAGGCCGAAGCATCCCGCAATCATCATGTCACCGAAAGGAGCGGAAAAATAAGGATGAAGGCGTAAGGATGAAGGATGAATGGATTTACGATTTTCGATCAACGATTGCCGATTGAAAAGACTACGGCGCGGTCCCGTTACCACAATATCAAAGTCGTCTTTTCCAAATTCAAAGACTTTATCGGTGTACATCAATGCGCCGTGACCCATGTCATCGAAGACATCCGCATGTTTGAGCGAGCCGTCAGCCAGCCTTTCCAGAAGCGATTCAAGTTTCGGCAAATCGATCTCACCAGTGTGATGCTCGAAGACTCCTTCAATGCCATTATCTCCCAAACGAAATGCCAGTGTGTGAAAATTACCCACGTTGCAGATGATTTTCTGCCTGCGCTTCGCAACCGCCGTGTCAAAGTCCGCGCCCAACACGGCGGCGGGAGCGGTATCCATCACCACCAGCGGACAGGGCAAATTCGGCACAGAGTCAGCAACGGCTTGCAAGCGGGTCATGATTTTCGGAATGTCACTCGAAAGATAGGCAAAGGCTGAAAGGGAGTTCTTCGCCTTAATCCGCTGATCAAGATAATCAAAGCGGAATTGTCTATCTGAGACTCCCGCCGGTGCGTTGCCGTGGTCAAAGACCGCTACCGCCACAGCCGCCAGATCATCCAACGCAACGCCGTAATCGGCAAATGTTTTGGAGATCAACTCAAAATCGAAATCTTTCAATTCAAGACGATGGACGGTGGACGATAGACCGTTCGCTTCATCTTTTGAAATTACCTTTATTCCCAACCTTTCCACCTTGTCCAATTCATCGTTGATCGTTACCGCCGCATTGGGAGTCATGAATACGGGGATTCCCGCCCGCGCCGCCTCCTCGATTGCCCACGACGAAGGTCCGCCGCCCATTTGATGTCCCGTGAAAAATAGTGGAGTTTGTTCCCTAATCAACCGCTTTACGCGGCGGTGAATCATCATCGTCGGCGAAGGCAAAACCAATTTGAAGCCGTTCTCGATGTCGAGATTCGAGTCGTAGAGAAAAATATCCTGCGTACCCGTGCCAATGTCTACTGCTAAAATTTTCATGGAATTATTTCCTTTCGTCCTCCCGAAAGAACACACTGCACTGGCGTACAATGCAAGTGTCGGGACAATGTGAGCGCAGTCAAAGGACATGCGCTTCGACTGCGCTCAGCGCGAAATTCACACAGGACATAGTTTACCTGATGTTATGCGGCGCATAAGTCGCCGAATGAGTTGGGGTAAAATCGCAATACATGGAAACTGGTCAGCAGGTTTTTCAACCCCATAAAACACTTTCCGTCATCATCCCCGCCTTCAACGAGGGACATCACATCCACGCAAATCTCGTGCAGGTCTGTGAGACGCTCAAAAAAATGGATTTTGAGATCATCGTGGTGGACGACGGCAGCAGTGACAACACCTTCGAGGAAAGCCGGCGGGCAAAGGCGGAGGGATACCCCGTACGGGCGGTTCGGCATCCTGTCAACAAAGGAAAAGGAGCAGCCTTGTTTTATGGTTTCCAATTTGCGGAAGGTGAATATATCGCCTTCCTCGATGCGGATTTGGAAATCCAACCAGAATACGTGAAGAAATTTCTCCAACGCCTGCACGAAGCCGATTCAGATTTGGTGATTGGCACCAAAGTTCCCAAACTGGGACAAATGCCCGTGCTGCGGCGGGTCATGAGTCTGGTCTATCGCGAGGTCGTATCCCTGCTCTTTGGATTGTCCCTGCGCGAGACCCAGACCGGGATCAAGCTGTTTCGCCGCGAAGTGCTGGAGGACTGCGTTCCCCGCTTGCGAGTCAGCCGCTTTGCCTTCGACGTGGAGTTGATGGTCGCCGCTTCACGGTTCGGGTATCGCATCATCGAGTTTCCTGTCGAGGTGGGATTCAACCGCAAGTCCAGTTTGCAGCGCATCAGACCGAGGCAGATCGCCGGTCAACTTTGGGATACGCTCCTGATCTATTCCATGTCCAGTTTCTGGAATTGGTTCCAGCCTGGTCCTTTAACAAAGATGTGGATGCTGGCTTTCGTGCTCGGCATCTTCCTGCTGGGAATCGGGGTCGCCAAGTTAATCACTCCCCTCATCCTTGCACCCGCTTTGAAACAACTCGTCTACTACCTGTTCCTGCAATTCCTGCCGCCAACCCTGCGCGACATTTTGCTGGTCATCGCCGGCGGCGGGTTGATGCTGATCGCGTTGAACGAACTCAACAAAAGCCTGCTCAATTCGTTCGCGCGCCGTGACCGGGGCGACCTGTCAGGCATCTTTAGAAATGAGAAAACCCATCCCCGAAAGTCGAGACGCAATCATGAACAATAAAATCGAAATTCCCGGAGATTACCAGTACAAGGCGATGAACTCCGGTCCGCGCTTGCAGCGCTTCTGGCATCGAAACAAGTTATGGGTGCTGAATCAGGTCACGCCAATTGCTAAAGGTCACGTGGTCGTGGATGTGGGCTGCGGCTCCGGCAACCTCACCCTGCATAGCGCGGAAAAGTGCAGGCTGGCAATCGGCTTGGACCCCAGCGAATCAGCCGTCAGGTTTTGCAATTCGATCTCAACAGCCCGCAGCGTCTTCATTCCCGCTGCCGGCGACGCGCTTCCCTTCCCTGATGAATCGGTGGACGTTGTGTTGTTCGTCGAAGTCATCGAACATCTCGTTGAGCCGATGAAGATCATCTCCGAAATCTGGCGCACCCTCAAAAAGGGCGGGCTGGCATTTGTCACCACGCCGAATTACGCCTTCCCCAGTTTATGGGCTCCCGTCGAGTGGCTGGCGGACCAAAGCCGCATGGTCGCCAAAATGGGCGGCGGGGAACAGCACGTCCAAAAGTTCAGCCCGCGCTCGCTGGCAGATATGTTTCAAAAGGCTGGTTTTAAAACAGAGCGTCTCGGCACCTTTTACCATTTCAGCCCGTTCGCATCCCTGTTATCTGATAAGTGGGCGGAGTCTCTTCTTGCCAGGGAAGTCAACAGCAGCGACCTGGGCGGCATGATCATCTATCATCTTGGCAAAAAGCCGGAATAAACCTTCCTTGAACATGACAAAAAGAAAAACTTTGTTTTGGACTTTGTCCGTTGTCCTCCTGATCATCTCAATTGTTTCAGTCCTAAACCTTGATATTGGACTACGCACCTGGCGCGCAGTTCAGGAGGAAAGATTCTCCACCCTGTTGCTTCGTTATGAACTGGCAGCCTTTAACATAGGCAGACCAAGCTCAAACGTTCCGATGGATACGAAAGTTTCAACAGTGGATGGCATGACACAGGTCTACATCCCCAAAGGCGAATTCATCATGGGCGATAATGGGAATCCAAACCTCAAGGAATACCCGGAACATCCTATTTACCTGGACGCGTTTTGGATGGACAAGTACGAAGTCAGCAACGCCATGTACGAGAAATGTGTCAAGAGTGGAAAATGTTTTGAGCCGGTACCACGTTTGAATCCATTCTACGGCAAATGGGCGTATCGGAACTTGCCCGTGGTGTATGTCAACTGGTACGCGGCGGAGATGTACTGTGCCTGGGCGGGTCGGCGCCTGCCCACCGAAGCGGAATGGGAAAAGGCGGCGCGAGGGACTGACGCCCGGTACTTTCCCTGGGGCAACTCAAAGGCGAATCCGCGTCTGGCAAACTTTTCGGAGACGATGTTTCTTGAATCGCTCCCCGTCACCCGTTACCCGCTGGGAGCAAGCCCGTATGGAGTGTTGAATATGGCAGGCAACGTTCGCGAGTGGGTAGCAGACTGGTTCGGCAATAGGTATTACTTCGAGTCACCCCATGAAAATCCAACTGGACCTGAGACTGGCACCGAGCGTTCTCTGCGAGGCGGAGCGTACGATGCCGTCCTGGACGATATCTCGACATTCCGCCGCTTCAAGCATGAACCTGATTCTGCCGGTCTCAGCCGCGGATTCCGTTGCGCCGAAAGCGCGGATTAACGATTGCCGCCCGAAAAACATCTGGTATAATTCGCCCGCTGAAATTGGAGAGGTCGCGTAGTCTGGCTTAGCGCGCACGCTTGGAAAGCGTGTAACCCACAAAGGTTCGCGGGTTCGAATCCCGCCCTCTCCGCTGATGGACAAACTTACGATATGACCATATGGGAAGTTTGTCCAAACGAGAGTCCACTCGTCACAGTGGGCTCTCACTTTTTAAGGACAAACCAACGATCAAATATTCTGTTGTGGAATGATGACAAACATTTTGTCATCAACGCTGTAGTTTTTTTGACAGGTCAAACTTGCCGCAGTATAGCACCCCCAGATTCTCGTGTCAACATTTCAAACAACTGTTCTAAAAACAAAACCTTCTTTTTCACTCCATACGGAGAATGGTGCTGCAAGGCGAAAGATTGGGACAAATTCTGCATGAGGTTTAAATCCAACCAGACGCTTCTGACCGAAATCGTAATAGACGGCATCAAACAGGATATGCAAGATCTTATATTTTTCATCATCGGTGGCTTCATCAATAAAATCGCCGATTGTTTCCAACTGTAATCCCATTTCTATTGCCCTTGCCCCATCCGGAATAACAAGGCTGTCTTTTTCTGAGATTAGTTTTTTTCGCCGACGATCATAATCATCCTCGTTGAAGGCGCCATCGGCAAAAGCCCGTCCTGCTCGGCGCAGTTCATCCTCGATCTCAAGACGGCGATTCTCAATCTTTCGCACAACATCCATATCTTGGAGCATCCGTTCAATATCTTTCTGCCAAGCTTCTGGCAGTTGGATATCTCGTAATAGGTCAATAACCAACTGATCCATAGTATCCATCCGCACTCTCGCATGGGAGTCCACGCACTCTTTACCACGAAAAAGGGATGTCTCAATATAGTACCCATACCCTTTTACAGATTGAACCCGCAATGGTCTCTCACACTGGCTACAACATACAATTCTTCGTAACAAACTTATCCTCCGGAGTTTGTTGAATGCGAGGTGAGATCGAGGTCGAACAGCATGTCTCGCTCGCACTTCCTTCACACGGTCAAACAGTTCCTTTGTGATGATCGCTTGATGGCGTCCTGGCCATAATTGATCGCGATAGGCAACTTTTCCATAGAAGAATTCATTTTGTAGGAAGTCGGTGACGGTATCCTTGCTCCATTTGTTTCCCCTGCGCGTCTTGATACCGCTCTGGTTCATGAAATCAGCGATAGTCTGGTCTGTGTGATTTCCCGAAGCATACAATTCGTAAGCCATCCTGACCAGCTGCGCTTCCTCTTCAATGATAAAGATTTTATTGCTCTCATTATCTTTGATGTAGCCAAAGGGAACTGGACCATTCTGAATACCGCGGCGAGCCATTTCCACCTTGCTTTTCACTACTTCAGCGGAAAGGTTTTCAAGATACCATTGTGCGAACAAAGCCATCATACGAAAGACCAACCGCCCCTGTGCAGTCGTAAAATCAAAATCTTCTGTGACGGATGCGATCAATACATCGTAAGAATTCAAGTCGCGAAAATACCGCAATGTATTTTCGATGTTCCTGGAAAAGCGATCCAATTTATGGAAGATGATCGCCTTGAACTGTTGCTCTTGAGCATGTGCAATCATCCTGGCAAAATCCGGCCGGTTATCATCTTTCGCAGAATGACCAGGGTCAGAATAGAACTTCACAATCTTCCATTTTCGTTGCGCCGCAAAAGCTTTGCAGGCGTTGACCTGCGCATCCAGAGAATATCCATGCACTTGTTCTTCACTTGAGACACGGGAATAAACTGCAATGGGGGTACCAGGCGGCAACTGATCAGGGTTTGCAGCTTTATCGACATCCATCAGGCGCTTGCGATGGAGACTGCGCTTGCGGCGCAAACTATATACGACTGGCTCCTTTTCCTTATGTACGATATCAGTCATCACAAATTCCTAAACAGGCTTCAAAGGGAGAGCATTCTAACATTCAAAAAGTCCATCATTTTTTACACGAACAAATTTGCCTACTTCTTTCTATTGCTTTTGGCGGCGACTCGCGCAGCAATAACTGCCAATATGACTATCAAAATTTGGGTATTCGCCAAGAGTTTCTCCTGTTTCAAATTAGCTTTTCTCGATATCAAGTAACGTTACACCTATCATTCCAAAGGATAAATTACGCGATTTGGCATAATTAATTGGCAAGAGTCTAAAGCTAAACCATTTAAGGTGTTTGTAGCGTGTCGCTAAATAGTCCTCCACTAGATCACAGCGAATTCTTGAATTTTTATTGTTGAAACTACGAAGAATGGCTGCTTTTTGATCAAAACTTACAGATTAAAGAGATTATTATTCGCTCAATTACACCTCCCTGATCCACTCAACCACAAATGATCACCTTCCCTATCTGTTAGAAATCCTGCCACTTCCTTAAAAAGGCTTCGAGCATATATTCACATAGGCAAAAAACGACTACAATTTAAACACCCAAGGCTTTTCCTTTGTGTTGGGTATAAAGTGTAAGCAGCCCAAGCATATATTCACGTTAAAATTTGACTCAAATTGGCTAATTAGGATAAATTATTTGGTTGACAGTGTAAAAAAAAACAGGAGTTATATACCAATGGGTAAAGCCGCCGATGAAATCCAGATTATATTAAAGCAATTTGACATTCAAAAACCGCAGCAATCCGAAGAGATGTATGAAAAGCTTGGTTATAAGGATTCTATTCCCGCTCCTTTGCCATATTTTGTAATGACCAATACGGCAAGGACACAGGCTACGGAAATGGCATCCAGAATGAAAATCGGTAAAAAGCTGAAAGGGCTTAAAGTAATTGGCTGGTATGGCCCCCCCGGAACAGGCAAAAACACTCTTGCCAAAGAAATGGCTGCGACATTAAGAATGCCTTATCGCGAGTTTGATTTAGGACAGGGTTTCGATTTAATGGAGTTGATCGGAGGTACAGGCTTACGCGGTAACCAGGGAGCAACAGAAACTGTTGCTGTTGAAGGCCCATTGACAACTTACGCCAAAATAGGCAGTATCATCTCACTGAATGAAGTTGTAAATGTTGATGGGATTCAATTGTCAATTTTGCATGCTATGATCCAAGAACGAGAAATATCTCTACCGACGGCTGAATTTACATCAAATGGCAATCAAGGTGTGGTAAAAGTTCATGATGATACTTTTTTTGTTTTCACTTGGAATCCCGATTTACGCAATCCAGATCGGCAGATGCCTCCACCGGCTTTGTTAGATAGGATGAGAGCGAGGCGGTTTGACGCAGACACAGAAGAGGATGAAGTAAATAAATTAACATCTAGACTCAAGTTTGCCTTGGACAAGCATGTAAACCCAGATGCAGTAAGAGATGATGTCCGATTGATCCGTGATTTACGAAAGGCTTATGAAAACGGTCAAATTGCACGCTCTCCATATATGAGAACATTAGAAGATTTTGCAATGACTAGGCATACTCTTGGAAATGAAGCAGCATTTGAAGTCTTATTGAACTTGTGCGATCAGGACCCTGAAGAATTTAATCGCCAACGAGACGATGTCATTCGGCGCCATTTTCAGCCAATATTTGGAGTTGTATCTGGAAAGTAACCATCCATGTCTGGGAAAAAAAGAGGATCCGGCTCAATTTCATCGAAGGTAATTCGCAGCTTGCGTGCGCGGATTCTATCCACCTTTGGAGATAGTGGCGAGCCTGACCTTGTAGCCAATTCCTTATTATTGAAAAGACTAATATCGTATGCTAGTATTGTCACCCAGAAATCAGTAACCTGCCAATGGGGGGTAGAGCATAAAACAGACCTAAATAACGTAATTATTCTTAACCCATATGACCCAGACAGAAATGCGCTAGCTACAGATCGGAAAATAGTAGTTGATGCAGTGCTCGAACACGAAATTCGTGGTCATTGGCAACATACACCTAGGCAAATATTCGAGACAGTCATTAGTATTTCGGAAGGCCTCAGCGAAGTTTCCAATCAAGATTATTGGAAAGTTCCCGAACACGCTTCTCGATTGCACGCGATCCATCAGGTATTTAATATTTTGGAAGATGGGCGTATCGAAACTCGTGTCAGATGGGAACAGCCCGCTGTCTACGAGATAATCGTCGCAGGTGACCGGATCCGACCTCGCTGGAGAAGGGAACCAGTGTATCGGGCCGCCAAAAAAGTATACTTAGCCAAAATAAACAAGCTCAAAAATCGTCAAACAACTAAATGTAAACAGTGTGGACAAAACGAGTCTTTTGAAGGGATCGAGTGTGAATCCTGTTTTATAGAACAATATCGATGGGAACAAATAAGCGGTTCATTATTGTTATCTGTTTTACCTCCTCATACGCCCCCATTAAAAATTGTCGAGCCAGAAGTTCGTGCTGTTATTCAAGAGTGTTTTCCTTTGTTGGTTAACATTCTTCGTGGTACTGCAAAAGACTGTGTGGATTTTTCCTTGGAAATCCTGAAGATACTAATCAAGCATGGGATGGTTCCCACAAAACCTACGAGCAACCATTTGGCTGTAAATGATGCAACCGGGCATCCAGAAGCTAAAGACACCAGCATGTCACAAAAAAACGCAACACAAGCCGGTTTAAATGCCCCGAGCTTAAGTAATGCAAGTACTACCCCTGTTAATAGCGATAAAAGCAATCAAAACACGAAGAGTAGCAACAACGAAAAACAACCTCAGAATAAACCCGACCAAAATATCAAACCAGGAAAAAGCGAGGCGAGTAAACAACCTGCCTCTAGGAATCCTGATAACAATGATTTGAAAGACCCATCAGAGAGCGATCAGTTACCAGAACTTGATGAGCTTGCAAATCGCGACCTGCAAAATTTCGATATCGACCTTCATCTGGATATCGAGAAGATTCGACACGATGCTCAAATCACACTTTACAGCCTCCAATATATTCAAGATTCTCAAAAAGCACACGATTTGATTATGGGCGTAAGCGGCATGGGCGCTGGTCCTGGCATTGACCGAAACATCCGGCGTGTTCAAGTTAATCAAAAATTATATGATGTTTTGCGTATCAGAAACATAGAGTCAGGAAGGCGGTTCGCCAGGGAAATCGAAGATCTGGTACATTCTCTTTCGCAAGCCCAAAGTTTTCAAAGAGCAGGACGGCTGGATCGCAAACAACTTGTTAATGCGGTTGCGCGCGGAAAAAATACAGTTTTTATCAGACCCAAAATCCACTATCAACTCGATCTTGCCGTAATTGTCAGTGTTGATCTCTCCGGATCGATGTCAGCATATAATAAGCCAATTAGCCTGCAAGAAAATTATCGCCCGTCACCTGCCCAATTGGCAGATACTGTTACCACGTGTTCAATTGGGTTTGAACGCTTGAAAGTGCCGTATGAAGTACGAGCTTTTGGGAGTTATCAGTGGCTGGTTAAGGGATTTTATGATCATGACCCTGGTGGGATTGGCGGCATGGCTGGGAAAGATGATGGAGGAACGGACATGCTGCCAGCGGTCGAATATGCTTCCATTGCCATGCTCGGAAGGCAGGAAAAAGACCGACTTATCGTCATAATGACAGATGGCTGGCCTGCCAATGTGGAAGCAACATCCGAAAAAATACGTGTTGCGCGGTTACAAGGGAACCAGGTTATGGGAATATTATTTGATTATCCTCAAAATAGCAGGAAACGTGACCAATCTGATCCCGCTATGGCGAGTTTATTTGGTCCAAATGGTTTCACGGTCATCCATTCCTTAGATGTATTTCCAAATGTTGTAGGCAACGCGATTAAGGAAATCATTCGGCAAGGGTTTGTCTCAGCAAAGGAGTAGAACAACATGACAAAAAGCGACAATGTTCCAGGTGTTGGCAAGCCTCGTAATTCAGTCTCTACCAGCACCTACGATTCTCTTGTTTTGGCGCTTCGCAACTTCGACGAAAAAGTAAGAATTGATGCTGTCCAAAGATTAGCAGAATTAAAAGACCATCGTGCAATAAGTCTGCTATTAGGGCGGTTTCAAAACGATAAATCTCCCAAAGTGCGCTATTATGCTATTGAAGAACTGTATAAACTAAAAGACAGTTTAAAAGAAGTTCCTGTATGGTCTGTGTTAGCAGGAGCGCTTAATAAATATGATGAGGAAGATGAAAATGTACGAGCGAAAATTGCAGAGATTTTAGGTTTAGTCAATGAAGTTGAGTATTCTGACAGTTTAGTCGCGGCCTTAAGCGATGACTCTAAAATAGTATGGCAGGCGGCAGCTCACTCATTAGGATTGATCAAAGATACAGACATTATTGAAGAGTTAATTAAAAATCTCAATGGCTATGCCAAACATTCATATGACGCAAAAGATGCTGCGCCGTACATTTTAGCCTTGATAGAAATTGGAGCAATAGCAGTTGAAGATGTATTGTTATCAATAGAAGACAAAAATATTAATTTTCACAACCCCCAATACAGGGAATACAAGTTAGTAGAAGGTTACGAGCAGCTTTTCAATGATCGAGTGGAAATAATAAGTACGATAGGAGGCGCTGCCTTACCTGAAATAAAAAAGATTATATCTGCTGATGAGTGCGATGACAGTGTTTTGTTTCTTATTAGCAAGGTTCTTGCTAATATAGGCGGAATTGATTCGCTGAAAATTCTTTGTTCCCTTGCAAAAAGTAAGCGTCATGAAGCAATTAGGTGGGTATCAATAAATGGATTAAAAGGAATCTATATCATAAATCCTGAAATGGTTTTTCGGACCCTGATCCAAATTGTTGAAAAAGACAATGTAAGCGAAGTAAAAGAGGAAGCAATAGAAGGGTTGGCAATATTAAAGAACCCTCAGGCTACTCCTTTGTTAGGCTCGATACTGCTGGATTCTGGTGATCAGTATCTCCGTCTGGCCTCAGCCGTTGCGCTAGGCGATATTATGGATCCATTTGCATTGGATGTGCTTGTCTCGGCATTAGGGACCGATAGAGATGAAGCTGTTCGAGTTGCAGCAGCTACTGCATTAGGCAAAATCAACAATAGGGATGCCATTCCTTTTTTAGAAGCAACTTTGCGGGATGATCCATCTACCGATGTGCAGAATGCTGTCAAACAATCTTTAGACCAATATAAATAGGAGGACTATATGTCACCAGATCAAACCCCGGGAATTGGAAATCCACGTACTGCTGCTACTGCAGGAGAATTCGAGCGCTTGCTGCTTGAATTGCGCGATTTTAATGACAGCGTCCGTGAAAAGGCAGCCATCAGGCTGGGCGAAATTGGCAATAAGAATGCCATTCAACCGCTTGTTGGGCGGTTGAACAACGATAAATCACCGCGCGTGCAGTGGTTTGCCGCAGAAGCCCTGTATAAGATTGGAGATGCTCAGGCTTGGCCAGCTATTCAAGAAAGATTGAAGGCAGGCGGGGACGAAAGAGTAAGAGCAAAATGTGCTGAAATCCTAGGGTTATCCGGAAATAAAATTTATGCCGATGCACTTGTATATGTTTTAGGCAATGAGGCAGAGGTTGCCAAACAAGCTGCGATTGGCTTGGGAAGACTGAAAAATCTTGATGTGCTAGATCAATTAATTTTGAATATAGATGATAGCTATGGTAATAAAAGGGATATTAGCGTAATGGCTATGATCGAAATTGGAACAGGTGTGATAAAAAAGTTAGTGGAAACATCTGGTAAAAATGGAGACTCTTATCGAATTGACACTTTGAGTAAGTTAGGTCAACCTGCTATCGTACAAATAGCAGCATACTTAAATAATCAAAAAAACTCTATCCGCTCTGTTGTAGTCCGGACTTTAACAAAGATTAGCAGTGACGACTCCACAAAATATTTGTGTAATATTGTCAAAACAGAAAAAGAAAGATTCATCAGAAAATTCGCCCTGGAGGCAATGGAGCAAAGGCCTGCTGCCCAAGTCGAAGTGGCTCTAATCTATGTTCTCCAAAATGATGAAAATGAAGAACTTAGAGGAATTTCTGCCAAAATTCTTGGAAAATTAAAAATAATCTCAGCACTTGATCCTCTGAGTAAAATAGCATTACGCGAATATATAGACTATTCAATATGTAATACAAATAAACAAGCAATAATAGCCCTTGGTTTACTGGGTGACCAGCGCGCCATTCAAACACTGGGCTCTTTGCTACTTGACTGTATCGATTATGAAGCCAGAGGTCTGGCAGCTGAAGCGATTGCAAAGATAAAATCGACCGCTGGTTTTGAGTACTTATTGTCCGCCCTCGGCAGCGATGGTAATGCGACAGTTCGCCAGGCTTCCGCCTTAGCGCTTGGTCAACTGCACGATAGGCGTGCGATTGAACCACTTCGACAAGTTTCCACTTCCGACCCTGACAGTTCAGTCAAGGAAGCGGCCAAGTCTGCACTAAAGAATATTTAAGCGAGTAAGAAAAGAGTATCTATGAAAAAAAAGGACATATTCGATTTATTTGGCTCGTTTGCAGCTTTTTTTGCAGGTATTGGGGCTGGGTTGGCTCTAGCCCATTGGTTATTGCCAGAGAAAAACAACTCCAAATCAGAGCGGTTTGAAAACCCTGAAAAAGAAATATTCGAAACGTCTGACTCTTTACAAGACCAGGTTGAAAATCCTCTCACTGCTACAAACGATTTGGGGTTACAAAAACTGGCTCGGGAGAATGATGAACTAAAAAAGGAATACCAGCGACTATTGGCCAGAACCAGAGAAAGCGAACAGGAAATGCGGGATCAGGAGCGCTCCGCACTATTTCACGCGCTTGAATCTATTCTGATTCAGTTGCCTGTTCTTTCGGAACGTATCAAGGCAGGAGCAGATATCCCCGTGGATACGGTCCTCAGCCTGGTGGACATGATCCCCGAAAAGCTTGAAACTTTGGATATCAAGATGATTAATACCCCCGGGCAAATCACTGAGTTCGATCCGATCCTTCACAAGCCGGTCCGATCACAAGACGGTCAGATACCAATAAAAGAGCAGGTGAAAGTCATTGTGCCTGGTTTTCAATACAAGGATATTATTCTCAAACATAGCGAAGTGAGGATGCAGGCTGATGGGAAGTAGCATTGCAATTGACTTTGGCACAACCAATACTGTGGTTGCGGAATGGATCGAATCCACACAAACCCCTGAAACGATCAAACTGCAAGGGCTAAGCCAGCGTTTGACTGGATCCCCTCCGTCAATACCAAGCCTGCTTTATGTTGACGATGTTGAAACTGGTGCATTCCGAATCGGGAACGTAGTAAAAAGCCTGGGATTGGAACAGTCCCTTGAAGCAAAAGAACGTCTTTTCAGTGGAATGAAACGAGCTGTACTTCATCCCGAGGCAAACCAGATCTACTCATCTGAAAATATATCCTTCGATTCCAAGCGGGCAGCAGAGGTCTTTTTAGATACTCTTTGCAAGAACATCCAGTTGTCGGGACGCAGCATTAGTGAATTGGTTCTGACCGTTCCAGTGGAATCATTCGAAGTCTATTTGCGCTGGTTGGTGCAAGCCATGAAGCAGTTGAATTTGCCAACAGACTCATTGCCGCGCATTATCGATGAACCCACAGCCGCGGCTTTTGGATATGGATTAGGTACCGCTGGTAATAATGTACTTGTCATTGACTTTGGTGGGGGGACATTAGACCTGTCGATTGTCCGCTTGCCGGATGATCGTGAGTCCTCGCAAAAGGGCATCGTTGTTCATCCCAATGCAGTGCCAGCAGTTATTGCTCACCAGCAAGGCAGTTCAATTTCTGCCCGAGTTTTAGCAAAGACATCCAGACTCTTGGGAGGCAGGGATATTGATGCTGTTTTTGTGGATTTTTTACTGGAAGAACTTGGTCTGATAAAAAGCAATGTTCTGGACGATCTTCCGGCTTTGACGCAATGGGTGGAATATGCAAAGATAGCCTTATCAAGTAAACCAGCCATTGATATTAATAACTATTTACCAAACAGCGGAATAAACATACGGCGTAGAGTGACAGTGGAAGAATTTGATCAAAAAATTCTGAATTCCAGTCTAGTGCCAGTACAAAACATCCTAAAAAAGGCGATTTCAGAAGTTCTGGCTCAGGCAGAGCGTAGGAATGTAGGAGACCGGCAGATTGATCATGTCTTACTAGTTGGTGGTACCTGTCAGATTCCCGCCCTGAAACAGGTAATTATTGACCGCTTCGGGGAAGATCGTGTTGTGCAAGGAAATCCGTTTGAAGGAGTTGCCCACGGAGCGTTGGTGTTGGCGAAATCACACCCTCTTGAAGACATTTTGCTTCACTCCTATGGGCTGGAAGTGAAAAAAAATCTTGGGGGAGTAAATATGTCCATTGATTATGATTACATTCCTCTGGTTGCGGCAGGAACAGATTACCCATTTGCCCAGCCAATATTCCTGGAGAATTTCCTCTCCCCCCCAAGTGATCATGCAACCTCCGTAGACTTCGTGGTTGTCGAAATCCAGGAGCAGGCTGAGCCAGGTTCTCGTAGGGTTTTCAACTCTGACGGTAAAGAGGTGCCTGATCGTGCCAAAAACAACCTAGCGCGTTCCCAAGTTATCAAATATTTGCGCAAGAAGAACTCCCTACCACTCAACCCACCCGGCATGTGGAACCAAAAAGAACGCCTGGATGTAAGTTATACTGTGGACAAAAACCGCACACTTTTGATGACTGTCAAAGATCGGCTGACGAGTCGAACCCTGATGCTGAACGAGCCAGTTGTCAGGTTAGAATAAAAACCACATAGAAAGGTTAATGATGAGTAACCAGACTCCTGGCATTGGTTCATCTCGGTTAGAGCATGAAACTCCAAAAACACCTCTGCAAAACTCCAACCACCTGACGCGCGCGCAGGTTGAGTATCACATTGGGCTTCTCGGTTCCAAATTAATTTTGGATGGTAAGGATCTTCAAGGGGAAGACTTGTCAGGGCTTAATTTAACTGAAACAAGCTTCAAATCAGTCAATTTAACCAGAGCAATACTAAAAAAAACCAATCTTTCAAGGTCGGGTCTTAACGATAGTGATTTAGAAAATGCTGACTTATCCGAAGCGATCATGACTAGAGCAGTCTTATTAAGAACAAAATTTAGAGGTGCAACGCTCATTTCAATAAATCTTGAGGGCGTAGAAGCACAAGAAACTGATTTCACCCGAGCAAATATGAGAGGATCAATTCTAACTTCAGGAAATTTCATAGCGGCGATTTTCGATGAAACCAACCTAGAAAATGTAACTTGCGGTGGTATGTGGGATGCGAAAGCTAATTTTTCTAAAGCCAAATTTAGTAATACAAAAATGGACTATGCATGCCTTTCTTATGCCAACTTTTCTGAGGCTGAATTACAGGGGGCCACACTAAAGCATGCATGCTTGGCAAGTTGCTATCTTGGAAATGCAAATTTCCGAAATGCTATTATCGAAAACGCAGATCTTAGTAGAGCGATTGCAAGTGGCACTAATTTTTGTGGCGCAAATTTAATCGGGGTGAATTTTAAGGGAGCAAACCTGCAAGGTGCCAAATATGATAAAAACACTATCTGGTCTGAAGGAGTCATCCCCTCAATCTTTGGGGCGATTTTAGTAGACAAATAACGAAATGAGAGGCTTAACATGAGCGACCTAACCCCTGGAATTGGTTCATCTCGAATCGAGAAAGATGCCTTTCAAGCAAATTCGCAAGACCCAAATCACTTAACCCGTGCACAGATCCAACATCATATTGAATTGTTTGGTTCCAAGTTGATTTTGGATGGCAAGGATCTTCAGGGGGAGGACTTATCTGGCTTTGTGCTGTCAGGAACGAGATTTAAATCGGCAAACCTTTCCAACGCAATACTCACTCAGGCAACATTGGATAACACAAATTTTGGAAATGCAGTAATGATCAATGCTAAACTTGTTAAAGCTAATTTTGCTTCAACGAATTTAGAGGGCATTAATTTAGAGAGTTCCGATCTATCTGAAACAAATATGCAGAATGCAAAAATACAAAAGGGAAATTTGGAGAAAACATGTTTCAAAAAATCCGATTTGGAAGGATCAGATTTAAGCAGTGCAAACTTTTCCAACGCAATTTTAAGTGAAGCAAATTTGAAGGGAACAAATGCAAATAAAACAGATTTCACCAGGTCCGATTTGTATAAATCAAATTTATATAACGGAAATTTCAGAGAGGCCATTTTCGTTGAAGCCAATTTACAAAGTGCAATAAATATTGGCAAATGGGAATGGGATACAAATTGCGATTTTAGTAGAGCAAACCTTCGTAATGCAAAGTTAGATTTGGCTTCACTTCCTAATGCAAACTTTAGCGGTGCAGAATTGCCAGGGGCTACATTAAATTCTGCAAAACTCGATAAAGCGAACTTTGCCTATGCTAATTTGACAAGTGCAATCCTAAGGCAAGCCAAGTTGTTAAATAGCATCCTTCAAAATGCTAATATGCAAAATGCAATTCTGGAAAACGCAGACTTGAGTTATGCGAATGCTATGAATGCCAATTTTTGCGGAGCTAATTTGACCGGCGTAAAGTTTAATGGGGCTAATTTACAAGGCGCAAAATACGACAAAAATACCGTTTGGCCCCAGGGGATTATTCCGTCAATTGTTGGGGCAATTCTTGTTGAAGTAAAGTAAAGTAAAAAATGTAGTTGACATGATAGGTCACAAACAGACTCATGAATTCAAACTTGCAGCCACACTAAAATAATCTGATGCGAAGAATAGCCAATATCCACCATTCACAACACTGTCGAAGTAAACTGTTCATAGGTTGTGAGGCAAGATGAAAACCTCTGATGATTTTGAAGTCTTACGAACCATTATTGAAAACGCCAAAGGTGGGATTGTCACCACTGAGCAATTGTTGCATGAGGCAGAAGTGCGGGAAATGCCCTTTGAATTCGCTGATTTGCTAACATACTGGAAGAAGAGGCAACTTTACGTCAGTCAAGTGGAACAGACCACAGATGGATATAGACCAACAATACGTTGCACTTGGACAACTCAGTATCAACAAAACTATTTTGGCTTCAGCCCTGATCTAGGCGCATTTGAAATAAACGAAAACACAACGAATCCTATAAATGCACTATTGGATGCCAGCATGGCATTAGAAAGTGCGGCTGTGTGTATTACAGCACACCCTTCAGGAAAGGAATTCGCTGTTGGAACACTGAATGGCACCATAGTGATTTGTAGCATTGAGCAGGGTAAAATAATTCAAACTATGAAGGCAAATCAGAGCCGTGTTTGGGCTTTGGCTTATTCTCCAACTGAAAATATTTTAGTTAGCGGACACCAAAATGGAGAATTGGTTAAGTGGAATCGAAAAGGTAATTTACTTGCAAAGGTAACTACTGATGATTGGGTTCGTTCCATCGATTTTTCTCCAGATGGGAAGCAATTTCTTACCAGCCATCGCCTTAAAGATCACACAAAGGCAAATATTTATTCTTGGGATATCGAGTCTTTTACAAGCATTTCCCCATTTATCCATGTTTCAGAAACAGCTTGGTGTCTCCGCTATTTAAAAGACGGGAACGGATTTGTCTCTGGTGGCTCCGATTGTAAGGTTACAGTTTGGTCTTTTGAAAATAAAGAAATATTGTGGAGCAAGAAAAAACATACCGGAACAATTGTTACTTTAGCCGTTCATCCTTTTGGCGGTATTGTGGCAAGTGGTGCGTGGACAGGTGCCGTTAAGCTTTGGGATTTAGAAAACGGCACAGATGTCCGCTCAATCGAAGCACATTCTGCACGTGTTTATGGTATTGCTTTTTCACCTTCAGGAAGAATACTGGCAACAGGTGGAAAAGAATCGACTATTTGTCTCTGGCAATTACCCGAGTGTGCAATTATTAGTAGATTTATTGGTCATTCTGGCTGGGTGCGTGGTCTGCAATTTTTTGATGAAAACACTCTCGCTTCAATTGGGAGTGAAGGAATGTGTAAAATTTGGAGACTTAGTCATAGCCTCCCTGTTACAATACAATTTCAAACTTATAAATCTTCCCAGGAGGTGTTAAATGAATTTCGGCGACCTTTGGACTCTGACGATGAACAACCCTGATCTATCATTAAGATGGACTGCATGGACGTTTGTATTACAAGGAATTCAGACACTGCTAATTGTTATTTCGGGCGCTTTGGTTATCCTGCAAGTACGGCAAATAAATAAGGAAGCGATTGAGAAAAAAATCGCCGGACTTAAGGCTGCCAGAGAAGAATTGAATACAGATTTGTTTATTCAGGCAAGTAACCAATTCGCTAGGGGGAAAATTGTAGAGGGAATCAAATGGCGACCATTACTAGATTCGATAAATCTAGTTGCATTGCTAGTTGAAGAGGGATATACAGACCCAAAACTACTTTTGGCTTTGAAGGGCAAAGCGCTTTATTCAGTCGGTAATTACATTCAAAAAAATGGATTACCGAAGGATCTTAAAGACGACAGCGATGACCAATACAAACGCGCTTTAAAATATTTAGACGACATTTGCAAACAAGCGAAAGTGTTGGGATACCTTGATTGATTTTATAAAAATCTTTTTTGTGTCGATATAAAAAGAGATGGTTAGCAAAGAAAGAAGAAAAGATATTCTTGGGTTCTCAGGTCAAACAACCATATAATTATTTTGAGGTATTCAATGGGCACCTTGCAAAAATATTTGACTTTGCTACACGAACGCCCTGATATGTTTTGCAATAAGGGCGAAAAGGGTGAGATAAAAATAATCACAGATAAAAAACGTATCCTTTCCGAGCAAAAAAAGATTCGTAATAAACTCAAAAAGGAAGGTAATCCGTCTCATTGGATCGAGATTGGTGTTTTGTCAGAAGATCAATGGTTTTATACTTTGCGGGATATGGTCGAATTTCCTGACGGAAAAACGGGAGGGTATATCCGCTGGATTAACCGCAAGAGTGAGGAAGGCGGGGGATATAATGTTATCTTGATGTGTGTACAAGACGACCGGGTGTTGCTAATAAGAAGATTTCGACACGAAGAACGAAATTGGAGTTGGGAATTTCCGCGTGGAATTGGCGAGCCAGGTCTGTCAGCAGAAAAAAATGCTAGAAAAGAGTTAGAGGAAGAAGTTGGCGTTTCCAAAGCAAAATTGACCTGCCTGACAAAGGTCAAGGAAGGGAAAGGTGGAACTGCGGTCTTTTTGGTTGAAATTCCAAAAGGTCAGAAGATTACCCTTGAAACACAAGAAGGAATAGCCAAGTATAGGTGGGTAAAGATGTCAAAGCTAGAGAAGATTGTGAAAAACGGTCAACTCAGCGATTGGTTTTCGCTATGGGCATATTCAGTAGCGTTGAGAAAAAACAATCTGATATTGGAGAAAAAATGACAATACCTTTTGAGCCCCTAACTCCTGGAAAATTAGCCGAAGCAGCCCTTGTGCCGCAAGTTCTTGATAATCAATGGGTTCCTCGTACCCTTTTACCCGAAATGATAAAAAAAGGGAAAGGGCTTACAGACAGAGGTATAAAAACTAGACGAAAAAAGTATATTCGTAAGGAATGGAGACGCGCTCTTATATATGGAGAGCAAGTAGTTGTTAATCGCGCCTATATGATCAATAATGATATTGTAGTAGATGATTACGATGATAAAAAAAATCAAAAGCACTTTAAAAAGCTATTAGGTGATAGGGTAATCATTCCATACTTGTTTGATGAAGAGACTCCAGATCAGAAACCTAGGTTCACTACTAGCGACAAAAGGTGGAAGGCTTGGCTCGAAATTCTTAAGGATACTTATCCAGCTTGTGTACGATTAAACTGGGAGGATCAAAAAACGGATTTTGATCGAATGTCCAGCGCGTTTCATAGATATATAAAAAGTTTAGACACCCCAGGGATGCCCGAAAATCTAGCTTCTTATTTAGCAATACCAAAAGATAGCACAGAAGCCTTCAAGAAAAGAGTTTTTGAAGTTGTTGATTTTGTAACAAACACTGGAAGAACGGGAAGTTTTGTTACTCGCAATTTACTTTACACAAACTTTGTTACAGTACCAGGCACACCTGTTAATGATGGATTCTATGGAAATGGGTTGTTTTCTGCTGAGCTGAAGCAAATCTTTGATTTGAAATACAACGTTAACCTTCCAGATGCAATGGGGCGTTACGCATTGACGCCAGAGGATTCTTTGCCTCGATCAGCATTAGGTGATCTGGACGAAACGCTTCGCTCAAAATCTATTACCGATGGAAATATCAAGGATATTGTTCGCGCATTACAACAGCTCAATTTTGAGAAAATATCCAAGGGGATGTACATAAATAGCCTTGCTAATTTATCCTTGTCTGATGTTATAGAAACTCGAAAAATGGATGAATGGGATAAATATATCAACTCTATCCACTATCTATTGAAGAATCCGTTTGAATTTGAAGATAGTAGCAATAAAGTTTATATACAATTTGAGGCTCTTAATCGCGCTATTTCCAAGAAACGAGAAGAGCAACTTACTGCAAAATGGGATCCCTGGATAAAATTGACTCTTGCATTGGGATTGAGTGCAGTTGAACTGTGGATAAATCCTGCAGATAATAGTCAAAAACTTATGACTCAACTGGGAACTGGTTCTGTCGCTGCAGGTTTTACACCTTTCTTGATGCGCCTTACTATTACAGCTATCAATCAGAAAAATAATGCGGATTTAGATGTTAGTCTTGATTTCATGCGTGGTACTATCAATAATGGACAAGAAGCTTGGAAAGAAATAACCAAACAACTTAAATCTAGTTTTCGGGAATATGAAAAAGCGATCACGTCGACTGAGGAATCCAATCAAAGCATTCCCGAAGCACAAACCGTATAGGATGTTGATATGAACTACCTTCCCATAACCGAGAAACACCCCGAACTATTGAATAACGTGAATGTGCCTTTTCAAATTTTGCTGAATGATCGCGAAATTATCACTTGGCAGAAAACGAGCAGAGCCCAACTTGAGAAGCAATCTCGCCCTTCCGAATGGGCAGAAATTGGTGTTGTTTTTAACGACCCATTTGTAGTCATCCTACGCGATTTGGTCGAATTTCCTGGCGGTTTCCGTAATGGATATATTCGCCTGTATAACCGTGCCTATCTCGAAGGCGGTGCAGCAGGTGTCGTCATGCTACCAGAGATGAACGGCAAGTTGTTGCTGATGCACCAGTTCCGACATGCGACTCGCTCGTGGCACTGGGAAATTCCACGCGGTTTTGGCGAGCCTGGAGTGGAAGCAGAAGATCAAGCCAAAGCAGAAATCGAAGAGGAAATCAGCGGTGAGATTGTTGAATTGACCAATCTTGGGCTGTATTTCAATAATACTGGATTGGAGGGCAATCCAATTTATCTTTTCCTAGCCAAAATGTCTTCGGTTGGTGAGCCGAAACTAAAACTCGGCGTAGATGAATTTAAGTGGGTTTCTATCGCTGAACTCGAAAAAATGATTGCCGACGGCGAAATCACTGATGGCTTTACAATTGCAGCATATACCAGAGCTAAGCTCAAAGGTTTGATGTAGGGGTCTTTTTTGAATGAACGCCATTTTCAAGTATTTGTCGGAGTTTTATACCTTGCTGAAATTGCTCTACAAGATAATAGTATCCATATGACAAGTTATTAAGTCTGCTCTTAAAAGCGTTTTCTCTACATTGACTGGGAAAGTATCGCAGGAGAGGTTGTTGTTACTGTTGTTTTCTTCATGGTGGCTGTCACCTTTGACCTACTGATACAACATGCTCACCGACCCTAAACTCTGCTCGTAAGTAGACGCCCTGCGAGGTGACGGTCTCGCCAATCCGCTCGATGCGATTGAGAAGTTTTCGTATTTGTTGTTTTTGAAGCAGTTGGATAATCGCAAGAATGCAGCCTAAAGGCAGGCGAAACGCAAGGGAACGACGTATCAGCGATCGGTTAATGAAGGAGATGCGTTGGGGGCTAATGGACGAAGTTGAAAGCCGAAGAGACGTTGAGTCATCTTAAGAGGTTAGTCTTCCCCAGTTTGGTCGATCTGGCAGATGCAAAATCTTCTTTCGCCAAATATATAAAAATGGTGGAGTGCAAGATCAATATGGCGAGTCTGATAATCGAGGCGTGCATTCTGATCGACCATATGCAGATCAGCCAGCAGAAGCAGGATGTGCAGGGCAATCTGTATGAGTACCTGTTGAACAAACTGAGCGCGGCGAGGCGTAATGGACAGTTCCCGCACGCCGCGGCACAATATCCGCATGACATCGTCCCCGAAGCGCAGTAAGTGGGATGACGCAGTTAATCGACACGAAGCTGCGTGAACGCATTGGCGATCTGGCGGGACGGGCGAGATTCTCATCAACGCGTACCAGCATATTTTGGAGAAGCACACTTCGGCGGGGATTTTGGAGTACGATGCCGAGGGGCAGGCACATCATCTGATCGGCGGCGGAAAGAGCGTTCATGTCGTCGAAGAAATATTTGCGGGGCTTCGATAATGATTCGGGGATGACCATCCTGTGGATTGGGTCGATGAATCTGATGCTGCACGGGATCGAGTCGCCGCAGTTCTATTACATGGATTCGCTGTCGAAGTCGTTCGATGATGAGCGCGAGTATGACGTGATCCTGATGAACTCGCCGTTCAAGGGTGCGGTGGATAACTGCTCTTGTGCGACAACAATTTGATACTATAGGGACAAAAAAATAGCAAAATCGAGGACACAAGAATAGAAAATTGTGCCGTATAATATTTGCAAGGGGTGGAGATGACCTGTATAATAAAATGTGTCGCTTCCCCGTAGGGTGTTTTTTGTTCGACTAGGCGCGTGGGCGAAATGGATCTCATAAGCTTGAACACTAATCCTCCAAATCTACAAGTTGCCGTACGCACGTTAACTATCGGTGGCTTTGCCCTAGAAAGAGCGAGTCGTTTCCCTGGTTATGCATTGATTTATATGTATCGCTACGATGAGTTTGGGGTCAAACAACAGTATTGTTTTGCTCTCTTCGAAAATGAACCTGAAGCAGAACAAATTCAAGCAGCGGAAATCGCAGCTAAGCACAATAAAGCAGAACTCGTTATTATTGGTCCAACCCCGGTTAGTGAGAAGCCCAACGTAGTGTGGAACCGCTTCCTAAGTCTGTTTGGAGGACCTGTTTATAGCCATAGTCCTTTAGAACCAGAATTTGGGGATTATCTAATGCAATTGGGTTTCAATACGTTACCAACAAGGCTTGAGGGCAAGCCAGATGACTTGTTTGAACTTTATGTGCACAAAGCCCTAGAATTCACTTTTGGATGTAAAGTTCATCGCTATGGCCAAGAGAGGCGATTTGAAGCACGCCCCGATGGAGTTATCATCCAGGATAGGATGTTTTCGGCTTTGTACGACGCAAAAGCATATTCAAATGGTTATGATGTGACCTTGGATTCAATTCGGCAATTCAGTTCCTATGTTACAGAATTTCGAAACCGATATAGTCAATATTTTGAATTGAACGCATTCATTGTAATTTCAGGATCCTTCCCCCACTCAAAAGAGACTCTAGAAGGCAGGTCACGACAATTCTTATCAGAAACAGGTATCCCTTTGGCGTTCCAGACAGCAGAATCAGTAGTTCAGATCATAGATCTATTATCCAACTTTCCATCGGCTAGACGCTCGATAAACTGGAGAAAAATATTTGTAAATCCAGTGGTTGGTCCTGAGCTAGTACAAGCAGAGTTACAACTCATCAATAAAGACAAAATAATAGCGAAGAATAAGAGTTAATTATGGGCACATCAACAAATCAACGTTCGCCAAGGACTCCGAATTGGAAGGCTGTTGAAGTTGCATATACTTTCCCCGATATTCCTGTTCAAAGAACAGCGCAAGAGATTTGGCGGGCCGCAGCTAATGAGTCGGATGGTGGGCTGATAAATAGCCTAGGCAGCCCTATCATCGCACAATGCCTGGAAGTTGTGCAAACTTCTCGTTCTGCTATAGATGCAGCACAAAAAGTGAGACGTTTACTCGCGTTGTCGGGCCAGGCTTCCCTTGCTGGTGAAATCGCACAGAGGGCGGCAATAATTGCTCACGAGATTAAAGGTAATCGAACCAGCGCTTTTGTCCAATCTTTATTTTCGGAAGCCAGTAACTACTTAGTTTCAAGAGATTTACCTGGCTTCGTTGGATTAGCAGATAAGGTTCGAACGGTGCAAAATGCGACCGCGCTTAAGTCGTCCATTATCAAGGAAGTTTCATCCAACGTTGATTCAGTTCCCAAGCCGACAGGAAAGTTGAGTAGTCCCAAGACTTGGCAAAAATTCGTAAACAAAGTGGTAGACCATCTTTCGGGGGCTAAGTAAACCTATGAACCAGATCACGGTTACTTTCGATGAGTCGAAAAATGTAAAAACTGGCTTGGGGTTGTGCCCAGATATCAACCTGTATACAGGCAAAACGCAATTTGTAGAAAATTTTGGTACACCAACATCACTAGAGGAGGATTTGCTTGTATTAGGATCTGCCATATTTGCGGCAGACTTGGCTATTAAACGTGGTCAGCAACATCATTTCATTAGAAGCATTGAGTTGACTGTGCCTGTCGTAAATCTGCCATCCTTCTTGAATGTCTCAGAAGACATAACCTATGCCTTAAATGTGCTCAGTTCCGACGCCTGGAAAATCAATTTCATTCGGAGAGCAGGGCAGCCAGAAGCCGCAATAGAATCGGATGATCGCAAAACAGGAAAGGTATTACTGTTTTCTGGCGGGTTGGACTCTTTTGCTGCTGCTGTATCATTGGCAGATAAAAATGAGCAAGTACATTTGGTAAGTCACGTGACGGCTAATCAGGTCATTTCAGGCACCCAGAATAACCTGACAGATCATTTGAACCAGACTTATGCTAATAAGTTCTCGAGAGCGGCATTTCGGGTCACGGGAATTGGAAAGCCAACGAAAGGATTTCCTTTTCCACAAGATAAAGATAGAGAAGAAACCCAGAGAACTCGTTCTTTCATGTTTTTATGTCTCGCGGGATTGACGGCTCGAAGAAAGGGATACCAAGACGTTGTCATGATCGCAGAGAATGGGCAAATGGCTATTCATTTGCCACTCTCTGCTGGACGGATCAGCGCTTTTTCAACGCACACTGCCCATCCTGAATTTGTATCCCTAATGTCAAATATCTTATCAAAACTTCTCAATTATACAATCAATATCGAAAACCCTTTCCTCTACATGACAAAATCTGAGGTAGTCAAACTTTTACTCCCCAAACACAAGAAGGTCATAGTTCAGACGGTGAGTTGCTGGAAGGCAAGTAGAGTTTCTCATTATCATCATTGCGGAATTTGCGTCCCCTGCTTGATTCGTCGAATTGCCCTGGAAAGCAATGGCGTTTCTCTCCCTGAATATGAAAGGGATCTCTTACACGCAAATATTTCCCAATTGAGTGCCGACGATGATGGGAAACGAAACCTTGTTGACCTCTGCGAATTTATTGGCAACTTCAAAACCAATCGTCCTTTTGCAGAATTGCAGCAGCTGTTTCCTGAATTAGCTACGGATTCGTTTGACGTAGGTAGAGTGATAAAAATGTATAAGCGATTTGCCGCCGAAGCATTAACCGTCTTCAAAGGCTATCCAGAAGTAATGAAAATATTAGGGTGATCACATGTTCAAAATATCTCTTACAGAGTTGGAAGAAGTTCGACAGGACCCAGTAGCGTATAAAAAGAAACGCGATAGGGGATCAGGTTTTCATCCCAGCAAATCCGTTTTCCAAACGCTCAAATGGGCAATTAATGAATATCACAAAGAGACCA
The DNA here is from genome assembly GCA_030834895.1 of Anaerolineales bacterium. GTDB lineage: Bacteria > Chloroflexota > Anaerolineae > Anaerolineales > Villigracilaceae > Villigracilis. Next base: position 30,029 of record JAUQXA010000004.1, read on the forward strand.
ATCCCCTAGCGGCGATGAGCTATTTAGAAAGCGGCTTGGAGTCGTTTAAGAAACGTGCCCCTTGTGAAAAAGCGATCGGGGATTTGCAGTGGTATATTGCTGCGCATCAGAAACTGGGATGGGCAACTGTTTCAAGAAAGCATAACATTACAATACCACTTTCCACTCAATATCTTGATTCGTTGAAGGTGACAGGGGAAATTAGCCGCATTGACATGCACCCCAATGGCACATATGCGGTATGGCTTTTCAACAAGGGGAGTACATGGAATTGGCAGAACGAACTACGAATGCCCATTATTCAAAATGCAATTGGAGTTGAGTTCGGGGCACCACCAGAGCAGATTCATGTAGGAATTTACACCTTCGAAGATCATGCTGTAAACATTCATAATTTTACAAACAGTGACATTAAACGCGCCCATTTGGAGCTGGAGGATTTATTTAGAAAAATGGGGTTCTGACTTATCACTTTCAAAATCTTATTGATGAATTCCGCCAGGGTGTATCGTACTATCTAGCCTTACCCCGAATTTTATGCCTTAGACCTCTTGCATAAGTGTGCCATAATAGGCAGATGAACTACGAAACGATCGAGCATCTAAAAGATAGTGACTTCAAACGACTAACGGGTGTCCAGCGCGAAATCTTTGAGCAGATGCTCGCAGTCATCGAAAAAGGGCTGCGAGACTTCGGGAGACCGCCAAAACTGAGCCAAGCCGATCAGTTGTTGATGACCTTGATGTACTGGCGAGAATATCGAACGGAATTTCATATTGCCCAATCCTACGGTGTCAGTGAAGCAACCGTTTGCCGCACGATTCGCAAGGTAGAGGACGCCTTAGTCCGTTCAAAAAAGTTTCGTTTGCCTGGCAAGAAGGCACTCCAAACCAGTGACACGGTATTCGAGGTAGTTCTGGTAGATGTCAGCGAACAACCCGTAGAGCGTCCAAAAAAAGCCAAAAACGGCATTACAGCGGCAAAAAGAAGCGTCATACCCAGAAAGCGCAGGTGATCGCTGACCGAAAAAGTGCCCAGATCGTAGCCACAGCCTTTTGTCATGGAAGCAAACACGACTTTCAACTGTTCAAAGACGATGCCTGTGAGTTCTCTAAACACCTGTGCATTTTGGCAGATGCTGGCTATCAAGGTTTGATGGAGCTTCATGAAAACAGCCAGACGCCCTTCAAGAAATCCAAATACCATGCGCTGACAAAGCGAGAAAAACAGAGCAATCGGAGTTTGGCACGGAAACGGATTGTGATTGAACATATATTCCGTAAGTTGAAAGTGTTTCGTATCTTGAGCGAGAGGTATCGTAATCGGCGAAAGAGGTTTGCTTTGCGCTTCAATCTGATCGCTGCCATTTACAACCTTGAACTCACCTCAATTTGACTTTTGCAAGAGGTCTCTTTATCTTTAACTGACCAGACTTGAGCGCGAAAATAATCAATTATGGGAAACTAAAATTTGATGACATGGTCAGGTTTGCTCAAAATCATTAAATCCAAGATCAATGTATTTGATCTTCCTTTTCAATAATTCACGTATCACACTTTGAGATGCTCCATAGTACAAAAACCACCACACCTCATTGACGAGTTTCTTCTTCAAGAGGTAGTGATCCTTGTAAATCTGGTCTTTGATTCCGCCATGACAGGAAATTCGCCCAGACTTGATCTCAACCCCAATCTTGAAATCCACCAAATACAGATCATATCTTCTTTTTGAGGATTTGCCCTCGGCATCACAACTCTCAAACGCTGTTTTGTCGGCACTGATGTTTATGGGGCCAGAATAGTTCTCAATGTTCCTCAAATAATATTCGACCAATGCTAAGCCCATGAGCTCAAATGTTTTTCCTCTTGCTCTGTTCTGGGTCAATACAACTTCATTCAATGATGAAGCATCCAAACTCACCTTTCCTCGAGATGCTTCTTTGATCTGTTGAGATGTGCCTTTTCTTCTTCGAGGGATTTCAGAAATTCTGTATGCACTCAGGAATTCAATTACCGCATTATTTCGAGTCACGGCTTGAGTCTGATACTGTAAGGCTTGATCAACGATCTGTACGGGGGAAGTATTATGTTTCTGTGATATTTTATGCAGAAATCCCCTGAAATAATTTGCGGCCTCATTGTAGCTCCTATCTTTAGACAGAAGCTTTTCGATCTCCACACTGACAGTCACTCCAAGTTCTTTTTTCATGAAACCAAACGTAAGCTATACCTCATATTCTTCTCTCCAAACTACTTGGATCAACCTGTCGTTCAAAATTTCTTCTATTTCTTCTTTACACCCAGGCTTTGTCGGCGGTGACGGGTAGACTATGGCAGGTGTGACATCCAATGGGCTCAAGTGATCTTCGATATAGCGCCAAATTTGTCTGGCGTGCCTTAGCGCGGTGGGACGAACCCTGTGTTCCTTGAGTCGATCCCAGTTGGTCGCCTTTATTTCAACAAGTACAGTCTGGCCATCTTCTTCCAATTTCAATCGGATATCTACCCGACCGCGTTTACCTTCCCACAGTGTGGACGCTTCAAATTCAGCCGCTGTATTTTCGCCACTATTCCAATGAGATCTTTCCCATTCCTCAAACTTACGCCCACGGCTCACATTCTTGAAAAACTGACGGGACTTCTTATCTTTTTTCATGAGAGCTGAAAATAATACTATTTAGGCGCGGAAGTCTTCTTTTTGGCAGGCGCCTTGAACATTTCTGGGATGCTCTTACCATACTGACGAGCATGATTATAAACAGCGGACCAGTGCCATTTATTGAAAAGAGCGCTTCTTGTGATCGCTACATACGAGAAGCCAAGTGAAGTAATCAGAATGACCAAGGTCGGGAATGTAAAACCCTTGACAAGTATTTCGACCAACTGCTCGATTGCCAGGAGCAGGAGCGCCAGACTTATATTGTTCAACATGATGCTTATTGCCTTAAAGCTGTCAATATAAAGAGCCAGGTCCAAATTATTATGGCGGACCACACTGAACAGGGTTTGCCGGTCATTAATCGTAAAGTCGATCTCCAGGTTTTTGTGCTTGTCTCTGAATTCCTTCATCGCGGATGTTTCAGCTGTGAACTTATTGACCGCATAGTACAAACGGATCGAGAAGGAATCCATGAGTTGACCAACCACATATGCCACAATCACCCATAATAAAGTACTCCCAAGATTGACATTCAACGTGTTGACATCAATATTGGGCAGCTTTAGTAAAACTAAAAACTGATTAATCACCAGAAGGTACAAAGCTCCAGGGATCGTGTACGAAAAGAAATCGTAAATACCGAAAGTTATAGACATTGAGTTCTCCTTTTCATTGCCAAGCCAATTTTTTTACCGTTCAAACATTGTAATTAAGGAATCGTACCAGTATTCATGATCATAATTCGCGGTTGGCAAAATCTGGTTCTGTTATCACTTCACTTGGTGTAAAAATTTAGCCGCTGATTGAAATATTTCCACTTGCTTTATTAAGGATGGATCTCTTACTTCTTTCGCAAGCGATTGCGCTTGGGACAATGTTTTCAAGGCGTTTTCCCGCTCCCCTGCTGATCTATAAGCATTGCCTTTTTCAATAAGGGAATGGATTGCAGCGCGCAAATCTCCCTTTACTTTGTATAGTTCGACCAATTTACCTTGGTACATATTGACGAGAGAAGATTGACCCAATAATCCTGCCCAATATACTACATCTGCACAATCATCTATTTGATGGTCGATTTCGCTTCGGTATTCAGAAATTCTTTCCAAAGCAATGCTCATGTTAAGCAACGCATATTGGTAATTTCTTGCCTCACTTTTTTCCAAGCCCTTCATTTCCACAGTTGTGGCAGCGCTCCAGGAATCGAGTTTTTCTTGTGCTGCAGGCAGGTACTTGTGCATGATCTGTGCCAGTTTTTTCGCTAAAACATCTGGGGGCATATCATATGAAGCGGCGATCTGACCTAATCCATCTGTATTTTCTAAAACTTCAGACGGGCTGACAAAAACCGATGTGCAAGCCAGTGCTTGAACAAATAAATCATCATGTTCAGAAAGGTGGCTTCTTACAGCCAATAGTCCAGCAAGCGCATATAAATTAGCAAAACTAGACCTGGCATAGTTTTCATATTGCCAGGACAGGTGATACCTTGTTTCCTCCACAGTAAAAGGTACTACTCCAAAATCCGTAACTCCAAAGAAGCCTGCGTGCATATCAGTAATAAAACCTGCTGCGTCACTTTCTTTTATCACATCATGCTGGTAAAGTAGCCAAATGATCTTTTGAAAGACGCTGAAATATGAAATAAGGTAATACGGCGGTGTTTCCCGTGTAAAGGCCGGGTTTCGGAGAGAGCGAATATACCGTCTAGTTAATTTGAGAAAGCGGTCTCCTGTGGATTGATTTGGCTTGGATCGTGGAGTGGAGTTATGCTCCACAGGTTGAGAGGGAGAATCTGCCGCAGGGTGTCTTTCCAGCGGGAATTGGGCAAATACAATTTTTAACCACGAACTCAATGCGCCATCTTGTAGGGACCTGGTTTCCCCAGACGGCGTTTCCAGTTCGCCGTCTAGCGAGTGGTCATCTACTATCCGGACAATCGTTTCGCGATCGGTTTTATCCATCGTTCTTTTACCGATGGCATCTTGATTTACATGGGGAATGGGGTGAGTTGACTTAAGCCTTTCAACGTCGAATTCGATCAAGGTAATGATGGTGTTGTAAAGGGTCCGCCATTCCTCATCGCTGCCCAGGTGCATTTGATTTAGAATCTGACCGGCGCGTTTGTTATCGAAAGTAAGAGATATCGAAAGGCGGTTAAGCTCGCCTGTATTGACGAGCCATAAGGAAGAACTGAGACGGATTGATTTTTTGTTTTTGGGATCATATCCGTAGATCGCAACTGGACAAGCTCCATTTCCAATCAGGGATGCTTGATCTTCCTGCAAGTTAATCTTGAATTTGTTATTTCCGTCTACATGTTCATCCAGCGAAATTTCCAAATCTTTTTCCAAGGAAAAAACCAATCGCAGGTTGTAAATTGCGGCAGGCAGGGATTGGATTTCAAATTTTCCGGTAACGCTTTGCCCATTCAGGTTGACTTCCTGAAAATCAATAGGCAGGCTTTCGTTTTTATGTTCCTGTTCGGAGATCGGGCGCAGGGCGATTGAATCATCAAGCTCAACGGGTTCTGAATTTAGGAACTTGCCCAACAACATTTCCAAGGGCTCTGATGAGTTGTATCGTTGCAGTACGAGTAATTCAAAATTCCCTTTGGCGCTGTCGTTTAACAATCCCGCTTGCGTGCAGTTTGCGCTGCCTGTCGCGAGAACCAATTCATTCCGGCTTTCAAACGCATAGACTTTGGCGTGGATATATCGCTCTTCTTCAAACACATAGAACTTTAACGGAATGCCCGATTTGGCGAGCCGTTTTAATGCGGCAGGATCTCCACTGGCTTTATCATTCTGTAGAAGCAAATTGAATTTTCGAGGTTTGAACTTTTGAGCAAGGTTTTCGATGGCGCTAGCTTTGCGGTCTAAAAACGGGGAGAGGATAGTAATTTTTTCGACTTTTTGATCGCCCACGTACTCTTGTATCTGTTGCAACAAAGGTTTGTCCAATGAATTGAACAGACGAAAGGCCGCTGAGGGGGCGGGCTGTTCTATCCAGAAGCTTTCGCTACGGGCTTGTTTTAGCATCTCATCGGCTTGCTCGAAGCGCCCCCAGCGCTTCTGGACGGCAAGAATCGCATTCCACGCATCGAGAAAAATGGACTGGGATTGCGGTGCGTCGACAAACCAATCGAATTGCGTGAATACTTCCAAATTATCGCCGTAGCCATGAAAGTTCAGGTTTCCGCTGCCGATCAGCAGGCGCGCTTGTTTTGATCCCAGCAAGAGAATCAGTTTGGCGTGAAAGGCTTGATGTACCCCAACTTTAAGCGGATTGACCAGATACCGCCTGCCAATATAGCCTAATGCATCGCCCGCTTCTGATATCGTTTCCTGGTAACGGTCGGCATCCATGAAGATCAAGTTGTTGCGGCAATTGGCATTCCAGAAACGGCTCAGTAACCCCTGCTCATAAAACGCCAGATTTGCACCATAGGTGAGAATTACGCTGGTGTGATACCCGTCAAAGGTGGAGATAGATTCCAGGATGTTGATATGTTTCATCCGAGCATCCCCAGTACTTTGTTTAAAGTCTCCTTGCCTCTTTTGCTTAGACGCGGAACATTCTCATCATTGAACTTGATCAACCCCAAATCCCTCAACATGGAATATGCCTGTGGAAACCGCGATGCGGTAAAACCATTTCCATCCATGCGCAAAAATTCATAAACCCCGTTGTTGTCAGAAAAATGGAAAGTATTAACATTACGCTGGCGCCATTTTTCGAGAGCAGTGATTGTATGCTGGATAACAATGTAATCCCGAAAAATCCAACTCATGAAATCAAACAGCGAACTTCCATTCTGCACCAAGTCATCCGTGCGTTCCATAAACAGCGACATGGAGCGCCTCCTTGTCCCACCTTCTTTTGCCCAGTTCCATGCGGCAACCTTGTCGGTAAGAAAAATGCCCCTTAACCGCAAATAGATTGAAAGTAAAACAAGTAAGGAGAGCAGCATACATTCTTCATGCGAAGTTTCTTCGTCGTAGATGATGTCCGCCAGCGCCTCTTCCTTAAGTGGAGTCTGGAACGTAGTAGAGTAGGCAATGCACGCAGCATCGAAATCTTTATCCATGCAGCCGCTTTGCTCCAGAACGGTCGTGATCAGCTCACACAAGTTGATTTGGGATAACACTCCGGCTTTCTTCATCTTCAATGTTGAATTTATGCGGGATGTGTCTGTGCCATCCAGATGATTCAAGAATTGTTCAAAGGTCAGCGGTCCCTTGCTTCTCAGTGTATCGAGAAAATACCGCCAAACCACGTAGAGACAATAGACATAATACTCGCGCAATTGAAACATTTGCCAATGTGCTAACACGGGTTTGAGTTTTGGTCGTGGACGGTAATCCTGAAAGTCACGGCAGGCGCCGTAGAGGGCACAACGCCTGAATTCATCATCGTTGAATTGCTTTTTTGTTTGATCGAGCATATCGAGCATCAAGCTAAGAGACAACGCCATGTTACCCAGCCGTGGTAGGGACAATTGTGGGTCAGGGAGCATGTGCTTGGCGTCCAACCCAAATAAGGTTTGCAGGGTGGGTTGGCTATCGGGGGCGTCTGCCAACTCGGAGAGGTAGCAGACCGAGCCGTATTCCGTTAGCACATCGCGGTGAATGAATTTTGCCGTATCGAACTCACGGCGTTTTTTGTAATAGACCGTTCCCTTAATGGCTTTTTCAAATGCCTGCGCAAGGGCTTTCGATTTGGGCAACAATTCCAAATCGGCGGTTTCGTCTTCAGGTTCTTGAATGATTTCCAAAGAGCGCATAACGCCAATGTATTGCCCATACCCACCATACGTAGCTCCAATATAATCATCATTGTTGAGGAGAATCTGTTTTTCTTCGCCAATTTCGGATAAAACTTGAGAAAGCTTTCTGGAACCAATCATTCCGCCGGTGCGATCGCCGTATCCACTTTCCATGTCGAAAAACAGGTTGGCAAGTGCGAAGACCTGTTCGCGGCGTTTGACAAATTTTGCCAACGACATACCCGCTGGGTGTTGTAATTGGTATTCATGCAACAGCCAACTATAGAACGAATAATAGCGCGCACGGGGCGTGATCGTAATAATGCCCGGCAGCAGGTAATCGGTGATATTGCCCTGCACCGAACGTAAACCGAGGAAATCTTCCCCCGAATCGTCCGAGTAGATTTTCTCAATCCAACATGGCTTATTTTCAGCGCTAAAAGTCTTATTAATGGACTTTTTCATCTTTGGTTTATTTGATAGTAAAAATTCACTTTTTCAGTTTTCCTAATAATTCCCTAGATTTTCTCAAGGTAGGCGTTTTAGGCTTAGTCTTCCCATCGTTGACGAAACGATCTGCAATCACAAGCGCGATTTTCAATCCTTCTTCGTTCAAAGCATTCGTTTCTAATTTACCCTCAATATAGTCAATGATACTGGTACGCGCAACAAAGTAGCTCATTGTTGAAAACGCTTCGAGCGTTTTGAGGCTATCCTCATCATCAAGACGAATGATGGATTTGACGCAATCCAGTTTTACTTCCCAGGCAGGATATGTGCTGGCGGGCAAAAAGACAGAACTCGTGTACCCAGCTCCACGACTGATAAACTTTCGTATTGCCTTTCCAAACCCCGTTGAGGCTTTGGGAAGATTTTTGGCTTCACAAAGTATTCGAATATGATCAGCGGATAGTATTGTGTTGTTGTCGTCCTCTCCCCAAGTTGCAATCCACTCCTGCAACAATTCGGTCGAGGCGGTGGGAAGGATTTCTGACCAGGCATTTTCGTCAAGCGCGTTCAGAAGCTCCAACCCATTGACTGCCCGTTTTCGAGCGGAGGTCATTTCATCTTTCTTTTTTGCGATAGCAAGAAAGGCTTTAATCAGTTTAGCGGGGGCAACCCCTTTGAAACGTTCCTTTATTCCATTTGGGCTGTTCCGAATTATATATTCTGTAACTTCAGCTTCCAAATCCTTTTCAGTATTGGAGTGGGTGTTTATTGCACGAAGTAAACTTTCTCCACTACCTATTTCAAAGTAATTGACCCATTGAAGGTCTTTCAACTTGAATGGGACCTCACATTCATCCAAACGAATAGGAATGATATAAATTTTGCCTTCAGGCATAAGGTCGGCGACTTCAAGCGCACGGCGCAATTCTGTTTGGACGAATCCCACCTTATCCACAGAATGGCTAGAAAGGCAGGCGAGAAAAATATCGCTGGACTGTATAGCTTTTTCAATCTCCATTTTCCATTCCTGCCCAGGGACAAGTTTCTTGCGATCAAGCCAGACCGAGTGACCTTCGCCAACCAACGAGTCATGAATCTTTTCAGCAGTTTCTTCATCTTCCCTTGCGTATGAAAGAAATATTTTCGCCATTGCTGCTCCCGATGTAAAATCCCGATCATCCTCTTTTATCTGATGAAAATACTGCCCAAGATAATTGCAATCAATACAACGGCGACCAGAACAATCTTTTGCCACATTCGCATATACCGCCAATCATAGCGGGTTTCGTTCCATTGTTTTGCGAAAAAACCAATCACCCACCCAAAGAATACTCCTAATGCAACAAAAAGTACTTGAATAATCCAGCCAGCTGCCTTAATATCGGTTTGAGAAGCGGTGATTTTGGCGTTGCCGATAAACAGAGCGACAATCCCTCCAGTGATGGCGCCGATCCATCCCGCAGGCGGATTCGAGATCTCCTGCCTGTGCAATTGCTTGAGCTGCTGGATGGTCACGCCCTCACGAACGGATGCAGGAACCGTATGCTCATCCTGCCGCATGAAAACGGTATATTGGGTGAATTTTGCGTTGGGAGTTATCAACTCCCGCTTGGTTTCATGTAGGTCAAAAGTTGGGGGGATTGTGATTACAAATAACTTTACCCCATTGACTGGAACAAGCTCACAACTAATGCCCACGACCGCGGGCGAACTGGCACTCTGCAACCATTTGACCAACTCGCTCTGTTCAGGAACTTTGTAATCGACATCATGTAAAACCCGCGTCCCATTTTCGTCAAACTTCTCGTCATCAGCTCCAATAATTAGATGTTTCGTCTTTCGGATAATGTTGCTATTACCGTTTGCCAAGCCGAGAATATCTTTGAGCATCTCGTCGCGTTGTTTTTCAACGAGTTTCCCATCGGATTGATACAGCTTTAGTGTGCTCTTAAAGTCGAACCAATCCTTTTCTTTTGGTTCATGTAATAATTTGTTGAGAGTTTTTTCATCCATTGGCACAACCTCTGTTACTCACTACGGAGCAACCCGCCGACGCGGGGATCACCACTCCCCATGAGGCAGGCATGGGCTACGGAGGAAAACTCTCGGTCTGGATGTAGCATTGTACGAATTTGTTGTGCTTTTTCTTTGAATTGCTGGCGGGCAATCGGGCTACGTGTTCTTTGATAGCCTTCCAACTCAGCCAGGTATTGCTGAATGGCATTCCAGCATTCAGTCCAGACCAGCTTTCTTTGATCCACCAAAGGCGGATACTCGTTGAGGTTATACCTTTCGATGGAATAGCCGACCCGTTCGAGGTCCCAGTCATCGGTAATACCAGGTGCAGGGATCGCATTGCCGTTGAGGTCGAAGGAAAGCAAGGCGGGGTCATCGGGATCGGCGGGATCCAAAAGCATCGGTTCTTCCAGACGGACATCGCCAAGAGGCGGAATTCGTTGACAGCCTTCCCGAAGGGGGAAAAAGGTACCTTTCTTTCGATTAGGGACACTTCCACAAATGCGGAAATTCGTCCAATCGAAAGCCAACCACCAGTAACAATCAGTATGGACTGTTCCATCCTTATCCTTTGCGGACTTCTTCGGACGAAAGTGCTCAACTTCCCAATGGTTGATACAATCCTTTGCCTCAGAGAACCAGCATTTGCCGTGTGAGAGCGAAAGTAGCCATTCCTTCAATTCTCCCCACAGTTTATCGTTATCATCAATGATCTTCTTGCGAGCAGCAGCATCAGGCGCCGCCTGCATCTGCAAGAGGAGCGCATTCGCCGCATCAAGCCAGTCCTGGTCGGTTGGCGCATGTTCCCGCAATGGAATATACCGCATCTACTTTTCTCCCTCGGATGCTTCTTCTGCCAATATCTCATCCAAAACTTCGTCAGCCAGTTTCGTCTGTTCTTCAATCTCGTCTTTTGACAAGGTTGTTTTTGGGTCAGGGATTCGCTTTGCCATTGCGTTGGCAAATTGATCAAAATACGGATTGGGATGTGAGTGTGAAACGCCCAAAGAATTTAGTTCCTGAGCCAGTTCCATCAACTCCTTTTTTTCTGCATCCGTTTTTCTCTTCTTACCAAGCAGGGAATAATGACGGTCGAGCTTCTCCAGAATTTCGGGCGCGAGCGTTGACCGAAGTCCATACAGCCCAGATTTCAATAAACCCTCGATGCCAATTGCCATCGGATCATATTCTGGCTCGGGAGCGACAGTTGTACCTTCCTCCTGGGCAAGTGTGCGGACTTGATTTTTGTATAAACTGCTGATCATGAGTGGATCATGCGTCGCGACGAGCAATTGACCTTTTTCGGCTCGTATATTGTCCTGGAGGAGTTTCAGGTACTCGTACGTCCAAATTGGGTTGAGATGAGTATCGGGCTCATCCAGCAAATAGAGCGACTCATCATCCTGGGTGAATAGGAGCAATCCCAGCACGGTGAGCAGTTGTTGCTCGCCTTCAGATAACTGATTGAAGGTGACTCGACTGCCGTCCTTCTTTCGCACCTTAACTCGAACTTCGTCGATCAGGTCGCACAGAAAAAGGCTTTCGAGATTGGAGAAGAAAAGTTTGGTTGATTCGTATTGCTGACGAAGAGACTCGAGTTGTTTTTCGTTCTTGATGAATAAATAAATGCGTTCTGTAGTTTCACCGCGATGACGAACATCGCGTTCGACAGTTTCGCTATTTCGTATCGGAGCCAGAGCGTTATCCCACAACCGCCCCAAAAATGGACGGAAAGCTCCCCTGGCGTTCCAGAAGCGGGGATCGATGATTTCATTCTCCCGCGCTTTGCCACTCCGCCCCCACCAGGGACGACGCATCACAAACAAGGCGGTCTCGAAACTTTCTATTTCAAGATAATCGCGCAGCAATTGCTTTGCTTTGGGATCGTTTTCCAGAAAGAAGGCGAGCAAGACCAATTGGCTGTATTCTTTGCGGCAGAAAAAGAATCGGCGTAGGGGCATGTCATCGTCGGCATTGCGCAGGACTTCGTCGTAGTAGCGACGCGTCTTTTCGTCGAATTGTTTTTCGAGTCGACTGCTCCAGCCAGAGTAATATCCAAAGATATATTGAGGTAGGTAACGATCCCTGTTTCTGTTGAACTCGGTCAGACTCACAGCCTTACCATCCGCTTTGATGCTCAATCTGCGCTTTGCATTCGGATCAGCATCCACTTCAATCGAAGAGTTGTAGCAGGTATAGCGGATCGAGTAGGCAAAGGAGGGAACTTTTCCAGACTCCAACTCTCGAAATATTTCAACGATGGCTTCCAGCAGATTCGACTTGCCCGAACCGTTATGTCCCAATAGCACAGTAGTGGATTGGCTCTCGTCAAAATTGATCTCGAAGTTGCGGAGGTTGCGATAGGCAGGGATTTTCAGCCAATCGATTCTCATGTCGCCTCCAACATGCGCGGGGAATCTGGGTCGGACGAACGAATCTCCCGCAGATGACCTTTTGCTTCCTCAACTTTCAACTGATCGTAAAAGTCGTCGATCTCCAACTGTGACGCCGACCAAAGGGCTTCTGATGTCATCCTGCCGCGCTCTTTGAGAATAGCAGAGAGATGATTCTCCTGGATTTCACTGAGTTTGAGCATACGGACCTCTTTCGTGGATCGGTCTTTCTTTCTGGATGGCTTTTTGCTTGTTGAACTCGCTTGGTCTGCTTCCCTTGTTTGTCGGATTCTCTCCAACAGCATGGATGCGGGTTCATCATTCGGATCCTGTTCGACCAACTCGCCGCGGAAGGCTTTCGCCAGCAGGGATGGGGTTAACTGCTCGACCAACGCGTAACTCGTTCCATAGCGCTTTTCGAGACGGTCGGCGAAGGCGAATAAGGTTTCGACACGGCGCACGATTTCGGCTTGTTCTTCAAGGGAAGGCAAATCCAAAGAGATGGCTTTCACTTCTTCCGAGTTGATATTATTGACGCCACTTGTTGACCTTGCAGTTAGTTCTATGTGGCTTCTGATGGCTGGACTAGATAAATAATGGCTGATATAGCGTGGATTTACTTTTCCCTTGTCAAAGCGCAAGCGGATAAGATAACCAGCATACAGGAAGCCTTCAAACTCTTTATCTACAATCGCCACTTTTCCAACCAGTTCGACACTGCCGTTTGAGCGAATGAGAAGTAAATCATCAGCCTTTAGCGATAAGGTTTCAATTTCTTTCTTATCAAAATGTGAAAATTTTAAATCGGAGGCATCAACTTTTCCATTGACAACATTTGGAATACGAAGAACAGGCGTGCCGTCCTTAAGTTCGTAAACGCTTTTCCTGGCAGTTCCATATCGGATATCAATGAGCACATCACCAAGAGAGTAATTCTCCCATTCTCCATCAACTCCCTTTTCCTCTCTCCACTCCTCCGTCAAGCGGCCTGACGTAGCCGCGGCGAGCACGGACTGGCGGAAGCGTTTGAGAATCTGCGGAACGCGCTCCAGATGTGATTGGCATGAGTCTACGCGGGTGAGCAGGGTATCGAGTTTGTCGGCAATGCGTTTTTGTTCGTTGAACGGGGCAAAGGGCAAAACTACGTCTGCTAATTTTTTAGCATTTACATTTGCAAGCGCAATACCAGCAGACGCGTCAGAAATTTGTCGCCAATAATTTGGAGATTGAAGAAAGCAAGCAATGAACTTCGGATTGACTTCTGAATTTGGAATGTAACGAATCAAATACGAAGCAAACACAGCAGGAGTTGAGGGAATATCTTGAATCAAAACACTAAATCCAACAGACCCTGCCCGTGAGATCAATATATCTCCCGATTCGATTTTGTATTTTTCAACGCTTGGCGGATTGTCTTGGCAATAAGGAACCGTATCCCAATTTATTCGACCAGATGTTATGTCAGTCGTCCGTAAATATTTGACTCGCCCATTGTCGGTAGCCTTTGAAGTCCATCCATATTGTCCTTGCGACGCAACATCGCCCAAGGTGGTTTTTATCCAACCAATGGGCAATTCACTCATCCCCCACCTCTTCACCTAATTCAGCCAAAATACTTTGCAATTCAGCCATTGCCAATTCAAATTCGCTCATAGCTTCCTTTGCCAGCACTTCGGGTTCGGGCAAATCTTCGGCGGCGGTTTCTGAGTCATCTTTCAGCCAGGCGATATCCAAATTGTCGCCGCGCCCAGCCACCCAGTCCCGCGTGAAGCGGCGGAAGCGTCCGCTTTCGCCCGTGTCCTCCCGTTTTTTCAGGCTGGCAGGTTTACCGAGCGGGTCGGTGCCGAAGGCGTCCTCAAATTCTTTGAAATGACTGCGAGCGAATTCAGTCCGTTTGCCAAAGGCGGGCATGTTGGCGCGCAAGTCATACACCCACACTTCCTTGGTGTTGCCCTTATCGTTCTCGCCGCGCGTGAAGAAGAGCACATTGGTCTTCACGCCTGGCGAATAGAAAATGCCCGTGGGCAGGCGTAGGATGGTGTGCAGGTTGCACTTATCCATCAGGTCGGCGCGGATCTGCCTGCCGACATTCGCTTCAAAGAGCACGTTATCAGGCATGACAACGGCGGCGCGTCCGCCAGGTTTGAGCCCGCGATAGATGTGCTGTAAAAAAGCAAACTGCTTGTTGCTGGTGGAGAAGGTGAAGTCGGTGCGGGTCGGCAGACCGCCGCCCTTTTTCGTCCCAAAGGGAGGGTTGGTGAGGATCAGCGTGGCTTTGGGCAGGGCTTCGCCCTCAGGGGAGAGCGTGTCACCATAGCGGATGCCAGCCGCGGCGGGGTCTGAATCGAGTCCGTGGAGCATGAGGTTCATCAGCGCGAGTCGGTGCGTATCCTGCACAAACTCCATCCCGTAGAATGTATCCCGATGATATTTCCTCTGCTGTTTCTCCGTCCAGCGATCGGGGTTACTATGCTCACGAATGTAACGATTGGCTGAGATGAGAAAACCACCTGTGCCCGCCGCGGGGTCTTGAATGATATCGTCCAGCGTGGGCTGCATCACTGTCACCATGCTGTCGATCAACGGGCGGGGAGTGAAATACTGTCCTGCGCCTGATTTCTTCTCGTTGGCGTTCTTTTCGAGCAAGCCTTCATACAGGTCGCCCAATCCCTCCTGGCGGGCGTTGTACCAGTTCAGTTTGTCGATCTCCGTCACCAGGGTCGAGAGCGTGGTCGGCTTCTTGATAAACGAACTGGCGTTCGCAAAAATTTCCCGCACCAGCAATGAGCCATTACTGCCTAGGTGGATGAGAAGTTTTCGATAAGTATCCAGTCGCGTCGTTGCGCTTTCGCGTTCCAAATCATCCCAACGATAGCTCTTCGGCAAATTTTCCGTTACGGTTATCTTCCCTGTGCGCGGGTCCACTGTATTGGTCTCTTCTGTATTGGTCTCCTTTGCCATTTTGAGGAACAGCAAATAGGTGAGTTCGGTGACGTATTGATGATAGGTGACTCCGTCATCCTTGAGCACATTACATAAATTCCAAAGTTTGGCGACAATATCATGGGTGACGGTTTGAGAGGGTGTGGTCAAAGTCAGATTCCTTTTCTTACCACGAAGGTCACAAAGAGATACAAAGGAAATCTTTTGGTTTTCCTTTGTGTACTTCGTGCCCTTTGTGGTTAATGGTTTTCAGTTTCCCAGAGCAACTCGTTGAAGTTATCGAGTGTATCAGCAAGTTTACCCTCGAAGATGCGATCCAGACGCGCAAAGCCTCCGCCTTCGCGTCGGAAGATCAGATCGGGATCATCCAGTGCATCGCGATCCACCACGATGTTGGCTTTGGTCTGCGCCGCGATCTTCTGCAGCCATTGGCGCTGAGGAGTTGTCCAATCCCGAGACGACAACATCTGCCCGAGCGCCCAGTCCACGCGCTGTTCGTATGGCACAAGCGGGTCACCTGTGGCAAGGTGACGGATGAACCCCACGATGTGCGCGGCGATCTCCTGGTTGGTCATCTCACGCCAGGCAGTGGTGATGTTCACTTCGCTGAAGCCAGCGCGATCCAGTTCCATTGCGAGTTCGCGCAATTGCTTGCGGGTCAGGTCGCGCGGGCGAGTCAACACCGTAACCAACGCGGGGATCTCATCGCGGTGCATCTTAATGAACTCGCCAAACGACTTCAAATAATCTTCCGGTTTCTCCGCGCTCCCATAGCCGCGCTCCATGCCTCTGAACTGATCAGGATGTTCCGAGATCAGCATCGGTCGCTGATTGGGATTGATCCGATCCAGGATTTCTCCCAACTGCGGATTTTCCGCAAACCAGCCCGCCACTTCCTCGAGCGGCATGTGACTCAATCTCTGACCAAACGCCTCTGGACTCAAGCCGGAAACGGATTCAAAATCCCGGGCGTTTTCTTCGCTCATGCGGCGCTTTTTTCTCTGGAATTTGGCAAGGAACTGTTCCCTGAGCAGCTTCCGTGCCGCTTCATCATTCACGCTGGTCAGCTCCGCCATTAACTGGCTGAACGACAAATTCGAGTCAACCACCACAGGCTTCATGGCGGTCACATTCTCAAGCGCTTCATACAACCGCACCGCATCGAACACGCGGAAGGTTTCCTTCTCCACTTCCGGGCAGGGGCGTGTGGCGCGTCCCAACATCTGCTCGAATAAGATACGGCTGTTTACCCGTCGAATGAAAACCAGGTTGCAAATTTCGGGTACATCGATACCCGTAGTTAGTAAATCCACTGTGACAGCGATCGTAGGGTTGTGTTCATTCTTATAATGGCGGATCAAGCTCAGTGGCTTATCCGCTGTTCCCGTAATCTTCACAACCGCATCATCATCCACGTTGCCATACTGCGACTGGAAAGCGAGTTTGAGCAGTTCCACCACCAGGTCTGCATGTTTGTCATTCACACAAAAAATGAGCGTCTTCTGCTTCGAGAACGGATCGATCTCCTGTGCCAGATACTTGCATACCACCGTATTGAACGGCTTGGTGATGACGCGGCGGTTGAATTCGTCTACTTCCAGATGAACTTCATCAGGCAGTGTGTGCAGCTCAATTTCCTGGGTACGCGGGTCAAAGACCTTCACCTCTTCGCCCGCCTGCCATGTGATCCCATCTTCCAGCAACTTGGTCTTGATCTGGATCGGTGGCTCATGATCGATCAAATAACCATCAATCACCGCTTCACGATAAGTGTAGGTATAAATTGGCGCGCCAAAGATCTGCGTAGTTTGCAAGGCAGGGGTAGCCGTCAACCCGACTTTGACCGCATCAAAATATTCGATCACCCGCCGATATTTCGAGATGTAATCTTCATAGTTACGGAAGGTCATCTCTGTATCCGAAAGTTCACGGTCGAGCAAATATCCGCGATGACACTCATCCACCACAATGCAGTCATACTGATCCACTGCTGGCGGAACTGCATTTTCGGATGGATACAACACCCGCTTGACCATCCCCTGCACCGTAGCGATATGAACCGCTGTGTCGCTATCGGGCGTAGCCTCGTCCAGTTCCTTGATCCCAAAAATATCCGCAAAACTTTGAATGCTGTCCATGCGTGTGTCTTTGAACGCATTCGCCGCTTGCTCGCCCAGCGCCTCGCGATCCACCAGGAACAAAATCCGTTTGAAACGCTGTGCTTTCAACAGACGGTAGATCAAGGCAATACAGGTCTTGGTTTTGCCGGTGCCAGTCGCCATTGCCAACAACATCTCGCGGCGTCCATTGGCGATCCCTTCTTCTACCTTGCGGATGGCGTCCTTCTGGTAATGGCGCAGGGTAAAGCCATAATCGAATGGTTCCGCCTGCAACTGCTGATGAGCGATGGTTTCATCTCGCTTGAGTAATTCTTTCAATCCATCGGGAGTGTACCAGCCATCCAACGCATGGCTCAAATTGGTTGAGCGTCGCAAATCCACAAACCAGATTCCACTCTGAGTTTCCAACTGCTTCAAGAACGGGCGCCCATTAGAAGAGAACGCGAATGGAATACAATACGCACCCCACGCTCCATCCGGTGATTGCATATCATCAGTTAGAGAGATGTCACGACTATACCGTTTTGCCTGTACTAGCGCCGCCGAAACATCCATATTCCTGCGTTTGGCTTCCACTACCGCTACAGGCATCAACCCGATGAACAACACATAATCCGCAGGTCCGCTGGCGGTGGGGTATTCCGCAATCGCCATATTCCTGCCGCGCTCAGAGCGTGTGCCGTTGTTGTATCTTAGGCGAACCGTATCCGCTTCCCAGCCGGCTGTGCGTAATTGTGCATCAATGATCTGGCGTGTTTGTGCCTCATCCAAGAACACCATTTGACTGGCAACAACAGCGGCGCGGCGGTATTTCTCAAATGTGGCAGAACGTTTCCGCTCTGCATCGGCTTGCTGCTTCTGCAGCAAAGATTCCACTCTGGCATTTGCCGCTTCCACCTGCGTTGCAAGTTTTTCACGCTCTTCGCGTAATACTGCTGTTTCACTGATGGTGGGGGGCAAGAGAAACTCGCCGGACTTGAAATCTGACTTGACAAACGTGCGCTGAAACCAAATGCCCAACTGCCATCCCATTTTCAGGATGTTCAACGCAGTTGCCTGATCCCCCTGGTTGGCGTGGTTCGCTATATTCCCTGCACGTCGAATTTCGCCAAATAATTGATAGGTCTCGTAGGGTAAAGCGCCTTCATCCCTCAAGCGGCGCAAAAGCTCATACTGGCTTTCTTCTTTTTCTGGATGGAACGAACCCATATGAGTAGCAACATGCTTTGTCAGCAATTCCCCAAACTGCCGCATTTTGATCAGGCTGGTGTTCGGGTCGTCCACCAAATATTTCCCCGCAAGCGTGCCCAACCGAACAAGCTGTTCGTCAACATCCTGCAGGTAGGAAAAGTTTGCGGAGATTTGATTTGGGCTTTTCATTTGGTTATTTTGTCATGTAAACTCAGGCACCAATTTTTTGTCTCATGGGGTTACCCCATCATCCCCCCTAAGTATACCCGACCTGGCACTCGGAAACAGTGAAATTTCGTCGCATAATGAGTGCATCTCCGTCCCGCCACTTTCATTAGTGCATCACTCCTCCCCTTCAGACCGCCTCCGATACCCTCTGTCGACGTTTTCGGAACCCGTGGAGAATTTTGGCTTTACAGATTTGGGCTTGGGAGGTTTTATTTTTGCAACTTTCTTCGGCTTCGGAGGATACTGATTTGGATCGAAAGGCAATTTCCTATGGGATCGAGTTGGTTCATTGAATCGGCTCATCGAAAATTTTTCCCTCCATTTTCCAAACTCGTATTCTGGCAAATTCCCAGAATCGCGCCAGTCGTGTCCGATAATGGCGACTTGCGGACTCATGCCTGGGATACACCAGCGAAAGTGTTCCACTATCCAGAGCGGCCCCATGATACAGAAAACTATCGGGATGCCCCATCTGGAAGCGTGGGCATACGCCAACTGTAAGCGCCTTTTGTAATTCGCCTCCATCGTTTTCCTGGAACTGTGCCCGCTATCCACTTCCAGCCAGAACAATATCTCCTTCCCACGATGAGAACCCCACGCCAGTGCGTCGGGTATCCCGTATTGCAATGGCACTTCCGTCCAGCTTTCCCAAATCTCAATAGATGGATATGCAGTTCCCAACCATGCTCGCCACAGTCGCGACACGCGTCGGTGACGTTCCCCTGCGTATCGGAATTCGCCACGATATTTTGTAAAGTGAACACCTTTCGGAATATTCCATGAGCGGTGCGCCAGGCTCAATCCCCTGGTTCGGATTGCCCATCCTTCGTATTTACCAATCTGTCTCCGTTCAATCAATCCCTTTGCCTGCAATTGTTGTAGGAGATTGCGAACCTGGCTCTGGCTGAGACCTGTCAACGAGGCGATCTCTGGTCTGTGAGCCGCCTTCAGGCGAGCCAGAATGCGCAGCACGCGAATCAAGTTCGGCTTGTATCCAAAGTTCGTTACAGTAAACGGGAGTTCCATCCGCGGATTTTCGACATTTTCCGCAAGGCTTGGATATCCATGTGGGCTGAAATCCCAAACATCCTTGGGCGCTTCTCTCTCCGGCAGGATAACCGTTGGTATTCTGGGCTTCACGAAACGTTGCATCTCATTGAAATACCAACTACCGGGTGCATCCACCGAGACCCACAAACAGGGACGTGGACGCGCCTTGAGCAGTCGGTTGGATATCAATTCGATAATACGCGCCTGGGAATAAGGCGGCAGCCCGTCCATAGCGGACAGGCTGTGCTTGAAAACATCCGCCACCACCCTGCCATCCCTGGTCAGGCTGATGGGTATCCATTCCAGAGCAAGGCGGGAAAGGACATCCATCATTTCTTCTTCTTTGGCGGGAGATGGTAATACTCAATCATATCCACACGTTCCTGGAGCCTTGAAATTCGGCTTTTCAATTCGCGCAACATACTCTGCATGGTTTCATAGTCAGCATCCAACTTGTAGCCCGCCCCACCAGAAGTGGATACAATTATGACTCCCCTGTTTCGCAGGCTCTCGATCCCCTTGCGGATCTTTCTATCACGGGTGTCATTGTTCAAATTTCGTCCCACACGCGCACCAAAAACAATGTGAACCAACTCCTGACGGGTCAACCCATTGGGTTTCTGAATAAACACCTTGAAAATTCTACGCTCGATTTCCTTCAATTCGCCGGCTTTAAGTTGAGCCAGCAATTTTTCATATTGAGGGGTACGTGACATGTTTCTCCTTTTTAGCGTGGATGATATTGAACTCAGCAAAGGGGAGGGGGAAATGTGTCGCTAAACTTTCGTTGACAGGTAAGACAATAAAAGGTGGGGGAAAATTAAATAAATTTCTGTATGTTGTTATTTTTGTAGTTCAGTAGTTCAATCGTTTCAGCCTGCCCCTATATCTGGAAAATTGATCTCCACTTCAAGCCCATCAGCCTATATCTGGTGCAGATTTCTGTGCTCTACCTAGTGAACTAGCCTATCCAAAAGTAGTTCAATCAAAACCTTGCAGTTCACAAGTAGTTCAGTAGTAGTTCACTGTGTAGTTCACTCAAACTACCCCTATATAGTGGGAAAAAATTCTTAAAATAAATTATTTATTCCATATATGGGTACCCTTATCATCAGTGAACTACTGAACTACTAAAAAACACGCCTGCTTAATTAAAAAAATTCCTGCCCCTACCCCAAGGGATAAGAATCAAAAAAGCCTGGCTCCCATTTTGGGGAAAACCAGGCTTTTTCAGCATGACCTCACGCTTCGGATTTTGTCAACGTGATCCCATACAATTGCTCGATACGTTCCAAGTCCACCACCAAAACTCTTTGATTGGACCCGCCACAGAACTTGGTCACCTCCACCTGCCTTTCCCCCATTTGTGTAAGCAATCCTGGGATTTGTCGTAACTGACGGCGCAGGGCATCTGGCATGATGTCCAGGTTTTCATCCAACATTCGCCAGAATTCCTTGGCATGTGCCAGGCTGGTCTCTGTCCGCAGGTAAATCATTTTTTGTTGCAAACCCGGGTCGAAATAACCGATCTGATCCGCACTAAAAGGAGGTTGGAAACCATCCATCTGTGTACGTGGAGCCAGGTACACTTTACCTTCCACCATCAAGCTTGCTACAGCAGTAAAGAATTTGCGGACCGGGGACTCCGCTGCAACCTGCTCCGCCTGATTCTGGATGATTGTCAACAGAGCAATATTGTTTTCCCTGATTAACTGATCAGCATCTGTCCAGGAAATCAATTGCATCTCTTCAAAGCATCGCAATGCCAATTCCTGTGAGGCAGCAAGAACTGCGTAGGCATCCGGTAGGCGGTTTTGCAGGTTGCCGGCTTGTCGAGCGGTTTGAGCAGCCTTATCCACCAACGCAGGATGTTCACTGGCAATGCGCTCCCAATTCTCCGTCAGATATCCCAGATACAAAGTCATCGCCTGCGCAAGCAAACCTTGTTGTGCCTTGCCTTGTAGTTTGGTCAGTTTATCTTCGGCACTGGCAGATACCCCAACTGCCGGCAAGATGTCGCCCGGCTCGACCCCTACATACAGCATACGCCCGACAATACTCTGCCCAATAAGGGGATTTTCTGCGGTCATGATCACCAACCCGCGAGGAAACCGTGTATTTTGTTGGGAGAGGTCGGCGCGAGAACGCCCTCGTGCTGAGCGGTTCCCCACCGAGCGCACCACATGATGCGCCTTTTTATGCATACTGCGCGCCTCTGCCACACTTGAAAACTGCGGCGCAAAATCATCGATCACTAACGGCATGTCCTTGGCATGGAACATCGCCGATTCAATGGCTGTCACCGTGGAGGTCCAATCGATTGGCGCGTGGTAATCACGCCCCTGAATAAAGCCTGTTCCAAAATGGGTCAATGCCAGGTGTGCTAGCGTGGACTTGCCGCTTTGTGTTGTGCCATAAATGGAAAGCACAGCATTTAAGGGGCGAAGGCTGGTGAGCGGCGCAGCGTACATCGCAGCCCACAGGGGAGCAGTCACCTTGCGTGGACCTAGCTGAAGGAATTCCAACGTGGCACGCACTGCCTCTTCCCGATTGATTTCCCCTTTCGGCAGGGCATAATGTCGCAGATTATTCGTCCCAAGGTCAACCCTTACCTGGTCATTCAAACCACTTGTACCCAGCCAGCCTGAAGCGCTGAGAAAGCCGCGCTCCCCATCGCATTCGTGCCAACCTGTGAAAGTATATAGGCGTTCCCGCTGGACAGTCTCCATCGAGACCTCCTGAATGGCTCGAGCCAAGAGATAGGATCTTCCCGGAGGCAGGGTGATGATCGGGCGCATGCCCCAGTTATCCGGGATCCAATCCAACTTGCCAAAAGCTCGCGCCTCCACCTGAATGGACTGCAAAGATTGCCCGGAAGCCAAACCGCCCTCGATGCTGTATCGCACCGTCGGCGGATTGAGCCCGTCATCGACCATCAATTCGTGGCTGATACGAGCCCAGAAGTTACCCAGCGGATCCCCCATGAATTGCAACCGATGCTCTCTGATCTCGGAATACAGTGATCCATTGTCATCCTCATGCTGGTTCATTAACCTTCTGATATCACGACGGTTGATGCTGAGTTTCTTCTCGACCTGGGCAAGATATCTGGACTGTAGCCCGTCTGGCAGGATGCTCAGATACCTGGCAATTAGGTTCAGAGATTCTTCCAATTCCATCGGGGAAACAGAACGGCTCTGGTCGATCAACATGTCCAGCCAGGGTTTTGATGCGGACAGGTGTTTTTCCAGGGTTTGCAGAGTCAGACCATTCTGCAGCCATTCATTGAGGTCCTTGACAGGCAGGTCTGGGGCAACCATTGTAAGTGGACCAAGGGCTTCACATAAGCGTCTCGTAACAACTGCTTTACGCTTGCGTATCTTGTCCTGCTCCATTGAGGATAATTTGGTTTTGTGCAGGTCATTATCCAATGCCAGATAGACCACGCGTCTTTTTTGAACCCGCTCGATCTCCCCCAACGGCAAGTTCCCCACTCCACATAATGCCAGCGCAGAACGCCCCAACTGTCGAAGGCTTTCGGCGTCAGATTGCCCTTCCACAACGATCAAGTTGGGGTCGCCATAAACCAATGCCCAGTAGATCTGGCGTTCTCCTGGCAGGTTGCGTGACTTGTCATCCGGGTCAACTGGTTTCATGGCACGCGCCGAGAAATACACAGTTTTGCCATTCCATGTATGGGGATAAACAATGTATCCATCTGGTGAGGCGTTCGCGCCATTCCCGTTGGCGGTGAAATCCAGTCCACCTGCCCGGACCAGCCCCAACTCCTTAGCCAGGGAAACGTCCGCGCCGGCTTTTTGCAAATGTTCAAGCAAGCCGCGGTCCGATCTGCAATATCCCCAACCCGCCTCCCGCAGGGTGTTTTCCGTAAAGCCGCGTCCGAGCAAATATGTCCGTGCCGGCTCTCCCGTCTCACTCCACAACTGCGCTGCAAAATACCGCGCAGCTTCGTCGAGCAAGTCTGATCGCTTTCGATGCTCCATCTCCAGCTGAACGGCTTGAGGATCGAAGCCGAGGTCCTTCAAATCCAGATTGGCAATTTCTGCCAGGTACTTCACCGCTCCCATGAAGTCCAGCCCCTGCCAGCGCTGGATAAAGTCAATCGCATCACCGCCTGCATCGCATTTGGTATAACAGCGCCAGCGCTGAAGACCGGACGGATCGGTATACACGCTGAATGCCGTGGGGTTATCCCCTTTGTGCAGTGGACAGTTGCCACGCAACTCCCCTCCGCTGCGATGAAGTTTTGCGCCGGCTTGTCCTGCCAGTTCGTCCAGCATTACTTTGGATAACACGACGCTCAAATCGAGCCGCGAAAATTTTGTGGTATGATGCGCCCTGTCTTTTAGAACGTACTGTTCTTCTTTTGATGCCGCCGGCTTCCGCCCGGCGGCGTTCTGTTTTGTATGCATGATGAATTCCTTGTTCGATGTTATTGAGTGATGAGGTTTTCCACAGCCAGTTCCAGATCGCGTGCGCTGGGGGTGATGTAAATGCGGGTGGTATTCAGGCTGGAATGCCCAAGTAGAACTGCGACCTTCTCCAATCCAACTTCGTTCTCCACCAGATTTTTCGCAAAGGTGTGCCGGCAGACGTGCGGGGTCAGTTCGTCCAGTTGGGCAGCTTTGGCATAACGCTGCAAAACACGCTGCACCGTCCTGCCGCTCAGGCTTTCATGTTCACCCTCCACGGTCATCCAGAGGTGATCGCTTTGCGGACGTACCGCCAGCCATTCCTGCAGGGCCTTACGCGCATCCGAGTTCAACGGCACGCTCCGCTGTTTGTTGCCCTTCCCGTTTTGTACCAGGACGCTCCCCTTGCGTTCGGAAAGCTGGATATCCTCCATTTGAAGTTCAATGGCTTCGCTCAGGCGTAATCCCGTATGAAGCAGAAACAAGACCAGGGAGGCGTCACGTCGGCGTGTCACCCAGCGTTTGGGATACTTCTTTCTTGCCAGTTCCAAATCATTCTCTATTGCACGCAGCAATCGATTCTGCTCATGTTTATCCAGCCACTTTGGACCACGCGTTACACCCGTCACCCCCTTGATATTTTCAGTGGGATCGCTGGTGATCTGTTTGGTTTGTCTTGCCCATTTGCAGAGTGCCGCAAGCGCCGCCAGTCGGCGGTTGACCGTGCCGGCTTTGCGGCGTTCGATATTCAATAGGAATTGTTTGTATTCCTTCACATCTGTTGGGGTGACGCGCTGGACAGTGAGGTCCTCCCCATTGGTCTGTTGGAACCATCTCTCGAAGTGCTGGAGGTCCGAGAGATATCCTTTGACCGTGAGCGGTGAAAGGTCTTGATCTTCCAGGTAATTTTGGAAATCGTTCAGTAGTTTGTTCATCTCAAATGCCCTTGTTTGTCAATTTTGGAAATCGACCAGGAAGCCCCAGGAGAGGCGATGATTTCCAGACGGAGTACGAGCCATAATGAGGCTACTAGGAGGCTCTGTGCCCTTCCTATGGCTTGAAGGTAAGCGGGACTGTAAGCAGGCTTGTAAGCAAAGGTAAGCAGGAAGTAAGCAAGTTTGTAAGCAAAACGCTTACAGAGCTTTTTGGCTTCAAAATTTGCTTCCACTTTTGTCGGAAAACTCCAAGGTCGATTTTCGGTGGTTTTCATTCCGACCAGCCTCGGACCTGCATTTGCATCACAACCGGCTCGCGGCGGATCTTCAGTTTCCCATCGCGGAAAGCTTGGATACTGTGCCGAAAGAACGCGCTCAAGATATCTGCCAGTGGCAGGTTGTACGCCTCGGCAATTACCCTTAATCGGACATGTCGTTCCGCGCCCAACCGATACGCTGCGGTCTGTCCCTTGAGGGAACGGAAGGGCGTATCGGTCCGTTTCACAGATCTGTGTCGGCGCGATGGCAATTGGATCGGTTCTGTGTCGGTTTCCTCCCACGCCAACGTATGTTTACGTCCCTTGGGGTTGAGTCTCGGCTTGAACTTGAGCGTCCCACGCGTGTGACAGGTCTCAGCGTAATCGAACAGGACACACGCCACGGGATCGACATTTTCCATCAGGGCTTCCGCCAGCGCCGCCACTTCATCACGAACATCAACAGGAATCAGGTAGCGGCGAGCAGGGTTGGACTTCTCCCAATTGCGTGTCTGCCTGCGCTTTTGCGCAACGAGCAGGTCGTGCGCTACCGTAGCATTGTTATTTGAGAATGCATTCCGTCCCGACATGATTTCCTCCTACTCCAATTTGGAAAGCCGCCTGGCAAGGTCTCCATACTCAAAGGCGGAGCGACTCTTTAGGTCTTTTTCGAAGATGGTCAACCCCTCGGCAGAAGCTTCGCGAAGCAGGGTCGCGCGATGAATGGGCGTAAAGACCTGATCGGGAAATGCTGTTTGCAGGTTCGCCATTTGTTCACGGGTCGTGCGGGTTTGTTCATCATAGAAAGTTGGCAGGACACCGGCGAGTTTTCCATGCCATTGTTTTTCGGTTTGTAAAACCTTGAGCATGTCCACAAAACCTGAAACGCCATCTGCGGAGAGATAATCCAGGCTCGATACGATCACCGCCAGATCCGCTGCCCAGGAAGCCATCTCCTGCAGACCACCGGTGGAGGGTGGGGTGTCGAATAGCAGGTAATCAAAGCCAAGCCGTCGAATGGCGGACAATTGGTCCTTGATGTAGTTGATCGGCTTCTCCTCGATGGTGAGCAGGCGTTGTGTCTTGGCGGTCATTTGGTTGCCTGGCAGGAGATATAGATTTTCCCGTCGTGTCGGACGAATCCATTGATTCATGATCTCCGGCGTAATGGGATTTGCATTGAAGATCGGGTACATCAGCCAGTTCGCCACGCAAGGTTCCGTGTCCAGGTTCAAGGAAACCGCTGCGTGCCCCTGCGGATCGAGGTCGGCAATCAACACCTTTTTGCCCATCCGGGACAGGGCATCGCCGACATTGACCACAGTCGTGGTCTTTCCAGTACCGCCTTTTTGATTTGCAAATACAATGATTTTCATGGGTCATTCCTCGTTGGGTTTTCAAGAACGGTGTTGCCTTCCACGTCCCGATCGAAAACGGCATCTTCGATGATTGCAAGTGCGACAGGTCTGCCGTCCAGGTCAAGGTTCAAAGTACGAACGCCGGTATACCGGTTCAGCGCCCCGAGTGCGCTGATGGTGAGCGCCATCGCCTCGGCAGAATGGGGCAGGCGGGCAGCGCTCCGTTTCACCAGCTGGATTGCCCCGGACGCCACGATCTGGCGCGCCGATTCCAGCAGAACGTTCCAATCGGCAGGCCGGCTCACGTAGGGTTTTCCTCGGGCGGCTTGGAACCATTGCCATTCACACGGGTTTCCACTGGTACTTCCTCCGGCTCGGAAACAGGCGCATAAGGCTTCTTCCAGCGGCGGACCAGAGGCCAAATCGAGAAATTACCCGTGGGAGTGGATGTTGGCTGGGGAGACTTTTTTGTTTCATATTGACCAATACCCAATTTGTCGGCTGAACCAAACGCAGAACGAAAATTGCCGCGCCATTGGTTCACAATTTGCTCCATCATTTCCTCCGCCACGGTTTCGGAGTCCTTTTCGATTCGCGCCAGGGCTTTGAACGTAACCAGGTCACGCGCCGCACCTTCGGCGATTTCCTTGATCACATCCATCTTGCCGAGTTCAAAGACGATGGTGGCGAAGATGTTGATCGCGATCAGAGCGGACATGCCCAGGATGACGATCCGAACTTCATTCTGCGTCATCTGCCCAACCAGGCCGTTCTCTCCAGAACGATACAGAGTGTCCATTGTGAATAGTGCCGCTTCGCCTAGAAAATCAATCAGGACCATCAGCAAGGCCGTACCGCGCTGGATGATGCCATCCGCGCGATACAGGAAAACCAGCAGCCAGCCGATCATTCCGCCCGAAGTGGCAAGTAGCGCAAAGTATCCAAGCGCCTGATCCTTTGCCGGCAGGGTGGTCTGCACGAAGTCCAATGAACGGGAAGCGGCATAAACGAGCAATCCGCCCCCGATGACAAGAAAGGCGACCAACGCCACAAATTTGAACAAAGCTTTCATTACGATCCTCCACAGTATTTGGAATGCACCCAGCCGGTTTGTCCGGCAGGGGTTGTTACCTGAAGCCAGTCTTGATCGGCTTTGTAAACCGCCAGAACTTCACCCTCTGACAGCCAGGCAATCACTGTACAATGCAAGCCGCCGCAACTCCTCAGGTGCAGGGAGTGGGCAGATACCGTGCAGGTCTCAGAGATTGTATGGAGACTGGGGGTGGGGTTGTTGGTTGGTGTCGTTAAATAAATTTTCTTGACCGCCTGCGCCCCTGCGTCTTTTGCAGTTGGAGGGGTCGTGAGCGAGCAAGCCAGTATGAAAAAGATGGACGGGATCAGGAGATAAGTTATCGTTTTCATTGAGGCATCACCATCTGAACAGGCTTCTGTAATTCCATCTCCCGTTTGAGGGATTGCGCATTCATTCGCTTTCCCTCTGACACTTGCGCCCATGCCCAACGCGGTGGAAAACCACAAACCAATACAAAGGTTCCAGCCACCTCGTTTGTGTAAACTAACCGCTCCAGGAATTCTCTGCGAACCGCCTGCAAATCCTGTTCAGGAGAAATGATGATCAACCACGCGATTTTCTCGATCAGATAGTGATGGCGTTCAATGTTCACAATTTCGATCTTTAGGGTTTCTGCTCGTGCAAGCCGCAGGAAACGATTGGCAAAGGCGCGAAATTCGATCCCTGATTCTTCGAGTTGGATTGCAGCTCGCAGAGCTGACCGATACAGGATTTCGAAGATTGGCTTTTTGACCGGTCCAAGCAAATTGGAAAGAAACATGGCTCTACTCCTCTTTCTCTTGGAATAGACCTGTGTTCTCGGAGATGAACCTTTCCAACTCCGACATTGGAATACGGGTGGACCCTCTGCCTGCATGGAAGACCTTCAACCTTCCCTGTTCCACCCAGCGATATACGGTGCGCAGGGAAACACGCAGGTGGTCTGCTGCTTCGTGCATGGTGACATAGGTCTCCTTGCGTTCCTCCAATGGATTTGATTTTTCTGTCATACGAAACCTCCTTGAAATTGGATTAAAAACAAAAACGCATATGGTGTTCCCATATGCGTTGAGTCGACTCGTGCGCAAAGACAGTTATCTAAGTTAGCCCAGTTTTAGGAGAAATGCCCGCCCTCTCCGCCAGGAATGACACCCCGCAATGGGGTGTTTCTTTTTCTACTGTTCTCCCTTGAAATACTCCACCGTAGCCTGTCCTTTCTGATTGATTCCCTCGCGTGCCAATGCCTTCCAGACCGTCATCAAAATGATTTTGATATCCAGCCAGAATGACCAATTATCCACATACCAGACATCCAGTTTGAAGCGGGTGGGCCAGTCGACGGCATTTCGCCCGTTGACCTGTGCCCAGCCGGTCAGGCCGGGGACCACGTCATGCCGCCGCGCCTGTTCAGGTGAATAAAGCGTCAGGTACTGCATCAACAATGGGCGCGGACCAACAAAGCTCATCTCGCCGCGCAGGATGTTGAACAGTTCGGGCCATTCATCCAACGAGAGGGAACGCAACAGGCGACCAAACCCCGTCAGCCGCTCAGAATCCGGAAGCGGGATTCCATCCCTGTCAACCGCATCCCGCATCGAGCGGAACTTATAGATATGGAATGGACTACCCTTATAGCCGGGTCTTTGTTGTTTGAAGAGGATCGGCGTCCCAACAAAAACACGCACAAGGATCGCCGTCAGGAGCAGGATGGGTGAAAGAATCACAAGCGCGAGAAACGAAAAGACAAGGTCAAAGAGTCTCTTGCTGAAAGGCATGAACATATTTTACCCTCTCCGCGAAAGACCCCAAAGGTTTTTTGAAAAACCTTTGGGGTCTGGTGATTTATGGTATATTCTGAGCAGGAGACACTGCCATGAATGAGCGAATCCTAATCATTGAAGACGATCAGGCGATTCTAAAACTGCTACAGCGCGGTTTGACCTACGAAGGCTATACCGTGGATACGGCAATCGACGGGCGGATGGGATTGATTGCCGCGCGCGACCATACCCCCGACCTCGTGATTTTGGATTGGATGCTGCCCGGCATGGACGGTCTGGAGGTGTGTCACCGCCTGCGGACTGGCGGTTCGATTCCCATCCTGATGCTGACCGCCAAGGATACGGTGCAGGACCGCATCCAAGGATTGGATGCGGGCGCGGACGATTACATGGTCAAGCCGTTCAATCTCGACGAGTTGCTGGCGCGTGTCCGCGCCCTGCTGCGTCGCACCCAGCCCGAACGCATTCCTGTTTTGAAATTTGCAGACCTCTCACTCGATACGGGTTCGCGTCAGGCATCACGCGGCTCCCGTGTGGTGGCGCTCACTGCGAAGGAATATGAACTGCTGGAATTGTTCCTGCGCCACCCCAAACAGGTACTCACCCGCGAAGTCATCTTCGACCGCGTATGGGGTTACGACTTCGGCGGCGAAAGTAACGTGCTGGAAGTGTACATCCGCTACCTGCGCCAGAAACTGGAAGGCGAAGGGGAAGCCCGCCTGATTCATACTGTGCGCGGCGTCGGGTATGTGCTGCGGGAAAATCCGTAAATCGTCAAATCTGAAATCACAAATCCAAAATCATAAATCTCAATGTCGTTGCGCCTGCGCCTGACCTTATTGTATTCAACATTCATGGGGGGCATCCTGTTGATTTTCGGCGCGGCGGTATACCTTCTGGTCAATGTCATCCTGTTGAACCAGGTGGATACCATGCTGGCTGCTGTGGCGCGTGACATTACCAGTGTCACGAAGGTCAATTCAATCGGTGAATTGAGCGTGGTCAGCCTGCCCCCGCTGGACATGACTTCCAACGCCTATGTTCAAGTCTGGGGATTGAACGGAAAAATCGTCGCCACTTCTCCCAGCATCGGCTCGTTGATCAAACCCCTTGACCCATCCAGTCTTGAAACACATTTCCCCATCTATCAAGACTCGCGCCTCGATGGAGCGCATCTGCGCGTATTGAGCGTGCCGTTGATTTTGGGTGAACGGATAATCGGCACTTTACAAGTGGGGGCAAGTTTGGGCGTGGTGGATGCAACACAGGAAAACCTGATCTCCGTGATGGCGATTATTGCTGTGATCGGGGTGTTGACGGCTGGGCTCGGTTCATGGGTGCTTTTGGGACGTGCGCTCTCCCCGCTGGAAGATATCACCGAAACTGTCGACCAAATCAACCGCGCAGACGATCTCTCACGCCGCATCCCACATCAGGAGGGGAATGAAGACGAGATTGGCGAACTGGTCGTCTCGTTTAATCAAACGCTCGAACGTCTCGAATCGCTTTTCACTTCACAACAAAGATTTCTGGCGGACGTGAGTCACGAACTGCGCACCCCACTGACAGTGATCAAGGGCAACGTGGATTTGATGCGCCGCATCAAGGAAGCGGATGAGGAATCGCTCAACAGCATCGACCAGGAGGCGGGCAGATTAACCCGTCTCGTGGGCGGACTGCTGATGCTGGCCCAAGCCGAGTCCGGCAGACTCACCTTGAACATGAAGCCTGTCGAGCTCGACCTCTTGCTGACCGAGGTCTTCACCGAGATGACCGTATTGGCAGGCGGCAAGGTGAAGGTCCACTTGAATGACATTGACGAGGTGATGGTCAACGGCGACCGTGACCGCTTGAAGCAGGTCCTGTTGAATTTGGTTGCGAATGCGATCCAGTACACGCCACAGGGTGGGGATGTGTTCCTGAGCATGTCGAAGATCGGCGACCAGGCGCGCATCATCATCCGCGACACAGGACCCGGGATCCCCGCCGAGGACCTGCCCCATATCTTCGATCGTTTCTATCGCGCTGAAAAATCACGCACCCGTTCCGCCGTCGGCGGGTTTGGGTTGGGACTGTCCATCGTCCATTGGATCGTGGAGCACCACGGCGGACAGATCAAAGTTGAATCAAAAGAGGGGAAAGGGACGACGTTCGTAATCTGGCTGGCGGCAGTCAAGTAGCTACAAGTATCGCAACGCCAGCACGACAGCGGCAGTCCAAGCCATGACCTTGAATTCTCCCGTAGCCAATGCCCGTTCAATCTCAGCGCGCGAAAGAAGAAGCAAATGTTGTTCTTCAAGGTCGTCAATGATGGGCGTGGCAACCAGCCGCGCGCGACGGGCCAAAAATAAATGTCCCATGGCAATGCCGCGATTTGGATCCACGCGATAGCTGCCCAATGCCTGCCAGTCGGGGGATTCGTAACCGGTTTCCTCGCGGAGTTCGCGTTGCGCCGCTTCGAGCGGATCTTCCCCATCGTTCAAATACCCGCCGATAACTGCCAGCGTATCGCCTTCCACGCCGTACTTGACCTGACGGAAGCAGATGAACGCGCCATCCTCGGTAACAGTCACCACGTTGACGTAGTCGGGAGTGGTCACCCACTGCCAGTTGGGGATCACCTGTCCTGAAGGCAGCTCAACGACATGACGTTCCACTTTCAGCCACGGGCTTTCATCCAATATAATTTTCCTGTCGCGCGTTTTCCATTGTTGCATAAATCACCTGTCGTCTTGTTTGGAATTCAAGGTAATTATACAGTCCCTACTGCAACCCCAGCCGTTGACTTGCCTGACGGCACAGACTCACCCCGTATCTTTCATACCACTGGTTTAGCGCCGCACTGGACGAAAGCCCGCTACGGGCATCTTCATAGATGGGAATGCCATACTGGACGTATCGTTTGGTTTGCGCATGCCAAGTCCACTCGCCGCGGGAGATGACGCCGATTCCGCCGTTGTAGCCAGCCAGTGCCAATCGTGCGTCACCGCCACCAGCGGCGAGTGACCTTGCCAGATAAGCGAGTCCGCGTGTTGCGTTGGTATCTGGGTCGTAGGGATTTTCGAGGGCGCGAAAATGAAATGGCATGACCTGAAAGAGTCCCATTGCACCGGCGCTGGATGTGGCACGGGGATCGCCGCAGGATTCGATCTGCATGACCGTGGCAGCCAGGTTGGGATCAACTCCTGCAGCCGCCGCCCACTTCGAGATTGAGTCAGCCCAGTGGCGGACTTCCACCCGGAAGATGGGTGAAATGCCCGAAGCGGTCACAGGCGGTGAATCCAGGAGAGCAACGGTTGATGGGTCAGTTGTCCAGGCAAAGGAAGCGAGCAGACCGCTAATCAAAATAACAACGAAGGGAACGAACATAAAACCAAAACAGCCGCCGCCTTCTTCCTGCTGGGCTGCGACTGTTTGGTAGTCAACGTCTTCAGGGCGAGCGCGGGACATGAGTTAATTCTCCATTCTAGGTCTGTAAAGGACCGGGCTCGAAAGTGAGAGTATTAAATTGTGTGGTCTCGGTATGCGCCTTCGGCGCTACTCGACCAGCATAAAGGTGAAATTATGCGTCGTAGTGGCGGTCGCTGGTTTCAGAACTGCGCGCGCCGTAGGAGATGGGATGATAGGTTGGTTCGGGTGGGACAAACGAGGTTTGCTGTGGCGCGGGTTTGGGCGCGGGGCGGAAGTTCCCCACGCTGGCATTGACGTTATTCACCGGGCGCGGAATCTGCGAAGCGGGACGCAGAATGGGCTGATTCACGGGCTGGTTGATAGGACGCTGCGACTGATATGAGGGCTGCGGTGCATTGTATCGCTGGGCTTGTTGAGGCTGTTGGTATTGCGTCCTGTATGGCGCATGTTGTTGAGCCGTGGTAAAGAGACGGTCGCCTGCGAGAGAGAAGGTGCCGATAATGAGCAGGCGCACGAGCCAGACCATGGCGGCAATAAAGATCGGCACAGTCTTGACGAGAGTGGCGGTGCTCATCACAGCGCTGGATTGCAGGTTGGCGTTATTGGTGATGGCAACCGACACACCCCACCAGGTGAGACACGCATTGAAGCCCGCCGCAAGCAGCCACGCGCCAAAGAGATAGTAGACCTCGGCAGGTTCGTCGCGTCCCTGCTCGGGGGTGAAGATGCGGGCGATGCCGGCAAAGTCGATGCCGCAGAAGGCAATGGCAAGGATACTGGACCATTTCAGGCCCGCAAAGGTCAGATCGCCAAGCATGTCATGCAGGGCAAACTGGGTGGTGCTGAAGTTGAAGATTTCAAACGACACCAGCGCGCCGATAATCATCACCCCCCAGGCAGCGCCACGGTTGAATTGACGGTTGTGAATCAGGTTTCGCCATGCAAGCTTCATTCCGTCCACGAGCGGATTACGGTATTGAGCCATTTCGACCTCCAGTCTAATAAGGTAGATCGAATTATAGAACAAATGTTCTATATGTCAAGGGTTTTATGTGAATTTTGGGAGATAAAAAATTACAATCCGATTTTCATCAGGGGCAACATACGTGGCTGACCATCCACCTCGGTGTGTTGCTCACCGACTTTCCGGGCACCCATTTTTTCGTAAAAACTTTGGGCGTTGGGGTCTGATTCGATTTTCAAGGTAGCCGCGCCGAGAGCACGGCTCCTTTCGAGAGCGTGGTGGAAGAGTTCCCTGCCAATCCCCTGCCCCATGAATTCAGGCAAGACCCAAAGGTTATCAAGCCAGAGGAATTCGCTGTCACTTTTGAGGGAGTAATAGGCAATACACCTGCCGTTTTGGACTGCCGCCCAGGTTTCGTTCTCACGGATATATTCTGGAGAGATGGTCAGCAACGGCAGCCAGATTTGAATCCACTTTTCAGAGTAGTTCCAGTGACGTTTGGCGGCAATCGTGAGCGTGGTCAGTTCCGCCGCCTGTTCAGGTATTGCACGCTGGATGGTTGTCATTTTTGAACTGGGCAGCTTGCTTGAAAACATCATCGAAGTGCAACTGGTCGTGGTAGATGCCAATCCGCAGGGTGGCGATGAGGTTGCACCAGCCGAAGAGCGGATCGTACAAGTAGAGATTACCCAGCACATCCAAATCCCTGCCTTCGTAAAACCTGCGGACCTTCGCATGAAGCGCCCGAACTTCGGATTTCAGCACTTCTTGCGAAACAGGTTTGTGCGAGTTGTGGCGCGGAGTCCACAGGAAGCCCACCCACTGTGGGAACTTTGGACTGCGGTACAAGTCCTTGATCTCGACCCGATAAGGGCGATTGCGTCGCAGACGTCCGTACCAGCCGAAACGCTTCCACATCCACTTGACGGTGGGGAGAAAGGACTCAAACAGCAGGCAGTTGTGATTGATGATCTCGCCGATGCTCCATTCCCTGGGAGCAGGTCGCTGCCAAAGTTGGGCGTCGGTCAAGCCGTACAGCGCGTTGAAGGCGGCTTCACGCTGAGAGTCGAGAAGGTCAAGGTAAGTTTGTAATATTTGGTTGGACAAAAGATCATCTACCCAAAAAACTTTAGCCGCGAATTTCGCGAATTGGCGCGGATTTTTTGTTAGTTTTTACTACACGACGATAATCCAAGGAGCCAGCGCCGAAGTTAATCAGGAGCGCAAGTTGGAGGCCTGTCGCGGTCAAGTAGTGAATTGCCTGAGCTTCATGAGCAGAATTCAAGCGTGACAATGACTTAATCTCAACAACAATTTTTTCGTCAACAACAAAATCAGCCTTATATTCACCAACCAATTCGTTCTTGTAAATAACAGGCAAATGAACTTGAGATTTAAAAGGAATGGCACGTAGTTTTAACTCTTTTTCCAGCGCCGCTTGATAAACTGCTTCAAGAAAGCCAGAACCGAGAATGCCGTGCACCTCCATCGCTGCCCCAATAACGGCAAACGACAATTCTTTGTAAAGCAGTTCAGTCATGTTCTCCTCATTTTATACGTGCTTATCAAAGAAAGGTACTACAGCTTCGCGAAAATCCGCGCAATCCGCGGCAAAAAACTATCCCACCACGCGGATTTCACGCGGCATATCGCTCAAACTTTCCGCACCACTTTCGGTGATGACCATATTGTCTTCCACGCGGACGCCGTTGTAGTTCGGCAGGTAAATGCCAGGCTCCACTGTGTACGCCATGCCGACTTCCAAAAACTGCATGTTGTCGCCGCGCATGTACGGGTCTTCGTGTGCTTCCATGCCGATGCCATGTCCCGTACGGTGGTTGAAGTATTGCCCATAACCCGATTTTTCGATGACTTCGCGCGCGGCAATGTCCACGGCGGCACAGGGGACGCCGGGTTTGCCTGCGGCGCGACCTGCGGCATTCGCCTCCTGCACAATCTTGTGAATCTTCTGCAGTTCCGCATCCACCTCGCCCACTGCAAAAGTGCGCGTCAGGTCGGAGATGTAGCCACCGTGCGCCGCGCCCCAGTCCACGACCAACATGTCGCCAGCCTGCAATTTTCTTTCGGAAGGAGAGGCATGGGGGTTGGCGGAATTCGGTCCCGAAGAAACAATCGGTGCAAAGGGCAGATCAGGGTCGGACCCATGCTTGAACAATTGAATCACCAATTCTCCGGAGAGATCACGCTCGGTCATGCCAATCTTCATCAAAGGGATGGTCGCTTCAAGGGCATCCTGCGCGATCTTCACGGCGCGGCGCATCGCATCCACTTCGGCTTTGTCTTTTCGCAATCGCAACTGGGCCAATGCCTCGCTGGCATCGGGGAAGGCCGCTTCGGGAGCTCCCGCTTTCACGTAACGGAATTCGAGCAGACGCAGTTGACGCGGCTCGACGCCGATGCGCTTTCCGTCCAAGCCCAAAGACTGGGCGGCTCGACGAAAGGCTTCATCCCACTCCGACAGTGTTTCCCCGTAGGCGAAGGCCTGCACCTTGTACGGCATCAAATCCACTTTGGGAAGTTCAAGTTCGGGCAGCACCAGCACAGGATCTTTGCCCGGTACAACAAACAACACCACAGGACGCTCCATCAAATGAAACTGGATTCCGGTGAGATACGTCAGCGTGGGGCCAGGGTTCAGGATAACCGCATCCAGTTTGGAGTTAAGCAGCGAAGCAGTCAGGTTTTCGAGTCGGGCACGAGTCATTTATTTTTCCTCATTCAGTTTATGGTATTTTTTCACGAAATAGAAAAAGATCCAGTCCAGGACGACCGGAAAGAGAGTTTCAAAAGTAACAAAGATGCGGAACCACCAGGGGATGACCAGGCTGCGGCGTGGATGCTTGGCAACATCTACCACGCGACTGGCAACGTACTTGGAAGTCATGTGAACGCGCACTTTGGAGCTGATCGAGTTATAGGTGGCATTCTTTCCGACATGGGAACCAAATTCAGTGGAGGCGGGTCCCGGGTAGATCCCGCTGACCTTGATGCCGAGCGGCGTAACCTCGCGGCGCAGGGCGTCGGTGAAGGCGCGCACGCCAAACTTGCTGGCGGAATAACTGACAGCGAGTGGCACCGCCATCAACCCGGCAACAGACGCCATATTGATGATGTGACCATCGCCCCGCGCAAGCATGTGCGGCAACACTTCGCGCGTGACCTGCATCAGCCCGATCAAATTGACCTGTATCAACGTTTCGATATCGCGGTCTGACGAATGATTCTCGAACCATTCCACCCGTCCAATGCCCGCATTGTTGAATAGGATATCGATCTGACCGTACAGGTCGAGCGTGGTTTGTATCAGATTTTTCACCTCGGCGGCATTAACGATATCCACCGGAATGGCAAGGGCTTCGCCACCCGCATCCTGAATTTTGGCGGCGACATTTTGGAGGCGGTCGATGCGCCGCGCGGCAAGGACAATCTTGCATCCTTCCGCGGCAAACATCAAGGCAGCGTCTTCGCCAAAGCCTGATGAGGCGCCCATGATGAGAACAACTTTATTTTCAAGTTTGGACATGTTATTTCCGTGCAAAAGTTTTGTGCGGCCTATCCTTCGACCACGCTCAGGACGAATAAAAAGCAGCATGGATATTTTATCATCCACACTGCCTGCAAGGGAAACTGTTGTGAAATTATTTTCTTACTCGTCCTGCCCCTCATCTTTTGGCTGTTTCTTCGGATGCGGCGGCTTGACGGTCACCTTCTCCGAGAGTGCAAGGGCAAGGACATCGTCCATGTGCTTGATGGGGACGATCTTCAACTCGGACTTGGCGGTCTTGGGAAGTTCCACCAGATCCTTCATATTCTTTTCGGGCAGGAGGACGGTCTTGAGTCCAGCGCGGTGGGCGGCGAGGACTTTCTCACGCACGCCGCCAATGGGAAGCACTCGTCCGCGCAGGGTGATTTCGCCCGTCATGCCAACCAGACGGAAGACAGGTCGCCCCGTCAGCGCGGAGATAATGGCGGTTGCCATCGTGATACCCGCCGAAGGTCCATCCTTCGGGATTCCGCCTTCGGGCATGTGGACGTGGATATCCATCCGCTCAAAGACTTCGGGGTCGATCTTGAGCGCGGCGGCGCGGGACTTGATGTAGGTCAGAGCCGCCTGACCCGACTCCTGCATCACCTCGCCCAGTTGACCCGTCATCTGCATCCCGCCCTTGCCTTCGAGGACGGCAACTTCCACAGCCATGATCTCACCGCCGTTTTCAGTCCATGCCAGACTGGTGGCGACGCCCACTTCGTCTGTGCGTTCCGCTTCGGGCGGAAAGACCTGTTGAGGTCCGAGAAGTTTATCGATCATCTCTGGCGCGATGGACATGGGATACTTCTTCGCTTCCGCCTTCATCCGCGCCACCTTGCGGCAGATTTTTCCAATCTCGCGCTCCAAATTGCGGACGCCCGCTTCGTAGGTGTATTCGCGGATGATGCGCTGCAATGCAGTTGGCTCAAACGCCATACCGAGAGAGTCGATTCCGTTCTCTTCGATCTGGCGCGGAATGAGATAGCGGTTGGCGATCTCCATTTTTTCTTCTTCGATGTAGCCTGGGAACTCGATGACTTCCATGCGATCCAGCAGCGGAGCGGGGATATTTCCCAGCGAGTTGGCGGTGGTAATGAACATGACCTTCGACAGGTCAAAGGGCAGTTCGAGATAATGGTCGCTAAAAGCAAAGTTCTGCTCAGGGTCAAGCACTTCCAGCATCGCAGAGGCGGGGTCGCCGCGGAAATCGGAATACAGCTTGTCGATTTCATCCAGCATAAAAAGTGGATTCGACGTGCCAGCCCGTTTCATGGTTTGAAGAATCCGCCCAGGCAGGGCGCCGATGTAGGTACGACGATGTCCACGAATTTCGGCCTCGTCACGCACACCGCCCAGCGACACGCGCACGAACTTGCGACCCAGCGCGTCGGCAATCGAACGTCCAAGCGAGGTCTTGCCCACGCCGGGAGGTCCGACGAAACACAGAATCGGCTGGCGTTCCTTCTTGGGTTTGAGCGAGCGCACCGCGATATATTCGAGGATTCTCTCCTTCGCCTTCTTCAAACCGTAATGGTCGCGTTCCAAAATCTTCGCGGCATTCTTCACGTCCAGATTGTCAGGCGTGGAATTGCTCCACGGCAGGTCAACGATCCAGTCGATATAGGTGCGGATGATTCCCACTTCGGGGGCCATCGGCGGCATCTGGTTCAACCGCTCCAACTCTTTGAATGCAACCTTCTTCGCTTCTTCGGGCAGATTGGCGGCTTCGACTTTCTTCTTGAGGTCGGAAGATTCGCGGGTAAAAATATCGCCTTCGCCCAGTTCGTTTTGAATCTGTTTCATCTGTTCGCGCAGATAAAACTCGCGCTGGCTTTTATCCACTTCGCTTTGCACGCGGGAATGGATTTCGTCTTCGAGTTCGAGCACGTCCACTTCCTGCGCCAGGATGGCGTTCAGTTGGCCGAGCCGCGCCTTTGGTTCGAGAATCAGCAAGAGGCGCAGTTTGGCTTCGTAGGTCAGTGAAAGCGAAGTGGCGATCATATCCGCAAGCCAGCCAGGTTCCGAAATATTCAAGGCGAATAAATGCGCCTCTTCGGGAATAGAGCGGTCGAGTTGCACGCAGCGCTCGAACAGACTCAACGCAGAGCGCATCAATGCCTGGGTCTGTCGGTCGGCTGTTTGCGTTTCGTTGATCACGCGCGCGCGGACTCTGATATATGGCTTCAAGCTCAGGTACTCGACGATCTCCACCCGCTTGCGTCCCTGCACCAGCGCGGAGTACGAACCGTCGGGCATGTGCAACAACCGCCCCACTGCCATTTCCACGCCAATAGGCAAAAAGTCGTTTGCACCCGGTTCGTTCAACTCGGGGTCTTTTTGGGTCAGACCGATCACGGTCTGCTCTTTGCGTTGTGCTTCCTGCACCGCCAAAAGCGAAGCCTCGCGACCCACAAAGATTGGCGAGACCATGCGTGGAAAAATAACCATGTCACGCAGAGGCAGGACGGCGGCTTC
Organism: Anaerolineales bacterium; assembly: GCA_030834895.1. GTDB lineage: Bacteria > Chloroflexota > Anaerolineae > Anaerolineales > Villigracilaceae > Villigracilis. The sequence goes on from JAUQXA010000004.1 coordinate 70,079, forward strand.
GATCAAGCCGTCGGCATTTGGCTCCATGTTCGGGACGCGATACAACTCCTCCGTCCGCTGTGAAAGGGTCAGGTCAAAATTATCTTCTTCTTCGTTCCAATCGTTTTGATGATTCATCTGTTACTCGTTTTCCATGCAGACATAACTTCCGCTGTCACAAACATGCTTCCAGCGGATAGGACAATGCTACCATCTTTTGCGGATAGTTCCAGCGCCCGAGCCAATGCGGACTTAACTGGAGTAACCGATTCCGACTCCGCCCCAGCCTGATCAGCCAACTGTTGAATTTGCTCCACTTCGAACGCGCGCGGATGGTCGGCACGGGTGATGATGATTTTTTGAATCTTCGGAAGCAAAGCGGCAAACATGCCGGGAATATTTTTATCCTCCGATGCGCCGAAGATCAGAATAACTTTTTCCCCAGGAAAGTACGTTTCAAGAGTCTCGCTCAACTTCTCGAAGGAATCCTGGTTGTGCGCCGAGTCGAAGATGACGGGCGGTTCGCGTCGCGCCACTTCAAAGCGGGCGCGCCATTGTACTTGAGAAAAGCCTTTTTGTATCTGTTCGTCAGTGATGGGAATTCCGCTGGCTTTGAGTGCGGCGTAGGCGGTGGCGGCGTTTTCTACTTGGTGGCTGCCGAGGAGAGGGATTTGTAATTTGACCATGGACGATGGACCGTGGACCGTGGTCTGTCGTCCGTCGCCTATCGTCAGGCTTTGCCCATCCAAAGATGACTTGACCAACTCAAACTTTACGTCTCTGCCAACGAGGGTCAACTCTGAATTCCTTAGTTTGGCTACACGCTCAACAACTGCAAGCGCCTCATCCATTTGCGGGGACGAGACCACAGGCACGCCCTGCTTGATGATGCCTGCCTTCTCGCCCGCGATCAAAGTCAGTGTGTCGCCGAGCACAGCAGTGTGGTCATAAGACAATGAAGTGATGACCGAAACCTTTGGCGTGACGATGTTGGTCGCGTCCAGCCGCCCGCCCAAGCCGACTTCAAAGACCGCCGCATTCACTCCGTATTTTGCAAATGCCATGAACGCCAGCGCAGTGGTGATTTCAAACGTGGTCAGCTTTTCGATTTTCGCCACATGCGGTTTGATCTCCTCCACCAGCTCGACCAACTGCCCATGCGAAATCGGCACCCCGTTGACTTGAATCCGCTCGACGTAATCTTCCAAATGCGGTGACGTGTACAAACCGACAGTGTATCCCGCCCTTCGACTTCGCTCAGGGTGAGCTATTAACGCAGACGCGCACAACGCCGAAGTTGACCCCTTCCCCTTCGTCCCTGCCACATGGATGATGGGATAGCGGTTCTGCGGATTCCCCAGCGACTCCATCAAGGCAAACATGCGGTCGAGGTTGAAGTCCGCTTTCGCCAATTCGGAGGCGTGTTTCAGGCTATAATCCACAAAAGAATAGAGATAATCAAGGGCCTGGTTGTATGCAGTTTCGGTATCCATGATTGGGATTGTAAAGCGGAACTTGGGATTCGTAAATTGTCCAAAACTCAAGACAATATTTCTTCAACAAAACTTGAAATCAAAGAAAAAACATGAACCATATCACCTCAAAAGAAAACTCGTTTGACACTTTGAACGTAACGAAAGTACTTCTCTTACTTATTACCGCCCTTGTTTTATCCCTATCTATCAAAGCAGTTTATGACTTAATAAAAGACTTTGACGTTTTTCCTGTATGGTTTGTGCCAGGCTTTGGCTTTGGAGTCTTGGTACTAAACATATTAAGTCTATATTTCACTTTCCAAGTATGGAAAATGGAATATCCACCTCTTCTACTCTCAGATAAACAATCTATTGCTCTGTGGATACTTATACCGTTTTCATATGTTTGCGTCACATCTGTCCATGCGTTTTACCCGTTTCGCCTTAATGTGTTATCCATAATTCCCAGAGTAAACATGGTCATGAAAGTCAATTATACGGTTGTCGTTTTTGGTCTCATAACATCCATCTTACTGGCTGGAATTTACATCTCTGGGCGGATAAAACCCAAGATTGTGGCGGGGTTGCTTGTCATGGCATTGCTGACGCTGATACCAAATGATAATTGTGCAAACCCTTTCAATTACTGGTGGATCGAAACAATAGGTGCCTCCCCATTAATGTACACGCCAAACGTATTTGCAGTTATATTTGCGACCTGCGGCTTCTACGGTGTTCGCCCCAGAAGTGCCACTGCTTTGATAATATGCATTTGCGTCGGCAGTTTCATGCTTGGCATGGGTCATCGACTTAGAATAATTTGGTAGAAACTATTAGGATAATGAAACAACATCCGCCGTCCTTACCTCCCGTCAGTGCAGATTTCAAAGGATAATTTATGACAGAAAATTGCGTCATCTGCCGTAAACACGCTGGACTGGAACTCGTCCCGCCTGGCGGCTACATTTACGAAGACGAGCATTGGATGGTTTGCCATGCGGACGTGAAGTGGGGTCCGCTGGGGACGTTGTTCATCGAGTCGAGACGGCATTTTCTCGACTACTCCGAAATGACGCCCGAAGAGGCTGCATCCCTCGGCGGTCTGCTGAAACGGGTCTACCAAGTTCTCCGAGAACATACGGAAGCAGAGCGCATCTATCAACTCTCCACGATGGAGGGACAACCTCACCTCCACATGTGGATCGTGCCGCGCCGCAGGGATGTCACCGAGAAGGGGCTGAAATTTTTGTCACGTGACGACACCTGCGAGGAAGCGGATGCCATTGCTTTGGTGGGTAAATTACGCAAGTCAATAAAAGGGAGATAAAACGTGGAATCCATTGTATTTGTGATTTTTCTATTTGTGCTGGGATTCTGGCTTTTTAGACCAGTTCAACACGCCACAAGAATTTCGAGAAAACCAAAACATAAACAATACGACGAAGATCGTTATGCCGATTATTTTATGAAGAGGGTTTCAGAGGTCTATAATCTCAAGGCAAGACCCAAGGAACCGTCGGAAGACGAAGAAGATGAAGGAAAAGTAGAATTGGAAAACAACATTGAATTCGAGGAAAAGGAAGACCCTTCTCCCACCTGGTCGAAGCAGCAACTTCAGTACGACCTCTATGAGATAGAGGATATAGAAGCTCGATCAAAATCCTTTGATACACTTTCACAAATTCTCGAAATAGTTGGCATTCTTTGGCTGTGTGGAATTATTTTCGCAGAGGCAAATTTTCCGAGCGCCAAATCCATCCTTGCAGATAAAACGCTGTTTATACTTATTATCAAAGTTTTCCCTGCGCTATTGCTCATAGTTGCCATAATTGCGCGCATTCTCGGTATCAAGAGCAAGCCACCAGGGGATCGTGCGCTAGCGATTTTCCGCGGTGTCTTTTTGCTACTTCTCGGGATTGGGTATGTTATCAATCAATTATCTGGTTTTCTATCAAATTCAAAGTAACCATGCTCGCCACCCTCACCATTCACCTCCACCTTCCCCTCTGCACCTCGCTCAAAGAAAAGCGCGGACGGATCAAGCCGCTCGTTTCGCGCCTGCACCGTGAGTTCAATGTCTCAGTCGCTGAAATGGATTTACAGGACAAATGGACGGAGTCAATTATTGCCTGCGCGATGATCAACTCCGATGCTGTGACGCTGGGACAGTCCATGCAAACGATTGAAAAATGGGTGGAAGCCAATTGGACAGACGGTGACGTCTGGGACACGAAAATCGAAATCGTTTAATCCCCTGCGGGGTTTTATAATGTAACGAAAGTCAACCCAGGAGGCGTACTATGAAAATCATGGTCATGGGAAGCGGTGGAGTTGGGGCATACTACGGGGGCTTGCTCGCCAAACAAGGCAATGATGTCATCTTCGTTGCTCGCGGCGCTCATTTGCAGGTACTGCGGGAAAAAGGCTTGCAGGTCAAAAGTATCCACGGGGATTTCGACATTGTCCCCGCAAAGGCCGTGGAAAATCCAGCCGACGCTGGCATTGTGGATCTGATTCTCTTCTGTGTCAAAACCTACAATACCGATGATGCGGCAAAAGCAATCCAACCCGTGGTTGGTCCGCAGACTGTGGTGGTCAGCTTGCAGAACGGGATCGACGCGGCAGAACGGCTGGGAAAATATGTCAGCGTGGAACACATCCTCGGCGGCGTGACCTACATCTCGTCCGCGATTGAAGCGCCGGGTGTCGTCAAACAGATGTCGCAGTTTCGCCGCATCGTGGTTGGAGAATTGGGCGGTGGAGTCAGCCCAAGGGTGGAAAAGATTGTGGAAATGTTCCGTCCCACAGGCATTACCATCGAAGCCACTGAAGACATCCAAAAAATCCTGTGGACAAAGTATGTGTTCATTTCCTCGGCCAGTGGTTTGGGGTCGCTAACGCGCCTTCCAATGGGAGAATATCGCGCCGTCCCTGAGACACGCGCCATGATCCTCGGTCTGATGAAGGAAGTGGAATCTGTTGCACAGGCATTGGGCATTGCGCTCGACCCGGACGTGGTGGAAAAGTCCATCAAGTTCATGGACGACGCCGCGCCGCACATCAAAGCCTCAATGCAACTCGACGTGGAGATGGGCCGCAAGACGGAATTGGAGGCGATGATCAGCGCAATCGGGCACAAGGGACGCGAGGCGGGAGTCCCCACGCCGATTGCAGACTTTATTTATGCCGCCCTGTTGCCAATCGAGTTAAAGGCGCGGGCGTCGTAATTTTTCCAAATTTGACATTTGTTGGATTGACCATTAAAATTAAAAAAAGTCTGTCGAGGTCTAGTGGACTGACGTAAAATGCAACATCCAATACAATTCGCTTTTGTCTGCGATCCAATCACCGAGCAAGATGAAGCCATCCTGCCCTATGGTTATTATCGTCCCAAACGCCTGTGAACATCCTGTTCATCGGCGTTTTTGTTTTTTTGCGAAAATTCCCTTGTTGGGCAAGCCTTCACTGGCGGAAAGGAGTCTGTCTGGCTGAAAAGTTTCCCCTACCCCCGAGTCAGTCGTGGGAGATGGCGGCACGGACGACTCGCATTCAATTCTGCGCCATCCATTTTGTCATGAAGGAGGACGCGTTATGAATACGCTTTGGATCGTTATCATCGCGGCGGCTGTCATTTACCTGGCATACAATTTTTATGCCAAACAAATCGACAGCAATATCATCAAGGCCGACGCGAAGAAAGCCACACCCGCCAAGTTGTATATGGACGGCGTGGATTTCATGCCTACCAGCCGCAACGTGTTGTATGGCTATCACTTCAAATCCATCGCGGCGGCGGGACCAATTGTGGGACCTATTACCGCGGCGAATATCTGGGGCTGGGCCCCCGCGCTGGCATGGCTGCTGATCGGTGTTTCACTCATCGGCTGGGTTAGCGACTACACCGCCATCATGGTGGCTGTCCGCAATGACGGCAACAGCCTGAGCGCCATCAGCCATCGGCTGATCGCGCCACGCACACGCTCGATCCTGTTCACATTCATTTTCTTTTACCTGCTCCTGGTGGCTGGCGCATTCATGGGCATCATGTCAGCGCTGCTCGCCGCCCGCCCCGACGTGCCGCTTGGCATCATCATGCTTGGTGTCATGGGTTTTCTTGCGGGACAAATGCTATATAAGTGGAAGATGGACCTGATTCTGGTGACAGCCATTGTGGTCATCGTGACCGTCGCGGCAATGATGTTCGGTCCCTTTGGCGCGGTGAACGCCGAAGGCAAACTGGACTTCACCCAAGGACCCATCAGCTCTGCCGTGCTCGGATTCAACAAGGCAATTGATACCATCAGCGGTGGCAATGCGGTGATGGTTGTGACCGACCCGACCAACGCCGACCCGCGTGTCCCCGCCCCCGACGCGGAGGGCAAACGTGCCAGCACGGCGGTTTACAACGCCGATACAGGCGAGATCAAGACAATGCCTTCCTATCTGTTCTGGGCGTTGTTCCTGCTGGTCTTTTCGTACCTGGCGGCAACCCTGCCCATCTGGCGTTTCGCGCAACCTGTCAACTACATCGGCTTCTGGGTCACCCTGTTGACTATCGGTTTTAGCGCGCTCGGCGCGGTCCTCGCCCCATTCATCAAACCCGATATCGGAGCGTTTGCACTCGAACCTCTTAAGACTTGGGGCTTCGCCTATGACGCAACCAAGGCCTGGCAACCTCTTTGGCCCATGCTGTTTGTGACCATCGCCTGCGGCTCCATCTCAGGATGGCATGCCCTCATCGGCTCCATCGGCACAGCCCGCCAGTTGGAATATGAGACGGATGGTCTGCCCGTCGGCGGCGGTGCGATGTTCACCGAAAATACCCTCGCCCTGCTGGCGCTGGTGGCTGTTTCCATTGCGGGAACGGGCGGCGGCGCGGGACGTTTCGCGGCGGGAGTTGGCAGCCTGTTGACGGTTGTCTTCGGGGATGGCTTCAAGCTTTTTGGCACTGCACTGGGCTTCGGCGCCTTCATGGTCATCGTGCTGACCGTGACCCAGTTGATCTTCCGCGTGATGCGTGTCACCCTCTCCGAGTGGGCTGGCGAGGTGTTGCCCGCATTGAAGAACATGCACGTCTCGACCGTCACATCAATGATACTGACAACCCTGCTGGTCCTGACCGGCACCTGGGTCTATCTGTGGCAGTTGTTCGGCGCGGCGAATCAATTGATGGCGGCGCTCAGCCTGTTGATCGTAACCGTGTGGCTCAGGGAGCAGAAGAAGAATCCATCCTTCGCCTTGTGGCCAACGCTCTTTATGTACATTACAACATTGTTCGCCACACTGGTGACGGCGCGCAACCTGTTTGTGACCATTGTGCCAAAAGGCGGCTCCGCAGCGGCGGGTGCATGGGCAATGATCATCATTGCCTTGTTGTTGTTTGTGACCGCCCTGGTCATCGGCTGGGACGGCTATCAGGCTTACCAACGTTACTCCAAAGCTCCTGAAAAGAAGGCAGCGGCAACGACTGATTAACAACAAATAAGGGAGATGCGCACTTTGTGTCGCGTCTCCCTTATCGCTGATGTCATTTCGAGCAAAGCGAAGCAATCTCAAGTGGCGTGGAGATTTATTCGGCGGAAGAGCACCGCCTCACAATGATGTTTAGGTGGTTACCGTTGACCAACCGCGCGCGCCAGTTCAACCAGTGACTGGAAATAATCCTTTGCATCCATCGTGCGGGGGTTGGGGAACGGAACGTGAACTTCAAAATTTGGCGCAGTCTTCCGCAAGCTGAAACGAACATAGCGCGGAGAAAGTGATTGTATGGGCGCGGCAAGCTGGTCGAGAGTTGTCGTCGCCAGGTCGAGCAATCCTTTTGGAGCCATCAGCCGCAAGCCGTGATAATCGGCGCCTTCCCATCCCCGCTCCGAGACCTGCTTCAAGGCGGTGCGCCCGCTCCACGCTTTTGGGTCCGCCAGTTCGAGGTCGAGAAGGGGAGGCGTGTTGAGGTAGCCGCGAAAGATCAAGACATCGTCGCGTCCCTGAAAGAATGCGAGGATTGTCATCCAAAAAACGTCGCGCGGCTTGAGGACGAGCAGCACGTCGAGGCGTTGAAAGGGACGTTTGGCTTTGGCGATTCCCATTTCCGCCACAGAGGTGCCAAGCCAACGGAAGGTAGTTCGCTGACCGATGAGCGGCAGGCCGTCCTGCATCCATTTGAGAAGCGCATCGCCCCTGCGCAGGTTGTAGATCATGCCCAGCGCGAACCATCCCATAAAGATGGCGACCAGAATAATGACGATGTATTGTGAGTTCATTCTGACACCTTTTGCTATCGTTATATCGTTTCAAGCCTCGTGACTCGTAACGCCATCAGTATAATATGAAAAACAACCAGTCTCAAACTGAAAACAAGCCGCGCCGCTGGCAGGCTGTGCGGGAATTCCTATTCGGCATGTTTGGCATGGAGTTTGCCGAACATGCGCTGGAAATGCGCGCCAGCCTGGAAAGCATGTTCATGTTGGGGACGGTGGGCGACATACTTGGCGTGCCGGTATTGCCCCCGTACTACAGCCTGCGCCTTTTGCCTTACCTTGTCCCCCACCTTGCCACATGGAAGCGCCGCGTTTTACGCGAACGAGAGTTCAGCGACGAACACGACTATCATCTTGAAGGATTGTAAATTGCGGGTCACGTTTTCGACGTGGCTTTGTCTTGAGACCATTTCAGAAAGGATGCAATGCAATGAGCGATAATCCCGAACAACCCAAAAAGAAAAGTTTTTTGCAGAACATGCAGGAGATAATCTACGGCATGGCGTCGCACGACATGAGCCGTTACGCGCTGCGGACGCGCGCCAGCATGGAACATCTCTTCATCCTCATCACCATGGGTGACATGATCGGCATCCCGATCCTGCCGCCGTATTACAGCCTGCGCCTGCTGCCATATGTGGTGCCGCAGATCTCAACCTGGAAGAGACGCCTGTTGCGTGAGAAGGACGTCTCGGATGCAATGTTCTAAACCAAAGACCAGGAGACCCTCATGTCCCTCAAACAAATTTTTGAAGAACATCCCGAACGACGTTACATCATGTTCGGCGGTAAGGGTGGGTTGGGCAAGACCACCTTCTCCGCAGCAACCGCCTATTGGCTGGCATCGCAGGGCAAGAAGGTGTTGGTCTTTTCCGTGGACCCACAAGCCAGTCTCTCCGACATTTTCCAAAAGGACATCTTTGGCAAGGGTCCCGTCAAGATCATGGAAAACCTGTGGGCGCAGGAAATCGATGCCGATCAGCACATCAAGAACTACCAGAATGAAATCCGCCAGAAGATTCTGGACATGTATGGATTCGAGAAGGTGCCCGACGAGATCGAACAGTACATTCAGGCGGCTTCGGCGGAGCCTGCCATGGAGGAAAGCGCCATCTTCGACGCGGTGGTGGACATCGTGGTTGGCGGCGATTACGATTACTACATCTACGACCTCGTACCGCTTGGTCATGCGTTGTATTACCTGAGCATGGCAAAGGTATACGATGAGTGGATCAACAAGATTACCAAGTTACGCGAGGAGATGCGCGAATACGAGGAAATGGTCTCCCGCATGAAACGCGAGAAGGAGACGGAGGAGGATCAGATCCTTACGGAACTCCAGTTCATCCGCACGCGCATCAACGCCTCGTCAAGCATTCTGACCGATAAGGAAAAGACGGGCTTTTTCTTTGTGGTCATCCCCGAAGAAATGATTCTGATCGACACCGCCAAAGCGGCGGAGCTGTTCGCCAAGTTCGATGTGCCAATCATGGGTTACGTGGTCAATCGCGTGGTGCCCCACGACCTGCTTCAACAAAATATCCCAGCTTACCTGAAAAACCGCATCGAGATGCAGGACAAGTATCTGGGCCAGATCAAGACCACATTCGGCGAACAGGTGGCGGCTCACGTCCCCGAACTGGAACGCGATGTGACCGGCTTGGATATGATTCGGCAACTGGCTGAAATCATGTATGGGAAATAAGGAGAAGCAGCCATGAAAAGCATCGAAACTTCCATGCAGGCTTACGTCAAGGAACATGATTCCCTGCGTTATCTCTTCTTCGGCGGCAAGGGCGGCGTGGGCAAAACCGCCCTTGCTGGCGCGACCGCCATCTGGCTGGCGAAGCAGGGCAAGCGCGTCATGCTGGCATCCACCAACCCTGTCCACAGCCTGAGCGGATTGCTCGGACAAAACGTCTTCGGCAAGGCGACGCCCGTGAATGGTGTGCCAAATCTCTGGGCGTACGAGATCGATACCAAGGACACCATCGAACGTTCCAAGCAGGAAATCCGCGAAAAGATTCAATGGTTCCTCAAGTTCGCGGATATTTCCACCAAAGCCGAGGACTTCGTCGAGTCGGCGACGATGAACCCCGCCTTCGAGGAATCCGCCATGTTCGAAAACATGGTGGACCTGATGCTGAGCGGCGAATATGACGTGTACGTCTTCGACACCGCACCAACCGCCAATGCGCGGCGCTTGCTCGGCATGTCGCAGGTCTATTCGCTGTGGGTCAACAAGATGATGAAGAGCCGTGACGAAGCCCGATCCCTGCGCGAGCTGCTTTCCTTCACGAAGAAGAAGGAAAAAGACCCGCTGATGGATTACCTGATCGCCTTCCGCGACCGCATGGGCAAAGCCCGCGAAATGTTGACCGACCCGGCCCGAACGTCCTTCTTCTTTGTGACTCTGGCGGAGGCGCTGCCCATCGCGGTCATCACACGCTTCATCGGCTGGTTCCATGACTTCGGAATCCCTGTCGGCGGTGTGGTGGTCAACATGCTGATTGACAAGAATCAAGTCAACGACAGCTCGCCCGATTTCGTCAAAAACCGCGTGGCGATGCAGGATCGCTACATGGACGATATCTGGGAAAAGTTCGACGGCATGGTACGCGCCAAGCTCCCGCTTTACGAGACTGAAGTGCGCGGCGTGGAATCGCTCAAGCGCATGGCGGACGGTTTGTTCGTGTAAAGTACGTCAAGTGGCAAACAACTCAGGTCCCATCCACGCACTTCGTGAAGTCCTTTACGGCATGGCGATTCACGACCAGGTGCGTACTTTGACAAAACAACGCGGCAGCCTGGAACATCTCTTCGTGCTAATCAGCTTTGGGGACGTGATTGGTCTGCCCGTCCTGCCGCCATATTACAGTCTGCGCCTGCTGCCTTTCGTCGTCCCGCTCATCAACAACTGGAGGAGGCGCATGTTGCGTGAGCGGGACTTGATGGATATAATTTTCTAACCACCTTACATGCGGTCTCTGGCAAAACCAGAGACCGCATCGCATCTTGGGTGAATACAGTACAATAAGGCAATTTCCTATTTCGAGAAGGAGGAAGAAATGGACCTACGACTCAAAGATAAACGCGCCCTGGTCACCGGCTCATCCCGTGGACTGGGCTACGCCACCGCGCTGGCTCTGGCGAAGGAAGGCTGCAAGGTCGCCATCAACGGGCGGGATGAGGCGAAGATCAAGTCCGCCGCCGAAAAGATGAGCAAGGAAACAGGCACGCGGGTTATCGGGTTGGCGGGCGATGTGAGTCTGCCTGATGTGCCTGAAAAATTGGTTCAACAGACTGCCGAAGCTTTTGGCGGCTTGGACATCCTCATCACCAACGCGGGCGGACCTCCACCCGGCTCTATCGATTCGCTCGATGAAGCCGCCTGGCAAAAAGGCGTGGACTTATCCCTGATGTCGCACGTCCGCCTGATCAAAGCCGCCATGTCTCACCTGCGGAAATCCGATTCGCCAAGTGTGTTGACGGTGACTTCGATGTCGGTTAAACAGCCGATCGCCAACTTGCTTTTGTCGAACAGCGTCCGCATGGCAACGATTGGCTTGACCAAATCGCTGGCGCTCGAACTTGGCGCGGAGGGAATCCGCTTCAACTCAATTTTGCCGGGCTGGACGGAGACCGAGCGAGTCACCGAGTTGATGACCGCAAGAGCGAACACGAACAAATCAACCGTCGAGGAAGAAATCAAGAAGCAGTCGGCGCAAAGTCCGCTTGGGAGGTTGGGGCAGCCCGAAGAGTTCGCCAACGCCGCCGCCTTCCTCGTCTCGCCCGCCGCTTCCTACATCACCGGTGTCATGTTGAGCGTGGATGGCGGGATGTATAAAGGTACTTTGTAATTTACGATTTTAGATTGGAGAAAACCATGAACACAGAAAACAAAAAAGTATGCCTGAACTGCGAACGCACTGATGAAGTCATTCCGCTGCTGCAACTGACCTTCAAGGGCGAAACAAAACTCATCTGCCCGCAATGCCTGCCGACCTTGATCCACAAGACTCATTTGCTTGCCGACAAGCTACCAGGCGCAGACCTGACGCCCACTGCGGATCATTAATCGATGAGTAAGCTCTCGCGCCTGACGCGTAACTCGCTGATCGTCGCGTTTTTCTTTTTGATAGACAAGGTGCTCGCCTTCGTCCGCACGGGGATCATCTCGCGCCAGTATTCGGACTCAGTGCATTTACTGGATACGTTCAATGCCGCGAACAACCTGCCCGACGTGCTCTTCGCTCTCATCTCAGGCGGCGCGCTGGCAATGGCGTTCATCCCACTGCTGACGGAATACCTGACCACCAAAGACCGCGCCGCCGCCTGGGATTTGTTTTCGCGTGTGGCGAACGTCGCCTTTTTGGTGACGGGTTCAATCGCGATTCTCATCGCCATCTTCGCCCAGCCGATTGTGGATGCAGAACTTGGCATCGCACCGGGCTTCGGTCAGGAGCAACGCACGCTGCTGGCTGAGTTGATGCGCCTGAATCTCGTCGGCACCGTCATCTTTTCCATCAGCGGATTGGTAATGGCATCCCTGCAAGCCAACCAACACTTCGTCTTCCCCGCAATGGCTCCGAGCATGTACAACATCGGGCAAATCTTTGGCGCAATCTTCCTCGTGCCGCGCTTCGGCATTCACGGACTGGTGTACGGCGTCATCATCGGCGCGGCAATGCATCTGCTGATTCAAGTTCCGATGCTCTTCAAGTTTGGATTCCGCTGGACACCCTCGCTGGATCTGCGCCACACAGGTTTGATCGAAGCCCTGAAATTGATGGCGCCCCGCCTGCTGACCATGGGCGGGATTCAAATCATCGTGCTGGCGCGTGACAATTTAGCCTCGCGGCTCGACCAGATTGGCGCGGTTACCTCGCTGACCTATGGTTGGATGATCATGCAGGTCCCCGAGACCATCCTCGGGACGGCAATTGCCACCGCCATGCTGCCCACACTTTCGGAACTTGCCGCGCGCGGCGACTGGCATGAATTCCGCTCGACGATCGAACGCGCATTGCGGGTTTTAATTTCACTGACAATTCCAATTGCGGCGGTAATGGCGGCGGGAATCCATCCGCTGGTGCGCGGCGTCTTTGGCTTCGACGAAGCCACCTCCACGCTGGTCACATGGACCACCCGTGCCTACCTGCTGACTCTCACAGGCTACACCATCCACGAGATTGCAGCACGCTCCTTCTATGCCCGCAAGGAGCCGATGTACCCGCTCTATGCGGTTGGATTGCGCCTCGTTCTATTTTTGGGAATCGGCATCATCGGGCTGACCTTCTTCAAGGAGATCGGCGCGCCGGTCATCGCCTTTGCGGAGATCGCGCTTCTCATCGAAGCCATTGTCCTCTTCATCTGGCTCTCGAAGCGAACGCATGAACCCATTCAGGTTGGCGGGGCAGTGGCTAAAGGGTTGGCTGCCGCTGTCGTGGGAGGCGTATCAGCCTACGGGTTGGCTGTCTACCTGCCCGGCGGGGCAATCTCCACAGCGTTGATCGGCATGGTCGTCGGCGGAATCGTCGCCCTCGCCATCGTCTGGTCAGATGCGAAGCAACTATTGAAGCTGTAATTTGAAGTGCGTCGCACCCGACTCGACAAGATTTATCCGCCCGTCAGGTGCGACGCACTCCGGCTTCAGTCTGAAATCAAAATAAGGAATTTTTTGGGGTATTTCAAACGGAAGTATAATAGCCGCCATGTCTCAAGAAACTGAAACCACACAACCTCTTACGCCTCCCGAACCTCAATTGGACGATACTCAGCCGATCAAGCCTGTGAGGAAAAAGTCGCGCCGCTGGCTGTCCATTCTCATCGGCATTTTGGGATTCATCCTGCTGATCGGGGCGGGCGGATACGGCGGATACACTTCCGGCATTGGAATTCGCCTGACACAACAAGCCTCCAGCGTTCAACAACAGGTGGCGGAACAATTTCAATTCGCGCTCGTGGATATCGAGTTCAAGCGCTATGATGCCGCAATGCAGCGCCTGCAATACATCATCTCAAAGGACCCAACCTTTCCCGGCGCGCAGGAAAAGTTGACCGAAGTGCTGGTGATGAGTTCCATTCCCACCGCAACACCCGCTCCCACGATGACCTCCACACCCGATTTCAGCGGCGCGGAAAGCGCCTACCAGCGCGCGCAGCAGTTGATCCAGGCGCAGGATTGGGCAAACGCATTGAGCGCCATCGACATCATCCGCAAGCTCGACCCAACCTACAAGACCGCGCAGGTGGATGGCATGTACTATTTCGCCCTGCGCAACCGTGGGAATGCTTTGATCACCCAGGAAGGCAACCTGGAAGGCGGCATCTATTACCTGACGCTGGCGGAACGTTTCGGTCCGCTCGATAACACAGCCGTACAGTTACGCGAAGGCGCGCGCATGTACATCGTCGGCGCGAGTTTCTGGGAACTGGACTGGAAACAGGCATACAATTATTTTAGCCAGGTCGGTGCAGGCTGGCCCGCAATGTGGGACGGAACCATGACCGGTTCGCAACGCCTGCAATACGCCGCCATGCGTTATGGCGACGAACTTTTTGAAAACCAGGACTTCTGTGGGGCCTATGACTTGTATCAAACCGCCGGCGGACTTGGCAATTTGGATAATACCGCCTCTAGTAATTCCAATAAGGCTTATCAGCAATGTTATCCGCCAACCGCGATTCCACCCACGGCTGAATCTGCCCCTGTTGTTCCGGTGGCTACCACGGAGGCCGCGCCAACTGAAGCGCCGACCGAAGTTCCAACTGTAGCAACTCCATGACCATTCCCCCTGCCTGGGTGATGGCGCTGATCTACTGGCTGCACATGCTTGCAACCGTTACGTGGATCGGGAGCCTTGTCGCAATCAACCTGCTCGTCCTGCCCGCATCCGGCAAGACCTTGAAACTGGTTGACCAAATCAGTTTTATCTCCGCCCTGCAAAAGAGACTTGAGCCGCTCGCCTGGTTCAGCATGGGACTGCTGGTTGCGACGGGACTGTTCCAACTCAGCACGAACCCGCACTACGACGGGTTTCTGAATACCAGCACGCAATGGTCGCTGTCCATTCTGATCAAACACAGTTTAGCTGTTATTCTCGCAGTGACCAGTGCCATCCAAACCTGGGAAGTGCTGCCTGCCATTCATCGCATCCTGCTGAAAAAGGAAACTGCGGACGAAGGCGAACTGGCAAAGCTGCAACGCCGTGAGTTGATTCTGCTGCGAGTGAATTTGTTCCTCTCCGCCTTGATTCTGGGGGCCACCGCTTTCGCCAGGGCATCGTAAGATTTTCACCACCGAGCACACAGACGCTTCGCGCACAGAGAAATTTCTTAAAAAACTCCGTGGACTCTGTGTTCTCTGTGGTAAAGCGAACCAGCGGGGACTACAACTTAATCAACTGTTTTGCCAGAACGCCCGTCAAATCATAGGTCATTGCGCCCGTGATTCTGGCTGGGACAATCTCCCCCACTTTTGCCTTCCCTTCGATAAACACCATCCCGTCGATTTCGGGCGCATCACGATAGGAGCGACCAACCGACAGCCCATTATCGAATCCCTCCACGAGAACATCCAGCGTTTTGCCAACGTAGGACTGATTCACTTGCAGCGAAATATTCTGCTGGAGTTCCATCAGCCGCTCGTAGCGTTCCTGTTTGACCTCGGCGGAGATGGGGTCACCCAGCGGCGCGGACTTCGTCCCAAGCTCGAAGGAAAACTGGAAGGCGCCCACACGGTCAAAGCGGATTTCGTTCACAAAGTCGTACAAGGCTTGATATTCCTCGTCCGTTTCGCCGGGGTAACCGACAATAAACGTTGTGCGAATGGATAAATCTGGCATCGCCGTCCGCATTTTGCCAAGCGTCTTGTACACCCAATCAATGTTCGACGGGCGCTTCATCCGCTTCAAAGTTTCGGGGTGCGCGTGTTGCAGGGGAATATCCAAATACGGCAAAACCTGTTTGCGTGTCGCCATGACCTCGATCAGTCGGTCGGTGACGTAACCCGGGTACGCATACATGACGCGCATCCAATCCATCTCCGGCACGGACTCGGTCAACTGCTCGAGCAAAACTGCCAGCCCATCCTTCATTCCCAAATCGTGACCGTAATCCGTCGTATCCTGCGCGATCAAGATCAGCTCGCGCACGCCTGAGTCGCGCAGAATCCGCGCTTCGTTGATGATCGATTCGATGGGACGTGAAACCGCCGTACCTTTAATCAACGGGATGGCACAAAACGCGCAAGGACGGCGACAGCCATCCGCAATTTTGACGTAGGCGCTTGCCCCCGCCACGCTGGCACGCAATGTTTCGTTTTCATCGGAACCAACGGTCGCGGCTTCGGGCAGGTGATACACAGGTTTGGGGTGCGTTCCAGCGCGGAGTTCACCCACCACCTGCAAAATATCCATCCAGCGCCGCGTGCCGAGAATCCCGTCCACGCCTGGCACTTTCTGCGCCACCTCCACTCCATAGCGTTGAGTCAGACATCCCGCCGCAATCAGCACCTGTCCCTTGCGCTTGCCCTGGGCAAGCTCCCCCAACACCTGATACGACTCTTCCTTTGCAGGACCGATAAATCCGCATGTGTTGACGATCAACACCGACGCCTTATCGGGGTCATCCACCGCGCGATAGCCGTCACGAAGGAGTAACTGCGCCATCGAGTCGGAGTCCACTGTGTTTTTTGCACAACCGAGGGAGACTAAATGAAATGTGTTTTTCTTCAAGTTATTTTCCTATTTCTAAAAAACATTCTCGTTTTTTTGTTTTGAACCACGGAGACTCGGAAACACGGAGAAAATCATGTAAACCTCCGTGCCTTTGTATCTTGGTGGTTGGCGAAATCCCTACTAAAAATACTACGGCGCAACCGTCGCCTCGGGCGTCAGCGTAGGAGTAGGCGTCTCTGTTGGGGTGTCCGTCACTGGCAGCGTATTCGTCGGTGTCGGTGAGATGGTGGCGGTGGGCGTCGCAACCCCAGAGACCAAATACACACGGCTGACCACTTCACCTTCCGTGCCCATCAGACCGAGGTCGCGCCCGTTGTACGTGACTCTCAGCGCCGACGCATTGCCCGTCAGCACCAACACTTCGGTGTTTCCCTCGAACACCTTCGACTCGCCTGGAGCCATGCGTCCCTCGAAGACCTGTTCCCCATCCACCGAAACCCGCATAAAAGTCCGCTCGACGGCAAAGATATCAACTGTCACATTGGCGTTGAACGTCTGCGGCTCAGTCGTCCCCAAATCTGGGGTTGCAGTCACGTTTTCATCCACAGGGACAAAGGTCGCATCAAGCGATGGAGTCGGCAGCGGCACATTAACAAGCGCTTCCACAATCGAAGGCGCAGTGGGTTCGGTTTCCTCGCCCTGCGAGTTGACCACGCGTCCCACGCCCCAAATTGCCAGCGCTAACAAAATCGCGATGATCAACACGCCGAAAACCAGATCGCCCGCGATGAAGTTTCTCCACAGCGGGATCGAAGTCACCACCTCGGTCTGGATTTTCTCGCGCGGTGTCTCGGCATACTTTTCGTGTCGCCGCGCCTGTAACCCATCCGCAAACCGCAACAGGATTGCCTCGGTATCCAAATCGAGGAACGTCGCGTAATTCGCCAGCATCCCGCGCGTCTGCACGGGCGACGGAAGTTTATCCAGCACGCCTTCCTCCAGCGCCTTCACGAACGCCGCGCGCAACTTCGTATGCCGCTCCACCTCGTCGAATGTCAGGCTGATCAACTCGCGGCGTTCGCGCAACTGTGTCCCGATCTCCGCAAAAATCATATCAGCCGGCTGCGACGGAACAAAGCGCGGAACCTCAGGCTCCACCACAGGCGGAAGTGCGGGAGCAGGTTGCGATTCTTTTTTCTTGAAAAAACCTCGAACGACTTTTCCAAGCCCACGACTTGATCCTGTTTCTGTCTCAACCTGCGCCTCAGGCTGACCTGACTCAACAAGCGGAGTCAACGCCTCAGCCTTTTCTTCCACCTGCAAAGGAGTTTCTTCTTCAAGGACTTTCTTTTTCTTCCGACCACGCTGCTTGGGCTGTTCTTCTTCAACTGGAGCTTGCACAACGATCACAGGTTCGGGCGTGACTTCGACTTCTGGCTCGCTCGGCGTGGATTCATCCGTCCGACCAAATCCCAGCCATGAGGTCAGCGAAACGCGCAGCTTCCCCACCCACGAAAGACCCTCCTGCTGTTCCTCCGCCACCAAAGGCGGGAGTTCCGTCTCAGCTAGATTCACCTGCGGCAGCGGACCACTGACCTCCTCCACCTTCGGCGCGTTGCGCTGGATTTCCGCAATCATCTCGTCGATGTTCAATTCGAGATATTCGGCATAGTTCCGTAAAAAGCCGCGCCCCTGCGCCGCCGACGGCATGGCGGAAAAATCGTCCGCTTCCAACGCCTCCAAAAACACCTTACGGATGCGCGTTGCCTCCGACGCTTTATCGAGCGTCAGGAAACGAGCTTTGCGCTCCTTCTTGAGTCGTTGTCCAATGGTTTCAGGCATGGGGATATTGTACTCTGGAGTCCGACAGCTTGCTTTCGATTTTAGAAGACCCTAAAGGTATGGGAAACCTTTAGGGTCTTGTCGTCAATGATTATTTTGCTGGATGCTTATTCGGCTGCGGGCGCCGTCTCTTCAGCGGCAGGAGTCTCAGGAGCGGGGGCGGCTACTTCTTCTTTCTTCTTGCCAGCCTTCCTAGTCTTCTTCTCTTCCTCTTCAGCCTTGCCGTCAGCGGATTCGCCTTCGCGGTGGACGATGATCTTCAGTTCGGGAACCAGGTCCATCGTCAGGCGGACGTGAGCGGTGAACTCACCCAAATTGCGGATGGGTTGAATATCCACCTGCTGGCGCTTGACTTCATAGCGAACCTTCTCGGTCAGCGCGGCGGCAATATCCTGCGTGGTGATCGAGCCGTACAGTTTGCCCGTATCGCCGGCCTTGGCGGCGAAGGTCAGGGTCACTTCCTTGATCGCATCGGCATAGCTCTTGAGTTCGTTGTTCTGCGCCGAGCGGCGAATCTCAGCCTGAGCCTTGATCTTCTGAACTTGATTCATGGCACCTGCGGTGGCAAGCACGGCAAATCCCTGCGGGATGAGGAAGTTGCGTCCGTAACCGTCGGCAACCTTCTTGATGTCCCCCGCGCGTCCCAGTTTGTAAACATCTTTAACAAGCAATACTTTCATTTTTTAAGCCCTTTCCAAAATAGAGTAGTCAGGACGAAGGGTACTACGTCCTGCGGGGTGGGATTTTACCATAATTATTTACGGTACAATGCCCTCATGCCAAATCAAAATTGGGATGTGGTCATCGTCGGCGGAGGACCTGCGGGATTCTTCGCGGCGATTCGTTGTGCCGAGTTGAATCCAAATCTGCGGGTGTTGATTCTTGAAAAAGCTAATCAAACGCTTTCCAAGATTCTCGTCTCTGGCGGCGGACGTTGCAATGTGACACATGCCTGCTTCGACCCTGCTCAACTGGTCACATTTTATCCGCGTGGCAGTGCTGCATTGCGCGGCGCGTTCACCCGCTTCCAATCCGCGGATACGGTCAAGTGGTTCGAGTCACGCGGCGTGAAGTTAAAAGCCGAAGCGGATGGGCGTATATTCCCCGTCACCGATTCATCCGAGACCATCGCGGACTGTCTACGCGAGGCGGCGAAACTTGCGGGCGTGAAGATGCAGTCGGGCACGTCCCTGCTCAAAGTGGAAAAAAGTCCAATGGGCGGATTCAGGCTGGAGGTCAGGCGAGAGGGAGAGGCTTCCTACATTCATACCAAAAAGTTGTTAATTGCCACAGGCAGCAATTCCAAAATATGGGAAACCCTCAAAGCATTGGGACATACCATCGAAGAACCCGTGCCTTCATTATTTACCTTCAACGTCAAAGACAAAAGAATCGACGGACTGGCGGGAATAGCGGTTGAAGATGTGACTCTTAAAATGGATTCGCTCATCCAACGCGGACCGCTGCTCATCACCCACTGGGGATTGAGTGGACCCGCCGTGCTGAAGCTCTCGGCTTGGGGCGCGCGGATTCTCTTTGAGAAGAAATACCGTGCTCCACTCATTGTCAATTGGCTTGGCGACTATCAGCTTGATTCTGCTTTGGAAGTTTTACAGCACAACAAGGACTGGCATGAAAACGCGCGCAAAAAGGTCGCCTCACAATCTGCCTTCTCGCAAATCCCAATTAGATTATGGAAGCAGTTGACCCAATTCATCGGCGATAAAAACTGGGCGGATGTCTCGAAAACCGAATTACGAAAACTTGCTGAAGAATTGACTGCGGGCGAATTCATGATCACGGGCAAGGGGCAGTTCAAGGAAGAGTTTGTCACCTGCGGCGGCGTGAGGTTGAACGAGGTGGACTTCAAGACCATGCAAAGCCGCATTGTGCCCGACCTGTTCTTCGCGGGCGAAGTGCTGGACATTGACGGTGTCACGGGCGGATTCAACTTTCAGTCCGCGTGGACAACGGGGTGGTTGGCGGGAAGCGCAATTTCATCTTAAGTGCCACTTGACTCCGAAACAAAAATCTTTATAATAATAGATGTATTGACATCTATATATCTATGAGAAACACCCTTTTCAAGATAGACCTCAAAAGCAAACTCCCTCTCTACGACCAGATCGAGCGCAACCTGCGCGACCTGATCGTAAATGGTCACCTCAAACCAGGTGAGGCGATGCCTGGCGAGTGGGATCTGGCGGACCTTTATGGCGTGAGTCGCCTGACGGTACGGCGCGCGCTGGACGAGCTTGTCCGCCAGAGCTGGCTGGAAAAAAAGCACGGCGTCGGCACGTTTGTACGCCAGCCGACCATGGCGACCATCGCTGCAGGCAAGCTGAGTTTTACCGAGCAGATGAGGTCGATTGGAAGGGAGCCAGGCAGCAGATTCATCGGACAGAACTTAACCAATGCCACAGATAAGATCGCGCGCGCTTTGAAAATTCAGGAGGGAGACCCAATCATCGAGATTACCCGCGTTCGGCTGGCAGACGCCGTTCCAATTCTACTCGAAACCGCCTGCCTGTCCACAGAGCGGTTCCCCACTCTGGAAGATCAAGACTGGTTACAGGGAGAATCGTTATACAAAATCTTGAGTGACGAATATCAAGTCACTGTTGTAGCACTGGATCACACCATCAAGCCAGTCACATTGACCG
The DNA here is from genome assembly GCA_030834895.1 of Anaerolineales bacterium. Lineage (GTDB taxonomy): Bacteria > Chloroflexota > Anaerolineae > Anaerolineales > Villigracilaceae > Villigracilis. The sequence continues at coordinate 90,976 of JAUQXA010000004.1, forward strand.
CAACAGAAGCACGTTATCTGAACGCCAAGGCTGGCATCCCCGCGCTTCTGAGCGAAATCATTGCATATACTCCGAGCGGCGAACCAGTGGAATATGCGTGGTCGGTTTCAAATGGCGATAAAAGTGAATTCTATTTTCACTTTCAACGCATAGAATAAAAAACCTCAAAGGAGGCGCCAAAAAAATCTTATTTCAGCTGCCATAGAAAATGTATTCAAATTGATTCAACAAGGAGAAAAGATGAAAACAATCCGTTCGATAATGTTTGTACTCATTGCCCTGGTACTGCTCGCAAGCGTGGTCGGTTGTCAGCCCAAGCAACCAGCTGGTCCCGTGACCATCCGTGTGTTGACCATGGAACAGGCAGGTCCGACTGTCGACGAAATGAACGCCATTGTCGATGAGTTCAACAAAGCCAATCCCGATATCAAAGTCGAGATCGAGTATGTCGCCTACGATGCTCTGCATGACAAGATCACGACCGCCATGGCATCCAATCCGCCCGCGTATGATGTCTTCCTCGGAGATGATATCTGGTACGCAGAATTTGGCAAGTCCGGGTATGCATTGGATGTAACCGACCGCGTTACCAAGGATATGAAGGATAAGATCTTCCCCTCTGCATGGGACATTACCACCGTCAACGGCGTGGCGTATGGCATGCCCTGGCTGCTTGATGAAAAATACTTCTTCTACAATGAAGACATGCTCAAGCAGGCTGGCTTTGACGCTCCGCCCGCCACCTGGGAGGAACTGCTCGCCCAGTCAAAGATTTTGAAGGAAAAGGGCATTGTTGAATATCCCATCGTCTGGTCCTGGGGACAATACGAAGCCGCCATCTGTGACTGGGTCATCCTGCTCTACGGCAACGGTGGTTCCCTTGTGGACGACAAGGGCGCACCCGCCTTCAACAACGAAATCGGCGTGAAAACCCTGAACTGGATGATTCAAACCATTGACGACGGGTACACAAACCCCGCTTCCATCTCCTACGTGGAAGAGGATGTCCGCAACGTGTTCTCGCAAGGCAAAGCCGCCTACGCTGTGAACTGGAACTACATGTATGACCTGGTCAATTTCAACGCGGACGAGTCACAGGTCACAGGCAAGATCAAGATGTCGCTTATGCCCGCCTTTGAAGGCTCTGGTGTGAAGAGCGCCTCCATCAATGGCTCGATGGGCTTCTCCGTTGCCGCCACCTCCCCCAACGCGGATGCCGCATGGAAGTACGTGGAATTCCTCACTTCCGAAGCTATCCAGAACAAATACTCCGCCCACCTCCTGCCGATGTGGCAGTCCAGCTTCGAGGGCGAGAACCTGACCAAGTTACAAGGCTACACCCCCGCCAATGCAGTGACTGTGCCGATGTTCAATGAACAATTCCCGTACGCACACGTCCGCCCGAAGGTGGCGTATTACCCCGAAGCCTCCAAGGCTCTGCAGCTCGCTTTGCAGGAAGCATTGACCAAGCAAAAGACTCCTGAACAGGCGCTGAACGACGCTGCTGCCAAGTGGGTCGAATTAGCCAAATAGACCGTTTTTCCAGAGGATGGGGACTGCGCGTCCCCATCCTCTTCTGGAGATGTTATGCAACGAAAGCGAACCCTTGCACAACAGGATATGCTCGTTGGCTTTGCGCTGATCCTGCCCAGTTTTTTGATCATCCTGGGAATCTCGCTTCAGCCAATTCTTACCACTTTATATCTCAGCCTGTTTGAGGTTCCGCGTGGAATCAATCTGCAAAACACCTTCGTTGGGCTGGGCAATTATGTTTCGTTATTACGTGAACCCGTCTTTTGGGCAACCATCGGGCGGACATTTTACTTTACCGTCATCTCGGTCGGCATTGAACTTGTGCTGGGACTTGCCATCGCGCAACTGATCCACGCCCACCCCCCCGGCTGGCAATTCCTGCGGACGAGTTTGATTATCCCCTGGGCTGTACCGACGATTGTCAATGGTACGATGTGGCGCTGGATCTACAACGCGGATTATGGCGCGCTTAACGGACTCCTGTTTCAACTTGGACTTATTGATAAATATATTCCCTGGCTCACCAGACCAGACATGGCAATGAACCTCGTCATCCTTGCGGATATCTGGCACAGCGTTCCCTTCATCGCCCTGATCCTGCAAGCCGCCCTCGCCACCCTTCCCGCCGACTTGGAAGAAGCTGCAGCCGTGGATGGCGCCACCGCGCTCCAGCGTTTCCTGCTGATTCGCCTGCCTTTGCTTCGTCCCGCTATTCTCGTCGCATTGATCATTCGTACTGTGGAAGCCTTCCGTGCCTTCGACATTATCTACGTCATCACCAACGGCGGTCCCGCCAATGGCACGGTGACCATCTCCTTCCTCACCTATCTTGAGATGTTTACTTTTGGTCATGCAGGGCGCGGTTCCGCACTCTCCTTCCTTATCTCGCTCTTTACGCTGACACTTGCATTCATTTACATCCGCATGTTGTATCGTCCCGAGGAGAAAATGTGAAAAAGACTCTCCGCGTCATCCTGCTTTCCAGTTTGGTTCTGCTGGCTTTACTTTTTGTCTACGTGCCGGTGGCATGGCTGCTTATTTCCAGCGTCTCCTCACGTTCAGAATTACTGTCAACCCCCATCCATTGGATTCCACAGCAGCCCACCCTGCAAAACTACATCAACATCCTCTCGCCCTCGCAAGGCACATCCGAAGTTGCCAAGACTTTCCGCATTACCTTGTGGAATTCCCTGATGGTTGCATCCTCGGTGACGGTCATCGCGCTGGTCTTCGGGTCACTGGCCTCTTATGCGCTTGTCCGCCTGCGATTCCCGTTCCGTCAATCCATGTTGATCGGCATTCTCGGCACGCGCATGATCCCCGAAATCTCGTTGGTCATTCCACTTTATCTTTTTGCCACGCGTTTTGGGCTATTCAACTCGCCTTACATTCTCATCATCACTTATCTAAGTTTCGCCCTGCCCTTTGCCATCTGGCTCATGGCGGCATTCTTCGATACCATCCCTGTTGAGCTCGAAGATGCGGCACGCATTGACGGTTGCAGTCGTCTCGAAACATTGTGGAAGATCATCATGCCCATCTCTGCGCCTGGTCTGGTCTCGACGGGGCTATTTGTCTTCCTCACCGCCTGGGATGAGTTCTTCTTCGCGCTCATCCTCACCAGCACGGTCAGCGCCAAGACCGTGCCTGTCGCCATCGCTGAGTTCACAGGTCGTTACGTGGTGGACGTCGGTGGCATGATGACGGGCGGTGTGTTGGCCGCAATTCCTCCCGTACTGCTTTCCCTCATCTTCCAGCGTTACATCGTCAGCGGACTGACAGCGGGGGCCGTGAAAGGATGAGTCAGCAAATTGCCATTGGTATGGACATTGGCGGGACTCATGTGCGCGTCGGAGCATTTGATTCAGGTGGGAAACTCATCGCTCAAAGTGATGCCAGTATCGCTTCGCTCAAACCCGACAGCGGACTCAGTCTCATCGAGCGTTTGCTTCACGAGTTGCTTGAATCACTGAACTCCCCTGCCCTGCTGGGAATCGGCATTGGCTGTACAGGTCCGCTCGACACAGTGCGCGGACTCATCAACAACCCATACACGCTTAAGGGTTGGAGCAACGTCCCAATCGTTGAACGGCTCAACAAGACCTTCAATGTTCCCGTGCGGCTTGAAAATGATGCCGATGCCGCCGCTCTTGGCGAATACTGGCAGGGCGCAGGACGTGACGCGAAGCGGCTTTATGCGGTCACTGTTGGAACAGGCGTAGGCACATCGCTAATTGTTGATGGAAAAATCTATCGCGGCGTGGATGGTTCACACCCCGAAGGCGGACACCAATTGATCGACCCGAACGGGCCCGAATGTTATTGCGGTCACCGCGGGTGTTGGGAAAGCTTGATTTCGGGTCTGGCAATTTCAAGTCACGCACAGAGCACGAAAAATAACAAACATCTCATCGTCCTCGCAGGCGGTGATCCCAATCGACTTGATTCACGTCTCGTCGCGGAAGCTGCACGCACAGGCGACCCAACCGCTGTGCAGATCATGCAAAAAGCCGCGCGTGATTTCAGCCTCGGCATTGTCAATATCATTTCCTTTTTTGTTCCCGATGTGATTGTCTTGAGCGGCGGCGTGATGAAAAGCGCAGACCTCTTCCTGCCGACGCTCAAGCAAACGCTCAAAACTCCAAATCCCATGGTGCCCTTCGACCGCGTGAAAATCCTGCCTGCGCAACTCGGATATTACGCTGGTATGTATGGCGGCGCCTACATAATTCTAAATGAGGTAACATGACAAACATTCCCTATATTCTTGATATTCTTGGACAGCCAACTACATTGAAAACAGCCCTGGAACAATTTGATCCAGCGCCACTTGTACCGCTGGCCAAAGCCATTCGGAACAACGAATTTGATCGCATTGTCATTACAGGCATGGGTAGTTCGCTCTATGCCTCCTACCCTGTATGGTTGATGCTTGCAAACGCGGGACTTCCCGCCCTGTGGGTGGATGCAGCGGAATTGATCCATCACACGCCCGGTTCGGTCACATCAAAAACATTGCTTTGGGTGGCCTCACAATCAGGCAAATCCGCCGAGGTCGTTTCAGTCGTTGACTTTACACGAATGCCCAAACCGGCTGCGTTGATTTCCGTTGTCAACGACCTCGAAAGTCCGCTGGCAAAGGCTGCGCAATATCAGATTCCCATTCGCGCAGGGGCCGAACATACGGTTTCAACACGTACATATGTGAACACTCTTGCAGCGGGACAACTTGCTGCACTGGCTCTGCTTGGCAGGGATGTCGAATCCGCACGTAAGGAACTTATGCAATCTGCCAATGCAATGGAATCCTATCTTGCGGATTGGGAAAACCGCGTGAAGCAAATCGGCAAGGCTATCGGCTTCCCCAAACGTCTTGCAGCTTTGGGACGCGGTGCATCGCTCGCATCCACCTACACGGGCACGTTGATTCTGGGTGAAGCAGCCAAATACCTGGCAACGCCCTACCAGGCAGGTGAATTCCGTCATGGTCCGCTTGAGCTTGCATCACCCGACCTGACAGTCTTGCTGTTCGCAGGTCCCCAGGAAACCCGTGACCTGAACCTGCGCCTGCTCAAAGACCTGCGCAGCTACCAGGTCAACGCTTTCTGGATTGGTTCGGAAAAGAACGAATGGCAGATTGAAATTCCCGATGTCCCAGCCATCGGGATGCCGTTGATGGAAATCCTTCCAATTCAGATGTTGACCATTCACTTTGCACAACAGATCGGGGTAGAGCCCGGTCACTTCTTCAGGAGTGGGAAGATTACGCTTTCAGAGTAAGCAATTCCCGACAAAGAAAAAACAGACCTTTGGCTTCTGAACTCGAAGGTCTGTTTTTATATTGACCCAATCTTCATCCTCCCGTAAAATCGCCCCACTAACTTACGAGAGGTAACACATGGCAAAGTATCGAATTTTTTATTGGAAACATATCCCCTCCTCCATCGTTGTACAAGGTAACGGGATAACGGTCAAGAAGCAGTTGTCGCAAAGGATTCAAAACGCAATCGATGCTTACGCAATGGCAACAGGTCTGGCTGGGACAGATGAATACGCCGCGCAATACAGACGCGGCGACTGGGTCGAACGCAACGGCGAGCCCGAAGAAGTAGCCAATGCCGTGCTTGCAGAACTGGAAACTGAATTCGCAAAGATCGAGATCCCACGAAAGAATGGACAATAGACAATGAACCATGGACGGAGGATGGTCTATCGTCCACGGTCTACGCTCAACACGAAAAACATGACGAATAAACATAATATCATCCTACAGCCCTCGGGTCGGCGCGGACAGGTGGAGGAAGACAAGTCCGTCCGTTTTGCCGCGCGCGATCTGGGCGTCGACATCGAGTCCATTTGCGCCGAGAATGGCACCTGTGGCAAGTGCATCATTCTGATCGAAGAGGGTCGCTTCGAGAAATACAACATCGATTCCAAACGCGAGAACCTGACGCCTGTCACTCCCGCCGAAGCTGCATACTTTACACGCCGTCCCAAACTGCTCAAAGACAAAGGCTGGGAAGTGGGACAGGTGCGGCTTTCCTGTCAGTGCAAGGTGCGCGGTGACGTGCTTATAAACGTCCCCGAAGAAAGCCGCGGCAACAAGCAAATTGTCCGCAAGAGCGCAACTGAACGCGAGATCGAGATCAAGCCGTCCATCCGAAAATATCTGGTGATAATGACCCCGCCCAATTTGGAGCGTCCGATTGCGGATTGGGAACGTCTTGCAAAAGGACTGGAAACTTCGATGGTTCTCGTTCGCGGCGGCGAGGAGAATCTCCCACGTTGGTCGGATTTCACCATCGACTACGCGTGTCTGCGAACATTATCCGCCACGTTGCGTGAGGCAAAGTGGAAGGTCACTGTCTCGGTCTGGCAGGATAAGGAAGTGGTCCAAGTTCAGCCTGGTTACCACGAAGACAGTTATGGCGCGGCAGTGGACATCGGCTCGACGACGGTTGCTCTCTACCTCTGCAATTTGCGGACAGGCGAAATCCTCGCGGCGGAATCCGAGATGAATCCGCAGATCGTGTACGGCGAGGATGTGATGTCCCGTATTCAATACACCATCGAGCATCCCGATGGACTGGAGAAACTGCACAAAGCCATCATCGGCACGTTGAATAAGTTGTTGAAGCAGGCGGTGAAGACGGCGAATTCGTCATTGCGAGCACGAGCGAAGCAATCTGGCGAAGAAGAGGAGATTGTTTCGGAGGAGGACACTCCTCGCAACGACATAAAAATCGAGGACATTCTGGAAATGGTGTTGGTTGGCAATTCGACCATGCATCACCTTTTACTGAATCTCTATCCGAAAGACTTGGGACTTGCACCATTCGTCCCGACGATTCACAAGTCGGTCGACATAAAGGCGCGAGAGTTGGGATTACAAATCAACCTCTCGGCAAACATTCATGTGTTGCCGACCATTGCTTCCTTCGTTGGTGCGGACACCAGTGGCATGATCCTCGCAGAAGAACCTCACAAGCAGGATGAAAACTGGCTGATGATTGACATCGGCACCAACGCCGAGCTGGTGCTTGGAAATCGCAAGCGCCTGCTGTGCACGTCCACGCCAACGGGTCCCGCCCTAGAAGGCGCTCACGTTGAATACGGGATGCGCGCTGCGCCTGGCGCCATGGAACGCATTGAAATTGATGAAAAGACTTTGGAACCAAGGTATAAAGTTATCGGCGTGGAAGGTTGGCACAACGACCACGAACGTTTCAGGGGACACGTCAAAGGGATTTGCGGCTCGGCAATCATCGACGGCGTGGCAGAATTATTCCGCGCTGGCATTGTGGACTCTCGCGGCAAGTTCAAAGCCAGCCTCGAATCCAACCGTCTGCGGCAGGGACCGAACGGCTGGGAGTACGTCATCGCCTGGTCGGACGAGACCAGCATCGGGCGCGATATCCCGATGACCCAGCAGGACGTGCGTCAAATCCAACTGGCGAAGGCGGCGTTGTTCGTCGCCGCTCGAACTTTGCTCAAACGCGCCAACCTGCAATCTCCTGATAAAATCATCCTCGCGGGCGGCTTCGGCAGTTACATCGACAAGGAAAAAGCCATGCTCATCGGCATGATTCCCGACTGCGAGTTGGACAAGGTGTACGCGGTCGGCAACTCCGCTGGCGACGGGGCGCGCATCGCCCTGCTGAATTTGGAGAAGCGCAACGAAATCGATTCCGTCGCCCGCAAGGTGGAACGCTTCGAGCTTCCCACCGACCCCGAGTTTCAAAACCAGTTCATGCTGGCGACGAGTTTCCCGCACATGAGCGAACCATTCGAGCACATCGCGCATTTGATTCCCAACCGCGAGAAAGATCCGATGGCAAAAAAGTTCAACAAATAAAAGGATGAATGATGAGGGATGAAGGCTGAAGGATGAAAATTCTTTGTCCCCCCATTAATATTCAACAGCAAAGACCAAAAGGAGAGCAGGATGAATAAATTCTTGGAAAGACTCAACGCAGGGGAAATTCTGGTTTCGGACGGGGCGACTGGCTCGAACCTGCAAAAGATGGGACTGAAGGCGGGGCAGGCTCCCGAAGACCTCATCATTGACAACCCCGAAATTTTGATGGAACTCGAAGGCAGGTTCGTCAAGGCTGGTTCGGACATTATCCTGACCTGCACCTTCGGCGGCACGCGTATGAGGTTGAAGGATTCGAAATATCAGAACCGCGCTCCCGAGTTGAACATCAAAGCAGTGGAACTGGCGCGCAAAGCGGCTGCCTCTGCTGGACGCCCCGAAGTGCTGGTCGCTGGTTCGATGGGACCCGTCGGCGGGTTGATCAAGCCCTACGGTCCGCTCGAAGCTGACGAGGTCAAGGCAACGTTTGCAGAGCAGGCAAAAGCCCTCGCCGAAGGCGGAGCCGATTTGCTGGTCATCGAGACCATGTTCGCCTTTGAAGAAACCACCGCCGCGTTTGAAGCCGCCAAGTCCGTTACAGACCTGCCCATCGTGGTTTCATTCAGCTATGACCGTGGCACGCGCTCGATGATGGGCGTAAAGCCGAAGGACGTGATGAAGCGTTACACAGAAATGGGAGCGAATGTCGTCGGCGCAAACTGCGGAACCACACTCGAAAACATGGAGGCAATCATCACGGAATATGCAAAGACCGTGCAAAGTTTCCCCATCTGGGCGAAACCCAACGCTGGCGTCCCGCACATGGACATCCAGACGGAACAAGCCGTCTACGACATGACTCCCGACGATATGGCGAACTTCGCAAAGAAATACATTGCCCTCGGCGCAAAGATCGTCGGCGGCTGCTGCGGATCGACGCCTGAACATGTGGCGGCGATTGCAAAGGCTGTGAAATAATATACCGTAGGGGCAGGGTCACCCCGCCCCTACATCGTTAAATTATGCGACAAAAAATTCTCGATCTGTTGTCTGGCAAAAAAGTTGACTCCCCGCCCGCGTTCAGTGGGTTGATTCACGTCACGGCGGAGGGATTGCAAAGCGAGGGATTGGTCTTTCACGAAGTCCACAAGGATGCACAGAAAATGGCGAAGGCGGCAGGGAGCACCTTCAAATTGAGCGGACTGCCATCCGCCTCCCTGCCGCTGGACATGTACGTGGAAGCCGAAGCCCTGGGCGCAGAGGTCAACTTTCGCGAGGACATGGAATTCGAGTTTCCGCTGGTGAGAAAAGCCGCGTTCAAGTCTGTAAAAGAATTAACCACAGAGAACACAGAGGGCACGGAGATTCTCAAAAAGGGGAGAATTAAATTGGTTTGCGAGGCAATCAGGCTGTTGAAAGAGGATGTGGGAAATGATGTGGTCATCAGCGGCGTGATTCCTGGTCCGTACACACTACTCCTTTTGGTGGTTGAAGCAGGCAAAATGTTCGTGGAAATGAAGAAGGAACCCGCCGCAATCATAGAAGCGCTCGAGCATCTCGTGTCCCTGCTGGCACAGGTCGGCGTGGACTATCGCGATGCAGGCGCAGATTTCATCACCATCCATGACATGGGCGGTTCTCCCGCTTTCATCGGTCCCGCAAAATATGAGCAGTTCGTTTTGCCCGCCGAAAAAATCCTGATCGAAAAGCTTCCCAAACCGCGCGTGTTGTCAGTCTGCGGCAATGTGACGAGTTCCCTGTCCCTGCTGGCAAACGCTGGCGCAGATGCCGTCTCCATCGACCAGACGGTCGATCTCGCTGCGGCGCGGTCGGCTCTCAAAAATACTCTGCTATTTGGAAACATTGACCCCGTGCAAATACTCTATCGGGGAGACGAAGCCAAAGTCGCTGAATCAGTTATCGGAGCGAAAAAGGCGGGTGTGGATGCGGTCTGGCCGGGATGTGATCTCATCGTCCAAACCCCAATTCAGAATATCCAATCCATGAAAAAAGCCTGACGAGTTTTCGTCAGGCTTTTCATTTTGTTTCAACAGTTATTTCACACTTGCACAAAGGGAGGGGAACTGTCCGCAAGTGGAGCCTGGTCCATCGGGTGACGGTGTGGCTTTTGCTTCGGCCTCCCCACCTTTGACAAAACATCCAAGCGGCTCAGTGCCAACTGCCTGGAACCCCAACGGCACACGGCAGGTATTATCCATGGCGGCAAGTTCCTTGATCGGGTAATTGGGATCATCGGTGTTTGCCGCGCCAGCCTGTTCGGCTGTGAAATAATCGTTGTAATACAGGTGCGCGGGGTTGATGGCGGCATCATCGGAGAGCACACTCCACATGAAGGCTTCCGCTCCATCCTTGAACATCCGCCTGTCGAAGGCGATTTCAACCGCGGGCAGCGTTCCATCTGTAGTCTGACGCACCCACACCAGGTCGGGATTACCTTCGGGATATATGCCCTGCCTCAGATCAAAGAGTACCCTTTCAAATCCATCACTGGCAAAATCGTCAGGCCGGTTGATAATGCTTCCGCCCACATCGCCGTTGACGTCCAGGTAGGCGGCCGTATTGTCGGATGTAAACTCAGTTGAATATGGAGGGCGGGTCGTTATCAACACCTCGGCGCGCCCATCCGCATTGCGGTCGATCTCGACGCCGTAGTATCCAGTCAGGGATTGGGAAACGGTATCAAGTCCAACCATCGAGATGTTCACATAGAAGAAGCTCGCATCGCTGGTGATCGAAAAATTCACGACGTCCAGATCGGGCAGGTAAGCCATGTCAACTGAGGTAAAGGGACGTTCGAAGCGGTTCTTGTAAAACTCATCACCCGTCTTGACTTTTTTGGTATCGAAGAATAACGAGTTTTCGTTATCGTGAGCGGTGGCCCGGTCACTTGTTCCGGTGGATGGAATAATGACATGTGTAACAGGTTGAATGTCCGCTGTCGGGGGCACTGCTGAAGGCTGCACTGGCGACTCAGTCGTCTCTTCGGGTGTTATCAATGCGGCCTGGCTGGCAACTGGCAGCGCTGTGGCGGGGGGGATGGTAGCCGTGACGGATTCGCTGCAAGCCTGCAAGAACAGGGCAAGCATTAGCAGTAATGGAATGGCTTTTTTCATTTTCATTTCCTCTTTCCTGTACGAAGAATGGCAATATAAAATGCGATAATTTCACAACCATGAAAAGGTTTGAAATTAAATCATTATAATTAACAAAAATCGAAGGCGTATTCACTTATAATTACAATACCATGATGAATATTCGCCTGCCGAAAAGGCATATATTTATAATTTTCGCACTTACCACCCTCCTTGCCTATGGGCTATTAGTTCCATTCACCGGCTTCTACTGGGACGATTGGCCCTTCGCCTGGTCCGCCCGCTTCCTTGGTCCAGCCGACTTTAACCCCAGTTTTGCGCCTTTCCGACCATTTCTCGGTCCTATTTTTTATCTGACAACAACCCTTGTCCCGCCTGTCCCGCTATACTGGCAAATTTTTGCCCTGATAATTCGCTTCGTTCTCGGCATTTCAGCCTGGTGGACTTTCAGGCAGGTTTGGCCCAATCGTCCGCGTCTTGTGCTCATCGCGGCTCTTTTCATGCTGGTATTTCCCGGCTACAGCCAACATTGGGTCGCATTCACCCACATCAACCAGGAGCTTATTCCCTTTCTCTTTTATCTACTCTCGTTTGGTTACACCTTCAAAGCCCTGCGGGCAGAGAAGCCCGCCGCCTACACAATCATCGCACTGCTTCTGCAACTCTGCGGCATCTTCCCCACCGAGTATTTCTTCGGCATTGAAGGATTGCGTTTCCTGTTCTTATTTTTAGTTCTTGAGGGCAATTTCATCCGACGCCTGACAAAAACATTCAAGATTTGGTGGCCTTACCTGCTCATCTGGATGCTCAACGCGGCGTGGCTTATTTACTATTATAAGTTTGGGGCTTACGCCTCTTACACCATTGCCGCGACACAATCGCTCACGGCATTGACCTTTCTACAGGATTCTTTGGATGCAATTTGGAAGGCGGGATTCTACGTCTGGATTCAAATCTTTAACCTGACCTTCGACTCTCCGACGACTCCCGCTTCGCTTCTGACCTTCGGCCTGATCCTGCTTTCGTTTGCCTTTTTCGCCCCGTATCTTCGCCGTGCTATCGGGGAAACTAGTGAAGAATCAAGCATTGCCCTCCCGCTAATCCTTGTTGGCATCCCCGGCATTCTGCTTGGACGATTGCCGTCACTTGCCGCCGGGCTTCCCCTCACCCTGCAATCTTCATATGACCGGTTTATGATTTCGATGATGATTGGCGGGAGTCTGTTGTTGCTGGGCGTGATCGAATTGCTCGTCAGAAACAGCCGCGTCAAAACCTGCGTCTTTGCCATCATCATCGCCCTTGGCATCGGACAACAATTCTTCAACGCCAACATCTTTCGCCGTGACTGGGAGGACCAGCGAAACATCTACTGGCAAATGGCCTGGCGCATGCCTGCGCTACAGCCCAACACCATCATCCTCACCCACCAGATGCCAATTGACTACGAAACTGACGCTTCGTTCACCGCTCCCATCAACTGGATGTACGCGCCGGATTACACTCGCTCCAACCTGCCATACTTGATGCTTTACACCGAAAAACGGGTCGGCGGCGGAACCCTGCCTTCGCTGGAGCCGAACCTGCCCATCTATTTCAACTATCGCACCGTTTCATTTTATGGGAATACATCCCAAACTGTGGTGATCTACATGCCAAGGAGCGGCTGTCTGCGCGTGCTCGACCCGGCGCAAGGTGACATGGAAACCTATGAAAGGCTTCCCGACACATTCACTCAAGCCATCCTGCTTTCGGATCCATCACTCATTATCGTCAACCCGGAAAAAGCCGCCACGCCCATGTTCTTCTCGGAGCCAAAGCACGAATGGTGCTATTACTACACCAAAGCCGAACTTGCATGGCAAACGGGAGATTATCAAAAGGTCGTTTCTCTGGGAAGCGAGGCCGTCTCCCTTGGCTATCAACCCACAGACCAGAATGAATGGCTCATCTTTATCAAGGCCCACGCGCTGACAGGTGATCTTCAAACAGCGGAATCCATTTCCACCACTGCGCTCAAAAAGGATGCGCGGTTGCGCAGAGGCATGTGTTCCGTATGGAGACAAATACAGGCACAAAGTCCAGTCAAATATAAAGATGAGATCGAACAAACTTTATTGACGTTTCAGTGCAAGCCGTGACAAAAACTTGACGCTTTAAAGTTCATGTGCTACCATCACAACTTGAACATCTTGCAAGAGGAGAAGCCATGAGTAACAAACAACGCGGTTTGCTGGTAATTTTCATTCTTATAATATCAAGCGTAATGATCTCTGCCTGCGAACAAAAATTATCCACCCCGCCTGCCACAACATCAACGCCGATACAGGAAGTATTTGTTTCACCTTTCCCGTCGGTGGAAAATCCAATGGCAATGATTGAAGAATTTGGCAAGCAGACACAAGCCGCGCAAACTGCTGCGGCAAGCGGAGGCACACCCGGCACGCCGCAGGCGATTGTGACAAATACAGCTACACCAGAGACTGCCCTGACAGCTGCTCCAGGCACGCCAACCAATGCCATTGCCACTACACCTGTACCGGTTGTCGACACCCCAAGCGGGCCGACCTCTACCCCTGTCCCCGCCGGTGTACGCCCTGCAAGCTACACTTTGCAAAACGGTGAATTCCCTTATTGCATTGCCCGTCGCTTTAACGTGGATCCCGATGCCCTGCTTCGCGCAAGCGGACTCACCAGCCCCGATGTCTATTACGCAGGTTTGACCCTGACCATCCCACAAAGCGGAGCCTTCCCTGGCAGCCGTATGCTGGCCAATCATCCCACAACCTATACCGTGGCCTCCTCAAACGAAACGGTTTACAGCATCGCCTGTAAATTCGGGGACGTGGACCCCGCCTCAATTGCCTCTACCAATAACATTTCAGCCTCGGCAAAATTGACCATCGGGCAACAACTACAAATTCCATAGAAAAAAAATCAAAAGCCCAAGCAAATGCTTGGGCTTTTTTATCACGCATTTATCATACATATCCAATACCAAGGAAAACCCCATGCCATTTAGATTACTGCGTTCGGAAATCCTGCTGAAAGGCCGTGCTTTCTTAATCCGCCGCGACTATCTTAAAACACCCGACGGACACGAAACCAAACTGGACATCATCGAACACGGCGGTTCTGTTGTCATTGTCCCTGTAAACAAGGATGGAAATCTGATCTTTGTTAGGCAGTATCGTCACGCCGCTGGGACGGACTTGCTCGAACTGCCCGCCGGCACCTTGGAAAAAGATGAAGACCCTGCAGTTTGTGCCGCCCGCGAGATCCGTGAGGAAACGGGATTCGCTGCGGGTAAAATCGAAAAGATCGGTGATTTCTACCTTGCGCCCGGCTATTCCACGGAATTCATGCACGTCTACATTGCACAGGATTTACGGCATGATCCACTCGAAGCTGACGCTGACGAATTCCTTAGCGTGGAAACAATTCCCCTAGTTGAAGCAATTCAAATGGCACAAAGGGGTGAAATCCCTGATGCCAAGTCACTGGCGGCATTGCTCTTGGCAAAGTCTCATTTGAAAGGATTATAATATTTCTACAAGTTTTGTCCAAAATATGACAACTTTCAGGTAAATCCGGGTCATTTATAACTAACCAGTCTACACAGGCAGGGATAAACTTGTATGTTGAGGATTTTCAAGTAAAAAAACCTGCTATCAAAGGAGCAAGTAAAATGAAAAAACCAGTAATTACCATTGACGGCAATGAAGCCACAGCATCCGTCGCACACCGTTTGAATGAGGTCATTGCAATTTATCCCATCACCCCCTCATCAAACATGGGCGAATTCGCGGATGAGTGGTCAGCCAAAGGGAGGAAGAACATTTGGGGCACGGTTCCCTCCGTAATCGAAATGCAATCCGAAGGTGGGGCATCCGGGGCAGTGCATGGTGCTTTACAGACCGGCGCTCTCACCACCACTTTTACAGCTTCCCAGGGTCTTTTGTTAATGATCCCCAACATGTACAAGATTGCCGGTGAGCTCACCAGCACAGTCTTCCATGTTGCGGCTCGCGCCGTTGCAGCACACGCCCTCTCGATTTATGGAGACCACCAAGATGTGATGGCTGTTCGCCAGACGGGTTTTGCGCTCTTCTCCTCCGGCTCTGTTCAAGAAGCCCACGACTTTGCCGCTATTGCACAGATGGCCACGCTCAAATCCCGCGTGCCATTTCTTCACTTCTTTGATGGCTTCCGCACCTCCCACGAAGTGACAAAAATTCATCAAATTACGGATGAAGAACTCGGCGCGCTGGTAGACAATGATCTGGTGCGCGCTCATCGGGCACGCGCCATGTCACCGGAACATCCGGTTTTGCGCGGTTCTGCGCAGAATCCTGATGTCTACTTCCAGATGCGAGAATCGGTCAATCCGTACTACAATGCCACCCCGGGTATTGTCCAAGAGATGATGGACAAGTTCGCCCAGGTGACCGGCCGGCAGTACCACTTATTCGACTACATCGGCCACCCCGAAGCCGAACGCGTGGTTGTAATCATGGGATCCGGCGGCGAAACAGCCGAAGAGACCGTAAAGTACCTCGTCGAAAAAGGCGAAAAGGTTGGCGTGATTCGTGTGCGCTTGTACCGTCCATTCTCCTTCGAGCATTTCGTCAAAGCACTGCCGAAGAGCGTGAAGGGTATTGCTGTTCTTGACCGCACCAAGGAACCCGGTTCCTCCGGCGAGCCGCTTTATTTGGATGTAATCAATGCCCTGGTTGAAGGTCAACGTGCAAATATCAAGGTGATCGGCGGCAGATATGGACTTTCCTCAAAGGAATTTACACCGGCAATGGCGAAAGCTGCGCTGGACGAACTAAAGAAGTCCGACCCCAAAGTCCACTTCACCGTTGGTATCAACGATGATGTGACTCACACCAGCCTTGAGATCGATCCCTCGTTCACGATTGAAACCGAAGAAACTGTTCGCTGTGTGTTCTTTGGACTTGGTTCAGACGGCACTGTCGGCGCAAACAAGAATTCCATCAAAATCATTGGCGAGGAAACAGATAACTACGCGCAGGGCTACTTCTTTTATGACTCGAAGAAGTCCGGCACGGTAACCATGTCTCACCTGCGCTTCGGACCCCAGCCTGTCCGCGCTCCATATCTGATCGAAATGAATGCGGCGACCTTTGTTGCCTGCCACCAGTATTCATTCCTCGAACGTGTGGATATGCTAAAGTATGCCAAACCGGGCGGCACATTCCTGCTCAACAGCCTCTACGGTCCCGACGAAGTCTGGGATAAATTGCCGCTCGAGGTCCAAAAGGACATTATCGAGAAGAAGCTAAAGTTCTACGTTATCAACGGCTACGAAGTGGCCGAAAAGACCGGCATGGGCGGGCGTGTGAATACCATTATGCAGACCGCCTTCTTTGCCATCAGCGGTGTCCTACCGCGCGAACAAGCCATTGCGGAAATCAAGCATGCCATCGAAAAGACCTACGGCAAGCGTGGTGAGGCCGTGGTGAAGAAGAATTTCCAGGCGGTTGATGCAACCATCGAAAATCTGCACGAGGTCAAAGTTCCAGGAAAAGTCACCGCCAAGATGGCACGCCGTCTCCCAGTCCCGGCTGAAGCGCCTGAATTTGTCCGCAACGTGCTTGGGGAGATCATTAATTCCAATGGAGACAATATCCCCGTGTCCGCGTTCCCTGTGGATGGCACTTTCCCGACAGCTACTACACAATGGGAAAAGCGCAACATCGCGCTTGAAATCCCTGTTTGGGAATCCGACCTCTGCATCCAATGCGGCAAGTGTGTGATGGTCTGCCCGCACGCTGTCATTCGCCACAAAGTCTACGACGAGAAACTGCTGGCAAAGGCGCCCGAAACTTTCAAACATATGCCCTCGAAATTCAAGGAATTCTCACAGGGCTATGCCTACACAGTTCAGATCGCCCCCGAGGACTGCACCGGTTGTACCCTTTGCGTGGAAGTCTGCCCTGCCAAGGACAAGACCCAGCCGAAACGCAAGGCGCTCAATATGGCTCCCCAGCCTCCGCTGCGCGAATCCGAAGCCAAGAACTGGGACTTCTTCATGGAAATCCCCGATCTTGACCGCAAGTTGATCAATCCCTCCACCATCAAGAATTCACAGCTGCTCCGCCCGCTGTTTGAGTTCAGTGGCGCTTGTGCGGGATGCGGTGAGACCCCCTATGTCAAACTTGTCTCACAGTTGTTCGGTGACCGCGCCATCGTCGCCAACGCCACAGGCTGCTCCTCGATCTACGGTGGTAACCTCCCCACCACTCCCTGGTCCGTGGACTCAAACGGACGCGGACCCGCGTGGTCGAACTCACTGTTCGAAGATAACGCCGAATTTGGTCTGGGCATGCGCCTGACCATCGACAAACAGAACGAATACGCACGTGAACTGCTGTCCCAATTCGAAAAGGAACTGGGAGCGGATCTGGTCAAAGCGATTTTGAATGCCGATCAGTCCGCCGAGGCGGGCATTGGTGAACAGCGTGAGCGCGTTGCAACTTTGAAGGCGAAATTGGCGAAATCCAGCGACAACCGTGCCAAGGACTTGGTCAGCGTGGCAGACAGCCTCGTCAAGAAGTCTGTATGGATCATGGGCGGTGATGGCTGGGCATACGATATCGGCTACGGTGGTCTGGATCATGTCCTCGCCTCCGGGCGAAACGTCAATGTCCTCGTTTTGGATACGGAAGTGTATTCCAACACAGGCGGACAGGCGAGCAAAGCCACCCCACGCGGGGCAGTTGCAAAATTCGCCATGGGTGGTAAAGGTATCGGAAAGAAAGACCTTGGTCTGATCGCAATGGCATATGGCTACGTGTACGTGGCGCAAATTGCCATGGGCGCCAACGACCAGCAGACTCTCCGTGCCATCCTCGAAGCTGAATCCTACGATGGTCCTTCGCTCATCATTGCTTACAGCCATTGTATTGCGCATGGCTACGACCTGGCGAAGGGTCTCGACCAGCAGAAACTTGCGGTGCAGTCCGGACACTGGCCCATGTACCGTTACGATCCGCGCATGACAGTGGAAGGCAAGAACCCGCTCGTTATAGACAGCAAGGAACCAAGCGTACCAATGTCAGAGTACGCCTACAATGAAACACGCTACAAGATGCTCACACAAATGGACGAGACACGCGCCGAAGATTTGATGAAGAAGGCACAACATGACGCCAAAGCCCGCTGGGACTTCTATCACCAAATGGCTGCGATGCACTATGGAAACGGAACTGAGGAGAAAAAATCATGACCGATCTATCAACCACCTACCTTGGTTTGAACCTCAAGAACCCGCTTGTGGCTTCCGCCTCCCCCCTGTCAAAGAACGTCGACAAAGCACGCAAACTGGAGGAGGGGGGTGTCGCCGCAATCGTGATGTACTCTCTTTTCGAAGAGCAGATCATCCACGAAAGCCTTGAGTTGGATCATTACCTCACCCGTAGCAGCGATTCCTTCGCCGAGGCAATGTCCTATTTCCCCAATGCCGACAAATACCTGGTCGGTCCGGAAAAGTACCTACGCCAGGTTAGCGAGTTGAAAAAGGCGCTGAAAATTCCCGTCATCGGCAGTTTGAACGGCGTCTCGAAAGGTGGTTGGACAAATTACGCAAAACAAATCCAGGATGTTGGTGCGGATGCACTTGAACTGAATCTGTACTACATTCCAACCGACCCTGACCTCACCGCTCAGGAACTGGAAAATGCGCAGGTGGAACTGGTGGCAGAAGTCAAATCTGCCATCAGCATTCCTTTGGCAGTCAAACTCGGACCATTTGTCACCGCCCTGCCGAACTTTGCCCGCAGAATTGTTGATGCTGGCGCAGGCGCTTTGGTACTGTTCAACCGCTTCTATCAGCCGGATTTCGATCTGGAAGAGTTGAAGGTCCTGCACAGCCTTGACCTGAGCACCTCGGCGGAAATGCGCCTGCCACTGCGCTGGATATCGATCCTGCACGGAAAAATCAACGCAGATTTCGCTCTGACCAGCGGCATACATACCTCCAACGACGTGCTCAAAGCCATGATGGCTGGAGCAAAGGTTGGCATGATGGCATCCGAATTGCTTTGGGGCGCCACCCCTGCACCACAACGGATAAGCGAGATCCTTAATCACATCCAGGAATGGATGGAAACTCACGAATATCAATCCATCAAACAAATGCAGGGAAGCATGAGTCAAAAGGCAGTGAAGGAACCAGCTGCGCTTGAACGCGCGAACTACATGACCATCCTGAATTCATTCAGGGATACCCCATAAGAAACTTAAGAGCAAAAAGTCCTCCGCGAGAACGGAGGACTTTTTATTATAAAATCAGGTGATTAATTCCCGACAGCAGTGGGGACAGTCTTGCGCTGGCGGAAGGTAATGCGCGCGCGGGTCAGGTCGTAAGGCGACATTTCCATGGAAACACGGTCACCCAGCAAAATGCGAATATAGTGCTTTCGCATCTTCCCTGCCAGGTATGCAAGTACTTCATGACCGTTATCAAGACGCACTCGGAACTGTGTTCCTGGCAGGGCCTCGATAACAATGCCATCCACCTTGATTTTGCCTTCCTCTTTCGTCATACATGCCTCTCGAACTATTCGACATCCTTGAAGGATCGTCGCTTGATACGTCGAATCGCCTTTTTCTTCTCCATGCGGCGGGTCTCACTCTTGGAGACAAACCAGCGCTTGTTACGGACGGTGCTCAAAATTCCGCTTTTTACAACTTTCTTGCGGAAACGCTTAAGCAGGGAGTCTTGCGATTCACCGTTACGCAAATTTACCGAAGCCAACAAAATCACCTACTTTCCATCATGAAATGAAAATAAAAACTCGGCCGCTGCGCAGAATCGGCCGAGGATGTTTAGGATATAACCTGAAACGAACTAGATGACCTCAAGATCAGAAGATACGCTTCAAACTCCTCATTTTATAACAAGGCATAAAAATGCCTTCGGGCCGAAACTACACACGCACATTATACACGAGACACAAAAGTATGAGAAGATTTAAAAAATTAAAAAGAAAAGCCCCTTGGCAATGACCTACTCTCCCAGGAGGTCGCCCTCCAAGTACCATCAGCGCTGGCGTGCTTAACTTCCGGGTTCGGGATGGGACCGGGTGTACCCACGTCGCTCAAATCACCAAGGGACAATTTCACAAAGTTGTCCTGAACAGCAAATTGACGTTATTTTTAGAAAAGTACCAACTTCTCCGCATCACGAGAAGGAAGCCCTCGACCATTAGTACAGCTTAGCTTAACACATTACTGCGCTTACACATGCTGCCTATATACCAGGTAGTCTACCTGGGGTCTTACACCCTTACGGGTCACAGGGATCTAATCTTAGGGCAAGTTTCCCACTTAGATGCTTTCAGCGGTTATCTTTGCCAGACATGGCTACCCAGCGATGCTCCTGGCGGAACAACTGGCACACTAGAGGTCTGT
>JAUQXA010000056.1 GCA_030834895.1 Anaerolineales bacterium
AGAAGGCCGGCACGGCGCACGAACAGCAAACTGAAAACGTCAACCAATGAGGGGGTCAGTTCTTCATGTCGCCAAGGGGGTCAGTTCCCGGGGTCGCTTGACACCTGGGATAGGCGTGCAATTCAACCGGGACGGAAGGCCCCAGAGGGTTCCACATTTCCCAGCGCCGATGCGTACCACTGGCCAGCCGATGCGCGGCCTTGGCAGCCTGTACAGTCCGGAACTCTTCGGTCCGATGGCTGCCGTAGTCATCTTCGATCAACGCAGACACGCCGATGTAGATTGCCATTAGCCGGTCCGGGGAGATGCCTGCCTCGCGCAGCCGCGCAAAGGCGACACGAGCCCGGTACTTTGCCGGCTGGCCCCGAAGGTTGGTAGCAGGGTCTATGCGGCCCGCGCTGGCGAGCACGTACTGCAAGTCTGACCATGCCGCCGCAACGAGCGGGTCTTGATGGTGCGCCCTGAGCCAATCGGCGGCTGCCGAGATGTAGGGCTTAAGATCGGCCGCAAGGTAGGTCCCATGCCAGTGCGATCCGTGGCGAGCCTTGTGCTGAACGTGGTAGCGGCAATGGTGACGGGCCAACCCCTTGCCCGCTGAGAACGCTGTTGGGCGTGAGCATCCGGGGATAGCACAACGCGCGTCGGTCACGGCGCTAGGAATCTGTGGCTTTGGCCTTGGAACTCTTCAAATACGCCAACTTGGCGATAGGCCTTTCTATCAAACGCCTCCTTGGCGAACTTGTTACAGCCCTTCTGCACGCGGCTGAAGTCGTGCGAAAAAACTGACGGGGATACAGGGTCAATGACGATTTTCCGCTGGTTGGTCAGAAGGTAAAGGTCTTTCCAAACTTGGTACGCGTCAGGGATGCCGCCCCGAGAGTTGAGCCCGCCATTGCTGACCCAGGCAGGCACGTGCTCTCTAAGGTACCTTCGAACTCCGTTGTTGTGGATGAAGACATGGAGTGGGAACAAAGGCGCATGATCTTCTGCCAACGCAATCTGAACTACGTGAGCAATCCCATATGCGAACAGTGTCTCGGTATTCTTGACGCCGCCGGAACCCCAAAAAGTGCCGCTAAGACCGTTTCCGTTCACGGAGCCGCAATAAGCTCCAGCCGCGACACCGTCTTGATAGTCTCCGTGATGGGAAGCGACCAACCAGACGTTCGTCTCGAAGGTTGTGTTTTTCATGAAATATTCGAGCCAGTCCATAACACCACGTAGCTCAAACTCTGCTCGCGATTCCAGCTATTCCCCTCATCCCCCTGTTTTTTCCCTTACCTACTCCAGGGACATCCACCCCCCTTCCACCCTTGGAGAGTAGAGAGCCCTGGGCATAGGGCAGCCCCCGGTGACGGCGCTGGCGATGATTGCCCTGTGGGCGTCAGGCCCCCCGAGAGCCTACGCGGGTGCTGCCGGGTGCTCAGCAAGTATCCGAAACACGCTGGCCCGGCTGATGCCTAACGCCGCCACGATGTCCGCTGCCGACTTGCCCTCAGCCCGCATCCTCAACACGTCCTTTGCCTTTGCGCGGGCCGTTGGCTGCCTCCCAGCATACTTGCCCTCTCCCTTGGCCTTCGCGATCCCCTCGCGTTGCCGCTCTAGCATTAGCTCCCGTTCGAACTCTGCGATTGAGCCCAGCAGGTTCAACATTAGCTTTCCCGTGGGGGTGGCGGTGTCGAGGTTCATCGCCAGAATGCGGAGGCCTGCCCCCTTGGCCTTCAAGGCCGCAGTGATCGACACGAGGTCGGCCACAGAGCGTGCCAGCCGGTCCAATTTGGTCACAACCAGCATGTCACCTTCGCGCACCCATTCAAGGACGGCGGCAAGTTGAGGTCGATTGGTCGCCACGGAAGAGACCTCTTCCCGGAACACCTTTGTGCACCCGGCTTGCTCAAGGTCGCGAAGCTGAGCTTCAAGGCCTGCCTTCTGGTCGGTGGTGGAGGTACGGGCGTAGCCGACTAGTGCGGATGTGGTCATGTCATTGGGTCTCCCGTTCGCGATCATGCGAGACTATTTTGTGAGACCGCGACGGAAAATGTCAAGAGACTATTCATGTGAGACGGTCCGGCCAGCTCTTTAGCAGACTCAAATGGGCTTGCCCTAGTGAGATTCGCACTGAGTCCGCTCCTTGTGTGTAGTATTCCCAGACTGGCCCAAGAAGCGAAAGCGAGAGGGCAGCTATGCGGAACGATTACCCGCCCGTCACAGGGGAGCCCGCATAGTGTGGGAGAGCCCGAGCGCCCGAGCGATTAGCCTTGGCGGCAGCAGTATTGGCGGCTAACCTTCTCGGGTGCCTGGTGGGCTGTAAGCGTTCAAAGCGCGTCTTACCCCCGAGGGGGGGGGGGGAGGGGGGACAGGCTCCTGCCACCATGCATAGTGAAGCTCTCACGTGAGCCACCGCCAAATTGAAGCAGGCGGCGCGTATGATTGGGACTGAAGCATGGACAAATCCCGTCTGTTCGTAGGGTCTTCGCGAGAGAACTTAGAACTCGCCGGCGCGATACAGGAGTCATTCGAATTCGAAGCTGAGGTGATGATCTGGAATCAAGGGACGTTCCCGGTGTCAGAGTACCCACTGGAGTCTCTTGAGAATGAGTTAGATCGCTCCGATTTCGCTGTATTCGTCTTCGTGCCTGACGACGTGACTATTATGCGTGGTGAGCCGAGGAGCACGGTCCGCGACAACGTGATATTCGAACTGGGATTGTTCGTTGGCAGGCTCGGACGGAAGCGAACTTTCATTATATCGCCCAGAGGCAGCGACCTCCATTTGCCATCAGACCTCCTTGGCCTGACCTCGGTCACCTACGACCCGGACCGATCCGACGACAATCTAGTGGCTGCACTTGGTCCCGCTTCACGAAAGATACGGTCCGCCATGCGAGCGCAGGGCAGACGGGTGCAGTTGAATACTGCGGAGGTATTGGACATTGAGAGGCCAGTTGAGGACGGAGACGGGGACTTCTTCAACAAAGTACTTACACCCTCACCCGAATGGAGCTTGGGGCAGTATGAGAACGGCTTCGTATTCGCCGTCTTCGAGAAGAGAACTGCCGCTGAGGAAGCCATCAATTCCGCCTTCCGATCCAGTCCTTTGGCAGGTTCAGAAGAAGCTCTTGCGGTATGGGAGGCGTGGTGCGACTTCGCGCACATGCTCGGCGGCCGACCGTCTGGCGGGATAACATCCATACGCAACAGGTCACTCGCTTACCCTGAAAACGCTCGTCTCAGGCACATATTAGCTCGTGCGCTTGCGCGATATGGCGACGTAGAGGGAGCATGCAGCGCTTTCAGCGATGCCGTCGCAAGAGCCGCTGACATAGGTACTGCCGCCGCTGCAATATCGGGCGCTATCGAGACAGCCGCGTCAGCCGCCATTCCCCTTAGGATACAGGTGGAGAAGCTTCGGTCCCGGCTATTTGAACTACCGCATTCGGGACATTCTGAGAATGCTACCTTCGTCAAGGCGATGCGCCAACTTGCGGCGCACGAAGGCCTCCACCAGATCGCGCTGGCTCTCGACGAGTGTCGATTGAAAATAGAACCGGATGACATCTATCAGAGATTCGCCGTTGGCCATGCATATGGCGAAATCGACGAGCCCCGCTTGGCGCTGTTGCATTACGAACGAATTCCCGAGACGCAGCGGAGCGGAACCGCTTGGAACAATCTGGGTGTCGCCTATTCCTCGCTAGCTATGCGCGGCATGGCCATCTCTGCGTTTAAGCGCGCGTCGGAAAAGGGGGAGACTATCGCGGATGGCAATATAGCGAACAAGCTCGTTGCTGCGGGGTTTCTCGACGAGGCAAATGCCAGGGTGGGTGCGGCCTTGAAGGACAAGGACCACCATCCCCTAGTGGTCGCAGCTGCTTCGGCTATCCAAAGCGCCAAAGCGGAAGAGGAGAAAGCCGCTGCTACCGCGCGTGCAACCGCAGCAGCGAGCCAGGAGTTCTGGTTGCGAGTCGGTGAGGCGAGTATCGTGCCGCCCACCCACGACATCGTCGGAATGTGGCTTACGCCTGATGGTCCTGTAGAACTTGGCAAGTTGGATGACGGATCATTTCTTGGTCGTGCTGAAGTGCGGCATGAGGTCAACTCTCTTGGGCTCCGCCAATTTCTGAGTTCGCGAACGACTGAGACTGTTACGCTAGAGTATCGTTTGCGAAGGTTTGGGGATTCTTTCGAGGGGGTCATGAAGAGGCAACAGCAGACCACACCGGTTGCGCTTCTGGGAAGCTACTCTACAGAACGAAAGGTGGTGTTTATATTGAGCCATGACGGGATGAGCCTCGTCGGCCGCGTTGGTGGGCAGGAGGAGCTTGTATGGAATAGGGGAAGTGGTTCAGTAAAGGTCGCTATCGAACATGCAGCAAGTGAGCGATAGCTGTGTTACTGAACTGCGTAACAATGCTAGACGATTTGGCCGCAAAGCCTTAGAAATAGGGCACGAAGGGTGACCTGGAGTGCAGTCCTCTTCTGGGCACCAAATTCCCTTCCGAGATCGTCCAAGACGGTCCAGGAACTGCCAAAGAAGCCCGGTTTTCCGGGCTTTTTATTGCCCGATGGTCCGGAGGCGTCCAGGCCGGTGTGTTGGTATCCGGCCGGATTGTTGGTATATTTGTTGGTATCCGGCGCGAGGAGCCCCGGAACGCCGGACGAGATACCAACGATAGCGCTGTCGGATGCATAACTCAGGACGCTGAAGCCGGGCGCGAAAGCTGAGCGATGGCGGCGGGCTGCACGTGCTCGTCACGCCGCAGGGATCGCGCCTCTGGCGCCTCGCCTATCGGCATGAAGGCAAGCAGAAGCTCCTGGCATTGGGCAGCTATCCGGCCGTTTCCCTTTCGGACGCCCGTGCACGCCGTGACGAGGCGAAACGGCTGTTGGCGGGTGGCCTCGATCCGACTGTCGAGGCGAAGGCTGAGAAGGCGCGGAAGCGGGCCGCCAATGCCGACACGTTCCGGGCGATCGCCGACGAGTTCCTTGCCAAGGTGGAGCGTGAAGGGAAGGCGGACGCCACGCTGAAGAAAAAACGCTAGCTGATCAGCCTCGCTGTTCCCGATATCGGAAGGCGGCCTGTCGCGGAAATCACCGCGCCCGAGGTTCTCGTCGCCCTGCGAAAGGTCGAAGCTCTCGGAAACTATGAGACGGCGCGGCGCCTGCGCGCGGTGATCGGTCAGGTCTTCCGCTATGCGGTCGCAACGTCGCGGGCAGCGAACGATCCAACCTTCGGCCTACGCGGCGCCCTTGTCGCGCCCAAGGTCACGCATCGCGCCGCGCTGACGGACTGGGCGGGATTCGAGGGCATGCTGCGAGCCGTGTGGGGATATCAGGGCACGCCGGAAACCCGCGCCGCGCTCAAACTCATGGCGATCCTCTATCCGCGACCGGGCGAGCTACGGCAAGCAGAATGGGTAGAATTTGATCTCGACAGGGCTGTCTGGTCGATTCCGGCGTCGCGGTCAAAGATGAGGCGGGACCATCGCAAGCCGCTTCCGGCGCTTGCCGTCGACATTCTTCGCGACTTGCGGAACCACGCGGGCAATCGCCGCCTCGCCTTTCCGTCGATCCAGTCGCCGGAACGGCCGCTCAGCGAGAACACGCTGAATGCAGCGCTGCGGCGGCTCGGCTATTCCAATACCGAAGCGACGTCCCACGGTTTCCGTGCGACCGCCTCGACACTTCTGAACGAAAGCGGCAGATGGTCGGCCGACGCGATCGAGGCCGAACTCGGCCACTTCGGCGCCGACGAGGTGCGCCGCGCCTATCACCGCGCCGCATATTGGGACGAGCGCGTCCGGATTACAGTTCAGTGGCAGGTCAGGTGGTTTACAGAAAAACGTTCGGCGAGCAGAATGCGCGCCTTGGGGGCGGGATCATGAGCGGGCGTGGGGATATAAGGCGCCCACTCTATTGATGTGAGGATTCCGATCAAGCCGCGCTTCGGCGCCATCGAACACGACGGAGGGCCCCCGACATGACTTCAGTCCTCATACTGCTCAACGGGTTTGATCCCGGCACCTACTTCATCGAGGACGACGGAACCCTGAATGCTATTGCCCAGCTACGGACGCCGGATGGAAGTCCCATCCAGTTCAACGTCCCGACCGAATTCCTGACCGTCACCGCTTCTGCCGGCCGCAGCGTGGTGTTCAACCTGACCGAGTGGAACGCGGCCGCGGACATCACCGTCGGCAGCCTCACCGATGCGACGCAGAACCCGGACTCGATCCAGGTGCAGCGCATCCCCGTAGCCCAGGATGTCATGCTGGCCTCCAACGGAGCCATCAGCGAATTCGGCGCCGACCCGGCGGCCGATATCGTCGCAAGCAGCCTCGCCATGAGCGCGGCTAGCGGGATCGGCGCCGGCAATGCGATTGAAACCCAGACGACCCTGTTCGAGGCTGAGACCACAACCGGCGGCATCAACATCAGCAACTTCGGCAGCGTACAAATCGGCGGCGTCAACGCAGATGTCGACGGTCTGGAAGTCGTTACCTCCGGCAACATCAACTTCACAACCGTAGGGAGTATTTTCCTCAGCGAGGCAAACTCGGTTACCGCTTCAGAAGTTGTCCGGGGCGGCAGCGTCTCCGGCGATGTTGCATTGACTGCCGTTGGCTTCAATTCCGACATTATCGGCAATGTCGACAACACTGCGATCACGGCTTCACGCGGGAGCATCAACGTGACGGCCGGCCGCGATGTCCAGTTCGGCACCATCGGCCTTGATTTCAACAATGACGTCATCGCGAACGGGGCCATCACCATCGCCGCCGGCCGCGATGTTCTGATCGACGGGTTCGCCGATATCCTGTCCGACAACTTCGGTCTAAACACCGGCGGCAACCTGACGATCACTGCCGGGCGCAACATCGGCATTCTGAACCTAGCCGGCACCAGCGCCTCCGTGACAGCCGCCGGCAGTGCCGGAGCCGATCTGATCCTTACCACCGGTTCCAGCGGTTCTCTGAGTGTGTTCGGCCCGGGCTCATTCGCGGCCGGCTCCACCAGCGGTGATGTCATAGCCAACGCCGACCGGATCATTGTCGACGCGGACTCCGGCATCTCCGCCCCCAGCGGCCGGGTGATTTTGCGGCCTGTCACCGCCGGCTGGGCGATCGATCTCGGCAGCGCGACCGACGCCGCCTTCGCGCTGGAGCTCTCCGACGTCGAACTCGACCGCCTGTTCACGCCGACGCTCGCTATCGGCGACGACAATACGGGCCAGATCACGGTGAGTTCCGCCCTCTCGCCGGCCAATGCGACGAATCTGGTGCTGCGCAGCGGCGGCGACATCGCCATCCAGGCAGCCATCACGACAACCGGCGATCTCGAACTGCGCGCGGCCGACAACCTCGTCCTGAGCGGCGCCCCCGCGTTCACCGTCGGCGGCACCCTCTCCATCTTCGTCGATACGCTCGGCAACGACGGCGGCATCGGCGGCATCGTCGATCTCAGCACGGTAACCATCACCGCCGCCTCGGTCCTGGTCAACGGCGCGGAAGACAACGACACGCTCACGGGCGCCCAGGGGATCGACCAGGTCTTTCATGGCAATGGTGGCAACGACAGGATCGTTTCCAGCGGCGAAGGTCAATATTTCGGCGATGCAGGCGACGACACCATCGTGGCCGGGCTGTCCAACGCAATTGTGCCCGAAATCCTCGACGGCGGCATCGGCATCGACACGCTCGACACGTCATTGTTCAACGGCAACTACGTCATCAATCTCGTAACCGGCGCGACCAACTTCGACTATGAAAGTTTCGTCAATTTCGAGAACGTGATCCTCGGCAACGGCACCAACACGGTCACGGGGACCGACGGCGCCAACCAGATGACCGGCGGCACGGCCACCGACAACCTGTTCGGCCGCGGTGGAGCAGATATCCTGAATGGCGGTGCCGGCGTCAATCATCTCTATGGCGGTCTCGGCGCCGACCAGCACATCGGCGGCGCCGGCCTCGACTTTGCCCGCTATGACGACGCCAACTACGGCGACCTCACCATCCGCCTCGACAATCCGGCGCTCAACGTCGGCGCGGCCGCGGTTGGCGATACCTATGTCGGCATCGAGTGCCTGGTCGCAGGTGCGGGCAACGACACGGTCGTCGGCGACAACCTCGCCAACCGGCTTTTCGGCCAGGGCGGCACCGACACGATCCTCGGCGGAGACGGCGACGACATCCTCGACGGTGGCATTGGCAACGATCATCTTTCCGGCGGGCTCGGCGCGGACCAGCACATCGGCGGCGACGGCCTCGACTTCGCCCGCTACGACGACGCCAACTACGGCGACCTCACCATCCGCCTCGACAATGCGGCGTTGAACGTCGGCGCCGCCGCGGTGGGCGACACCTATGTCGGCATCGAGTGCCTTGTCGGCGGCATCGGCAACGACACGGTCGTCGGCGACAACCTCGCCAACCGGCTTTTCGGCCAGGGCGGCACGGACACGATCATCGGCCGCAACGGCAACGACATCCTCGACGGCGGC
>JAUQXA010000057.1 GCA_030834895.1 Anaerolineales bacterium
GAACGATGTGTTACTGTATGGCTTGCAATCTCATGACCCTGAGCCGCGAGGTTCCGCCAGGTGGACCAGGGAACTTCCCCACGACTGGTGATGATGAAGAAAGTACCTTTCA
Source organism: Anaerolineales bacterium (assembly GCA_030834895.1). Taxonomy (GTDB): domain Bacteria; phylum Chloroflexota; class Anaerolineae; order Anaerolineales; family Villigracilaceae; genus Villigracilis. Next base: position 113 of record JAUQXA010000057.1, read on the forward strand.
ATCCGCGCGCATTGAGTTCCGCAACCCCGACGGTTGCCTGTGTCATAAGACCATCGTCAAAAGTAAATGAGACCGCGCCTGGTTTGTTCCCCTGATAATATGTAATCTCGTGAGTGGAAGTCCATGTCTGCGCCTGTGCAAGAGATAAATTCCCCATAAAAAGGGAAGGGAAAAGCACCATTAATGTCACAACTCGGTAAAGAATTTTTTGCGCGCACGAGATTTGATTTTTAGCATTCATCCGACTTATCCTTGCCCATTCAATTTAAAATCAATCACAAGTTATCATTTTATAATTTCCGTAATTGTCGCTAGTCTCGGAAAAGTTACGATGTTTGTATGTTCGCGTCTGTCTGTTTTATATTTACAAACCTGGCTTCTACTCGATTTATAAATCCATTTCTTGTCTAAACAAAAACCACCACTTTCCCCCAAACAAACACCTTACATTTTTGTTAGGTGTAATATTATTTTATATAAAATATATTAAAAAGTCAAGATTTACAGGAATTTTTAAAGTCGTTTTCTCTTGAAGAAAAATTCTTGCTGCTGAGTACATTTTTCACATCATCGGCGCAGTCCATCTGTTCTCGATAACGTGGAAACCTTCAGCATGGCAGAAATCTCCGATGAGAAGCTCACCGCCCCCATCTCCGGGCACTTCAACCTGCGACTTTCAACCTACTGCAAGACCGCCGCATACGGATACTTTGGACGCGATGACGTCGAATTCCCTTGGGAAAAGACCGACAAGGCTGACGTTTTGAAGAAGGCTGCCGGTCTGTAGACTCTCTTGCCTGAACGGCCTACCGCCTTTCAGGCGGTAGATTAAAAACCGGCACAGACAAACCATCACCTGAAAGTTAAGCCGCTGAAAGCGGATGGTTTTCACCACCATCCGGCTAAGAGTCGGCTAAAGGTTCACTCGGACAATAAACGCTAAAGTTTCGGGTTGTATCAACAGGTGCAGTCCGGACCTGTTTATGTGGAAATAAACACAGGCGACAATTACTTTTGAACGTAATCGTCGCCCGCTCCCAAAAGACAGGTTTAATTTTCAGCAATAATTGGGGTGACGTATTCTTCGAGCATCTCACGGTTGATCTCACCCACCCAGGCAAGCCGCACGATCCCCTTGCGGTCAATCACAAAAGAGTTGGGCAGGTTGCCATTCCCAAACGCCCGCAGGGCTGAGTTGCGTGGATCCAGCCAAATCGGGTAGGTGATACCTGCACTTTCAATAAAGTCGAGTACCTCTGCCTGCGGTTCACCCGCTTCGATGCCGATGATGACGAATCCATCCACGCTGTGTACCTTGTAATACTCTTCAAGCGTTGGGATTTCCGCCTTGCAGGGCGGGCACCAGGTCGCCCAGTTGTTGACCAGCACCACCTTGTCGTCGTAATCAGTTAACGCCTCCTTGTTGCCATTCACGTTTTGAAGCGCAAGTTCGGGAGCGGGGTAATTTACCTCCCCTGGCGTGACCGAATACGAGGAAGATGAATCAGATACCTCAGTCGAAGCAGTCAGAGATTCGGCTGTGTCTTTTTTACCGAATGCCAGAACCAGTGCCAGTGTCAATGCAGCCAGTCCGATGCCCACACCGATGAAACTCAAGAGGCGACGGTAATTTTTCTTATTGCGGCGACGATTTTTCTTTGTCATTTCAATTCAATGCGCGTTTTATTTCGGCAATCAAATTCGGTTCGGGAACCGCGCCCATGACCATTCCGCCGCCGGAGTTGATGACGGTCTGCGGGACACCGCGCACGTTGAACTGGTCAGCCAAATCTGGGAACTCGGTGGCTTCGACGCCTTCCGCGCGAATCATGGCGGGGTTTTCCATTGCAATCTGATGGGCGAGCAACACGGCTCGCGGACAGTGGGGTCAGGTAGGGGTGACAAAGACCTGTAAATGCAAAGGTTTTTCGAGATGCTTCAGGAAGTCGCGGACGGCTTCGCTAAGACCCGAGTCACGCCCGGAGACAAGCAGGATGTCATTGACGAGGACTCCGAACTCATGCCCGGAGGGGATGCCCGCATATTGAATTCCGTAGTTGACGATCTGGTCGCCGTCTTTGGCGGCAACGGCGATGGCGGGGGCTTTGTCCACGTTGAATTGGGCAGCCACGTCGGCATTGTCCTGAAGGTCATAGACGGTCACGCCGAGTTTGTCCTCCACCGCCGCGAGTTCTTCGAGCAGCTGACGGGCTTCGGCGCAATAATCGCAGTTTTCACGCGAACCGAAAAAGAGCAGTTGCACCGGTTCCTTCATCTGGGCAAATACCTGCTTGACCTGATCGATAACCTGTTCGTTGAGAAGTTTTTCCATTTAGCGCTCCTAAATTGACGTATGGAGGTTGGATGCGGGCGGAAGAAAAAAGATACAACCTATTGTCTGCTTTTGCCAAAGACATTCCCCCACTCGGAAAGCGCCATCCCGCTTAAGATCAACACGCTTCCAATCCCCGCCAGCAACGTGATGCTCTCATGCAAGACCAGCGCCGATGCGACAATCGTCACCATCGGCACGAGATAAAGATACACGCTGGTCTTCACGGGTCCCAAATGGTGGACTGCAAAATTCCAGGTGAAAAAACAAAGCGCGGAGCCTCCCACGCCGAGGAAGAGCAGGTTCAAAATATTAGGCAGGACGGTCAACCGCTCCAATCCAAAGCGGAAACCGAACAGGGGCAGGGCGGGCAGCATGAACAAAAGTCCGTAGAAAAATACCTTGCGGGTTACAGCAAGCATCCCGCCCTCATCGGTGCTCATGCCCTTGATCAGGATGCTGTAAATCACCCACACTAGAGCCGCCAGAAGCGTGAGCAAATCGCCGAGTGGATTGAGTTTTAGGATGAAACTGCCATTGAATGTGATCAGGATGATGCCCGCCATCGCTACGGTAAAACCGAAAAAGAAACCCGCCTTCAGCTTTTCATTCAAGACGACACGGCTGACCAACGCGGTGAACAACGGGATGACCGAGAGCAACACACTGACGTTGGCAGCCAGGGTGTATGAAAGTGCCACATTCTGAAGCAGGAAAAACAAGGTCACGCCGCATAAACCGGCTGCCGCGACTTTCCACTCCCCCTGCAGGACAGATATATCCACCCGATGCAAAGTCAAACGCGGCGGGCTGGCAATCGTCAGTGCGAGGAGCGCCAATATCAGGCGATAGAACATGATCTCAATTGGGGAAAAGGAAACCAGAAGAACCTTGGTGGAGATGAAAGTGATGCCCCAAACGAAAATGGTGAAGATTGCGGCGAGATGTCCCAGAAGTTGTTTTTGTGATGTCATCGAGGGGGTGTTATACCACAGTTGGGACAGTAGCTTTATGAAATCAGCCCCGACGTTACTCGTCGAGGCTGTGATTTATTTTGCTTGCGGCTTCAAATACTCGGTCAGGTCGAGCCGCTTGAAGAGGCGACTCCGTACCTCGTCGGGCAACCCGCTTTCAGGTGGATTCGAAGCGTGAACCAAGTCAATCGTGCGGCGGGTGGTGTCCACAACGATGCGGCAATTCTCACATTCAGCAATGTGCTTTTCGATTTCGCGGCACAATTCCGCTTCGAGTTCGCCATCCACATAATCGGACAGCGTGCCAAGCAGCGACTTGCAATCGGAATGGGTATGAGTATGTTCAGTCATTCGTTTTCTCCTGAAGCATCCGCTCGCCGTAATACACCGATAATTGCTCCCGCAGGGACAGGCGCGCCCTGAGAAGGCGGATCTTGACATTTGATTCGGTCAGCTCAAGCGCTTCGGCAGTCTCCTTGATGGAGAGTTCCTGAATGTCGCGCAACAGGAAAACCATACGCAGGTTTTCGGGCAGTGCTTGAATGGCGCGGTCGAGCGCCTGTTTGCCCTCGGACGATAGAAGCATGTCTTCGGGCAGGGAACCCCAATCGACGAATTGGGATTGGGCGAGGTCTTCGATGTCTTCATCGCTGGTGTCGGCGTCGTCTATATTGACTTCGGGCTTGCTGCGCCGCATAGTCATCAGCGCTTCGTTGACAGCGATGCGATACAGCCAGGTCAAAATGCTGGACCGTCCCTCGAAACTGGAGAGATGGGTCAATGCATTGAGGAAGGTGTTTTGCAACACATCCTCGGCATCCTGTTCGTTACCAAGCATCCGCAAACCGAGACGGTAGATGGGGGCGGAGTAGGCGTCCACTAATCGGGCAAACTCAGCGCGGTCTCCGCTGCGCAGGGCTTCGATGGAAAGTTCAGGTTGGCTTGTCAATTCGACCATTGATTGTGTCCAGTCCAAAAGTGTATGGGGTTAGTATACACGATTGGACGGGAACAATATCGAATTTTTTACGCAGGTTCGACAACCGCGGTTGTGACTTCGAACTTGGGCGGGTTTTCGAGGTGCTTCTTGACCGCGCAAAGCTGGGCGGTGTGAATCAGCGAAGGGCGGTATTTTTCGGGGAAGCTTTCGGGGACCTGGATTTCGAGGTCGATCTTTTCGACCATGCCGCTCATCGGGCTGCTGTGAATGCGCTGGACGATGCGGATTCCCTCGGTGGGAAGCCCGCGCTGTTTGCAAAAGCCGAGGACGTAAATCCCGGCGCAAGTGCCGATGGATGCGAGGAAGACCGCGAAAGGCGTCGGGGCGCTGGCAACCGGGGGCTGGTCGGTCATGACAGTATGAGGTCCAAAGTGGGCGTCCACGCGGGAACCGCCGGGAAAATCAATTACCATCTCCATTTTTGAAATGCTCCTGTTTTTTGTTTTGCTTATTGGATGTAATTACCCGCAAAAGGTTACAGCACAAAACCATGATTTTGACATGCAAACCCTTTGCGCGGATGCAAAAAAACGATTAAGATAAAGCCATGCCACATTTGCAAATCAACTTTCGCCGTGTTGCCGTCTTTGCCGGAATCTTCGTTTTGATCCTGTTGGTCATCGAATTCAATTCCCGCCTCGAAGAGCTTAACCGCCTGAACGACCAGCGGGACCAGGTCCGCATGGCGGCAACACAGGCGGCACAAACCGAAATGGCGCTGCAAACCCAGGTCGCTTACGCCAGTTCCACGGCGGCTGTGGAGGAATGGGCGCGCACCGAAGGTCATTATGTTTTGGAGGGCGACCAACCCGTTGTGCCACTTGTCCAACCCGGCAGCCAGCCTGTCATTGCCCCAACCGTACAGCCCACACCGACTCCCATGCAAAACTGGGAGGTCTGGTGGGGATTGTTCTTCGATGAATAACCAACAAGTCGGGATCATATCCCGACTTGTTTTATAAAAGGAACTCCTGTGAATCGTCTTCCGCTCTTCCCCATCACTACAAAGACTGACAACAACCTATTGACTATCGCCGGGCATGACCTGTCTTCGATGGCGGCGGAATATGGCACACCACTTTATCTGTATGACCGCGCAACGATGGATGCCGCCGTAACGGCTTACAAGTCAGCATTGGCTACGCGCTACCCAGCATCCGCCTCTGTCACATACGCAGGAAAGGCTTTTTTGAATCTTGCCGTTGCCCAGTGGACTCAAACTCACGGTCTGTATGTGGATTGCACGGGCGAAGGCGAAATCGGCATGGCGCTGGCGGGCGGCGTTCCGCGTGAACACATCCTCGTGCATGGCGTAAACAAATCGAATGCAGACCTGACCGCCGCAGTCAAACACGCTGGCACAATCGTAGTTGATAACCTGACTGAGCTCGAACGCATCGCAGACCAATTCCCAACACTTGCACCGCACGCAAGTGCAGGTATTACCAGTTACCATTTACCCAATATCTGGCTTCGCCTCCTGCCCGGTCTCGCCGTCGAAACCCATCACGCGCACACGCAGACCGGTCAACATGACAGCAAGTTCGGCATGACCAGCGCAGAGATCATGGAAGCGGCTCAGTTTTGCAAGGCGAACAAACTTCCGCTGAATGGGATTCACTTTCATCAGGGATCGAACTTCCGCGACGCCAGCCCGCTCAAGGCTGCAATCGAACTCGGGCTTGACCTTGCAGCGGAGATCGGTTTCGCAGACGGCTGGCACTTCAGCCCCGGCGGCGGCTGGGGCGTGGCATATCATGAGGATGAACTTCCACAACCCGATGCGGATGAATACGTGCGTGTGATTGCCGAAAGCATCATTGGCGGTGTTCAGACACGGAGGTTGTCACTCCCCCACTTGCATCTGGAGCCGGGGCGAAGCCTGGTAGCGCGGGCGGGTGTGGCAGTCTATCGCGTGGGAGCAATCAAACGTCGCGGCAAGAAGGTTTGGATTCTCACTGACGGCGGCATGACCGACAATCCGCGCCACGCGATGTACGGGGCGAGATATTCTTGTCTGACAGTGTCCAACCCAGGCGGGGAGAATGTTGAGAAGGTGTCCATCGCGGGACCATACTGTGAGTCTGGGGACGTGGTCATCGAGGATTTGCCGATGCCCAAACTCGAGGTCGGGGACTTAATCGCCATCCCCGCTTCGGGCGCGTATCACCTCAGCATGTCGTCTAACTACAACGGCTCGCGCAAGCCCGCTGTCTTGTTGCTGGAGGAAGGTCAGGCACGTTTGATTCAACGGCGGGAAACCATCGAAGATCTGCTGCGACGCGATTTAGGATTGTAAGTAATTCCGTAGGGACACAGCGGCGCTATGTCCCTACATTTTTCGTTTCACATCCAGCACGGCAATCTTGGTCGAGTGGTTGAACGGAGCGGGATCAGTGACTGGCTTGCCGACTGGGTTGTACCCTGTGAAATCCTGCGGTATGGGGATGAGTTCGCGGATTTTCAGATAGCCGTCCTTGCACAGGGATTCAAGTGTCTGTATATATTCCCCACCACTGACAAAAAGCGCGTTATTGATTGCGACTAGGTATCCGCCGTCATTGATCAGCGGACGGACTTTATTGATCAGTCGCGCGCTCTCGTGAATCTGATCCACTTTTCCTTTTGAGGTGGTGGAGAAAAACGGCGGATCGATGAAAACGCAATCGAAGGAATGGTTCATGCGCTTCATGTTGCCAACCTGCTCGAAGAAATCCCGCGAGATAAAATCTCCTTTTTGAATCGAAAAACCGTTGAGTGTGTAAGAGTCTTTGGCAATGTTGAGAAACTCACGATTCAAGTCCACCTGCACCACGCGGCTGGCTCCGCCTTTCATTGCAGCGACCCCAAAACTTCCTGTGTAGGCAAAGGTGTTGAAAACAGATTTGCCCTTCAAATTCTCGATTGCCCATTTGCGCAAATTTCGCGTGTCGAGGTATAGGCTGGCATCGCGGTTAAGCGTTAAGTTGACAGCGTACCAGGTATCATGTTCTTTGATTTTGCGATCCGCCTTTGTGCCAAACGAAAATTTACCGCGCTTTTCATCCTGTGTTGCTCCGTTGCGCGTTTTGACAATCCCCGCACCCAGCCAGTTGAGAGAAGTTTTCAAAAACTGAACTGCTTCCTCCACCAGCGCCGTGCCCTGTGTTGGCTCGTTAGTATAGTTGTGGATGACGGCGGTTGCCGCGTAAATATCCACCACAATTTCGGGACAACCCTCGACAAATCCATTGAAGAGGCGGAAGGCGGATTCGTGAGCGGGGTCAATCAGCGCAGTGCGGGCGGAAAGCGCTTGTTCAAGCAGGGAAGTCAGTGAGGTAGTCATAAGTTGATTGTATCGTATTCCACATAGAGTCCAATCCGCCCTTGACAAATAGACAATTGTCTATATAATAACATATAGAAGATTGTCAATATGAAATTCAATCCTGTTTTATTTGCCAAAGCCATTGCCGACGAGACTCGCCAAAAAATCATGAGCGAGTGCTGTTGCTGCTGGCTTTCGGTGGGCGAGATCGTGGAAAAGATGAACGTGTCGCAGCCCACCGTTTCGCATCATCTTGCCATCCTGCGTGAGGCGGGTTTGGTCAATGTCCGCGAGGAAGGCAAGCAGACCTTTTATTCACTCAACCAGGAAAACATCACCGTCTGCTGCGGAGAACTCATGCTGAAGTTCGCGCCTGAAGAGGAAGCAACTAAAACCGTGCTCAAAGTCATCAACCAATAACGCCTCTTTTTTTACGCAATTACATAGACAAGTATCTATATATAGGAGAACCAAATGACTCAATCCCCCACCCCAATTCATGACGCCGTCCGCGAGCATTACGCCAAACGGATCAAAAAATCCGCTTCGTGCTGTGGAACCGATTCCTGCTGCACACCCGAAAGCGACCTCTATCCTGTGGACTTGCTGACCACTGTCCCGTCGGATGTTGCCAACACAAGCTACGGCTGCGGCGACCCAATCACGCTTGCCTCTCTCCAGGCTGGTCAGACCGTCCTTGACCTCGGCTCAGGCGCGGGCTTGGACTGTCTGCTGGCGTCGCAGAAGGTCGGTCCGGAAGGACATGTCATCGGCGTGGACATGACACCCGAAATGATCGAACGCGCCCGTGCCAACGCCAAGCGAGTCAAAGCTACGAATGTGGAATTCCGTCAGGGCTACCTCGAAGATTTGCCTGTCGAGCCAAACAGCGTGGATGTGGTCATCTCGAACTGCGTCATCAACCTCTCGCCTGATAAAGCCAAAGTGTTCGCCGAAATCTTCCGCGTGCTCAAACCTGGCGGACGACTCGCCGTCTCTGACATCGTCACCGACGGCGAACTGCCCGAGGAAGTCAAAAAAAACCTGAGCGCGTGGGCGGGTTGTGTGGCAGGAGCAGTCGATGCAAAGGAGTACATCGCCATGATGGGAGCAGTTGGCTTCACAGATATTTCCATCCAGCCCGTGTACTTCGACAAGGAAACAGTGGATGATGCCTTGCGCGACATGAAACTGGATGTAAGCACCCACCCGAAAGAGGCTATTTACAAGGCAGTGTACAGCGCAAAGATCACAGCTCACAAAAACTAGCGATAACTTTTAGGTCATGTTTCAACATGACCTAAAAAATCGAGCAACGCATAGACAAATATCTATTTGAAAGAGAGACAAAAAAATGTACATCATAGAAATCCTTCAATATGCCCTCGGAAAGGCAGCCCAAACCTTCCTCGGACTTTGGCCCCTATTGCTTCTGAGCATCGTCATTAGCGTGGCGCTCAAGTTGTATGTTGACCAGGACAGCATCGCAAACTTCCTGCGCCGCAACCAGCGCAACAGCGTCGTTATGTCCACCGCGCTTGCGGTTGGCACCCCGTTCTGTTCCTGCGGCACCACAGCCGTCGTCCTCGGCATGATTGCATCCACCGTCCCGTGGGCGCCCATCGTCGCCTTCATCGTCGCATCGCCGCTCACCTCTCCGCAGGAAATGATCTACAGTGCGGGACTCTTCGGCTGGCCCTTTGCCATCGCGTTTATGGCAGCATCGATTGTCCTCGGCCTGGCAGGAGGAGCTATTGCGGGATTTGCTGACTCACGCGGCTGGTTGAAAAATCAAGCCCGCTTCGCTCCCAAGCCTGTGCTTGATCTGCCAATGCTTCAGCCTGTTTCCACCCCAAGCAAATCGAAAGTCACAGCCAGGATGATCGCAAAAGAAGTTTTCGATATGAGTTGGAAGCTGGTATTGATGTTCTTTGGCTTTTCATTCATTGGCTACCTCCTAAATGGGTTGATTCCACCGGAATGGATCAAGAATATCTTTGGCGTGGGCAACGCCTTCAGCGTGCCAATCGCAGCAGTCCTTGGCATTCCCTTCTATCTTAATACTGAAGCCTCACTACCTCTCGTCCGAGCCTTCATCGACTCGGGGATGAGTCAGGGAACGGCGCTGGCATTCCTCATTACAGGCGCGGGGACATCCATCGGCGCATTGGCAGGCGCACTCACCATCGCCCGCTGGCGCGTAGTCGGTATTGTACTTGGCACGCTGGTTGCGGGAGCAATCGCCGTTGGTTTTACCTACGACCTGGTTGTCCCATTCCTTGTGTAGAGAATCCATCTGAAGTCTTTGGGCGGAAAATCTGGTTCCGCCCGATTTTTATTTAAGGCAGCCCCCACTTGACAATCGCCTCCTTTGGGGGTAAAAACAAACCGACCAGTCGGTTTTATTTCGACAAAGGATGAACATGCAGCAACGCAGTGAAGAGACACGCTCACAAATCATCAATTCGGCAATCAAGATGTTTTCGACGCACGGCTACACCGCCGCCAGCGTGGACATGATCTGCAAGGACGCAGGTATCAGCAAGGGCGCGTTCTATCATCACTTCAAGAGCAAGCAAGCCCTGTTCCTTGCCCTGCTCGACGGCTGGCTGAAAACGATTGACAGCAGCATCGAAGCCTCGCGTGACAAAACCGTACCGGAAACTTTTTTGCAGATCACTGAAGCTTATCCATATATTATTAGAACCGCGAGTCAAGGTTTGCCAATGTTCCTTGAATTCTGCCTGCAAGCCAGCCGCGATGAAAAAATCTGGCAGGCAAGCATGACCCCCTATCGCCGCTATCACAAATATTTCACCGCGCTGATCAAGAAGGGTGTCGAGGAAGGTTCGTTTGTGGAAGTGGATCCCGAAACCGCCTCCCGCCTGATCGTTTCCACCGCGATGGGATTACTCCTCCAAAGCCTGCTCGACCCCAAAGGTGCAAAATGGGAAAAGGTGGCGAAGGAAAGTTCGGATATGCTGGTCAATAGTTTGTTGAAGAAGTGAGACGACCATGTGGCTGGTGACTGGCGCTACGGGGCATGTGGGGAATGTCCTGGTGCGAAAACTGTTGGAACGCGGCGAAAAGGTTCGGGCGATGATTCTGCCTGGCGAATGCCGCGAATCAATTTCGGGATTGGAAGTCGAAAAGTTCGAGGGTGACGTTCTCGACATGGATTCCGTCTTCGAATCCATGCGCGGCATCCGCGGTGTCTTCCATCTGGCTGGTATCATCTCGATCATGCCGGGTGCGAATCCTTCTGTGAGAAAGGTCAATGTGGAAGGCACAAAGAACGTTCTGCGTGCGGCAATGGAAAGGGGAATCAAAAAATTAATCTACACTTCCTCCATCCATGCGATGCAACGAGTGGAAGAGGGTGTGATTGACGAGAATGTGCCATACGACATGAACAACCCCTACGGGGCATATGACCGCTCGAAGGCGGAGGCTACGCTGGAGGTTTTGAACGCGACGGAGACCGGGCTGGAAGCTGTAATCGCCTGCCCCACTGGCGTGATCGGACCCTACGACTTTCGCGGTTCGATGATGGGGTCGTTGATCCACGACGCGGCGGTTGCCAAACCAACCCTCTACGTGGACGGCGCATACGATTTTGTGGATGTGCGCGACGTTGCCGAAGGCTTGATCTCGGCGGTTGAAAATGGCAAGCGCGGCGAGAGTTACATTTTGTCGGGGCAAAAAATCAGCGTGCGTTATCTGCTCGAAACGATACGCGAGATCACGGGCAGGAATTTCTTCCAGATGAAAATCCCATTTGATTTGGCGAGGTTTGCAGCGTTGTTCACACCGATGTATTACCAACTGGCAAACGCGACCCCGCGCTTTACGCCATATTCACTGGAGGTTTTACAAAGCAATTCAAACATTAGTCACGCAAAAGCAACACAGGAATTGGGCTATTTGCCACGCTCGCTTTACGAAAGCATCAAGGACACGGTGAAGTGGTTTTTGGATAAGAAAAAATAGATCAAAAGGAGACAGAACATGAAAATCGTAACAGACTGCGCGGCAGACATCCCTAACGAAGAGTTGGAAAAACTTGGGATTATCCAGGCCCCGCTCTTCATTCAATTTCCGGAAGGCGAGGTAAATGCCACTGAAATTTCAGCGGACGATTTTTACAATCGTCTGGAAGCCATGCGCCCACAAATCCCGACAACAGCCCAGCCATCAAGCGGCATCTTTGCGGAGTTGTATCGCAAACTCGCCGAAACCGAAAAGAATATTTTTTCAGTACATATATCCTCGGGGCTAAGCGGGACCATCAATTCCGCCCGCGACGGCGGTGAACAGGTTAAGGCTGAGGCAAATGTCCACTTTTGGGATACGCTGACCCTTTCCGGTGGCGAACGTTTTCAAGTGATAGCGGCGGCGCTCGCCTCCAAAGCTGGTTGGGCAATGGATACCATTCAGGAGCGACTGGCACAAATCCGCGAGAAGACCGAGTTGATCTACACCCTCGACACGCTGGAATACCTAGCGCGCGGCGGGCGCATCGGGCGGGTAAAGGCAATCGCAGGCGCATTGCTCAACCTCAAGCCCATCATCCGCGTGGACACGGACGGCAAGTACACCACGGTCAAGACCGAGCGGACAATAAGCAAGTCCATTACCTCGATTGCAGACCACGTGAAAGAAAAGTACGGCAACACACCCGTGTGGGTAAACGTCCTGCACGGACGCTTTGCCGAAAAAGCCGATATGCTGGCAAAGGAATTGCAGGGGAAACTTAATGTTGCCAAATTGGAAATGATGCGCATCTCCCCAGTGCTGGGAGTCCACACGGGACCGGGCATCGTCGGCGCGGCGGTGGTACCGATGGATTTAATGAGCGATTTGGTGTGACGATTTACAATTTTGGATCGAAGATTGGCGGAGCGAGATTTTTATCCCCCTCCCTTGCATTTCCTACTTTCAATGCCTGCCTGCTTCCTGTCCGTTCTCTCGCCTAACCTTCGGGGAAAATCACTATCACACGGATTCTAACGTCTCCAGACTTTGATCTTGTGCAAACGTCTGGAGACGTTGGAATCCACATTTTCATATCGGTTTCTTTCTCGTCATCACGGTAAACAATCCACCCAAAAATAGCGCGGCGACGCCAATGGCAATCATGCTGAACATATTATTTCGCCTGTCACGTTCCGAAATCTCTGGCGTGGATGTGAGAATGGGTGTGGTGGTTGGAATCATCGTCGGCGTGGAAAGAGATTTGGTCGGAAAAACCATAACTTGCGGGGCGGATGAAGGAGCGGGCTGGGTCGCATGCTGCACAACCAATAGATGTTGGCCGGTCTGAACTGTTGTATCCGTCAAGCCGTTCAACTGTTGGATCTGTTTGATGGTCGTCCCGTAGGCAATGGCAATGCTCCACAGGCTTTGTCCATATTGCACATCGTGATAAACACTGCCGTCTGGTAATGCGGTGACAAGCACCACAGGAGCCATGCCTTGCGGGAGCAAACCGTTTTCCGCCGCCTGCGTGGACATGGCGGCATATGCAATCTGCGTCTGCGGGATGCCCGTCAGGATTGCGGCGGCTTCATACTGCTGCTTGCCGCTTTTGGTCTGCAGGGCGGTCTCGACCACAATAACATAAGACACGTTTTCCGCTGAATACGCGATACCCACGCCGATGTCACTACGGTCAAGTGAAAGCATGGTATTTGTGTGCAGGTCATCACTCAGCCACATGGCAATTGCCTGTTCGGTATTCGAGGCGAAGCCCCAGTTCTCGGAGCGGTAGCCATCCAGGGTCAGGTCGCCTGAAAGCGGATACCCAAGCGATATCAACCACTGACCAAGGGTCAAGCTATTCGGACGCCAATGTCCGCTCATGCCTCCGGCGATGCCCTCAGCCTCCATTTGCCCGATTTGCATCAAAACAGGATGGATGCCCAAAGGGGCAATTCCATGTGACATGCGCAAGTTGTTGATTGCCTCGATCACCTCTGACGGCGAGGGAGGCTGCACTTGAGGTATGGGTGTTTCGGTTTCGACCGGCGTTGGGGTTTCATCCTGCGCGGAAACCTCATTTACTGAAAGCCAGCCAAACAAAAGAAATACAAGCACGACAAACGAGAGAAAATAGTTTCGCATGTTTATGAACCCATCCATGATTTCGGCCTGCAAAAGCGATTTAAAGACTTCGTAAACAGGGCTTCGAGCTAAATCATCAGGGTCTCCATGAAGGCGCGTACCAATCATAATCGGTGGAGAGCCCCGAAGCCTGAAGCATGTTCGTTTCGAGTGTTGCAAGGTTTATCAAAAACAAGTGACCGCCCGTGGCGGAAGTCGTTTCCTCCACGAGCAGATATTTTCCACTTGGTGAGAAGACCAGGCGACCAACAGTTGTGCCTTTATAGACCGAAGACAATGTCCGCCCGTCACGGCTGACAATGTACACCTCGGCAGTGGGCGCGCCGTCCGTGAAACTGCTGTAATAGTTGAAGGCAATCCACTGACTGTTTGGCGACCAGACAATGGGATAGATGCTCCCACCCTTGAAGTTCGCCAGAGGCACAGCGTTTGCGCCATCAGGCTCCATCACCTTCAAGATATGGTTCTGGCTATTGTAATCGTACTCGTCATAGACAAGCAGGCTGGCATCCGGCGAGGCTGTAAACTGCGCCTTGGTCAACGGGGTCGCGAACATCGGACGTGCGGTTCCATCGCTGGCGCGCACGAGATAGATATTTCCCGAGCTTCCGGGCAATGCGGAACGCATGATGATGTTTTCGGTGTACCAGCCATCCATGATGTACGGTCGTCCCTCAACGGGCAAATTTGCCGAGACACTTTTCAACTCTGAACCATCGCGACGCACGACATAAACATCTTCGCCGCCAAGACCATCCTGGGTGCGGAACGCGATCCACGTCCCGTCGGGCGACCAGAAGGGCGGGTCAATATACGGAAACTCTGCAAGCGAGGTCCACGCGCCTGAAGCCGGGTCAAACAACCACAACTTGGTCGGTGTGCCGTTTGTATTGTCAGAATAGGAGAAGGCAGCATATTTCCCATCAGGAGACCAGCTCAAGGCGTTGATGGTGAAGTTGAACGGGAACGGGACATTCACCATTTGTATCGGCGGACAATTCGCGGGATCGGACACACACGCACCAGAGACCCTTGCCAATTGAATCGACTTCCCCGCCTGACGCGGCTGCAAGAAGAAATACAACTCCCCCGCCTCTTTCTGCGCTTCGACTCCGCTCGAAGCGGATTCTGTCCCGATGGGCTGTGAGCCAACCTGGGTCGGCATGACCGCCTGTTGGAAGTCGGAAGGCAGGGTAAAGATATTCGCATCGAAAATCTGGTTGTAGGTGACTTCGGTCACAACCCGCTCACTCTTCAAAGCGCCAGTGCCGTCTTTGACCCCAAACTCCTGCAACTTCAAAATGACTGCTGTCCGCGTATCGAGCCAAAACTTGTAGGCGACCTGAGTCTGCGAAGCAGGAGTCCATTCCACAACCAGGGTTTCGCGACCCGCAATCGTTTCGAGGCGCACGGTTTTGAACGCCCCCCCGCCTTGGGCAAAATTAGACGAAAACGCCATCTCGGAAAGCGGCGTGCCCATCTGCCCCCAAATCGGATTCGGATAAGCCACGCCTTCACCCACCGGAGGAATGTATTGCCCAACCCGGGCAAAGTCAGGGTAGGAGGATGTCTCGACCAGTCCCGAATTCAAGTTAAGGTTATAAACCGTCGTCCCATCGCTGAATTTGACTATCTTATCAGCGGCATTGGTCATGCCATTCAACTCGACCTTGAATCGGTTATTCGAAGGGTCGATCCATGTATGCTCTTGAAATGCTTGCGTCGAACCATCCGTACCAAACCAGGTGATCGTGCCGCTCATTTGGAGCGACATCCATTTGGCTGCGCTCTGGATCATGGCTTGCTGAATCTGCTCGGAGTTGGAATCAGCCCGCAGGATCACAACATCGGGCAGGTTGTCAAAATAGGAAGCGGGTGTTGATTCCGCTGGAGAGCAGGCTGTGAGGAAAATCAACATCAAAAACAAGTATCGTTTCATTACAAAGTCTCCTTTTGATAGAGGCAGGTAAAAAATCACTGGAGCAGTTCCATAGTCTACCAAAAAAGGACGATGGCCAGAATCAAAAGTTCCCGCTGCCTTTTAGCAGCGGGAACTTTATTCAGTCAATTTCTATTGCGGGGTGGAAGTCGGTGTTGCGGTTGTTGTAGAGGTAGTGGTTGGAATGACGATACCCGTCGTTGCGGTGGGGGTTGGTGTCGGAGTTTGGGTTTGAGTCTGCGTGGCAGTTGGGCCTTGTGTAGCTGTGGGTGTCGGCGTTGCGGTTGCAGGTACAGACGTACTTGTGGGTGTCGGCGTGGCGGTGGGAGCCGATTGTGATCCAGCCGCATTGTAAATGATGGGCGCCACCCAAAGCGCGCGATCACCCACCGGCGAACCGGTGGAACTTACACTGAGAATGAATTTGACGTCCTGACCAACCAACGGACTAAGGTCAATATCGGCTGTGTAATACTGTCCCGGCACTTCCTTGCGCTCCACAAATGCCCAGAAGGTCTGGATATTGGAACTGCCCACCAGCGCATAATCGAGGCGGAAGACAACATAACAGGAAGCGGGCGCATTACCTTCGCAGTTGACAATGGTGCGGAATTTATCACCGCTCTTTACCTTGTAAGCGGGATAAATACCCTGAATATATCCATTGTTGATGTTCTGCGGGTAAGTCACCAAACCCGTGCGGTTGTCGTTCACGCCATTCTCCAGCCGTGACGGATTGGCAATTAAAACAAAACCATTTGCGTTACCATCAGTTCCGGGACAGGGCTGTTGTCCCGCTCCGCTGAACCATGTCGCTGCGCAGACATTTGCAACAAAATCATAAACGGTGCCGGCAATTGGAGTGGCGGGCGTAACAGGTGTGCCTGGTGTGACGGTGGGAGGAACGGTCCCTGTGCCCGTCACTTTGATCTCAACCCAGAAGGATTTCGTCCCCGCAGAACCAATACCGAATGGGATACCACTGCTATTCTTCAGTTTCCAATAACCGCGATACGTGCCCGCTGTGCCCGGTGAAGTCAACGAGATGGTGATATCCACAGTCTGCCCCGGAGCCACAGAGGTTGGGATCACCGCGGAATCGGGTCCGCCCATCTTTTCACCCGAATCAAAGATCAAGCTGTAGTTCGACCATGTGCAGGTACCCACGTTCTTCAGACGCCAGGTCTTACTGAAAGCAATGCCCGGTGCGAAACCTGTCCCATCCGGCACGGTGACATCGGAAATGAACTGTGCGCGGTCACAGGCAGATGGGATTGGAGTGGCAGACTTGGTCGCGGTGGGAGTCGGCGGTGTGCCGGTCACGGTCGGGGTGTAAGTGGGTGTTGCCACTGTACCACCCGGGCGGGAAATAACCGGATTCACCCACAAGGCGCGGTCACCTGTCGGTGAGCCGTAGGCTGAAATGACCAGGATGAACTTTACATCCTGTCCAGCCAGTGAATCCAGGTTGAGGTTGGCGTTATAGCTCAAACCTTCATATCTTTCGCGGAAGGTCCAGAAGGTTCTGACTGCGCCGGAGCCGATCTGATAATCGAGGCGATAAGCCACATAACAAGTGGTCGAGCCGTATTCGCAGCCGATGGTTGCCTGGAAGCGGTCACCGCGTTCCACACGAAATGCAGGGTAAGCAGCCTGGATGTAACCGTTGGTTACATTATTAGGTGCAAAGAGCAAACCTGCTTGTGCAGATTCAATCCCATTCTCGAGCTTGGGTTTATCCCGCTTCAGGGAAAAGCCACTTGCATTACCGTCCGTTCCGGGGAAGCCCAAAGAACCTGCGCCACTTGTCCAAGTGGCGGATGCGGCATTGGCAGTAAAGTCGTAGCCTGTGCCGGCAGAACCAGCGACGTAAATTTCAACCCAGAAGGACCTGTTTGCGGTCGATCCAATGCCAAACAAGCCACCTGAATTGCTCTTGAACTTGTAATATCCAAAATAGTGGCCGGCAGAACTGGGTGCGGTCATGTCCACGGTGATGTCCACCGTCTGGCCGGGATTTACAGTGGTCCCCAAACCGGATGAAGATGGCGCGCCCATCCGCTCGCCGCTGTCAAAAATCAACGAAACATCGTTGGTATTCCATGCGCAGGAGCCGATGTTCTTGATGCGCCAGGTTTTCTTGAAGGCGGTATTCGCCGCAAAATTCGTGCCATCAGGGACGGTCACATCGGCGATAAACTGCGCCCAATAACACGTTGCAGCGTGAGCCGTCTGGATGGATGCGGGCGCGAGGGACAGCATCAAAGCGAGTAAGAGCAAGGCGGTGGCGAACTTTGATACAAATTTCATTTCTTCCTCCATCTAACTAATCAAATGCTAAATAATGACGGCGGCGAATCCAAAAAAGTTCCTGTTGACTATACGCCGTCTCTAGTATAACTTTTCTTAAGAGAATGTTCAATATTATTAATAGGGCAATTTCATGACTCTTTTTTCCTGTGTTGGAACAGACCCTAAAGGTTTTGGAAACCTTTAGGGTCTATAATTGCACCATGCCCCGCACCATCCTGCACGTTGACCTGGATGCCTTCTTCTGTTCGGTGGAGGAAAACGAGAACCCCGCCCTGCGTGGCAAGCCGTTTGCCGTGGGAGGAAAACCCAATGAACGCGGTGTGGTTGCATCTTGTTCCTACGCGGCACGCGCATTCGGTGTGCGCAGCGCCATGCCCATGTTGCGCGCTGTGCAGATTTGCAGGGAGTTGATTATCGTCCCAGGCCGTCATCATCTTTATGGTGAAGTCTCCGAAAAAGTGATGGAAAAACTTCACAATTTGACGGGACTGGTCGAGCAGATTTCCATCGACGAAGCCTTTCTCGACATCTCGGACATGAGCGGACCCGTCGAGCGGATCGCACGCGACCTTCAAGCTGGGATAAAAAACGATTTGCATTTACCCAGCTCAATTGGAATTGCATCGAACAAACTGGTAGCGAAGATTGCAAACGAGGTCGGCAAGAAGTCTGGCAAGAAGAAGAACGAACCTCCATTCGGCTTGACCATCGTCCCCGCGGGCGAAGAGGCAAAGTTCCTCGCTCCCCTGCCAGCGGATATGCTCTGGGGAGTTGGTCCAAAAACCTCCGCGCGATTAACTGAGTTGGGCATTCACACCATCGGAGACATCGCACGCTGGAACCAGAAAGACCTAGTCAATCTCTTCGGCGAAAACGGACGCGACCTGTGGCAGCACGCCAACGGCATAGACAACCGCCCTGTAACCACCGAGTCGGAAACCAAATCTGTTAGCCAGGAAACAACCTTCAGCGTGGATGTCCACGACGAGAAGACTCTCGAAAAGACCCTGCGCGAACAAGCGCGCGAAGTGGCTCGTCAACTGCGGAAGAACGACCTCGCTGGAAAAACCGTCAAGTTGAAAATCCGCTGGCCGGACTTCACCACCCTCACCCGCCAGAGCACGCTGCCAACATCCACAGACAACGAGGATGAGATTTTCCACACAGCCGTCAAACTGATGAAAACCGTCCGCAAGCAGAATCAGCCCGTGAGGTTGATTGGGGTCGGCGTCAGTGGAATCGGGGAGCCGATTCGCCAGCTCAGTCTGTGGGATGTGGGAGGGGGCAGTGAAAAGTCCCGCAAGTTGCAGGAAGTAATTGATGAGTTACAGGAAAAGTATGGAAGGAACGTCATCAAACACGGAGATGATTTGATCGAGTAAGCGCTCAATCGAGGGCTTAGCCCCCGATTGAGTGGATGATTGCAAAAAACTGTTCGAAAATCGAAGCCTCATATATGTCATAATTTGACATATATGAGGCTTATACTTTTCAAGGATGTGACACAATGAACAACACCGCCACCCGACTGATTACCCTGATCTTCCTCCTCCAAAACCAGCCGAACCAGAAGGCTTCGGAACTGGCGGAGAAGCTCGGCGTTTCGCTGCGGACCGTCCACCGCTATTTCGACATGCTGGAGGAGATGGGCATTCCGCTCTACGCCGAGCGCGGACCGTATGGTGGGTTCTCCCTCGTGCGCGGGTACAAGATGCCGCCGCTGGTCTTCACGCTGGAAGAGGCGGTAGCGTTGGTGCTGGGCACGGGGATGGTGGAGGAAATGTGGGGCGAGTTGTATCGCGAGTCGGCGCGCGGGGCGCTGGCAAAGCTGGAGAACCTGCTGCCCGAGGAACAAGTCCGCGAGGTGGCTTGGGCGCGGAACTCGCTAGTGGCAACAGGAATGAACCGTTCGGATATCAAGGCATTGACCCCGACACTGGAGAAACTGCGTCGCGCCATCCGCGAACACCGCAGCCTGGAGATGAAGTACCAAAGCAACCAGGTACCCCACCCCACCCAGCGCGGACTCGAACCGTACGCGCTGGTCCACCGTTGGGGTTGGTGGTACGTCGTCGGGTTCTGCCAGCTTCGGGGCGAAGTCCGCACCTTTCGGGTTGATCGAATCGCGGAGGTCAGCTTGTCCGACGCCACGTTCAGCGTCCCGCCTGAGTTCGATCTGCAAGCCCACTTGAAGAATGAATTCCAAGCCCAGCCGCAGATCAAAGCCAGACTGAAAGTGGATGCCGACGCGACCTGGCTCTTCAAAGGAAATCATTCCTACTGGGAAAATGTGGAAGAGCAAGCGGATGGATCGTTAATCGTCAGCTTTTCCGCGCCCGCGCTGGAATGGGCAGCCAGCACCGCGCTGGCGTACGGTCCAGCCGTCGAGGTGTTGGAGCCGCCCGAACTGCGCCGCATCGTGGCGGAGTGGTTGCAGGTCACAGCCGCAAAATATCAAAAATAAGGAAACGAAATGCTCAAAGTTGACCATCGTAAGACATTGAAACATCTCTATCATCCTTCGAGCAAGAATCCCACTCTGGTGGATGTGCCGCCGATGAACTTCCTTCTCATGGATGGAAAAGGCAAGCCAGACGGAAGCGGATTCCAACAAGCCGCCAGCGCACTCTTCCCTTTGGCATACACGCTCAAATGGATGGTGCGGTTGGAAAGCGATATTGACTTCCACGTCATGCCGATGGAAGTGCAGTGGAAAGTGAACCGCGAGGCAAAGGAATTCAAGTGGACGATGATGCTGATGCAGCCCGAATACGTCACCCCTGAACTGGTGGATGCGGCTCGTCAAAAGGCGCTGTCCAAAGTGGAGCCGTTCCTGCTCGAACAGGTGCGCTTCGAGTCTGTGACCGAAGGCATGTGCGTGCAGTTCCCACATGTCGGCGCCTACGAAGGAATGGACGCGGCAATGGAAAAGATCATTGCGTTCGCCGAAGCGCAGGGCCATGAAATCCCAAAGCACAACGCCCATGACATCTACTTGAACGACATCCGCAAGACCAAGCCTGAGAATTTGAAAGCCGTGATGCGGTTTGCAGTTGTTCCAAAGAATTGAAGGAGCATACCTCATGAACTCACAAACCATCGAATGGCTGCTGGAAGGCGACGCATGGATTCAATACCGAACGCGGGTTGACCTGCTTGGGCAAACGGAGGCTGACCCGCAAGTCCGCGCCGCACGCAAGGCGATGCTGGCTGACCCGAAAATCCAATCCCTGCTGGCGGAGTTGAACGATTGGCCGGGCGCTGTGCTGAACAGTCACAAGTCGGCAAGCCAGCCATTTCATAAACTGGCATTCATCGCGGACTTGGGACTCGACGTCAGCGACGCGCCTATGAAGGCAATCGCCAAGAAAGTAATGTCGCATCAATCGGAGCAGGGTCCCTTCCAACTGACCACAAATGTCCCAACCCACTTCGGCGGCAGTGGAAAAGATACATGGGCATGGGCGTTGTGCGACGCGCCGATTCTGGTGTCCGCACTGGTCAAGATGGGGTTGGGTGAAGATAAGCGCGTGCAGGCTGCCGTTCAATATCTCGATGGGCTGGTCCGCGATAACGGCTTTCCCTGCGCTGTCTCGCCTGAACTCGGCAAGTTCCGCGGACCTGGTCGCAAGGAAGACCCCTGTCCGTTTGCAACATTGGCGATGTTGAAAGTGATCTCGCGTGTGCCTGAACTGCGGGAAGGCAAGTCCGCAAAGATCGGCGTGGAGACTTTGCTTTCACTTTGGGAAAACAGCAAAGAACAGCATCCCTACATCTTTTACATGGGAACAGACTTCCGCAAGCTGAAAGCGCCAATGTTCTGGTATGACATCCTGCACGTGCTGGATATTTTGAGCCAGTTCAAATGGGCGCGGAAGGACAAACGCTTCAAGGACATGCTCGGCATCTTCCAAACCAAAGCAGACAACGATGGACAGTACACACCCGAATCCATTTGGACGGCTTGGAAAGATTGGGACTTCAGCCAAAAGAAAGTCCCATCCAGAGGGCTGACGCTGTTCATAGAACGAATCTTGAAAAGAAACAAGACTAAATAAAAGGAAAATAAAAATGACCGTACAACCCCTCACCGGCTTCAAATCTCTTACGACTCACCATTGCGTTACCGGCTCAATGCGTCACGTCTATGCCTTCAACGGCCATGACGTTAGCGAAGAACTTCTGCTCGGGCTGGGAGAAGGAGTTGGATTCATGTATTGGCAAGCCAAAGGACAACCACCCTTCCTAGGTGGACGCACATCCCCCAGTCCAAGTATGGAAGAAGTCGCCGGGCAGCGCACCGGGGTGAAGATCGAAATTCATCGTACGGCAAGCAGCCGCAAGGCACGCCAGTCCCTGATCGGGATGCTGGCGGCCGGTCAACCGGTCATGGTCGGAGTTGACATGGGCTTCCTCCCCTACTTCGATTTTGGTGGAGAGGAATACCACTTCGGCGGACATGACGTCGTCGTCTGCGGATACGACGCGGCAACCGAACAGGTACTGATCGCCGAACGCGATGCTTTACACCCCGTCTCCATGACCGATCTCGAGAAGGCACGCGGCTCGACCTTCCAACCGTTCCCGCCCAAAAATGCCTGGTTCACGTTCGACTTCAGCAACTTTCATGTTCCGACTGCCGATGAAACCCACCTGGCAATTGCCAACCAAGCTACCCAGATGCTCAAACCACCGATTAGGAATATGGGCGTCAAGGGAATCCGCACGGCAGCCGAACGAATTCCGCGCTGGCACGAGCAAATAGGCTCAGAAGAAATCCGCTGGTCGCTGTTCAATACTTATATTCTCATCAGCGCGATTGGCGGCAGCGGCGGAGGTAATTTTCGTTATATGTTCAGCCGCTTCCTCTCTGAGGCCGCTATGATCACTGGTGAATCTCGTCTAATTGAAAGCGCCTCCGAATTCAAGCGCATCGGCGACGCCTGGGAATCGTTTGCTGATTGGGCCAAAACTTCCTCGGAAGCACCCGATCCAACACCTTGCCTTTCCAAGGCTGGCGAGCATCTAAATAACATCGCCGACCAGGAGCAAGCCACCTGGGATAGTTTGCGCAAGATCTATTCATAGGAGCCATACGATGTCCCCAAGCAGTCTTTTCGAAAGATTCTTTGCACACGATATAACTCTGGTAACCCCGCGCATCGTCGATTTGGAGGAACCGATCCAGATCATCGGCATGGGAGTCGATACAAACCTGAAGACTGTCTATCGCGACATTCCAGCATTGGGTCAACGGTTTGCGAAACAAAAGTCGCAAATCCCGAACAAGAAATCACCTTGGGGCTTTGCGGCGGTGAGCAAAGGATTCAATGAGGCGGCTGGGACCTTCACCTATTTCATGGGAGACCGCGTGACCACAACCGGGCAGGTCCCCGACGGGCTGGAAGCCTTCGAGATTCCAGTTGGGAAGTACGCGGTCTTTCCAATCCGCCCGAAGAACCGCTTCGGATGGCCAATCGCCATCGCAAGCGCCAAGAGACATATTTACACAATCTGGCTGCCCAATTCCAACTACGAGCACGCGGGCGTCATCGACGATTTCGAATATCACGACGAGCGAAGCACACACAAGAGCAATCCTGAAATCGATTTTTACGTTGCCATAAAGGAAAAATAAACCCATGAACATGACATCCACCCTGATTGCTCCCTGCGGAATGAACTGCGGAACCTGCATGGCCTACCTGCGGGACAAGAACACCTGCCCTGGTTGCAGGGTGGAAGACCCCAATAAAGCCGTCAGCATCCTTAGGTGCAAAATCAAAAACTGCGAAGCACTTCAACAAGGGAATTTGAAGTTCTGCTTCGAGTGTGACAGTTTTCCCTGTGAAAGGGTCAAGCACATGGATAAAAGATATCGAACTCGATACAACATGAGCACCATCGAGAATCTCGAAAATATACGGAAGCTTGGCATTCGACAATTTGTCGCAAACGAAAAAGTCCGCTGGGCTTGCCCGAATTGCGGAGGAACTATCTGCGTCCATAGGCAGGTTTGCTACGGGTGTGGAAGGAAATCGGAGTAGGTGTCATGCTGAGCCGCTTTGCGGCGAAGCATCTCAATCATCAACACCCGAGACTCTTCGGTCGCAAATATCGCTCCCTCAGAGTGACATGGTACTAACAAGGAACAAAGAATGAAACGAAAAATACTTATCATCATCGGCGCGGTTGTTCTGGCGCTGATCATCGTCGCAGGAGGATTTTGGTACATGTCCACGCAGCCGTTGTACAAACCCGGCATGGTGCGCGAAATGGGCGCGTCACTCACGCCGCCCAATCAGCCAACAGAAAGTGAAAAATGGCTGGTCGAGTCGAACATCGAGATCAACCACTTTGCCGGCGGCGAAGGGCGGAATGTTTTAGTCATCCATGGCGGACCTGGGATGCCGTTCCTCGCACCCATGAGCGGACTCGAACCACTGACAAAGAAATTCCGCTTCCACTATTACGACCAGCGCGGCTGCGGCGAGTCCACGCGACCGATTGAACGCTTCGAGTCAACGAACATGTACCAGAACATGATGGAGCTTGACCGAACCCTTGGGCTGGGCGCGCAAATCGCGGACATCGAACGCATCCGACAGATTCTGGGCGACGACAAGTTGATTTTGGTCGGTCACTCTTGAGGCGGATTCCTGGCTTCGCTCTATGCTGCAGAATTTCCCGAACATGTCGAGGCGTTGATTCTGGTCTCGCCCGCCAACACGCTGGTCATGCCGCAGCCAGACGCGGACAGCGATCTGTTCGTCAGTGTGCGCGAGAAACTTCCCACCGACCAACAGCCTGAGTTCGATGCGTTTATGAAGGAATACATGAACTTCAACACGCTCTTCCAGAAATCCGAAGCGGATCTGCTCGCGATGAACGAGAAGTTTGGGGAGTATTACGTTCAAGTGGTAGATGTGGAAAACACGCCCATGCCGAAGCAGGGAAAGCCTGGCGGTTGGATGACCTGGGGCATGTACGTCAGCATGGGACAGCGACACGACTACCGCGACGCGCTGAAAAACGTCACTGCCCCCGTGCTGGTCATCCACGGCGCGGATGATCTCCAGAGTGAGGCTGCCAGCCGTCAGTATGTGGAAGCGTTCCCCAATGCCGAGTTCGCCGTCATCGAAAATACGGGTCACTTCTCGTTTGAACAACAGCCAGAAGAATTTGCAAGCATCGTGGAAAAGTTTCTGGCAAACCATAAACAGGAGTAGGTCGCGTTTGTAACGCGACAACCCTTTTAGAAAAATATCACGCTGCAAGCGTGACCTACGACAGAAAGAAGAAGTCCATCATGAGTGTTTTTGAACAACTGTCAAACAACAAGGGAACCATTTCCAGCGCGCTTGGGAAAACCCTCGCGCAGAAAGTTCTGAACGGTCAACTCGATATTTTGTCAGAGTGCATCGAGTTGTCTTCCTTCGAAGCGGAAGTGCCAGCCAAAAAGCATATTCGGTCGGGAGCCGCCAAGGTCGTGGAAATCGTCGCTGAGAAACAACCCGAATTAGTCGCGCCCCATTTGGAGAAATTGCTGCCAGCCCTGTCGGTCAAAGAGCCGCAGACGCGCTGGATGACCATCCGCACGATGGGGTTTTGCGCCCACTTGAACAGAGCCGTTGCGCAAAAAGCCATCGAACATGCCGAAGCATATCTCCAGAACAAGAAGGACGGGTTGTGCCTTTGCAGTTCAGCAGACTTGTTTCTGGGTGACTTCGGCGCGATCTCCAAAAAGGATGCGCAAAAGGTCTTTCCCATCCTTTCACTGTCCATCGAGAACCTTATCACCAACGAACAGGATTGGGTATTGGAAGCCTTGTTGAAGATGTTCCCGAATCTGGAAAAAGACGAGCAGACAGAGGCATTCAAGTTTGCCGAACACTGGCAATATTCGGCGCGAAAGAGCACCCAACAGAGAGCAAGGAAAATCTTGAGAATGAGATAACCAGAGGAAACCATGCCAAGAGCGACGACAAAAGGACAACTGATCGAGGACGCCCAAACCGAACGCGCCGCGTTGGAGAAACTGCTCGCCACACTGACGCCTGAGCAAATGACCCAAACCAAATCCGCCGACGACTGGTCCGCCAAGGACGTGCTGGCGCATCTCATCGAATGGGAGGGGATGGTCATGAAATGGTACGAGACGGGAGTCAAGGGCAAAGTCCCAGCCGTGCCATCGGAGGAATTCAACTGGGGACAACTCCCCCAACTCAACCATGCCATCTACCTCAAAAACCGCGACAAGTCACTGGAAGACATCCAAAAGGAGTTCAAGACTTCGTACAAAAAGATCATGAAACTCATCGAGTCCATCCCCGAAAAGGAACTCTTCACACGCGGGCAATACCCCTGGACGAAGAATAACCTTCTCGCGGCGTATTTCAACTCAACAACAGCAGCGCATTATCGCTGGGCGCGGGGGGAGATAAAGAAGAGGGTGAAGAGTGGGAAATAAGAAGTGAATAGGCAAGTCACCCAACATGATTCCTGAGCGCCAGCGAAGGGTCTCTAAGACAATCGTAGAGGTTCTTCGCTCCGCTCAGAACGACACCGTGTAAAGTGAATAGGAAAGGAGATCAACATGAAAACCCTTGACCTGAAAAAACAATTCAAGTATTTGTACCAGCCGTCGGCGAAGAAGATCGAAACCGTGCAGGTTCCAAATCTGCAATTTGCGATGATTGATGGGGCTATCGAGAAAGGCTCGGAGCCTGGGAAGTCGCCGTCGTTTGCCGAGGCGACACAGGCGTTGTACAGCATTTCGTATACGTTGAAATTCACGCTCAAGAAGCGCAAGGCGAATCCCATTGACTATCCCGTCATGGCGCTCGAAGGCTTGTGGGGAGTGGAGGACGGGAAGTTCGACATCACCGTCAAAGACAACTGGTTTTACACGCTGATGATCATGCAACCCGATGTCATCACGACGGAAATATTCGAAGAAGCGCGCGAAAACGTCCGCAAGAAAAAAGGGAACAGCGACATGCTGGGCAAGCTGCGGCTCGCCCACTTCGAGGAAGGACTGTGCGTGCAGACCATGCACATCGGTCCATACGCGACCGAACCAGCCACCATCGACCGCATGCACGAGTTCATGCAGGCGAACGGCTTGAAGGATAACGTCGGTCCAAACGGCAAGCATCACGAGATCTACATGAGCGACCCACGCAAAGCTGCGCCCGACAAGATGAAGACAGTGTTGCGGCATCCCGTGGTCAAGATGTAACTACGGCAGTCGTTGTGCGTAGAAATTAGAGACATTCAGCTAACAAGGAGAAAACAATGGTTCATCTGGTGTATTGTGACGACAAAGAGAAAGTTCTCGAAAAAATTCTCGGCGGGGAAAAAACCATGGTGGTTCGGGGAGCCAGCGGCAGGAAGATTCCCCACAGCAGGGTCTTCGCAGGCGAGACTTTGTATTTTATGAAAAAAGGCACAGCGTCAATTACCACCACGGCAACTGTCAAGGAGGTGCAAAATTATGTGAATCTTTCCGACGAGGAAATAACAAAGATACTCGAAGACAATCAAAACAAACTAAACCTGACCGACCGCCAAAAAGAGAGGTGGCATAAGAAATGTTTGTGCCTGGTTGAGTTTGAACACGTCAAGGAAATCCCGCCGCTGGAGTTCGACCATCAAGGCAATATGGACGACTGGTTGATCATCGAAAAAATCGAAGACGTGGTGGTTGGAACAAGCATCAAATTCGATTATGAAAAATCGAAATTCAAATAAAGGTTATTCTACAGAACAGGATTTGCGAAATGGCATATCACATCGACGCGGAAAAAATCAGCCTTGGCGATTTGCGGAAACGCATCGAAGCTACTGACCTTGTGCCCAGCCGCGCTTCCCTTTTGGAGGGACTGGGTACGAAGATGAAGTCGCTTGAGAAGCAAGGCATAACCTCGCTTGCAAACCTCCGCAAAGAACTTAAAACTTCCAAGCGGCTAGAGGCATTGGCAAAGTCAACAGGAATTGGGGCAGACTATCTCACCCTGCTCAGGCGTGAAATCGAAGGCTGGTTCCCGAAGCCGTCCGCGTTGAAAGACTTCGATTGGTTGCCCAAAAGCGAGATCGCCAAACTTGAACGGAGCGGCATCCGTGACAGCGCCGCTTTATATGAAGCAACGGACAACAAGTCAAAGCGGACCGCACTGGCAAAGTCCACGGGAGTGGATGGCGATGTGCTGGAAACGCTCTCTCAACTGGTTGACTTGACCAGGGTGCAGTGGACCAGTCCCACCACGGCGCAGATGCTGCTCGAAGCTGGCTGTAACAGCGCCGCCAAACTGGCAAAGATGGATGCCGACAAGCTATACGAGGCGCTGGCGCGCGTCAACGTTGGAGATAAATACTTCAAGGGCAAGATTGGTCTGCGCGATGTGAAGAGACTCATCCTTGCCGCAAGTTATGTTTGAGAGAAACCATGAACAGGAACATTCAAAAACACATCGAAGAATTAAGCTCGACCGACGACAAGATTCGGATGGATGCGCTGCAAGCCACGTTGAAGCTGACCGAGTCCAAAGTGGATTGGGCCTACGAAATCTGGGACTTGCTGCTCGAAAAACTGGAACACGAGAATTCCTACCAGAGATCAATCGGTATCATGTTGTTGTGCAACCTAGCAAAGAGCGATGTCGAAAACCGCCTTGCGGACTCGCTCGACCGATTGCTCGTCCACACCAGGGATGAGAAATTCATCACATCGAGGCAGTGCATCCAAAACGTTTGGAAAATCGCCGCGGCGAACAAGTCCAACCGCGAGAAGGTGCTGAAACATCTCGAAAAGCGCTTCGTGGAGTGCGCGAGTGAAAAGCACTCCAACCTCCTGCGGCAGGACATCATCCAGTCCACGCTGGCGCTGCAAAAAGCAGAAAAGGACGATGCGCTTTTAATACGTGTGCGGGCGCTTATCGCAAAGGAGCAGGAGCCGAAATACCGCAAACAATACGAGACGTTGCTCAAAGCAAAATGAAAACAGACGCCAATATCCCAGCGGATATGCTGGCTCCCTGCGGGATCACCTGTGCCGTTTGTTATGTGTATCTCCGCGAGAAGAAACCCTGCCTCGGCTGCCGCGGACAGGACGCCAGCAAACCCGATCATTGCAGGAAGTGCAAGATCAAGGATTGCGTCACAGCTCAAGGGGTTGATTTTTGTTACGAGTGTCCGACCTTTCCCTGCGCCATCATCAAGCGGCTGGACAAAAGTTACAGGCAAAGGTATCAGGTCAGCCTGATCGAGAATGGTATCCGCGCCAAAACGATAGGAGTGAAACAGCACCTGCTCGAAGAAAAAACAAAGTGGATGTGTACCCAGTGCGGTGGGGTCATCTCGCTGCATGACCGCGCCTGTTCGGAATGCGGGTGTCACCCTGAGCCGAAGCCCTGAGCGCAGCGAAGGGGCAAGCGAAGGGTCTCTGAGATAGTCGTAGAGGTTCTCACCGCACTGGCGCACGGTGCACACTTGCCCTGGCGGGCAGTGCCAGGGAGTGTCGCTCCGCTCACATCGTCCCGATGTACTTTCGGGAAAACGACACTGCGTAAGGTGAGGATATAATATCCTCATGCCAGTAAAAACCTTTTCTCTTCCCCTCACCTCGCGCGGTAACGCGGAGGTCCACGAGATCACCGACCAGGTGGCAAGACATGTCGTCCTGAGCGGACTCAAAAACGGCACGGTGACGATCTTCTGCCCATCGTCCACCAGCGGGGTGACAACCATCGAGTACGAGTCAGGCGCGGTCAGCGACCTGAAACGGCTCTTCGATGAAATCGTCCCGTCCAACCGCGACTACGCCCACAACGCCCGCTGGGATGACGGTAATGGTCACAGTCATGTCCGCGCCAGTTTGCTCGGTCCGTCGCTGACTGTCCCATTTGTGAACGGACGTTTGACCCTCGGTACGTGGCAACAAATCATCTACGTGGACTTCGACAACAAACCGCGCAGGAGGGAATTAATCTTACAGGTAATTGGAGAATGACATGAACTGTTTTTATCATCCCGACTCCCCCGCCATTGGATTGTGCAAATACTGTCAGCGCGGATTATGCTCAGAGTGCGCTGTCATCGTTGACGATGTGGTCGCCTGTAAGAACCGTCACGAGAATGAAGTCCGTCAACTGGGACAACTCGCAGCACGGAACCTATTCCACTCCAAACGAGTCAGTTCAGCCTACATGCGCAATGCCATCTTTTACGGTCTGGTTGGCGTGCTGTTCGCAGGCTTTGGCTTGGTTCAATATCAGTATCTGGGACTGCAAGCCGTGTTCTTTATGATACTCGGGTTGTTCCTGCTTTACGCGGCGGGAGCAAATTATTTCGAGAGCAGGAAACATAAGTGAAAAAGGTGCAACGTGCTAAAATGATTCAGGCAAGGAGAGACCCGGCAAGACGAAGTACCGGCAGCAAACATTCACACAGAATCATAAAGAGGCGCAAATAAACATGGACAGTTCAAACTCATTTCTCCCGATGATCATCTTGGTTGTTTATGTTGTGATTATATTCTTTGGCGGGGTTTTTATTTTCAACACATACAAGAAATACAGTCAAACCGTCGCCAGGATGAAAAAGGACGGAAGTTACGTGGAATGGGCAGCAAGAAACAAAACGTTTCTGTTTTTCACGAGGTTGTTCGATTACATAGCTGTCTTTTGTTTTGCACTCTTCATAATTTTGTCGATTACCAAGGCTTCGGGCAGCTCAGGAGTTTTGACGTATTTAGTTTTCCCGTTTCTTCTCATCGCAACGGTGTTTCACCTGATTCTTTACTTCAAGTTACCGAAAAATCAGAGTTAAATAGCATAGGACATTTTCCAAGCATTTCAAAAAATGTAGTAAATTTGGGCTACCTATGGATAATAAAGCTGGTGGCGAAAAGGTAATCGCGCAACAAGAACTATCCGCTCGAGTAAAAGAGTGGGTGGAAAAGCAAGGCTATTCACTTGAGATGAGGGTAGCAAAAAAATTTCAAGAGAATGGTTTTACAGTTTCTCAGTTTGAGCATTTTGTTGATCAAGAGTCTCATTCTGTTAGACCTGTAGACGTTGTTGCATCACTTGCAAAAGATATTCAAAAATCTCGAATGGTTGTAAAACTCTATATTGAATGCAAATATTCAGCCAAGGATAAGCCTTGGGTAATAATTGTAACTTCAGATAAGTTTGATAAATTTTCCTTTTTCTCAAGGGTGTTGAAGGGGCAGCATCCTTCAAATTGGTCGAACATTGAAACACTGCAAGGGCGTGTTGTTGCCAAAATTATTCAAGCAATTGACAGCAACTTAGGATTAGATTTATTTTCAATAAAAAATCCAGGTTATGTGGTTGCCGAGTCCTTCACAGACCAAAAAGATCATGCATACGAAGCAATAATTCAAATAAGCAAAAGTGTTGAAGCTCATGACATAGAGACTGAAGAGGCTTACAAACAGACATTACAGATGTTTGACGACCTCGATCAAAACAGTCCACCTTCAGATATTGGGCTTTTTTTCAGCATTGCCATTCCAGTTGTCGTAATTAACGGTCAACTATTTGAAAGTTATTTGGGGGATAAAAATGAAGTAGAGGTTTTAGAAATTCAAAGCGGTATGGTTTTTGTCCCATATCGTCGTCACGAAACTAACCCACATTCTCAAGTAACATTAAGCCCTGTAACAGTCGTTACAGAAAAGCACCTTGACAGTTATATATCCTTGATCAAACAAGGAATTGAATCCATACTGTCACAAGCTGAAGCAATAGAAGATGTAATTGGGTTTGAAAAAAGTAAATATATAAAACCCATAAGTGATACTGATTTTTAGTGGAGCATTCGTTAGTGTCAAACACTTTTTTCACCCCCCGTCCCTCTCAACAAAACATCCTCCGCTACACCGGTGGACGGCTTGGTATTGCCGCCGTGCCTGGCGCTGGCAAGACACACATCCTCTCGGCGCTGGCAGCGCAGATCATTCACAGCGGGGTCTTGCAGGACGGGCAGGAGGTGTTGATCGTCACGCTGGTCAACTCGGCGGTGGACAACTTCGAGACGCGCATCAAGCATTTCTTCGAGAATCCGCTGCAGGTGTTGTACCGCTACCGCGTCCGCACACTGCATGGGCTGGCGCATGACATTGTCCGCGAGAAACCCGCCAGCGTGGGACTGGAGAATCAGTTCAGCATCATCGACGAGCGGGAGGCGGCAGCCATCCGACGCGAGGCGGTCAATGCGTGGCTGGCGACCCACTCGCTCGACGAGTATCTCGATCCCGCGCTGGATAATTCCAAACAGGATTGGTTGAAGCGCGAGCAACTCCCCAACATGGTGGACTCGCTCGCCAACGCCTTCATCCGCTCGGCAAAGGATCACCTGCTGACTCCCGAACGGCTGCGTGCCAAACTCGACGCGTCGTTCCAGCCGTTGCCGCTTGCCCAACTCGGCTGTGACATCTACACCGATTACCAGCGCGCCCTAGCCTATCGCGGCGCGGTGGACTTCGACGACCTGATTCGCCTCGCGCTGACCCTGCTCCAAAACGACGAGGAATACCTTGAGCGGCTGCGCTTCCGTTATCCGTTCATTTTGGAGGACGAGGCGCAGGATTCGAGCAGGACACAACAACAAATACTTAGCCTATTATCTGGTGGCGCCCCCCTCCATCTCCCCCCAAATTCGGGGAATTTGGGGGGAGTGCCCCGAAGGGGCGAGGGGGGCGGAAATTGGGTCCGCGTCGGCGACCCCAACCAGGCGATCTTCGAGACCTTCACGACGGCTGACCCTGACTTGCTGCGGGATTTCATCCGCGACAACCCCAGCGCGGACATGCCCGAGTCTGGACGGTCACAGCCTGCGGTGATCGCGCTGGCAAATCATCTCATCCATTGGGTAATGACTGCCCATCCCATCCCGCAGGCGCGGACGGCGCTTTCCCTGCCGTACATCCAACCTGTGCCAGAGGGCTACCAACCCGTCAACCCGCCCGACGACCCCACGGCGGTCAGGTTCATCAGCAGAAAGTTCACGCCAGAGGACGAACTCGAAGCGGTGGCAAAGTCGGTGAAGGGCTATGTCGATTCGCTGGCGAACCGCTCCGCGCCCGACGAAGAGAAGCCAACCATCGCGGTGCTTGTCCCACGCAACAATCGCGGCATCGAAGTCATCGACGCGCTGCGGAAACGCGGGGTCGAAGTCGTCGAGTTGATCTCGTCCACGTCCACCACCCGCGCCGCGGCGGGATCGTTGAGCATCCTGCTGTCGTATCTCGCAGACCCGCAGTCCGCGCGGAAGTTGGCGAAGGCGTATGAGGTATGGCGGAGGGATTGGCGTGATATGTCATTGCGAGCCCCGATAGGGGCGAAGCAATCCCCAACTGACGAGGAGATTGCTTCGTCGCAAAAAACGCTCCTCGCAACGACATCCAATGTTTTGCGCGGACTTCTTCACGTGGAAGATTTCATCGCGCCCGCCCTCACCCCGTCCTTCGGACACCCCTCTCCCTCAGGGAGAGGGGCAGGGGTGAGGGACGAATGGCTGTCAGGCTTGGGCGAGTCGGACGAGGTCATCGCCGAGTTGACCGAGTTTCGGGTCAACGTCCAGCGCTGGTTGAACGCGGTCACGCTTCCCATCGACCAGTTGGTTTTGACTCTGGCGCAGGATGTCTTCAGCGAAGTCTCGGATTTGGCGCTGGCGCACAAACTGGCGCTGGTCCTGCGTCAGACGGCGGACGACCACAACGACTGGCGTCTGCCCGAGTTGACCTCTGAGCTGACGGTGATCGCCAAGAACGAACGGCGCTTCATCGGTTTCTCGGACGACGACTCTGGCTTCGACCCTGAGAAGCATCGCGGCAAGGTGGTGGTGACGACCATGCACAAGGCGAAGGGACTGGAATGGGATCGCGTCTACCTGATGTCGGTCAACAATTACGACTTCCCCTCGAACGAGCCGAACGACCGCTTCATCTCGGAGAAATGGTTCGTGCGCGGCTCGTTGAATTTGGAAGCCGAAGCCCTCGCCCAGTTGACCGCGTTGGAGTCGGACAGCGAATATGACGCCTACGAGGAAGGCGCGGCGACCCTGCGCTCACGGCTGGACTACGTCAAGGAACGCCTGCGACTCTTTTACGTGGGCATCACCCGCGCCAAGAAAGATTTGATCGTCACCTGGAATTCAGGCAGGCAGGGCGACGCCACACCGAGTCTGGCGCTGAGTGAGTTGATGGGGTGGTGGGAGTCGTTGAATGGTAAAAATTAACCAGTGAGGAGTAAAATGAATTCAATAAATTTGTCGGACATTATTGCAATTCTTGCGCTGGTACTTGGGATAACAAATTTCTTTATTTTTCTTTGGGACAGAAGACCTCAAATAAAAGTGAATTCAGGTTATGCTAAAGTTGCCATTGTCCATGAAGGCAGGATGATTCGCGAGATTGAACGTATTTTTATTGATGTGGTAAATTTGTCGCCAAGAAAAATTAGGATTCACAATATTTGGATTGAATGGAAACCTCAAAAGCAAATTCTAAATCGCTGGAAACGGGAAGATTGTCCTCAGCTTGAAAAGCTTGACACAGAGGATCAATTTCTATTTCGTATCGAGTCTTGGGATAACGTACATTTCGTAATTGAGTGGCAAAAGTATGTTGAGTGGATGAGGAAAATACAGATACATGAGAAAGTTATTTACACTAGAGTGATAGTTCGCGACGTAATAGGTAAATGGTATTTCAGTAAAAAGTTGAAAATAGATATCGCCAATGGTCTTGTTTTAACTAAACCATGATTTAGAATCTTGAAACAAGGAACAAAATCTATGTCCAGACGTTATTCATACAGTCGCCTTGCATCAGAACATGTTCGTGACGAAAAAAGGAGGGAGCGGGAACGTCAAAAAAGAGAACGGGAGCAGCAACGCGAAACCCAACGTCTTTATTTGGGAAGTCGTTTAAAAGAAGCAAATCAAAAGAACAAGATACTTGCATACACAAACAAAAAACTCCTTGAAATATTACAGGATGCCCTCTCAACTGAAAACAACATTCGATTTGACAGCCTCAAAAAACATATAAGGTTTCGAGAGTTTGAACCTCCTGCCAAACCTATCGAACCTAAAAGAGAGGCTTTTATTCCAAAAGAATCCAACTTTTTATTCAAGCTATTGTTTGATTGGCGGGGTTTTCAACATCAAAAGGCTGTACAAAAGGGAGAAGCAAGATATCAAGAGAGCTATAAAAACTATCAACGTCTCCTCGCTGAGCACAATACAAGAGTAAACATGCTTAGCGAAGATTATGAAAAAGAAAAAGCTGCCTTTGAAATGGAGATTCAAGGACACAATCAGGAAATTGACCAGTTTGAGAACGCATATAAGGCTGGTGAACCAAAAGCAATTGTTGCCTATTGTTCTTTAGTGCTTGAGCAATCAAAATATCCAGACGACTTTCCCCAAGAATTTCGTGTTGCTTATTTGCCTGAACCCAAAGAATTGGTGGTCGATTATGAATTACCGACTAAAGAAATTGTGCCTAATATTGCTGAATATAAGTATGTAAAAACTAAAGACAGAATTGATGAAAAAGTCAGAAAAATATCCGAAATAAAAGATGTTTATCAAAATGCTATCGCCGCAATCTGTTTAAGAACGATCCATGAAATGTTTACTTCTGATCAAGGTGATCATATCCAGGTAGTAACATTCAATGGGTTTGTCAATACAATTGATCCTTCTACAGGCAAAGAAATTCGACCCTATCTGATATCAACAAGAGTAGTGAAAGAAAGATTTACAGATCTGAATTTGGCTAAGGTTGATATGAAAGCCTGTTTACGAAACCTTGGCGCACAAGTCTCGCCTCAACCGTCAGAACTAATGCCCGTTAAGCCTGTTGTTGAATTCGACATGGTGGATAAACGATTTGTTGAGGACAGTGATATTTTATCTGACCTCGAATCTCGACCAAATCTAATGGATTTGAATCCTTGGGAGTTTGAAAACTTCATAAACAATTTGTTCTCGGTAATTGGCTTTGAATCGAAGTTAACCCGCTCGTCTAGAGATGGCGGAGTGGATGTTATTGCATTCGATCCCAGACCAATATTGGGCGGAAAAGTCGTCATTCAAGCTAAAAGATACAAAAATGTTGTGGGCGTATCGGCAGTAAGAGATTTATATGGAACAATGATTAATGAAGGGGCAAACAAAGGAATTTTGGTGGCAACAAGTCATTACGGAACAGATGCGTATGATTTTGCAAAAGATAAGCCGATTGAACTAATTGATGGAGGCGGATTACTCTATTTATTAAACCAAAATGGAATAAAAGCAAAAATAATATTCGCTGACGATTAGTCATTTCCTTAAAGTAATGTGGTTTGGTTACTTACTTCGCTCAAGAAATTTTCATCATACGAATTTCCACTACAGGTAAATTACTTGATGAATAACATAGACTTTAGAGGTGTCAAATTATGTTCAAATCGAAACGCAGGGCAATTGTCACGCCGCAGTCGGAGCATCTCAAGCTTGTCGGCACGCTGGCAATGTTATGGGGCAACGAGGATTTTGATTTTCCGCCCATTGAAAGAAATTCCATGATCGCGGGCATGGGTCTGCATGACCGCGGTTACGGCTACCTCGACAATTCCCCCATCGGCGGAATGACCGACGAGGAGTGGCTTCCCATTGCGCGGCGCGGTTTCTTCATGCCCTGCTCGGATGTCGTGGCGGATACCATCGTCAAATACCATTTCAGGCGGCTCGCGGCTCACGACCCGTCACCGAAACGTCAAGCCCTCACCGTTGAATTCTCCCAAGCCATTGACGAACAGTTGAAAAAACATGGACTGTCCAAAACCCTGTTCGACCACCTGGACCGCATCACCGACCTGTGCGATGTGCTTTCCTACAGCCTTTGTTTCGATGTCCCCGCTTCGGGGGAAATGTCGGTTTTCCCGCGCAATGATCAAGACACCGAGGTCACTGTCCGCTACCATGTGGAAGACGGCGTGATTCAGGTCAACCCGTGGACTTTTTCAGTAGACCACCACGAAGGGTATCTGGTCGCCTACCATTTGGATGGGTATCCCAAACGGCTTGACCCTGTCATCTTGAATTACGAGTTGCGGAAGAAGTAGTCCCTGCCAAAAAAGTCCGAGGGTAAGCGGTTTTGATGTTACAATATCGGAAATTCGGAATTTCCGATATTCTGGAGAAAACTATGACCACAGTTCAAATGCGCGGCAAAGGGTCCATCACCCTTCCTGCCAAATTACGTGACAAGTACAAACTTCAGGAAGGCGAAGTTTTTACCATTATTGATTTAGGCGGCGGGTCCTTTCTGCTTAAGCCCAAGGTGTTGGAAGTGGATGTACTTTCCAGGCGCATTGCCAAGCGGCTTGCAGAAGAGGATATTGACATGGACGACTGGATTGAAGCGCTCAGGGAGGAAAGGAAAAAGCTCTTTCAGGAAAAATATGGCAACGTCAAAATCCCTGGAAAGAATTCATGAAAAAGATCAACATCTTTCTCGATAGCAGCGCTTTGATTGCTGGCATCATTTCAGAAACAGGCGCGGCTCACGTCTTACTCCAACTTGGGGAAACCGAGGATATTATATTGATCATTAGCGAAATGGTGGTCAATGAAACATATCGCTCTGTTGCCAGAAAATCTCCCGAAAATTTCGATGATGTGCAAATGGAAATATCACGCGCAAGGATTCAGATCGTTCCAGACCCATCAGATGAGGAGATACGGGCAAATTTGTACTTGATAGACGATCCAGACGATGTCCCCATTCTGCTTGCCGCAATGATAGCCAAAGTGGATTATCTTGCCACGCATGACCACAAGCATTTTTTGGATGATCCAAAAGTAGCAGAAAGGTCAGGACTCAAGATCGGAACGCCTGGCGATGTCCTTGCCTGGATAAGGGAAAACTTGAGTTCATAAAATGAACGGTCTCGGATAAAATACTCACGAGACCGTTTTATTTTAGAGGTAAAAAAGGAGACAACCATGTTCAAATCCAAACGCAGGGCAATTGTCACGTTAATCAGGAGAAACCGTGATCACAACACTTATGATGCCTAAATAAGAAATACAGGCATAAATATGAAAAAGAGCCCGACCATTATCATCGTTTTGCTTACCGTTGGCTTGTTCATCCTTTTAGGCATTTTGCTTGGCAGATACACCCTGAGCCGATGGGTCACGGATACGCCCAATGCCACTTGTGCTGTCACAATGACAGAGATCATCGAAAGCGCGCAAGGCAATGTGTATGATATGGGGGATGTTTCAGATTATGTCGAGCCGCAATCGTACGACCTGGCAACTTATGCGGTACTAGGCGACAAGATCGCAAACCCGACCTTTGAATCTGTCCCAAACGATCTCAAAGAGGAACAAAAAGACCTTGCCTTGCAAAACGAAGCCTGGAAATTATTCACCGACCTGATCCCCTCCCAAAACCGTCAAATGGTCACCCAATACAATGTTTTTACAGATGGATATTCAAACACCCTCGCGGCTGTTGACCAGACCGAAGACGACCCCTCGCAGTGGGTTTTGGAAATTGACGTTGCCGACCTCCAGGATAAAGATTCGCTCGTATTTACCATAATCCACGAATATGCCCACGTGCTCACGCTCAACGCCTCGCAGGTCACACCCGACCAGGAGATCGTGGATAATCCTGACGTCTCATCTTTACAGGAAAGCAAAGCCGCCGCCTGTCCAAATTATTTTACAGGCACAGGCTGCAGCTACGAAGATTCATATATTGACGATTTTTACAATCGCTTCTGGGTGGGCGTAAACGATGAGTGGGAGAAAATTGACGCGCTCCAATACGGGGCGGAAGACCTTACCATTTATTATGACGCTCTTTATAATTTCTATAAAACACGCCAGGATCAATTCGTCGATGACTATGCCGCCACGCACCCCACAGAAGACATCGCTGAATCCTTTGCCTATTTTGTGTTCAATCCCAAACCGGCGGGCAACTCCATCAAGGAACAGAAAGTCGCCTTCTTTTATGAATACCCTGAGCTGGTCGAATTACGCGCCAACATACTTGACAACCTTTGCACATCGTCTTCGCAACGGCAATAATGAGTTAACCAAATGACCAAACTCCCCATTCCCGAATCCTACTGGGTCGAAGAAAACCGTCTGCTGGCGGGAGAATACCCCGGCAGCCGTGACCCTGAGTCCGCGCGCCGCCGTGTGGATGCCTTTCTCGAAGCGGGAGTCACCGCCTTCATCAACCTGACCGAACCGCATGAACTCGTCCCCTACGAAGACATCCTCGAGGAAGAGGCGAAGATTTACGGCATGGACGTTTCCCACCAGCGCATCCCCATCCGCGATTTCAGCGTTCCTTCGTCGGATACCATGACCGCCATCCTCAACGCGATTGACAAAGCCATCAACGACGGGCGCTGTGTTTACGTCCACTGCTGGGGCGGAGTGGGGCGCACGGGCATGGTGGTCGGCTGTTACCTTGTCCGCCACGGGATGCCGAATGAGCAGGCGCTTGAAAAGGTGAATCAACTATTCAGAACCCGTCCCATAAATTTCCACCATCCGCGCTCGCCGGAAACAGATGCACAGGTGGAATTTGTCCGCAACTGGTGGGAGGATACCGACACCTTGAACCGGAACCTGAAAACTTTTTGTGAAGGATGAACTGGAACACGCGTTACCTCCAACAAGCCGCCTGGACCCATGACCTGCGAACCTATCTATTCGAACAGGCGGGATTGAAGACCGCGCGCCGCATACTGGAAGTGGGCTGCGGGACAGGTGCAATTCTGCGCGAACTGTCCGCTCCCGCCCTGCATGGACTCGACATCGAAGCTGGTTCGCTCGACGAGTGCCAGGTCCAGGCCCCGGCCGCTTCGCTGACCCTCGGCGACGGACATTTTCTCCCCTACCCCGACAAATCATTCGACATCGTTTACTGTCACTACCTCCTGCTGTGGGTGAAAGACCCATTGCAAGTCCTTTGCGAAATGGCGCGGGTGGGACACAGCGTGTTAG
The DNA here is from genome assembly GCA_030834895.1 of Anaerolineales bacterium. Lineage (GTDB taxonomy): Bacteria > Chloroflexota > Anaerolineae > Anaerolineales > Villigracilaceae > Villigracilis. Next base: position 40,160 of record JAUQXA010000057.1, read on the forward strand.
CATTGGCGGAACCCGATTACAGCCGGCGGGTGGACGAACCGTCCGCGCTCAAACTGCTGGGTGAGTGGCAGACGGAGGCGCTCCGCCGGCAGGGAGCCAACCCATCTTTTGGCGCGTCGCTGGCAGAGACGTTTTATCAGGCTGGAATCAGGCTCATCGAAACAGGACCCATTCAAAGCGGGGCGGTGGTCAAATCCGCTGAAGAGTGGGAAACCGAATGGGCGGTGATCCAATCCGACCTGGCAGGCATCGTCCCGGAGCGTGAAATCCAGAAAATGAAGGAACTGGATGAAACAGCGCGAAAGAATCATGAACGCGTCCTCCATGTTCCAACCTTCTTCGCCTGGGGTAAGACTTAAGACGCAGTGAATTTCAAAAAAAGGGAAGTATAATTTTGTGGAAACCAGGAGGCTCGTTTGGAAAATTTGGAACAGGTAGCGCAAACCGAAGCACAACCCGAAGCGCAGGTTCCCGCTCCCGCGGAAGAAAAGACAAACTGGGGACGGTTTATATTTGACGTGGTTGAAACCCTCGCGCTGGCCGCGATTCTGTTTTTGGGAATCAACGCGGTTTCGGCGCGCGTACGTGTGGACGGCTTCAGCATGCTCCCGACCCTCGAGGATGGTGAGTTTGTTTTGGTCAGCAAGTTGAATTATCAATTCGGCGACGTGGAACGCGGCGACATCGTCGTGTTCCATTATCCGATGGATCCCGAACAGGAGTTGATCAAGCGTGTGATCGGTCTGCCGGGCGACAAGGTCAGCGTACAGAACGGGATCGTCTCGGTCAACGGACAGGCATTGAACGAACCATATATTGCGGCTACCCCCGCATACTCCGGCGAGTGGATCGTGCCGGAGGAGAATTTGTTCGTGCTGGGCGATAACCGCAACGATTCCTCTGATTCACATTCCTGGGGCTACCTGCCTTCTTGGCAGGTGGTTGGCAAGGCGGTGGTGATCTACTGGCCTCCGTCCTTTTGGAAGGTGATCGAGCATACCGAGATACCCGCCACTCAATAGGAAACTAGATGAAAGAAACTGAAGAAAACCTTACCGAATATTATCCCTGCAGCGAGTGTCATGCGGGCAATTTACAGCCGTGCCGCGTGACCTACTTTACGTGGATCGGCAATGAACTGATCAGCGTGCCGCATTTCCCGGCCTGGGTCTGTGACGTGTGTGGCAGGCGGGAATATGACCTGAAAGCGGTCACGTGGTTGAACATGATCCTCGACCCGAACGCGGGCAGGCCCACCACGAAGCATCGCCGCACTCCTCCGCCACTACGACCTCAAACCGGAACACCGCGCCCGATTCGTGATTCATAACTGAGGATTTCTTCATGTCCCTCTTGCACGATACTTCCCCCCGCACTTATCGCTTTCTCCCGGCTGACGTTTTTACATCCGGCTATCGTGTGGTTGGCAAGATCATGGTCGCCACGCATGGAGCCATGGGGATGTTGAACGACCCGACCCGCTCGGCAATCGAGATCACCGACGCGCGGCTGGCGCGTGTGTATATGCCCACAAAACTGGTGGATCATTTCGAACTTGTGCGCATGATGAAGAGACATGTGTACGCCATTTGCCTGTCCCGCCGCGAAGACCTTGGACCGGTGGGGATTGTGCGTGGCGGATATACCAGCGTAATCGAATATCCGATCCGCATCACCACGCAAATGTTCGAGATCGAAGGCATCATGGAATTACCCGGGCGTTTTGATTTTACGGCGCTTATTACCGATGGCTCGCGCGATTTCCTGCCAATCTTCAACGCCACGTTGACAGCGGTCCTCATGCCGAATTTACGGGTGGAAAGTCCCGGGATGCTGATCAACCGTCAAATGGTGGATTTGATGGCGCTGCTCAATCAACGGGTCAAACCGGAAACTCAACCCTGAATTTGCTTGACGGTCTTAGGGGTGGATGATAGAATTCGCCCGCTCTAAAAAAGCCCCCATCGTCTAGAGGCCCAGGACGCAGCCCTTTCAAGGCTACGACCGGAGTTCGAATCTCCGTGGGGGCACCATGATAAAAAAAGAAACCAGTCATTGCGACTGGTTTCTTTTTTGTTTATTAGGCGGGTGGCGTTGGAAGAGGCGAATACACGCCATAGGGCTGGCGGGCTGAGTTGATGAATTCCGCCCATGAGTAATATTCGATTCGGTTCATGGCAGGATTGTAAACTTCAACAAAGCCAAGACCATTGCGCTCAGCGATCACCCTGGTAACGGTAACCCAATGCAGGATCCCGCTCCCGCGCAGCCAACCTGTTGTGCCATCCATATTTACGCTGGCAATCACGGAGCCATTTTCGATCAGGCGCTGCATTCCCTTGATGGTGTAGCGATTGCGTTTAATATGCGGCTCGAAGAGGGCCGTCGTCAACTGTATGCTCGGCTGGGCAAAGATGGCGAACATCTCGGAAAGTTCGCCGGCGCTTGTGCCGCGCGCCCTGCCGCTGCCGAAGATTCGCTTCCAAAAACTGGGCGCCTTCAACTGCCAATTTTCCAACATTTCCTGTAACGAGATCCCGAGAATATAGCACACACACAATTCGCCACAGGCATTAACCTGCTTGATCCCGTTGAGCATAAAATACTGTTCGAAATCATTCGGATTGGGCGTCTTGTTGGGAATTTCGACACAATCGCGTGGATATTTCTCGGCGTAATCTTCGAGGTCGGCGCTGAACATCCATCCTGTAGTGGCGCCTTTCTCAGTGATGTAGTTGACCTCTTCATACGGTTCCCTTTTTTCGCCCGTCGCCTCGACAATTGTGCGTTCGAATAAATCCATTAGTTTTATACGCAAGGTCAAAGGCGTGGTGTTCATATCCGCAGCCGGCTTATACAGCGGCGCAAAGCGATTTACCCATTTCTTTGTTGCCATGACGTTTCTCCTGCAAAATCCTTGTCTGCAATAGGTTTGAATATGGACGACTGGTCACTACAATCATACTATATAAATAATCGCCGGGAAAGACAAATCGGGCAGATTTGATCGCTTGCTCCTCGCCATTGTTCCCGATGGTGAGGACGCCGCCGCAGGTTTGCAAGAGATCTATTACAGATCATCAAACTTATGGGGTGATTTTTGAGGGCGGAATGGAATAAACAACAGGAAGCCCAGCGCAATGATACCCTGACCTATCAATACACCGGTGGACTGCCACGGGCCAAAATAAGGGACCTGCGGAAAGGACTGCGAACCCATCCCAAAAATATCCGCCAGTCCGGCGAAGACGGCAATAACATATCCCGTGCCGACCAGCCTTGTTCCGATGTCCGCCACAACGGTGCGTTCGTAGCCCCACCACAAAGCAAGCAGCCCGATGTAGCCGCCCAGACAGATGATTGCCAGTCCGGCCAGAAAAACCGCAATCTGTACAAATCCAACGATAGGGCTGTAATCCCAGCCGAACCAGTCGGGTTTGGCACCGATAACAAAGACCATCAAACCGATGAAGGTGATTGCAATGCTGAAATACTTGCGTGGCGCAAACGGGTCACCCGTTTCAGCCGTAGAGCCCCCGAAACTAGACGGAAATTGGTTGGGTTTCATTTCGGTAAATCTCTTTTCAGGCGCGCAATCCAGTTACCGCCGAGAATATTGACGGCATCTGTTTCGGGATAACCGCGCGCTTGCAACAAGGATACCAGATTTTGCAGGTCGGCAACTGTATCAATTTCCGGCGGGACAGATTGCAGCCCAAATCCGCCATCGAAATCGGAGCCGATGCCCGCGTGGAGCGCGTCACCGGCAATCTGGCAAATGTGGTCGATGTGGTCAGCGACGAGACGCAGGGGGACTTCCTCACGCCTGTTTTTCCCGACAACCCAACCAGCTTTCAGGTACGAATTAAAGATTGCTATGCCCACCACACCGTCACGCTCGATGATGCCTTCGATGACACGGTCGGACAGGTGGCGGTTTGACCCGTCGCCACGCAGGAGGGAAAGGCAGTTGCCATGCGTGCTGACAATGGGTCCGTCGTAAAGGTCCAGCGCTTCCAAGGAAGCTTTTTCATCCATGTGACTCAGGTCGAGTATGAAGTTGTAATCGGACATGGCAGAGAGCAATTTGCGCCCATCTTTGGTCAGCGGACCAGGCTCACGCCATCCGCCGCTGTAGCGGGTACCAACCCAGGCGGGACCAATCAGCCGCAAGCCGAGTTCGTACCATTCCTCCAACTCCGAAAGGTTGCGGATTGCCTCCGCGCCTTCCATGAGAGGAACCATGCCGACGGGATGTCCCTGCTCGGGGCTTGGACTCTGCGAATGCGGGTGTCTTTCCCGCCAATGGTCAAGGATCAATTCAAGGTCGCGGACGGTGGTGACGAGGTGAAATTTATCGGGGATGGAATCCGTCATCCGGTGGTAGGCCAGCAATTGTTCGCGATAAAGTCTGTGGGCTTCGTCAAATGTCTTGTAGACTTGCAGTTCATTCCCGCTTTTGTGCCAGCGCGCGGGCGTGGCATAGAGGGTGGAGAAGATGACCGCCACCTGTCCGCGCTGGTAATCGGGCCAGCCAATGAGCGCGTCCTCGTTATCCAGCACATTGGGACCGCCCGCTTCGAGGCTTCTGGTTTCTTGCGCGGAGCGCGTGTAATCGCGTCCGTATTTGAGCATGTTGTAGGCGATGTCTGCGTGAGCATCAACAATGATCGGCATGTGAATTGAAGAGCGCACCTTTCGGTGCGCTCTGTTTTCCTATTCTTCTGGTCTCTTTTCTTCTTCGTGCTCGCGATATTCCTGGGTGAGCATCTTGAAGTCCTTGTCGGCGAAGGCGGCTGAGTCCACCTTGCGCAGGCTAAGCCCGACACGGTGCTGTTCGCCGTCGATACGGATGACGCGCAGGGTCTTGACCTCGCCCTCCTTGAGGACTTCCTTCGGATGCTCGACGCGATTTTCGCTCAACTCGGAGATGTGGATGAGTCCTTCGATGTCGCCTTCGAGGCGGGCAAAGGCGCCGAACTTTGTCAGGCGGGTGATGGTACCCTCAACCAACTGGCCGACGCTGTATTTCTCAACGCGGCTCTTCCAGGGATCATCCTGCAAGGCGCGCATGGAAAGCCCGATGCGTTTCTTTTCGCGGTCGACATTAATAACCTTGACCTGGACTTCCTGCCCGACTTCGAGGATTTCCCTGGGATGACCGAGGCGTTCCCACGAAAGTTCGGAGAGGTGGACGAGTCCGTCTGCGCCGTTGATGTTGACGAAGGCGCCAAAGTCCGCCAGGCTGGTGACCTTGCCGGTATAAACCTTGCCTTCTTCCAACTCACTGATGACACGGTCTTTCAGTGAAGAACGGGTTTCGGTGCTGGCTGAACGCTCGGAGAGGATGAGGCGGCGGCGTTCGCGGTCCACTTCGATGATGCGGACGGCGATCGGCTGGCCGACCATCTTTTGCCAGCGCTGTTCGGGCGTCTCGCCGGTCGATTGGGAACGGCGCAAGGCGCTAATCTGTGAAGAGGGGACAAAGCCACGCAGATTACCCACAGCGGCAATCAAGCCGCCCTTGTTGAACCCAATGATCTTGGTGTCGATCACGGTTTCGTCGGCGATCATCTTTTCGACGTTCTCCCAGGACATTTCCTCCTGGGCGCGCTTGAATGACAGCACAACATTGCCGTTCTGGTCTTCGGGGTTGAGGACATAAACGTTGACTTCCTGCCCAACCTGAAGCGCGGCGCGTTCCTCGGCTGTGAGCTGTTCCAACTCACGGCCGGCAATAACGCCTTCGGACTTGGTTCCGACACTTACGAGAATCTGATTCGTACCGATACTCGCAATGACACCCTTGCGGATCTCGCCCACCTGGGGCAATTCCACACTCATCGATTCTGACTCGAGCAGTGATTCCATTGTTTGGTTGTTAGGGTGTTCTCCCTGGGCATTTACAGCCCCTTGCCCACTTAGGGCTTCATTTTGATCCATCACGCGTGACTCCAATTAACTGAAATGTAAGGCGGATTATACAAGTGAAACGTGAAGTTGACAACCCCATATCATGAATATTTGAAATTGGACTTTCAAAGTCTATTTCACAGAAATCCTTTTATGCGAGGATGCGTCGCACTTGCTGCTTCAATAGATGGTCCAACCGAATGGGTTTGTCTACTTACTGTGATCGGTTTACCCGTCTGGTGCGACGCATATCAAATTATGCAAGAGGCGGTATAATCACGCCCTGGAGTAAACAAATGCCAGCAATATTCCCATTTACAGCAATCGTAGGACAGGAGCGCATGAAACGCGCTCTGATTTTGAATGCCGTTGATACACGTATTGGCGGCGTGTTGATCCGCGGCGAACGCGGCACGGCGAAATCCACAGCCGCCCGCGCCCTCGCGGCGTTGCTGCCACGCGTAAAAGTTGTTCAGGATTGCCGCTTCGGATGCGACCCGAACAAGCCCGCCACCTGGTGTACCGAATGTAAAGAGCGCGGTGGGACGAGCAAGGTTCTGCCTTTTACAGAGCGCACCACCCCATTCATCAACCTGCCCGTGTCCGCCACTGAGGACCGCGTGGTCGGCACGCTCGATATCGAGAAAGCCATCCAGAAGGGCGAACGTCACTTCGAACCTGGTGTGCTTGCCAGCGCCAATCGTGGTCTGCTTTACATCGACGAAGTCAACCTGCTCGATGACCACGTGGTGGACATCTTGTTGGACTCCGCCGCGATGGGCGTGAACACCGTCGAGCGCGAAGGCATCTCGTTCGCCCACCCTGCTCGCTTCATCCTCGTCGGGACGATGAACCCCGAAGAAGGCGACCTCCGCCCGCAGTTGTTGGACCGCTTCGCCCTCTCGGTGGACATCGTCGGTATCCGCGAAGCTCGGGAACGTGTGACCATCATGGAGCGGAATCTCTCCTACGAAAAAGACGCGGAAGCCTTCCGCAAGATATGGATTCCCAAAGAGGAAGAACTCTCTGAAAGAATCGCGCGCGGACGTGAATTGGTGGACCAGGTCACCCACACCAGCCGTGACCTGCTCTCCATCGCCGCGCTGACTGCCTCACTGAATGTGGACGGTCACCGCGCGGATCTGGTCATCCTCAAAGCCGCGCGCGCCGAAGCCGCTTTCGAGGGTCGCACCAAGATCAACGACCACGACATCGCGCTCGCCGCGGAACTGGCTCTGCCGCACCGCATCAAGCGGACTCCCTTCCAGCAAGCCGAAATGACCACCGAACAGTTGCAGGAACGCATCGAGCAACTTGCGGGTCAGTCCATGCCGAACGACCAGGAAGGCGAAGAGACTGAAAAGCAGGACGGCGAAGGCGAGGAAAAAAAAAGTTAAAACTCGAAGATGAGGCGGAGGAAGGTCCCCAGCAGGGCAACCCCGAACCCGTTCCCCAGCAGGAAGTGTTTGCAAGCTCCAACGCGAACTGGTGGGAAGGCGGACAAAAGGTCAAGGCAGGCGAGACCTTCCAGCCTCGTAAACTCAACACCCCCCTCGATAAACTAACCCGCCAAAAAGCTGGTCGGCGTTCGCTGACCAAAACCGAGCGCAAGCACGGACGTTACATCAAGGCGCGTCCCGCAGGTGACAACCTGACGGACATCGCCTTCGATGCCTCGTTCCGCGCCGCCGCCCCATTCCAAAAGCAACGCACCGAAGAACGCAAGAAGCTGGCTTTCTCCATCAAGAAGAGCGACCTGCAACGCAAGATCCGTGTCAAGCGCGTGGCGAATTTGGTACTCTTCCTCGTGGATGCTTCGTGGTCGATGGCGGTTGCGGAACGTATGAACGCGACCAAGGGAGCAATCCTCTCGTTGTTGACCGACGCCTACCAACGGCGTGACCGCGTCGGGCTGATCGTGTTTCAGAAAGATCGTGCCACGCTGGTGCTTTCTCCCACCAACTCCGTTCAACTGGCACAGCGCGCCCTGATGGACATCCCCGTCGGCGGGAAAACCCCGCTCTCGGCGGGACTGTTCATGGCGCATGACGTGCTGACTCACGAAAAGAAACTCCATCCCGATGTGGAACCCCTGCTCATCGTGCTGACCGATGGCGCAGGCAACGTCTCGATTGGCACGCTCCCGCCGCAGGAGGAGAGCTACAAGTTTGCCGAACTCATCGCCAACGAAAAGACACGCTCGGTGGTCATCAATATGGAACACGCCGCCTTTGACCAGGGACTCGCCCAGCAACTCGCCGACCATCTCAAAGCGCCGTGCTATTCATTGAGCGAGTTGAAGGCGGAGAGTTTGTACAATACGGTGAGAGATGAGATGGCAAAGCCGAGCAAGAAGTGATTAGATAATAGATAATAGAGACTTTGGTGCATGGAAGGCTAGACAAAAGAGGCGTGAGAAAGTAACTTTGGGTTTATGCCTAAACGTACAAAGTCATCCTCACGCCCAAAGACATTATATCGTGTCAAGAACTGGTCCGAATATGAGAAATCCCTGGTG
>JAUQXA010000005.1 GCA_030834895.1 Anaerolineales bacterium
GTGATTAAAGAGTGTTCCGCCTGAAGTGTATTTTCCTCAGGCGGAACGAATTAAATCGAAAAAATGGGGTCTCCGCGAAATCTCCGTTTTCTTGATTTATGCTGGATTCCATTCTTTTCTTGAGTTACGTTGGACGCGACAATTCATGAAAACCCCAACCCTTTTTCCTTGAGCGAGCAAAAATTTCCATGTCCCTGGATGATATGGTCAAGCACCTCGATGTTGAGGAGCTTGCCAGCCTGAACCAGAACCCTTGTAACTGCTATATCATCGGGACTGGGTTCGGACGTGCCCCCAGGGTGGTTATGTGCGACCACGATACTTGGCGCATTTCGCTGCAAGGCAGGACGAAAGACCTCCGCCACTCGGATCTGTGATGAGTTGACCGAGCCTTTGTACACGTCTGCAATACCCAGCACCACGCTCCTGGTGTTCAGCATGATGACGCGCAGGTGTTCGACATCGAAAGTACTCATGTCACTGCACAACGCGGCGGCATCGCCTGGTGAGTTGACCGTTACGCGATCCATGCATGTCATGGAAAGACGGCGTGACAAAGTCAGTGCGGATTTGATACGCGCGGCGGTCGCTTCGCCCACACCAGAGATGGAGACCAACTCCACGACCGATGCTTGAAAGAGCAAATGTAAATCGCCCTTGAAATGCGCGGCGATGGCTTCGGCGATCTCGATCTGTTTGGGTCCGCCGATGACAGCGGACAGCAATTCGAGATTCGAGCAGGCGGAAGAATCGGTCAATGACCGTTGGATGGGTGTCTCGCGCAGGGCGAGGAGTTTGAGTTTGGAGGGCGCATATGAGCCGCCCATGAAAGTTGTTTGCATGAAAGCAGACCTCCAGGGTGAATTAGGCAGGGTCACAATTGACCTGTCCCGCCTGCTGACTAAAATCAGCACGCGGCGCAAGTCAAAATAAAAAGAGGAACGCGGGTAGCGTCCCTCTGGTGATAAAAAGTGGAGTGTGAGATGTTGATAAATCTCACAACTTCAGAAACTTCAAAGACTTTCGCATCAGAATGAAATGCTCGACCTCAGCTTGAACATGCTCATAGCGCAGCGCATCAAATAATTTCCGAAGACTGATTTCGTCCGAGAAGAACTCAACCCCACTATGCTTGTGATAGCAAAGGAAGCGGATGGTTCCTTCGTTGTATATCTGGACTTCGTGTCCGCGCAGCCCATCTTCGCAGAGATCAAAAGAGAGACCGACTTGTTCTTCATCCGCGAAGCCGCCCTCTTCGACCATCTTGCGGACATCCTCCTGTGCGAGCTGGTTGTCCTCCTCAATGAAGGTCAGCCAATTGATGTGTGGGAAAAGAAAGCGAATCTCCGAGCAGGAGTTGGCAAGACGCTGCACGAGCTGCGTCAGTGCCAGATATGCTGCGAACTTCAAGACGACCGAAGGACGCACTTCAAACGTGTAATGGGTGGGTTCATCGCTATAATCGTCATTGGATTGAACGGAGGCGACGTAGGTGGGACATTTTGATTGCATGGTTGCATACCTCTCAGGCGGGAAGCAGGACGGGTTGCGGGACTTTGAGTCCCTGGAACGGATCTGCCTCATCTGGGTTGCGAGCCAACGGCATGGCGATCACCGAAGCGAAGTCGCCAGTCACCATCGCGGGCGCGACTTTTTCACCCGTCGGGAAAGTCAGTGTCACCTCATCTCGTGCGATGGAGGAAACAATCGCCTGGCGCAAGACATTCATGCCATACGCCAGGATCAGGCTGGTTTCCTTTGGATCGCCCTCGATGGGCAGGCAGTCCACCATGCGTCCGATCTTCTTATCTTCATCCTGTGCCAGCAGCCAGAGATAGCCGCTTTTGACTTGCAGGTACAACGCCCCACTGATCGTGCGCGCGCGGCGGATGAAGGACTCAAGCGCCTTCTTTTGAACAACGACCTGCACCCCCTTTGGCGTGCTGGCACGCAGGACCTGTGCATAGTCCACATAGTCTTTTCCGAGCATGGGAATGAGGAAGACCGCCTCGCAGCTCTCGCGTGAGATAGACACCAGCATGCCCGACTTTCGCACAGCGAGATCAAGCGTGTCCTCTGCAGTGGGCTTGACCGCGCGAACTAAACGCGCCAGGGCATCGGCGGAGTACACACCCGAGAGGACTTCGCTGGCGCTGTTCGTCTTGACCGAAAGCGTGGCGATGCTCAGGATGAAACCATCTGCAGCAACCGAGGTGATCTCATTTTTTGCAGGGTCTGCATAAAGATACAAACCTGTCAGTGCGGCGCGTGCAATATCGTCGCTGGCGGCTTCCCCCACACGAACCATGTGGGCAAAGTTCAAACCATCAAGCGTCAGCGCAGCATCCTGTTTGGGGAAGGTGTCTTCTGCCAGTCCAGGAATTTGGATCAACTTCAACGTGGCGCAGGAACCAACATCCTTGATGATCAGGCTGGTCTCGGAGAAGGTCAGTTCCAATATTTCTGACGTACTCAGGGCGAGCACATCCACAAACGCCTGACCGTCCAGCATCTGCCAGCGCTGCATGTCCTTGCCTTTGAAAGAAGCGGGAATTGCCGCATAGGCGCTGCCGCCTTCAAAGCCGAGAGACGCGAATAGTTCCAGGCGCTTATCTTTCAGACGCATTTGAATGCAGGATAACGGGGGCATTTTCTTGATGAAGAAAGGCTGGACAAGGCTGGTGGCGATTGCCAGTTCTGATTTTTTGATCGTAATTGTGGTCATGGGACATACCTCGAAAATGGATTTAGCGTCTGTGTTTTCACAGGCCGCTTCGCGCATCGTCGTTTCAGAAACAACTGCGCGCGAAGATGTCCCTGAAAAGTTAGCGAGCGGGGTCAATAGACTCCACTCGCTTTCTTCGTCACCGCGCCTGACGGCGGGTGGCGTTGTCAAGACGATTGTCCAGTTTGTATTGCTCGGTGTGCGCATACCAGATGGCGTATGCGTTGGGGGCAAACAGGACAACGATCAGGATCAAAATGAAAGCGTATAACATGCTGTGCCTCTCTCAGAAAAAAATGGGGCAGATAGCCCGCAGGCAAAAGAATTTCGCCTGCCCTTGAAAGAGCATCGTGGGATGCTCCGCCAAAGGCAAGTGCTGAGAGAGACACAGACATGAAATATGTGGATGGAAAAAAGACCCCGCCCGCAGGCATCCCGCCTGGAGTTGAACCAAGTGATTCCTTTCGGGATGAAGAGGAGAGGAGCATTTCTGCTCCCCTCGGTCGTGCTGTGAAGAAAACTTAGAAGGCGGGTTCGCCTTCCAACTCGTCTTCGGGAACCGCAGCGTTTTCATCAAACGTGAACGGCTCGATGGACAACGCGAAGATCACCATCTTCTGGTGCTTCACGCCATCCTGCCCCGTCCATTCTTCCATGCCCAGGCGACCTTTCACGGTGAAGCGATCCTTGTTCTGGACGTCAGCGATGCTCTGCACGAGGGCAGTCACGTTGTCGTCCTTCGAGAAGGCTTTCACGTCGAAGAAAAGCGAGGGTTTATACTCGCCGCTTGCCTTGTCCTTGCCCTGAGAGAGAAAGGCGCGGACGAACGCGAAGGGATGTCCTGCCTGTGAGACTTTCATCTCGCCAGCAGAGATTGCCATGAGGGTGAGGATGACGTAATTGGACGGGCGGTTCTTGAAATTGCTATTGGTAGCCATGTAGGCTTACCTCCTTTGAAGTTAGTGCGGGTGTTCGGCATCATCCCGCGTTAGCCTGCGCCTGGTGGTTGAGTAGAACGGGGTTTTACGAAACCTGACGCAATGTGTCCTTTCGGGGATCGAACCCAAACACGCCCCGCTTGCGCGTGCGCAGAACGAAATAAGAACACCCCTGAAAAGAATTTTTCAGGGGTGTGATAGAAGGCTGGGCAGGTAGCCCATTTATTCGGATGCTTCGGCAGAATACCCCGCTGTGAGCGGACAAAAGGTTTCGGGGTTCTGCTGGACGCCGCTCAGGTCGTGCATGATCGTTTTGAGAATCGTGTCGTCACTTTTATGGTGGTCTTGCGCCCACTTGAAGTAGCACAAGAGCGCATGAAGATCGTACATACTCCCAAAGACGAGAAGAATATCCTGGATAAAGACGCGAGGAAATTTTGACTCGCTTTTCATCTCGATAAAATCAATCAGGCATTTGATCCTGGCGGCTTGTTCCTTTCCATTGCTTTTGGTAGTCATGATGGCATTCCTCCTTTAGTGTTGGATAATTTATTCAGATATTTCTTTCGTAGGCTTGCCAACTGGCGCACCGTGTAATTGCTCGCAGTGCGCGCGCACGGCACAGAAGTCACAACGCCACAGCTCGTCCGCATCATCGAGGATGGGTGGAAGCGTGTCCGAAAGCAGTGCGCTCAGGCGCTGCTTCAGCAAAGCCATACTCTCCGCTCGGTCGAGTTGAACGTCACAGCGCACAACAGCTTTCTGTGAGAGATACGCGATCTGACCGCCACTGAAACTTCCAGCAGGGATCAGATTGTTCTTCGCGATGGTCTCCTCCAGGTTGTATTTTGCAACCAGGTGCGCGGCGTTCTTCTCGATCAGCAGGGCATAAAGATTGACTTGCTCCGCGTGCGAAGAGCGCGCTTGCGGGGGGCGATATACACGTGAAATTGCGGATGAACGCGGGTTGAGCGGTCCACAATTGGGACAGGTCAGTCCATCGTCACCTTTGTACATTTCCAGATCGCAGTGATTGCAGATGGGGACTTTCTTTCCGAAGGGTGGGTTGCCCGTGACCTTGTAGTCAGTAATGTACCAGCCGTCTGTTCTCAGCTCAATCAAATCAGGCGTTCCAACAAGCAAGACAGACTTGCCCAGAAGTTTGAACTTCCAGGTCAGGGTCTCTTCCGCTATTCCTGCGGAATACCTCGAGAGCGCGGCATGGTAGCCGGAACCAAACGTCATGCGGTACATACCCGAGGGCTTTTCCCAGTATGGATGTTGTTTCTTCAGCCGATACTGGCGCGGGCAACCAAGCAGTTCAGTGGCGGAAAAACCGACCTCTGCACCAGCCTGCTTTCCGAGTTCGTTGGCATATTCCGGCGAGCGGATTGAGCTTGCGATATCGTGAATGATGGCAGGCACCATCGGGCAGCCAGGCGCGCCGCGTTGGGCGCAAGCCAGGCATTCCTTGAAGGTGACCGCCTCTTCAGTAACTTCGCAGAGAAAGCCCACCAGACCGACAGCAGTGGTGTCTCTCATGGCGGCTACCTCGGACGGCGGGCGAACCGCGCCGCGTCCCGATAGGCGGGGCTGAAAATGTATGTCCCCGATGGGATGACGAGAAAGAACGTCAACGCCAGCCAAAGCGCGAGTGGCGAGACGCCCAGGCCATCCAGACGGTGATACCGAGTCATCAGCCAGGCGATGGTTCCGAGGAAGGCAAAGGCGGCGGGGATGGAGACGATGTCCTCGACTCGTCTGCGGCGTTTGCCGTCCTTGATAAATTGGGTGAAGATGGACAGCCCTCCGAACAGGAGAGCCAGAATTACGATGATGATGGATGCAACCATGTCGCATACCTCCGATGTAGGATATGAATCGGCAAAGCCGCTTCCCCACACCGGCATCGAGGAGGATGTCAGCATGGGGAAGCGGCTTGAGGGGAAATAAAAAGACCAGGCGTTTTTCCTGATCTTTTTTGCCTCGGACATAGATGATGACTTATGGAGATATCAGGGTGTTATTGTAGTTTCTCAAAGGCGTATGCTAAAATGGACATAGTAATTGGCATCACTTTTAGCCTATTGCGGACTAAGGACTATCTTAATCTAAGCGTTTAGGTAGCGAGTAATCTGTAGCCCGTTACAAGGCGAAATGGCGGGTGAAAACAGAGCTAGGCACTTGTCTATGGAATCTCTAAAATGACATTAGATAATCAAGAAGCAGACAATACCAACGTTGAAAAAATTCGCGACGAACTCGTAAAATTACCTCCATCCACAAGGCGAAGAGTTTTTGAGAAGTTTATCTCAGCAGCCTTGGGAAGTATTCCTTGGGTTGGCGGTTTTCTAAGTGCAGCCGCGGATTTCAAGTTTCAAGAAAATGATTTGCGGGAAGATAATTTACAGACTCAATGGCTTGAGGAGCACACAAGAAAATTAGCGCGATTATCAGAGACATTGAATTACATCGCATCCCGTTTTGAAACATTAGGCGATCAGATAAATGAGCGAATTCAAAGCGAAGAATATTTGGATGTTGTAAGAAAAGCATTTCGTGCATGGGATAGAGCAGATACAGACGAGAAGCGTAAGTATATTGCCAATTTAATTACTAATGCAGGTGGCACAAGACTTACTTCTGATGATGTGATTCGTCTTTTTATAGATTGGTTGGACATTTATCATGAAGCGCATCTTGCTGTTATCAGGGAAATTTACCAAAACCCTGGCTCTACTCGATACGATATTTGGGAATCTATATATGATAATTTCCCACGAGAAGATTCAGCAGAGGCTGATTTATATCGGATGTTGATTCGTGACTTAAGTATAGGCGGTGTTATCAGGCAAGAACGCGCCACAACTTCAGATGGCAAATTCCTGAAAAAACCGCACACAAAAAATAGAGGCTTCACCCCAACAACTATGGAGTCTTCATTCGATGACACAAAGCCCTATGTTCTCACCGAGCTTGGCAAGCAATTCGTTCATTACGCAATGTCAGAAGTAGTTCGTAGAATTGAAACAGATAATGAGACAAATCGCACCTAACAAACCGCACAACAGACGGTTGGGAGTCTGTGCAGTTTTCAAGCATTGTTCTTGCTTCGAGTTTTTTTTCTGCTCCCAAGCAGAATCCACGCCCACCCCGCCGCCACCGCAGACCATTAGTCTCTCAAGTAAAGGATAGGTCAATCACATGCAATTTGTTCAACACGACTTGGGTTACCGCAGAGGCGGCGAGATCGTCGAAATAATCCTCTCCGGCAGCGCTGCAAACGTGCGCTTGATGGATAGCTCGAATCTCAGCAGCTACAAGAACGGACGACAACATCGTTACTATGGTGGTCTTGCGAAGCAGTCACCTGTCCGCTTGCAAATTCCGCACTCAGGCACTTGGTATGTGACCGTCGACATGCAAGGCCTTCGCGGTTCGGTGCGTTCATCCGTCCGTATTCTCCCCGGTCCATTGCCCGAACTTCGTGAAGCATCGTTGTCATCGGTCCCCTCACTTGTTCAACGTGAACAACCACCGGGCGGCGATTCCGATACTAGCTCGTCACGCGAATACGATGTTTTTATCTCTCACGCAAGTGAAGACAAAGATAGCGTCGTGCGACCCTTGGCCCATGCGCTTAACGACGGCGGACTGAAAGTCTGGTACGACGAATTTGAGTTACGAATCGGCGACAGTCTCCGCCGTAAGATCGACACAGGCCTAGCAAACAGTCGGTTTGGAATCGTCGTATTGTCGCGTTCGTTTTTTGGCAAAGGTTGGACCAACTATGAACTTGATGGTCTTGTCACGCGCGCCGTGTCGGGGGAACAAATCCTATTGCCGATCTGGCACGAAATCACCAAACAAGAGCTGATTGACTATAGCCCTTCGCTCGCTGACAAAGTCGCTCGTAGCACAGGAACGCATACAATCGAGGAAATTGCCAAAGAGATTATCGCTGTCATACGTGGTACCTAACATAGCATGAGGATGTCCTAAAAAATCATCGTCTGCTCACTGGTGAAAGTCCAGGACTGGTAAGTGTCAGGACGCCATATAGCAAGCAACTGCTATGGTTCTGCGCGACGAGATTTGGATAACGTTAGCGAAGCCCATTGTTCTCCTTGTAAAATTTATACCCAAGACACACTAAAAAAGCGTGTTTTTTGTGTTATTCTCACCGCGTACAATTCAGATTATACGTAGTGATAGTGTATAATCCAGCCTGATCATCCATGAAAACGAGTTCAGGATGATGTCATTCTCACTTCGCAAAATCGCAAACATACCCAATGAACCCCAAACCCCAAAACATCCTTGAAGCCTTCGAAGACCATCTGCAAGATTCCTCGCTCCCCTCCCGTCTCAGGGCAGGCGCATCAGACAACACCATTCGCAGCTATGTCCATGATCTGCATGACTTCCTGAACTGGTGGGAAGAAACAGAAAGCACGCCACTCACCGTTTTCCTGCTGTGCCGCGACCCATTCAAGTTGAACAAGAAACTCATCCAGAACTACATCCATTCCCTCGAGGGCAGGGTGAGCGCCGCAACCGTCTTGCGAAAAACGTCCTCGCTGCGGGCATTCACCAAATACCTGCAAGCAAAGGAAATCATCAAGCATGAACCCATGAATGGTTTGCGTCTGCCAGAAAAGGCGGAACCCGAACCGCGCGGGTTGAGCGACAGCGAACGTTCCCGTTTGGAGTCCGCCTTCCAGCAGCCGTGGCTGCCCCGCGTCCCAAAGCGAAAGCGTGAAGAGGAGGTGGAAAGGAATGTCCTCGAAGATGCAAATCACCGTCTGGTGCGCGATCGTGCAATTGTGTTTTTGATGCTGTATGCTGGTCCGCGTGTGGACGAGACCTGCAACCTGAATATTGGCGATATTACCTTGAACAAGAAATCGGGCTGGCTTCACATCCGCAAAGGCAAGGGCTTGCGCGAACGACGTACCGCCATCCCCCGCCCTGCGCGTGAGAAATTGCAGGAATGGCTAATCTTGCGGGAGGAAATGGGACTGGAAAACGATAACGAACTTCCATTGTTCGTGCGCCTGCGCGGAAAGATTGGCGAACGATTGTCAGTACGTGCCGTGCAAGACATGGTCGCTGAAGCTGCCAAACGTGCTGGCATCGAAGAGTCCATTGTCACCCCGCATGTCCTTCGCCATACCTGTGCTTTCATGCTGCGCACTGCTGGCGTGGACATCGAGACACGGGCGAAAATGCTCGGTCATTCCGTGAAGACCGCATCCAAATATGGCGCGCCTGGAAACAACGAGATAGAAAAGGCTGCCGCCCTGCTGGATCACGCGGAAGCGGCGTAAAAAAACAGAGGTAACTTTTTTACATTTCATATGAAACCCAGCTGCATGTTATCGAGTGCGAAGACCATGAAAATACAAATTGAAACGTGAGGCGAATTCGGTATAATAGAAAATAAAACTGGAGGGATTATGAACCGCACCTATTCTGTTGCTCACCCAAAGCCCTTTTCCTGGCTGGAAGTTTTTATCATTGCTTTTGGTATTGTAGGGGTGGTTGTCTTCTTCACTTTCTATGAAAGCGCATTCCCTGACGCTTCGGTGAATGTTTCCATCACACGCCAGCAGGCTGAAGCGATTGCCAGCGATACCCTGCGAGAGCTTGGCTATTCGGCGGATAATTATAAGTTTGCGATTTCCTTTTCTTCCGATCAATCCGCATCCTACTATCTTCAACGAACTCTGGGTATTGAAGAAGCGAATGCGCGCCTGGCACAGGAGAACTGGCCGCTTTTTTACTGGTCAGCGCGTTGGTTCAAGCCACTGCAAAAAGAGGAGTTTCGCGTTTACCTGACTCCCGATGGAAAATTCCTCGGGTTGAATCATGTCGTGGAGGAAAATGCGGCGGGCGCCGCCATCCCGCAGGAGCAGGCGAAAGCCATTGCAGAGACATTCCTTGTGAACCATGCGGGCTGGGATTCTGCTGCTTGGGAAACTATTGAAGCCTCCAGTATAGCGTTGCCAGGCGGGCGCATGGATCACACCTTTTCCTGGAAGTCGCGCCAATATTCGGCCGGAGAGAGCGAACTACGCTACAGCGTGGTTGTGCAGGGGGATCAAGTGGGGTATATGGATACGTTCATCAAAGTCCCCGAATCCTTTAATCGCCAATACGCCACCGAACGGAACAATGCCGGTATTATCAATACCTTTGCCTATGTGCTCGGTATATTTGGTTTTATTGTCGCGGGTATGATTGCGATTGCAAAGGTTCGCCCTGACGCCCGCCGGGGCTTCTTTCCCGCTCTTCTCGCAGGCACAGTTTCACTGGCTGCGCAGCTTAATTATCTTCCCTTGTATCCGTTTTCATACGATACGACCGAGAACTACGCAGCTTTCTGGTTGATGAATGCGTTTGGCATTCTCTTGTCAGCCCTCTTTAGTTTTGTCATGATCTATCTGGCATGTATGGGTGGTCAGGCGCTCACCAAGTTTGTCTGGCCGGGGCGTGATCGCGTCTGGGATCGCGGCCCGATGCAGTGGGTAACGTTCAGCCGCTCGGCTCTGCGGGGTTTGTTTTTGGGCGGCGCACAAATGGGGTATGTGGTGCTGTTCTACATTGTCACAACCCGCTTCCTTGGCTGGTGGTCGCCTGTGACGGCTGGATACACCAACCTCTTTGGGACACCCTTTCCCTTCCTGTCAGCGTATGATGTGGGATTGTCTGCCGCTCTCACGGAGGAATTTCTCTTTCGTCTGATCGGCATTTCTACGTTCCTGTGGATTTTTCAAAAGAAACATACCTGGCTGGCTGTGTTGATCCCCTCCCTGATTTGGGCTTTTGCGCATTCAAGCTATGTCGCTTATCCTATTTACGCTCGTATTGTGGAGTTAACTATTGTCGCGATTATCCTGAGTTTGATTTTCTTTAAGTTCGACCTGCTCACCACGATCATGTCGCACTTCACCTATAACATGATGGTGACAGGGATTGTTTTATTGCGCTCAGATGAAGCGTACTACCAAACCTCGGGATGGATCGTGATCGCCACGTTGGCTCTTCCGCTCCTGCCCGGTCTTCTCTGGGCCCTGTGGCGGATCCTGCGAAAAGAGCCGCTTCCTCCTGAAACCCTAAATCTGGCTCCTGCGATTGAAGCCGATCTGCCTCAACTGACCGCCTTGCCCGTAAAAGCAGACTGGTCATCCCTATTGAAGCAACCCAATCGCAATACTTTTTGTCTGAAGGCGGGAGAAGGATTGGTCGGTTTTGTAACAGGCTATGTCGATAACAATCGCGGATGGGTGGATGGAGTCTATATCGTCAAGGCTTGGCAGCGACAATATTGGGGATCTATCCTGCTAAACGCCATACGGGAATATTACCAAGATGAGGGTGTTGAGCAAATACAGGCTGTGCTCCCAACAAAAGCCGCGCAGGCAGTTTCCTTCCTGAAAACTCAGTTCTGGCATGAGCATGCGATGGTAGTAGCTCCTGTCGAGCCACCCACACTGGGGGCTGTCGTCAAGAAAATGCTCAATGCATTGCACAAAAAAAAGGAAACCAGCAGCATTGAATGGGAAATTCCGCGCGATGTTCTTTGATCGAAGTTTGAAAGGACTCCCGCGTTACACGGGAGTCCTCTTGTTGAATGACGCGCAGGACGCAAGATCGAGAGGCGCATGTACTGCGCCCCTCGGTGCAAAGCGCGGATGGCGCCCTGCTAAAGATTGGGAACGCGTTTGAGGTAACCCTCGATCATCGAGGCAACTTCGACATGAGCGGTGTAGGTCAGCGTTTCCACCTCACCGTCCATCACGCGGCGAACCTGGTTCGAGGCATTGGCGGAGAGAGCGGGCAGGATCGCATGCACAACCTGCGCAGACTGTTTCTCGCTCAAAGTCTTCTTCGTGCCTGGGATTCGGATTGCCGTACCTTGCCACGTTCCGGGATTGAATAAAGCAGCCATGAGATTCCTCTTTCCGGCTGAGGGACATCACGGCGCCTATTCGCCTGCTCCCTCAGCCCATCAAAAATGGGATTTGGGAGCAAACAGAACATCAGGCGGGTTTGCCTGTTATTCCCGCTAACGTTGATTGGGGAAGACCAGGGTGTCGGACTTGACCTTCACGGTCTGGTCGAAGGTCAGGCAGCCGTAGCCCGCAGGTGTGGAATCTTTGGGACCTGTGATCCAGCCATAAAAGTCGTAGCAAGCCTTTGGCACACTGGTCGTGACCGTCTCCGACGGACCGAGGGTGATATTGCCAACACCGCAGCCGTATTCTGTCTTGTAACTGTAGAGATAAAGGGATAAGTCCCCATTGGTGGTGTTGACAAAGGTCACATCCGCCCGCGGACCGTCCATCGCATCCAAAGAACTACCGCATTCGTTTTCTTCTTCGGCGGCATCTCCATCAGCAGGAGTGGCGGCAGGTTCCACAACGGAAGGCGCAAGAATGGCAGGCTGCTGTGTGGGCGGTGCCACAACCGTCTGCTCGATGATGGGAGTGGGTTGAACGGGAATTGGAGTCGGGGTTGGCGGAATTGGCGTCGGGGTCGGTTGAGCGGCGGCGGTCAACGCGATTTGCGTTTGGGCATTTGCCATCGCGGTGGCTTGCAGTTCTGCAACCGAGGGCATGGGTGTCCCGAAGGCGGAACAGGCGGGAAGCGCGAGAGCCGCGAGCAGGGCGAGAAGGACGAACATTGAACGTTTCATTGGATTCACCTCTTTGTGAAAATTTGGAAGGTTGTGAAATGGAGACCGAAAGGCCACTCCACTCACAGGCGCAAGGCGCCAAAAAACAGTCAGGGCGGTTAGCCCAGGCTTCAGAAAAGGGTAAAGACTTCACAGGGAAACAAAAAGAGCGAGACTTGTGGGACACACGCAAAGTGCGGCATCCGTGAAAGTTCGCTCCAGTTATTTTCTGTCGAAGGTTTACGATTTTCCGAGGTCAGTCACAGACCGACCCAGTCATCCCGCCGGGGGTCGAACCCGAACAATGCCCAACCGCTCCAATTGGAAATGCGGTTTGCACGGGATGAAGATGGGAGCAGCGAGTGGCCGCTCCCGACAAACATCTGCGCCTGGCTATCGCCTCCTTAAAGAGACTCGCCACAAGGACAACGCGCAGATGGGAACTGCCCGCTGTCGAGGTGGGAAAGGGGGAGGAGAAAAGGATGGAACAGTGTCTGTCGCCCAATCGGGCAGTTCCTCCCCCAGGTCACGAACCTGGCGAGGCACAAAATGCAAGGAGGAAAGGAAATTCAAAGGATGAATTATGAAGGATGAATGGGGAAAAGAAGAAGGAAGAAACGAAAAAGGCTAACCGTTAAAAGCTCTTTGCTCTTTTTTCATCCTTCATCCTTCCGCCTTCATCCTTTGCGCTCATGAGTAGACCACCGCCGCGCTTGCCAGGATGTGCAGACTTTCCTGGTGGTTCTTGATTTCGGAGAGCTGCACAGGGTCGGTCACGCGCTGCATCATCTCCGCCACCTCGGAAGAACCGAGCTTGAGCAGTTCATCGCGCAGGGTGACGATCTGAGCCTTGTCGCGCAGTTCCCCCACGACCCGCAGGCGCATTTTTTGATGAAGGCGGATGGCCGCACCATTGGAGGTCCTGCCGTTGGAAAAACGAACAGTGACATAGTGCGCCGCGCGGCGGGCGCGTCCAAAATTGCCAGCACGTTTTGAATCAACGGGCGTGTATTCATCATAGACGGCAAGACGGGCAAACAAGTCCACGCCTTCATCGTGGCGGTATTCCCAGACCCGCGCCACAATGCCTTCGACCTGCGCACGGTTTGAACTCTTCTCGCGGATGGCTTCGCCGAAATGGGCAATCAACCTGCCATTGCCGTCCATCTGCGACATCGAGCGGACATTCACCAGCCCGTTGCGGCGTTCGAGGGTCAACAAACGCCAGGCAGGCAAATCATCGGCGGCGACGTAATCGAGGAAACTCATGGCATTGGCTTCATCCAGGAATTTGCGTAGTGTCTCCTGGTATTCCCGATGCACCAGGTAGCCCTGGACTTTCAAGACATCGCCAGACTGAATGGAAATCGGCTGACCAGACACCATGCCATCAGCAAAGCGCAGGGTCAGGTAGGAGGCAAAGGTGTCATCAATCTCGACCAGCTTTCCACGCAGGGACAAGGCAAGACGGGCAAAGACATCGTTGTTCTTGCCCCACACTGAGCGGATCACGCCGCTGGCGACGACCTGGTTGAGGTCGAATTGTTCCCTGGCTTGCGGCATGGGCCGCTTCTTCTTTTTGACAGGAGGAGCATATTGCTCTTCGATCACCTGCACAACTTGCCTGGTGAATTCTGCAAGAGTGGCAGGTTCTTCAACAGGTTCAACATTGTTCACAGGTTCTTCGCTGGCAATTGATTCAAGCAATTCAATATCTGATGTAGGTTCTTCTTCAACAATTACAGGCGCTTCGGCTTCGAGTTCAGCGAATTCAACCTGTTCGGGCGCGGATTTCTTTTTTGAAGTCTTCTTCGTGGTGGGCATGGCTTTCTCCTGTGGAACTGGAAAATAAAAGGGGGGATGATTTCTTGCATACAGGCAGGGGAACAACTTCCACGTCCCCTGCCAGGTTGGATTCCAAATGAAACAGGACAGACCATCGTCTGTCATGGAAAATTCGTTTGTCGATTATTAAGGTGCGATACGGTAACAGGGCAAGCCCTGGAAACCTGCAAAGCTGGGAGGCGGTCAAACCTCCCAGGGAAGAACAGAACCTTTCTAGCCAGCCACAGGCTCAGGCTTGTGCCCGTTGGGACGGGAAGCCAGTAGGGAACGTGCGGCAGTTTGCAGCCTGACCTGCTGCTCTCCAGCCGCCTTCATCGAGTTGGCATACCACTCGATAACCGTGCGCTCCTGATCGCCGAGTTTCTGCCCGGCGCGCTGCCCCACTTGAATCACGAAACTGGCAGGGTCTTCTGACGCGGCAGGTTCAGTTGTGGCAACTGGCGAAGGCTTGGCAGCCTTGGGCGCGGGAACGGACTTCGCGGCGGGAGCCTTTGCGGCAGACTTGCCAACGGTCTTGTGCGAACGCCTTCCCAGGTACACTGACTCCTGAAAGCCGAGATTGGACGATGCATGACCGAGCGCGTTGGTGATCGCGCCCTTCATGGCATACGCCTCGATTTCATTGTCGCTGCCGCCGGATGCGTCGATTTCGCAGGTGACGACATTGCCGTCGCCATCACTCAGCTTGTACCAAAAGGTCAGGCGGCGCAGCGTCGCCACATACACGCGGCGCGAACCGCCACTGGCGCGTTTGCGCTCCTCAAGCTCGGTGTGCATATCCGCCGAGTCGTAGCGGTAGCCCCAACCCACCCCGCACAAGCCAAAGACCTCGTTCAGGACTTTGCGCATGTAGTTGGGGTCGATGTCGGTCAGGTCCGCCGCGCCGGGCACGGCTTTGTATGCATCCTTTGGCAGTTCGGCATCGAGCCGCTCCGCCGCGCCTTCCAGCGGGATGCCGGTCAGCGTTTTGTGGTTCTTAAGTTCCATGGAATACCTCCGTGAGAAAATGCGCGCCCTGGCAGACACCAGGACGCAGGGTCTTGGTGAATGTTCGGTTGCGCAGGCGAAGGGACTCCGTCCACGCGGTTCGATTGATAAGGTTCTATCCAGGCGGGTGGCCTGCGCCCGATCACCGGAATGACCAGGCGGAGACCATCCTCCAATTCAGCGTCATTCGCCTTTCACATCCACTTCCCAGCTCTCCGTCCAAAGCGAGGAAGCTGAGTTGATCTCCTTGAACTTGTTTCGCACCAAAGTCTCGAGGTCCGTTGCCATGCCTGCCAGGTTGTTCAGCCTGCAATCGTCGATCAGCCGCGCGCGTGTCTTCGGAGTCGCCGCGCACAACGCGACGCATCCGCCATTGAGCGCGGACTGGTTGCGCCACTTGGAGACCCGCTCCTTGTCGCCCAGTTCCACCTCCACATACAACTTTTCTTTGCCGCGCAGAATCAATACATCAGGCAACGCTTTCGAGCCTTTCACTTCGGGCATGATCTGTGTTGCCCAGCCGCGCTTGCGGGCGTGCATGGCAAAGGCGATGACCGCCATCGTGTGTTCGGGGAAGCGCGCGCCTTCATGCAATCGAATCAGGCGCGCCCAGTCGTTCTCATACGCCCTGGCTTGAAACAGAATCTGATACAGGCGCTCGCCTTCGGCAGAGAACCGGTATAGTTTCAGGGCGGTGCGCGGCGATTTGAGGTTGATGATTTCGGTCACGAGCACGTGCGCCTCCTCCATATCCTCCAGCACACGCCGCAGCGAGCTGGAGCCAGAGGAAACGTTCACCGCTCCGCCCAGTACCTCCTCCAATTCCATCGAGGCCGCCAGCCGCCAACGACCAACCAGATACAGGATCAGCCAATATCTTTGGAGGACGCGAGTCAGGTCGCCGCCCGTGCGTTCACCGCCGCCCAACACAGAGGAAAAAGCGGCAGGAAGTTTCTGGGGAAAGTTCGCCTTCATTTTTACAGCATCCACGATCATCACGGTGGTGGCGGGAGTCACGTTGGACGGAAGAACCTCGATGACATCCGCAGCGGGGAGACTTTTCTGTTCCACACTTTCAGTGGACACAACAGTTTTGACTATTGTTGATTCAGCAGGCGCGACTCGCGCCCGTTCCTGTTCAAGCGCGGTTTGCAGGTCATTGATTCGTTTTTGCAGTTTGCGCTGTGCTTGTTCGTCCACAGCAACCACATTGCCCCAACCCTGTGAGCGGGCGGGGATGGCGTTGAAGAAGGCTTTCCAATCCGTAGCGTTCCAGTGGTCTAGGATGGATGGGTCGCCGCGGCGCAGGGATTCCAGCCGCTCGCCGTCGAAACGGATGGCGGTTTCGAGCAGCGCTTCACGCATGGCTCGGATCGTTTCCTCGCTCTTCTGGCGCAGGATGCGTTCGGCTTGCAGCAGGTCACCGACGGCGCGTTGATGGGAAAGGTCGAGTGTGGTCATTGTTGAAGCAAACTCATCGCACCCTGCACGGACAGGATGGCGGTATCACGGTCTAATGTTCCTGTGGACCAGTCACGTACGTTCAACGCCGCGTTTGCCAGCGACGTTCTTGCACTCTCGAGGGAAGCATCCCCGTCCTGTGTGTGACGGGCAATCCGCTCGACGAGGAATTGGGTGGGAACAGGATTGGGCTGCTGATCCAAAGTTTGGGACAACTGCATAGCATCGGCGCGCAGGACGGCGAGTTCCTCGGCGTATGCGCGTTCCGCCTGAAGCAATCTCCAATCGGACCATCCCAACAGACGCGGGGAATTCGTATCCATCGGGGTCACGTCCTGTCCAAGGTGTGCCATGCTCACCAGTGCGCCAATCACCAACAGGGCAAAGGCAATCAGCCAGAGGGCGTCTTCGTTTTTGCGGAAGTCGAATTCAAACTCAAAGGGCACGCGAACCTCAAAATAAGATTGCTAAAAGCTAATCGCTCTCAGCTTTTAGTGGTTACCTCAGCGAATGGTCAACGCTCTCATCTCGGACGTAGTCTCGATGGTCAGGCGCATGAGCGGGGTCATGGGGATGATGTGCTCCACAGTTGCGGTGGCCACGCAATGCGCGAAGGTCGGGGAAGGAAAATCAATCGCAAGTCCCTCGACCGTGTAGTGAACTTTGGAGTCATCATTCAGGGTTGCTTTGAACTCACGAGCCGCCTGCCTGTGCGCCAACCCGGGTTCGATACGTTTTTCGCTGGTCGAGATGAAGAGCGGGACATCCAGCGCATCCGCAGCGGACTGGCAGGCGGCATCATTGGCAGTCTGCAAATGTCCGCGTACATACATCAGGCGCGTGACATCGATGCTGAGCGAGGCAAGCGGGATGAAGACGAAGACCAGCAGCGCCGCGAACCAGGCATACGCGTCACCCTCGCGGGAGAGGAGCAGGCTGCGCATGGTCACCAGCCTTCCTGACGAAAGACGGAAGTCGCCGCGCCCTCGATGCCCGCTCCGAGACTCTCCCCGCCGAAGAAGGACATCAATCCTCCAAGAAGATTGGGAACGGTCCAGCGCACCTCGACGTTGATCTGCGCGCCGGGAAATCCGCCACCCGAAACCGCGACTTGATACTCACCCACGCTGGCATAGGAGATGGATTCCTGCGCCGCATCATACGCCGCGTTGGCGGGACTTTGCTGGTGAACGCTGCCCACGCGCGCGCCATAATTGGCGGCGTTGTTGGCATTGACGCTGGCAAAGCCCGCCATCGTCAGGTTCATCAGCGCGATCGTGACCAGCACGATGACGGGCAGGGCGATGGCGCTTTCAGCAAACTCATCGCCGCGGCGCGAGAGGAACAGGCGCAGCATGGTTAGATTCCGCTGGTTGCCTGACCAATCAGGTCGGTGACCTTGCCGCCAAAAGCCGCAAAGGCTGCGACCCCGCCCAGCACGACCAGCACCAGGATGACCGCTTTTTCGCCATAGTCATCGCCGCGCCGATCGAGAAGTAAATTCCAGAAGCGGAAAGGAAGAGTGGGTTGAATTGCTGTGATCATAAATACTCCTTGTAACTTATTCACCATGATGAAGAAATTCATCTTGAACCACAAAGACACGGAAACAAGGAGAAAAATAGAAACTCCGAGTCTCGGCGCCTCCGTGGTGAGTGTTTCGATCTTTGTTCATCATGGTTTCGATACTCCGAAAAAAGGCAACAAAAAAGGCGCGATTTTCCCAGGGAAAATCACACCTCAATTCAAGAGGATTATAGAGACCTTCCCAAGAACTGTCAAGCAGGCTGCGAAAACGAAGGCGGTCACGCCGGGGAAACGGGCATTGCGATTCTTTGTTGCCAGCATGAGAACAGCGCCCCAGATGCCAGCAACAAGCAGCGCGGCGAAACCTGCAATTGGATACAAACCAAACAAGCCAATCAAGACCTTCCAGTCCGCGCCACCCATCCAGCCCTTGAATGCCGCAAGTGTGCAGACCGACATCGCAAACAACATGACGCCTGTCAGCGCATCAATTGAAAAGAATACGCGCAGCATGGCGGCGATCACGCCCATCAACAAGAGCGGGATGGTGATCCAATTGCTGACCTCTCCCGTCTGCCAGTCCTGAACGCCAACGAGGACAAGAACGGGCAACAGAAAGCCAAACAGGATCAGTTCATTTGACAACATGGAACCACAAGCGCGAAGGCTTGTCCCATTTCAAGCCGAGACGTTCGGCGACTGCTTCGGCTTCAAGGTCGAAGAATTCCTGTGTCTGGGACATGACGCGCTCAATGGTCTGCACGCCCCAACCCCAGCGCGATTTGCCAAGCAAAGGACGCGAAGCAAAGGACGCCACTCGCTCTGCGGCGTTCTTCTGTTTTCCCGCAGCGCGCAGGCGATGGTCAAAGCGCAGGATGTCCGACTTGGGCAGGGTGGAAACGATCACGCGTTGTCCGCTGGAGGCACGCAATTCCACGGCGCGGATCTCAGGCACGACGCGCATGACCTCGCTGATGGACACGGGCTGTTCCAATTCCGCGCTGACCTGGCGGGCAAGCCAGTCCAGCGGGTCGATACGGGTGGCGAGTCCCTCGATGTGCCGCGTGCGGCGGTCGCGGATTTGCATGGCAACAAAGTCTTGCACCAGCCGCTCGACACCGCGTAATGCGGACGCCTGGCGCTGGTTGTATACTGCGAGAATGACGGCAAGCAGAAGGACAAGAAGAAGGGTAGAAAGTTCGAAAGTCATGGGAGGCTCCTTATACGAGATATAAGTTACGAGATACGAGAAGTGAGAAACGAGCAACGAGATATAAGTTGCTTGTTTCTCGTTTCTTATTCCTCGTCCCTCATCAACGCAACAGCAAGACGACGGGTCAGGGAACGATATGCTGTGGGACGCGGGTCGAAGAGCAGCAGGAAGGTGAAGAGCAGAAGCAAAACACCGAGGAGAAAGGTTGTCCAAAGGGGGTAGGAAACAGGCGCGATGGGTTCCTGCGCTGGCGCTTCCACTGGCTGTATCACAGCAGGCTGGATGTGTTCGGGCTCAGTAGGACGCGGAAGCGTGAGAGGTAGCTGCCACCAACGTTTGACAGGCTCTTCGGGAATCTCAACAGGAACAGGCGCCGGTGTTGGAACTTCTGGAATCACCACAGTACCTGTGTCCTTGGCACACAAGCCATAGATGTCGCATACCTCCACCGTGATCGTGTAAGAACCAGGCGGTGCGCTGGCTGGTCCGATAACCCGATCCCAAGTCACTGTTTTTGGCACGGGTAATTTGTCTTGGATGACCTGGTCTGCGAAGCGGAGCATCGGATCATGCACGACAATCCTGATACTTTCCAACGGGATGATGTTGTCATATACCGCCAGTTCCCCGCCCTCCCAGATGTTCCATGTATCTGCAAGTTTCACATAGGGCGGGATGTTATCGAGGATGACCGATGCTTGAATCAGCTCTCCCAGATTGCCAGCCACATCCTTGGCGCGCAGATACAGAATGCGTTCGCCATTGTCAAAGGCGGAGGAATCCCAATCGAATGACCAAGTCCCAGCTCCAAAGGAAACAGGTTGCCAAGTCACTCCATCGGACGAAAACTCCACGCTTTGCACAGTCGAGGTTTGATCTGAGACCGTGCCTGTGAGGTGAACAATATCGGCAAGTATGGACCCGTCCAACCCAGTATCGAAGGTGTATGCAGGTGGTGTGGTGTCAACATAAACTTCCTGCGAAGCAGTTTGTTCATTGCCTGCCACATCGAAGACACGAAAGTCAATGACGTGGACGCCTTCCTGCACGGTGACGGAATCACCATCCTGCCATGCGCCACCATTGCTTCGATGTTGAACAGAGGCAATCCCCGAAAGGATATCCTCTGTCTCGGCAGTCAGAGTTGTCTCGGAAAGATACCAACCCTCGTTTCCCATACTTCCATTTTCAGTGATGATAACGGAAGGTGGAACGGTATCCACCGACACATTTTGTGTCAACGTCGCAGTATTGCCTGCCACATCCCGCGCAGTGCCTTGGATGGAATGAACGCCATCCTCCATCAGGGCGGAAGCAGTTGCAGCACTGCCGTCCACTGAAAGGGTAGCCGTAGCCAGTCCTGAAATCGAATCGGACCCACCCGCTGTGGCGGTCACAGGCGAGACATACCAGCCGTTCGTGCCAGCAACTCCATCGAGGTTGAGAATTGGAATAGGCGCGATTGGGTCGAACGACCAGGCTTTGCTGCCCGATGCGCTCAAGCCCGAAGTTGCGGCAGTGGCAGTGTATGTCGCTGTTCCAGCACCAGGCGGCAGGCTGACAGAACAACTTCCACCACAGGAAAACGAAGCGCCCGCTCTGCTGCCAGAGATGGTCAGGGCATAACCTTGCGGATCGGAAGCGCTTAAAACCAACTGGGCGTTGTCTACGCACCAGCCATTGCTTCCCATCGTACAGGAAATCGTACTGGAAACTGTTGGCGGGCTGGGTGGGGTCGGGTCGCCGCCTTCGCAGGGTTCCCAGGCCCAGACAACACAACGCGAGTGGCACTCGTCATGAGCGGTGCAAACTTCCACCGAGCCCACGCAAATACGGCAGTCTGCGCGCATGGGGCTGGCAAGGGCGGGCTGCGGTTCCGACCGAAAAAGAAGCGGAACCAACCAGAGTCCCACCGCCAGCATCAGTGCGGCAAAGACACGAAAGGGATCGAGGATATGTTTTAGAAGATTTTTCGATTTCATGGTTTGGTCCTGTGAGATACCCAAAGGATTTCGGCATGGATGGTGAAGATTTCGGCATACAGGGCTTTGGCATCCGTCGTGCCCAGCAGCCATTCGCTCAATTTCTCCTTGAACGTTTCGGCATGGATCTCCATTTTGGCATGGTCGCTCAGCCAGATGAAGAACATGCCACGCTGATTGCCCTTCAGAAACAGGTTTTGCCAGCCATCGAGCAGATTCACGAGAATGGCGATATCTGAAGCGCTCATCATTTCCGCGCCTTTCCCAGCATCCGCTGCAAGGCGCTGGTCTTGAGGTCCTCCCACCAGCAGATTTCATGGATCAGGGTGTGATACTCCCGACGTGCATTTTCATACGGCAGGGAAGAAAACCATAGCTCCAAAGCAACATGGACGCGCTGTGGGGAATCTTCCCTGCCGCAGGCAATGCGCTCATCGTGGGCGGGAAGCCATTCAAGGAAGAAACTGCGACGGTCATCGGGCATCAGGTTGGCAAGCACGACGATGGAGGTCGCAAAAACAGAAGGTTGAACATCAAAAGGATGGGTCATTGAAAAACTCCGTTACCAGACAAAGGGAATCAGCCGCCAGCGGACGACGGCCTTGTATCGCGCATAATTGGCTAGTGTTCGTTCCTCGGCGGAGATGCGCACCAGGAGCAGGCGGACAAAAAGCAGCAGGGCAAGCCAATTCCACCAATTGTCTGCGCTGAGACACAAGCCAAACAGGGACAGGATTTCACCCAGGTACATCGGGTGGCGCACCAAGCGGTATGGTCCGCGCATGACGATCCCGCGGTCTTCGGGGGCGATGGAAAAGGAGAAGCCAAGGGCAAAGAGCGCCCACAGAGCCAGTAGCAATCCAGGCAGGGAATACATCGCATCCGCGTCTTCGAGATTGAAAGTCAGTGGCAGCAGGGCGCACAACCAGGAAAGCATGGTCATCACGGGATGACTCATCCGCTCGACGGGCTTGTGCATCACCAATAGAAATGCCGCCATTGCGGATTGCAGAGCAAGCAGGATGGCAATCCAATTCCCGCCCGCCGCCTGCACCGCACGGATGATGAAGAGGAAGACAAAGAACGTTCCGCCTATGGCGTTGGTGAGTTCGGAAAGAAGCATAAATACAAAGGATGAAGGCTAAAGGACACCTGCACTGCACCAAACGCAGTGCGGTGCAAGTGTGAAGGATGAATAGTGGGAGAAGTAAAAAGAGAGAAAGAATATGGGGTTATTTTGAGCCTTTGCTTTTGCTTTTGCTCTTTCTTTATCCTTCATCATTCCTCCTTCATCCTTCTCTTAGAACGCCTCGAACACACTGACCATCAGCGGGACGAAGATGGCAAGCATGAAAGGCACGAAGATATAGATCGAGATCGGGAACAGCAGCTTGTTGCTCAACTGCTCTGCGGAACGCGCCACATCCGAGCGGTATTCGCGGGCAAGCCCGCGAGCGACTTCGCCCATCTGGCGCGGGCCCTCGGCACCTTTGGTTGCCACCAGGTCGATCTGGCGGGCAAAGGCTTCGAGATGCGGCATGCGGTATTTGGTGAACTCTTCGACCAGCGCCCCATCAAGCAAGTCACGGGAAAAAATGAGACGTCCCGCCTGTTGCGCGTTCTGGGTCACGTGGCGCAGCAGGTTGCCCAGCGGACCGGGTAACGATGCGGCACGGGCAACAGCAGTTTCGGCGGAACCGCCCGCACTCATCTCGGCGGCAATCAGCGCAGCAGCTTCGGGCAATCCGCGCTTGACGGCGTCGCGCACATCGCCCGCGCGTCCGCGCAGTTGCAGGTATGGGTAATAGGCGGCAACTGCGACACCGATTACAAAGGCGGGACTGAAGTTGTTGAAGATCAGCAGATAGGCAATGCCAACGGAAGCAAACAGGATGGACCTGCCCAGCACGCTGCCAACGGTACGACCTTCATACAAGCCACCCAGCTGCGCCCACATCAGTTCATGTTTCCAGGCATCGAAGCTGAAGCCGAGCCTGTCCACGATGGAATCGCCGAGGCGGTCCGTGATGCCGCGCCGATCGGTTGAGGCAAAGCGTTCGAGCCGCGCGGTTGCTGAACCGCCAAGGATGAAATCGAAGCCCCGCAGGTATCGAAAGAAAAGAAAGCCGATCAAGCCTGCGGCGAGGAAAGGGAGAATGGTGGTCATGGAATATTCCTACACTGCATTGTCAATAATGCTGCTGACCTGGCTGTGACCGTATACGATTACCAGGCAGATCAGGGCATAGAGGAACTGCACCAGCGGAGACTGGACAACATCGGACATCGCGCCAGAGCGACTCATGAAGGCGATCATCACGAAGGTCATCACGGTCAGGATGTTGACTGTGCCCTGTGCGCTGCCGCCCTTGGCTCTTGCCAGCACCCGCGCATCAAGCACGGATTCGAGATTGTCCGCCGCAGTGCCGAAGGCTTTGGCATATCCTTCACCGCCCGTCGTCCACATGCGACCGATCAGGTCTGCCGCGATGGAAAGCGAAGTGGAGATGCCCGCAGCGCTTTCACGGATTGCCTCCACCGCCCCATGTCCTTCGCTGTGCATTCGGGCTGCGGTCTCCAAGGTCCAGGCGCGAAGTGGTCCATCGGAGCGCAGAGTCTTGGCGACCGTCTCCAAGGCGGCAGGGACATTGGGCGCCGCCTGGATGGTGGCATTCAAACGAAGCAATAACGATGGCAGTTCTGCTTCCATGTCGGTGCGGGTTTTGTTCCAGGCGCGAGTTACCCAACCATTGACGAAGATATATCCAGCCAGCAGTCCGGTCAGGCTGGTGAAGAAGGGCAAGCCCACAATCATCAAAATCAGGGTCAGGGCAACCCCTGCCACGATACGCGCCAGGGTCATGTAATATTCCTCGTTATCAACCGCATCGATCCCAATTCTGGAGAAGGCGATATGTACGCGGTGTTCGAAGCTGCCCACTGCCGCAGAACTTGTTTTGCCAATATTGTGTTTGCTGCCCGCGAATGTCTCGATGCGCGTGACTTGTGGCTTGCCAATGCGCGGCATGGTGAATTTGCCGCCCAGACGCCAGGCAATCCAGGCAAGCATCCCCGCCGCAATGAAGGGCAGGAAAAAGGTGAGCAGCGGGGGAAGGTCGAATAGGTTCGTATTGAACATGGTTTCCTTTGGGAATTCAGAATTTATATTCTTCTCTCGATCTCAATTGGCGACAACTCTTCATCGCCGGGTTGATACAACTGACGGAATTGGACGTTGCCGCCTTTGAGGGTCTTCAAGACTTCCCAGACGCCGATCATTGCGCGTCCGCCTTGGGTCCAGCCCACCTGCACGATCATATCCACCGCCTGGATGAACATCTCCTTCGCGCCTTCGGAGCGCACGCCCACATCATTGAAAAGCAGCAGGTTCAAACGCGTGATCGCGGACTCCGGTCCCTCGGCATGGAAAGTTGACAAGCCTGGATGATCCGACATCTGTGCGCGGAACAACGCCGCCACCGCGTCGCCCCTGCGCATCTCGCCCACGATCAACCACTTCGGCGACATGCGCATTGCGTCATCCACAGCGGAGGCAAGGCTGTATGGGACGATGCTCGATCCCACCTGCGCGGGACGCGCTTCGAGGGTGACCACATGCGGATGGTCGAGCCAGATTTCTTCGGGGTCTTCAATCTTCACCACCCGCGCCTCCTTCGGAATGCCGTTGCACAATGCCGAGAGCAGGGTGGTCTTGCCTGAAGCAGTTCCGCCAATGACGAGAATGCGCAAAGCCTTCGAGACCAAATCAACCAGACCGTGAATCACCTTTTCAGGCGCAACCTTCCACTTGATGAGCAGGTCAGGCGGGACTGGTTTATCCTCGAAAAGACGGATGTTGATGCTGGGATAACCCAAGCCTGGCGCGACGACAGGATGGATGATCTTGACCCGCGCTCCGCCTGGGAGTCCTTCCTGACGGGGAATCTTCGCATCCACCGAAGGCGAGGCTTCGGTTACGGCTCTGCCCAATGGAGCGAGCAAAGTTTCCGTGGCTCGCCAGACATCGGTGAGACTGGGCGTGACGGGCAGCTTCTCGAAGTTGCCCGCTCCCTTGCGCAAGACCCAGACGTTCCCATTGGGACTGACCGCAATCTCGGACAGGTTGGCATCGATGCGCAGCAGCGGTTCAAGGAAGCCCAGTCCGCCCACACGGGCGACCACATCGCGGGCAATTCCCAGCGCCTGGTCTGACGAAGCTTGCAACCCAAACTTCGAGACGGCGGACAGCACCAGCGGCAGGACACGCCCGACCAGTTTCTCCCGCTCCCCGCGCATTTCTGCCAGGGACAGGTTTTGTAATTGCGCGGATACTTCATCCACGACTCTCTGCCGATCCGTTTCGCTCAACGGCGGTACAACAGAATCCCAACTCATTTCTTTGTCCTGATCTTCAACGGACCGAGGTTGAACACGCCCTCCTCCTTGCGCCCCGCAGGCAGGACGGAGCCGCCGAAGAGCATCTCGCTCAGGCGATGGATGGGACGGGCAAAGTCATCAGAGGCGTCCAACGCGGAGCGTCCGCTGTCCTGCGCCAGCGCCACTTCGAGCGCCTGCGGGATGGTGGCGATGACGGGCGGAAAACCCACGTTGAGGTTCATCTTGCGGCATGCAGCATCCGCAGCGCCATGCCATTGATCAGCAGTCAACATGCCGTTGGCGCGCTGGTTGAGCACCACGAAGATGTTGCCCGGCGTGATGCGGTGTTGTCCCGCGATCTTCTGCGTCACAGTGCGGAAGGATTCAGCGGACATCCACACATCCGAGACGGTCGGACGGGAGAGCATCAGCCAGGTGTTGGCTGCAGATAACGCCCTTGGCGTCACCCCGCCCGAAGATGGCGTATCGAGGATGATGGCGGAGTAACCGCCATACGCCGCCGAGGTCACCAACTGGTTGATGGAACCGCTGGCTTCGGCGGGTTTGTCGCCCTGCGATTCGGAGAGGATGTCGGGGAAGCCCGCCAGGACATGCAGCTCCCCAGATGTTTGAATACTGGAGCGCAAGCCTTCGTCATTTGGATTAGAAATCCACGAGACGATATTCGGCTCGGGACGCAAGCCCATATGCAGCGGGATGACATCGGGAGCGCCCAGTCCGATCAGCAGGGTCTTCAATCCGCTCCGCGCAATGGCTTGCGCCAGCGAGATGGAAAGGGTGGTCTTGCCCGTTCCGCCCGAACGGCTCCAGACCGTGATGATGCGCAAGCCACTCACCACCGTTCCGCTGCGCTGTGTCCCTCCCTGCCAGGCGGCGGGAGAGAGGGCGGGCGTGGTACGGCGCAGGGCAAGCGCATCCGCATACGCGCGGGTCATGAAGTCCGCAATATTGATGTCGCCCACCGAGACCGACTTCACCGAGGCAACAGACTTGAAGCGTTCGATCAGTTCGCTGCCCAGGTTGCCAGGTACGATCAGGTACACCG
Source organism: Anaerolineales bacterium (assembly GCA_030834895.1). Taxonomy (GTDB): domain Bacteria; phylum Chloroflexota; class Anaerolineae; order Anaerolineales; family Villigracilaceae; genus Villigracilis. The sequence continues at coordinate 26,802 of JAUQXA010000005.1, forward strand.
CGCCGTGGACGGAGGTCAGGGTCTCGGTCAGGGCATCAGGTCCATCGAAGACCGTTGCATCGAGCAGGATGACTTCGGGCGAGGAGGCAAGCTTGGCGCGGAAGTCCTGCGCGGTGTTGGACATCGAGGATACGCGGAAGCGGGCGTCCACCTGCAGGGTTTGATACCAGGCTGCGGTGCGTTCCATGTCGCGGTGCGCGAGCAAAACGCTGACGGGCGCATCCTGCCCATTTCCTTGTTGTGTGGGTTGGTTCGACCAGGACATCGCGCCTCTAGGGAACCGCGGTGGGAGCGGGTGTGGCGGGGACAGGGGTTTCGGGCGCCAGAATCAAATCGGGCAGCCAGAGACCGGGCGAGGTGAAGGCTTCGGTTTCGGTCTGCGGCATCAGGTACAGGGTGATGGTTGCGCCGTCCAAACTCGACAAGGAAGCCAATAACTCCAACGCGTTCACCGAACGGGTTTGTGAGACGCCGCCTGTTGCGCCGAAATCATAGAAGACGGATTGCAGCGCGGTGGGGACAGCCAGCAAGACCGTGCCTTCCTTTGAGCGTTCATCCGTGTTGACGCCGGTGAGGGCGTTTTCCTCGGTTGCCTGCGGGACGACGTTGGCGTCCATGTTGGCGGCGAAGCGCGGGTCGATGAAGAGTACGCGCAACCCTTCAATGGCGACCTTGGAGAAGGTTCCGCTGCCCAGGTATCTGCCATCCGCGGAGATAGCGTGTTCGGGCGGGGTGACGCTTTCGCCCCAGACGTTGCCGCCCGCGTATGCCCCGTCCGAGGTATATGCGCTGCTGACGATGGTTCCGTCTGAGGTGGTGTCGTCCTGCGGGATGGAGGCGATGACGCCCACCCGTTGACCGGGCACGAGCAGCCCCGCCACGCCGCTGGCGTCCGTAACCTTGACCGCGATGGCGCGTTCGTTCTTCTCGACCGTGATGAGGTTGCCGAGCTGCGAAGCGCGGATGACATCGCCCTGTCCGCGGTCGATGCGCAGGGGCTGACCGATGAGCATGGCTTTGTCCGTGACCACGTCCACAGCCAGAACATCTTCGGGCACGGACATCAGCATCAGGTCTTCCTCCTGAAGCACATGTCCTGCCCGCAGGTCATACGCCGCAACGACTACAGTGCGTGAAGGCGCGGGGCGCAGTAATACCAAGGCGATGACGAATACCACCGCCGCAATGATGAGGGGAAATGCTTTTTTCATGAATACTCCGATTACTTTTTCTTTTTTCCTGGAAGAATCAGCGCCAGGGATTTGATGAATGTGGTATCGGCGAACATCCAGTTCACGACGCGCTCGCCGCCTTTGGGGTCTGCCTCGACTTTCAGCACCAATCCCAACAGCGGGGCATCGCCCGTCTTCGCCAATGCGTGTTGCAGGCTCTCCACCGCCTGCGGGTTGTCCTGCTCGAAAAATACAACGTTGCCGTTCTTTGCTGCCTGTGTCATCTCTTGAGCCTCGGTTTTTCTCTAACCATGGAGACACCGAGTCACGAAGTCTCTGTGGATTGTTTTTTCATTCACACCAATTCGCGGGTAAAACTGAATCCGAATACTGATCATTGACTTGCTGTTGGCGTTGCCACTTGACTCCACCAGCCTATGTCGGGAACCAGTGTCGGGGTGGGCGTGGATGGCGCATGGGCGATACTCAAACTCCATGTCTCAACGTCTGGACTGTCCGACCCGAAATAAGCGGACACCCCAACGCCAACAAAAATGAACAGAGCGAATAAAACGACCAACCATTTCTTCTTCGCAAGTCCGCGTATCTTCCGTATCTTGAAAAAGTCCTTCATCACATCATCCTTTCACCACAACTGATCACTTCTCACTTTTCAATTTCATCCTTCATCCTTCCTCATTCATCCTTTCCCAACACGATCCTTCCCAACACTGCCTCAATCTCCGCATTGCTCGGCTCGGGTACATCCAACATCAGCGGCTTGAATAGGATCGGTCGCTGCATCTCGCGTCGTGTTGTGTATGGGAAACGACCCAACGCCATGCCGATGGGGATATCGTCTGTAAAACGCCGCCATTCCTCATCGCGGAAGCCCTTCTCCGAACGCGCCAGCGCAGACAGGATCAAGTCCTTGTCCTTCGGATTCTTGAGATAGCCAACGATGACATTGTTGCAGGATGAGATGATGTCATCCGCGATCAGGTGCGGCGCCTGGGTGATGACATGCAGGCGCGACTTGTATTTGCGCGCATCGCGGAACATATCCGCGAAACGCTGGGTGGCGGAGACCCCGCCCGTCTCGTCCCCGCTGCCTGCCGTCTCCTTGACGAAGATCTTGTTGGCTTCCTCGTAGAAGATTTGTAGCAGCGGCTCGTCGGTCTTGACTTCATGCACACGCCGCGCCACCATGTCCATGTACAAATGCCAGCCCGTCCAACCCAGCAGGAACGCCTTGCCGAAATCATCCAGGAACATACCGCCTTCGATGATGGTCACGCCCCAGCCGCCGTTCTTGCTCAGGTCTTCCACGGGAACCGTGTCGGGACCGGGAGCGAACTGTCTCGCGGCAGAGCCTTGTACCAGCGGGTTGAGGCGGAATAGAATCCCCTCGAGGACTCCTGTAAGCATCACGTCACGCGGCGGGACCTTCTTCAACTTTTCGGATACCGCCTTGTAGAGGTCAGACAAGCCAATCATCATGCTACGCTGCACCGCCAGCGTCTGGCGCTGTTTGGGATCGAGCGTGCCAAGCAGTGTTCCAAACTTCGCGCGAATCAGCGCGGCTTCCTCCATTTGCACATGACCCCACTTCGCGTCATCGCGCACGTTTGGGTCATCCACTAAAACGCCCATATTGGTGTACAGTTCGCGCATTGCCTCCAGCAGTTCCTGCTTCTGGCGCTTCACGCCCAATTGGGCGATCCCGCCAAAGACATCGGCGAAGGCGCGCCATTGGGTCTCGGGCGCGATGTTGCGTCCGATCTGCATCGGGTTCCAGCGCAGCGGTCGCACCGCGTCGGGCCAGAGCTGCAAGATCTCAACGTGTCCTTCCAAGCCAGGGGCATTGAGCAGAGAGCGCCAACCTGCACCGAAGTCCAGCACCACTGTACGGGTCTTCCATCTCAAGGTGGTCTCATATGCCATGCGCAACATCGCCACCGATTTGCCGAAGCCCGTATCGCCTGCCGCCATCGTATGCATCAAGGTCTCGATGTTGAGCCGCACTTGCGCGGTGGTGAGGTCTCCTGTTTCGGGGCTATATTGATGACCCAGCACCACGTCGCCGGGCATGTTCGGGTAGAAGCCCATCCCTTCGGGAATGGCAGACATTGTTGTTGCCGCTGAGCCTTCCTCGAAGAGACCAGGCGCGGTGTATGCCGCGAGCTGTCCCGCAGTCAGCAGGGTGGCGTACCGAGTCCACAATTCGCCGCTGAACAAATCCTGCCCGTCCACCTCCGTCCAAGGGGTGAAGGTGAAGGCGTGGGCACGCAATTCGGCTGCATCCTCTTCGGGAGGTAGCATGGTGAGGACTGGAGTGGGGACGCTTGAGCCGTGGAAGGCTTGGGGAACCAGTGCGGCAGCGGCGGCGTTGCCCTGCGGGCTGTCGGTGAAGAGGAAGGCGTTGGTCATGAAGCCGCCTTCCATCGATGCCTGATTGGCAAGCGACTCCAATCGGCGCAGCACATCCGCCAGCCGTTCGGCGACATCATCCTCGGTCTGCCAGCTGTGGTTGAGGCTGATCCCGGGAAGGAGCCCCGTGCTCATCCCACCCGAAATCCCCTGCATGAAGTTGCGCGATTCCTGCTGGGAATTGGTAATGCCCTCGGCGTGACTCTGTCCCCAGTTGCGGCTGTCACCCCAGGATTCGCTCTGGGTGTCCATGCTGGAATGGGATTCCGAGTGCATGGTGGTGTGCCCTTCCGAAGTTCCTTCACTTGTGCTGTGCATGGTGGAATCGGATGTGCCTTCGGTATGCGAACTCATGCTGCCTGACATCGAGCTGGTGGAGCCGAAACCTGAAATGCTGCTGCCCTGGTTGTATCCAGCTGAAACACCCTTGAGCAAGCCGCCGATAATCGGAATATTTCCCAGCACGGATTTACCGAGATCGACGTTGACGCCAAACCCTGAACTCTTCGACCAGCCGCCACCGGAGGAACTTCCATGTGACGACATGCTGCCATGCGTATCTGACTTCATGGTGCTATGCGATGTGCCATCCGAGACGGAATGATTTTTTCCCTCAGAATCGGAATAGCCATCTGAAACAGAAAAACCTTCAGAGTGCGCCCGCCCAACCGAATGACTCTCGCCCCATCCCTGTGAGACGCCATCCTGCGCGCTGTGCGCAGTTCCCTGCCCGACGCCCACCCCGCTGGCGTGGCTCTGCGAGAGCGCCGCCATGATTGGAATGCCAAGATTGAAGCCAATGCCGATCGAGCCCTTGCGTCGCGAGGCGACGTTGGAAGCGGTCTCGCTGATCTTCATCAGGGTCTGGGTCATACGCGAGCGCGAGATATGTTCGGCAAGCACTTGGAACACGAAGTTCTGGCGCAATTTGGAGAGACCGCGAAAGAGAATTTCGTTCTGCTCTTCTGCGAGGTCTTCGTCCGAATCATCTCCCACCGCGCCTTCAGAGTCCGTGCCCCGTTTTCCCTGGCGCGGATCGGGATGACCCAGCACGGCGGCGATATTCTGTCCGCGTGAGGTAATGAAGTCCAGATACCATTGCAGCCAATCGGGATTCGGCGCTCCCAACTGAGACTGGGGGAAGTTCGCCATCGCCGCCTCGACCGTGCTTGCGCCGAGCAATGCCAGTTCAGAGGCTTCCTCCAGGGAATCCGCTTCACCTGCCGCGCCGAACAGTTGCACGATGCCGATGTGTTCAGGGGCATAGATGCCCATCGCGGTGTACACGAAGTTGACGCCCGCGTTGTGCAAGCCGCGCACCGCCGCCCATTGCTTGCCGAGCAGGTCATAGTCTTCGCGCACGCTGACAGGAATCACCTTCAACTCCCGCAGTGCAACACAACGGAAGAAGCGGCGCGAGTCTTTTTCCAACTCGAACCAGGCATGGCGCAATGCGCCGTCATGGATGGTGAGACCGTTGTTGAGGATAGTGAGCATAGGAAATACAAGGATGAAGGCGGGAAAGGCAAAGGAAGGATGAGGGATGAAGGATGAAATTCAAAAGCGTAAAATGCGAAGTGACAAGTGAGAAATGAAAATAGGAAAAAAACATCTCTTGCTCTTCTTCATCCTTACTCCTTCATCCTTATCTTTTTCCTCTCGTTCGAATATTCGTGATCAACCTATCAGGTGTTCCCTGCGCGGGCGGGTGTGCCCAGATCGATTGGGTCAGCATGGCGAGCCAGCCGAGCGGGATGACGTACATGCCGATGCCAATCAGCGCGTTCAGGTATCCCGCGCCCTGCGACATCATTGGGTCGTTTGCAATTGAGGCGCCCAAGCCAAAATTGCGATACAAGGCAAAACCCAGCCCGGCAATCGCATACAAAGCCTGCCCACGGATCGTGTTCCAGTGGTTGGCGGGTTTGTTGTATTGCTCCAGCCACTGTCCCGCCCAGCCCGCCAGCGACATGACCAGCAGGAAGAGCGGCACGGGGGCGGGGGCAAGCAGGGAGGCGGTGATTGCAAGCGCACCCGACCCTATTGCCCACACCATTTGCTCCCTGGAGATATACACAGCAAAGACGAGAACGGAGATTGCCAGCAGGACGGTCTGGATGTGATCAACGGCGTAATAGACGAGAACGAGAAAGCCATTGACCGTCCACACCAGGACCGCCGTGATGTCCGCAACCAGGTCGTTCATTTGATGATCACCACTTCCTTCAACCAGACCTCGAAGATCCCGCCGCGACTAAAACTTCGCGGACCCGAAACCGGTGTGCCGGAGGTTGTGCCGCTAATACGCAGGTTCCAGTTGCCGGGATCTGCCACGGGGACGCGTTCCTGTGATGCGGAGTACACACAGCCTCCGCCACTGAAGCCAAAGTTGGGATGGTGTAAGTATGCTTCGGGATAACGGATGGACAGTTCGTTCAATATCCATTCCCGCGATTCCTTCGAGAGCGACATCGAGGCGGAAGCGGAGACAATACATTCAGGATACGATTTGGTATGTACCTGGCAGGTATAGCCCGTGACCACATTTGTGCATTTTTCAACTCCCAGGACGGTTTTACATTGCTCCTCGTATATGGGGACGGTGGTGTAATAGGTGTAGATGGTGGGGGCAACCGAGGCGGTGAACTCGACATCCACACCGCGCCTGTCGGGATCCTGCCCCACCACAAGTGGATAAGGTGGGGCGGATTTACTGGCGCTGGCGGAGATGGCTCCAGGTTTAACGGTTGGCTCGGGACAGATAGGTTGTACGGGCGGCTGGGTTGGTATCACGGGAGGCGTTGGGGTGACAAGCAGGCTGAGTTGTGTGTCAGAGCAGCCCGCCGGGGTAATACCGCATTGAGCAGGCGTATACAACAACATATAGGTATACAGGTTGCCGTCAGCCAGCGATGGGCTGGAAAGGCTGGAGAAAAAATTCATCAACCCTGTCGGTCCAAAACTCCAAATATCCGTTTGACCATTCGCCACCGATTGAAAGAAATCAGCGGCGGCGGTTGGTCCATTAAAGCCCGCCTGGTTGATAGCAGACATCATCTCTGCTCCACCCGCATTCCCCAACATTGCGCCAAATACCGCTCCAATGCCGGCAATGCCGGTTGCGGCATCCAGTCCGACCGACGGACCACTTGTGCCCATCGTGCTGGCGGCTGCCAGGTATCCCGATTCACTGGCATTGGCTGCCATGAAGAACAGGGTGGTTGCAGTGGGCATCAACACGGTGTTGCCGCTGGCTGTGACATATGAGTGATATTCAGCAGGCATGCTGACCGTCCCCACCACAGGCAGGGTGATGCTTGGCATCCAGTCCACGTTCTGCGTTACCACGCCTTGGTCGGTCATCTGGTCATACAGGATGTTGCCGTTACTATCCACCACTTCACTCCACGACCCATCCTGGGCAAGCGCCTGTGGAACGGGCGGCAGCATAACAACAGAGATGGACAGGAGCATAAAAAGAGAGAAGGCCTTTCTCATGACTGTCCTCCATAGCGCTGCTCGATTTCCTGGTCGAAGAGGATGCGTTCCAGGCGCCAGGTCCTGCTTTCCTTGTCGAAGGAGACTTGGACGTATGTCTGCATCCGGTTGGTTTGCTCGGCGCCCTGCGGGTCGAGAAAGCGAACCTCGACATTCAACTTCCAGATGTGGTGTCCGTTTTCGAGAGTCTCGACATCTTCGAGCAATGTGGTGTTGGCTTGCAGAAATTTGGAGTCCGAGGTGTCCAGCGCCTGCCAGACCGTCTCGCCGTACATGTTATGAAGCAGCCCGCAGCCATCTTCGGACATGCCTATGCAAACCTGCGTCAGCCAGGCTTCGTATCCGTTCTCGATGTCCGGGGCAAAGAATGCCGTGACCGCGCCCAGCGCAGGTTCGGTTCCCTGCAGTTCCCAATGCGGCAAAAAACGTTCCAGCAAATTGTTTTGCCAGGCAAGGTATGCGCCCGTGCCAGCCAGGCACAGGAGGGCAAGGGTGATCAGAAGGTTTTGGATAGTTCTTTTCGAAATTGCGATGTTCATTTCACTTTTCCTCGAATTGCGGCGGGGCGATATAGGGTCCATACAGGATGCGGTTCAGCAGCCACGCATCCTGCGCTTCATCGTGGACAACATGCAGGTACAAGTCGCTCTCGGTGGGTAAGCAGTCCTTCGACGTGCAAGCGTTGAAGATGGAAATATTCGCCTTCCAAACCTGTGAACCATCTGGAAGGGCCGCCACTACTCCAACGGGAACTACGCTGTTGAAGGCGACTTCCTGTCCGTTTTGCCACAACAAGTCTGTCTGGGCTTCCATGAAGATTTCACATCCACCTGCGGTCATCCGCTGACAGATCGTTTCCGTCCAGCCAGCACGGTCTTCAGGGGTTGGGGCATACACCATGGAGAGGGCTTCCAGGACTGGGCGATACTTCGATGAATCCTGCATGGGGCTGGCGGCAAGCGAGAAGACTGCCAGCAAAACGAGTATCAAAGTTGTGGTGGTTGACTTTTTCATGCACAAATCCTTTCCCCGTATGGGGAATCAAAAGACCCCTTCCATTTGGAAGGGGTCTTTTCTGGGTTGAGATAGAATCCCGCCGCGGGGTCACAGCGGGGTCAAGGGCAATTCTACACTGGATGGAAAAACTGTCAAGCGGCTTGCGAAATCAAGGAACGGCGCCCAGGCTATATTTATCCTTCAACGCTTCAAACTCTTCGGGGGTGGGGATATTGGGCTGGAATCTGCAGTACTCCACCAGGCTGCCACCGAAGTTCGAGGCGTGAACCGTGTTGAACCAAAAGACATACGTAATCGTGTCCCACCATTTGGAAAGGAAGTTAGTCAGGGTTACGCTTTCGGGTAACGCATGCTGAGCATCGGGTTTCACACCATTGAGCGCTGCCAGGGTGTAGGTAAAAGCCTGAAACGGAAGAAATGTGCGCTCGATAACGATTTCGTTTTGGTAACAGGCGGTCATGCGGTTACCCACTCCAGTGTATTCCACGTTTGGGTGGGAGGCTTCGTATTTGGCGATGCTCTCTTCGTACTTTTTTTTGCGCCACTGGGTGAATTGGTAATAGGTCAGTCCTTTGAATTCGGGTTGGGGCAGCGGCTCCGCAGCGCGCCAGGAAAAATACAGTGGCGGGATTAGTACGGAAACTAGCAGTGTAAGCAGAGTAATTTTGAACAACAGGGCAATGCCCTTGTGTAAGATTTTCATCGGGTTGGCATCCTTTTGTTTGGCATTTTTGAAACACCTGTTCTATTTTACTTACAAAGGGATTCCATCGCAAGTTCGCTGATAAATGAAAAACCATGAAATCTCCCGAAATCCAAGTTCTGTGGTCCCAAAAGGCTCAATTCTCTTGCGGAGCACCCCCGGAGCGAAGTGGAGTGGTGTAAAGGCATCAGCCGAAGAGGTATCGGAATTTATTTCTCATACTTCTTTGCCTCCTCTTCGAACAGGATGTATGCGAGATACCCGCCTTCTATCCCAGAATCTGTATGCAAAATACTTTCTGTTGGCCATCTTGAGCGGCAAAATAGCCAATAAACTTATATTTTCGCCAAATGTGGCATCAAATTGAGGCGTCTAGCCTCGCCAAGGTTGGTCGGCTTGGAATTTGCATACAGACTCTAGTGTTTCTCCACTTGAATGAATAACGGCTGAACATTGCCATCGATGTTCGTATCAGCCTTCCAGACTTACGCTCCACCTTCTGCGATTTCTACTAATTCCACGAACTTTGTACCGTTGAACTGGCTCTTTGATTGGTGCTTGAACCGGAGCTTCGTTTAAAGGTCAACCTTGCGCTGTTTGACTTTGAGATGCTCGGCGGTAATGATCGCGCGGACTTTATCTACAGTGTCATCGAGGTGGAAGTCTTCGTTGACAATTACGTAATCAAATGTTTCGATGCACTGCAACTCTTTGCGCGCCGCGGCAATGCGTAAAGAAAGTTGCGCGTCAGTTTCGGTCTTGCGTTTACGGAGGCGGGCTTCAAGTTCATCTTCGCTATCGCAGGTGATGAAGATCAAAAGCGCTTCTGGCGCGAGCTTGCGGACAGTCTTTGCACCTTGCGCATCCAACCGCATGACCACATCTTGTCCGCTGGCAAGCGCCTCGCGTACCTGTGACTTGGGAATGCCTTTATAATCGTTGTATACAATGGCATATTCGATCAACTCATTGTCGCGGATCATCCATGCGAATTCATTGTTGGTGTAGAAAAAATAATCTCGTCCATGCACTTCGCCTTCCCGTTTGGCACGCGTGGTGGCGGTGACGACAAAGTGGAAGGGGAAACCGCGCTCGCGCATGCGCAGCACTATGGAATCTTTACCCACGCCGGAGGGACCGGAAATGACAATCAAAAGCGGGTTGGGTTTGCGAACTTCATATTCACTAGACATGGGGGTATTTTATCAGTAGTTTTTTTACCATCTTCTGCGCCTGGTGCAATGTTGGTGAGAGTTTGGTATAGATTTGTATAGCAATTGCCAATTTGGAACTCCTAGGTTTGCAAGGGAACGGGGGGGAGGCTCACATGTTTTTTATTTATATGACAGCTATACAAACATCCTGGGCACTGTTGTAACCTGATTATCGATCTCATTTCTCGCATTTTTTCCGAAACCCATAATTCCTCAAGGCTGTGGTTTGTAAGGAATCCGACAGGAAACATCGACCAACAAGGTCTAACTCCTAAATCTTGGTCAATAACAACATCTACGTAAGCTACATAGCATCTATTAGTTGGATAAAAAGTTTTTTGTCGAAAAAAAACTGGAATTTGGGCGAGATACTCTGGCCTGTTACCAATATTATTAACTGTTTTTTGCATTGCGATTAATTCATAAATAACACTCGTTATATTATTTATTTCCTGATCATTCGGCCAAAGATTGTCTAGAATATAATCTTCTAACCCTGTTCCAGAAAAATGAACTGGTTGATACTGAATTTTTACATCTAACATTTGTGCATATTTCGCGAGCGGTATTAGATCTTCAATATTTAATTTAGTAATCGTAACATATAGTGATAAATCCAATGTTTTATGCGATTGCTCTCTAAGGTGTACCAGTTTTTCTATATTTGACTTCACCCTATCAAGGTTTAGCCCACGAATTAATTCAAATTTTGTTGCGTTAATACTATCAATTGAAATTCCGATTTTGGAAATCCCAGATTCTATCGTTTTATACATGTCTTTATCTGTAAACGCGCTGCCGTTTGTTATGACGCGAACAACAAATCCCATATTTTTTGCTAATCGCAATATATCAAGAATATCCCTTCGTAAATATGGCTCTCCACCAGAAAAGGCAACTTCAATAACTCCAAGCTTTTTTAAACTAGTTAATATTTCTTCGATTTTTTGTATAGAAACATCGGTGTTTACATTGGAATTATTTTTCCAGTCAAGACAATATCGGCACCCAGCATTACAGCGCGAGATCACGTTAAAATAAGCAGTTGTAGGCTCTGTCTGTGGAATATCAGTATTGAAAGACTTTTCCAGCTTATTCAAATCCATCATAATACACTCTCCTATAAATGAATTTTACCTTGTGTTTTTATGCACTTGCATAAGTAACCAAGACTTTTTCAAGTATGTGAACCTACGAAAACCACCCTATTAACCTTTGGTGCTAGTTTTCAGAGCGAGAACTCGGCGATGCTCATCTTGTAAGGATCAGCGTCGGGATGAATGAAGTGGAACAAGTCCATGAGCACATTGAACATGGCGGCAACAAAGTCCAAGCGCGTTTGGATGTAAACAGCTAGACGATGCCGAATTCGTTTCAAGTCGCAGATGACCGTGACCAACGATAAGGATGTTTCAACACACATGCGCTCGTTCCTTGTTCCTTTCTTATAAATCTTCATGTTTTCTGGAACACCGTCTTTGTCTCGAAAACCAAAATCCGCCAGAACAATGGTCTTGCCGATGAAGGGTTTGACGAGCGAATTAAAGCATTTGTCGTTAACATTCATGGTATCCCAGTCCCAATCGACAACCCGAGAAAAGTCATTCAACAGCCAGCAAAACTTGATTCCGACACTCCAACGACCCTTATCCCGACCTTTTTCCCCTACTTGTTGAGGGCTACGACCTTGCCGAATGGGAAAAATCAGTTCAATTGGGTAGCTGTCAATAATGGTGAAGAAAGTTGGAGCAGCCAGTAACATTTGACACCAATCTTGATGGGTTTTGAGTAATCGTTGTAACCGAGTTCGTTCAGGTAATGTGCCGTGTCCAAGCCAATCACCGTAATCACGATTTAGCCAGCGGTAAAAGGCTCGAAAATGACCGCCTTTGAGAGAAAACAAGATGCCAATCGTCACTAATTCGCTCGGATATATCTTGGCTTGTGAGTGCCTTGGAATGTTTGGTAGACTGTCGTCTACAAGGCAGAAAATGTGTAGGATAATGTCATCCGTAGTCATGGGGTTCTCCTCGTTCGGTTTCGCAACCTGAGGATACCCCATGACTCAACTAGCACCAGAGGTTATTAGCGTTCACAGAAATCGGCTAATTTAAGAGTCAAGACATGAATACCACAAAAACTAACCCGAGAATAGATGGCGGAAAGGCGAAGCGATAGAGTGCACCTTCTGGAAGAAGGGAAACTGTGGCAAGTTGAAATTGTACGGCATCTTGGTGTGGACCTGGTTGCTATCTACGTATGGGCAAGGAATTTGAAAAAAAACACAGCAAAGAAAGTATAAGGCCAAGCCGGGCAGGTAGCCGTTTCTTGAGTTTTCGGCGCAAATTCAAGTCCAGCGCGAGGTTAATCCTGCGAATAAGCTTGTGATTCCAAGGGTGACCCTGGTTGCGTAGAAAATCAATCATTTTGTTACAGCCCCAACGAGGTTGTTCGTCTGCTAGTCAACGTAGTTCTTTTCAATTTGCTTATAATCCGACGCCTTTGCCTGGTAACGAGAAGCACAACAGATCAAGTTGAGAAAACGACAGGCTTGGCGTTCGCTCAAAGCATGCGCTTCGATCGCATACTTGACCAGTTATCGTCGGTCCTCTGACTTTACAACTTTTTTCAACCAGCCAGGGCTTGGGCTTAACCAACTTTGGTAAATTTCAATAAGACATCCACAGTTGCTTTTTAGAATTATACAGCGATTTTAGAATTATATAGCGAGTTGCAAGAATTTTAAAATCTGGTTACAAAAAATTTGCGATATGAAGCATGCCAAGTCGCAAGCACAAAGATTGATTGTTATGCACAAACGAGCACTATGCGCTCAAAATGAGACCATAACTTCATGTATTTTGCATTTACCGTTTTCACGCTTTTTCTGTATTTATTCAAAAGCCACTTTTAGATTAGGTTGTAGTAAAATATCCTTAAAATAGAGGTGCATTTTGAGCTTTCTCAACATCGAAATAAAAGCAAAATTTTTGAAAACCAGTGAAGTCGATAATTATATACATTCACTTAATTTCACCTTTGAGGGGAACTATAAACAAACAGATACTTACTTTAATGTTAATTTTGGAAGGTTGAAATTAAGGCAGCAATCCCCTGGTTCTGACTGCTTGATTTTTTACGACAGAGAAAACAAAATATTGCCAAAGGAAAGTAAGTATCAAATTGTAAATATAGGCGATGCAGGATCTGCTGTTCAATTATTAAGCGCCGCGATGGGTGTGCTAGTCATAGTAAAAAAGAAACGTGAATTTTGGCGCTGGAAAAATGTTAGGGTTTTTTTCGACCAAGTTGAAAATCTGGGCAGTTTCATTGAGTTTGAAGCGGTTTGCAAAAGTGAAGAAGATATTATTCCTTCACGCGAAAATGTAAATTACCTGATGACTGCTTTGAACGTAAAAGAGGAAGATCTAGTTGCGACGTCGTATAGTGATTTGATTATGTCCATTAAAACTTAGTCTATGAAAAACAATTCTTTTAGTGTATTTTTTCGGGCTGCTCAAGATAGACTAGACATTAACTCCAATAAAAGATTGGAATATCTCGCTAATCAGTTAAATTTATTGGCCTCTAACGAAAATATTCAAAACAAGAAAAGACTAGAGCTAGCCTTGTTGATGTCATTAGTAAAATACAGCGAAGAAGAAATAGAAGTAATTTTAACAGATAAGTCGTTACATGTGCCAGATAATGAAGTTGAATTAGTGCGCCAGATATATAAAGGTATGTCAACCAACAAGGAAGTGTTTTTGCCACAAAAAGAAAATCAAATCTTATCAGATATATTCATCCTTGAGCAAATAGGTGCAGCAAAGTTAGTTCATGTTTTTGAGAGCTTGGAAACCTCTGATTGTATGCAATTAGTGAAAGAAGTTGATAAAGCGTGCTTAGAGGCGCATGAATTTTTCGAGGATCTTCAATGTCAAACATCTAAAGAAATAGCTATTAAAAGGTTACAGGCAATGGATCAATACCGATTGACATTGAAACGGGAAATGGAATAGCTTTACGTCACTCATAATAGCGTTTTCTGAATTGCAAATTATAAAATTGAGGTTGAGATGGATACACAAGACAACTCAAACGATATTCAAGGCTGGGATAAGTTAGCTAAGAAATACTCTGATTGGCTAGACGGTGGCAATGATTTGATGGGAAAAGCCTTTACCACAATAGTCACCGACAATGTTTTAGACTTGCTTGGTGACCTAAAAGGAAAGAAAATCCTAGATTTAGGTTGCGGAGAGGGGTATTTATCGAGAGAAATGACATTGCGCGGCGCGCTTGTAAAAGGAATCGATGGGTCTGAGAAAATGATAAAATTAGCTTCATCTAAGAGGGATGAGATGGGCAAAGCATTAGATAAAAAAATAGATATGGAATATCAAATTGGGGATATAGCAAAAAAATTGCCTTATGAAGATGACCAATTCGATCTGGTTGTTTGTAATATGGTGTTAATGGATGTTTATGATGTTAAGTCCGTTGTAAAAGAAACAAAACGCGTTCTCCAAAAAGATGGAAAATTTATATTTTCAATTGTTCACCCATGTTTTTTTGATGCATTAGGAAGTTGGCTTGACGTTGATAAAGGGATTTCAATTTTTGTCCCCAAGCGAAGATACATCGAGGAGGTTGTTTACATGAAACATTTGGTGGGCTTATCTGCTGACGTAGAGTTGACACATTACAATAGACCAATTCAGTATTATGTAAACGCATTGTTGGGCGCCGAAATGCAGATTACCGATTTTCGAGAAACAAGTTTTGGTGAACAATTTTTGCGCGACATAAACCTTTTTGATGAACTGAAAAAATATCATCTTACAGCAAATAATCTAATCATTGGGGCCAAAAAATATAACGCGTGCATTCCTCCTCTGCCTTCAAAACGCAATGCCTTTAAATCAGATTAACGGTGATTGATATCCTTTCAAAACAACTTGTACAATACGTATTGCTATATAGTATTGTTCTTTTTGACGACAAAAGTCAATAATGTTCGTGCATGGGAAATTTCGCAAATTTTTACGCGCATTTCGATCACATCTTGGCAGGCTACTTGAAACATGGACAGGCAGCGAATATTACTTGCACAATTATATAGCGAATTGCAGCCACCAAATGCAGAGCCATTTGCCGTGGAGGTACTTTCTGCTTATATTGAAAAACATACAGTCAACACCGCAGCTGATATCTTTATTGTAAATCCAACTATCAACAATCATGCAGTTGATGATTTTTTGGAAAAGGTTAGCATTGGTGGCTATAAGTTGATAGGATTATCTGTTCCGCAGGGCACCTATTTTATTGCCAAGTCTATCCTAGAAAAGATTGCTCAGTTAAAGCAAAACCATCTTGTAGTGCTTGGACACGCCATCCCAACTTACACTCCCGAAATATTTCTGGATGATTTTCCCGATGTCGTAGTGGTGCATGGATGGGGCGAAGAAGCACTTGTGCAATTAGTTAATTATGTCAATGCTGGTTCGCCCAGGTTAGATGATATCGCGAACATTTCGTTTTTCGATAAGGCAAACGAAAAGATTATATCCACATCAATCAATTACTCCGCCGATCCAGTTCCTGCAAAGCGCGTGAGTGTTAGTAAATATTTTGCGAGAATTGAAACCAGCAGAGATTGTCATTACGGTTTATGTACATTTTGTACTAGACCGCCAGGTTTATCAAAATCTTGGAAACGTTTGCCTGTTGAGGAAATTCTTCAATCTGTGCAGGAATTAAAAAATGCCGGTGTCACATATTTTACGTTTGCGGATGAAGATTTTGTGGGAAATGACCTGAATGGGGCTTTAGAAATAGCAACCGGTATAGAAAAAATTGGTGGAATGAGCTTCTCTATATCCTTGCGAGCAGACAATGTTTTTAATCCAAACTCCGCCTTGGATTCTCAGGAAAATCTATTACGCAACTTTGTGATTAGTCAGTTAAAAAAATCTGGGCTGTCTTTCATGTTTATTGGGCTTGAATCTCTCTCCGATTCTCAATTGAAGCGATATGGGAAGGGAGTGAAGCCTAAAGATGCTATTGAAGCAATAAATATAATAAAACAACACGAAATTCCTCTTGAAGTAGGATTTATGTTATTTGATCCTTTTATTTCTTTGAAGGAATTAGAAGAAATTACTTTAGCACTTAGAAATAGTGGGGTTTGGGAAAATGTAGGGAAACTATTTTTAGAGTTAAGGGTTCAAAGTGCGACTTCTTTTGAAATATGGTTGCGACAAAAGAATCTCCTTGGAAAATTTGATCCTAATTTATTATCCTATCAGTGGGCATATCAGGATCCTGATGTAGGAGAAATTGCCAAAAACTGTATGCAATGGGCTGAACAGTTTGACAATTGCTATCGTTTACTTCTAAACCTTGTTCGTACAGACATCACTAATCTAACTGCTAAGTATTTTATGAAGGTCTTTAAGAAACTTGATTTGCTTATGTTAGAAAGTGTTTTATCTTGGTATGACAAGAACAGTAAAGTCAAAGATTTGAAGACATTAAACAATGAATTTGGAATCAATCGCTATGTTTTGGCTGGGGCGCTGGAGTCAGAATTAATTAAGAAGTTTAGTGATGACCGTGCTGAAATCGCAAAACTCATACGAGAGTTAAATGTATATAGGTCCATGGTTAGAAAGAATTTAGGGAAGTTTGCAGTCCCAAGCGAATCTGATGTGATTAATTATACTGTCAACAATTGAGCAAATAATTTAGGTTCGTAACTATACCCCAGCATAATTATTGTTTTGGCAAGTTGCCAAGAATTGGAAGAGATAATGTATCCACACTACTCCCTTACAGAGCAAATATACAGTGTGTCGATTGGTGCAAAAAGAATTGCGGATTTCTTAGATTTAGATATTCGCGCAACGATTCAAGATCTTGTTGTTTACATTGTTAATACTTATGACAATATGAGCGAACCAATATACTATAAAAGTCTTGTTGCAAATATTAACAAGCCTGATTTAATAAAAGATTTTAAAATTCTAGACAGCGGGATTTATGTATATGTTGACAAATTCTTGATTCTTGTTGACAGTCAAGCAATCTCTGCAATTGAGCCTTTTCACCTTTTAGATCGAGTTTATATTCACGCTCCAAAAGGGAGGGTTGTTGTAAAGTTATTTCATTATCCATTTAGTTGCGAATCCACTGTGTCGGGCTACACTCTTGGTGTTACTCGGCATGGACATGATAGTTCTGCCGCTTTAATTAATAATGCTACTGGTAAAGTTATTGCCTTTGAGCGAGAGGAAAGACCTTTAAGAGTTAAGCCGAGTTTTGAATTTCCGTTGCAAGCGATTCGTGATGTAGTTGATATGGCAGGTATTCGAGCTGACGAAATAAAATCAATATCTGTAGGACACAGTATTCATTGGTTTGAAGACGCCCCATCTTCTAAGTCGCCAGCAATCAATGCGTTCAGAGATCTTGGGGATGGCTTTATGAAGGATTTCAGCGCTCGTTTTCGGAGTGCATATATGTTCGAGCGTATAAAAGAGGCATTACCAGTTTTGGATTTGGAGTCTGTACCCATTTTTTTTGTAAGACACCATATTGCCCATGCAGCTTCTATGCCAATTGATGTACATCAATTGGACAATGAATCTCTTTTCTTAGTTATGGATGGCAGAGGGGAATGGGATACAATAACTGCTTGGCTGCTCAAAAATGGAGATTTGAAAAATGTGCTCCATACTGGAATGCCTCATACAATAGGCGATATGTACAATATGATGGGGAGATTTATGGGCTGGCGTGAATTTGGTTTTGAGGGACAAATTATGGGGCTTGCCCCATATGGTGAACCTCGAAATCCTCATGAACATAAACTCTATGAAATCGTTGCTAGTGCTTATAAAGATTTTGCTCAAATTCAACTAGACACATTAAATTTTAAACTTAACCCAAAATACTTTTTTGGCTCATTTCAACCTGAATATCTGGCGCAAGTACGTGGTTGGGTGACTCCTTACACTCCATCTCCATATTTTTTAGAGTTACTTGCTCCTCAATTTTCTCCTATGCCTGAAGGCGAACAAATCGATCCATCTAACCCTAATCATCGCCCCGTTTGCGTACTTGCCTATGCCTTGCAAAACAGAACCCAAGAACTGATACTTTCTCTTGTGGAGAATCTAAAACTCCAATTTCCTTACATTAAATCATTGTGCGTATCAGGCGGGGTAGCGTTAAATGTTACTACAAATGGAGAAATTATTCGAAGAGGTCTGTTTAATAATGATAATTTTATAACAACGCCAGTACCTGGTGATGACGGGCTGTCTATCGGTGCGGCACTATACTTTTTGCATTTTTACAATAGGCATCAAGAAGTAAAGCGTTCATATAGTTCAGCACTGTTGGGGCGTGAATATAGTGCTTTTGATGTAAAAGTGACGTTAGAGAGATTTGGATTAATTGGGGATAAAGATTGCATGGAGTACTTCGATCTAGATGACCTTGTAGATACAGTTGCTACCTTAATTCAGCAAGGACATGGAATAGCATGGTTTCAAGGCCGAGAAGAAGCAGGACCTCGGGCGCTTGGTGCCAGAAGTATTTTATTCCCATTATCAGATCCAAATTCCAATTTACGCGCGAATAAATCTAAGCGACGGCAGCCATGGAGACCTTCTGCTATCTCTATTCTTGAAGAAGATGCTGGCCTATTTTTAGAACACTGCACAATTGCCCCATATATGAGCATTGCATATCTTCCTAGCGCCCTCAATAAACAGGTGTTCCAATCAGGACTGCATCCGGCTGATAATAGTACGCGACCGCAAACAGTGAATGACGAAGATGCACCACATCTTTCTCGTTTACTTAAAAAGATTAAACATAAAACTGGATTGGGGGCTGTATTAAACACTTCATTCAACCGATCTGAACCTATAGTTCATTTTCCGGAAGATGCTTTAAATACGCTTTACTATCTTGAAGGAGTTGAGTATCTTGCTATTTCTAATTTTCTCATTCGAAAAGGGACATATAAGCCCAGTATTATAGCTGCGGCCGAGGAAGCAAAAATGCAAAGTGCATTTAAGGCATTTCGAGAGACACGGAATGCTCACGAGCTATTAAAAATTTTACAGTCCTACCCAACATATCCACAACAAGTGCAAATCGTTTTTGATGGTAAATATAAAATTCCAATGTTTAAGGAAGGATTTGACAGCAAAAATCTAAAGGATGTCATTGATTGTCTTTCTGTTACTGAAAACTTTTCTGATAATACAGCAATAGAGATTAAGCCACATGACACTCCGTACAAGCCCGTGATTCTTCGGCTGTTAACCAACATAAATCGGAAGAGTGTATTGTAATTTTGGCCGCGAAAGTGGTTTCAGAAAATACCGGCAATTTCAAATTTGAAACCGAGTAAGCTCAAAATTGCGTAATTCCAGTTACTACAACCTAATAACCGTCAGTTAAATCGGTTGCGACCTTCTAAACACCATAGAATCTAACCAAAAGGGCGATTTTACCGAGATTTGAATTTGGAATTGCTGAAAAAATACTTAGTTAAGATGGTGATAGGTGAGTTATAATTTAACAGTAGACCTCTTGCAAAAGTAAGATAGTGACGGTTTTGAGTTTCTTGTTACAAATGGCAGCGATCAGGTTGAAGCGTAGTCTAAAACGTTTACATCGGTTTCGATAGCGTTCACTCAGAATACGAAGGATTCTCAGCCGACGAATAATATTTTCAATCAGAATCCGCTTTCGTGACAACGCTCGATTAGTGGCTTTCTATTCCTTGCTCAACGGATGAAGTTTGCTTTTCTTAGCAGGTGTTCGGCTGTTTGGTTGAAGTTGTGTCGGTTCCTGATGGACAGAATCTGCCAAAATGCAAGTATTTGGTGAGATGAGAAGAGCAACTGTTCTTGAAAAATCGAATATCATGTTGACTGCCATTACAAAAATCTGTTGCCAGAATTTCTTCTGTCTTCAAATTGGCAATCAGTTGTGCTTTTTGCCGCTGTAATGCCTGCGTTATCTTTTTCCCCTAGCATCGCCCGCTTAGGGGAGGCGTGGATGCTCAGTCAGCTTCTCAGTAGCATCTACCAACACAATTTCGATGATGATGTCGCTTGGTTGTAGCGCTTTTCTTCCCGGCAGGTGAAATTGTTTCGACCTGATTAGTACCTTTTCAACTTTTTTGATGTTTCGACAGACGGTTGACTCGTTGACGATATAGGTCAACCAATATGAAACTCAGTCCGATATTCGCACCAGTACATCAAAGTCATCAGTAACTGGTTGGCTCGGCTTAACTTGGTGGGTCTGCAAAAATCTCGCAAACCTGCCTCGACAACTTGTAGCATCTGTTTCAAGGTCCTTCGCTGAACGCCTGTTGACCGTTTAAAATCTTCATTTTTGAGTAATTGTACGACTTTGTATCTCATCTGCCCAGTATGGCACATTTATGTAAGAGGTTATATGTTTTTTCAAATGTGTTGAATAGAATAAGCAAACATGGTCTTATATCCTTAGAAACTTTATCCAAAAACAACTTATTGGGCTTTTAAAAATCTATATTCCGTGAGCGTATTTGCTAGAAAGACACCTCTAGTCGTATTTATTATAAGGAACGAGTCAATAATGCAAAAATATATTGATTACCGCCTTACGCTTGTGGGCGATGGGTGGGTTAGAGCTAGATATTCGCCTATTGGGAGTGATAGCGAGAGTGCCGCCCGAGGGCCATTGGATGCAAGTGCATTTAAGGAGGCTTCATATTGGGCTAACAAGCAAAAGGATGGGGCATTAAAGCCAGCAGAACTTATTAGTTTGGGTGAAAATTTGTGGAGCGCTCTCTTTTCCTCTGAAGTCAAGTCGCATTTTAGTGAACTATTTAGGGATATCCAAAAAACAAGAGATTGGGGAGTAAGGATAAAGCTTGAATTTGACGAATCAACTTCTCCGCAAGAAGCATTTTTACCATGGGAATATATGCGCTACCCCGGTGATGCATATAGCCAATCATTTTGGTTTGCCACCCATCCAAAATTGGTAATTTCGCGTTATCGTCCATTATATGAAGTTGCAAATGCAATCAATTTGAAAGGCGATGAAAAATTGCGCCTGTTGATCGCAGTCGCTAATTCAACGGAGTTACCTACAATTTTATATGAGCCGGTGTGGGATGTAATAAAGGCACTACCAAAACAGCAATCAATTTTTTTCACCCCGGAATTAATAACAGAATTATCTGCTAAAAAGTTCGATGAAAAACTAAGAGAATTTCAGCCCCACATTGTGCATATTTTAGCACATGGAAGATTTACAAGCGATGGGGAAATAGCATTAATTGGGAAAGATAATCATCCGCTATGGTATAAGGATGCAGATTTTGCTGCATTATTTGAATCGTGGACACCTGGAATGGTTTTTTTGCATGCTTGCGAAGGCGCCCAGACTTCTTTAAACGATGCATTTGTAGGGCTTGCTTCAAGAATAGTTCAAGGAAATATTCCTGTTGTTCTTGCTATGCGTTATCCTATAACAAATAAAATAGCAGTAGCTTTTTCTCAAGAATTCTATAATGCTTTAGGTAGGGGGGAACCAGTTGATGGGGCAACACAACTAGGCAGAAGATCTATTGGGCGCGATTTTAGTAATGACACTAGAGACTTTGGGACACCAACATTATTCATGCGAGTACAAGATGGCAAATTTATTTTGAGTGATAAATTTGCTAATTCAACCTATCAAAGTGGCTTAGAGAACGGTAAAACATTTGTCGAATCTGAAAATACTTTTCATAATCTTCCACAAAAAGGATATGCCAAGTTTATTGGACGCCAAGATCAATTGTTTAGGATACGTGAATTATTGACTCCAAAATCCGGCTGTAATGTTATCGGAATTACTGGTACTGCTGGTGTAGGGAAAACCACATTGGCTCTTGAGTCTGCCTTTCAAATGTTAGCGAATGACCAAGCAGAGAACGAGAAATTTGGTGCGATCATATGGACAACTGCACAGACTGTTGTACTAACGGCTGGTGGTTTAATGCCTGCGAAGAAACCCATAAACACCTTAGAAAACATCTATACAGTAATTGCTATTACTCTAAGGAAACAGGAGATTTTAAAGTCGAACAAAGATGAGCAAGACGAATTGATTAGACAAGCCCTTATAAACAGACGAACATTATTAATAGTGGACAATTTTGAGACCGTTGATGACGAAAGGATTTTTTCATTTTTACAGACATTGCCCCCGCCAACAAAGGTAATAATCACCTCTCGTTTTAGCGTGGATGTCCCTGGAATTATTGAATTAAATGAACTATCAAAAGAAGACGGCATTTTATTTTTAAATGCCGAATGCAATCGACGCAATATAAATCTTAGCGATAATCAAAAAGAACTTTTGCTTGATGCGTGTAGCGGGCTTCCCCTTGTAATGGTATGGAGCCTTGCTCAAATGAATTTTGGATACACAGTAGAAGCAACCTTAAAATTGCTAGAGAATTCAAGGGGTGAGGTGGTTCAATATTGTTTCGGTCGAGCACTTGATATAGTAAAGAAGCAAGATGCATATATAATTTTATTGTCTATTGCGCTCTTCACAGCTGATGCTAGTCGTGAGAGTATAAGCGCCGTGTCAGGTTTTGATGACCTACTTCGAAGAGACAAAGGATTAGCTCTTTTAAATCAGTTAAGCCTTGTAGATCAGACAAGTGAAAGATTTAAAATACTTCCAATTACAAAAAGATTAATTGAAACTGGTGTTGATGCTTCTCTTGCTACTTTTATAGATGAGGCGCGAATACGACAAATAGAATATTATTTAGAGTTTATGAAAAGGTTTAACCCAAAGCAGGAACCTACACCGCCTGTAGAGCCCTTTTGGGAGGAAATTGAGAATATCAGAGGGCTAATTCGTTGGTGTTACTCCACTAACAATTACTCGTTGCTGGTGAAATTATCTTGTGGGTACGCGCCTTTTTTGTGGGCACATGGTTTGTACCAAGAACTCTTTGAAATTGTCGAATGGGCAAGTAATGCATCAAGAAAAACTGAGAATTGGGAGAAATTAGTCGAAATAAATTTGCATGCGATCTTAGCTAATTTAGATCAGCATCAACCCGAAAAAATGCTCCTAGGATTGTCTGTAGTTGAATCTGCTTTCTCAAAAATGAAAATGATCCCAGATGATCTCATGGAAACTTTTTTGTTCACACGCGCGGGGGCTGCGGGATTATTACAAGACCCCAAGTATTTGGAGTATTTCGAAGAAGACTTAGAATTTACTAGAAAAATGGGCGTTCATTGGCGGGAGGCTGGCACACTGTTTTGGATGGGAACATTAGCTTACGATAATCAGAATTGGGAGGAAGCCATTGTTTTTTTCAAGAAAGCCATCCATATAGCTGAATCCCAAAACGATAAACGAACAATGGCTCTTCCCTACGGATTTATGGTCGAGATTTTATATTATCTTGGGGATGTAAATGGAGCATATAAACTCTACGAAAACGTCTTTGACTTTGTTGAAACATATGGTCAATATATTTCAAAAGGACATTTGAGTTTTGGAATTGCAAAGGTAATGTCTGAAACAGGAAAACTTAGAGAGGCTGTCGTCCAAGCTCAAAGAGCAATGAAAATATACACCGATCTAAAACATCCTGATCGAGTAGAAAAATGTAAAGCTTTGCTTGTTTGTCTGCACGAAAAATTATATAATGGAAATTAATTTCGTCAACAGTCTATTGTTGAAAAAATATTGATCAGTGTGGCAGGTGCTTATCACAACCCAAGTCGCTGGTTAGAAAAACAGGAGATATATATGTCGAAGAATTCTTTATCAAAAAAACTATTGCTGTTATGGGATAAAGCAGTGCATGGAAGAGCGAATCCGCAATCGTTTATTTCTATCAAAGATGACAATGTTACACCTAAATTTTCTGATCAAGAAAGTTTTTCTCCTAACGAGCACTACTTTCAAGTAAGATTGAATCAGGTTTACTTGGAGTTTCAAAGGGAATGGTTTGCAAAATATGATCCAGTGGTCCTAATAACAACTGAGTTTTTATACGGGGGAAATCTAATCTCAATTCCATTTTTGGTAGGGCCAAATATTTTCGAGAATCAAAAAATTCAAGTACCTACCGGCTCTATGATTTTTGATACTCGAGTCGCGGGACTTCATCCTTACAAAGGAGACCGAATAAACATTCGAGTGATTTTATATAAGATCCAAAGAGAAAATGCGGTAAGAAAAATTTTGGATCTTATTGAAAATACGGCTGGCGTAATAGATTTTTCAACCGCTGTTTCTGCTTATCTAAAATTAGCTGATGTTTTGGTTGATAGCATCGAAAGTTTGTTGGGAATGGGCAAAGCTGAATCGATACTTGCATTTAGCAAGGAGTTTGACCCAAGTGGCGGTGATTATCTAAAAGAAAGTTATTATGCCTTGCTTGCTAAAAACGATAAAGACCTCAACCAGGATGATTTGCAGGTAATAGATAACCGATTATGCCTAGCGTCAGGAGATCCTTATGCCTTATCGGATTTTGTTCTGTTTAGTATTAGAAAATCATCCGATCGTAATGACGTTGAGCAATTACCATTTTACAAGTTATGGGAACAGGCTTTGAGTAACGCAATGGTTCCTGATGACGGGCATTGGAAATTAGCAAAATCAAATTTAGTTTCTTTATACCAAGCAATGATTTTAAGCCATGATCTGACAGCGCGTCACGCAACTGAGTTAAAAGAAAAATATGTTGAAGATATAAAAAATCGGCACAAAGAAGTTGTAGAACTTAGTTTGTTAGGTAAGTCTGAACAACGAAATATTCAAGAATTTATAGACCTGCTAGATTTAGACATAAAATGACCCGATATGCGCTAGATTCAAAACTTATATTTTAATAATCATTGTACCATTTTTCTCAAGTTAGGTTATAATATTTTTTGTAAATCGGTTATACAAACAACATTTGATTGAAAAATCATTCCACAACACAAGGAGAAAAATATGGATTCCCCAAAGTATTCACGGTCAGATGCATTTGTTATTCACCCTGATGAAACGACAACAATATATGAGTATCCTGCCCAATCACGGGCGCTAAGGATTTCAGTTATGGAAGTGAAGGGAAAACGCCCTGCTCAACCTGGTGTTGCGTTTCTTGAGCATGATTGCACTTTTTCGATTTATGTTGTTGCGGGTTCAGGTACAATCACAATTGATGGTCAATCTTATCAAATCAAGAAAGACGATGTGGTAACTGTTTTGGGGGGAAAGAAATGGATGCTTGAGGGTGAACTCACATATATTACAGCAACTACCCCAGCATTTTATCCGGAACAATCCGAACTTGTTAAGATTTAATTGTTGGATTCTGTAAGTTAGAAACGTGCTCTTTTGGGGCGCGTTTCTTGATGTAAAACAGCAGTAGATTATCTGTATAATTTATAGACAAAATATTTTGGTCAGGGTTTTCCTTTGCCGTTGTGGGTGTAGCGAAGAATCTCTAATTTCAGGGGTAGAGACTCTTCGCTATCACTAAGGGTGACATAATAAAAGCGTTGCCGAGTGAAAGTCCTATGTGGAACTACTCTACACTAGCTGAGTATAATTGATATGCTTACGCAATTATGCTATCTTATAGACAAACCGTTTGAAGTTCGTGCAATTGAACGTGTATCTTTGGGCTAACAAGCCTAAATCATTGTCCGAACTTTGTCTGATTTCTCTATTAGAAATCCAGTTAAAGTAATGTGAATAAAATAATCTGTCAAATCGATCGCGATTGCGTTTTTCAAAACCTATTTCTAGATATGCTAGATATGAATAAAAGCGAGGAGAAATTTATAGCAATAACTCAAAAAGAACTTTCCGAAAAATTTCCTAATACTCAAATTGACTTAAGAATTAATAAGAAAAGTTTAACTATGATTGATGGCATAATATCTCATCCGGGGATTAGCCATGTCAATATGGTTATTGAAAACATTATTAAGAAAAAACGTCTCTGGGTTACTAGGAAAATAGAATATTCTTTTGTACGTTGATTTTCGTAAAAACAATCGAGACGCTTGTTGTTAGTGTGTTCCGAATTTCCAAGTAATCTATTCGGAATTTGGAAATTAAAAGTGGTAATTTCCAGATAATGTATTCCTGCACTACTTTAATCTCTTTTGCGCACTCACTCATCTCGTTAGACCAAATTTTATAGTTCACAGGATCTCTCACGCAGACCTCGTCAAACCGACGGTTCTTCAAATCCTTACTAAATCCCATTCACTCGCGGCACTTGAGTTGAATCCGTGTTGACGGATTAGATCCCAGCGATACTACGACTTCAGCTTCTTTCAGAATGTTCACAATCTGGCTTTCTGAAAACTTTGACTTCTTCACCTAGATCTCTCTTGGCTCTATTTTGCCATGAGTTTTCTGCTTTTCACTGGTATGATTTTACAGGATGTTACCCACTCCTCTCCCCAAGGTGTCGCTTCTCGTTATTGTTGTGCTGTCCATTAATCGGTCGGGTATTGGGTAACGCAGGTAGGCACGATCCAACGCATTATTAGTCCCACCACCACATCGATATACCATTGCCGGAATAACCAGTTATTTTCCACAAAGTCACATGACCAGATGTCACTGGCTTTATTCTTCAAGAATGTTGCCTAGGTTTGCCCGATGAGTGTGGGCTTCTCTCTTTCGGTATGTATTATTGGATACTCCGTTTACTCACTGAAATCCTCAACTTCAGCAATTCACCGCGTATCTGCTCCTGTACTAGCTACTTGCTTTCCGCCTGCCCTGCCAGGTTGAAAACCTGACAGGATGGTAATAAATTCCTCAGAATTCAATCCCAACACCCTTTATCCATTACATCCAACCTTCATAGTCCCACCATATACTGGCAGCACCATTTCTATCTTCGTGGGCCAGCGTGCAGTCAAACCTGAGCTGGAAAACATTTTCGAGACTAGCCGCTCCGCATCCACACGGATTTGTTCGGACGTGTGCCAGTGAATGGAATCGGCGACAATGCAGGAAGTGCTCTCGTCGCTGATGATCGAGCCGCGCACATTGACTTGAATCGGCAACGGCTCGTTGGGATGATGATATTTTGTCGCCTCGACATAACAATAGATTACTAGCGCCAGACGGTCAAGCGCCCAGATGGGATGCGCCTGCCTGCCCGCGATCACCATCGCCTTCACGATCGGCGAATCAGGCATGGACTTCAGAACTCCGAGGGAAAGGCTGGAGCAATCCAGTCCCCCGTCGATGTGCGATGTAGCGTAGGTAATAGGCATGGTTACTTTTCTCTTCTTCCTTGAATGGTGCGACGATATGGGGGCATGTGAATCGAAATCACATGGCATCTCGAAGAATCGGATAACTTGTTCCACAGGCTGGGGTAGTTGAGTGCAAATGTCTCCACATCAAGCGCGGAGGTCAACACGGTTGGTTGGTGCATGTTGTAGCGATAATTCAACAGGCTATCCAGCCTGTCTTCCGTCCAGGCGGACGCGGAATTGCTTTCCTTCAAGTTGTCCAGGATCAACAGCGGCGCGGCGCGGATTTCCTGAAAGCGGCGGTCAAAGGTCACGTCAGATTTGGCGTGAAATGTCTCGCGCAGGTAATCGAAAAGGGCGGAAACCTCCACCAGCATCGCCTGCCCGCCCAGAGCAATTCGATAATTGCCAATCGCCGCTGCCAGATGAGTCTTGCCGCAGAACGACCAACCCAGGAACACCAGCCAGCCATGCGGTTCTTCCGAGAAATGCACGGCGGCGGCAAAGGCTTCACCCAACGATTGAATATCGGCTGCGGAAACCTTGACGCGCGAAACCGTTTTCTCCTTGTAGGTTCCTCCAAACCTGTCCCGCCGTTCGGTGGTGATGGTCGTCTGTGCTTCCCTGCCCACCTCCTCCTCGCGGGTCAGGAAATTTCCAAACGTCATCGCTTTTATCTCCGGCAGGTTCAACATCGAAACCCCAGGATTGCTGGTTTCTTCGGGACGGCGGTAATCAGGGGCGCTGATCTTCACATGCCGCACCAACTCCTCATCCTGCAGCCGCGAACGGACGCGCCCTTCGAAGGCGTCCAGCATCAGGTTGGTCGTCACCACCGTTGGCAGTTTAATGATGTAGCGATAGTTCATGATCTGGAAGATTTTCTCCTGCGACCAGGCGGTGGCATTCTGCGTGCCGAAGTCATCGAGGATCAGCAGACCTGCGGTGCGGATTTCGTTCAGGCGCTGCTCGAAGGTGGTTTCGGGATCGTTGAAGGCAAAGCGCAGGGAATCCAACAAATCGGGGACAGTGATGAACAAGGTGGGCACTCCCCTGTTCACCGCCTGGTTGGCAAGCGCCGCTGCGAGGTGGGTCTTGCCGCAGCCGTACCCGCCTTCGAGCAGAAGCCAGCCCTTGTCGAATTCCTTGCAGA
The DNA here is from genome assembly GCA_030834895.1 of Anaerolineales bacterium. Taxonomy (GTDB): domain Bacteria; phylum Chloroflexota; class Anaerolineae; order Anaerolineales; family Villigracilaceae; genus Villigracilis. The sequence continues at coordinate 55,313 of JAUQXA010000005.1, forward strand.
CTTCATACGCCTGGCGCAGGCTCTCCCGCTCCTGCGGGGTCATGAATTTTGCCTTGTCGTTGCCGGTTGCGTTGAAGTTCTCGAAACTCAAATTGCCGAGGCGTTCGAGGTTGCTCATGGCGAACAGGCGGCTGCGCGCGCCCGCTGCCAAGTCCTTGGCGCGGCAGACGCAGGATTCCAGTTTGCCGAACTTCTCATGCCCGAACGGCACATCGTATCGAACATACCCGGCGCCCCCGCACTGCGGGCAATTTGGATCTCCCAGCGGTTTCACCTGACTAGACAGCTCTGCCTGGCTGACCATGCTGACTTGTATTTTGGACAGGACAGCGTGGATGTCTGTTTTCATTCGACCTCGGTGTGGAAAATCGTGTTTACTTTCTTTGTCATTCTGTACTCCAATTTCGTCGGGTTGTCCGCGACCTGCCTCAAACACAATGAGGGCGGGTGGGGATTCTTTGTTGGAGGTGCTGGCAACCTGGCACCGTTTTTAGCCTAGCGTATACGCCAGGGCGATTACTAAGGGGTACTTGGCATATTCGGCTAATGCCTCTCGGTAGATACGAGATTCGAACTCTGTTTTCTGCGGCGAAACGCCAGATGTACGGGTGTTGGCTCTTATGATCTTCGATATTATTGGCGTTGGCATTTGCAATGGCGTATCCGCCGTTACAACGCGTGTTACACGCTCTCAGGCACACAGATTCTTCGGGATTGTTCATGGAGTCATACTCCCTTCGGGTTGCCGAACAGGCGGCGGTACAGTTCCTGCTTGTGGATGGGCTGCAAGTCGTGGAAGTTGAGTTTGTAAATGCCAGCCTCCAAACTGTCACCGGGGTCGATGCCTGCCATGTCAGCGTCGAATAAGGCTCGCAATGCATACGGGGTGAGTTTTGCCAGGCGGTTGAAATCCCCGCCCGCTCCCGCACTGACGTTCTCGCACAGGCGCTTCACCGCCAGCCCAATAGGGTCGGAAACCTTGGCTCCCGTTGGGGAATAGGCATACAGTAGCCAGGAGACAAAGCCGCCCGACAGGTCCACAATGCTGCGCCCAAATTCCTTGTTGGCTTTGAGCATCTTGATCCTGCCACCCGGGTTGACAGAGTTGTTCTGGATCAAAAAGTCAAAATCCCAAAACGCCATATTCCCCATCTCCCCGCTCTTGCCTGCAGTTGGCGCTGGCTCAGTTTTGGCTTCAAGGGACGGTTGGGGTTTAAGAGTTTGAGAGTTGGGTTTAAGAGTTAAAGAGCTTTTAACTGTGCAATTCGCGTCATGATGGTATGAAAACAGCGTCACGGCGATTGTGAAAGTAGCGTCAAGATAGTGTGCAAACGGCGTCACGACGATACTGAAAGTGGCGTCAAGATGGTCTGCAAGCCGCGTCATGCCGATACTGAAAGTAGCGTCACGACCTGCGGTCAGTCCTGCGAAGTTATCGGTCAGCGCTGCTTCGAGGATTTCATGTGGCAGGTCTTCGAGCAGCACCTCGAAGGCGCGTGGCGACCTGGCAAAGTCTTCGCTCTTTGCGCCAGCCACTTCGCGCATGAAGACCCGCACAACTGGATTTTTCAACATCCCAGGCTGTTCATGTCTGGGACTGTTCTTCTCGTTGAACCAATCCCAAACGGTTCTGGGACGTGACATCCCCAACCATCCAGCGATCTCGGCATACCCTCCTCTGACTGTTACACGATTGCGTGTTTCCCCGCTTTCTGGGTTGACGTAGCACATATCTCGCAGCAGAGTCAACATCCAGCCGGGACCCGCGTCCAGGTGCGGCAGGACATGCTCGATGAAAAAGAGGGAAATGGCAATCAGGTCGTTTTGCGGCATGAGGTGCGCTTGCAGCGCAGAAGCAAGGCTATCCAGCAACCCATCCGCCAAATCGTCCTTGAACAACTCACGCAGCAGCGCGCGCACACTCAATGGCTGACTCTCCTCTTTCGGCTGCGCATCGAGCGGAATCAATTCATCCAATGTTGCAACGATTGCCGCGCGCAAAACGCCTTCCGCCCCGCCATGCAACTCGATGTTTTGGGTGATCCAATTCCGCAGGGAACTCGCATCCACAGGCGTCAACGGCAGGGTCATGGCAACGGTGTACTTTCTCGGCAGGCGTCTGGGCGTCGGTCCTTTGACCCACTCGTCACCGCCCTCAATGATCTTGACCAATCCCGAAAGTTTCTGCCAGGTATTGGGATTGTTCACGCGGTTCCAGTACGTGCGCTCGGAAATGCCGCACATGGAGGCAAGTTGTTTTCCAGAGAAACGGCTGGACTTGCTGCCCGACCGCGCACCCGCCAGATATGCCGCCTGACGAAAACTGACATACATCCAGCCCAGATCAGGTCCAATGCTTCGCAACCAGCGGCGGAAATAACCTGGGAGATAGACCGCCCGATCAGGACGCACGATCTGCTCGTACACCGAGTCATAAGCTTCGGGAGAGATGTCCAGTAATCCGTCATCCTCATCGATTTGCTTTTCATCCTGCAAACTGGAATCTGTTTCAACCTCCACCGTCTCAACCGTTTCCTGCGCCACTACAAAATTCACACGCAAGTTATCGCGGCTGAGGATGCCGTTAACCGTATCGACCAGACGACTTTCCAGCCAGTCGCGGGCATACGCGTTGCGCACGGCAACAGTGAGCACGCCGTTCGCAGATGACAATACCTGCGTGTCGCGTACCCAGGTGTCGAAGGATGCGCGGGGCATGTCGAGTTGAAGTTGTTCAAGAGTGGATTTCCATGTTTGTTCGATGTTCATCATGTGCCTGTTTGTAATTCAGAATTAAGGTAACGGCGATTTTCAGAAAACCGCACAGGAAGGCTTAGGAGAGGCGATTTTTTTCAGACGACCTGCGAGACCTGCGGCAAATATCAGGCGGCTTGGAACGTGTTATGTCCAGCCTGCCTAAGCGGACAGATAAGCGGCATCGCTTATGTGCCGCTTATCCATTGCTTAGCGCTGCTTATGTTGCCGCTTATGTCCATTTTGTTTTGAAAAAGTTCCTGCGCTTTTCCGAGAAATCGGTGAATTGGTTTTTCGAGGTTTCATGGAATGCTCACCTCCTGCGCCAGGGTGATGGCGGTTTCTCGGAACTTGCATTTTCCGTTTTTGTATTCCGCCAGCGCGTAATCAAGGAGAAAGACAACCACCTCCCCAGCTGAAATGTGATCACCCGAGAGGGACTTGATTTGGGCGTTGATGTCCCTGCCCCAGCGGTACGTCAGCACAAAATCTTTGGTGGTCTTGATTGCGCGTTTCAATGGCTGTGGAATCTCCTGCGGCCAATCTTTCGTCTCCTCGAGGATCAGGGTCATCTTGCGGCGTCGGGGGTTGGGACGCGGATCGAGTGTCACCTTTCCCAGACGCACATCGCGCAGGGCGTAGTTCATCAAAGCCGTCGCGACACTGGAGGTGGTAGTCATGTGTCGCTGGGCAAGCGCAAGGATCGAGGCGCGGATATCCTTCGCCTTTTCGTTCAAAGCGGTGGGGATGAAATAAGAGGCGCCGCGATGTTCCTGCTCCCAGACCCGCTCCCCGCGCATCTTTCTTGAAGCAGAAGGAATGTTGTGAATCGGGTCTTGCGCCTTTTCCTTATAGCGATCGAATGCACTGTGTCGGGTCATGTGCGCCTCAACTGAGTTTCACGATCTCGCGGGAGAGTTCCTCGTATTCGCGCGAGGAACGGCTGGCAGGCGACATCTCGAAGATGGTCTTTCCTTCCGCTGGACACTCACGCAGGATGGTGGCGCGGTGAATGGGCGGCAAGACACTCTCGCCAAAATGGGTCTTGAGTTCTGTGAGGGCTTCGCGGCTTTCGCTGGTCTGTTCGTCGTAGAAGGTGGGGAGGATGCCTGCCAGTTTACCGCTCCAATTGTGCTTCTCGCGCAGGGCGGACAGTAGCTCCATCATCTGCGCCAGTCCATCCAGAGCAAGGAACTCGGTGGCGGTGGGGATCAGAACCATGTCCGCGGCGTAGATGGCGCGTTCCTGAATGCCGCCCACAGACGGAGCGGTGTCGAAGATGATGTAGTCATGTTCCCTGCCTAATGGTTTGAACAACTGGCGGATGGAATCAATCGGGCGGTTCTCGGCGTTGATCACGATTTGAGCCGTGGCGGTGGAGCGGTCGCCGGGCAGCAGGGACAAGCCCGTGCGGTTTGTGTCCCTGATCCACTGATGGATATCGGAGCGGGTGTTGACCAGCGCGTTGAAGACACCCGCCTCCTGGTTGATGCCCAGTGCTGTGGCGCACTGTCCCTGCGGGTCGAAGTCCACCATCAGGACGCGGCGGCTGCGCAGGGCAAGTCCGTGCGCGAGGGAGGTGGCGCTGGTGGTTTTCCCAACGCCGCCTTTTTGGTTGGCGATGACGATGTTGATACTCATGATTTCACCCCCGCCGCGCTTTTCAAAATGACAATTCCTTCCTCCGTGAGTTTCCAGAGGTTGGTATTGGCGTCATCCTTTTCCCCCAAGGGGTTTTCCACATAGCCTTGTTTGAGCAGGTTGTATGCCATGCCCATGCCAAAGGTTTGGACAATATCCGTGTTGCTGCGTTCGGCGAGGAAGAGCCAGCGCAAAAACTTCGCTTCCTGCAGGGAGATGTTTGCATTGCGGCATAACATCGGTTTGAAGCGGTATGGTTCGTTTTTCAGGATGTTCAAGTCGTTCATTCGTTTTCCTTTCTGCAAATCGAGCTGGATGGGTAGTTCGTTATTCCGATGGACACAGGTAGCGGGCGTTGACCCAGCCCGCAATCGGGGAGGTGATCTGTTGCCAAGTCTCGCCTTTGAGGGTTTCCTTGTTCGCTGTGGGCAGCACAGTCTCGCCCTCGGTCAGGTATCCGCGCACTTCGCTGCCGTTACCAGCCGCAAAACGCACATGCAGGCGTCCGTCCGGAATGTCGGTGCAGACCCTCATGACGACGGGTGTCGCCATGAGGGTTGGGAGAGTGTTCGTGATTGATGAAACGGGAGAAGACGATGCAGTGGCTGTGGATGTCAGTTCGGGCGTGGTCAGTTGCACCGCAAAGTACATCGCCGCTCCGCTGGCAAGCAGGATCAAAACCACCGCCAATGCGCCTAGCACATTCCTGCCCCGCCTGCGGGACGGCGGGACGCTTCTGCGCTGGGTGCGTTGCGTCGCCAAAAGTTCTTCGAGTTCCGCGCGGCTTTTCATTGGACTTCATCCTCAAGAGGCTCCCAACCCCGCGCCCGTGCCGCTTCGAACTCTGCCTGTGTCAGGAGGCGGGTTGGATCGACGATACACAGGACGCCTCCCGTCCCATTCGGATACCACGTGGAATAGCCAACTGCAGTGTAGTAGCCGATATCACGCAGGGCTTCGATGACGACACCATAGATGGCGGGGAAATACTCCGTGATAATCTGGTAGTGGTCGCCCTTGCGCAGTTTCCACTGCCATTCGTGTGGATACACCAACGCACCTGTCAGCCGGTTGTAGTATTGGGTTTGTCCTCTTGGATTTGTCATCATTCACCGTTCGGTATTTCGTCGAGGGTTGTGTTGCCTTCTTTGTCTTCGCCAAATTGCGCGCCTTCGATCACGGCAAGCGCAACCGGCTGCCCGTTCATTTTTGTATTGATCGCGCGCACGCCGGACGAGCGGTTGAGCGTGCCCAGCGCTCCCAGCACGAGCGCCAGCGCCTCCGACAAATGTGGCAGGCGGCTGACGCCCCGCCGTTGAACCTGGATCGCGCCCGGGATTACGATTTTCCGCGCCGCATCCAGGTTCAATTCGAGGGAGCGTTTCGCTGTCCGGCTCAGATAGGGTCCGTCTTGCCGTGTCCGTTGCCTTTCACCAGTGCCATCTCGGGGATCAAGGGGAGTCCATTGTGCAAGACCTTGAAGTCCTCTTCGCTCACATTGGCAAAGGCGTTCAATGCGTTTGGTCTGCCAATGTCATATCGGTCTACGTTCTTTTTCGCGGTCAATTCATCGCCAGCCTGGATGGTCTGTCCGCCCAGGTTGCAGGAGATTTGCGCGGGAAAGCGAATCAAGTCAGCGGGGGGAATTTGCAGGATGGGGATGAGGTTTTCCTGTGGCGCAGGGGACTGACTAATTTCAGGCGCGGGAGTTTCATCAGTTTTGGGCGCGGTCAGTTTCTTTGTCATCTCCGCCAAACGGGTTTTCAGTTCATCCATTTTCTCGCCCGCCTTGCTGGTGGCGGCAGTGCGGATGCCCACCTGATCGCGCAGGCTGTCGCGGGTCGATTTCTCGACCGCGTCCTGCGACTTCTTGATTTCTGCCAGCAGGACCGCCTTATCGAGAGTGTCCTGTTTTGCCAGCAGGTACGCCTCGGCATACAGCAAGTCGCGTTCCATTGCGGCAATCTCGCCCATCTTTCGACGGTGCTCCGCCTCCGCCGCGCGTTCTTCGCGCATCGCCTTTGTCCGCGGCGAGGTCATGTGATAGATGAAGCCAGCCACTACGTTGGCGACCACAATCAAGGGGATTGCGACGGTCGAGACGCCGGAGAGGACATTCGTCATCGCGCCGTCTTTTGCGCCGTACATCAGCGAGTCGGTGAGCGAGGTCAGGATGACTCCGGCCAGGTCGAGGAGGAAGAACGCCATCGAGGTCCAGTCCTGATATTTGGTGGAAGAGCCGAAGATCCAGACCAATGACCAAGCAATGGCGCCGATGTCCAGCCCCCACAGCCCGACCAGCCCAAGGATTTCGAATCCACTCGGGACAGTGGTGGAGAGAAAGTCGTAACTGCGCCAGGCGGTGTAGATCAATAGCACGGCATCCAGCAGCAGGACGATGATGTCGCCGATGTCGATGCCGCCGTGGTCGGTTTGAATGCCCGACTTGCCGGTCAGTTCATCGGTCAGGGTGGTTGTGTTGTTCATGGGTTACCTCCAAAAAAGTTGTTGTGTGAATCATTCATACCTCCAGGGTGTGGGTTGCCTGCCGTTTGAGGCAGGCAAGTTGGTTGGGAATACTGTGCTGATTTAGGATTGCAGTCGGTCGTTTCTCCTCTCAGGTTTGGATTCGTTATCCGACTCATGTCGGTCATTTACTTTGTGGAATGGATTTTTCAATTCGCCTCTTTTTCGCATGGCTCGTAGGCGGACGGTTTCATGGATGAGCAAGACGGAAAAGAGGGCAGGAGGAAAGACACGAAAGACTAGATTGGCATATTTCCAATGCTCCAGCATCCAGGCGACGCCAAGCGATATGCCGCCAATCACCATTCCGCCCGCAGCCATGCCACCCCAAAGAAACCTGGCGTTCCTGTTCAGCAGGAATACAATCCATGAGACTGAGGCAAGGATGACGGCAAATTGCAGGGCAATCACGGGTATGGCAGGGGTGTATGGGGCATATATGCTGTTGATCGTCTCAATGGCAATGAAGGCAGCAGTCAGCCAGACCAGGACAGCCACGATACGGAGAAGCCAGGGGAATACAAGCAGAATCGCAGCAACACCTCCAAGGAACAGGCTGACAAGGAATTCGATCAATTCCGCAAGAGCCCGCTTAATAAGATTCAAACGTTTGTCGATTGTGGGGGTGATCTTTTTCATGAATCCTTTTCACTCGTATCAACAAAGAGAATTCGCTTAATTGGTTCGAGAGATATTCATACCTTCGGGTGTGGAATCAAAAGCGCCCCACACAAATTGTGTGAGGCGCTTACAACCAGACAAACTGGTATGCGTTCTACATGGATGTTTCCGATATGTTTTCTTTGGCGTTCTGCAATTTCTTTACCATTGCATGGGCGTCGTCCAAATCAAGCCCAGGTGGAATCACGAGGATGGTGTTGTAGTCATGGAGATGCAGCCCGTCGGGACCGCAGAGTATGACAACATAGGCAAGTTAGACAAAGAACCGACTTCCAAGAGTCGGTTCTTTGTTGTATTCGGGTGTTTAATTGGGGGCAGTGGTCAAGTCGAAGTGATAGGCATATAGTGCAAACATGCTGTCCAAACTTGTTGTTTGCAGATGTCGAAATTGCGATTGTAAAAATATCTTTGAAAACGGACACAATGTGAGTGGCAGTCGGCAATACTGATGCAAGAACTGCCGTCGAACTCGCCAAAGCGAAGCATTGGTCCCCAGTGTGATCTTGGCAATGCACTGCCTAGAAAAACTGATATGGAACGAAGAACAAATTGGTAGCGGACTGTTAGCCTTTGGATAGGTAAAAAATCTCGCCGGGGGCTATTATTTTTCTGAAACCTTGCGGGAATCTTCCCGTACATATCCTTAGCACACAAGTTTTTGGAGCAAGTCTATGGCCACAGATATTGTTATTGACCTTCAGGACGTAAATAAGACCTTCAATGGACCGGCCGGTCCCATCCAGGCGCTGAAAAACGTCTCTCTCCGGGTGTATCCCGGGGAATTTGTTGGGGTGCGCGGACCCTCGGGGAGTGGCAAATCGACCCTGATCAATATGATCACGGGAATCGACCGTCCCACGCGCGGGGATGTCCATGTCACCGGGGCGTGCCTCAACGATCTTAACGAGAATCAACTCGCTCACTGGCGCGGCAGGAACGTAGGCGTCATCTTCCAATTCTTCCAATTGCTCCCCACCCTGACCGTGATGGAAAATGTCATTTTCCCGATGGAATGCTGCCGCATGTGGAAGCCGCGCGAGCGGCCTGAACGGGCCATGCATCTGCTCGAACAGGTCGGGTTGGCGGACCAAGCCCATAAGCTGCCGAACACCCTCTCGGGCGGGCAGCAGCAGCGGGCTGCGATCGCGCGCGCCCTGGCGAACGATCCGGCTCTGGTCATGGGTGACGAACCTACCGGCAACCTCGACAGCAAATCCGCTGACAAAGTCTTTTATCTATTCGAAGAACTGGTCAAGCAGGGCAAGACCTTTATGATGGTCACCCACGACCTGGGGCTGGCCAGCCACATCCCGCGCGTGGTCGAGGTGCTCGATGGGGATCTGTTCGACAATGGGAATGGGCATCATCAATGAACACGTCATTCAAAAAAGTCTGGCGGGATCTGTGGCGCAACAAGGGCCGCACATTCATGGTCATCATGAGCATCTCCGTGGGCGTGATGGCAGTGGGAATGGTGGTATCGGGAAATATCCTGACCCTCGGGCAAATGTCCAGATCCCATGTCGAGAGCAATCCATCTCACGGAATGTTATGGTTGTCGGGCATCGTGGATGAAGGCATAATCCGTGGTTTGGAACGGATACCAAGCGTCAAAGATGTTGAAGGGCGCTCGGAGTCGAGTATTCATTGGAAAACAACACCCGATGGCGAGTGGCAGGACGGGCATATCCTTACTTATGCTGATTACGAGAGTCAGGTCTACGAACGGGTGACATTGAAAGAGGGTGTCTGGCCGGAAAGTAAGCAGATTGGAGTGGAGGCCGCGCACATCGACTCCTACAGTGCTCCGGGGATTGGAGGCACGGTCTATTTTGAGATCAACGAACATCCCCACGCATACACTGTCAATGGCATGATGCGCAGTCCCTGGGAATGGCCCACGCCCTTTGGCGATGAGGCGGCTTTTTACGTTACCCAAAAGGATTTTACCAGGATCGCAGGGTGGTATGGTTTCAATAAACTTCTGGTCACCGTCCCGGAGTACAGCGCGGACAACGTGGAACAGGCGATCGATGACATCGATGACAAGTTAAAAGACCAGGGAAGGTCCATAGGGTATTACGAGGTTCTTCACCCGGAAGACCATTATTTGCAGGACATGATCAACGGCGTTGGGATGGTGCTTACTGTGATGGCGATTGCCTCCCTGGGATTGAGCGTTATGCTGGTAATCAACACCATCAACGCCCTCATTGCCCAACAGATTCCACAGATTGGAATCATGAAGGCCGTTGGCAGTACTCGCCGCCAGATCATGAGCATGTACCTGTCTGCCATTGCTGTCTATGGACTTTTAAGCCTGGTGATCGCTGTTCCCATTGGCGCTTATGCCGGGAATGCCATGGCTAAGTGGATGCTATATTTATTGAATGTCCCGGCGACCCCCTTTGAAATTCTGCCGAACGTGCTTCTTCTGCAAGTTTCAGTCGGACTGCTGACTCCCTTATTGGCAGGTCTGTACCCGGTATTGCAGGGAGTAGCCATCCCCACAGCGAACGCGATCAGCCAGAGCGGCCTGGGACGCGGGCAATATGGACGCCGCCTGATCGACCGCCTCATCTCTGGCATCCGCAGCATCCCGGTCATGGCGGCGCTCTCGCTGCGCAACACCTTCCGGCGCCCCGGACGCGTGATCCTGACCCTGCTGACCCTAACTGTATCCGGCGCGTTCTTCATCATGGTCTACAGTACTCAATATTCATTCGAGCATACCCTCGATAATATTTTTGCCGGGTTCGGGTACGAGGTGGAGCTCGACTTCGAGTATTTACAGCGCATTGACGAAGTGATCCCGATGATCGAATCCCGTCCCAATGTAAAGAATGCGGAAATGTGGGTTTTTCGGACTGCGGATGCGAAGGTCCCTGGCGCTGAGGGTCCCGGCAGCAAGTACGAAGTCTTTGTGCGCGGCGTCCCCTCTGAATCTCCCATTTTCAAACCGCAGCTCACCGCCGGGCGGATGCTGGATCCCGAGGATGACCGGGCCATTTTGCTCAACCAAAAGTTGGCAGGGAAAATGGGAGTTGGCGTTGGTGATGAGATCATCATCGACTTGCCTGATGTTGGTGAAACCAGCTGGATCATTGTCGGATTGGTGTTCGATCTCAACGGCCGCGACCAGAATACCGCCTTTGCCAACATCGAGACGCTCAATCTGGCGCTGCGCAACGTGGGCAAAGCTGCAGTTGCCATGGTCCAGGGCACTGATCAAAGCCTGGAGACCCAGCAAGCCATCGAAGCAGACCTTATCAATTTCTTCAAAGCGAAGAGAATGGAAATCGAGTATTCCGATGTGGCCATAGAAGACCGCAACAATGCCAGCGCCCAGTTCAGTATCCTGACCCAACTCCTGATGATGATGACCATCCTGATGGCCGTTGTTGGTAGCATGGGACTATCGGGTACGCTCTCCATTAACGTCATCGAACGCCGGCGGGAGATCGGCGTGATGCGGGCAGTGGGCGCTTCTTCACGAGATGTCAGTTTCGTTTTTACCGGTGAAGGTCTGATGTTGGGACTCACGAGTTGGATCTTTGCCCTGCCCGTCGGACTCGGTGCCGGTCCCGCGTTCGTCGCAGCATTGGGAAAGGTGATCGATTTCCCCGCTGAATATTACCCTGCCACTCACGGCGTTTGGATCTGGCTGGGAATCGTCATCATGCTTTCGATCATTGCCAGTTGGATTCCCGCCCGCCGAGCCACTCGCATCAGTGTCAACGAAAGCCTGGCTTACGAGTAACATGTACGATAAAAGATTTACGTGGGATATTGAAGAGTTAAAAATGCCGCTCCCTTTTTTCCAAGGAGCGGCACATTTTATTATAGATATTTTGAGCAGTATGAAAGTGCTTCAAACGACAGTGGGTCTGATCTTATGCCCGTATACAGGAAATATACATCACTATGCAGCTCTTTATAACCATTTGATTTAGAATAATGTGATGGTATGTAAATGTCAACCTTGCTTCCAGACTGTCGAGGTGACATCGCCACCGCGCCCAGTCCAATTGGTATGGAAGTATTCGCCGCGCGGCTTGTCGAGCCGCTGATAGGTGTGAGCGCCGAAATAGTCCCGCTGTGCCTGTAGCAAATTAGCCGGCAGGAATTCACTGCGATACCCGTCAAAAGAGGTTCCAGCCATATTCTTTGGCAGCCGCCCTGGCCGACACCGCTGGGTTGCGTGCCGGGACGAAGGCTGTTACCATCAACGGGCAACAGGTTATGGTTGGTGGCGACATCGTCACCGCTGTCAATGACCAGTCGGTTGTCAGCATCGAAGAATTGAAAGCCGCCCTCGCCCAACTCTCAGCAGACCAAAAATTATCCCTGACAATTCTGAGGAATGGCGCTGAGCTTCAAATCACAATCAACCCGGGCAAATAAAAGTAAGTTCAATTGCTCTGTCAGGGGCTAGGTTCCTGACAGAGCAGAATCGCCATCAACCCGGGCAAATCCAGCCGGGCAAAATTCCTCTTTACGGGGCGGCCCTACGGCCGCCCTCCACGGCTGTAAAAAATATTCTGCGCGATTTCAGAAAGGTATTCAATGGACATAGGCATTCCTGAACTTCTCATTATTCTGGTCATCATATTGTTGATCTTTGGCCCCGGTCGAATTGCCAAGATCGCCGGCGAACTTGGCTCCAGCATACGTAATTTTAGAGAGGGTTTTAAATCGTCCGATGAGACTGAAGCGGATGAGGAAAAGCCAGTTGATGATTGAATAAACCATAAATATCCTCTACAATAATTGGGAGGAAAACAATTGAATAAAATTCCTGCTTTTCTACGCCGTCTTCCGTTTACGTTGTTCATGTTATCCAGCCTCGGACTGGTTGCGTTGTTTACCAATACCTATTTCGAGCAGATTACCCATCACTGGCTCAATCGCACCGGCTTTGCGCCAAATGATCTTTGGTATGGCAGACTGGAGCGGATGTTCACGTCCGCCTTGGTCACATCGGGAGGGGTTGTCTTCTGGGAGGCGCTGTTTTTTGTCGCCTTCGCGGTAGGACTGGCGGAGTGGATGACCGGTTCAAAACAAACCGTGCTCACCTTTTGGGGCGTTCACCTATTGGCGTTGATCCTGCTTTCACTGTTCATTTCACTTGCAATCCATCAATTACGCAACTTCGGGCTGGAAACCTCGGAACTGGCGCGAGATGTCGGTCCCTCGGCGGGATATTTCGCCTGCCTCGGGTTGGTCAGTGCCCGATTGAAACGCCCCTGGGGATGGATTAGCGGCGGGGTTTTGCTTACGATATTTATAGCTGTACTCTTCCTGCCGCCGGGAGCGGGCGAAACCGCTGAAATTAAATTCTCGGCGGGGCTGGCACATTTGCTGGCTTTCCCGCTCGGATGGATCTCAAGCTGGATAACGTTTCGGTCCGTTGCATAGTTTGTTCGCGTCATCAGAGGAGTGGGCATGAAAAAACGTTGGATTGTGCTGGCGCTTACCGTCCTGTTTCTGTGGGCGGTGGTATCGCGCTTTACTGAATTGGAGCAACTGAAAAACACGCTGGCGCAGGGAAAATGGGAATTGGTGCTGGCGGCGATGGCAGTGCAGGTCGTGTATTACATTGCCTTCACCTGGACGTATCAATCTGCCTTTGACACGGTGGGAGTATCTGCCCGCATACGCGACCTGCTTCCAGTGACACTGGGATCATTGTTCGTGAATGTGGTCGTACCGGTTGGCGGCGCGGGCGGTGCGGCGCTTTTCGCCGAGGATTTGTCGCGGCGAGGCAAACCGGCGGCGCGTTCGGCGGCTGGTGTGTTGCTGCAATTGATCTCCGATTTCACTGCCTTCACACTGATTCTCATTCCCGGCATGATCTATCTCTTCATCGAGCATGATTTGAAGATCTATGAAATCAGCGGGGCTGTCATCCTTCTTTTGCTTACGTTTGGTTTGAGCAGTATTTTGTTGGTGGGGATTTGGAAGCCGGATTGGCTGCGACGGCTTTTTGGCTGGTCGCATCGCACGGCGAATTGGATCTTTGGACGACTCAACCGGTCGCTCTCGCTTGCCGACGATTGGGCGCAGAAAAATGCCGAAGAGTTCAGCCAGGCCTCTGCGGCGGTGGCAAGCCACCCGTCACGTCTGATGCGGACAGTTGGGATCGCGTTTCTGGCTCATCTAGTTGACATCAGTTGCTTATTCATCCTGTTTCTGGCGTTCAATCAACCCATTGGTTTGGGCGCACTGGTGGCAGGCTATGCAGTGGGCATCTTGTTTTGGATCGTTTCGATCACGCCACAAGGCATTGGCGTTGTCGAGGGCGTGATGGCGCTGACATTCACCTCGCTGGGCATCCCTGGCGCGGTGGCAACCACGGTGGTGTTAGCGTTTCGCGGCTTGACGTTCTGGCTTCCAATGACCCTGGGATTTTTTGCCGTCCAGCGGTTGCATACAGTTGGCGCTGACCGACACACGCTTACTGAAAAATGGGGCGTGCGATTTGCGGCAATCCTTGTGGCATTGATGGGGATCGTCAACATCCTTTCAGCGGTGACACCTTCGTTGACGAATCGCCTCACACTCCTTGAAAATTTTCTGCCACTGGAAGTAAGGCATGGTGGTCACTTGACGGCGGCATTGGCCGGTTTTGCCCTGCTGATATTGGCAGGCAATTTGGGGCGCCGCAAACTGGTCGCCTGGATGCTAACATTGCTGGTGCTTGGGATTTCGATGGTAAGTCATTTGGTCAAAGGGTTGGATTACGAGGAAGCCCTGCTGGCAGGCGGACTGATGGTTATGTTGTGGCTAATGCGCAATCATTTCCATGCCCGCTCCGACCATCCTTCCATCCGACAGGGGTTGCGCGTGCTGGCGGGTGCATCCCTTTTCACTATGGCTTATGGTGTTGCGGGCTTTTTCCTGCTCGACCGGCATTACAGCGTCAACTTTGGACTGTGGGATGCGTTTTGGCAAACGGTTGTGATGTTCACGGAATTCTACGACCCGGGATTGGTCCCCGTGACTCATTTTGGCAGCTTCTTTGCCGACTCAATTTATTTTGTCGGTGCGGCTACCATTGGGTACGCCGTGGTAATGTTGTTACGCCCGGTCTTTGTTCGTGAACCCACTACAAACGAAGAACGACAAAAGGCTCGAACCATTGTCGAGAGGTATGGACGCTCGTCATTGGCCCGTTTTTTACTCCTCGACGATAAGCGATATTTCTTTTCCCCGGGTGGCTCCGTGATCGGATATGCCCTGGCGGGACGGGCAGCGGTTGCCCTGGGCGACCCGGTCGGTCCGGACGATGACCTGCTCCCATCCATTGAAGCTTTTACCTCGCTTTGCAAGCGCAACGACTGGCTGCCGGTCTTTTACCAGACCCAACCGCGGACGCTTGACGCGTATAAATCCGCCGGGTTCGACGCCCTCAGCATTGGCAATGAAGGTGTTGTCAACCTGGATACATTTACATTGGAAGGTAAGGAAGGAAAGGCACTACGCTCACCGATTAATAAATTGAAGAACGCGGGATATAAATTTATCGTGCATGAGCCGCCCATCCCGGATGAGCTGCTCGAAGAATTGCGCGCCATCAGCGACGAATGGTTGACGATGATGCACGGCTCTGAGAAAAGGTTTTCGCTTGGCTGGTTCGACGATGAATACATTCGCACATCGCCAATCGGCGCAGTCTACGCGCCCGAAGGCTGGATCAGCGCCTTTGTCAACTTTGTGCCGGAGTATCAACTCAGCGAAGCCACCGTTGACCTGATGCGTCGCCGCCCCGAGATCGAGAATGGCACCATGGAATTCCTGTTCGTCTCGCTCTTCCAGTGGGCAAAAGTTCAGGGCTATCACGGGTTCAACCTGGGTTTGAGTTCATTGTCCGGCGTCGGTGAGCAGCCCACCGATCAGACGATTGAAAAGGTGATGCACTTTGTCTACGAACATGTCAACCAATTCTATAACTTCAAGGGACTGCACAGCTTCAAGGAAAAATTTCACCCCGAATGGTCGCCGCGTTACCTGGTCTATCGCGGCACGGCAAACCTCGCCCAGTCCTGGCTGGCTGTGATGCAGGCAAGCGCCGGAGATGATAATTTTGTGATGTCTTATCTCAAAATTAAAAGATAGTGACGCCATCGCGCACCCTGAAATGCGAGGTATAAATGGAACTGCCAAGGCATATCCTCAAGCAATTACAACACCCGAATAGGCTCATGAGCGGGGATAAAGCGAAACATTCCAATCAACTGATCGAAATTTCCGGGATGGAACCCGACGCGGTTCTGAAGAAAATTGAGTCGCGCTCAAGCGGACTTAGCACGCAGGAAGCCGATGCGCTCGCGAAACAAGTTGGATTGAACGAGATTGCGCGGGGAAAGCCCAAGTCTCTTTTGATGCGTCTGGTGGATAACGTCAAGAATCCGCTGGTCATCCTGCTGGCTTCGCTGGGCTTTGTTTCCTATCTCACAGGCGACCTGCGGGCGACCATCGTTATTTTTGTGATGGTATTGTTGGGAATTGTGTTGCGTTTCTTTCAGGAATTGCGCGCCGATAATGCCGCCGAAAAACTCAAGGACATGGTCAGTACAACGGCTACTGTTGTGCGCGATGGCAAAGATATTGATTTGCCGCTTGGGATGTTGGTGCCTGGCGATATCATCCGTTTGGGGGCTGGCGACATGGTCCCCGCAGACGTGCGCGTGCTGACTGCCAAGGATTTGTTCCTTAACCAGGCGGCGCTGACGGGTGAGTCAATGCCGGTCGAGAAGACCGCAGCATCAGCGTCGGGAGAGATGCGGAATCCGCTCGAGCTGACGAATATCTGCTTCCTCGGCTCAGACGTCGAAAGCGGAACGGGGACGGCAGTGGTTATCCACACAGGCGATAAAACATATTTTGGGTCACTGGCCGCCAGCATTGTGGGCGAGCGTGAGGTAACCAGTTTCGATAAAGGCATCAATAAGTTTACCTGGCTTATGATCCGTTTTATGATGGTGATGGTGCCAGCTGTCTTTCTGTTGAACGGATTGAGCAAGCATAACTGGCTGGAGGCTTTCTTGTTTGCGCTGGCGGTGGCTGTTGGCTTGACGCCTGAAATGCTGCCCATGATTGTGACGGTTAATTTGTCCAAAGGCGCGATGTCGATGGCGAATAAAAAGGTGATCGTCAAACGCCTGAACTCGATCCAGAATTTCGGCGCGGCGGATGTGCTCTGCACCGACAAGACGGGCACGCTGACGCAGGGCAAAATCATCCTGGAAAAACATTTGGATGCGCGGGGCAATACCAGTCAGCGCGTTCTGCATTACGGGTACATGAACAGCTATTATCAAACGGGCTTGAAAAACCTGATGGATGAAGCCATCCTGAATCATGGTGACCTGAACGACGCGCTGCAGGTGGATGAAAACTTTCGCAAGATCGACGAGTTACCTTTCGATTTCAAGCGCCGCCGCATGTCGGTCATTTTGGAAAACAATCAGAATCAGCAAATCCTGATCTGTAAAGGCGCGGTCGAGGAGATCATGCGCCTCTCCACTCAGGTGGAAGTCGAAGGACAGATCTTTGAAGTGACAGCGGAACACGACGAACATCGCAAACGCCGCGTTCGGGAATTGAACGAGGACGGTTTCCGCGTGATTGCGATTGCCTACCGAATTTTCTCTGGGGAGAACGACGAACCGCATTATACGATTGAGGACGAATCAAACCTGATCCTGATGGGATTCATGGCATTTCTTGATCCGCCCAAGGAGTCGACGATGGAGGCGTTGCAACGCCTGAAAAAACTCAACGTGAGCGTCAAAATTTTGACGGGTGATAACGACGTCGTCACGGCTTATATTTGCAAGCAAGTCGGCATGTCCGTCGAAAATATTTTGCTCGGTTCCCGGATTGAAAAAATGAGCGAAGAAGAATTGGCGGAAGCCGCCGAAACGACGGACATCTTTGCCAAACTCGCGCCAGCGCAAAAGGAACAGATTATCCATGCCCTGCAAAGCAAGGGGCATGTAGTCGGCTTCATGGGTGACGGTATCAACGACGCGCCCGCCCTCAAAGCCGCCGATGTTGGCATATCCGTTGACAGCGCGGTGGATATCGCCAAAGAGTCATCCGACATTATTTTGCTGGAAAATAGTTTGCTGGTGCTCGAACAGGGCGTGATGGAAGGCCGTCGCGTGTTTGGCAACATCACCAAATATATCAAGATGGCGGCATCGTCCAGCTTCGGGAACATGTTCAGCGTGGTCGGCGCAAGTGCCTTCCTGCCTTTCTTGCCAATGTTACCAATTCAAGTCCTGACGAATAACCTGCTCTACGACTTTTCGCAAACTCCCATTCCCACCGATGAAGTGGACGCTGACTGGCTGACCCAGCCGCGTCAATGGACAATTGGTTCCCTGCAGCGCTTTATTTTGTTCATCGGCCCCATCAGTTCGATCTTCGATTACACCACCTTCTTCATCATGCTTTATGTCTTCCATGCCTGGAACAATCCCGCCCTGTTCCATACAGGCTGGTTTGTCGAATCGCTTTTCACACAGACGCTGATCATTCATGTTATCCGTACCAGAAAGATTCCATTTGTCGAGAGCCGCGCAAGCTGGCCGCTGATTCTTACCTCGCTGGGGATCATTACATTTGGCGCATGGCTGACGATTTCTCCACTGGCAACGACTTTAGGATTCGTCCCGTTGCCAGCGCTGTACTGGGGGTTGCTTGTCATTATGCTGGTATGTTATGTGGCGCTGACGCAGATGGTGAAAGTCTGGTTTTATAAAAAGTTCGGTGAATAATATGTGAAGTTTGGCGAAAACCTTTCATCGGAAGAAGTCAGAGAAGGGATTTGGAGCCATATTTCTCGACAACGCTTGTGATATTAGTGAGCAATTTCCTTGACTTTACCAAAATGCCCCATGAATTTTTTGACATTCTCAATGACCTTGCTTCCAAACCGTCGAAGTGACATCGCCGCCGTGTCCTGTCCAATTGGTGTGGAAGTACTCGCCGCGAGGCTTGTCGAGGCGCTGGTAGGTATGAGCGCCGAAGTAGTCGCGCTGTGCCTGCAACAGGTTGGCAGGCAGGGATGCGTTGCGATAGCCATCAAAGAAAGCCAACGCGCTGGACATGGTCGGGACTGGGATTCCCTGTCGGACCGCTTCCGACACCACGCGCCGCCAAGCGGACTGCGCCGAGAGCACCTGCTCTTTGAAATACGGATCAAGCAGAAGGTTGGGAAGTTCGGGGTTGATATCGAAGGCTTCCTTGATCTTGCCGAGGAATGCCGAACGGATGATGCAGCCGCCACGCCACATCAGCGCGATGCCGCCGTAATTGAGATTCCAGTTGTATTCTTTTGCGGCGGCACGGAAGAGCATGTAGCCTTGAGCGTAGGACATGAGCTTGGATGCGTAGAGAGCTTCCTGCAAGTCGTTGAGGAAGGCTTGCTTGTCGCTGGTGATGGCAGGCTTGGAACCTGTGAGGACTTTGGAGGCGGCTACGCGTTCGTCTTTCAGTGCAGACAAAGCACGCGCAAACACGGCTTCAACCACCAAGGTAAGCGGGACGCCCATATCGAGGGCGGAGATGCCAGTCCATTTGCCAGTGCCTTTTTGTTCGGCGGCATCCAGAATCTTCCCGACCAACGGCTGACCATCTTGATCTTTGTACCCTAGAATATCGCGTGTAATCTCGATCAGATAGGAATCCAGCTTGCCTTTGTTCCATTCGGTGAAGACGGGTTGCATTTCGTCGGGAGTCATTCCCAGCACGTCCCGCATCAGGTGATAGGCTTCGCTGATGAGTTGCATGTCACCGTATTCGATGCCGTTGTGGACCATTTTGACGTAATGTCCCGCGCCATTTTCGCCAACCCAATCGCAACAGGGATCTTCGCCGCCGTCTGGTCGCGTCACTTTGGCTGCCACAGACTGAAAGATGGGTTTGACGTGTTCCCAAGCCGCAGACGAACCGCCTGGCATGATGGACGGTCCAAAACGCGCTCCTTCCTCTCCACCCGAAACACCCGTGCCGATGAAAAGCAAGCCTTTGGATTCAAGATATGCCGTGCGGCGGATGCTGTCGCTGTAGTTCGAGTTGCCGCCATCTATGATGATGTCGCCAGGCTCCAAAAGCGGAATCAGCATTTCGATAAAATCGTCCACGGCTTTGCCCGCCTGCACCATCAACATGACGCGGCGCGGTTTTTTGAGCAGGCTCACCAGTTCTTCGAGCGAGTGCGTCCCAATCACCTTTGTCCCTTTAGCGCCAGTTTCCAGAAACTTATCCACCTTGGATGTGGTGCGGTTGAAAACGGCTACCGTGAAGCCGTGATCGTTCATATTCAAGACCAGGTTCTGTCCCATGACAGCCAGTCCGATCAAACCAATATCTGCTTTGCTCATGTGTCCATTCCTTTTTTCATGTGATCCAAAATCAACTGCACAATCTCATCCACCGACAATGATACATCAACTGTAATTGCATTGGCTGGTGCTTCAAGTGTCTCGAATTGGCTCTTGAGCATGTGCGGTTTCATGAAATGGTCGTTGCGTGTCACCATGCGCGACCAGATCAAATCATAACTGCCCTTCAAATGGACGATTTGTACCACCTCGTCGTTACCTGTCAGTTGCTGACGGTAGCGCTCCTTCAGCGCGGAACAAGCCAGCACACCTGGCGAATCCGCTTTCAGCGAGGACGAGATCAACTCGTGAAGCGCAGCCAGCCACGGGGCGCGGTCCGCATCGTCGAGCGGAATCCCGTCTGCCATTTTGGCAACATTCTCTGGCGGGTGAAAATCGTCGGCGTCGTAAAAGTCCCATCCAAGAGATTGGGCAAGCGCTCTGCCGACGCTCGACTTGCCGCACCCTGAAACGCCCATCACGATAAAAAAGCGAGTCTTCATGTGCGCCTCCTCTCGAATTGATAAATCGACCACGAGTTGTACAGGTGATGATACAGGATGTAAAACATCGGTCCCATCGCCACGAGCGGATTGATGAAGGTCAGCGCGATCCAGACGACGAACGAAAGATTCTTCTGCCCCAGCGATTGACTGGCTTCCTGCCAGTGGGTGCGCCCGCCGAGCAAAGCTCCCAACCCAAAATTGATGACGCAAATCGCCAGCGAGACCAGCGCAATGATGGCAAGCGTGGAAATGGAATCAGCGCTGCCGTTGCGAAGAAAGTTCGAGGCGTTGGCGCTGATGATGAAAAGGTTGACCAGCCAAATGGGAAAGGATGTCACCTTGCCTTTGCGGATGAAACCTTGCGTGCCCGCTGGCAGAAGCAAAACAAGCCGCGAAAAAATCAGCGGCACGAACATCACAAACAGCACGGGACGCAATACTTGCCAAACGGAGATTTGAACCTCCGCGCCAAGCAGGGAAGGCAGTGCAATCGGGACGATGATGGCATTGGCGATGTTGGTCAGGATGACCGAAGTGACGGCGTATTCGACATCCCGTTCGATGAAGCCGATGATGACTGGCGCGGCGATGGCTGTCGGCGCGATGGCGGTCATGAACGCGGCGAGCGCGAGAGTCAGGTCGAAGGCTTTCATCACAAAATAACTGACAAATGCCACCGTCACGTTTGCGATCAAAACCCACAACACACTTTTTTGAAACGACCGCGGCTTGAAGTCAAGATCGAGGAAGGCAAAGAAAAGCATCACCATCAAGAGATATTGAATCAAAAACGTAAACACGTGTGCCTGTGGCACGAGCGCGCCGATTGCCATTGTCAGCAAGAGCGACAAGCCTTTGCCCTGCGTTTTGAGAAACGAAACAAGTTTTGACATTACGATTTCAACCGATACAAAATTTCTCCCGCCTTCGGCACGTAGAGGATGCCTTCGTCCTCCTTGTCCTTCCATTCATCGATATTGATTTTGGCAGGGTCGAGATAACCGAGGTTGAGCCGCGCACAATCTTCGGCGGATATTTTGCTTGCCAGCGTCACGCGGACATTTGGCTTCTCGACTCCGTTCTCCATCACTCCCGAACCGCGGACATGCGTCGAATGCGCCAGCACGCCAAGCGGATAATTTTTGAATCGCTCCCAGTCGTTCAACAGATATGGCAGGATGTGATAGCCAACTTCGTAAATGTATTTTCCATGCACATGGCTGACCACATCCAGGTGCGGCGCATAAATGATGACCTCGCCGCCAATCGCCACCGCAGGTTCCAACTTATACATCGCCTTCGCGCCCGTCCACAACTCATCGTACATTTTGGGAGCGCAGGATAGCACGCGCTGAAAAGGCTTTTTACACCAGCGGATGTGACACTGCGCCGACAAGTCCGCCGCTTCATTCCAAGCCGACAAATGGTCGCCGACGAAAAGCCCGCTCAACCCGTGACCCTCGACCACCAGCGCGATCAACGTAAGCGGAGTCTTCAATCGGCTTGTCGCTGCGTGAATCATCTCACGGACGGGCGTGTCTTTAATGCCAATTGTCCCGACCACGCCAGCCAACGCGCCGAGCCAGTGGGTGGCGTTGATCATGTCCGCGCCAGAGATGCCAGGGAAGAGATACTTTGCTCCGCCTGAAAACCCGACCACTTCATGGGGAAAAGTCGGACCGAGGATGATTATGTGGTCGTACTCCAGCGCGGCTTTGTTGATGCGGATGTCTACTTCCGTAGGCAGCGACGGATGCCAGTTCTTTCCCGCGATCTGCTTGATTTCATCCTGCTCGATCATGCCAAGCGAAGTCAAGGCGGATGAGGTGTCCCATGCGTGATTCAACAAGCCAACATGCTTGAATGTTGTCGTCTGCTCTTCGGAAGTGATACCCACCAGTTGATTGAGACTCGCCTCACCCAGCGGCGGATGCGTCCCCAACGCCACCATGAAATCAAGCTGTCTTGCGCTCCGCAGCACATCGACCAACGCGCGAAACAAAAACGGCAATGGCAGCGATCTCGTGTGGTCGGGAATCAAAACCAGCACGCGCTGATTCGTGAATTGACCTTCCAACACACTGAGCGTGTTGCGTATTTCATCATCCGTGAGAAGTTGGTTGTGCGGGGAAGTCAGACGAAGCATAAAGTCTCCTGGCAAATTACTAATTACCAATAACCAATTACCACTATACGCCGCTAAACGCCGAGAACCCGCCATCGATTGGCACGACGATTCCCGTCACGAAAGAGGATGCGGGGGAGACCAGCCACATCGTCGCGCCGATCAGGTCATCGGGAGTCCCGAAGCGATCCATCGGGGTGTGATTCAAAATTGTCTGACCGCGCGGAGTCAAAGAGCCGTCCTCATTTAGCAGCAATCGCCGATTCTGCTCGCCTACAAAGAATCCAGGCGCAATCGCGTTGACTCGAATCTCAGGGCTGTATTCCTGCGCCATGTGGACAGCCAGCCATTGCGTGAAGTTGCTTACGCCAGCCTTCGCGGCGGAATACGCTGGGATGCGCGTGAGCGGGCGAAAGGCGTTCATCGAAGAGATGTTGAGGATGACGCCGCTTTTTTGACCTGCCATGATTTTCCCAAAAACTTGCGACGGCAGGATCGTTCCCATCAGGTTCAGGTCGAAGACCCAGCGCAGGGCATCGGCGGGCAGGTCGAAGAAGGACTGCTCTGTGTTGGTGGTGGCTTGCGGTTTGTTGCCGCCCGCCCCGTTGATGAGGATGTCCACGCGACCGAAAATCTCCAGCACCTTTTGTGACGCCGCTTCGATGCTGGCTTTGTCCAACACGTTGCAGGTGATGCCAACTGCTCCGTTGCCAAGTTCGGCGGCAAGGGCTTCGGCTGGTTCGGGACGCAAATCCAGCACGGCGACCTTTGCGCCTGCGCCTGCCAAAGCGCGGCACAGTGCGGCGCACAACACGCCTGCCCCGCCTGTGACAAAAGCAACTTTATCTTGAACATTAAAAGACACACTCATAACATCACCTTTATTTTGTACTACTCAGCCCATGTCGTTGCGAGGGCGTTCTTGTTCCTGCCCGAAGCAACCTGCCCTCAGTGACACGGAGATTGCTTCGCCGCTACACCTGCCCTGGCGGGCGGTGCCAGGGAAGAACAAAATCGGCGGCTCGCAATGACATCTGAGTAGTACCTTTATTTCAACAAATCCAAATGTTTGCGGAAATGCTTTTGCAGGTTTGCATTATACACATCTGCATGTTTCACCAGTGCCGACTTGATCTCGTCCCCAAACTGCATCAGCGCCGAGCCGAACGTTACGTGGAAAATTTCGCGTGCATGAAAATCGTCCAGCAGGGCGGACGAAATTTCAGTAGGAGCCTTTTCGATTTCCGCTGAGACGTGGTAAGTGGCACGGTCGATTGGATAGCGTTCCAGCCCCAATGCCCAGATGCGCTCGAAGAGACCTGGCTCGGTCACAGCCAGTACGCGCAACGCTTCGAGATAACTTGTGCCCGCAGTCTTGACGTGCAAACGCTCGCCCCAATATTTTGCGATCAACGGGTACACGCTGAATTTGTCCGAACCCGAATGGAGGCTCAATTTGTACGTCCCGAAGTGCGCGGTGACTGCCGCGTGTTTCGACAGTTCCACATCCAGCGTGTTGACATCGCCAATGTAATCCACGCCTTTCTCGAAGCGTCCAATGAAGCGCGGCGCAAGCGACGTGAACTTTACGCCCGCCCGTGTCAGCTCGTTGGCGATGAAGAAATGTTCGAGCGGCGTAGTCGGCGCGTCGGTCTCATCCACCGACATCTCGAAATCGAACGCATCCTTCAACTCGGATAAACGTTTGAACATGGCTACTGCGTGCTGGATTGCTCGACTGTATTTGACCGCCGCCCGCATCAGGGACTCGGTGTCGAACCGACCCCAAGCCTGATCGCTGTCCCCTGAGAGATACAACGCTAACAGTTCGTCCCAGTTCAACGCTGTGACCTTTTGCTTCAAGACTTCGAGCGGATCGGTATCTGCAGCGTTGTCCACGTGCTCGCCAGGGTCAACAGTGAAGAAGGTGTATCCCGCATCTACAAAGGGCAAAAGATCATCCACCGTTTTGAGGTGATCGGCATCCGCGCCCCAAGCGGAGTCCCATTTAGCGGCGTCCACCGCGCGTTTGGCGTCGTGGATGACCTGTTGCGGGGTGCGTCCCGTGCGCGTATTCTCGCGGATGGACTGCTGCGCAAAGACAGGCTTGAGATTGAAGGTTGAAAGTCGAAGGGCTTCGATGTGACCTGGTGTGGCGAGTCCGAGACGGTCGCCAAAGCCGAAGGAGGGCGAAAGACCAAGAGGAGAGAGCATAATTAATTCCTGTTGAAGGTCAAAGGTCGAAAGTCGAAGGTTGATGAACGGACATTTGACCTTCGACCTTTGACAAGTTTAGATTTTATAAGCACGTTTGGCGAGATTGACAGCCATATCTTGAATCATCTCGTGGGCATCGTTCATATCTACAATATGACGAACCACCAACCCCGCCAACCAATTCGCGGACGCTCGTCTCCACACATCATGCCTTGCAGGGATGGAGCAGAAAGCGCGCGTGTCATCGTTGAAGCCAGCGGTGTTGTAGATGCCTGCCGTCTCCATAACCTGATCAAAGTAACGCGCCATGCCGTTCAGGCTATCGTGGAACCACCACGGAGGTCCGAGTTTGAGCGCGGGATAGTGACCTGCGAGTGTGGCAAGTTCGCGGGAGTAGGTCGTTTCGTCAAGCGTGAAGAGAATCAGCGTGAGGCGGGTGTCATTTCCGTATTTGTTCAACAACGGAAGTAGGTTGCGCGTGTATTCAGTTTGCAGGGGAATGTCCGCGCCCTTGTCCAAGCCGAATTTTTGGAAGACGATCTCGTTGTGGTTGCGGAGCGAACCAGGGTGCAATTGCATGACCAGTCCATCGTCGATGCTCATGCGCGCCATTTCCATCAGCATGTGGGCGGTGAATTGCGCCGCGTCGTTGGGCTTGGATTCGTCTTTGAGCGCCCGCTGGAAGATGACGTCCGCTTCGACATCGGACAAATCAGCCGTGGCGGGAGTCAACGCGGCATGATCAGTGGCGGTTGCGCCCATGGATTTGAAGAAGGCGCGACGTTGTTCCAGGGCTTGGATAAATGATTTGTAATCCTTCACTTCAATGCCACTGACTTCGCTTAGCTTTTCGATATTCGTTTTCCAATTCGGAGCATCGAGGTTGACCACACCATCGGGGCGAAAGGTTGGGAGAATGCGTCCGCTCCAGCCGCTTTGACGAATGGCTTGATGATATTCGAGTGTATCGGTCGCCGCATCGGTGGTGCAAAGGACTTCGATGTTGAATCGCTCGAAGAGTTTGCGGGGAGAAAATTCGGGTGAGGATAATTTGTCAGAAACAGAATCAAACAATCGGTCAGCGTTGGAGGCGGAGGGCTTTTCGTCCACGTCGAAGACTTCGCTCAGTTCGTGAGTCAGCCAGATGCCCGAAGGAGTCCCGCGAAAGAGATAAAAGTTTTCGCAGAAGAGTCGCCAGGTCTGGCGGTGGTCGCCTGTAAGCAAGGTATCCAGCGAAATGCCCTGTGAGTACAACATGCGCGTGACGTAATGGTCGGGGATGACGAAAAGCTCAGCGGGGTCGCCGAAGGTAGCGTTGGGGTCGGCGAAGAGACGCGGGTTAACGTGACCATGCGGCGAGACGATGGGCAGCTTCGCGACGGTTTGATAAAGCTGGCGGGCGATGTCGCGGGTGGTGGGGTTGGGGGAGAAGAGGCGATCGGGATTCATCAGCGTGTAAGCCAGCCACCATCCACAGGGACGATTGCGCCGTGCATGTAATCAGATGCGGAGGATGCGAGGAATACGACGGCGCCTTTGAGATCGTCGGGCGTGCCCCAACGTGCGGCGGGGATGCGGTCGAGAATCGAAGTGGAGCGATTGGGGTCGGCGCGTAATGCGGCTGTGTTATCGGTCGCCATGTAGCCAGGCGCAATCGCGTTGACGTTGATGTTGTGCTTCGCCCATTCGTTGGCAAGCGCGCGCGTAATGCCCGCGATGCCGCTCTTAGACGCGGTGTACGATGGCACGTTAATGCCGCCCTGAAACGAAAGCATGGATGCGATGTTGATAATCTTTCCGCTTCCCTGCGACATCATCACCCGCGCCACGGCTTGCGAAAGAAAGAATGCGGCTTTGAGATTGATCTGCAAAACGTCGTCCCAGTCTTTTTCTGAAAAATCAATTGCGGGTGTGCGGCGAATTGTGCCAGCGTTGTTGACGAGAATATCAATACGTCCCAATTCCTTTACGATATTTGCAACAACATCATTCAACTTTTCAACGCTTGCTTCGCGCAAGTCCACAACGGACTCGTGATATTTCCTGCCGAGCGCACGAACGGCTTCGCATGTTCCCTGACAACCTGTGCGGTCGAGACCTGCAATATCCGCGCCTGCATCGGCAAGCGCCAGCGCCATACCCTGCCCCAGTCCCTGCCCCGCACCAGTGACGAGGGCAACCTTTCCATCGAGTTTGAATAAGTCTAAAATCATTGATACACCTCAAATTTTCGTGCTGAGCGTAGTCGAAGCACAGGTTATGAAAACGCCCTTCGACTGCGCTCAGGGCGAAGGGTTAATGTCCGAGTTCTTTCAACATCGCCACGGTCTTGCTGACCCAACCCAATTGCGGGTCGTCCACCGTTGCCTGCACGCGCTGGTTGCCCGCCAGGAACCACAAGTAATACGTAGTATACCCAGGCGCGCTCACGACCGTGTGGTATCCGCGCGGCATCATATGAATGCTGTTATCGCGGACGGTGAAATTTTCCTCTTCGCCTTCTTCGTTGTAATAGTGACAAATGCCAAAGCCATCGTTCGGACTGACCTTGAAAAAATACATCTCCTCGTGATACGCCTCGCGCGGCAGGTCATCCACCTGGTGTTTGTGCGGCGGATACGTGCTCCAATTTCCATTGGGTGTAAATGTTTCGCCGACGATCAATCGTCGCGCAGGCAACTCAGGTTGCGAGGCGAGAGTCAAAATCTGATGGAAGTAGCGCTTGAAATTCGCCGCGCCCCAAATCCCATTTGCCACCTTCGACGGTTCGATCACATACGGCTCGACTTCCAGATCAGACGGCGCACTCGGCAATGCGATCTCCACTGCCGTGTCCGCTGTGATGGTGAATTTGGATTTGGCTGGGATGTAGACCGAATGCGGTTTGCCGCTGAAGACGTTGGGGCGTCCACCGACTTTCTCGAAGCGCTTCGCTCCAACCTCAAAGCTGGCTTTGCCTCCGAGGAGCACCGCCAACACCTCACGCTCTCCACTCTCGGCGCTGTAGCTTTCGCCTGCCGCGAGTTTGAGGAAACCAAACTCCAACAACTTGCACGGATTCGTGGACGGGGTGTTTAGTCCATTGTTTGCTGTAAGTAGTGAGTGGTATTTCATTGTTTATCTCCTTTTGATGTAGCGTAGGGGCGACCCTTCAAAAACGACCTGACTTATTACTCAACATGGGCGGGTCGCCCCTACAAGTTATCCACGTGCCTTCTTGATCCAACCAACACAATCGGACGCCTTGGACGCAATCCCATCGTAATCTTTCTCTTTGACAGCCTGTACCGTAAAGAGTTTGCTTCCCATCCCAACCGCCGCCGCGCCTGCCTTGATCCATTCACTGACGCTGACTTCGGTCGCATCCACGCCACCTGTGGGCATGAGACGATGCCACGGGCAGGGAGCCATGACTCCTTTGATGAAGGCGGGACCTCCCACCGTTTCGCCTGGGAAAACCTTGCAAATCTCCGCGCCGTATTCTTCGGCGGTGGAAATTTCTGTTTCAGTCGCGCAGCCTGGCATGTACAAAATCTTACGACGATTGCACAACTTTGCGATTTCAGAATTGAAACTGGGTCCCACAATGAAGTTTGCACCTGCCGCGATATAAAGCGCTGCCGTCGGTGCATCCACGATGGAGCCTACGCCGAGAATGATGCTTGGATCAGCTTTGGCAAAGTGTTTGACCAGTTCCGTGAAAACGGGATACGCCAACTCACCGCGA
This sequence comes from Anaerolineales bacterium, assembly GCA_030834895.1. Taxonomy (GTDB): domain Bacteria; phylum Chloroflexota; class Anaerolineae; order Anaerolineales; family Villigracilaceae; genus Villigracilis. The sequence continues at coordinate 83,885 of JAUQXA010000005.1, forward strand.
TTGGTGAACTCGATCACCTTCGCGCCACCGCGCGAACAAGCGGAGGCTAGTTCGATGGATGTTTCCACATCCGCGTTGTAGAACAACGGGACAAGACCGATATCGAGCAATGTGTTGATGACTTCCAGACGCATGAAACGTGCCATGTTTTATTATCCTTTCAAGTTGCTTTATGATGTGTCATCCTGAGCGCTAGCGAAGGATCTCTACGCCAGCGGGGGAGACTCTTCGCTGTCGCTCAGAGTGACACCACGAAGTTTTTCAAAGTACCCAACTTCTCTATCGTGATCTCCACTACATCACCTGCCTGCAAAAAGCGTTTCTGCTCTGCGGCTTCGGGCAGTTTGGAGGGCGTGCCTGTGGCAATGACATCGCCAACTTCCAGCGTCATCACCTGACTGATGTATGAGATCAAATACGCGACAGAGAAGATCATATCTTTTGTGTTGACTCGTTGTTGCGGAACGCCATTGACGGTCAATTCCAGATCAAGCGCATACAGGTCTGGGACTTCGTCAGGCGTGACCAGCGCCTGCCCCATCGGTCCAAACGTATCGAAGGATTTACCGAGCATCCATTGACTCGTCCGCTTTTGGTAATCGCGGGCGCTGACATCGTTGAAGATGGTGTAACCCGCGATGCAAGTCTGCGCTTCTTCTTCGGTCACGCGATGGGCACGCTTACCGATGACCACCATCAACTCCGCTTCGAAGTCCGCTTGTTGGGTGGCGGGCGGAATGATGATGGGCTGGTTATGTCCCGTGATCGTGTTGACTGTCTTGCAAAACAGATTTGGAAATTCAGGTACTTCCGTTTTTCCGATGCCGATGTGACCTTGATAGTTATGTCCGATGCAAATAATTTTATCGGGGCGCGGGATGGGTCCAAGCAGAGTCACGTCACTTTCAGCGAGGAGCCAGCTTTCTCGGACGGAAGCAAGCGCTTCGTGGGTCTGAGCGAGGGCGGATTCTCCAAGAGAGAGAAACGTTTTCATGTCGGTCGGAATCTCAGCGGAGACTCGGCTCAAATCCAAGATATGCGATTCGAGTTGCACGCCGATGCATTCGCGAGATTTGTGACGGAACGTGACCAGTCGCATGTTATCTTGAAACTCTTCCCGAGGCGTCGCCGCCCATTAATGCTTCCACTTCACTCACAGTCACTGCGTTGAAGTCGCCGATGATGCTGTGTTTGAGGCATGCCGCTGCCGCCGCAAAGTTCAGGGCTTGTTGCGGGTCGGCGTATTTGCGAAGCCCATAGATCAAGCCGCCCATGAACGAGTCGCCGCCACCGACGCGGTCAACGATGGGCAGGATGTTATAGACGGGTGCGGAGAAGAATGCGCCTTCTTTCCAAAGCACACCCGACCATGTGTTGTGACTCGCGGAGAGCGAGCCGCGTAGCGTGATCGAGATGGTTTTGAGCGACGGAAATTTTTTATTGAGTTCTTCGCAGACGTAACGATAGTGGTCGGCTTCGACTTTGCCCGCAGTCACATCGGCTTCGGGCGCTTTGATGCCGAACACTTTTTCAGCGTCCTCTTCGTTGCCGAGCGCCACATCGCACATACTCACCAACTCGGTCATCACTTCGCCCGCGCTCCTGCCCCACTTCCACAACTTGGCGCGATAGTTCAAATCGGTTGAAACCGTGATACCCATTTCTCGCGCAACTTGAATCGCTTCGCGACAAACATCCGCAGAGCCTTGCGAAACAGCAGGCGTGATGCCCGTCCAATGGAACCAGTCTGCGCCATCGAAAACTTTTTTCCAATCGATGGTGCCTGTTTGGATGGTGGCGAAAGATGAATTGGCGCGGTCATAGATCACTTTGCTTCCACGTTGCGCCGCGCCTGTTTCCAAAAAGTAAATGCCGATGCGCTCGCCGCCGCGCGCGATATGTTCGGTGCGGATTCCATATCCGCGCAGGGACATCATGCACGCATCGCCCAAATCATTTTTTGGAAGCCGCGTCACGAACTCGACATCTTCTCCGTAGTTTGCCAACGAGACAGCGACGTTCGCTTCGCCCCCGCCGTAAATTGCCTCGAACGACCGAGCCTGGGTAAAACGCTGGAAGCCTGGCGGCGCAAGGCGGAGCATGATCTCGCCGAAGGTGACAATTTTCATTTAACTCTCCAAAATATTTTTATTGTGTCACCCTGAGCGACAGCGAAGGGTCTCTGCAATTGTCTGAGAGATTCTTCGCTCCGCTCAGAATGACATGGCTATTTCATCCATTGACTAAACCAATCACGACTGACTTGATTGTTATAAGCATGTCCGCCAGCGTGGACGCTCAATTGACAGGCGTCGCTGGCGTTGAACAATTCATACGCTTTGCAGACGGTCTTGAATTGCTCACGGGCAAAAGCAACGGGATATATCTCATCCTTTTCGCCGTTGATGGCGCAAAACGGACGTGGTGCGATGAGCGCGGCAATATCGCCCATCTCGCCGAGTTCGAGGAGATGCGGCACATAATTGCATTCGCAGTGATTCATGGCGAGGATGGAGCCGCGAAATGAATTGAAGTAGCCGCCGACAACAACTGACTTGATGCGTTCATCCAGCGCAGAAAGGAACAGAGTTGTTGTCCCGCCGCCTGAGTGACCCGTGCATCCGAGTCCGCCGACGAAGTCCTTGCGAGAGAGAAGCCACGTCGCGGCACACATCCCATCCCAAACGCGCTCGCCGAGTAGCGTCCGTCCGTGCAGTTGGTAGAAGAAGGATAGGTGGCGACAGGAGGAATGCGAAAAGACATCCTGCACCACATCACTCAAGCGCTCACCCATACCGCGCTGCTCGACGACACAGACCAGGTAGCCCGCTTCTGCCAGCGCTTTGGCATAGTTGTTGTCCAAAGCAAGGTTGGCGCGGGTGGTTTCTTCGTCGGGGTAGTTGCCGAGACAATATTGCGCGCTGGGATCATGTCCGTGAAAGACAAGGACTGGTTTGTAGGGCGGCTCCTGTTTCGGCATGAGCAAATAGAGCGGAGCCTGCACACCCTCGCCGACATCGAGACTGAGTTTTTCTTCGGTGTATGCGCCACGGTCGATGGTTTGAATATGTTCGGCGATACATGATGCTGGCGGATGATTTTCCAAGCCGAGCAGGCGGGTTAGTTCGGTACGAAAGTCCGCTTGCCAGATGGAATAGTCTTTTAAAGTGCGGGCGGCAAATACAAATTTGCGCGGGCTTGTTGAATAGACTTTGTCGAGATGGTCTTGCAGGGAGAAAGAGTCAGCAGGAATTTTCATGATCGTTTATCCGGTATGTTGATTGGGGATGTTGTACTCTGCTCAGCATAACAGAATTTATCCTACTTGATGATCGTCACATCCTCGGATTCGGCGATATCAAACGCTTCACCAACCTGACCTGTCACTTCGACGTTTTCAAGCCGCAGGTGGTGGGCGTTGCGGACAAAGAATCCAGCCTGCGACATGCTTGGGATGTCGTCTGCCATTTCGGGGTAGCCAGAATCAGCTTCGGAGGAGATAGAGATGGAAACGTCGGTGAAGGAAATATCCTCTAGCGGCATCTCCGCCAGCCCGTAGAGAAATCCCGCAGCATGTTTGACCTCGCGCGCGGTGATGTGACTGAAATGGATGCGGCGTAAACGCGGGGTGGAGTCATCCACCGAGCGCGGACTTTTATCGGAGACATCCGTGTTGCCGCGCACGCCGATGTGATAATAAAGATTCATCGTGAACGGGCAAAGCACGCCGTCCATGATGAGATTTGAGACGCGGATGTCTTCGATGGCGCCGCCGCGTCCACGACGGGATTTGATGCGGATGCCGCGGTCGGTGCCGATGAAAACGCAATTTGAGATGACCACGTTTTTCACACCGCCGCTCATCTCGCTGCCAATGACCACGCCACCATGTCCGCGTTCGAGGGTGCAGTTGGTGATGGTGATGTCGCGGCAGGGGGCGTAACGGTCGGGATGCTCGTGCTCGGTTCCCGACTTGATGGTGATGCAGTCATCGCCGACGCTGACATAACAATCGGAGATACGCACGAGACGGCAGGAGTCGGGGTTGATGCCATCCGTGTTTGGAGAGTCGGCGGGGTTGATAATGGTGATGCCGTGAATGGTTACGTTCTGGCAATGGACGGGGTTGATTGTCCAACTCGGTGAGTTGGTCGCAGTGATGCCTTCGATGAGGACGTTCGTGCAATCGGAAAAGCTAATCAGGCGCGGGCGTGGATGTTTGAGCGTGCCGTCCTTTTTTGCCTGCCACCATTTTGCGCCGCATCCATCAATCGTGCCGCGACCGACCACGGAAATATTGTTGAGGTTTTGACCCGTGATCAGCGGAGCGTGTGTATCTTGATGTTTGCCTTCCCAGCGGCTGTGGATAACGGGATAATCGTCGGGGTTTTCGCTGCCGAGGATTACTGCGCCAGAGTCGAGGTACAGGGAAATGTTGTCCCGTAGAAACAAGCTCCCCGACAGGTAGCGACCCGCTGGCAGGTGGATGGTCCCGCCGCCGTTTGCGGCACAGGCGTCGATGGCGGATTGAATCGCGGGCGAGTCCAAAGTCTGCCCGTCGCCAGTTGCGCCACCTTCGGCACGCACGTCGAAGATCATTCGCTCAACTCTCCGTTGACGCCCGCGCATTCCATTTCAAGCGCGGCGAGGATGAACGGTCCCACGCCCTTGGGGTCGTTTGGCGTTACCTTTTCGCTGACGTAATATTCAAACGAACCGTCGCGATACGGCTCGCCTCCCAGCCCTGCCACACTGCATACGCCTTCGAGCGTGAGCAGTCCCTGCGAGTCGACTTTGATCAGGTTTTGCAGCAAGCCATGATATCCGCGCCTTGCAGTCAGGAGATAATCCTGGGTCAGGTATCCGTTGCGGACTGCCTTGGCAAATGCGTACACAAACATGGCGGATGCGGATGCTTCTGGGTAGTTGCCTTCGCGTTCGGGCAGGTCAAGGATTTGATACCAAAGCCCCGTGGCTTCGTCCTGCACCTTGATGATCGCGGCGGCGGTTGTGTCGAGGATGGAGATGACTTCGGCGCGGCGGGCGTGATTCTGCGGGAGGAAATCGAGCACATCGACAAGTGCCATCACGAACCAGCCGACGGCGCGCCCCCAGAAATATTTCGAGCAACCCGTGAGCGGGTCGCACCAGCGTTGGGTTTTGCTTTCGTCCCAGGCGTGATAGAGCAAGCCCGTCTTTGGATCGCGGGCGTGTTCGTCAATCAGCTTGATCTGGTGGACAACGTCGTCGAAGGTTTCGGGTTCGTCGAAACGCATGGCATACTCCGCGAGGAACGGTCCCGCCATGTAGATGCCGTCGAGCCACATTTGATAGGGATAGATTTGCTTGTGCCAAAAGCCATTGACGTGGTTGCGTGGGTGCGTGCGCATTTGTCCGCGCAGGAGTTCGATGGCTTTGCGATACCGTTCATCGCCCGTGCGTTCGTAAGCGCGGTAGAGCAGTCTGCCCGCGTTGATCTGGTCAACGTTGTATTCGTCGGCGCGATAGGTGCGGATACTACCATCAGGTTGGATGAATTGATCGACCCAGTCGGCGGCGAATTTGAGGTAACGCTCCTCGCCCGTTGCTTCGCCCACTTTTTGAATCGCCATGACCTGCAAGCCGTGCTCGTAGTGCCATTTGGCATCGTTCAACGTGTAGCGTTGCAGAGTCGACTCGACCATGCGGGCAGACCATGTGTTTATTTTTTGCGAAGGCGTTGGTTTCATGATGGCATCCAAAGTATTTCCAAGTGTGTCACCCTGAGCGGCAGCGACACTTGCGCCGCGCGCCATTGCGGTGAGGGTCTCTGAGATAATCGTAGAGATTCTTCGTCGCCGCAAAGCGGCTCCTCAGAATGACACAGAGAATTGCAGCAGCTTGTTGAAAAGTTCCCAGGCATCGTCGAGGGGCAGGGTGATGGATGGGTCGTTGAAGAATGCTTGAAAAGCAAGATCAGTGTTTTCTGTCAGCGCGGCTTCGATGATGAGTTCCTGGTTTGCGACGTGCTGGTTGATGAGCGGAGCGATGCCTGCGGGGAGCGCGCCCGCGCTCAACGGGATAACGGAGTCGCGGCTGAAGTGGGCGTTGGTTTCGACGACGGCGTGAAGCGGCAGGTTGGAAATCTGCCCTGCATTTTCAAGGTTGACGTTGGTGACGATGTCGCCAAGCCCGAGCAGGGCTTTGATCATGCCGACGCCTTCCTCGCCCGACGATTCGAGCACGAGTGGTGTGATGCCGTTGATTAGGTCACGAGTTTTTTGTGGAGCCGATGACCAGCGTTCGATACGCCACGAAACGGGCGTGCGGATGACTCCCCATTTGAACAAGTTTTCTGGAGAACGGATAAATCCAGGTAAAAATTCCACGAGATGACGGTCGCCAGCGGCGGCGAGAATTCCGAAGCGTTTGAATAAATTGAACTTGACTTGATCGGTGCTGTGGAACCAATCGTTGAAGGCTTCCACTTCCGCCTGTGTGTAGTCGCGGAGCGTGCCAGGCTGTTCGAGATGATGTTTCAATAATTCCAGCAGGTCGTGACCCTGCCAGGTTGCCTTATCCACCCATGTAAAATGATTGATTCCCAGCACATTGACTTTGATTTCATTTCTGTGCGGTAATTCGACGTTTAGATATTGCGCTGCGACTTTTGCCAGCATCTTTTGTGTGGAAAAGACTTCGTGGCAGCAGCCGAAGACCTTGAGTTGCGGCGCGACGCGAGTCAACGTCCGCGCGCAGATGGACATCGGGTTGGTGTAGTTGATAATCCACGCCTTCGGGCAGTACTCGGCTAGGGCTTCGGCAAAGCCTTTGTAGGTGGAAGCAGACCGAAGTCCGCGGATGAGTCCCGCCGCCCCGATGGTGTCACCGACGGGGTAGTAGAGTCCGTATTCTTCGCAGAGGGCGATCTCGTCACGCATCAATTCCAGTGAGCCAGGTTGAATGGAGATGATGACGAAGTCCGCGTTTTGGAGAGTCTCTCGCAAAGTGGATACAGCCGAGTAATGCCAACGTGACACAACACCAGATTGGTCTTGCATCCAATTGCCGAGTTCTTCGTTGAGACGGGCTGAATCCATGTCGATGTCGTAGAGCGCGACTTCGCCCGTGAGGTTGGGACAAAGCGCGAGGTCGATCATCAACTTGCGCGCCCAGTCGCGGCTTCCGCCGCCGATGTAGGCAATTTTGAGAGAGATGGGTGTGGTCATGGTTTTAGAGTAAGGCGGGCGGTTGTTGCCGCCCGCCTTTTTTATCGGTGCTGGTTATTTCACAAAACCAGTCTGGAGCAGCGTTTCCTTGGCGGATGCCTCAAGGTCTTTCGCGCCGAGTCCATCGAGACCCACGATGAATTCAGTCCAGGCGGCTTCGTCGAGCGGTTTCTGCCCGAGCACGAACTGAACGATGTTTTCGCTATAGAAGCGGACAAAGTCAGCGCCGTTGGCGGGCGGGTTGATAACGTTCTGTCCAGTGGCTTCATTGAAGGGTTTCTTAAGGAATTCAGCGTAATATGCCTTTGGATCCATGTCGTAGCCGTTCTTGGTCTTGTAAGCCACGTAGCGGGCTTGCATTTCGACATCGGTGAAGATGTAGACCATGTTGGCAAGCTGGGTCAGCGGTTGGGCTTCCTTGGATGTCCACTTGTCAGCGTCGGGGAGACCTTCAGTGGTAATGAAGCCCTTGTCGTCCAGTTTGTAGTTCACATCTTTGACGCCAAAGCCGAGCAGGTAGTAGCCTTCGTCAGATGCCATCCATTCGAGCAGGCGGGCAATCGCGGGACCCTTGCCTTCGTCGATGGCTTTCTGCGAGATGGCATAGATGCGGGCAGTTTTGGCGACGACACCCATCGAGCTCTTGCCATCGGGGCCGGTGGGGGCATCCATGGCAACCCACTTGCCTTCGGGGAAATTCTCATCGAAGTCTTTGTAATTGGACTTGTTGGCGAGGGCGGCGAAGTTCTCGTGCATCATGCCGCATTTGCCCTGTTTCCAGCGGGCGCGGAATTCGTCTTTCTTGAGGGTGGGCCAGTCGGGATCGATGACCTTTTCCTCGTTCATGGTGCGGATGAACTGGGTGGCATTCATGAACTCCGGAGTGCGGACATTGAGCGCAACCGCATCCGCGCTGGACAAGTTCCAGACACCGGGGACGCCATAAGCTCCGTAGACCCAGTCGAAGCGGGTGCCGAGACCGGCATTGGCAAGACCGGAGCCTTCGATGTAAGCGCAGAAACCGTAGGTGTCATTCTGACCGTTGCCATCGGGGTCGTCATTGGTGAAGGCTTTGAGGACGGTCATCACTTCGTCGAGGGTCTTGGGTGACTCAAGTCCGAGTTTGTCAAGCCAGTCCTGGCGGATGACGAGGGAGTCGGTCTTGGGCAATGCCCCTGGATCGGGCAGACCATACATCGAGCCATCGAGTGTAGCCAGTTTGTTACGGTCGGGATCGGAGTAGTGACCCTGGGTGCGGACCGGCATCAGGGGCAGCAAATCGTCAACCTTGGCAATCAGACCAGCCTGGACGAGCTTGTACCAGACATCACGGCTGACCATGAATACATCGGGCAGCGAGTTGCTGGCACCGGCAGCGTTGATCTTGGTGTCCTGGTCGGTTTGGGTGGAGGGCAGCAGGACGAGAGTCAGGTTCACCTTCGCGCTGTCGCGGATGATGTCATAGGCGACCCAGTCTTCGGGTGGCGGACCAGCTTCGGTTACGCGTCCACCAGCCCACAGTTCGATATCAGTCACGGGGATTTCGGTCGGTTCGGGAACGGCAGTGGGCGCTGCGGTTGGCGCTTCGGTGGCGGGGACTTCCGCAACCGGTTCGGCGGTCGGCGCCGGGGCGCAGGCGCTGACAATGAGCGCAAGCGTCAAAATCGCAAACATCAATCTAAGCATTGTCTTTTTCATTAGGGACCTCTCTTCTTTAGAATTTGAATGGACAGGATTTTTGGAAAACGATGCCTGAAAACTGTTTGATTGAAAAACTGATATGCGGCCTCCTTTACCTATGATTTGACGCCCCCGAGCAGGGTGCCTTTGGTGAAATATTTTTGAATCCACGGGTAGAGGATGACCATCGGAAGCATGGTCAGGAAAACGCTGGCGGCTTTGATCGCCTGCACCGATGCCGAACTGAAGGCGTCGTACTCCACGTATTCGTTCATGTTCGCCGCCAGCAGGATGTTGCGCAGCAGGATGGGCAGGGGCTGGAGTTTGGCGTCGTTGAGATACAGGATGGCGTTGAAGAACTCGTTCCAATGCCCGACGGCGTACCACAAGCCGACGGTCAACAGGATGGGCTTGGACAGGGGCAGCACCACATACCACAGCACCTGAAATTCGTTTGCCCCGTCGAGCCGCGCCGCTTCCTTAAGTTCGTCCGGCAGACCTTCAAAGAAGCTCTTCATCACCAGCAGGTTGTAGATGTTGATGCCGCCCGGCAGGATGACCGCCCAATAGGTGTCGATCAAATCCAGCTTTTGGACGACCAGGTAGGTGGGGATCAATCCTGCGTTGAACAGGAAGGGGATCATGACTATCGTGATGAAAAACTTGCGTCCCGGCAGGTTTGGATTGGAAAGGGCATATGCAAAGGGGACGGTCAGCAGCATGTTGATGGTCATGCCGCCGAAGGTGATGATGGCGCTGTTGGCGGTTGCGCGCAGGAAGGACGGGTGGCTGACAAGTTGCCGATAGGCTTCGATAGACCACTTCCACGGGGCGAGCCACAAACCGAAAGTTTTCGTGTCGATGAAATTCAGCGGCGTGACGGACATCATCAACACCTTCCACATGGGGATGATGACGATGACCAGGATGGAAATCAGAAACCCGTTGACCAGGATCTGGAAGAGGACGTCGTCCCAGGATTTGGATTTGATGTTCATGGTTGTCTCCTGCTCCTAGTAAAGTCCCGATCCAGTCCATTTTTTCGCCATGCGGTTTGCAAACAGCACCAGCAAAAGTCCGATGGTGCCTTTGAACAGACCGACCGCGGTTGCGAGGCTAAACTGGAATTCCAAAACGCCCTGACGATAGACCCAGGTATCGATGATGTCGCCCACGCTGTAAACGGGCAGTGAATAAAGCACGAAGACCTGCTGGAAACCGGCGTCAAGAATATTGCCGAGGCGCAGAAGTGTGACCACGACAATAGTGCTGGCGATGCCGGGGAGCGAAATGTGCCAGATGCGCTGGAGACGCGATGCCCCATCCACGGCGGCGGCTTCGAACAAGGTCGGGTCGATTGCCATCAGCGCGGCGAGGTAGATGATGGTGCCCCAGCCGGTCTCTTTCCAGATATCCGAGCCGACAAGGATGGCGCGGAACCAGGCGGGCGATGTGAGGAAGGCAATCGGTTCCCCGCCGTTGGCTTTGATGACCTCATTGATCAAGCCCTCGCCCGGCGAGAGGATCACCAGCAGGATACCGAACATGATGACCCACGAGAGGAAGTGCGGCAGGTAGGTGACGGTCTGCACCAGCCGCGCCAGCCGCTTGTACATCGACTCGTAGATGCTCAACGCAAGGATGATCGCCACCGGCATTCCCAAAATCAACTTCAACAGGCTGAGAATCAACGTGTTGGTGATCAGTTGGGTGAAGTAGTAGGATTTGAAGAAGGTGACGAAATGTTTGAATCCGATGAACGGGCTGGCTTCGACCCCCAACAGCGGTTTGAAATCCTTGAAGGCGATCTGCGCGTTCCATAGGGGCCAGTAGCGGAAGGTCAGAAAATAGATCAGACCAGGAATCATCATGAAAAACAGCCAACGGTTCAGCCAAATGGAATGCAGCAACTTGTTAAAGTTGAGTCCGGCAGTGGAGGAAATTTCAGTGGGAAATGCTTTCAGGGTCATAATTTTTCTCCGATGAAGTGGGTTTGGGATTGATTAAAGCCAAAACCACCTTCACCTGACGAGATAGCGCAAATCAGCATGATTGCCATCTTAGCAGGTTGGGTTTGGACTTTGGCGATGCGCGCTTGGATAAAACCGACTTGTTTGCCCCTCGCCCCTGTGGGAGAGAGGGAAGGGGTGAGGGAAAAACAAATCCATAGTAAACTTAGTTTACTTATGTCCGACTATTCAGCCGACCGACCGACGTTGGGTTTTCTGTTTGCCAGCCTGCACACAGGCGCGAGCCTGGTCATCTGGCCCAGCCTGCTGGATGCCGCCAAACGGCACGACGTCAACCTGATCTGCTTCCCCGGCGGACGGTTGCAAGCGGCGGATTCCTTTGAAATCCAGCGCAACGCTATCTTCGACCTTGCCAGCAGTCAATGTCTCGACGGGCTGGTTACATGGTCGTCGTCGCTGGGCGGCGTGCTCGGACCCGCCGAAATCAAAGCGTTTCACCAGCGTTATCAAACGCTCCCCATGGTCAGCCTGGCGCAATTCATGGAGGGAATGCCGACCGTCGCAGTGGATAGTTACCTCGGCATGCGCGCCCTGCTTGCTCATCTGATCGAAGGACATGGCTTCAAGCGTTTTGCCTTCATCCGAGGACCCGAGGGACATTACTACGCCCAGGAGCGTTACCGCGCCTACCTCGATTCGCTCCAGACCTTCGACTTGCCCCTCAACCCGAAGCTGGTCACCCGCCCTCTGCCCTGGGAGTCGGGCAGTGAAGCGATGGAGATTCTCCTCGATGAGCGCGGACTCAAGCCCGGCAGGGATTTCGACGCGGTGGTTGCCGTCAGCGACATGATGGCGATTTGGGCGATGAAGACTTTGCAGGCGCGCGGCTTCGATGTCCCGAAGGATGTGGCAGTCACGGGCTTCAACAATTCCATCGAGGAACGCCTCGCCACCCCGCCGCTCACCACCGTTGACCTTCCCTTTTACGAGCAAGGCTCGAAGGCGATGGACGTGCTGTTGCAGCAACTCGCGGGTGAGTCTGTCCCTGCGTTGATCACCCTGCCGTCGAAAGTGGTGGTGCGGGAATCCTGCGGTTGTCCATCGCAGGCGATTGCGCTGGCAACCTTCAAGCCAACGGGTAAAGTAGGAAAAGGCAAAGGAGAAAGAAAGCTTCGAGATGTGCGATCCGCTTGTGTGTCGGAAATGGCGACGGCGGCAGACCTTCATCCAGAAGAGTCGAAGGCGTGGCTGGAGTCCGTTTTCGATGCATTCGTCACGGAACTCGAAAAGCCGTCCCAGAAATTTCTATCGACGTTGAACAATGTACTCGAAGAAGTTGTGCGTTCAAACTATGACCTCGTAAACTGGCAAAACGTCATCTCGGTTTTGCGGCGCTGGACTTCGGATTGCTCGGAAAATGTGGAGGTATTAATTTCCCAAGCGCGTGTGGCTGTGGAGGAAGCGGTCCAGCGCGCACAGGCGTATTCGCAGTGGCAAGCCGACCGCGCCGCCGAAAAATTACGCGAGACCAACCGCACCCTGCTGACCACTTTCGACCTCAGGCAGTTGACCGATGTGCTTGCCGAGCGCCTGCTCGCGCTTGGGATTCCGAGTGTGTATCTCGCGATCTATGAAAAGCCGACCGACGCCGAAGTGCCCGAACATGCCCGCCTGATGCTGGCTTGCACCGACAATCAACGCGCCGCGCTCGATCAGGACGGTTTGCGCTTTTCGACTTCGCAGGTGATTCCACAAAGTTTTCTCCCGCAAGGTCGGCGTTACAGTCTGGTGGTCGAGCCGCTGTATTTTCAAGACAAGTCATTGGGCTATGTGGTCTTCGAGGTCGGAACGCACGACGGCAACACCTACGAACTTTTGCGAAGCAACCTGAGCAGCGCCTTGCAGGGAGCCATGCTGTTTCAGGAAATTCAACAGGCGCGCCTCGATGCCGAAAAAGCGGACCGAATCAAGACCCGTTTGCTTGCGAACGTGAGTCACGAGATGCGCACGCCGTTGAACATCATCATCGGCTACACACAGGACGCGTTGAAAAAACAATATGAAATCCCGTCCACCCTGTTGAATGACCTGAGCCAAATCCAGAGCAACGCCGAGCATCAACTGCGGGTCATCAATGACCTGCTCGACCTTTCGCGCGCCGAGATCGACGAGCTTGACCTGACTCTCGATTTGCTCAATCCGCACCAGTTGCTGCTCGATGCATTCCACGACCTTGCCGACTCATCCGCGTCGCCGAACATTCAATGGAAGTTGGATGTCCCCGACCGCCTGCCGCAAGTCCGCGCTGATGCGCTTCGTCTACGCCAGATATTTTTGAATCTGCTAAGCAATGCCAAGAAATACACTCAAAGCGGAGCGATTACATTGGGTGCGGAAGTCATGCCGCCACAAATCCATTTCTGGGTGCAGGATACTGGCTTCGGCATCGACCGCGAACAGCAGGAACGAATTTTTGAGCCGTTTGTGACCATCGAGGACAACCGCCGCATCGCGGGCGGAATCGGCTTGGGACTTTCCATCACCCGACATCTGGTTGCGCTTCATGGTGGGATGATGAAACTGGACAGCCAGCCCGATCAGGGTTCGACCTTTCACATTTACCTGCCGCTACCCGCCCTTGATCAGACGAAGCCTGCCAAACAAACTGATTTGTCATCTGCATTGTTATTGATCTCATCTCAGCCTGAACCGACAAAAGAAATTATTGAGATGTGCCAGCGGCAGAAACTGGAAATCTTCCAACTGCGAAACAGCGAAGATTTGGAAACTGCTTTGAGCCATACAACTCCCGTCGCCCTCGCCTGGGATCTGTCCAGCGCCCAAGCTGACGATTGGATGCTCGTGCGCCGCCTGCGGCATTATCCAGTTTTGAGTCAGGTTCCGTTCATTTTGTACGGTCAGCTTGCAGACTCGGCACAGATTGGGATGACTGGCTTCGTGGTCAAGTCCCCCAATACGAAGACCCTGCTAGATGCGGTCATCGCCATGAGCCCAACACAAAACACGGGACCAATCTTGATCGTGGATGACGATCCACAAGTGCGCGAGTCTCATCGAAAGGTGGTGGAGGAAGGCTTGCCGAATTATCACGTCCGTCTGGCGGAAAACGGCGAGGCGGCGTTGATGACAATGGCAAAGGAAGTCCCGTCGCTGGTGCTGCTCGATCTGGTCATGCCGGGCTTGAATGGCGCGGATGTCCTCGACCAAATGCGCGCAGACCTAAACCTGCGCCAAGTCCCCGTCATTGTTTTGAGTAACAAGCTTTTGACCCTCGACGATGTCAAGCGTATCGAGAGTCATACCCACGTGACCCTGCAAAGCAAAGGCATCTGGTCTGAGGAGGAAACCATCGCCGCGTTGAATCGTGCCATCTTTGGCGCGGATAGTCTCCCTGCACACACCAGCGCGCTCGTCAAACAAGCCATTGCCTACTTGCATCAAAATTACACCCGTTCCATTTCACGGTGGGAAGTTGCCGAAGCCGTCGGCGTCAGCGAAGATTATCTCAGCCGCGTCTTCAACCGCGAGTTGAGCGTCTCCCCGTGGGATTATCTCAACCGCTATCGTGTGCTTCAATCCAAACAACTGCTGTTGACCACAACTGAATCCATTGGGGTTGTTGCCCATCAGGTGGGATTCAAAGACCAAGCCTATTTCAGCCGTGTGTTCAGCAAGTTGGTGGGGCAGTCACCGCAGGGGTTTCGGGATTCTAGTCAGGGTTAACTGCAATTTATAAGACCACGATACATGGAGACTGTCCAAGTCAATTCGTGATTGAGGAGGTGTAACTTTCAAATCCCCCTTTGGCAATGGCTGTAGCGGCGGAGCGTGTATGTACCTCCAGCTTTTCAAACACGGCCTTCAAGTGCCGTTTGACCGTGTTGGTGGTGATGAATAATTTTTCCGCGATTTCCTTGTTGGTCAGTCCCCGCGCAAGGAGATTGAGGACTTCACGTTCACGCTCAGTCAATGCGCTTAATTTGCTGAAGGTGGGATGTGAGACTCGCACCTCAGCCACTATACGGCGAAAGGTTTCGCGATCGAAGGCGCGCTTTTCGATAAATGCGGAGATGGAATGCTCCGCATAGATTCGCTCAATCTCCTCCGGGTTGGAAACTCCACTGACGATAATAGTTGGAATGCCTTCCAGGTAATTGTTTGACAGCAATTGGGATCCGTCCAATTCAGAGTTCGAAGCATCCATTGAATAAGAAGTGGACCCCTTCAAGGAAAGGTCGATGACCGCCAGTGAAAATTTCTCGCGTCGCAAATATCCCAAAGCGTCGCCAAAGCTTGCGCAAACCCTAACATGAAATCCGACATCGGCTAATAATTCTTCCAAAATGTTTCTCCAGCCGGCATCGTCTTCCACTACAAGGACGCGGTCGGTAAATTCCTTTTGAAGTGTGGGCTGGGGTTTCTCGATTCTTGACGCGGCGATGGATGACTGCGGCGCTATTGCAAGAATGCGTGAAACCGTATCACGGAACTGGGAGCGATGAAAACTTTCCTTGCGCAGGAATGTGAACGCGCCGTAATCTGTCAGCGCGGTGACGGCAAGTTCGACGGTGGCGAACCCCGTCAACAGGATGGTCTGGCAATTGGGATCGAGTCGCCGCACCGCGTCGAGCACGCGTAATCCATCATAGTTGTTGTGGTCGTTTGGAGTGAGCGACAAATCCACCACTGCAACCCTGTGCGGTTGGTCCTTGAGCGCCTGCACAGCTTCATCCACGCTGCCAGCGACATCCACCTCAAGGTCTGAATCCGAAAGAATCTCACTTAAAATCTGTCGCCAGGATGAATCGTCATCGACAACCAGTGCGCGTATTTTTGGGGGCGTCATGATTTTTCCTCCACACAAGGTAATCGCAGCCGAAAAGTTGTTCCATGTTTTCCATCGCTATCCACCATGACCGAACCACCGACGCGCGTCATGAGCGTTTTTACCCACCATAGCCCGAAACCCAATTTCCCCGGGTGAGCATGAGCGCGTTCGGAAAAATTCAGTTCGAAAATGTCCTCATGAAGTTCAGGGAAGATACCGGGGCCGTTGTCGCAAACAGAAACTTCGACCCAGCCGGTCCCAGAGACACCTTGTATGGTTATGGTTCCGCGTCCGCCCATTGCATCGGCTGCATTTTCAAGCAGGTTCTTGAACACCAGGGTCAAGCTTTTTGTCCCGGCTATGACTTTTGGCAGGTGTTCCAGTTCAGTTATGTTTACTTTGATCTCTGACGGAAGTTGCGTAGATTGAATTGCATCTGCCACACAGGTCGAGACGAGTACCTTTTCCGTGTGAATCGGGCGCAGGTTTGAGAGGTTTTCCTGAACGATCTTCATCGCATCCATCGCGCTACGTTCGATTTCTGTCAGGTTCTTTGCAAGGTATGTATCGGATTCCAGCAGGTGCCCATATTTATCCTGAATGGTCTGGATGCGCACCGGAATGGTCCCCACTTTGTTGTTCATGTTGTGCAATAGGTTGGCAGAAATATCACCTACCGCCGCAAACGTCTCTGCAATCAAATGTTGTTCGCGTGATGCACGCAGTGCCTGCTGGCGCGACTCGTTTTGCATGGCCAACACTGCATAATGGGCGAGACAAGTTAGAATTTTTTCATCCCATTCCGATTCTGAAAAATATCCGCCATCTTCGGTGGAGTTGAAAATACCGAATGCACCCAATGCCTGGCCGTCACCTCCCGTTAACAAGGGCATGATCAGAATACGCGACCACTGTTGAGCTTCGAGCAGTCCATTGGAATAAAACGGAAAGTACGAGCGGATATTGCCCAGGGTGAGATTCTTTTTTCTGAGTATTGACTGCCCCACCAGGCTTTCGTTTAGCGGAATTTTTTCCATGTGTTGAAAGTGCCCATTCGATGCAGTTATTGTTAACTCGTTTTCGCTGGTCAGGGACCAGATTGCGCTGGACGATGAGTTGAGCAGGTCATTCGCGACCATCGTGAGATGGTCGAATACCTTTTTCTCAGGCTGTGAAATCAGGAGACGGGCGATTTCCTGCAGGGCATCGAGCAGCCGCGCTTCTTGAATGGCTGTGATGGCATATGTCGCAAGTGTTTGCAGGATGTGATTATCATCCTTGCTAAAAGCTCCCGGGCTTGGACTTTCCACGTTCAAAACGCCCTCCAAACGTCCGCTGGCGTTAACCAACGGAACTGCCAGTTCCGAGCGCATCTCCAGACTTGAATCTAACGGATAATAAATCTTTGACCACGGTTCCACATGTAGGTCCGGGATGAGAAGGGATTCCCGATTGCGTGCCACATACGCCATGATGCTGTTTCCGTCCAGTGGGAGTTTTTCGATGAGCGGGCGTTCAAGGTCCGCCCCTTTGACGGCACGCGTTACCAGAAATTTTCCCTCCCGATCCATTAACCGGAAAATGCCGTAGCGGGCATTGGTCACTTCCATAGCCAGTTGGAGGATTGATTCGAGCGTTTCGTCAAGCCCCAAACGGGAAGAAATCAACATCCCCGCACGACGCAGGCGTTTTAGTTCATTTTCCTTGTGCGCCAAGTCACGGCGGATACTATCCAAATGCCGCTTATGGTAGATTGCCATTGCAGCCTGATTGACGAAGTTGTCGAGCATCAGTTGTTCGAGAGGCGTGAATTCGCGTTCTTCGTGAAGATAAACATATAAAACGCCCACCACCTGCCCGGCCACGATCAGCGGGTAACACACCACAGCTTTAACGCCCTGTGCGGCATGGTATGGGTGGATGTCGAGGCCCGTTTCTTCATAGGATAGGATTTTATGCCTGTGTTGGATTGCGCGCATCCCGATTCCACCGGGACGGGGCGCGTCATTTGGAGCATCGTCTGTTGCAGGCGGCTGCCCCTCCCGTCCAACCGAGGCACGTGATTCTTTTTCCAATTGTCCTGTAGAGTTATTGTAGGCATAGATTACAGCAGACGTTCCAGGCACCACGCGCGCCGCGCTCTGGACAATCAACGCGAGACTTTGATGATGCTGACTCGCATCGGGAGCGCTGATTTGATTGATGGTGCAACTGATCTGGTTCAAACTGGCAAGAGCTTCGAACAGACGCGCATCAGTTTGATCGGGTGAAGGGGATGAGTTTTCTTTCATCTGGTAAAGGGTTTGAGAGGAGACTGTGGCTTACAAGCGCGGCAATAAACCCCGATTGTAATCCATGCGGGTTTGTACCTCGCCCTGGAATTGTCCGGGCTTTCTAGGGGATGACGCCAGCTAGCGAGCCTTCTGGAGATAAAAATCGACAGCGGATTGCTGTAGGCAGCCCGCTGTCGTCGGAGAGAAGCGAACAAATTGCTTCGCATTGATTATAGGCTGGGAGGCGGGAGTGTCCATTACCCATATGGGTACTTTGACGAAGAATAAAAAGAGTCCAAGGCCCGCAGGCTTTGGACTCCAACAAGTTGTGAAAAATTTAATCCGTTGTCGCTGTGGCGGGAATGATACCGCCTGAGGTTCGAGGCAGGAAGTCGTTGATGGATTCCTCGGAAGGCTCCCAATCCTTTGGGTAACCTTCGTTGCCCATTTCGGGGATGTCAAGTCCTTTCAGTTCATCCTCGCGAGACACACGCAGGAGTTTGAACGCATTTAGCACTTTGAAGAAGACCCAGGTTAATCCGCCAACCACCACGAGAATGGAAACAGCCTCTGCAAATTGAGCCAGGATCTGGGTCGGATTGCCATATAGTAAGCCAGTCACCGGTGTGGGAACGCCATTCCAGGCGGCAGTATCAGGATTGCCATTGGCGAAGATGCCAACTGCCAATACTCCCCAAAGTCCATTGCCAAGATGCACGGGTATCGCGCCGACCGGATCATCTATCTTTGCCTTTTCAAGCAGGACCGATGCAATGCACACCCATACACCTGCGATTACGCCAATCACCACCGCAGCCCATATATCCACAAAGGCACATGGGGCGGTGATTGCGACAAGTCCTGCCAAAGTGCCGTTTACCGACATGGCAGGATCGGGCTTGCGGATCGGGGAGAACAGCCACATATATGTCATGGCGGCGCATCCACCGGCAGCTCCGGCCAGCAGAGTGTTGACTGCGGCGATGACAGCCAGATTGCGGAACGCTCCAGTGAAACCAAGCGAAGATCCGGAATTAAACCCAAACCAGCCAAAGAAGAGGATGATTGTCCCAAGCACACCGAGAGAAATGTTGTGACCGGGGATCGTATTTGCAGAGCCGTCCTTGTTGAATTTGCCGATTCGTGGACCAATGACTACTGCACCTGCCAATGCGACCACGCCGCCAATCATGTGAACCACACCCGAACCCGCGAAGTCCACCGCACCGTTGCCCCAGCCGAGGGAACGCCCAAGGTTGGCCAGCCAGCCTCCCCCCCAAACCCATCCACCAATGAGCGGATAGATGAACATGCTGACCCAGAGTCCCATCAAAACAAACCCGATGAATTTCAGGCGTTCGGCCATCGAGCCAGTGGGGATGGTGGCCGCTGTATCCATGAATACCATCTGGAAAAGAAAGAAGGTCAACACGCCGAAGTTGAGACCAACACCCGCGAGACCGAATCCAGTCAACCCGAGGAATCCCTGCCCGCCGATTAGCAGGGGCTTGTCGAGTAGTCCACTCCAATCACCTAATGTGACCGGGGAAAATGCCCACGCACCCAACCCATTGATATCGGGATAGGTGAAATTTACGCCGCCAAACTGGAATGCAAAGCCGGTCAGCCAGTAACCGAGCGCGCCAATGCAGAACACCATCATATTCATCATCATCGTGTGTGCCGCATTTTTTGTGCGAGTGAAGCCGGTCTCGACCAGGGCAAAACCAGCCTGCATGAAGAAAACCAGGAAGCCAGCCACAAAGACCCATAGAACATTAAGACTCGTTGTTGTGTCGTTGGCGGTTTCTGCGAGTGGAGGTTGTCCATCCTGGGCAAACGCGGCCTGTGGAACGAACAGGAGGACCAGCACAATGAGTGCCGGGAATATCCAACGAAAGGAACGGATGATGCGTTTCATGATTTTTTCTCCTTTTTGATGATTTCAACAATAACTTTATTAATACCAGCCGATCTGTCCTTTCAGAAAAATGAGCAGCGAAGCAACCAGCATGACCACTAATGTCGCTGGGACAGCCAGCCCCAGCCAGCGTTTCCAGCCGATGGTGCCATGGTGATGTTCCATGTAGGAATACGCCACCACATTTGCCGATGCGCCGATGGGTGTGAGGTTGCCGCCGATATCCACGCCCAGTGCCAGTGACCAAACCATTAAACCGAGGGCGGGCATGCCGGGGATTGCCGACAGGTCTTTCAGCACGTAACTCATTGCCAGCGCCAACGGGACGTTATCCACGATGCCGCTGAGCAGTCCAGGACCCCAATGCAATGCCATCACAAAACCGCTCGGGTTGGTTTCCGCCATTCCCGCGAGGGAACCTGCCAGTGCCTCAAAAACGTTTACTTTTTCCAGTCCGCCGATTAGCACGAACAAACCGCCGAAGAACAGGATGCTTTCGCCATCCACTTTGAGCAGGATCTTTTTGATGTTTCCATCGCGCAGGAATATCAATGCCAATCCTGCGGGTACGAGTGCCGCCACCGCCGCATTGATGTGCAGCCCACTCCATTCGCTGAGTGGAATGTGAAAAACCAACAGGAAGACCGCCGCACTGAAGCCAATCAAACCGACGCGAGTCAAATGGGCATGCAATTCTTCTTTGTGGAACGCTTCGATCTCGGCAATCGTTTTCTCGTCAAGGGCGGCATGAGCACCCCTCAATGCCTTGCGGTTGATCAGGTAGAAAATGCCCAGCAAGATGAAGGCTGCGATTATTGCAATGGGACCGGTGTGAGTGACAAAGTCCGGGAAGGTGAAGCCCAATGTAGTGCCGAGGATGACGTTGGGTGGGTCACCGACCAGTGTGGCGGAACCTCCCGTATTGGCTGCGCAGACTTCGGCGATCACGACTGGCACCGGGTCGATTTTGAGCAGGCGGGTCAACTGGACGGTCAGGGCCGTCAGAAAGAGCATGACGGTGATACTGTCCATGAACATGGCGAGAAAGGCCGCCATGGCCACCAGCGCCACAAAAAGCATGGTTGGGTGGTAGTTGACTTTGCGGACGGCGGTCATTGCCAGCCAGGAGAAGAAGCCCGCCTCCTGCAAAATCGAGACCAACAGGAACATCCCGGCCAATAGTCCGAGCGTTTCCCAACTGACGTAGGAAAAGGCATCGTTCAGGCTCATCACGCCTGAAACGACCAGTATTCCACCGCCCAGCAGGGCAACCCAGTGACGGGGAAATTTCTCACTTGCGATGGCAATATACGCAATGGCGAAAATTAAAATGGCGATCATGGCAACCTCGCTTTTAAGATGGTTGCATTGTATTAATTTCAACCCCACAGCGGAATTACCCACCTGGATAGTATTTTTAATTTTTTTGCCTTTTTTCGCTGTTGACCTCCTTGAATCATCGCCCAAATGGGTAAGGATATGTGCTCTCTGAGGCTGAAAATGGCGTGGCGGCTCCCCGAAAAAGAATTGCTCCGCGGATCACGTTAATTCTCGGAGCAATTCTTTTCAACCTGCAAACTAGTTTTTCACTCGATGCCTCATAAATTTACGGCAAACTCGTTTTTCCCATCAAATAGCGGTCTGCTTCACGTGCCGCCCCGCGCCCCTCGTGGATTGCCCAGACCACAAGGCTTTGCCCGCGCCGCATGTCGCCCGCGCTGAATACGCCAGGGATGCTGGTGGCATATCTTCCGTGTTCTGTTTTGACATTACTGCGCCCATCGCGTTCCACGTTCAGCGCGGAAAGCAGGGTATTTTCAGGACCGAGGAAGCCCATTGCCAACAGGACCAATTGCGCGGGGATCACACGCCCACTGCCGGGGATATCTTGCGGGGTAAAGCGTCCCTGTTCATCCTTTGTCCAGGTAACTTCGACGGTGTGAACTTCCTTGACGTTGCCGTTTTCGTCACCGATGAAACGCTTGGGCGAGGTCAAATAACGGCGTGGGTCTTTGCCGTAGAGCGCTTGGAATTCCTCCTGTCCATAACTCAGGCTGTAGACTTTTGGCCATTCGGGCCACGGGTTGTCGGGTTGACGTTCATCTGCCGGGCGCGGCATGATCTCTAATTGCACGAGGCTCTTGCAGTTTTGACGCAGCGCCGTGCCGACGCAGTCCGTCCCTGTATCGCCGCCGCCGATGACGACCACATCCCTGCCTTCTGCGGAAATGAAGGGAGCCGAGCGGGCGCCTACATCGCCACCAATGGCTGATCTTCCAAGCAGCCAGCGGGCGTTTCCGCCGAGAAATTCCATCGCAAAATGAATGCCGCTCAGGTCGCGCCCTTCGATGGGCAGGTTCCGTGCCTGTGTGGCCCCGCCGCATAGCACAATGGCATCGAAGTTTTCTAGTAGGGTGTCCGCCGGGTAATTTTTACCGACTTCAGTGTCGGTAATGAAGCGGATGCCTTCGGCAGTCATCAAGTCCACGCGGCGTTGGACGGTGCCCTTCTCCAGCTTCATGTTGGGGATGCCGTAAGTCAGCAATCCGCCGATGCGGTCGGCGCGCTCGAAGACGGTGACGAGATGTCCAGCCTTGTTGAGCTGGTCGGCGCAAGCCAAGCCCGCGGGTCCCGACCCAATGACTGCCACCTGTTTCCCGCTGCGGGTGGCGGACGGTCTGGGTTGAATCCAGCCTTCCTCGAAGCCCTTTTCGATAATGGCATATTCGATGTTCTTGATCGTAACCGGCGGGTTGTGAATGCCGAGGGTGCAGGAACCCTCGCATGGAGCGGGGCAGACACGGGAGGTGAATTCCGGGAAGTTGTTGGTCATGAGCAGCCGTTCCAGTGCCTGCTGCCAGTGTCCGCGATAGATGAGGTCGTTCCATTCCGGGATGAGGTTGTTGATGGGACATCCAGACGCCATGCCGTTGAGAATTGCGCCGCTGTGACAGAAGGGAATCCCGCAATCCATACAGCGCGCCGCCTGGGTTTGCAGCCTGTCTTCGATGACGGGCAGGTGAAATTCGTTCCAATCGCCGATACGTTCCAGCGGGGGGCGGTCGGGAATGTCTTCGCGCAGATATTCCATGAAGCCTGTTGGTTTTGCCATGAGGTTCTCCTGAGGGTGAGAAACAGGTAATTGGTAAATAGTAATTACCGCTTACCAATTACCAATCTCTAATTACCACTTACCCTTGCCAAATCGTTCTTGTTGCGCTCGAATGCCGCCATGATGGCTTCGTCGCCGGTCAAACCGCTTGTTTCCACTTCGTGCAGGGCGTTAAGGGCGCGTTCGTAGTCCTGCGGCATGACGCGTACAAATTTTGGCAGGAGCGAATCCCAGTTTGCCAGGACGCGCCTTGCCAGTGGGCTGTTGGTATATTCGAAATGGCGACGAATCAACTCGCGGACCTGGTCTGCTTCCCGCGGGTCTTCGATGCAACCCAGTTTGACCATTTCCAAATTGCAGTGGCGTGGAAAATCGCCTTGTTTATCGAGCACATAAGCGATGCCGCCAGACATGCCCGCAGCGAAATTCCGCCCGGTCTTTCCTAGCACCACCACACGCCCGCCGGTCATGTATTCACAGCTGTGGTCGCCCACACCTTCGACGACCGAATTTGCTCCACTGTTGCGGACGCAGAACCGCTCGCCCGCAATCCCGTTGATGAAGGCTTCGCCGCTCGTTGCCCCATAAAAAGCCACGTTGCCGATGATGACATTTTCTTCAGCGGCAAAAATGGAGCCATCTGGCGGGTAAACCACAATCCGCCCGCCTGAAAGCCCCTTGCCGGTGTAGTCATTGGCGTCGCCTTCGAGAATCATCGTCATGCCTTTGGGGATGAACGCGCCGAAGCTCTGTCCCGCCGAACCTTGAAAGTACAAACGGATGGTATCGCTGGGTAGGCCTTCCGCGCCGTACTTGCGGGTGATTTCACTGCCCACGCTGGTTCCCACCACTCGGTTGGTATTGCGGATGGGCAGGGTGGCATCCACCAGTTTTCCGCTTTGGATGGCGGGACGACACAGGTCGAGCAGGACACGGCTGTCGAGCGTGTTCTCCAGGCCATGCGCCTGTTTTGTGCGGCAGGATGCGCCGAATTCGGGGTCGTCGCCCATCTGGTACAGGATTTCGGAAAAGTCGAGATGACGCGCCTTCCAGTGTTCCAACGCTTTGCGTGCACGGAGTTTGTCGGAACGCCCGATCATTTCCTGCACGGTGCGGAAACCGAGTTTCGCCATCCACTCGCGCACATCCTGCGCGATGAAGTACATCAGGTTGACTACATGTTGTGGATCGCCTTTGAAGTTCCTGCGCAGTTCGGGATTTTGCGTGGCGACGCCTTCTGGACAGGTATCAAGGTGGCAGACGCGCATCATCACACAGCCGAGCGCAACCAGTGGGGCGGTGGCGAATCCAAATTCCTCGGCGCCGAGAAGCGCGGCAATCACCACGTCGCGACCGGTCTTCAACTGACCATCCACTTCGATGGCGATGCGGCCACGCAAGCCGTTGAGGATGAGAGTCTGGTGGGTTTCCGCAAGCCCCAACTCCCAAGGCAGACCTGCGTGCTTGATGCTGCTGACTGGTGAAGCGCCGGTGCCACCGTCGTGCCCGCTGATAAGGACGACGTCCGCATGACCTTTGGCGACGCCGGCGGCAATCGTACCGACCCCCACCTCCGACACCAGCTTGACCGTGATGCGGGCTTCCCGGTTGGCGTTCTTCAGGTCGTAAATCAACTCCGCCAAATCCTCGATCGAGTAAATATCGTGATGCGGCGGCGGGGAGATCAAACCCACGCCGGGAGTCGAATGACGCGTCCGGGCAATCCACGGGTACACCTTGCGCCCGGGCAATTGCCCGCCCTCGCCGGGTTTGGCTCCCTGCGCCATTTTGATTTGCAGTTCGGCGGCATTGACGAGGTACTCGCTGGTCACGCCAAAGCGTGCCGACGCCACCTGTTTGATGGCGCTGCGTTTCCAATCGCCGTTGGGCAGTTTTGGATAGCGGGCGGGGTCCTCGCCGCCTTCTCCGGAGTTGCTCTTGCCACCTATGCGGTTCATGGCAATAGCAAGCGCCTCATGCGCCTCCTGGCTGATCGAGCCATAGCTCATCGCGCCGCTCTTGAATCTCTGTACAATGGATTCAACCGGTTCCACCTCCTTGATGGAGATGGGATTTTGTGCCAGCCGGAGATCGAACAACACGCGCAGGGTCGCGGGCTCTTCTACATTGTCGCTGATTGTGCTGGCGTATTTTTTGTACAGGTCATAATTATTTGTGCGACAGGCGGTTTGCAGGAAATAAATGCTCTGTGGATTAAAAGCGTGACGCTCGCTGTCCTTGCGCCATTTGTATTGGCCGCCGGGCGGCAGTGTTGGCTCGGCGGAACGAGTCGAGAATCCATCGTGATGTCTCATTTCAGCTTCGGTGGCAATCACATCCAGATTGATTCCGCCCAGACGTGTGGGTGTGTGCGTGAAATATTTGTCGATCACCGCCTGATGAATCCCAAGCGCCTCGAAAATTTGCGCTCCGCAATAGCTTTGGATGGCTGAGATCCCCATCTTGGACAGAACCTTGACCACGCCTTTGACCGACGCTTTGACATAATTCTTGATTGCGTGATCGGCGTCCACGTCTTGAAGAATCCCGTCTCGAATCAAGCCTTCGAGCGACTCGAATACGAGATATGGGTTGATGGCCGTCACGCCATAACCGGTGAGCGCGGCAAAGTGATGCACTTCGCGCGGCTCTCCACTTTCGAGCAGGATGCCTACCTGTGTGCGTGTTCCCTGTTGGATGAGGTGATGGTGAAGTCCTGAAACAGCCAACAAAGCGGGGATGGGGGCGTGTGTCTCATCCATGCCGCGATCGGTGAGAATGATGAGGTTGAATCCGCGCGAGATGGCGGCGTCGGCATTGCGGTAGATGTTTTCCAGGGACGACTCCATACCTTTGCCGTCACTGCCGGCGGGGAACAGAATGGGGAAGGTGATACTGGCAAACCCGGCAATTTTTCCGTGACTGATTTTTGCGAATTCCTCGTTGGTGAGAATGGGCGTGTCGAGGCGGATTTGGTGACAACTTTGCGGCGTGGGTTTGAGCAGGTTGCTCTCCGCGCCGACCATGACCTCAGTGGAGATGACCAGCGCCTCGCGGATGGAATCGATGGGTGGGTTGGTAACCTGCGCGAAGAGTTGACGGAAATAATCGTAGAGCAGGCGCGGTTTGGTGGAGAGCGCCGCCAGCGCGGCGTCGTTGCCCATCGAGCCAACGGGTTCCACGCCGTCTTGGGCCATCGTAAGCAGGATGAAATTCAAATCTTCTGTCGTGTAGCCAAAGGCTTTCTGCCGTTGTAACAGGGTGGAAAGATCTGTGGATACAAGGTGTTCAACACGCGGTTTGGGCAGATCTTCGAGGCGCACCTGATATTTGTTTAGCCAGTCGCGGTACGGGTGTTCGTTCGCTAGCGAGGATTTGATCTCCTCATCGTAGATGACGCGCCCCTGTTGAGTATCCACCAGCAGCATTTTGCCCGGTGAAAGCCTTCCTTTATATTTCACATTTTCAGTTGGCACGTCCAGTACGCCGACCTCGGAGGCGAGCAACAGGCGGTCATCGGTGGTGATGTAGTAGCGGGCGGGGCGCAGTCCGTTGCGGTCGAGCATGGCTCCTGCCACAATACCGTCGCTGAATCCCATTGCGGCAGGACCATCCCACGGCTCTATCAGGTTGGCATGGAATTCGTAAAACGCTCGTTTGGCATCGTCCATGTTTTCATCGTTTGCCCATGGTTCGGGAATCATCATGACCATGGCATGATGCAGCGGACGTCCCGACAGTGTGAGAAATTCGAGGAAGTTGTCAAACATGGCGGTGTCGCTTCCATCGAGGTGGATGATGGGCAGGAGTTTTTTCATATCCCCGCCGAACAACTCGGACTCAAACATGGCTTCCTGTGCCCGGACCCAATTGATGTTGCCGCGCAGGGTGTTGATTTCGCCATTGTGCGAAACGTAACGATAGGGATGGGCGCGTTCCCAACTGGGGAAGGTGTTGGTGCTGAAGCGTGAGTGGACGATTGCCAGGGCGCTTTCCATGTCTGGTTCGCGCAGGTCCAGAAAATAATCCTCCAACTGGTCGGAGACCAACATGCCTTTGTAAACCAAAGTTTTATAGGAGAGGCTGGGGATGTAGAAATAGTCGCCGTCTTCAAACAGCCCGCCGTGACGAATTTCATTCTCGGCGCGTTTCCGAATGACGTATAGTTTGCGCTCGAAAGCCATTTCATCAGGGATGTCTGTGTTGCGGGCGATGAACGCCATGCGCATCTTTGGCTCGGCAAGTTTGGCTGTGTTCCCCAATGCCTCGTTGTTGACCTTGACTGTACGCCAGCCGATCAGTCGTTGTCCTTCGGAGGCGATGATCTTTTCGAAATGGATTTCGATGGCGCGGCGGTGTTTCATATCCGGCGGCAGGAAAACAATCCCCACCCCATATTGACCAGGTTCCGGCAGTGAAAAACTGTGGCGTTCGGCCTTTCTGTTGAGAAAGGCATGAGGCACTTGAATCATAATTCCCGCGCCGTCGCCGGTATTCGGCTCCGCACCGCGTGCGCCGCGATGTGTGAGATTTTTCAATACAGTCAACGTCTGGCGGATAATTTCGTTGGATTTCTTCCCCTTTATATTGACGACCATGCCCATTCCGCAGGCATCATGTTCGAATTGAGGGTCGTATAGTCCTTGTTTTTTTGGCAGGCCACGCTGGCCATCCTCCTTTGTTTTTTTGCGCATATCGTCTCCTCGCGTTTGCAGCGGTTAAAACTTCATCCCCAACCGCTAATAATGAATTAACATATGATGATACGCAAATCCAATGGAAAATATAGTACCCATTTGGGTAATATTTTTTGTGTTGTTACAGATCAAACACACCCTTGTTACAACCTTGACATGTTCCCATAGTAAAATGGATTTGTTGAACCCTGTCTTTTTTGGCAAAGGATGATTTTATGGGCTTACAGGAACCCTTTCCGCGTATCTTGCTTGTTGACGATGAGGCTGCCATCACTGCCAACCTTGCTCCGTTCTTGGAACGCGCCGGTTTCGCCATCAGTGTTGCGGGGGATGGAACTCAGGCGCTTGTGCAAATTTCCCGCGCCAAACCAGACCTGATTGTCCTCGACGTGTTGATGCCCAAAATGGATGGACGCCAACTTCTCCGCCAACTGCGCCAGGCAGGAGACTGGACGCCAATTATTCTGCTCACCCAGGTCGGCGAATCCTTCGAGCGTGCCATGGCTCTCGAAGAAGGCGCGGACGATTACATCAACAAACCCTTTGACCCGCGCGAACTGGTAGCGCGCATCCGTTCCGTGTTGCGCCGTGCTCGCCCTGGGGTACCCCCACTTACTGCGGCTTGGAAAGTGGTATCTGGAAACCTGACCTTTGACCGGCGCGCTCATCGTGTTTTTCACGACAATCAGGAATTGACTTTGACCCCCAAAGCGGTTGCTCTCCTCGAATATTTGATGACTCATCCTGATGAATTGATCAGTCGCGAAAGGCTGCTTGAAACTGTTTGGGGGTGGGATTACCCGGTTGGTACGCGCAGCGTCGATACCCGTATTGCAGAACTCCGCCGTGAATTGGGCGACGATGCTGCCGCCCCAACTTATATCGAAACCGTCCCCAGTGAGGGTTATCGTTTTGTTGGAAAAGTGGAAGGATTGGCATGAAGCGCTGGCTTTTGGGATTGCTGGTCATTATTCCTGCGATGTTGGGTGGGTTACTGGCTGCCGCCTTCTGGCTTGAGTGGCTTCCGGACCCTGTGGTGTATGTCCGTGCTGATTTAGGCACAATTGCCGTTATCCTCGGCTTGCTCTTGACTTTTGTTTTGGGCGTCGAATGGGTGCGTTGGTTGCGCGACTATTATCGACAGCAGGATTTTGTTGCCAGGCTCCAGTCTGATTCGGTCAATGAACGCCATGAGTTTTTGCGCCGCCTTGATCACGAGCTTAAGAACCCTGTCATGGCAATGCGTGCCGGTCTTGCAAATCTGAATGGGACTACTCTTAATCCATCCCAACGCGAAATTGTTGGCAGTGTGGAAGACCAGACCCTGCGTCTGAGCCGCTTTCTTGCCGATTTGCGCAAACTGGCCGAGTTGAAGACTCGTCTGCTTGAAAGTGCCCCAGTGGATATGAGCGATCTGCTTCGGGAAGTTATATCTGTTGCTGAAGAACGACCCGAAGCCGAAGGGCGAAAACTTACCCTCAGCCTGCCACAGGTTCCTTGGCCTCTCTCTCCCGTTGCCGGTGACCGTGACTTGCTTTTCCTCTTGTTCCACAACCTGATCGACAATGCACTGAAATTTACCCAACCCGGCAACACCATCGAATTGCGTGCTTTTGAAGATCGCTCCAAAGTGGTTGTAGAAGTGGCTGATACCGGGGCGGGTATCCCCGAAGAGGAAGCGCCGCTGATTTGGGATGAGTTATATCGAGGTGAAGGTGCGCGCGGTATTCCCGGCAGTGGAATCGGACTGGCACTGGTGCGTGCCATTGCGGAACGTCATAATGGCGAAGTTTTTCTCCGCAGCCGTGTGGGACAAGGAACGGTTTTTTCGCTGCGATTACCGATATATCAGAAGTAATTGCTACGCCTTATCGAATAACAGGGGACAAAACTTCCCAGGTCAACCCGCCGTCGTTTGAGAAGACCAGTGCGGCTTTGTCTGTGGTGCGAGCGACTACCCAACCTGTATTGGAGTTGACGAAATTCGGGGTTCCCTGCCAGCCGGTGGTGATTAGTTGTGTCCAGGTTTCTCCCCCATCCGTGGTGTGATAGATCTCGCCTGGAGCAGATGGGTCATTCTGCCAGGCGCCAACCAGCCAGCCTTCGTCGGCGTTCAGGAATTGGATTGCGCCAAAAGGTGTTGGGAGTTGATGCCCTTCATGCATGACTCCCAATTCGCCTGTGTAGAGCCAGGAGACGGTTTGTTTGGTGGCCTGAATTTCACAGCGGACAGTCAACAGTGTGGTACGAGCGGACAGATGAACCAATTCAGGTATGCCGCAGGCGGCTGTGTTGCCAGTGAAGAGGTCGGCGGGTTGTTTGTTGGGAGGTGTCAGATTGGCTTGCTGCCAGGTCTGACCGCTGTCAATGGTGGAGTAAAAGAACAGCCCGGTCATCAACCCGGGGCAGTTGCCTGTCAGCCAGCCGTTGACTGTCGTTGAGAACACCAACCCGGTTTTTTGGCAGCTCATTAGTTCAGGATTTTTCTCACCATCGATCACGCGACTCCAGGTCGCACCCCCATCCACAGTGGTAAATGCTGCAATGTAATCATGACTTGTTTCAGCTTTCACATGAGCAATCACCCAACCATGTTGCGCGTCGCGGAAGCCCAATTGAAAGGGAGCGAAATATTCCAGTTGGAAACCGGTCAGCGAAAGTTCGCTGCCTTTCCAGGTCTTTCCATTGTCACTGCTGTACCAGAACCTTTGGGTCTGGGAAGAAGCTGGTTGTAGCGACTGGCTGGTGAGCGTGACCCAGGCGTCGCCGTTGGCATTGAAAAAGGGTATGACAGCGAGTCCCTGGGGTGGAGCATTGACCAAAGCTTGGGTTGGCGTTACATCCTGCCAGCTTCTGCCTCCATCGTTGGTATAAAGAATGTGATCGTTCAAGTCGGCTTCCACCTGGCCAATTCCCCAGCCGTTGGTGATGTTGAGCATATTGATCCGGATAATTTTGACCGCCTGCCCCGATTTCAGCTGAGAGGGAATGGGAGAGGGCGTGGACGTTGGGATGATTGTGGTGGGTGGAATTGGAGTCGTAGTGGGTTGTTCGATTCCCACTTCAAAGACGCCGCAGGCGAGTAGGAAAACCGTCAGAAGCAGTAAAGATGCCAGTTTGGTAGAGTGAATTTTCATGTGAGACTCCGGGAAGTTGTCTCAGGCATTCTATCGCTTCTCGAAGAAAATAGGGAGAAATTATCCAGCGGGGATAGCCTGCGGCATGAGTACGGTTTGCGCCTCGACGTAGACATCTGGCAGCAGGTCGGCGCAGCGCCGGAGCTCGCGACGCAGTTGGAGACGGGCGCGCGCCAGCCGGCTTTTGACTGTCCCGATTGGCACGCCGAGAATTTGAGCGGCTTCGGCGTATTCCCGTCCATCGACATCTACCAGGGTGATGGTCATCCGATATTCCGGTGTGAGCATTTGTAACCCGCTTCGGATGGCATCTGATAGTTCCATTGCGTCGATTAGTTCATCCATGTTTTGCGAATGGTCGGTCAGCCAGGCAGGTGTGTCAAACTCATCGTCATCGATCAACGGTTCGAGTGGGCAGATCAAGCGGCGCTTCTTGCGGCGCAATTCGTCATAGCACACGTTTTTGAGGATGCGTAACAGCCAGAAGTCGATGGCGCCTCCGCAAAAACTGCCAATGTTGCGAAACGCAAGGATAAAAGCATTTTGTACCGCATCGGCTGCGCAGTCTTCGTTTTCCAGCATCCATACAGCGACGTTGAACATCCGATCTTGATAGGACAGGACAAGCTGGTTGAAAGAATCCAGGTCCCCATGTTGGGCGGATTGAATGATGAGGGATTGATCCATGGTCTGCCTTTCATAAATAGGTTGCCATCCTATTTATACCTTCCGCCTGTTTCCAACCCGTCACGGCCGTGTCACAGATTGGTGACAGTGTGTTGTGCTGAACAGGTTGTTTTTGCCCCGTAAACGCGAGTATTCCATTCCAAATCCGGCTGCGGATTCCTGTTTTGTGTTACCACATTGGTGTGATTGCGCATAACAAAAATGCCCCCAAATATTGGAGGCATTCAGAATTTTGGTTGATTTCGTCTCTATGTAGCAGGTATAGGCTGTATAGGCCTTAATTTATACCCGTATGCCAGATATGTACCACATTGGACAGATACGGTTGCGGTTGTAAGGGAGAAAAAGGACACCACTACCAACACCTCAATAACCAGCTTACCAACAACCCGAAAAGGTAAAGACCGACACCAAACAAAATATGATTCATCAAACTACGAAGTCTTGCCTGCATAGGATTTGACGTCTTTGCTGCGGCGAACCCTAACCCAAATGAAGGCTGCATAATAAAGAATGGCATCAAGACAGTGACGATCCCGAAGACGATTGCTGGAATAAGTGTCGGATGTTGAAGCCAGTTGTTGCCGACCAGTGCAAGGAAAGCGACGGCGAACGTGACGCCAATGATGTAGTGAGCGATCCATCCTACCGTACATTCTGCGCTTTTGTGCGGAGCTGATGCAATATTCGAATGCCTAAAGATTCCTGCTGACATATGTCGAAGCCAGCGCCCAACTAGACAGTAATTGGGCACCCCAATTTTAAAGGCGCATTTGAGAAAGAGCGCCCACAAGTCTGTGGTGAGCGTTGCGCCAAGCCCAATGAGGACGGCGCTAAAGAGGGTAAGAGTCAGATTATTCACGAGTCACCAGTTTATTATCTGACGCATCTTGTACCCCGGTCTCAACAGAATTTACCGAAAGCAATGGCATTCCCAAGTCGCGTATTTTCTTCAATATTCCATGTAGTGCGGACTGATCGATCATTAGACCACTCAGGAGTGTGTTGCCATCTTCTTCCAATGTGATCGTCAGACTTTCAAACCAGCTCGTCCATTGCTGACCCAAATGCCCTTTGATCCTGATCTGATAGACTATTGGTTGATTCGAATCGCGTTTGGGAACATGCTCATCCGTCATGATTGCGCCACACTGATGACAACATTCCCTTTTTTGTGCCCCGTGTCTACATAGCGGTGCGCGTCGGCCATATCTTCCAGTGGATAGCATCGGTCGATGACTACTTTGAGCTTGCTTGCCTCGGCCAGCTCTTTGATGAAGACCAGGTTTTCCATTCCCTCTTTCGTGCTAAGGCTGGCCATTGTTACATACGTCCCGTTTGGTGCGAGAACCTTCGAGGCTTTCGATTTCGGGAATTTAGCAAGCGTATCAAAGATGACGTCATATCGTTCTTCTCTGGATGAAAAGTCCTCTTTTGTGTAGTCGATGACGTGATCGGCGCCCAGGGATTTCACCATGTCCAGATTGGATGTACTGCAAATCCCGGTCACTTCTGCGCCAAAATACTTTGCCAGCTGTATGGCATACGTCCCGACACTTCCTGAAGCGCCGTAGATCAGGACTTTTTGTCCGCGTTGGATATTACCCTTTCGGAGCAGGCGCAGCGCCGTGGTTGCCCCGATTGGCAGAGCGGCTGCTTCTTCGAAACTTATATTGTCTGGTTTAATTGCCATCATCGCTTTTTCGGGCAGACATTTGTATTCGGCATACGCACCAAAATTCTCTGTGAGGGTAGATGCGAAAACCTGGTCGCCAGCCTTGAATCGGGTTACATCTTTGCCGACCGCTTCTACTTCACCGGCGAGTTCCATGCCATAGATCGGCTGTTTGGGTTTTGTGAGACCCAGCGTGAGACGAGCGGGGAGCCAGAACATGGGTGGAACGGTAAAGCTCCTCATTCTGAAATCGCCCATGGTGACAGTTGTCGCGTGCACTTTGATCAAGATTTCATTGTCTTTGGGGGTCGGCTTCTCGATCTCTTTGAGTTGGAGAACTTCGGGACCACCATATTTGCTTGCTACGATTGCTTTCATTTTAGACTCCTTAATTTTGAATATATTTAGTGAACTTAATGTCAATATCTAAATCGATGCTTTGCGGGCTGATTTAATTGAACTCTTGCGAATACTCCATTCAGCCACAGCAAGGTTGATCACCCAGGCTGCACCCATCAATAAGGCATTTTCGAATTCATTCGGTTTGCCCAAGAGTAGGGCTCCTGCCATCCCGGTCAGCACTTGTGTGCCTGCTCCCATCCCAATGGCATAGGCGCGTTTCATCCAAGCTTGGTGTTGGGCAACATCCCGCCGTCGGATCGAGATGAATCCAAGGATGATGGATAGAACCATGCCCGATCCAAAAAAGAGGCGCAACACGTAAAGCAGGTCACTGGCTCCCTCCGGATACGGATAAAAGAGAGTCATCCAGAGTCCGGAAAATCCAACCAGCAGTCCGAATGGGACCAGGAGCCGCCCAACCCGGCGGTGCCATTTGAGCCCGCGCTGCCAGAGGCGGCTCACGAACTGGAATGCCCCAAGCAGGGCGTAGACTGCGGCGGTAATAATATGAATGACCACAGGCGAAGGTGATGCAAAGAAGCGTGCGTTGGCTGGCGTGATTTCCGCGCCGCTCATCAATTGGACCAAGCGGATGACTCCGAACGTAAGCGGAATCACACTGAGCAAGATCAACCCGGCGGGTACCCACCATGGCGTCCGAGTTTTTCTTGCTGGCACTTTGATTTGACCGTTATCATGAGTAATCGCTTTCATCTTTAACTCCTTGTAAAGATATTCTCAATTCGAGTAGACAAGCGAGCCTACAGCCGCTTGTCTACTCCATGCCATCTTAGGCGACCTGACTCGATTTGGACTTGGCGGCACTCTGGTTGAACACGGATTCCGATGTTTTCTCCCGTCGTTCGGAGATAAGAGCGAATCCCAGCCATGCCAGAGCAAGCCCATTCGGTACCAGCACCAAGGGTTGATATTCAGGGGGAACAGCCAGTGCACCGACGGGTGCCAACGTGGAGCCGACGACAAACAAAACACCCGCCCAGCGCGGTAGGATGCCAGCGCGGAATGTGGCAATGCCAAACAGCAGGGGTCCCAAGAGATACATGGGGTCGGATATCTTCCAAAGTGTTGGGAGAATCCCGAGGTCGATCTCGCTCGGAATGCCGGTAAACATCCCAAGGAAGCCTGCCACAAACTTCGGTGACTCGGTGGCAAGGCGCGGCAGGATGAATGCTTCCACAAATGAAAAGGGCATCATGAGTGCCAACCATACGCTAAACAGGAGGAAGCCAGCCAAACCCAGCCAACCGAATTTTTCCGCTTGCCTGACGTAGAGCCCCACCATGCCAAACAGTCCAAAGAAGCCCATGGCAATAGCAACGATGTGGACATTTATCCATGTAGCAGTGGTGACGACTTCAGGAACGTTAACGGGATGGAACATTCCAATGACGATTAAGCCTAACCCCGCCAACATGGCAGATACGCCTGCCCACCGCATGAGAGGGGATGCGGTCATCTTCGGTTTGCTCTCCTTGATCGAGGTCTTTCCTTTTGTGTTCATTTGTCTGTCTCCTTTTTTGAACCTGTAAAATAAGTGTCAGAGATTGACAGCCGGCATAGCTGCCTGTTTGGGTTCGATTGAAGACAATATACAAATGAATGTGGGGAGATGTCTTCCCCAGATGTGGGGATTTGGTGTGGGGAGAATCCGAAGACCCCGTCAAATTTCTCTGGCGGGGTCTTCGGATAACCTATTTAGGCGTGCCAGTTTAGATCAAACCAAGTTCAATCGCCCGTTTGACAGCCCCCCGGCGGCTATTGACGTTGAGTTTGTTGTAAATGCTTTTGGTGTGAGTCCGCACCGTACTCAAAGCGATGACAAGTTCCTGCGCGATCTCGGGACCCGACAACTCGGTCTTGAACAGGCGGAGGATATCCAGCTCACGTTGACTGAGCGCCTCGATCAGGGACGATGAAACTGGGACGGCGGAAGGAGGCGTTTCTTCATCCAAGCCTTGATCTTCCACCTCAAATGCAGATAACAGCTTGCGTGTGTAGTTCGGCAGGATTCCGCGTGAATCAACTTCACGAATTAATTCTGCCATGTCTGCGCCTTCGGCTAGGAAAATGCGCATATAGCCTTCGGGTTCAGCCAACTTCAGAGCACGCTCCAGCGACGTAAGAGCTGCGGGGATATCCTCATGCATTTGGTGAGCAAGCGCCTGCAAGATCAGGATTTCGATCACACTTCCAATTCTTCCGCCTTCTTCTGCCGCTTTCAAGAGACATTCCAGAAATCCCTTTACGTTTTGAAGCAAACTGATTGAATTGTCGCTCTGATATGGAGACAACAAAATCCTGGCGAATGTGATTTGCTCAAACTCCCGCAAGTAGCTGGGGTCTTCCTCAATGGACAACTTCCGTTCATGCGCCCAATCAAGAGCTTTTTTCAACTCGCCTTGCTTGATCCATACTCGTGCCTTCAACGCCCGTATTGGGCGGACGTTAGGGGAAAAGTCACCCACATATAGGCTTTCTGCCTCATCAAGCAGGTCGAGTGCGCTTTCCAAATCTCCCTTAGTTTCTCGTATTTGAGCCATGGCAACACGCCAGCGATATGGGTTTTTCGGTAATCCATTGAGCTCACCAAGTTCCTTGCTTTTCAAAAGGTGTTGCTCGGCAGTATTCAACTCATTACGTTCAAAATAGATCCCGCTTATCCCCACATGCATGTCTGCTGCACCTCGCAAAGCTGGCGCGCCCTGCTTTGTCGCCAGTTGTAACCCGCGCTCGTAGATGCTCATAGCCTCACGCAGACAACCAAGTGTAATCTTGATATCAGCCAGCGTGACGGAGCCTCCGATTACATCCGAGATGAACCCGACGTTCTGCAAGTGTGACATCCCTTCGGCAAACATCCGATATCCAGTTTCGAGATCACCGTTTGTCCAGTATGCAAGCCCTAGTAGAGACGATGCGGCTCCGCGGGGGAAGTCGTTATCCTCGCGGGCGAGTTTGAGCACTTTGTTTGCGTGTTTCATAGCGGCTGCCACATCACTGTGAGTCAGGGCAATTGCGGCATGGTACATGGCGACCGAGCTAGGCAGGCGCTGAAAATCCTCTTCACCCACATAAACGGGACGAATCCGAATGTCTTCAGGGGTAGCGAGCCACTGTTCGATATCCCGCAATCGCGCCTCAACACCATCAAACTGACCATTCTGCAATAACGTGCCAGCATAATTAACGTTTAGCACAGGGTGGTTCTGAAACAGTTCGTCGGGAAGTGCTTTAAGCCAACCCAGCAATGTGGACTCCTGCCTGCTCTGGCGCATGAATGGCAGAGCTCTTTCGATCAGCCCTGCTGCGTGCTCAAAATCTGTTCCAACCAGCGCGTGGTGGATCGCATCAGCCGTTAGACCGTTTTGCTCATACCACTCACTTGCACGTTTGTGCAAAGCAGGCACTTGATCGGGCTGCTCTGCCATCAAGTGCATACGAAGAACATCGGCAAAAAGATGATGATAGCGATACCAGTGTCGCTTGTCATCGAGGGGGATGATAAACAAATTACCCCGTTGTAATTGCTCCAATTTCGATTTGCTTCCCATTTGAGTGGTGACGGCATCGCAGAGCAGACTGTTCAAACGATCAAGGATGGATGTTTGTAGCAGGAAGTTTCGAATCGGTTCGGGCTGACGCCGCAATACCTCTTCAACCAGATAATCCACAATATAGCGGTGATCCCCAGCGAAAGCCTGGATGAACCCATGCACATCCTCTTGTCCCTTCATTGAAAGTGCGGCGAGTTGCAGACCGGCAATCCAGCCTTCGGTGCGGGACTCTAATGCGGCGACTTCATCTGCAGTGAGGTCAAGACTCATCACCTGATTGAGAAATTCAGCGGCTTCGGATGGGGTAAAACGCAGATCCGCGGCGCGAATTTCGATCAATTGATTTCGGGCGCGTAGGCGGGGGATGGGTAAGGAGGGGTCTTCACGTGTGGTGATGACCAAATGCATTTGAGGTGGCATGTGGTCAATTAAAAATGCGAGGGCATCGTCAATTGCTTTCGTGTCCGTCAGATGGTAGTCATCAAGAACGAGGATGAAATCGCTTGGAATAGTTATTATCTCGTTGAGCAGGGCTGTCAGAATTGAAGTGATCGGAGGTGATTGAGGAGATTGAAGCCCATCTACTAGATCCATTCCCAATTTTGGTGAAATGGTTTGCAATGCGCCGATAAAGTAGACCAAAAACCGTGCTGCGTCATTATCGTTTTCATCCAGTGATAGCCAGGCTGCTTGTCGCCCGCAACTCATGATCCATTCGCTGATTATTGTACTTTTGCCAAATCCCGCGGGAGCAGAAATGAGTGTCAATTTGCGACCCGAGATTAAACCCTCTGTAAGTTGTTTAACCAAACGCGACCGGACTACTACTTTGGAAGGTGGCGGGGGAATATAAAATTTCGTGGCCAGTATAGATGTTGCCATTTATAGATTATATAACACCTTAGACCCTATCCGTAAATAGGGATGAACATTAACAAAAAGACACTCCTGATGCAGAATTGCAGGTACCACCCAAACAACCTGCAAGGAGTGTCCAATGAGTTATACCACGCTGTGGGAAGTTCCCGATGGATTGTGGAAACGGATCGAATAAATATTGCCACGTGAAAAGAAGAAAGGCAGCGTTGGGCGTCCGGCCTTGCCCAATCGGCAAGTAGTGAATGGTATTCTGTTTGTGTTGCGGAGCGGTTGCCAGTGGAAAGGTCTGAAAAAGGAATGGTTCGGAGCCAGCAGCAGTCTGCATAAACGCTTTCAAGAGTGGAGCGAGTCTGGTGTATGGAAGAAAATCTATCGTATGGTTGTGAAGTATTACCAAAAGAAACGTCGGATCCAATGGAAGTGGCAAGCTGTGGACAGTAAGATGGTACCTGCTCCACTGGGCGGAGATTTGACGGGTCCCAATCCTACCGATCGGGCGAAATCTGACTCCAAACGGCATATCTGGGTCGACCAGCGCGGCGCACCGCTCTCTATTCAGTTGAGTGACGCAAATGCTCACGATGTAACGGAAATTATGAACTTACTCAACCGTCCAATTGTGCGCAGGCCAAAAACCAAATACAAGGTACAGTATTTGTGTACTGATAAAGCCTACGATTCAGAAGAAGTGCGAGCGAAGCTACGAAAGCGCAAGATTACACTGCATATCCTCAAGCGTGAGTATGGCTCTAATCCACCCCCACCGCCTTTGGAATCTGAGAAATATCCTGCCAGACGCTGGGTGGTGGAACGAACTCTTTCTTGGCAAAACGATTTCCGTTCTTTGCGAACTCGCTGGGCCAAGAAATCAAGCAATTGGTTAGCTCTAATCTATTTCGCTTGCGCCTTCATCCTCTGGAGAATGTGTTTCGACGACTAGCAAAGCAATTGGACAGAATAGTTTGCTTTTCGTGAGTAACCCAGTGCCGATTAATTCAGATGACTTTTCGATGTATTTGCAGCATATACCGGGCGTTTATTACTGGTTGGGTGTAGCAAATGAATTGCGCGGCACAAGGGTATGCCTCATACGCCTGACTTTGATGTAGATGAAGAGAGTATTTTGATAGGTACCCGCGTCCCGAAGTGGTGGAGAAAATCCTGACCATCAGCCCAGAAAAAAACAGGGTCAAACTGAACAGTTTGACCCTGTTGTTCTTTTTTTTAGCTCTATATAAATTACTCGCGGCTATTCATACGCCAGTACTTCATTGATCGTCAGGCGGGCCGCCTTGCGGGCTGGCACGATGCTGGCAAAAACCACGAGGACGATCACAACCCCCAGCCAAAGAAAAATTCCAATCGGTGTGAACGTCAACGCCAGAGTCGAATCCATCATTGCTTTTCCAATGATCTTAAGCAGGAGAAAACTGACGGGGAACGCCAAGCCAATCGCCAAAAGCCAGGTGAGCAAGCCGATGACCAGTCCTTCCACGATGACCGACCGCATAATGACAAGATCGACCGCCCCAATGGTCCGCATCACGCCGATCTCCCGCGTCCGCTCCAGGACATTGATACTCATCGTACCGGTCAAACCAATGCTGCCGACGAACGCGATCAGAACCGCCATAATCAACAGGAAAATGAGCAATGTGTTGAGCGCCAATGCCGCTTTCTCCTGCAGCAGATGTCCGGGTTGAACGCTTCGAACTGCAAAGCCCTTGTCTGCCAGGGACCTCTCGACACGCTGGGTTACCACTTCCTGAGAGGCGGCATCGTGAGCCTCGGTAATGATGCGATACGAAGTCGCATGGTTGGCTGAGTGGTTTCTTTCGGCGATAAATTCAAAATTTGCATACGCCATTGGGTCTCCGAACATCGCCACGAATTGGAATATCCCTGCGACTTTCCATTCTTCTTCTTTCCGTCCCGGGAGTTTGACGATCAGGCTGTCTCCCGGTTTGAGGTCCGGATAAAACTTGTAAATGGTATCGGACACCACGATCGCTCTTTCCACATTTGGCAGGAGCCAGCGACCGGCTGACAGCTTCAGGTCGAGTAGTTGTGTATCATGGGGCGGCGCAACAATGGAAATCTTGGTCACCAGATTTTCATCCTGATCCCAGACTTCACCGGCGGCGCCAGCCCAGCCTTCCACGCGTTTGACGCCGGGAATCTCGAGCAGGGTTTGCTCGACCTTGCTGACCCGGTACGGATGAAGCAGGTCCACAGTGACATCACCCTTAAAGTGCTGTAACACCTGGTTCAACATGTCGC
This sequence comes from Anaerolineales bacterium, assembly GCA_030834895.1. Taxonomy (GTDB): domain Bacteria; phylum Chloroflexota; class Anaerolineae; order Anaerolineales; family Villigracilaceae; genus Villigracilis. Next base: position 124,230 of record JAUQXA010000005.1, read on the forward strand.
TCATCGAATCGCGCACGTTGAACACGCCAATAAAAACAGCGCCAGCCACGGTCAGCGTGAAGAGGGTCAGGTACAGGCGTCCCTTTTTGCGAAACGTATTGCGGAAGGAAAGCAGGAGCGGGCGGGAGATCCAGCGGAACCATGCGGCGTTCCGAGCCAGAAGGCTGTTTTTGGCAGGTCGCCCGCCGGGGCGGTAGTCGCTGATCGCCTGCTGGACACTGGTCTTGGCGCCACCGTTTACCGGGAAAAAACCGGCGCCCAACGGAACCAGTATGGCAACCAGCACCTGCACGATTATCGCCGTGGGGATGATGCGGAAACCCTGGATGACAGCGCCAAGCATATAAGCCATAAGCCACGCCAAGCCATATCCCGCCAGTGCTCCAAGCGGCACAGAGATGATTAGCGCGATCAAGCTATAGGCAATGATGAGGGTCAGGTACATTCCCATGATCTGGGTACTGCGCGCCCCGACCAGTTTCATCACGCCGATCTGGCGCCGCTGCTGAGCCAGCAGGGCATTGAGGGTATTGATGATGAGGGAACTGCCCAGGACGATGATCAAGCCGCCCAATGCCCCAAGGATGCCAAGCATCGCTAAAAGCATATCCGTCATCGGGTGCTTGTTCGAAAGGTGCCGATCCAGCCGCTGGACCTGACGCCCACTTTTCTCGATCTTGTCTTCCACGCGATTGGCGACGCTCGCAATCCATTCGCCGTCGTTCCCCTCTCCCTCCACCGTGACATAGAGCCGGTTGAAATAGTCGTCCTGCCCAAATGACTTTAGCGTTTTCAGCGTGATAAAGGCAATATTCGTCCCGCTCGGGTTGGGAGTGGCAGTTGTCTGATCCGAGACCAGCCCAGCCACCGTCAGGAAATGGCTCGACTCATCGGGGAACTCGATTTCGATGCTGTCGCCGACATGAAACCCGCTGATGTGCATCATATCCTGGGTGATCAGAGCTTCTCCCTTGCCTGCGACTTGGGCGCCCTCGATCAGTGCGAGAAGATTGATATCGCTCTCGAAATCCGAAACAGCGACCAGGGTTAGGTCCTGCCAATCTTCCGTCCCTTGCCTGGCACGGACCCCGATGAAGCGGCGGCCCTGCGCTTCCTTCACGCCGGGGACATCCGCGATGACGCTGACAAGATCGTCGTCAAAGGGGTCTGCCCAAGCTACAATGTTGGGCGGGTTAATGGCGGCGTAACTGCGATTGACGTCTGCCCCCAGGATTACATAGGCGCTGATGAGCATCCCAATGACAAAGACACCCGCGGCAATGGACGTGACCACCAGCGCCGTGCGCGTTTTATCGCCCCATACGTCAGAGAAGACCTTGCTCCAGCGAGGCTTCAGGAAATTGGCTTTGACTTCGCCGTTCATCGGTGAATCTCCGTTGTGCTTTTGTTATCCGCGCGTGTGCGACGATCAATGACCTCGCCATCGGAGAGGACAATCGTTTGATCGGTCCGCTGGCTGATCGATGGATCATGCGTGACGATCAAAACCGTCTTGCCCTGCTGGGCCAGGCGTTCGAACAGATTAAGGACATTCTCCGCGGCGCGTGAATCCAGGTTGCCGGTGGGTTCATCTGCCAGGATGATGGATGGATCGGTCGCCAGGGCGCGTGCAATGGCGGCGCCCTGCTGCTGTCCGCTGGAGACCGCTGTGGGAAGTTTATGAGCCTGGTCTTCCAGCCCGACCATCTTGAGCAATTCCATTGCCCGGTCCGGGCGCTCATAAAAAGGATACAGACGACAGTAATCCATCGGGAGCATGGTGTTCTCCAAAAGCGTCAGCGTTGGCAGAAGCTGGAAAAACTGGAAGACGACTCCCATGTTCCGCCCGCGCCACAAGGCACGCTGACTCTCGCTCAGCTTGTAGATGTTCTCGTTACCGATCAGCACTTCCCCCTCGGTGGGATGGTCAATGCCCGTGATCATGTTCAACAGGGTGGATTTTCCACAGCCCGACTTGCCCACGATGGAAATGAACCGACCATAGTCGAGCTGAAGGTTGATCGATTTCAACGCGAGGAATTTTCCCGCCGCATTTTCATAGACCTTCTTTACATCGCGCAAAACGATGGCAGGCGACGAGGAGTCTTTCGATTGAATTTCAACTGCAGGCGGCGTCGCTTTTGAAGTTCGATTCTGTTCGACATGCACCGTCCGGGAAGAATGTCCTTTTTCGATGCCGAGCGGGTTGCTGACCGGAGCAGTGCCATCCTTCAACGGATCGGTCACGATCCCATCAATGATCCGCAGGTGCCGGGAAAAACGAGGCACAAAGCTTTCCTCATGGGTCACCATGACGATCGTTTTCCCCTGGGCAACCAGCTTCTCGAAAATTCCAAAGATGGTCTCCGCTGTAACGCTGTCGAGGTTGCCGGTTGGCTCGTCCGCGACGATCAGGGGCGGGTCGTTGACCAAAGCCCGGGCAATGGCAACCCGCTGTTTCTGTCCGCCGGAGATGTGGGCCGGGATCTTGTTGGCATGGTCCGCGATCTCCACCAGTTCCAACAACTCGAGCGCCCTTTTTTTGCTGATGAGCGGCTGGTACGCGCCTAAAAAGTCAGGCGGAAGCATAACGTTTTCCGCCAGGTTGAGCGTGGGCATCAACTCGAAGGACTGGTAAATGATCCCCAGGTTTTTCCCTCGCCAGCGGGCGAGTTGGTCTTCGCCCAGGGAATGGATCGGGAGGGAGGCGGAAGGCGTTTCATCGCCTGCCCAATGAAACAGGATGTTTCCGGAGGTTAACCCACTCACGCCGGAGATCACATTGAGAAGCGTAGTTTTTCCCGCGCCCGATTTGCCGGTGATCCCCAGGAACTCGCCCTGCCGGATATCAAGGTTGACATCCTTGAGCGCCACAAAGGGGACGCCACCCGTATCGTATGTTTTTACTACATCCCGAAGCTGGAGGATGATGTTTTGATTGCTGGTATCCATGTCCTTGGACCTGTCTACTTTTCGGGTCGTGACTCAAAATACTCGAACGCGCGGGACAGCAGACGGGCGAATTCCCGGCTGTCTTCCTCGCCCAGGTAATTGATCAGTCCCACAACCTGTTCCCTGACGTCGGCGATCAGCGCATCTGCGGTTTTTGCCCCTTTGTCGGTCAGCCCGATCAGGACGACGCGGCGATCCTTCGGATCTGGCAGACGTTCGATAAATCCCTTCCCTTCCAGCGGATTGATGATATGGGTTATCGCCGCCGGGGTGATCTGTAGCAAATTGCTGATTTCGGAAACAGACATGGCTGTTCCCTTGTCGTAAACATTCATCTTCAGGATCACCAACAATTCGTACTTGCTGCGCGTCAAGCCTTCGACGACACTTTGCTTGAATTTAAGACGAGGGACCTGCTTCATCAGTGTGAACAGATCCTGCGTCAATTCGAAAGGATTTTCTTTTTTCATTTGTTGGATCTCCCTGGCGTTCTAGTTTCCGGAATTACTTTAGTCTATAAATATTTTACTATGTAAAGTATTTTACAAGAAATTGTTCAACCAGTCAAGAAGGATATAGCAGTTGCCGGTGAACGTTACAGATTTCACGGAGAAGATCGATTACAGAATCACTTCTATGCGGTACCGTCAATTCCGTACGATGAAAGAACCATCGTCCCTTTCCTCCCCGCCGAAGGGTACAGGGACTTCAACAGCATACCAATATCGACTGCTTCGTTCATCCACCCGAGATTTGGGAGAAAACGAATGGAAAGGCATCCATTCCCTGAGTTTTCTCCTCTGAAGTTGTATATAATTGAAAACAATGGGAAGCCAATTCCTCGTAACCAAATTCCACATTCCACTTTGGCGCGAAGGCGGCGTGACGCGTGCACGCTTGCAGCAGCGTTTGCAATGCGGCTTGGACGAGCACCGCAAATTGACATTGCTTTCCGCGCCTGCCGGATATGGCAAGACCACACTTGCCGCCGAATGGCTTCATTCCCTTGCAAGCACATCTTTGTGTTTGCAGTTTGTTGACGAGTGTGCTACTACGGCATGAGTGTTTTGTTTTCTGTTGGCTGGTTGGTTGTATAATTCACAAGGAATGTCAACCCGCAGAAAAACTCCCCTCCACATCGAAGTGACCGAATCCCACCAGTGCTCAGTGGACTTGCGTCTGCGAATCCTGCACGGTTTACCGTTCTTTGCCGATTTACCCCATGCCGATGTCGAGCAAGTCAACCGCCTGTTCCACGAGTACGGATACGCTCCGAATGAGACCATCTGCTTTGCAGGTGACTCCGCCGAGCGTTTGTTCGTGGTGGCAGATGGACGCGTCAAACTCATGCGTCATTCACTCTCCGGCAAGAACGTTCTGCTCGATATGCTGACTCCCGGCGAGTTCTTTGGTTCGCTCTCTGCCCTCAAAGATGACGTTTACCCGGATACCGCCGAAGCCCAGACCCAGTCCTGTGTGCTTTCGATCGGCGCCTCGGATTTCCGCCGCATCCTGGAAAAACATCCCATGGTCGCGTTGAAGGTTTTGGAAATCACTTCCGCCCGTCTGCGTGAGGCGCAGGAACGCGTCCGGCAGTTGAGCGCACTGACCGTTGAGGGACGCGTCGCAAATGTACTGCTTGTCCTGGGAAGAAAGTTTGGTAAACGAAGCGATGTCGGCTTGCTGATCGAGTCCCCGCTGACGCGCGACGATCTGGCAGCGATGACCGGCACTACCACCGAGTCTGCCAGTCGTGTGATGAGCCAGTTCCAGAAGGATGGCTTGATCCAGACTGGGCGAAAGTGGGTGTCCATTCTCGCTCAAGAGGCACTGGAGCGAATCGCCGAGGCCGAAGCGGAATGAAATATGTTTGCCCAAATCCAGGTGCGGATGAAAATCCGCACTTTTTTATTGCATGCACTTAATTGATGTGCATCATGGAAAGAATCCCTTCAGACCAGTATATTGAGCGTGTAAATTCAAACAGTCTGAAAGGAGACAAAACCATGAAAAGGACCCTTTTACGCAGTCAGGAACTCTCCTGCCCCTCGTGCGTCGCCAAGATCGAAGGCGCACTCAAGGCGCTGAACGGCGTCAGCGAGGCAAAAGTGTTTTTCAACACAGGCAAGATCGAGGTCCAGCATGATCCGCAGGTGGTCAAAGCTGAAGATCTCGTCAAGGCAGTGAAGTCGGTCGGGTACGAAGCGCGCGAAGCGGCATACTAAAACTCCCAGGAACGTTCCGAAGGCAGGACATGCCTTCGGAACGTTTTCAACTGATACGAGGCACAAAATGAACAGGATTAAATCGTTATTTTCAAACTTACAACAACGCCGCAAACTGCTGACTATCGCCAGCGGCGGTCTGATCGCCATCGCGTTCGGTGCGGATTATTTCCTTGGCTGGCGGGTGGTCTACAATGCGGCGATGATTGCCGCGGCATTGATCGCCGGTTGGGACATTGCCGTGCGCGCCATCATCAGCCTGCGAAACCGTCATATCAGCATCGAGCTGCTGGTCACGATTGCCACGCTTGGTGCGCTGTGGATCGGCGAATACTGGGAAGCCGCGGCAGTGACCTTCCTCTTTATTTTCGGCGCCTATCTCGAAGCGCACACCCTGAGCCAGACACGCAAAGTTTTGAGCGGCTTGCTCGACCTTACGCCCACAACCGCGGTCATCGTGCGCGATGGCAAACAGGTGGAAGTGCTGCCGCACGAAGTCGTTTCGGATGAGATCGTGTTGGTCAAGCCTGGCACAAAAGTTCCAGTGGATGGTGAAGTGTTGAATGGTCACTCCGCGGTGGACGAAAGCGCCATCACGGGTGAACCCATGCCCGAAGAAAAAACGCCGGGCTCGAAAGTGTTCGCGGGCACCGTCAACCAAAACGGTTTGCTCAAAGTGCGTGCCAAAGGCGTCGGCGCAGACACCACGCTGGCGCGTATCATCCGCCGCGTCGAGGAGGCTCAGGATGAAAAAGCGCCCACACAGCGCTTCATCGAACGATTCGCAAAATGGTACACGCCATTCATTATCGTCCTTAGCATCGCAACGTACATCCTCAGCCGCGACATGGAACTCGCCCTTACGTTGCTTGTGATCGGCTGCCCGGGCGCGTTGGTCATCTCCACGCCAGTCTCGGTGGTGGCGGGCATCGGACGCGCCGCAAAGAGCGGAATCCTGATCAAGGGTGGCGAGTATCTTGAGAACGCCGGGAAGATTTCAGCATTGGCATTGGACAAGACCGGCACATTGACTCAAGGCAGGCCTCGTGTGACGGATGTGATCCCGCTCGCTTCATCCCCTGACTTTGAACTGTCCGTCGTTACTGGAAATTGGGACTCAGCCCAGGCATCTGTTCTGCGCTGGGCGGGCATCGTGGAGGCAGGCTCGGAGCATCCACTGGCGCGCTCGATTCTGTCCGCCGCGGAATCATTGGGTGAAATCCCCGCGGCAGAACATTTCGACTCTTACACGGGGCGCGGCGTGAAGGCGCAATACAACGGGCACACGATTGGCGTTGGCACACTTGAATTGATGGAGCAGTTGAATGTCCAGGTTGACGATCAATCCCGCGACGCGCTGACCAGCCTCAAGTCCGAGGGCAGGACCGCCGTGCTAGTTGCGCTCGATGAAAAAATCATCGGCGTTCTCGGCATCGCTGATCCGATCCGCGAGACGACCCCGGCGATGATCCGGCGTTTGCAGGAGGTTGGTTTGAAACGTATTGTCATACTCACTGGCGACGACCGTCTGACCGCGCAAAGCATTGCCCGCCAGGCGGGCATTGAGGAGGTGCGTGCCGAATTGCTGCCGGAGGATAAACTGGGTGTGATTCGAGTTTTGCAGAATGAAGGTCACGTGGTCGCGATGGTGGGCGATGGCATCAACGATGCCCCCGCTCTCGCCGCGGCGGACATCGGCATCGCCATGGGCGCGGCTGGCACCGATATCGCCATCGAAACCGCCGACATTGCGCTGATGTCCGATGATATGATGAAACTGCCCGAAGCAATCCGACTGTCGAAGGCTACGCTGAGAAACATCCACCAGAATGTGTTCATCGCACTCGCCACTGTGAGCATCTTGTTGCTAGGCGTGTTGTTCGGACGCGTCCACATGGCGGGCGGAATGTTGATCCACGAGGCCTCAGTGCTGATCGTCATTGTGAATGGAATGCGCCTGTTGCGAGCGGAACCCCACGGCAACAGGGAGGCTCGAAAAGTCCTCAGCCCGCGCCCCGTTGTGGCGTAAGCATAACTGTGGTTCGATTTCGCCTCCATGTTTTCCCATGATCAATTTTGATTGCTGTAGGGCTTGCCACCGTCCCCCACATCCGTTGCGTCCTTTTCCTGTACTATGCAAAGTTTCCCGTCACCCGTGCCACTCAATTATCAGTGATGGATAATGGTTTCAACGAATTCTCCCCGGTCTTTTGGCGTGATCGTAGATCGAAACTCTTAAGACAGGAACACCCCTGCATTGAGGGGTGTTCACTTGTTTCGGTCGTTTATCTGCTGTTGGCGGGTGCAAGATTTTGCGGCCTAAATTTATACCCATATACGAGGGTTCGAGCAGTCAAAAGACTGATTACGTTGAATTGTAATCAGTATACAGCCAATCTGACGAACACATCGGCGAAACGTAATCAGTCATTTTCACTGATTACGTTCCTTGCTATCGCCGTCAGATCAAAACCAGCCTTTCTTCTTGAAAACGTAACCAGTCGCTGACTGGTTACGTTGCTTTCATGCTCTTCTCCTCGGGCTAGAATCGATTTGTCACAACCAATTCCACCCAGAAGGAGATAAAAAACATGATCCGCAACCCCATTTTAACCCGTTTTGAGCTGCTTTCGCGCCTCTGGCAGCCCGAACAACGCAATTTGCGCTCTGCATTTTTGCGCCCGGATAAACTACCTCAATTTGTGCAGGACTGCCCTTCTGCCATGCGAATACTGGACTTGCTCGGTCCCATTCCTTGGGATCAATTTCCAGAAAGAGACTTGCATCGTTCCTGGGGACAGACCACAATTCCTCATGTCGCTTTCAGTGCCGCTTGCCTGATCAAGCTCAATGAAAATTTGGTTTCAATGGGGGATCTCCACCGCTATCTGATTGAGCATCCCGCTTTAGTATGGCTTCTGGGGTTTCCGCTTGTTCCTTCAGTCAAATATACCTGTGGTTTTGACCCAGTTGCCAGCCTGCCTACCCAGCGCCATTTGACGCAAATGTTACGAGACATTCCCAACGATACCCTTCAGTTCATCCTCGACCAAAGCATCGCCTTGCTCCTGGCTGAATTTTCGGCCTTGGGGCTGGCAGTTGGAGATTGTATTTCTTTGGATACGAAACATATCATTGCCTGGGTCAAGGAAAACAATCCAAAGGCTTATGTCAGTGAGCGATTCAACAAACACAAGCAGCCTGCTGGCGATCACGATTGCAAACTCGGTTGCAAACGCAAGCACAATCGCAAAGTCACCAGCCAGCCTCTTGAGACACCTGTGAAAGACTCCGTTCCCGCAAACACAATTGCCGTCGGTCAATACTACTGGGGCTATGGTTCTGGGATCACTGTTGTCAAAGTTCCAGAGTGGGGCGAGTTCGTGCTGGCAGAGAAAACTCAAACTTTTGACAAGCCTGATGTCTCTTACTTCTTTCCCCTGATGCTCCAATCGGAGCAAAGGCTTGGTTTTCGACCCCGATTCGGCACGTTTGATGCCGCTTTTGACGCTTTTTACGTCTACGACTACTTCGACCGCCCCGATGACCCTGACGCATTTGCTGCTGTTCCCTTTTCTGAAAAAGGCGGTTACAAGAGCCGCAAGTTCTCCCCTGAGGGTTTGCCGATTTGTGCTGCTGGTTTGGCGATGCCGCTCCAGTTCGCCTATCTCGATCGGACACTGACCATCATTGAACATGAACGAGGCAAGTATGTTTGTCCTTTCTTTTCCAAGGGCGTCAAGAACAAGTTCATCAAGCACTCCTGCCCTGTTCATCACAAACGCGCTCGCAAAGGCGGATGTACCGCCTCCATGCCGCTCAGTATTGGCGCCCGCTTACGCTATTCCCTCGACCGTCAAAGTCAGGCTTACAAGGAAATCTACAATCAGCATTCTGCGACCGAACGAATCAACAGTCAGGCGGTCAACCTTGGCATTGAACGTCCGCATTTTCGAAATGGCAACGCAATCACCAATCTCAATACGCTGACCTATGCTTTGATCAATCTCCGCCTGATGCAACGAGTACGGCAACGCCTCAAGGCTGAACCATAATTCCTGAAACGTAATCAGTCCCTGACTGGTTACGTTTTTTTTATCCCTTTTGCGTAATCAGTCAGGACTGCTCCAACCCTC
>JAUQXA010000058.1 GCA_030834895.1 Anaerolineales bacterium
GCATATCTGTACAGAGGCAAAACACTACTATAATCTGGGTATCCATGAGATTCTCCTGTTGGTGGTCGGGATACCCCAACTCTAATGAATCTCATGGTTTTTTGTCAATTTTCATCCCAAGGTAGCAACTTGGGTTAAATAGGTAAACAGGTTTGATGATGAATTATCAACTTGGTCTAATTGGATTTCCGCTTGGACACAGCCTTTCTCCAAAGATTCATGCCGCCGCCCTCAACGCCTGTAACTTGCAGGGCGACTATTCCCTATTCCCCATTCTCCCCGAAGATAAGCAGGGATTGAAGAACCTTCTCACTCGCATCCGCGCTGGCGAACTTCACGGACTCAATGTCACTATCCCGCACAAGCAAAACGTGATCGAATTCATGGACGAGCTCACGCCAACAGCAAAAGCCATCGGTGCAGTGAACACAATTTATCTTCGAGATGACAAACTCATCGGCGACAACACCGATGCGGAGGGATTTTTATCCGACCTCACTCGATTCCTCGCCCAAAGCCAATCGTCACTCGTAAATCGTAAATCTGCAATTGTTCTGGGTGCTGGTGGTTCGGCAAGGGCAGTAGTGTATGCCTTTCTCAACGACGGTTGGGACGTTACCATTTCTGCCCGCCGAATTGAACAAGCTGAGCAACTTGCCCAATCCTTCCCCAATTACCAATTACTATTTACCAGCTTTTCAGACCTTCAACCTTCGACCCTTCGACATGCTCAGGGCAACGCCTTCGACTTGATCGTAAATACAACCCCGTTAGGCATGTCACCCAACATTGAAACTTCACCGCTGCCTGAAAATACTGTATTATCGAAAAGCACCTTCGTTTATGACTTGGTCTACAATCCACGCGAGACCAAACTTGTCCGCAACGCCCGCGCACAGGGATGTTCCGCAACAACAGGACTTGGCATGTTGATCGAACAAGCCGCCCTCGCCTTTGAACTTTGGACGGGTCACAATCCGCCGCGTGATGTTTTGTGGAACGCCACTGATAACTGACCACTGATTACTGAACATTGGAGACTGAAATGCCCCTGCGCTTCCTCACCGCTGGAGAATCCCACGGACCATCGCTGACCGCCGTCCTCGATGGCATTCCCGCTGGACTTCCCCTCACGCCCGACATTATCAACAAGGAACTTGCCCGCCGCCAGCAGGGATACGGCTCAGGCGGACGGATGAAAATTGAAAAGGATACAGTACAAATCCTAGGTGGCGTCATGGCAGGGGAGACCACAGGCGCGCCGATTGCCTTGCTCGTTCAAAATGATGACCACGTGAAGTGGAAGGGCAAAACCATTGAGCCGATGACCGCGCCGCGTCCAGGTCATGCGGATTTGACGGGGGCAGTCAAGTACGGATACAAAGACTTGCGCCCCGCATTGGAGCGTGCCTCTGCTCGCGAAACTACGATGCGCGTAGCCGCCGGGGCGGTGTGCAAGCATTTTCTCTCGCAGTTTGGGATTGTGGTCGGCGGATACGTTTCATCCATCGGCGAAGCCAGCGCCGATTTTGGCGACATGCCCTATGCGGAGCGTTTTACTCGCGCCGAAGAATCCGATGTAAGATGTCCTGTCGAATCGTCCGCACAAAAGATGCGGGATGAAATCGAAAAGACAATACATGGAAAGAACACTCTCGGTGGTGTGATCGAGATTGTCGCGCTGAACGTCCCCGTTGGACTTGGGAGCTTTGTCCAATGGGATCGCCGGCTCGAAGCCAAACTGACTCACGCGATCATGTCCGTTCAAGCCATCAAAGGTGTGGAGATTGGCGATGCTTTTGAAAACGCAAAACGAATCGGAACCGAAGCCCACGATGCAATGCAACTCGTAACTCGTAACTCGGTAACTCGTACCTCAAACCGCGCTGGCGGCATCGAAGGCGGAATCTCCAACGGACAGCCCATCGTCATCCGCGCGGCAATGAAGCCGATTGCCACAACCCTGACTTCCCAGCAAACTGTTGACCTTGCCAGCGGACAGAACGCTCCTACCAAATACGAACGCTCCGACTTTTGTCCCGTCCCCCGCGCCGTGCCGATTCTCGAAGCGATGGTCGCGTTTGTTCTGGCAGATGCCCTACTTGAAAAACTCGGGGGTGACTCGCTCAACGAGATGGAGCCAAGGTTTGAAGCCTTGCGAAAAGCCACTCTCGAAGATTTGACGATGGACAACACTCACCACATTTTTTGGGAATAAGTTTGATATTTTCATCCTTCATCATTCATCCCTTATCTTTATGAATCATATCTTCTTCTACGGTCCCTCAGGAACAGGCAAATCCACAGTTGGCAAACAACTTGCAGGCAGCCTCAAACTGCCCTTTGTTGACCTTGACCGTGTCATTGAGGCAAACGCGGGCATGCCCATTTCGCAAATCATGGAGACGCAGGGCGAACCTGTCTTTCGTGATTTGGAAACCATCGCGCTCAAACAAACTGTAGGTCACGCTTCCAGCGTGACGGACGCAGAATCAAAAGTCATTGCACTTGGCGGCGGCGCTTTGCTGCGGGATGAAAACCGAGCAATTGCCGAATCCAGCGGACAAATTCTTCTGCTGATGGCGGAACTGACCACCCTGCTGCATCGCCTGCACAACGACTCTAGCAAACGCCCCCTGCTGACTGGCGACTTGGGGACCAAACTTTCGGCGTTATTGGAAAAGCGCGAGTCGCATTACAATTCCTTCCCTTTGCGGATTCATGTGGATAATAAAACCGTCGAACAAAATGTACATCAGGCGCAGGTGATACTGGGGCGTCATCACCTCTCCGCGATGGGAGAGTATGATGTTATCGTTGGGGATGTAGGTCACGTTTTGAGCGTAACAAACCTGCAAAACCTCATCATTGTCACCGACGAAAACGTGGCGAAATTTCATCTCGAAAAAATTCAGTCCGCGTTGAATGCAAAGGCGGTGATTATCCCCGCTGGAGAGGAACACAAGACTCTCGAAACCATTTCGTTCCTGTGGAAGTCCTTCCTCGAAAACGGACTCGACCGCAAAAGCACAGTCATTGCCCTCGGCGGCGGCGTGACGGGTGACATGGCTGGCTTTGCGGCTGCAACTTACATGCGCGGAATCAATTGGATTGCTGTGCCGACAACCCTGCTTTCGATGGTGGATGCCTCAATTGGTGGCAAGACGGGTTTTGATTTGCCCGAAGGGAAGAATCTCATCGGTGCGTTTTACCCGCCGAAGTTGGTTCTGGCTAATCCAAGCCTTTTGCTCACTTTGAGCGAACGTGAACTGCGCTCTGGCATGGCGGAGGTGGTCAAGCACGGAATCATTTCCGACCCTGATTTGTTTGCGATGTGCAATCGCGGCATGGATTGGGTGAAGGACAACCTCGAAGAAGTGGTCAAACGCGCGATTGCGGTGAAGATCAAAGTTATCGAGGAAGACCCGTATGAAAAGGGAATCCGTGCGGCGCTGAATTTGGGACACACGGTTGGTCATGCGGTGGAACTCGTCAGCAGGTTTGAACTGCGGCATGGCGAGGCGATTGCCATTGGGATGGCGGTTGAGGCGGCATACGCGGCTCGGGTCGGGCTGACAACTTCGGGCGTGGTCAAAGCGGTACAGGATTCGCTGTCAGCGTTGGACCTGCCCATCGCCATTCCAAAAGAAATGCCGCGTGGTGAAATCATCCGCGCGATGCGAGTGGACAAGAAGAAGAGCGCAAAGTCGATTCGCTTTGCGCTGCCTGTGGAGATTGGGAAAGCTGAGTTGCTGGACGTGACAGATTTGGAAGCGGTGCTTGACGATGGACGATAGACCATTGACCATCGTCAGTCGTCTGTGGTCAATGGTCAAAGAGAGGAACAATGAAAATCTTGCTTTTGCACGGACCAAACTTGAATTTGCTTGGCACACGTGAACCAGAAGTCTACGGCTCGATGACGTTGGATGACATCAACAAGAAGATGATTGCCTTGGGTGCGGAATTGGGCGTGGAGGTGAAGTGCTTGCAGTCGAACCACGAAGGCGCGTTGATCGATGCCCTGCACGATGCGCGGACTTGGGCGGCGGGCGTGGTGTTCAACCCTGGCGGATACACCCATACGTCGGTGGCTCTGCGCGACGCGATTTCGGCAATCGTGATTCCTGTCATCGAAGTGCATTTATCAAACGTATATGCCCGCGAGGAGTTTCGTCATAAGTCGCTGATGTCGGCGGTGTGCAAAGGCAAGGTGACAGGTTTTGGCTGGCGGTCTTACGAGTTGGGACTGCGCGGTCTCATTGATATAATTGGGGCGTGAATACCCAAACCATTCCTACAACTGAACCTTTCTTTTTTCCTGCCGGGCGGACAGGCGCTTTGCTGATTCATGGCTTCACTGGCACGCCCAAGGAAATGCGCTGGATGGGGGAGTACCTCAATCGGGAACTTGGCTTGACGTGCCTCGGCGTGCGTTTGGCTGGACACGCAACCCGTCCCAAAGATATGGTCCGCTCACGCTGGACAGATTGGACTGCCTCGGTGGAGGACGGCTACAACCTGTTGCGCGGCGCGACGGATGCCATCTATTTTGTGGGACTTTCAATGGGTGGAGCGCTGTCGTTGTTGATGTCCACGCGCTTGCAGGTGAAGGGCATTGTGACCATGTCTGCGCCGTATGAGATTCCAGCAAAACATCCTGCATGGCAGATTCGGCTGTACAGTTACTTCAGAACCTATCTCCCGAAGAGCAAAGGTGAACCAGATGCGGGCTGGTTCGACAAGGAAGCCTTCAAGAGCCACATTTCGTATCCATTGAATCCGATTCGCTCGGCGGCGGAGTTGGAGGTTTTGTTGTCTAAGATGCGCGGGGCGCTGCCAAAGGTGAATGTGCCCGTGTGTATGATCCACTCGAAGGATGATGATTACATCCTGCCTGAAAACATGGAACGCATTTATGCAGGGTTGGTGAACGCTCCAGAAAAGGAAAAGCATTATATGTCGGGTTCGGGACATGTGGTCACTCGCGATGCGGCGCGCGAGCAGGTGTTTGAAATTGCGCGGAAGTTTATTAAAAGGGTGGAAGGATAGATTATGTCGCTGCGAGGAATGAAGTAGCCTTCTGTATTATGAGGTTGCTTCGTCGGGTAAATCGCTCTCCTCGCAACACTTGCACCGCACTGCGTTTGTTGCAGTGCAGGCGTGACATGAGTGAGGAAAAATTGAATCGAAATCTTTTGTTCATCGCGATTGCATTGATTCTTTGGGGGGTGGGCGAAGGGATGTTTTACAACTTCGTACCAATCCGTCTTGAAAACGAATTCCTGTTGAACAAGCAACAGGTGGGATTCGCCCTCGGCGCGTTTGGGTTTTTCATGGCGATTACCCACATCCCAGGTGGACATCTTGCGGATCGGTTTGGCAGGCGCCCGCTGTTGATCACTGCCTGGCTGCTGGGTGTGGTCTCCACGCTGATGATGGGGCTTGCTAAAAGCCTGCCGCTCTACCTTGTGGGTTTGTCCCTGTACGGTGTGACCGCGTTTGTGGCTTCGCCACTCAGCAGCTATGTCACCGCCGCACGCGGTAAATGGGAGGTTGGTACGGCGCTTTCGCTGACGACGGCAACATACAGTCTCGGCATGGCGCTGGGTCCTGTCTCTGGCGGGTGGATAGCGGAAAACTATGGGATGAAATCAAGCTACCTGGTCGCTTTTGGAATTTTTGTGGTGTCCTCGCTTTTCATCGCCTTCATCAAGCCCCAGCCGCTCGATCATCACGATTCTGCCGCCCCGCCGCCCAGCTTGTGGAACAACCTGCGCTTTGTCAGTTTTGTGGCGGTCTTTGCCTTTGCCATGTTCGCCACCTATCTTCCCCAACCGTTGACGCCGAACTTCCTCAAAGGTGTGCGACAACTATCCCTCACAGAAACGGGTTGGATATTTTCCGCGGGCGCGTTGGGGAATTCGTTGATCGCATTATTTCTCAGTCGCTCAAAGCCATGTCGCGGATTTTTGGCGGCACAGTTTTTTGTCGCGCTGTTTGCCCTGCTCATCTGGCAGGGAGCGGGAATGCCCATCTTCATGCTTGGCTATTTCCTCCTCGGCGGATTCCGCGCCGCGCGCCCGATGGCGATGGCGCAGGCTCGCGGACTTGTCCACACCTCGCAGATGGGATTGGCATACGGCACGATGGAAACTGTCAGTTCTGCGATTTTCATCATCGCCCCGCCAATTGCTGGCTTTATCTTCGAGCGTGACCCGTTCCTGATTTACCCGCTGGCGGCGGGTTTGATTGGCGTTTCGATCTTGATCAGCTACATCTTTTCACCGCGCAACTCGTAACTCGTATCTTGTACCTCGGAGTCTCCCATGCTTGAAATTGTCTCTTTTACCCTTGGACCTGTCTCGACCAATGCCTACCTCGTGGCCGACCCTGAAACAAAAGAAGCCGCTGTCATCGATCCCGCTTGGGACGGACACATCATCCTCAAAGCGGAGCAGGAACGCGGCTGGCGGATCGGTCACCTCTGGTACACGCACGCGCACTTCGACCACATCGGCGGCGCGGCTGCCATTGCTGACTCGCTGAATCCGCTGCCTTTGGTTGCCCTCCATCCCGATGACCATGTCCTATGGCGGGCTGGCGGCGGTGGAGCTGTCTTCGGCTTCGACATTGACCCAGGTCCCGAACCGACGATTGACTTCCAGCAGGGAATGAAGCTTCGACTTGGCTCGAACGAGTTTGAAGTCCGCCATACGCCAGGTCATACCAAGGGACTCTGTGTGTTGTACGTCGCCAGCGAGAAGGTTTGTTTTTGCGGTGATTTGATTTTCAACGGGAGCGTTGGTCGCACCGACCTGCCCGGCGGAGATTGGGATACGCTGGTGGAGAGTATCCGCACGCAGATATTCACCCTGCCCGATGAGACAAGGTTGCTTTCGGGTCATGGAACTGAAACGACTGTGGGCGAGGAGAAGAGGTACAACCCGTTTGTGAGAGGGTAAAAGTAACCTGCAAGTTGTGGTTTGAGGCAAATCTTTGGCACAGGCATGACCAAAGCCATGCTCACCGCCTACGCGGGAATGGCGAGAAGATTGACTAATGATGGGTTGATTGGGTTGATTGATGAGTTGGAGTTGAAGCCGGAGGTGATGAGGTTTTGATCCAAAGGCTGTGGACAAAAACTTACATCATAGCTTCTTTAACTTTTTTGCATATTTGAACAATCTCTTGTTCTACTCTTGAGGAAGTTAAACTTGTCAGAGGCTTATTGGGATCGTTGACTGATTGAAATTTGGCAATATATGTTTCTTCATACAAACTTGGCTTTATTGCCACCCAAAAAATTTTCACTCCCTTTTTCTTTGCCCCCCTGAATATAACAGGTAGCTCAGTTTTATTTATAAAGTCTGATGCCAAAAAATCCGGCGTTACCAAAAGAATCGCGACCTTGGCAGTTGACAAAGCTTTCATTATCTCATCTTTCCAAATCGCCCCGCTTTTTATTTTCGTATCATCCCAAATGCGTATTTGCTTACTATTTACTAGAACCTTTAAGTGAGTAGTAAATTTGATTAACCACTTGCGATCCTTGTGGCTATAACTTATAAATATATTTTTGTTGCTTGTTGTGTTTTTTTTCTTGTCAACATCGGATGACGCAGACTCGTCTTTGCTTTTCTTTCGCCTGTCAGTCAACTTCGATTGTCGCCTTTGTGTTTTATTAACAGCATCCCAAACACTCTTTACGAACATAGCCTTTCTATTTACGAAGTGGCTTTTTTCAAAAAAACCCACAGCATCAAAACTTTTATAAGCGCGGTGATATCTATCATCTCGAGGATAGCCTGTAACAATTATGGACGAAATCTTGCGTTCTTTTGCTAATTGGGCTAATTGCCAACCTGCCCATTCATTGTCGTTGAGGCTGGTATTATCAAGTTTTAAGTCCAAAATCAAGGCCAATGGATTGGCAGACTGCAAAATTTTAATTGCTCCTATATAATTTTTGGACGACAAACACGTAAAACCAGCATCCTGAAGAAGCTGTTTTATTATAGCAACCCATTCTGGATCGTCATCTATAACGACTACAAGATTTTTTGCAGACACAATTCAACTCATCATGACTTGGAAATACATTGGCAATAACATATAAGAGAGATTATGTATTAAGACATATCAGCGCACCATATTTACGCCGACTTGCTCATTACAGCGCTTTCGACCATTTCCTTGAATTCCTTTGAGTCAAATTTTTGTTTTGGAATGGCATCTAAAACTTTATAGTATCTAAAATATTTCCGTGTTCTCTCTTGATTTGAGCCCAAGAGATAAGCGCTTAAAATTATGATCCGTTTGCCGGGGAGGAGTGACAACCCTTCCAGGGCATTGAGAAATCGTTCTCCCTGTGCATCTTGTGAATCATCAGGAACCAGACTGATATCTAAAATTGCCGCGTCAAACTTCTTTCGGCTGGAGAGCTTTACGGCCTCCTTGAGGTCGTGAGCGCTGAATACGACAAATCCCTCTAGGGAATTTCTAACAATATCTATCCACTCAGGATCATCTTCCACATGAAGTATTTTTTTGGGACGAGGTGCCATTTTTAATCCTCCAAATCCAACATGGTTGCAAGCTGTTTCTCAATCTCTCTCTGTGTTTTTCGAGTCGGGACAATTTTGCTGTGCCCATTAATATATTCGGCTTCCACGAGCTCCTCTGCTACTAATTTTAAAAGACCGGCACGGTCATAAGGTTTTCGAGCGCAGTCATAAACTCCCGCCTTAAATAGTAACCTTACAGTTTCGTTTTCTTGGATGACCGGGAAAATGACAACAAATTGCCACTGCTTAAATAAAGGCTTGAGGACATCCAGGTTTGTGGTCACTAACTCCAGTCCTATAAATATGAGATCGAAACCGTTTGTCTTTCCAACTTCCTTTTGCAAAGACAGTAGATCATTGTGCTTAGATAACTTGACAATGTCATAGTCTTTCTCTAAAACTTCTTTGGCAAAATCGAGCCATTCGGGATGTTGGTCGATCAACAGTATTTTTTTTCTTTTATTCATATTCTGCCTCACAATTCTAGGCTGTCGGGAATCGTACCACAAAAGTAGTTTTCTTATCATCACTCTCGAGCAGGAACACGTCACCACCTTGCTGTTGCATTGTTGCCCGTGTCCCCCATAGCCCCAAGCCATAGCTCTGATCATCCTCGGATTTTTGACCTTTGGCTGAAAATACTCTAAAAATGCTCTCCCAATTTTCAGAAGGAATTGCTGGTCCGTGATTTGTAAAATGTATTTCTACGACTCCATCTTTGCTGCGTCGGGCAACAATCTCAACCTTTTCGGAATGACCATTTTTACGAACCATTCCTTTAATTGTGTATTTAATTGCATTGTTTAGTAATTCTGCCAAATAGCTTTGAACCTTTGTGACTTGTACATTTACTTTTGGAAGACCAGCCTCAAACCTTGTAGATATTTTGATGTTTTTGGGGGTTGCACATTGCCCAATTGCTACTCTAACCATTTCTTCCACTGTTATTTCGACTTTTGGCTCCATTCCAAATGGCTTGAACAGATCATCAGTTGCCTTGATCATTTCCTCCACGTTTCGGAGGATGATTTGTATATCTTTCCTTTGGGATTCGTTGATATTTGATGCATCTTGTAGGTGTTCTCTTGTAAGGAATCTAATTTTACCCGCCGCGTTCCCAACCTTGTGCGCCACCTCTGCTGTTACCAACCCCAGGCTTTCGTTGACTTGGTCTACCAGCTTCTTTTCTTCAAGATTCCGCATTATCAATTTCTGCCGAACAAGTATGGCAATTTGATTTCCGAGGAGTTCAATTAACTGGCGATTATATAAACTGATTGCGTTGGGCTCGGGATCTTCAACATTTAAAACACCAATTAGTGTATTTCCAATGAGCATTGGGGATGCGAATTCTGATCGGGTATCAGACATGTAATCTACATAATCTGGTGAGGTCTTGACATCTGGGGCATATATTGGGCGCTTTTCCTTGGCGGCTTTGCCTGTTATACCCATTTCAAGGGAAATGTGCTGATAATTTGAATTGACAACATTACCTGCTTTTGCCCAGATGATTAATTCTCCTCGTTGAGAGTCGTACAGTTGAATGGTTCCATTCTTCGCATCAACACGTTGCAAAAGGCCGTTAAGAATATCTTGTAAAAATTCGTGTAAATCGGAATGTAATTCCGCTGAATTAATTATATTAAGAATAGTTTCCAATTGTTGATTGGCAACCTTGAGCTTTTGATTCACATCGTAGTACAGATTGGCATTGTCCAGAGCAATTGCGGCTTGACTGGCCATGGAAGAGAAGACCTGCAAATCTTGTATATCGTAGGCATTCTCTTTTTCCAAATCATAAACTGCAAGCACGCCGAGCACCCTGTTGCCTACCATCATGGGGACTCCCAACCAGGACGGCTGGATAAGCCCAACAAATTCTTCATGCCCAGGTTGTTTATACCATTCCTCCGCCGCTTTCTTTGTTTTATGCAAGATTGGCTTCCGAGTGAGAATGATTTCTTCGGTCTTGCCGCGTTGTTGCATGTTGGCTTTGCGAGTTGAGTATTGAACCCGCTTTCCGTTCTTGGTAGCCACTGGAAAGCGAATCTCTTTGGTTTCTTCGTCATACAAGGCGACGTACATGTCTTTTGCGCCAGTTAATTGCTGTGCCTGTTTGCGGATGGACTCCAAAATCTCTTCCTCTTTGAGATGTATTCTGGAAGTAAGCTCCCGTCCAATATCATTCAAAGATGCTAATGATTTAACACGGTGTTCAAGTTGCTGGTTAGAAGTTCCAAGTTGCCTATTTGCTTCTCCAAGTTTCTGGTTGACATCGTAGTACAGGTTGGCATTGTCCAGGGCAATTGCTGCTTGGCTGGCCATGGAAGAGAAGACCTGCAAATCTTGTTCATCGTAAGCATTCTCTTTTTCCAAATCATAAACTGCAAGCACGCCGAGCACTCTCTTGCCTACCATCATGGGGACTCCGAGCCAGGATGGATTAATAAGCCCAACAAATTCTTCATGCCCAGGCTGTTTGTACCATCCCTCCGCCTCTTTCTTTGTTTTATGCAAGATTGGCTTCCGAGTGAGAATGATTTCTTCGGTCTTGCCGCGTTGTTGCATGTTGGCTTCGCGAGTTCGGTATTGAACCCGCTTCCCTTTCTGAGTTGCCAATGGGAAACGGATCTTCCCAGTTTCTTCATCGTATAGCGCAATATACATGTCTTTTGCGCCAGTTAATCTCTCTGCCTGCTTACGAATGGATTCGAAAATCTTTTCCTCTTTGAGATGTATTCTGGAAGTAAGCTCCCGTCCAATATCATTCAAAGATGCTAATGATTTAACATGATGTTCAAGTTGTTGATTTTTCAGCCCAAGTTGCTCCAACAAACGCGCATTCTGTACCACTATTGCAGCCTGCCCAGCCATGGCCTCGAGGAGGCGTTTATGATCTTCCGTAAAACTATTCTCTGTTGGACTTTCTACATTGATTGTTCCTATCACTTTATCTTGATAAATAATTGGGACGGTTAATTCGGAACGTGTATCTTTATACCAGGGCTTATAGTTTTTGTCTTTGCGGACATCGCCCGATAAATGGGATTTCTTTCTACGAACAACCATTTTGCTGAAACTGTTCTCGCTGTTCTTATCCAGTGGAATGTTGGGAGGTTGTTTTTCGCGTTGTTCCTTGTTTGCGCGTCCGCCAAACTCCAGTTCTGTTCCGTCCTTGCTGACGAGCCATACGCCGCCATACTTCGCGCCTGTTAGCCCAATGGCTCTCTCGGCAATCAGATTAAGGACGGCATTCAAATCCCCTTGATGCATTTGTTCTGTAATATCCTGCAACGCATGAATGTCGCTCAGCCGGTCATCCAATTGCTGCGCGATCTGCAAAGCCGTTGCCGCCTGGTCCGCAATTGCCTGCGCGAATTCTGCTTCTTCGCTGGTGAAGCGTCGTTTTTCTCCAACAGCATCAATTCCGATTGTGCCAACAACTTCGTCATCAATAATAATTGGTACGATCATTAATGAGAGCGTCTTGCGCTCCGCCATGTCACCTTTCATCTGATCCATGATGGGATCATTTGGAACGTCATCAATGATCAGAGGTAGTTTGGTCTTAAGAATCTTGTCAATCTGTGGGTTATTCTTTAATGGGATTCTGCGTCCCATGGCAGGAACACAACCTGGTTCCAGATATTCAACCTGAACAACTGCATATTCGCCTGCTTCGTCGAACAAGGCAACGGCAGATTGTTTTACTTCCATTACTTTGGCTAGGCCGTCAACTGCGAGTTGTAAAATTGTTTTTACGTCAGTGACGGAACTTATTGCTGCGGATACCTTTCTCACCAACTCCAAGCGCTTCGATCTCTGTAGACTCTTCCAATAAAGCCTGGAGTTATGAATTGCTATGGCAGCTTGGGCTGCAAATAATTCAATTAAGTTTTTCTGCTGAGAGGAAAAGACCTGGGGTGTTCGGTAATTGGCAAATAGTACGCCCATTACCTCCTCGCCGACTACTAAAGGGATCGCGGCTGCCGATTTAACTTTTTCTCGCTCTGCAAAACGCAAAGCAGGCAAACCATTCCGTTTCTCAATGAAAGGCGTAATTAAGCTTGCCCTTACCTGGGAATCCAAAATATACTTTGTCTGCTTGTTTTTAACGATTGATAAGATGATATCGTCTTGTTGAATTTTTTCCTTTTTTACTTGAGGTTCATATCTCTTACCTGATTGAACAGGCGGTAAATCAAAATCACCCTCGTTCTGATTATATTGATATAAATCAACCAGATCTGCGCCTAAGACCAACTGGGCATCCTCGGCTATTTGTTTTAGGACCTTATTAAGATTGTTTGGATCGGGTGATATTGAGACTAGCTGAGGTGCTACCTTGTGTAGCTTTGATAATGCATTTACTTGTGAATTAAGCCGTTGATAAAGTCTTGCATTGTTTACAGCATAGGAAGCCTGATGGGCAAAAAGCCGAATGGTGTTTTTCTCCTGCTTTGTGAAATTGTGTGGGGTCCTAAAGTTTACGTAGAGCACACCTAGAATATCATTGCCTACTTTCAAAGCAATTCCCATGAAAGCCCGAATCTTTTCCCTCTTAATAAAGGGGCTTGTTTTTAGCATCTTTGGCTCGTCTACTTCGATATTTGTCAATACAATCTCGCCTTCTTGTTTTACGTAAGAGGCCATGCCTCCCTTAGATCTGGGTTTTTCTGAAATCTTCTTTTTTTTCTGAAGCCCGTAGGACGCGATATTTTCAACATCATAAAACTCACCATGTTCTGCATCAAAAGGATAGACAACCGCGCAATCTGCATTGGTAATTTCACAAGCACCCTGTACAATTTCTTTAAGTATGCTCTTGTGGCTTTCTGACATCGATTGCAATTTTGCATCAATTTCAAGTATCTTTTGCAGAACGCCCTTTTGCCTGCCCGTTTCAAGGGTTAATGCTATTTGTTTGGCGAAGTCCGGCAGTATATGTCTCAGTTCTGAAATGGAGCGCTCTGTATATGAATATACGCTGATCGCTCCAATAGAGGAGCCATCCACTTCAACTGGAACGCATATGGCAGACTTCCAGTTCATTTCCCGCGCTTGTTCCTTGTAATACCAGCGGTGGCTGGCGTTAATGTCCCTTACCACCTGAATTTTCTTGGTTTTAAATGCGTCCCCTGTAACACTTGGCTTATTTAAATCCAAAGACGCTGTTTGAATATAGTTCTCTGGCAGGCCTACAGCCGCAACGATTTTCAAGACTTTTTTATTCTTGTCAGGCGCCCAAATGCTGACGGGTAGACTGGTCACGTGGTGAATTGTGTTGGCAATCGACTGAAAGACGTCAGACTTTTTGCCGGTTATTTGGCTGACTGATTTCTTTGACATTTTATCTATCTCCCAATGCTGAAATTTCTTTTGCCTCGATGCTTTTATATTCATCTTCCTCAAAGGACAACCCAAGTTTATTCAATATCATGGCAACTAATAACGATGGCATCCCCCATTGTTTTTCCAAACATGCAATTTGAAGACCGGAGAGGGTTTTTCCATTATTTTCTATTAACAATTGAGTGAGCTTGAGTTCTCCGCGTTTAATCGTTTTAGAAAAGCGCTCATATTCTGGTAAAAAGAAGGAAATAACTTTTTCTTTGGTCTTTTCCTTTTGTGCGTTTTCGGGGATCGTTAGTGAAATACAGTTCAGCATTTCCGAAAGAATTATTTTAGGGTCAATTCCTAAAACGATTAACCTTGTGGCAACCCGACGTATAAGCATCTTAATAATACGGGCACGACCGTCCTTTCCTGGCGGCGGCGCACCGTCTGCTATCAAGAAATACAATCCTCTCAAATGGTCGGCAATTACTCGTTCATGAATACTTGATGCTTCCAGCGAAACTGTTTTTGGCGCAAACTGGCGTATTGTTGTAATAAGCGGGTTAATCGAATCGATTTCAAACACAGATTGCAATCCTTGGTTGATCATTGCGATCCGTTCGGTGCCTATAACAGTTTCTGTAAATGGATTTCCTAGCGGCTGAAGGGATTTGCCGTTTTCCTTAATCTCGGTATTAATAAAAAGGGAATTGGAAAATTCGACAAAACGCCCACACTTACATCCCGGTATGCAATTGGTGTTGCACTTTTTATCAATGCCTCGGTCATAGAACAATTCTGTATTTGGTCCGCACTTTCGCAAGTCGCCAATGTCACTTATTCCCCTTCCTTGTATCCAGTAATTGTTCTCGGTTCCCAGTCCTACTATATGATCACTAGGGATATCTGTTTCGAGCCATGCCTTTTGCGTCACTGTATCTTCAGGTAAGTATTCGTCTGCGACTTTTCCGCCGCTGAAATATGTGGACCATATATTTTCTTTATCCAATCCTAATATGGAAGTAGCCAGAGCCCACATTCTTTTAACGGTCCCAGATTTACCATCGGGGCCAAAAACAAACGCCCCCGGCATTTCGAACAGACTTAAATGTACATCATCTGTCCCCACTTTTTCCAGATCAAAATGTCGAAAACACTCCTGAACAAGAACATATCGATTTCCTTCCCTTTTTGTCGATTTTGCCAATGAATTTTCTACTTGGACTAGTCCCGCGCTCATCACAAACGACATGGGAATAGAGGGGTCGATCATTGGTGCCCTGGGCAATGATTGATATCCCATGTCTTCGAAGTACTCTGTAAATAACCGTCTAATTTCAACAGAATTCATTTGGTGCCCCGCAGTAAAGACGTATTTTTTTTCTGCTTTAAGTTTAGTACCAAACCCCCGTTTTGGCAACAGTTTTTGCTGATTGCCAGATGCAGATTCGGCAACCCGTGACGGACATCCGCGTTGACGACCCCTTGGCTGTACTCCGTGCTGACCAAACCGGGGTTCAGAATATTTCAATTGAAGAAAAAGAGGGCTGTAAAACCTGTGAATGGAAATACTGGTGCGCGGGCGGATGTCCGCTTGAAACCTATCGCGTTACAGGAAGATACGATGTCAAATCACCAAATTGCAACATCTACAAAGCGCTTTTTCCCGAAGCATTGCGTCTGGAAGGACTTCGCCTTCTGAAATATGCTGATGATCCCGAAGTGGCAATGAAGATTTAAAAGTGAATTTGAATCAAAAACAGGCAATTTTTGCTGCCTGTTTTCGACTCCGCAAGAATTTGTCTTGACTATGAAAGCTATTTTTTCCTGTAACGCGCGGTCAGGTCACGCAATTGGGAGAATGAGATGGGCTTTACCAGCACCAAATCGGCCTTCTTCTCGTAATATTCACCCAACAGAGCATCCGCTGTTGCCAGGATGACACGTGTCTTTACGAGGCGCTCGTCGGCGCGGATCTGCTCGAGAAGCTTTCCGCCTTCCACATTTGGCAGGTGCATGTCCAGGATCACAATCTCCGGGTTGGTTTCCTTCAGCCGTTGTTGGGCGACTGCGCCGTCACGGATTGTCTCAACCCGGTAGCCTGCCGCCTTCAGCGCATCTGTGAAGATGCTGGAGAGGTCCTGATCGTCTTCAATGACAAGGGCAATATTTTCCATGGTCTGTTTCCTTATAGAATAAATGACTTTTATTGGATTGGCAGTTCGATGGTAAAGATGCTTCCTTTTCCGAGCTCGCTGGTGACGTTGATTTTACCTCCCATTAATCCCACCACCTGCTTGACAATGGATAAACCTAGCCCGAACCCGCCGTGTGTGCGGATGGTGGGATTTTCCACCTGCCGAAAGGTGTCGAAGATATACGGTATTTCCTCGCTGGGAATACCAAGCCCGGTATCCTGTACCTCGATTGCCCAATGCTCCGAACCGCTGCGAAAAATGCGGACGTGAATGCCTCCCTTCTCGGTAAACTTGGCGGAGTTGTTTACCAGGTTGACCAGAATTTGTTGCAAGCGCCGCGCGTCTCCCACGAGCTTATCCGGCATATCGGAAATGATTTCGTCTGTAAGATAAAGCCCTTTATCTGCCGTGATCTTGTCCATGGTGCTGTGCATTCCCTCCAGAAGGGAGGAGGTTTTGAAAGGCTGTTTTGTCAGGGAAAGCTTGCCTGCCTTGAGCTGTGCTTCATCCAACAGGTCGCCCACCATGGCAAGCAGGCGCTGGGTGTTCACCATGATCCGCCCCACCATGGAGGATTGTTTTTCATTGATCGCGCCGTGGACCGCCTCATTGAGCATTTCCGCATACCCCATAATCGCGTTCAGGGGCGTGCGAAGCTCATGGGAAACGATGGCAACGAATGAATCTTTCATTTTCTCGATTTCCGCTTCGCGGGTGATGTCGCGGATGACTGCCACTGCGCCGATGGTTTGATTGGTTTGCATGTTCTGCACGCGGGCGGCGCTCACCGAAAGCGTCTTTTTCCCCCATTCCACCTGGGTGCTCGTTTCCGTCTTTTCCGGGTGTTCAATTATCCCGATGATTGTTCCCTGACTTGCGGGAGCCAATTTCCTGGTCTTCACAAAATCAACCAGACTCATCCCCCTCAACTTTTCCATCGGCATCTCTATCATTCGGCATAAGGCGGGGTTTGCCAGAATGGAAACATGGTTTGCGTCGAACACGACGACGCCGTCTGCAATTGAATCGAGGATTGCCTGATTGCGTCCCGACAGTTCGATCTCGCGCGCGAGGGTCGCGGCAAGTTCCTCGGTTTTCTGCTCTACAAGTTTGTCGAGGTTCAGGTTGATGGCGCGGAGGTCTTTTAATGCGTCTTCGAGACCGCGGGCAGAGAGCCATGAAACATAGGCGATAATAAAAAAGGCAATATACGCGAATGTCGGATCGTATATTCGTCCCCCGGCAATTTCGGCGATAACGCCGACCTCAATGGAACTAAGAATGTAAAAAACAAAGATATATCTGGAACCCAGGAGAAAACCTGAGATGATAATAGGCAGTATAAACAAGAAAAGACTGCGCCCTCTGTACAATTCTACAGGCGTATCGGTAAGCGATATTACAAACATTAAAAAAAACAGGAAAAACACGCTTGCTAATACCCCCGACCACAGACGGTTAATCAGATAAAAAACAGTTACACCAATGACTGTTGCCGCCAGAGCCGTAATAGGGGCGACAGCCTCATCCGGCTCAAGTATTGATAGTATAAGCAATGTTATCGTCACCGCTAACAGGATCAAAGCGATGGTCATCAGGCCGACCAGGATAATATTAAGCAATTTGCGGCGGCGCGCATCATCCGGATCGGACGATGGTACGTTCACAAGCCGGTCATAGTTTGATTTAATCTGCTCGAAGAACTTCATTTATAATGATCCTTGAAAAGGCTTATGGCGCTAAGAATGACCATTTTTACGACCAATTCCGGACTGTTTAACGACTTGCTGATCCACAACATCGGATGCGGCTTATCGTAATTCTGCAAAAGCCATGTGCCGGCCTCGTTGAACTTCCTTGCTGGCACATGTCCCCCATTTAGCTGCCAAAGTTTCAATGCCTGGACGCAATAGGCGGTTTCTTCGACTGTGGAGAATCCAATCGAACCCCACCCCCCATCCTTGTTTTGCCCTTCGAGCATCCAATGGATCGCGCTTTGGCATAATTCCCTGTCATATTCCCTACATGAAATGATGACGTGCGATGTAACGTAATATGGCGAGATATGCCACTTGTCAATCCAGTAGCCATTCGAAAGCTGGGACTTTTTCAAATAACGCAGTATCTTTTGTACGGCGGGGTGGTCCTTTCCGAACCCGGCCTCTTTGAATGCGCCGAGCATGTGCGCGTTGGCGCCGATGGATGGATTCACTTCGAGCGGATAGCAGCGGAAATGGTCATCGGCTTCAAACCCGAGGATGGTCTCGCTGCTTAATTCATGCCCGAATTTTTTCAAAACCTCAAAGGTGACGCTCGTGTCGTCGCCGTCGCACAGACTGTGGGTGGAGGCAAACCCTACTCCCTTGCCGGGTTTCCATGCGCTCTTCAGGAATTCCACATGCGGCTTGCATGCTTCCTTGATCGAAGGGTCATCCATCAGAGATGGGGCGATGGATATGTTCCAAAGAATCCATGCTCTTTCATAGATGTCGTACGGGAAGGCAAAAGACGCCCCACCTTGTCCATTGTTCGTGCTCTTTTTCAGGTAGTTCAGCGCCAGCTGGTTATTTTGGTCGATATGGGAGATAAAGTAGGCGGTGGCAGATGGACTGTTTGCCACGGAACCGTTGACTTCCTGCAAATTTTTCACATCAAAGAGGGATATATTGTCATCTCCCGCCATTTCAGCGGAATACGCCATCGAAATATTGCGGTCAATTAACTTTCCCTGCATCAGGGAGAGTTTTTGCGCCCGCATTTTGGAAAGTCTGCCCAGTAGCCGATCCTTTTGTTGTGTAATCAGCCCCATTTTTTCCGCTTCGGCAACCAACGTGGGGACGATCATCTCGAAGCCGACTGTCGCCCCATTGGGATCGGCAGTAAGCCCCCCTGTCACTCCCGCAATGATTCTCTCTAATGCCAGCAGCCCACTTTCGACTTGTTTGCTATCATGTTTTCTACGTCCCCGCTGTGTGAGTGAGATCATTGCGGCCAAGGTGCTAATCACCCTGTCATGATAGTAATACACATTGTCGGCCCCCCACGATCCATCGGGCAATTGGTTTTCACTCAGCCAGTTAAGCGCCTTGCTGCTCAGTTCCCAGTCAATTTCACCCAGGCGCGCTATCCAGGCGGTATCGTAGGCGGTGATGGAGATTTTTCCCAATTTGATCTCGCTCAGCACGTTGCAGGTTTCGGTGATGATGTCCGACATGTGGGACTTATCCTTCTTTTCCATTGGGTTTTGCGTACCATATCCCGCCGCGTATTTCGCCAATGCCGAAGGCGGCCTCGCGGTTTGCTTCATAGAATGCGCGCATTGCATAGAAATCCTCTTTTGGCATGGTGAAGTAATCAGGATCCTGTACTGGACGCAGGTAAATATAATCGTAAAGGATGTTTCGCAGGAGATTCTCGTTCATATACAGAGATGGCGCAAGAGTGAAATACAGGCTTTCCTCGCCCCAGCCCAGCAATGGATAATCGAATACATTGAATTTTTCAAACCCGATGAAAATATCCGCTTTCTCGATGTATTCACCGTAATACAGTTCGATTAAATCTCGCCGCTTGGGGATGCGCTTCATCCTCTGATGATACTCCACCGAGAGTTCCGCAATCGTTTCAGTTGCATCGCTGCCGAACACCCCGTAAAACAGGCGGTGACGTCCGTTCCCGGCGGTCTTATGGGTAAGGTCGTCGAAAATATCCGCCAAATACGCATAGGAGGTTTTTGACAACTCCTTACGATAATCTCCATAAAAGTGGACGCGGACATCGTATCTTTCGTAAAATTCGACAAAGTAGGGATGTTCGGCGAGTAACTTCAAGCCAGCGCCGATCTGTTCCATGTATTCATCTCCACGGTTCAATAACTCGCCGCCAAAAATGGGGGCGACAACCGTGTCCAACCCGTAGTCGAACAGCATCTTATATATTTTGATATAAGCCTTGCTTGTCAATTCAATATAAGCCTTCACAGGGTCTTCATGGCTTTCCTGCTCATGTTCCAGCAGAAACCAGCGCCGTGTGCCGTTGAATGGAAATACGCATACCCGCGATCCGCCCGAACGGATGATGCCCGCAATTTCTTTGGTCGGGAGGTTTAGAAACTTTTCGCGTTCCATCTTCTGCATCATGGTTATCTCTAATTTTCCTGTGATTGCATCATGGATACAAGCGCGTCCATGGCTTGCAGGTATTCCTGCCAGCCTGGATATAGTGTGAAATCATTGGGGTTGAAGGCTTCGTCGGAATACATCGTTTTGACCCTCAGGAAGTTGTACAACGCGCGCTGTTCCCGGGTTGTCGTGTCAATTTCCGCCAGCGATTTGGGGTGCTTGAAGTGGCGCTTGCTGATGGAAACCTGGTTCGCCATAAAATCAATCCGTTCCCCGAAATTTTCAGAAGACCTTCCGCATTGCGCGTCCAAAAAACGGCAAAGGCGCGCCGATTCCTGTTGCGGGTTTTGAATTAATTGGTCATAGGCAATAAAAATCTTACGGTTGCTTTTTTCAGTAAACAATAACATATTGAGCATGGAAAATTGCCAATAGGCAAAACCTGCCGAAAGCGGAACTTGATCTGCTTCCAGTCCTTCCGTTTTTGCGGCGGACAATATGGTTTCTACAGGGTGGCGCACGGGAATGACGTAAATGACATCCTCCCAAATTTTTCCCCAGAAAGGAAGCGTCAACGGCAGGCGGGCATCTTTCCAAATCCATGCATCGAAAGATTGCCCGGCGGCTTCGGCATCCATATTGGAGATGAGTTCCAGCGCCTTTTCTCGAAGTTCCGGCTCCAGCGCCTTTTTCTCCAGCAATTCAGGGCGAGTGGGAACCCTGTCATTATTGTCGAGGAGCATGTCGTTGAAATCCTGCAAAGAGATGTATTCCATATACCCAAGATATCCTCGCGGACCGTTGACATTTGCCTGCCACAAGTCCGACTCGCCCCCGGCATAGGCTCCCCATCGCCGGACCAATTCAGCGGTCAGGGAAGTGCCGCTGCGCAAAATACCTAAAACAATAATACGATGAGGCATTGGATCAATCTCCTGAGATGCACTGTAATGTATAGACTATTTGTGGGCAGGTGGATATTTTATCGAAATAATCGTTTTTTGGGTGAAGTGGAATGTTTTCAAATTTGTTAGATGGATTTCATGCCTGCCAAACTTTCCTAACTAGACTGTAAACCTGATTCGTAACTAACTATGTATAATAAATCCATAACTATTCAAGTTGAATTTTTATTGCAAGATGATCCCATTGGAGTAATTCGTGCAGACCTCGCCCACCCGATCCCTGCCATCCATTCGCGTTGACCTGTCTTTCAGCCTAATCCAGTTGGGGACCACTATCCTCTGGTCGGTGAATGATGGATGGCTGTTATATTTTTACCTACCGCCCGAAGGGAAGGGGCAGGCGCTGGTGCCGCTTGCCTTGTATGGGACGGTGACTTTAATTGCGCGTGTTGCAAATGCGCTTGTCACCCCGCCCATTGGTTATTGGTCCGACCATCTTCGCAGCCGTTGGGGTAGGCGCCTGCCTTTGATGTTTTCAGCTTCCCTGCCACTGTTGATTATCTTTGTCCTGCTCTGGCTGCCGCCTGTCAAGGGTGTTTCGGTGGTCAACCTGGTTTATCTGGGCGTGATGTTGACCCTGTTCAATGTTATTCAGTCTTTTGTTCTCATTCCCCTCGGTTCGCTGCTCCCCGAATTGGCTGTGCTGGACAAACACCGCGTTCGTTTGACCATGTGGAGTTCCACCTTCCAATTGCTCGGGGTGATTGCGGCTGGCATGGCTGGGTTGCTGATTGACCACTTTGGTTTTACGCGGATGGCGCTGACCTATGCCGTGTTCGCCTTGCCGCTGCTTTATTTACCGTTCCTGACCCTCCGCGAACAGCCCGGACGCCAGATCGATGTCAAACAACGTTTTGGCTTTTTGCAAAGTCTGAAAATCACACTCAGAAACCGCGCCTTTCTGGTGTTATCGGTTGCGGGTGTCTTTTTCTGGATGGCAACATCATTTGTGATGTCGGTCATGCCTTATATTGTCACGGAGGTCTGCGCCTTGCAGGTTTCGGATGCGCCCTATTTTTACATTGCCGGAGTGCTGGCTCTGCTGGCTTGTTATCCTGCAGTCAACTGGCTGGCGGGACGTTTTGGCAAGTGGAACGTCTTTGCCGGTTCCCTGCTGGCTTCAGCTTTGATCATGCCGGGTTTGATGTTGATCGGACCCTGGTTCCCTGTTTCATTGATGGCCCAAGGGATCATCTGGATTTTGCTTCAATCCATTGCGATGTCTGGAATCACGATGTTACCCCAGACCTTTGCCGCCGAGATTACCGACTATGACGAGCAGTTGACCGGGCAACGCCGAGAGGGTGCCTACTACTCAGCCTGGGTCCTGCTTGGGCAATTGATCGGCGCTCTCGCCGGGGCGGTTCTACCCCTGCTCTTTATGCTTGGGCGCAGTCAATCCGATGTCAACGGTCCATTGGGAGTGCGGCTGACCGGACTGATTGGCGGCGTTCTAATGTTGGTTTCCCTGCTGATTTTTTTGAAGTATCCATTGCGGCATTTGTCTGGCACAAAAGGGACGACTGGAAAAAATAATGAATCTTGATCCTCAAAAAATTGTCGAATATGAGACTGTCATCCCGACTTGTATTCAATCGCTCTCCAATGTCATGCCGGGGATACATGCCATTCTGCGCGATGACCTGGTCCTGATCTATAGCAAGGACTATCCCTCTGCGGATGCCAACCGCGCCTTCCTGCTTCGGGAAACTCCTGAGAGGATTGACGGTCTCATTGACGAGGTTATTGCCTATTTCAAGGAAAGGGAATTGCCCACCACGATCATGGTATCCCCGGCCTGTACTCCCGCTGACCTGCCCCGGCGTTTGTTGAAGCGCGGCTTTGTCAGGCAGGAGCCGGATGAATGCTGGCTGATGATGGAGCATATACAAACCGTCAAAGTTCCAAAGACCGATCCCAAGATCAAGGTCAAACTGGTGGAAAAAGAAGACCTTGGGGCGTTTGTCGGGACGATGATAGCCGCCTATGAAATGACATCCGAGTGGGCGCCAATGCTGGAAAAAATGTTGGAACCTTCCATTGGACTGCCCAATATCAACAACTACCTGGCTTTTCTCGACCAAAAGCCTGTGGCAACCGTGACCACGATGCACCACAAGGAGTATGTTGTCGTGGGTAGCGGCGGAGTCCTGCCAGAGCATCGCGGTACTGGCTTGCTCTACAACCTATCAATTGCCGCCCTCTCGCAGGCGCGCGACAGGGGCGCGGATACCGTCCTTGCCCAAACAACCGCCGGTCCGAAGTTCGAGCGGTTCCTGCGTATTTGCGGACTCAAACAGGCATTCAAAAGACAGGGATACATCCTTGAATGACCACGCTGGTTCAAGTATCGGAACTGCGAAAAATCTATCAGACCGGTTCGATTAACTTTGAGGCTTTGCGGGGGATTTCGCTGGAGATTGCCGCGGGTGATTTTGTGGCGGTGATGGGACAATCCGGCAGCGGCAAATCGACTTTGTTGCAAATTATCGGTGGATTGGACCAGTCCACGGGCGGGTGGGTCCAGGTCGGCGAACATCGCCTGGATGAAATGAATCAGACCGACCTGGCGGTGTTCCGCCGCGATCAGGTCGGTTTTGTCTTCCAGTTCTTCAACCTGGTGGAAAACCTGAACGTGCAGGCGAACGTCGAGTTGCCGGCTCTCCTGTCGAGTTCGAAAAGCAGGAAAGAGATTCGCCGCCGTTCGACGGAATTGCTCGAACGGTTGGGAATCTCTGACCAGTCTCACAAGCATCCGTGGGAACTTTCCGGGGGACAACAGCAGAGGGTTGCCATTGCCCGCGCCTTCATCAACATGCCGAGGCTTCTTCTGGCGGATGAACCGACCGGCAATCTGGACAGCACCAGCGGCAACGAAGTGTTGGATATTTTGAGCGAGTTCAATCGTCAGGGGCAGACCATCCTGATGGTCACTCACTCAGCCGACGCCGCCGCCAGGGCGGGGTACGTGCTTTTCATCCGTGATGGACAACTTGTCGACCGCATGCCCGGCGGAGACGACAAAGCCATCGCTCAGCGCTTGGTCGAGTTAAGGTAGTTTCATGAACGCGGTCTGGGAGAAAATCAAAGCGGATCTGTTCCGTCATCGGATTGTTTCCGGCTTGATCGTCGGCACCATTACAGTTGCTGCCGCTCTCCTGACCCTTGCCCTGTCCACGCTGTTAAACCTCGGCGGACCGTACGACCGCCTGTTTGCGGAAATGAACGGCGCGCACCTTTGGGTGTTCTTCAAGCCCGGCATGGTGAATAGAGCAGACCTTCACCAAATCAAGATTTTGCCGGGGGTGATCGAGAGTACGCCCCGTCAATACAGTTATCTGACACAAGCTCGTATTCACGATGCCCGCGTTTGGGTCACGCTGAGAGTTATTCCGGACGAACAACCTGACATCAACCGTTTGTATTTTTTGGATGGGCGTTATATTGCGCCCGACGCAAAAGAAGTCATTGCTGAAAAGGCCTTGGATGTTGCGCACGATTTGAAAGTGGGGGAGATGGTTGTTATCACCAATTCGGAGGGCAGGGATGTCAGCCTGCCGATTGTGGGTCTCGCCTACGATGTCATGTACGACACGTATCGCAGCGAGCAATCGCCCTATTTGTATGTCAGCGAAAATACCCTGCGAAACCTCTTCCCCGATAAGGATACCTGGAGTTCATCTCTGGGGTTGCGATTGTCCGACCCCAACGCGGTTGACGAAGTGTTCGCAAGTATCGAAGCCTTACGCAGTACCAAATTTGTCGAATCGCACACCGACTGGCGGGACGTGAAAGAATCAGCGCTTTTCAGGGGACAATTGGCTTCTGTTTTTCTGAGCGCCTTTAGCTTTTTTGCCATCCTGGCAACCGTGATTATCATCATCAGCGTGGTCAGTTCCACCATCCTTTCACAGATTAAACAAATCGGCATCCTGAAAGCTCTCGGCTTCACTGGTGGACAAATCCTGCTGGTGTACGTCGGGCAGTACGCTGTCCTCAGCCTGGTCGGTACCACGCTTGGATTTTTGCTTGGCGTGATCCTGACCCCCGTCCCGATGCAGGCGGTCACTGCATCGCTCAACACCACGTTCAGACCGCCTTTCAGTATCTCCCTTTTTCTTCTCGTCTGGGTGATTGTCTCCAGCGCGACCATGCTCTCCGCCCTGAGCGCCGCCGCACGCGGGGCGCGGGCGAACATCATCAAGTCGATTGCCATCGGCGCAGAGGCTCCCAACAAAAAGATGTTTTGGGGAGCCAGGGTCGCCAATACGTTGGGCGCGCCTGTCAGCATTGTCATGGGCTTGAACGACATGTTCGTCAAGCCGTTTCGTTCGTTCCTCACCGGGTTGAATCTCGTTCTGGGCGTGATCGGGATCGTATTTGGGTTGGCACTTTCAGACACGATCAGGACATACCGGGAAAACCCCGCCCTGCTGGGAATCGTCTACGATGCCACTGTCACCCGTCAGCAGGTCAGCGACAACTTCGCGCGGCGGCAGGTGACCAAGGCTCCGGGCGTCGAAGCGTTTTACGGCGAACTCCAAGTCAAAGCCTGGACCTTGGACGAAAGCACGTTGAAGATCCGCGCGGTGGATGGAGAACTGGATCGATTCCCCTTCCAAATTCTGGAGGGACGGTTTTTCCGACCAGGGACAAACGAAGCCGTTGCCGGCAAGGGATTGTTGACCTGGCTTGGTCTGGAAGTGGGGGACTCGCTTACCCTCCATCTGGAAGAAAAGGATGGACCCACTGAAACCTGGACGATCGTCGGCGTTTACCCTGAGCCGGGCGACGCCGGTCAACGCCTAATGGTTGACCTGTCCAGTTTGAGCAGGCTGGTAAAGAACGACAAACCCGCAACGTACTATTTGAAATTAAGCCCCACGGCGGATGTCCCAGCCATTCGGGAGTTTTTGTCCCCGCACAAGGATTCGGGACTCAGCCTTGCCATGGTTGGAGAAGCCATCCCTGATTCGGTGATCTACCTGCAGATCGCTATTTTTGCCTTGGCTGGGATTCTGATCGTCATTGCGTTGGTCAACGTGTTGATCATGTCCCTGCTGGTGGCGCAGGAGAAAATGCGCACGATTGGTATTCTCAAAACCGTTGGGATGACCCCGTCGCAGGTGGTTGCCATGTTCAACACCACTGCGGCAAGCCTGGGAGCGCTGGCGGTTGTCGCAGGCATTCCAGCCGGAATGTGGATCACGAGGGACTTACTATCCATCATGTCCGACGCGTTTGGTTTCGGAAAAATCAGCGTGTCGCTTGATGCCATGCAGGCTGTGATTTTGATTCCCTTCATTGTTATTGTCAGCATCTTTGGCAGTTATCTCCCTGCGCGCTGGGCTGCCAATCTGTTTATCGTCCAGATCCTGCGCAAGGAGTAGTCTCCAAATTGGGGATGGGAGTTTATAATAGGAGAAAATCCAATAGAGGTGTTTGTAAAGGATAATTATGTTCGACGTTGTTATACACAGGCAATACGATGCTGTTTTGCCTGCGAATTCGGATTTATCGGTGCAAATAAAAAACACGCTTTTGGAGAGGCAAATCGCCCTCCAAGCCAGGCTCGAAACCCGGCAGCCAGATGCGGAATTGACAGAGGAGGAAAATCGATGGCTTGGTCGGTCCTACCCGGTGCTGGCGATCCTTGCGCCAGTCATGTCGACCCATGAGGAGAAGATCGAATTCCCCGGCGATCCAATGTGCCTGTATGGGGCGCTCAGTGTCGCTGTGGATCAGGCTGTGAAGGCGCGTAAATTTGGACTTGGTGCAGGCTCTCCATATAACGACCTCTGTCCGCGTTGGGGGGAATATCCATCTTTGGAATACCGGCAGACAGTGAGTGAAGGCGGAATCAGGCATTACGACGGGCAACTTTTGAACACCGACCAAACGGTTTTCGATCCGCGTGTATGGAATGGCAGAATCAGGGAATATTTTGTCAACTCGGTTTTGATGAAGATCAAGCCGAAGGTTGTTTTGATCAGTGCCGTGTCGCCAGCTCACCGTTACGCCCTTGATATCATCCGCACAACCCGCCGCGTTTTGCCTGATTGCATCATCGTGCTGGGTGGACGTCATACCGACGAAACCATTCACTACGATGCCGAAACCGGGCAGGTCAAATTTGCACCAACCGGTACCTTCAGTAAAATGTATGAGAGCGATGTCGAACAGATGCTTGATTTTGCCATTGCAGGACAGGGATATTATGCGCTGGATTTGTTGATGAAAGCCATTTCCTTTGCCATGGACATCGGGACGAAATCGGTGCAGGTGAGCGACGTCGTCCGAATCCTCTCGGACTTTTCGTCCGTGCTGGGTCAGGTGCCGGGCCATGCGTTGATTGCCGCCATGGACAAAAATCAGATTCATGCCTGGGTGGTGACCGGTCCAAAAATCAACCTGCAAGAACTTCCCTCTCCGTATCGGGCGTTTGCCGTCCGCGCCAGTTTCCCGATTTTCGAACGCGGCGGACGTATCCTGCGCACGGCGCATTTCATGGTGACAAATGCCTGCCCGTATCACTGTTTCTTCTGCTCTGAAGGCGCAACCGTGGTGGGGATGTTCCTCTCGTTCGGCGGTGAAGGAATCCACAACGCGATTGAACGCATGGTCGAGTATGTCGAATATGGCGCTGAATCGATCTTCTTCGATGATTCCGTCTTTTGGGGCGGCAACGTGGGTATCATCGTCAACTTTTGTCGTGCATGGATGAAGGTGCGCAAAATGGCGGAGGAGATCGGGACGCCTCAGGTCGTTTTATTCGGCAGGACGGTTGACCGTGAGAAAGTCGTCAATCTGCAATGGGGTGCACAGTTTACAGTCGACCTTCTTGCTTCGCGCCATAATCCCGACGAGGCGGGGTTTATGTTGGAGACGATGAAGGCGGCAGGATGCACTTATATTTACATCGGCATCGAGAGCATGGCTGAGACTGTGATTGCCAGTGTCCACAAGAACATGAATAAAAAGGAACGTTGGGAAGTGCGCGTGCGCCGTGCCTTGGGACTGGCACGTCAGGCGGGAATCCGTGTGGGGTCATCGGTGTTGTTTGGGCTGGAGGGGGAGACACCCGAAACCATTTCCGAGACCATTTCCAAGGTGGATGAACTTCTTGCGGAGGATTTGTTATCCATTGCCAGTCCCAATATCCTCACCTATCACCCAAATACCGAGATCACCCGTCTGCATCAGATGGAGGAAAAGTTGGATTACCACTCAGCCAATTTGGATAACCGCCCTCCGTACAGTTATTTTGAAGAGGCTTTCCCCGCAGTGGTCTCGAAACATCTGGATGAGGAAACCATCTGGAACATTCACAGACAAACTCAGGAACTTTGGGGCAAGAAACGCAACCTAACCCCCATGCCGCCTACTGAGTTTGACGCTGAATAGCGGATTGCCACTGACGCTTTTATGTCCCAAACATCTCTTGCAACGCAGTCCCCACTTCATTTTGCCAGCAAGTGTAGTTGTGACCTCCGCTGAACTCGCGATAGGTGACGTTGTATCCGTTCTCCTGCAAAATCGGTTGCAGGCGGCGGTTGTCTTCGAGCAGTGAGTCGAAACAACCGACATCCATCCAGAGCTTGATTTCACGCGACTGTCTCGTGCGGATCAAATCCACAACGGCGAAGTCACGTCCCTCTGACTCAAACACGCCCGATTGACTAATAACCTTCCCGAAAATTTCGGGCATCCGCAATCCCGTGTAAGCAGACATCAACCCACCAAAGGATGCCCCCATCACGCCGTATGCGCCCCGGTGCGTTTTGACATCCAGTAGTTTCAAATGCTTTCGCGCCAGCGGCAGGACCACGTTATCCAGCCACATGATCGTCGCATCGGAGCAGGCATACTCGGCGGCGCGGCGGTCTCCGCCGTTTTGGAGGAAAGCCAGCGCGATGGGTTGAATCTGTTTTTGGTGAATCAGGTTGTCCACGATAACGTTTAGTTTGGCGCGTTCGAGATAATCCGCACCGTCGTAGACAACGAGCAGCGGCACAGCTTCTTTGACAGGCGGGCGATAGAGATACACCTCGCGCTGACCATCGTCTGCAAGCAGCCAGGTATCGACAACGTGGCGAGTCACTTTGCCGTGCGAAATCTTTTTCCTGAATTCGGCGAGCGGAGTGGGGGAATGTTCGGGCATGGAAAAGAAATGGTTATAGCTTCCGAGTCCGTTGTAGACAGTGTTTGTGTTCAATGGATCTGTGATGCGTTGTTT
Source organism: Anaerolineales bacterium (assembly GCA_030834895.1). GTDB lineage: Bacteria > Chloroflexota > Anaerolineae > Anaerolineales > Villigracilaceae > Villigracilis. The sequence goes on from JAUQXA010000058.1 coordinate 29,428, forward strand.
TGTTTGCGGTTCATAAAACGTATATTCGAGATAGGTGTCTGATGGTAACTCCATCGAGTATCCCCAAAGTTCCTTTGCGATGCGCTTCATCCGCTGCGGATGCTCCTCCCAGCCGTGGACATCGTCGATCAGGCGCGGCGCGGACTTTCCCTGCCACACGAACGTGACCTGATTCCCTTCGATGATTGGGTTGCCTTGTTCTTTGGCTTTTTCGAGCAAAGGATGTGTTTTCATAATTCAGTAGAGGCGACCCGTCGTGGTTTATCAAGAGATTCTGTTTTCCCAAGCGGGTTGCCCCTGCTATCAATGGTTGAACGTTCCCATCAATTCCACATTTGCAAGGATGTGACCTTCCATCGCCGCAAGCAATTCCTTTTTATCAGCCTTATCGGATAACGAAAGCATCGTATCCAGTGCATACAACTTGAAGAAGTAGCGATGCGTCCCCGAAGGCGGGCAGGGACCGTGATATCCCGTTGACCTTGCGGAGGTGTAGCCTTGCTTGATTCCATTGCTGAGTTCGGGGAGCGTGGGCATGGCTTCTTCCAATTCACGAGTCGAGGCAGGGATATTGTAGGCGACCCAATGCACCCATGTCCCCATCGGCGCGTCGGGATCGTCCATGATGAGGGCAAGGCTTTGCGTGCCTGTGGGTGGCTCAGTCCAAGTCAGGATGGGGGAGATGTCGTCGCCATCGCAGGAAAATTTCACGGGGATAGCTTCTTCATTTCCAAATGCGGGACTGGAAATTTCGAACGGCATGACTGCCTCCTCGGTCACTTCAACCGATGCTTCGGTTGAAGCGGGAACTTCTGTCGGGATATTCGTTGCCTCTGGCAGGTTGGTCGCTGGCGGTTGAGTTGGCGTTGGTTGTGACGCACACGCCGCGAGGATTAACATAAGAAAGGGGAAAAGAAGTTTTTTCATGATTTACCTTTTCCTATCGTATATCGGAGTCCAACGACTCCCGTCGTTGGGTTTCAAAAGTCAGGAGACTTTTGAGTCCAAATGCCTATAAATCTTCCCGCGTGACACCCGCAAATTGCAGAATGAAATCCGCCCCGTAGACTCGGCTTGGGGTCTGGAAACCCGCTTTGAGGTCGCCAGCCAGAATGCGCTTGACGATTTCGAGAGATGTGAGCGCGGTCAAATGATACGCTTCGGGAGTCCGCAACTTGGCGCGGAAAACTTTTTTGCCGTCGGTCACTTCGGCGATGAGCAAACTGAAACCATTCTTGTTTTGTTCGGGCGTGGGGCCCGCTGCAAAGAATTTCCCGATGAACCATTTGATGAAATCCCTTGCGGCGCGGGTGTAAAGCAGCGGACCCATCACGCGGGTCAGACGCATGAAGCCGATCATCACGGAGGGGAAGCCCATGTAGACGGTCACGTTGGGGATGCCCGTGCTGTGATACGCCGTGCTGACGTCGCCCCAGCCCATCGAAATCAACCTCGTAGGTCCGCGCCCGAAATCCACATCTTTGATGCCCCACAGATTTGGCACGCTAATGATCTTCCCATCGCGGCGGATACGTCCTTCACGATGGCTGTTCTCGACGCCCGAACGCGCTGTGCCGCGAGAGACTCCGCCGCCAATGCTTTTGATGTACAACTCAAGATGGGTTGCGCTCGGAAGTTTGCCTGCCACATACGCGCTCAAACAATCCGACGGCACCACGTCAAAACCGCCGCCGGGCAGCAGCATCACACCCGCGCGTTTGGCTTCTTCATCCATTGCTGCCAACGCTTCGAACTCTTCGATCTCGCCGCTGATGTCCACGTAATGCCGCCCCGTGCGGATGCACGCCTCTGCCATTTGGCGAAAGGTCAGCACGAACGGACCCGCGCAATGCAGCACCGCGTCCACTTCGAGTAAAGCCGCATCGAGCGCGGCGGTATCTTCGACCGAAAAGGCGCGATATTCCAAGCCAAACTTTTCAGCTTGCGCTCGCAACTGCTTTTCGTCACGCCCCGCGAGCAACGGCTTCAATCCCTGCTTCACCGCCTGTTTGACGATCAGCTTTCCCGTGTACCCGTACGAGCCATAGACCAGAATTTTTTTCATGACTTCTCCGTCCACGATGGATGCGCATATTTCTTTTCGACAAGTTCCGCCGCTCTTTTTTCTTCGGACGGGGAGAGGGCTCCGCTCTCGAAGCTGATTCCCAACTGGACTTCAAACCCCCGCGCGAAAGCCTGGGCTGCTGTTTCCCAAGTCGCACTGAGCGAAGTCGAAGTGTTGAGCGTATCAGTCCTTCGACTCACCTGCACTGCATCAATCGCAGTGCGGTGCAAGTGTCGCTCAGGACGAATTTCATTGAGAATGGATTCGACGGTCGTGGCGCGTGCCAGCAATCTTTGTGACGCAACTTCCCGTGCGGCTTCATCCTTGAACACAAGCGCCTGACAAATTCGAGTCAAGTCACCAGCCAGCGGAAGCGAACCATGTTGCAGCACGCCTTCCTTCTTCCGCGCCTGCGCCGAGCCGATGAGTTTTTTTCCATTCACGGTGATTTCATACGTAGCTGGCACTTCAAAGCAAACGGGGTTTGAATTCTTCGTCGCGGGCTGGTCAGCATATTCCTTCATCTCGACAGGCAGTCCCAACTCGCGGGCGGCGTACATCAATGCCTGCGCGATGCGATTGTAAGATTCCAGAATGCCGCCGACGAGCACGGGGTCATCCTCGCGTCCCGTGACGGAGTAGGTGAGTTCGTCGGTGTGCAAGATCGCCCGCCCCCCCGTCGCGCGGCGGACCACGTCCCAGCCGTGAGATTTCAACCGCTCCATGTCCACGTCCGCAAAGGGCTGGGCATGTCCCAAAGACAGGCAGGGTGGATTCCAGGAATACAAACGAAGCGTCGGTTTTGATTCCCCACGATAAATATGCTCAAGGATGGATTCGTCCACAGCCATGTTCCATGCGCCCGTGGCTGCGGGAGCGCGTAAAAGTCGCCATGTAGTCATGGGGGTATTTTACTCTGATACGAAGACCTCCGAGTTCTCGAAGAACTCGGAGGTCTGTGATTACATGGCTTCGGAAAATTCCTTCCATGCCTGTTCTGCCTTCGCCTCATCCATATCCTCCAGTGGTGGCTTGACCGACCAGCGTGGAAGGTCAAACAATCGCGGCAGGAGGGCTTTCAAGACGATGGGGAAGGGCGTGTATTTTTCGAGGATGTGACGTTGCTCCGTGACCCGCGCCTGCGCCGCGGTGGGGTCTTTGCCTTGTTGATATAAATCCCAGATTTCGCGCAAGCCATCGGAGATAATGTTTGCTGGCGCTGTGATGGCTCCTTGGGCATGGTTTTTGAGCGCGTGGTGCAGAAGGGAGTCTGTGCCGTTGAGGACGAGCAGATCACGCCCGAAGCGTTTGCCCAAATCGACGGCGAAAGTTTCATCGTGAGAAGAATCTTTGATGCCCGCAAATTGATTTGGGAAAACGTCTTTCAAGCGGGCGAGCAAATCCAGCGAGAAGCCCACTCCCGTCATGCCGGGGATATGATAGCCGAGCAGGTATTTATCCTTTGGCACGGCTTTTGTGATCAATTCGCTGAACCACTTGAACAAGCCTTCGTCGGTTGGCTTGCGGAAGTAATACGGCGGCAGGACAACCACGCCGTCGTAGCCGATGTCGAAGGCGAGTTTGGTCAGGTCGATGGTTTCGGAGAGGCTGGGAGTCCCGGTCCCTGCCAGCAGGCGAAAGCCGGGAAGTTGCTGACGATAGACCCGCACCGAACGCAGCAGGGTTTCGCGTTCCTTAGGTGAGAAAGACGGACCTTCGCCGGTCGTGCCGAAGATCAGGACTCCGTGACAGCCCCGGCTGGCAAGAAACCTCAAGAAAACAGGAACAGCTTCGAGGTCGAGAGTCGAATCCGCTTTGAGAGGAGTAACAGCCGCAGCGTAGATTCCAGCCAGTGGATGCAGGTCAGACATATTTTTTGGGCTCCTTCTTCACAAACTTGCGGGCAGCTTCATGCGGTGGACGGAGTGGTTCACCCTTTTTCTCGGCCAAATAGTGCTGGTGGTCGAGTACCCACATGTACATGTCGCCTTCGGTTTTATCTGGAAAGTCCTTGAGGATGTTACTCCGGCGAATGACTTCGATGATGGGCATGTAAACCTTGTCAAACCAGTGGGCGACGGCCTCCTCCTCGGAGATGTCACGCAGGTAGTCGATCCCCATGAAATAACGGTGCACGGCGATGTGCTCCAACATGCGGTCGAAGCCATCGGGAATCGTGAGCTTGATATTGGCTTCGGGACGAATGTCATCCAGCCTGGTGCGTTCGAGAAAGCGGACTTTTGAACCAAGGATTTCGAGGTCTTCGGGTTTGACATTTGGGCTGATGTTGACGCGGGTGGCACATTCGCGAACCTCGGCTTCGATGAATTCCTGTCCCTGCTCGCGGGCGACGGAAACACGATGATGCCCGTCCACCACGAAATAAACGTCGCCTACTTTGTAGAGGACCACAGGCGGGAGGTGAATATCTTCATAGAAGGCACGGTCCACCTTTTGCCAACGGCTGGAAAGTTGGTCGGCTTTTGGAAGAAAGGCGCGGTCGAATTCGTGATAACGGTTGAGGCTGCCCGCGATCTGGTCCACACGGATGGTTTTTACGCCACGATAGATGGGACCGCCGATGCGTAATTTTTCCTTCACATCATCATAGGATAGTAGTTGACTGGGTTGACCCCAAAGCACGGATCTGACCTGGTTGATAAAGGATTTGAACCTTGCCCGGCTAAAGTCTGAGCGCACGCGTGAGTTAAGTTCTTCCGACATATTAATGACTCGCTTCTATTACTTTGTAAGGATAAACGTTCATGATTTTTGTGATGCCCATTGCGGTTTCATAATTGGCAAGGTTTTGCTTGTAAAAATGGGTGTGCCCGTGTAAATGATAGCGCGGCTGCGCAATCCGCAACAGCCAGTTCAGCGCCTTCAGCCCGTTATGGGCCGGGTCTGAATCATCGTGGATGCCGAAGGGAGGCGAATGGCTGATGAGGATGTCCAGTGCGCGGCCGTATTGCAGGCGGTTGAGCATCAGTTTGGGCAGCATGATAAGTACCCGCAGGTAAGCTTCGGTCTGGGTATATTGATTGATTCCGTCGGGGCGGTAGCGGATGGAACCGCCAAAACCGCCGATTAGGAATGTTTTATGGCGCACGACTTTTAAGTCAATGTTCGAACCGCCTTCAGCGTTGGACTGTGTCGAGCGCGGATCGTGGTTTCCCGGCACGTAATACATCGGGAGGTTCAGCACGGTCACCAAATATTCCAGGTAGGTGTAGGGCATATCGCCGCAGCCGAGGATGAGTTCCACATCCTGAAAATGTCCGTTGGAGGCGAGGGTATAAACACGCTCCACAGCCTGGTCACTAACCGCGAGAATTTTCACAGTTCTTTGATTTTGCCGCATAAAGTAATTCCCTGCAAGTGGAATCACCTACAAAACTGCAATTGTCTGGTATTTGCAAATCCCACCGGTGCACACTATAATTCGACGAAATCGGTTCGCGCCGCAGGAGTCTTTTCTGGAAACAAAAAAAATCACCTCATCGATTGGATCGGACTCGGAAGATACTTCCCGTCCCCGCCAACAACTTCAGTCTGGCATCACGCTGGTTAACCGTTACAGCATCCAGGATGTAATTGGAGTGGGAGGCATGGGGTCGGTTTATCGCGCCCGTGACCTGCACTTCCCCAATGTCGTCAAGCTGGTTGCGGTGAAGGAAATGATCAATGCCGCCCCCGATCCGCTTGTGCGCCAGACCATTGTGCAGAATTTCGAGCGTGAGGCAAACATGCTTGCCACGCTCAATCATCCGTCGATTCCGCGCATTTATGATTATTTCACCCTGGATGACCGTTCTTATCTTGTCATAGAATTCATCCATGGCAAGGACCTTGAAAATGTCATTGCAGATGCGAATGGATTCCTGCCCGAAGACCAGGTCATCAATTGGGCGATCCAGTTGTGCGATGTCCTATCGTATCTGCATGCCCACAAACCCGACCCTGTCATCTTCCGGGACATGAAGCCGTCCAATGTGATGATCAATCATAATGGCGACGTGGTGCTCGTGGATTTCGGCATTGCCAAGACTTTCCAGAGCGGGCAAAAAGGGACCATGATCGGCACGGAGGGATATTCCCCGCCTGAACAGTATCGCGGTGAAGCATCCCCATTGGCGGATATTTATTCACTCGGCGCGACCCTGCATCATGCCATCACCCGGCGGGACCCGCGCCTCGAGGCGCCATTTTCATTCTCGGAGCGCGCTGTGCGCCGCATCAACCCGAACGTTTCACCTGAACTTGAGACGGTGGTCAACGTCGCTTTGCAATATAATCCTTCCGACCGCTTTCCCAACGCAGACACCATGAAGGAAGCGTTGATGAATGTCGCGCGTAAGACCGGTACACTTTCCAAGATCGCTTCCGCCATGCCGGTTGCCAGCGGCGGCGGTACGGGTATCAAGCCGCTTTGGTCTTTCAAATGTGAAGATGAGATACGCGGCACGCCCACCCTGCATCAGGGTATGCTGTTCATCGGGTGTTACGACAATAACCTGTATGCCCTGAACGCGGCGGATGGAAAGTTTATGTGGAAGTACGCCACCGAAGGCGGGATTGTGACGCGCCCAATTGTGTATGACAATAATGTCATCTTTGGGTCGGAGGACAAGCGCCTGCATGTGGTGGGTATGCGCGCCGGCAAGGTTGTGTGGACATATTACACCGATGGGAAGATTTACTCCTCGCCGCGCATCGCAGACGGGCACATCTTTTTTGGTTCCGAAGATCAGGACCTGCACGCCGTCAATGTCACCAGCGGACGCGCGGTCTGGAAGTATTCCACAGATGGTCCAATCTTTTCCTCGCCGCTGGTGGCAAATGAATTGGTTTTCTTCGGCAATGAGTCGGGAGGAGTCTATGCCGTTGATTTCCGCGGCACATTGAAGTGGCGCTTCCAATCCAAGCGGGCGGTCACGTCCTCGCCAATCTACAAAGGGCAGGCAATTTATCTCTCCTCTTTGGATGGCTCCCTGTATGCCCTGGATGCGGGCAATGGCTGGCCGATTTGGAAGTTCCGCCTGGGCAAGGGTTCCGTATCCTCTCCCGTGCTTGCGGACGATTATGTATTTGTCGGCGCCGCGGATGGTATTATCTATTGTGTGGATGTGCGCAACGCAAAGGAAGTCTGGCGTTTCCGCACTGAAAATCAAGTAAGCAGTTCACCTGTTGTTTATAAGGATTCCATTTACTGCGGCTCGGTGGATGGCAGTTTGTACTGCCTCGAATATCGATCGGGCCGCCTGCGTTGGAAGTTCGAATCAAAAGCCGCGATTACAGGCTCGCCAGTGGTGCTTGACGACATTGTATATTTTGGCTCAACAGATCATCACGTTTATGCTTTATTTGCCTAAAAGGAGCTCCCGTGGCTGATTTCTTTCAAAAACTCTTTGGAACAAAACCAAAGGCAAAAGAACAATCTGCGCAGAGCAAGCCGGTTGATTTGGCTGTAACCGCGCCGCTCTCCGATCAACAAATCAATGCCATCCTGATGAATCAGTATCTCAAATACGAGATGAAACAGCTGGTCGCCAGCGCGGGACAATCCGTTGGAAAACAACGCGAACATAACGAAGACAGCCTGCTCGCCCTGACCTCCACCATTTGCGGCAGGGCGGAAAATGTTCCTTTTGGGTTGTATATTGTTGCTGATGGCATGGGTGGGCACCAGTTTGGCGAAGTGGCGAGCAATGCCGCCATTCGCATCATGGGCGGCAACATTACCAAGAAATTCCATTCCTATCTTTTCAATTTGCCTACACAGGTCCTTCAGGAATCCTTGCAGGAGGTGATGGAAACCTCGATCATGGAAGCCCATCAATATGTCCAGCGTGAGGCCCCAGGCAGTGGCACCACGGTTACAGCCGCTCTCGTGTTGGGACAACAGGTGACGATCGCCCACGTGGGTGACAGCCGGGCTTATTCTGTTTTCCCCGACGGGCGGGTTGAACTGATCACCCGCGATCATTCACTGGTGAAGCGGCTGGAGGAACTTGGACACCTCAGCAAGGACGAAGCTGCGAACTTCCCGCATCGCAATGTATTGATCCGCGCATTGGGACAGGGCGAAGCGCTTGAAGCGGATATCTTTACCGTTCCCTTCCCGCAGGGTGGTTTTCTCATGCTGTGCAGTGATGGCTTATGGAGCGTGGTCAACGAGAAGGACATTTATCGTTTTATTGTCGAAGCGCCCAGCCTGCACCGCGCATGTCAGAGCATGGTGGAAGCCGCCAATGCGGCCGGCGGTCCGGATAATATTACTGTTATTCTTGCGCAGATGATCGGATAATTATGTCTTCAGGCGGTAAGGATTATTACGCCATTCTTGGAGTCTTTCGCGACGCCTCACAGGAGGAGATTAAACGCGCGTACTTCGAGGCTGCCCAGAGACTGCATCCCGACAAGAATATCGCTGCCGGTGAGACGGAATTATTCCTTGAAATACAACAGGCCTATGAGGTTCTCTCCAACCCCAAGCGCCGCAACATGTATGACGCCACTTTGCCGCCGGAGATCGCTGATACTTCCTCCGTAAAATATGACGTATTGTTCAGCCGTCCAAACCTTGTAAGCTTGGACGAGCCGCAACTGCTCTATATGCTGCTTGAAGTAAGCCCGCGCGAGGAAAGGGAACAGCTTCCTTCGCCCCCGCTGAACATCTGTCTTGTACTTGACCGCTCCACCTCCATGCAGGGCGAAAAGATGGACATGGTAAAAGCCACCGCCATCCAATTGCTCCGCAGTTTGCGCGCGGAGGATGTCTTTAGCGTGGTCGCCTTCAGTGATACAGCCGAAGTCATCATCCCCGCCGCGTTCAATGCCGATAAGAAGAAACAGGAAGGACGCATCCAGATGATCTACACATCGGGTGCGACCGAAATCTATAACGGTTTGAAAGCCGGCTACCAGGAAGTGCGCCGCACTGTCGACCCCTCGCGTGTCAACCATATCATCCTGCTCACCGATGGACAGACCTATGGGGACGAACAGGACTGCCTGAAGCTCGCAGAGGAAGCCGCCGCCCAGAATATTGGCATCAGCGGCATGGGCATCGGAAGCGACTGGAACGACATCTTCCTCGATGCCCTCGCCAGCAAGACAGGCGGTTCCTCCGCCTACATCTCGAACCCAAAGGATATCCAACGCCTGCTTGTGGACAAGTTCAATGCACTCATCAATACTTATGCGGATGATGTCGTCCTTGAATACCAGGAGCAGGAACATGTAAAAATCAGTTACGCATTCCGCCTGCAGCCTGAGGGCAGTTCCATTACCATTGCGCCCCAAATGAGACTTGGACCCATCCTGCGGGAGGCTTCGCTGCAAGTGCTGTTTGAATTTATTGTCGGGCCGGCCGCCTTGAATGTGGATGTGCTGACGCTTTTGAACGGTTCGCTGAAGGTTTCCATCACGGCAAACCCCATGCCTGCCTCTCCGATTCGACTCAATCTCAAGCGTGAAGTTCACGCTGTGCCTTCGGCAGAACCGCCCCCGACCCGGATTTTAAGTTCGCTTTCACGTTTATCTCTATTTCGAATGCAGGAACGCGCCCGCGCTTCCGCGGATGCCGGCCGGTACGATACAGCCGCCCGTCAGTTGCAGGCCCTCGCAACGCATCTGCTCTCGAAAGGCGAGCATGATCTTGCAAAAACTGCCTTGCTTGAGGCTAATAATCTTGAAAAAATGCATGCCTGGAGCGCAAGCGGGAACAAGGATGTCAAATATAGTACCCGCGCACTTTTGCTGGGTGGCGCAAAGGAGAAGCAAAAATGATTATTTGTTCCAATTGTAAACATTCCAATATGGCTGGCGCCATGTTTTGCGCTGAGTGCGGCGCTCAATTGGTTGGCAAGGATACCCTCACCACCCAAAATATTTCGACACAACAGTTCGATCAGCCTGTTGAACACGCGTCCAAGGACGATATGTACCAGCCGTTTGATGGCAGCGACGCATGGGGCAGTCTGCATTTGCTGGATACCGGGCAGGTGCTTCCGCTTTCGAACCGAAACGAATTCACCATGGGACGTGTTAGCGAAGGACAGCCCATCATGCCCGATATCGACCTTTCCCCCTATCAGGCGTATGCCGCGGGCGTGTCGCGGCTTCATGCGGTGATCAAACGCGATGGGGCGCGCATCATTTTCATTGATCTCGGTTCCGCAAATGGAACATATATCAACGGGAAACGCCTTGTCCCCAATGTCGAACAGGTGATCAGCCACGGCGATGTGGTTGCTCTTGGAAAGTTGAAATTGCAAGTATTGATTAAAAACGCCTAGGAAAAGTGAGACTGTATGTCATACTCTGTGATTTTACATGTAGCAGGCGAAGCCGCAATTCTGGGGGAGGTGGATGAACTTCCCAAGCCCACGGATAACATCGTCACGATTTTGAATCCGCGCCAGCGCGACGGCAAGGATCTGCATTACATCGATAACAATGTTGTCAAGGTCATCTGGCCAATTGCCAAGATCAGCTTCATTGAAATTCTCGAAAGCGCCGACGAGGAAAAGATCATTGGCTTTGTGAGGGAGTAAAACAACATGCCCGAAACCATGGAACGCCGCCGTATTCTCGTTGTGGATGACGAAGAGCGCATGGTGCGCTTCATCCGCATGAACCTTGAGCATGATGGCTTTCAGGTCAGCGAAGCCTTTAATGGCAAGCAGGCCATCCAGAAACTGCGCGATGTGACCCCCGACCTGATCCTGCTCGACGTAATGATGCCCGATCTGGATGGTTTCGAGGTGCTTGAAACTGTCCGCGAAATTACCAATGTCCCGGTCATTATGCTGACAGCCAAGGGCGAGGAGGACGACCGCGTGCGCGGGCTTGAAGGCGGCGCGGACGATTACGTCACCAAACCATTTAGTCCGCGTGAATTGGTCAGCCGGGTGAAGGCGGTCTTGCGCCGCACCGAAAGCGCCACCGGCTCGATGCACGGTCTGCTCGAAATCGACAAACGCCTCAAGATCGATTTTGATCGCCGCGAAATCTGGCTCGAAGGCAAACTCGTCAAACTTCGCCCGACTGAATACCGCCTGCTTTTTCACCTGGTTCAAAATGCGGGTTGGGTCGTCTCACACGACCAGTTGCTCCAAAAGGTCTGGGGTTACGAATACCGCGATGAGCCGCATTACGTCCGCCTTTACATCAACTACCTGCGCCAGAAACTGGAGAAGGACCCCGCCGACCCCAAGTACATCCTCACCGAGCGCGGGGTGGGCTATAGATTTGTGGATTTCAAACGCGCCAAAGAATAACCAGATTTTCTAACGAAACAAAAATACAACGCTTGCGTTTTTTTAACGCAGGCGTTTTAAATTAAAGGCGTAAGTAAAAACCATAATTACCTAAAAGGAGGTACCTATGTCCAATCTTATTCGTTGGGAGCCCGCCCGTGACATGATGACACTGCGAGAGGCCATGGATCGCCTCTTCGACGATGCCTTCACTCGTCCGCTGAGTCTTGCCGGCAACGGCTGGTCAGCACCGGCAGTTGATATGTACCAGACCGACAACGAGGTCGTGGTAAAGGCCGCCGTCCCCGGTGTCAAGGCGGATGAGGTTCAGATCAATGTCACCGGTGAGGTCCTCACCATCAAGGGTGAAGTCAAGCAGAAGGAAGAAACAAAGGAAAAAGCGTATCACATCCGCGAACAGCGCTGGGGCATGTTCGAGCGCACAATTGCCCTGCCCACCGACGTGGTCGCTGACAAGGCCAAAGCCGAGTTCGAGAATGGGATCCTGACCATCACGCTTCCCAAGGCGGAAGAGGTCAAACCCAAGATCATCACCATCAAATCGAAGTAGTATCAATCCAATCAAAAAGGAGTCGAGCCGCTTGGTTCGGCTCCTTTTTGATTCAATGACTTTTCAGCCTTTACGATTGTGCAGGATTATGGGAGACTACCGAAGTCCAAAGGAGATATTCGTGTCTGAATCATTTTCAACTCTGCGAATCAATCCCACTCGTCTGTTTGATTCTTTTTCCGCCCTGTCCTTGATCGGCGCGACGGGCTATGGCGGCGTCAACAGACCCGCTCTCGGCGAGGCGCATCTCGCCGCCCGTGACTGGTTCCGCATCGAAGCAGAATCCGCCGGTCTGGAATTTCGCGTGGATGGGGCTGGGAATCATTCTGCCATCGTCATTGCGAGGGCGACAGCCCGACACTTGCACCGCACTGCGTTTGGTGCAGTGCAAGTGAGCAATCTCCAACATGGCAGGGAGATTGCTTCGTCGGGTGATGCCCTCCTCGCAAAGACATTATTACTTGGCTCCCACCTTGACTCCGTCCCCAACGGTGGGCGCTTCGACGGGGCGCTGGGTGTGGCGGCGGCGCTCGAAGTGTTGAAAACAGTCAAGGAAAACGGGATCAACTTGAAGTTCGATTTGGAAGCGATTGATTTCACCGACGAGGAAGGAACGCTGGTCGGTTTGCTTGGCAGTTCGGCACTGGCAGGTCGTCTTCATCCTGAAAGGTTGAAAAATCCGCGCGGCGGACGTCAAAACCTGCTCGATGGTCTGGCGCGGGCGGGATTATCCGAGGCGGGAATCTTCACAGCGGTGCGTCCGAAGGAATCGCTGGCGGGATATTTGGAACTGCACATCGAGCAGAGCAAGCGGTTGGAGCGGATGGGAATCGACATTGGCATCGTCTCGGCGATTGTGGGCATCCGCTCGTATCGGCTAGGCTTCATCGGCAGGGCGGACCACGCAGGTTCCACATTGATGACCGACCGTGCCGATGCTTCGCTGGGCGCGAGCGCATTCACCCTTGCGGCGCGTGAACTTGTGATGCGCGATTTTCCAGATTGTGTGGTGAACATTGGCAAAATGGATTTTGCGCCGGGCGTGTTCAACATTGTCCCTGCGCGGGTGGATTTGTCGCTTGAGTTCCGCTCGCCCGATGAAAAGCAGTTTGAGAAAATGGACGCCGCGTTGATGACTTGCGCCAAAGAGCAAGCCGCCCGCTTTGACTTGGGATTGGAAATCGAATGCTTCGAAAAACACGCGCCGAACGCGATGACTGCCGAAGTTCAACAAGCCTTTGCAGACTCATGTGATGACCTGGGACTGACGCATGTTTCCCTTGCTTCGGGCGCAATCCACGACGGTCAATCCTTTGACGGGATTTGTCCCATCGGCATGATCTTTGTCCCCTCGGTGGATGGAGCCAGCCACGCGCCACGCGAATTTACCCAATGGGAAGACTGCGTGAAAGGCGTGAATGTCTTGTTGCAGACGGTGTTGCGACTAGGGAGCAGGTAAAATAGACGATAGGCCGTGGACGATGGACGATTGCAGTGGTCTATGGTCTGTCGTCCATCGTCGAAAGGATTTCCATGAAAAACTTCGACCCGAAATATAACGACATCCCCAAGACCGAGATTCATTGCCATCTCGAAGGCGCGATCCGCACGCAGACCATCATCGATGTGGCACGTGAATACAACTTAAATCTACCGGCGTATGAAGTCGCCGAACTGGACAAGCACGTCAAAGTCCTCGACCAGATGCGCGACCTGCAAGCTGTCCTCAAAGCTTTCGACATTTTCCAAAACAGCATCACCTCGCCCGCGGTGGTGGAGCGCATTGCATGGGAATTGTTCGAGGATTCGGCGCGGCAGAACATCAAATTGTTCGAAGTCCGCTTTTCGCCCGACTGGGCTTTCCACGGTCACAACCTCGATTGGGATGAATCGCTGGAGGGGATTCTGCGGGCGAAGGAACGCGCCGAAAAGCAGTTCGACATGGCGATTGGGCTGATTGCCATCACCTCGCGCGGCATGGGTGCGGACTCCTGCATCCGAACGGTGGACTGGGCGATTCGCAACCGCCAGCACATCCATGCGGTTGACCTTGCAGACGGGGAACTGCTCTATCCGATGGGGGATTTCGTCAAACCGATTTTGAAGGCGAAGGATGCGGGCTTGAAGGTGACGATCCACTCCGGGGAGGATACGCCCGCCTCGGCAGTCTGGGACACCGTCCATGCCTTCCAGCCTGACCGCATCGGACACGGCATCCACAGTATCGAAGACATGAAGGTGGTGGATTTGCTGCGGGAACGCGGCATCACGCTCGAAGTGAATCCCTGGAGTAATTACCTGACCAACTCTGTACCGGCCATCGAAGCGCATCCGCTCAAAAAGCTGTTCGACCTCGGCGTGCGCGTCACCATCAACTCGGACGACCCCGAAGTGCTGGAGACGAACGTCAACAACGAATATCGCATCGCTCGCGAAATCCTCGGCATGAGCATGGACGAGATAGCCGTTTGCAATCGCTTCGCCTTTGAAGCCTCCTTCATCGAGTCCGCCGCCAAACAAAAGATTTGGGATAAATACTTTACTCCCGCTTCGTGAGACCTGCGCGGTAATCCATAATTTCCTGTGTCAGGAAAAATTATAAATTGCAGTGTAAAATAACATTCGTGCATCCTGTTCCATGGAATTACCATTATGCGGGAAGATGAATTGCTTCAACAGGCAATGACTGCGGTGCGTGCCGGACATGAGCTGACGGCGCGCGATATTTTCCTGGAGGTTGTCGAAATCAATCCGCACAACGAAACGGCCTGGATGTGGCTTACCGGATTGCTTGATGATTTGGATGACTGTATTTACGCCTGTGAGCAGGTATTGAAGATCAACCCCAAAAATGTCAACGTAAATCAATATCTGGGGCAGTTGTTGGAACAGAGAAAAAAGCGCCAGGAGGAGCAAAGGCTTCGGGTCGAAGATCAGGTCAGGCAGGCGCGTGAACTGGTCAAGACAAAGAAACAGGACCAGGCCTTGGGCCTCATCCGCCTGCTTGCAAAGACCGGGGAAGTCAATGCGGATGTCTGGCACTTGCTTGCAAAACTGACCCCCGACATGGACGAACGTCTGCTTGCCCTCGAAGAACTGCTTAAGCTCATGCCGGAGAATGTCCAGTCCCGCCGCGAATTTGACCGCCTGAAGCATTTCAGGGACAATCCGCTTGAACTGGCGGCGATGTATGAAGAGCAGGGAAATATCGAGAAGGCAATTGAGGCCTATGGCATTGCCGCGTTGAAGTCAAAATCCAAAAACGAGCAGAACAGCATCTACTGGAAAACCATCAGGTTGGAGAATCTGCGTCAGGAGAAGATTTCACATATTTCACCAACGGTCTCGATTGCGCGTCTCACGGCTGGCCCGCCGTTGCTTTATTTCATGTTGTTGTTCATCCATCTGGGGCTGAATCCAATTGCCAATCCCGACCTCCTGTTGTCGTTTGGTTTCTTATGGGTTTTGCTTGGCGGATTCATGATTGCTCTCGCTTCGGTCCGCTCTCATTCCCGGCTGTGGTCGTTGCTTTTCAAGAACGTCGGCTCAAGCGGCTCTCCCGCGGCGAGATTTTCAATGTCCGCTGCCGGTTGGGTATTGGTAATCCTTCCGTTTGTGTTGTTGTTTTACGCGGCTTTCATCCGCATATGACCGGTTGTAGCAGAGTGAATTATGCTGCCCTTAAACGATACTGAACCCAACCGTTACAGCGCCCTTCCCATCATGACCATTGTGTTGATCGTGGTCAATACCATGATTTTGATTTGGGAATTGACGCTACCCATGGATGAGCTTTGGAGTGTGGTTAGAACCTTCGGGTTTACCCCAAGCTTGATCTGGGCGCGGCAGGGAGCCGGCATTATTTCCGCCATGACCAGCATATTTTTGCACGGCGGCATTTTTCATCTTTTGGGCAACATGCTTTTCCTGTGGGTCTTTGGTCGTCGTGTGGAGGATGCCTGCGGCCCGTGGAGATATTTGGTTTATTACCTCCTGGCAGGGACAACCGCCAGCCTGATCACCGCTCTTGCCCAGCCGCATGGGGACATTCCCGGAATTGGGGCAAGTGGAGCCATCTTCGGAGTCGTGGGAGCCTATTTTGTGCTATTCCCCGGCGGACGCATTCGGACGCTGTGGTTCATCAGTTTCATTCCCACCTGGCCCAAAATCCGCGCCTTTTGGTTTGTACTGTATTATTTGATCATTCAGATCCCTCCCGCTGTTGACACCTACATGAATAACGCGCAATATGGCATCGGGCATTGGGCACACCTTGGCGGATTCTTTGCCTGCATTTTCATCCCGCTCTTTATGCGCCCCGAATCCTTTGCCCGTTACATGAGCGATGTGCCGGTGTAGGTGGGTGGGATGGACAGCTGTTACTCGCGTTTCTGATTGATTATGCTTCCCTGCTTGAACGATGGGCAAAATTGCCTTAATTCGCATGTGATAGTCTTCCAAGTAGCCTTGACCCTGGCTTATGGATTCCGGTTACAATCTTCCCGTGACAGAACAACTCTACCCAATCGTCCTCTTCGACTGGGGCGACACCGTGTTGTACGATGACAACCCCACCTCCACCATCCCGATGGTCGAATGGCCGAGAGTGCGAGTCGTTGAAGGTATTGTCGACGTGCTGGTTGATTTCCATGCCAATGGACGGCGTGCCATCATCGCCACAGGCGCCGTGATTTCAGACGAAAGTCAGATCCGTGGAGCGTTGGCCCGCGCCGGGCTTGATTCCTATTTTTCACACGTATATTGTTTCAAGAACACGCAACTGCCAAAGGGCGAGGAGTTCTATCGTCATATCTTGACTGACCTCGAAATTGCCGCCTCGGATGTGTTGATGGTCGGTGATAGCTTCGAGAAGGATGTGTTGGCCGCCAACGCGGTGGGGATTTTCGCCGTGTGGTTCAACCAAAGATCGAACGAAGCAAGTAATAAAGAATTGCATACCACCGTCCATTCCATGTTCGACCTGCGGACGTTTTTCCGCATGTTTGGAAAGTAAAGCTAAAAGTGCGTTGCGCCTGATGGGTGGCATTGCCCCTGTTAAGTTAAGTGCGACGCACTTCCTGTATCACCAAAGGAGCAAAATCTTATGGGTGTCATGATGCAAGCCTTTTACTGGGACTGTCCACGGGAGGATAAGAAGGAATTCCAATGGTGGAATTATGTCAACGAGAAAATTCCCTCGCTGGCGGAAGTGGGGTTTACCTCATTGTGGTTGCCGCCAATCCACAAGGCCGCCAACCTGTTTGGGCCTTCGATGGGTTACGACCCCTACGACTACTATGACCTCGGCGAATTCGATCAGAAGGGAACCATCCCAACCTGGTTTGGCACACGCAAGGAGTTGGATGCCCTGATCAAGAATGCGCACAAAAATGGGCTGAGTCTGATCGCCGACATGGTCTTTAATCACAACTCCGGCGCGGACGCCCAGGAGATCAACCCGATCACGGGTCAACTGCGCTGGACAGTGTTCAATCCCAAAAGTGGCAAGTTCCCCCGTAATTGGGAATGTTTCCATCCCAGCATGTATGAATCGTGGGACGAGATGACCTTTGGCGACATGCCCGACCTTTCGCACCGCAATCCCTATGTCTTCAGTGAATTGCTCAAGCTCTCCCGCTGGCTGATCGAAGAGATCGGCTTCGATGGCTTTCGCTATGATTTTGTCAAAGGTTTCGGACCTTTCACAGTCCAATCCATCCAGGAGTATCGTTACATGCGAGATGGACAGTATTTCAAACCCTACGGTGTTGCGGAATATTGGGATAGCGCAGGCAACACTCTCAACTGGGTGAACCAGGCGAATCATCTGAATTCCAACCCGGTGGACGTGTTCGATTTTCCACTGCGCGAACTGTTGAAGAATGTCTGTGATCAATATGGCTTCAGCCTGCGAAACTTGGTCGGAGGAGAATCCGTTTTGCGGGAGCAGAATTACAGCGCGGTGACGTTTGTGGAAAACCATGACTTGCGTGATGAGGGACGCCCGATCACGAACGATAAACTATTGGCGTATTCCTACATCCTGACCCATGAAGGGTATCCCTGTGTGTTTTGGAAGGACTACTACAACTTCAATCTGGCGCTCGAAGGCACATTCAACGGCATTGCAGCCCTCGTCTCCGCACATGAGAAGTATGCCGCCGGCTCGACCAGCACGCTGTACCTCGACGATAATCTCTATATCATGCAGCGCGGTGGATACGGTGACCAGCCCGGGCTGATCTATGTCCTGAATAACCGTGGCGACCGTTGGGATGGTCAATGGGCAAGCACGCAATGGCATAATGCGGAACTTGTCCCTGTGGCGTGGTGGAGCAGGGTGGACATGGAAAAACCCTTGAACAAACGCACCGATGTGGAGGGACGCGCCCAGTTCTTCGCACCTCCGCGTGGTTATGCGGTGTATGTCCCAAAGGCTTGAACTGAAATGTTGAATACGATGTCTGCTCACGACCAACTCCGTGCTTTGCTTGACAGGGAAGGTGCTGTTTATCGAGTGCTCGAACATGAGCCCGAGGGACGCACGGAATTCATCACCAAAATCCGCGGCAACCGAATTGAACAGGCTATCAAGTCCATGGTGGTGCAGGTGCGGATGAGCAAAAAGGAAAATCGATACTACCTTGCCAATGTCCCCGGTGACTGCCGTGTGGACTTTGACGCCATCAAGTCCCATTTCAATGCAGTGGGTATTGGCATGGCCCCACGTGAAAAAGCAGAAGCGCTCACAGGCTGTGTCATCGGGTCGATTCCGCCCTTTTCCTTCAGCGACCAACTTGGGGTGCTGGCTGACCCGCTGATCAAGGAAAATGAGGAGGTTGTATTCAATGCGGGCAGCCTGGAGAAATCCATTTTCATGAGGATGGAGGATTATTTTAGAATCGCAAATCCGCAGGTGGTGAAGATCGCCCTGCGCGGATAATCTTCTTATGCATAAAATCAAACTTTAGAGGTGAACCATGCAAATCGAAAATCGAGCTTTTTCAACTGATAATACGAAGAAAAGTCCCCGCAAATTGGGATGCGCTTTTGTGCTGTTGCCGATCAGCGCGATAATATTGTTGGGAGTCAGCGTTTGGTATACATATTCAAGTTATATGTTTTACAGCAGGGGAGTCGAAGTGCAGGGCACGGTTGTTCGGTTGGAATCATCCTCTTCCTCAGAAGGTGGCACCACCTACTCTCCGGTTTTTAGTTATACAGTGGATGGTCGGCAATACGAATATGAAAGCGTCAACTCCTCCAACCCGCCCAGTAACAAGGTTGGCGATGTTGAAACGCTTCTCGTTGACCCGAACGATCCAGGCAAGGCGCGTCAAAATAGCTTTTGGGAACTTTGGCTTTTGCCCTGTATTCTATGCCCAGTTTCGTTTTTTATGATAATCCTCTCAATTGGGATTCCGTTGATCGTTCGTCGTATGCAATAACTGCCAGATTCTGTCGCCATTTTCGATGGTGGAGCAACAAAAAAGTTATAATGAAGTAAATGTACGAGCATCACAAACAACCTCTGGCCAAACGCTCCGTATTTGCCAAACGCCTGGCATTGAATGGGATTGTAGGATTGCTCCTGCTGGCTTTTTCACTTAGCGTTGGAATGCTTGGCTATCATTATTTCGAAGGTCTCTCTTGGATAGACTCTTTGCTGAATGCTTCCATGATCCTTGGCGGCATGGGACCCGTCACTCCATTGCGGACAGTAGCGGGGAAACTATTTGCCTCCTTTTATGCTTTGTATTCGGGTGTCATCCTGCTAGCCTCGGTTGGCATTCTCGCTGCTCCAATTTTCCACCGCTTCCTGCATCGTTTCCACCTTGCCGAAGATAAGTGAACTATGACTGAATACACTCCCATCCATTTTTTTGATGAACGAATCGGGGTGACCTTCGATGTGCCTCCAACGCTTGAAAAGTCACCGCCCTGTCCAAACGAATTCACCTGGAATAAAAAAACATATCGTGTGGTCGAATCACTCTCCGAGTGGAGCGATTTTACGCGGCGGGGAAAAATGGCTAAAAATATGCGCCCTGCACATGCCGAAGTTGCATCCACACGCGGGTCATTGAACGTGGGACGGTTTTATTTCCGGGTCAGGGTGGATTCGGGTCAAATCTTTGATATTTATTATGACCGTTTCAGAAAAAATGTCGATGCCCGCAAGGGGGAGTGGTTTTTATATCGGGAATTGGAGTAATTCGTCCTGAGCGTGGTCGAAGGATAGAGGATATGCTTCGATTACGCTCACTCCTTCGTGATCAGCCTCACCTGATTATCATAGAATAAATAGTCCCACATCCAGTTGAACATAATGACGACCCGGTTGCGGAAGCCGATGATACGGTAGATGTGCAGGAAGACCCAGATCACCCAGGCAATGAAACCGCTAAAGGAGATGCCAAAAATCCTCGCCACGGCGGCGTTGCGACCGATGGTGGCGAGCAGTCCGGGGTCCTTGTAATGGAAGGTTTCAAGGGGCAGGTTGTCCATCTGGCGACGGATATTTTTTGCCGCTGTCGCCCCCTGCTGAATGGCGACCGTGGCAAGCATCGGCAGGAGTTGTCCGTTTTCCTCGAGAAAGGCAGTGTCACCGATGACGAATATTTCGGGGTGATCGGGCAACTGCAAAGTCGGCAGGACGCAGATTCTGCCTCCACTAGCTTTTTCCACATTCAGTTCATCCACCATCTCAGCCGTTTTGATTCCGGCAGTCCAAATCACGGTCTGTGTTTCGATTTGACTCCCATCTGCCAGCGCGATGCGCTGTCCGTTGAAATCTTCCATCCTGGTATTCAATCGGACCCGCACATTTTTCCCGTGTAATAGTTTGAGTGTTGATTTTCGTAGCTCATCGGGATATGAGCCCAGCAGGTTTGACGTTGCTTCAAGCAGGATCACACGTGCTTCCTTCAGCATGGAACGCGGATAATCCTTCACCATGACGTGAGAGATCAATTCTGCCAGCGCTCCTGCGGTTTCCACCCCTGTGGGTCCGCCGCCGACGATGACAAAGGTTAGTAAAGCCTTGCGTCTTTCTGCATCTCCTTCATTACTGGCCCGTTCGAACATCGAAAGCAGATGATTTCTTGTTTTGACTGCGGTTTCGAGGTCCTTGACCTGGAATCCGGCCTTTTCCAAAGAGTCGAAACCGAAGAAATTGGTTCGTCCGCCTGTGGCAATGACCAGGTAGTCGTAGGCGATTACCGACCCGTTGAGTTTGACATATTTTTCATCCAGGTTGACTGCACTTACTTCGCCCATCTGGAATGTGAGATTTTTTTGCCTGCGGAAAATGGTTCGCACCGGCTGGGCAATTTGTGACGGAAGCAGGCCCGCAATTGCCACCTGATACAGGAGCGGCTGGAATAGGTGATGGTTGTTTTTATCGATTAGCGTAATTTGGACAGGCGCATTGGCGAGTCCGCGTGCAGCCTCCATACCCGCGAAGCCTGCGCCGATAATGACAATGTGGGGGATATGTTTCGTGTTCATGGTTAACCTCTTCAAATAGTGACATATTTCACTATTATTGTAACCAAAAAGGTCTTATTTGTAAAGTATTTCACGAATAAGTAAATGCAACTTTCCCCGCCCCTCTCAAAAACTTACGATTTTTCCAGAGAGTCTTTGTCAGCGCCTGAGAGATGAAAGGGCGGAAAATTATCCCGGTAAGCAACCAAAATTCGGAGGATAAAATGCAAAACCTGTTTTCGATCATGCCCGATTTTCTGCGCGATCCCGACGCCTTCTTTCACAGCATCCAACGGGACGAGAACGTCAAGGCCAGAGCGCTGTCGTTGGGATTGGTTTCCCTCTTCTCTTTCATGGTCTATGGTTTCATGGTGGGGTTGGCGAAGAGTCCGTTGCAGGCTTTGTCGTCATCTGTCAAAGTCCCCGTGCTCTTCCTGTCCACCATGATGTTCTGTCTGCCTGCCTTATATTTCTTTTCGCTGGCGTTGCTCGGCACGCCGCTCAAAATGATCCAGGTGTTAACCGTGGTACTTTCCGGCATCAGCGTGACAGCCTTTCTTCTTCTCGGGCTTGCACCGATCACCCTCTTCTTCGTGTTGACCTCCACTAATTACGAATTCTTCCAACTCCTGGCGGTGGTCTTCGTGGGAATTAGCGCCTGTATCGGCGTGTATTTCCTCTGGCGCGGGATGACTCTGGTGGAGCCGACACGCACCGACTCGCTAAGAACACTCGGCAAGCGGATTCTGTTCCTGTGGGTTTTGGTCTACGGGTTTGTGGGCACCCAAATGACCTGGCGACTGAGTCCATTTGTCGGCAGGCCCGAAGACCCGTTCTATTGGATTCGCCCTTCGCGCGATAATTTCTATGTGGATGTGGTCAAGGCCATTCAGGGTGCGCTTGGTCTACCTGCTTCGGATTTAGGTTGGCTCATGCCATTGGTTTTTGGCGGGATTTGTATTATTGGATTGGGCGTGATCTTCTTCACTGGCGGAATCATGATTGGTAACGCGGCAAAGAAGCCCGCCGATAAAACTGATATGCCGCAGGCAGGTTAATCAAGCAGTCCTCCCGTGGCATTAAACAGGAGGACTGTCCGTTCAAATCGTTTTTACCAGAACATGAACTGGCTCATCCCCAGTCCCGCCAGATCGAGCGGAACGCCGGCCAATCTGGCCAGCAGTCCGACAAATCCCCAAAATAGGTTGCCGATGAAACGGACCTGCCAGAGCAGGATAAGCACGACCCATGAGAGCATCCCCTGTGTCTGTGCCAGTTTCATGCGGACATCCATCGGAAGGTAAGGCTCGATTGCGCCAAAGCCATCAAAGGGCGGTAGGGGAATCAGGTTGAGTACCACCGCAGAGATCTGCAGGAATGCGAGGAAAGCCAGTCCCGGCCAAACGCCCGAGGCGCTGACCGGTCCCAGTCGCAGGATCAAGCCGAGGATGAGGGCAAGTATCGCGTTGGAAAAGGGTCCAGCCAGGGAAACAGCAGTCTCCCACTGACGGCTTTTCAATCGCCACTTTTCGATGTATACCGCCCCGCCGGGCAGACCGATTCCGCCCATCAATAAAAAGATCATCGGAAAAAGCAACGAGTAAACGGGATGTGTGTACTTGAGCGGGTTGAAGGTGAGGTAGCCTTTGTCTTTCACGGTATGGTCACCACCGTAATAGGCGATAAGCGCATGGGAAAACTCATGCAGACAAAGCGAGAACACCCAACCGATGATCACAATAAGAAAAGTCATTTGAAATTCTCGATTTCTTTTTGCATCACTTCAACAGGAAAATCCCTGCCGTGTGCGGGGAAAACGCGCTTGATTCCCATCGGCAAAATTTTTCTCCAGCCGTCCACGACCATCTTAATATCTTCCGCAAGAACGGGCAGTCCGGGCGTGAGGCGCAGAAACCATGAGTTCATCGCAGTGTCCCCAACAAAGGCTTCGCCTGAATCGAGAATGACGCAGGAATGTCCCATGGAGTGACCGGGAGTGTGCACCACTTTGCCGGGAATGCCATATTCAGCCAGTGACATGCCGTTGTCATCGAGCACCAGGTCCACCTTTACTTTTGGAAGGCGCGGGCGAAGCAATCTTTTGGACGCCCAGGACATCATGCGTCCATAGGGGGTTGCGCCTGCCGGAAAGAGCGGCTCGCCTGTCTCGACCATAAACTGGTCTCTACCATGGATGGCGACTTTCGCCCCTGTCATTTCGTGGATGTCGTTTAGATTCGTAATATGGTCCCAATGTCCATGTGTGAGTAGGATGAGGTCGATCTGCTTTGGATCGATGTTAAGCTTTTTCATTTCGCTTAGGAAGGCGGGCATTCCGTCCCATGCGCCGGCATCGATCAAAATGGTACGTTCGCCGCGCAGAAGGTAGCAATTGCAAATGCCAACAGGAATGCGATGAAAGGTGAAAGTCATTTTGAATATCCATTCGGGTGTGATTTGTGCCACTCCCATGCGCTGGAGACGATGTTCTGCAAGTTGGTGTGCATTGGCTTCCAGCCCAGCTCGTCGATGATTCTCTTGGGTGACGCAACCAACCGGGCCGAATCTCCGGGACGACGTGGGGATTCAATGACAGGGATGGCATGACCTGTAACCCGTCTCGCTGTTTCGATCACTTCGCGCACTGAGAAGCCGTTTCCGCTGCCGACGTTGTAAACCAGTTTATCCTTTTTTTCGAGCGCTTCCAGCGCAAGAACATGGGCCGAAACGAGGTCTGCGATGTGGATGTAATCGCGGATGCAGGTTCCATCCGGGGTAGGGTAGTCTGTGCCATAGATTTGAGCGGTTTCTGTCTGCCCAAGCGCGATTTGCAGAACGCGCGGAATGAGGTGTGATTCTGGTTGGTGTGCCTCGCCACGTCCGGACAATGCTCCACAGGCGTTGAAGTAGCGCAGCGCAGCAAAGCGCAGGCCATGAATGCTGCGATACCATTCGAGCGCCTGTTCGGTCATGAGCTTGGTATGCCCGTAGACGTTGGTGGGACCGAGGGGAGAGTCTTCAGTCAACGGGGCTTCGCTGGATTGATAAACGGCCGCAGTGGATGAAAATGCGAGTTTTCTTATCCCAACCTTGACGGCGGTCTCCATCAATTGCAGGGAGTTGCTGAAATTATTGCGAAAGAATTTGCCTGGGTCCTTCATGCTTTCGCCCGCCTCGATAAATGCGGCGAAGTGCATGATGGCATCGAATTTACTGGAGGTCAGTGCTTCTGCCAGCGCGTGAGTGTCATCCAGATTGGCATGGATGAACTTTGCATCCCGCGGTACTGCGGCGCGATGGCCTGTGACCAGTGAGTCGAAAACTGTGACGGAATGTCCTGCATTAATCAGCGCCTCGGCGGTGGCGGAACCAATATAACCTGCGCCGCCTGTAACGAATACATTCATATGTTCTCCTGAAAATAATTTGGAAGATTATATCTTATTGTCCTGCTGCTTCCTGCCACAGCGCTGTGTACCAGCGTAGATATTCCGCCACGTGGGCGTTCCAGTAAACCTCGCTGTGGTCGCCGACAAAACGGTGGAATTCATGGAGGTAGTCGTTGTTTACCAGGATTTCTTCCAGCAGCAATGCACGGGGTAATTCCATGTCCGAGTCGCCAATGTCGAACCACAACTTCGGGCGGGATTCCTGCGGTATGGACCTGATGATTCGCTCCACAAAAGGCGCGTTATCCTTGAAGATGGCGGGCGAGTGCAAGCCCAGTGCGCCGAATAATTCCGGGTGACCAAACCCAAGCTGTACGGTCCAGCCGCCGCCGCGTGAAAGTCCGCCGAGGAAACGATGGTCGCGGTCCGCGAGGGTTTGGTAATTTTTGTCCACATGGGGAATCAGGTCATTGATGAACCGGTCGCCAAAGCCGGGTCCCGCCTCCGAGTTCCAGTAGCGGTCATCTGGGAAAACCATAATGAATGGTTGGCTTTCCCCGGCATGGATCATTTCGTCAGCGATATTAGGTGCCCCAAGTCGCACCCATTGATCCTGATTGTAGGTCTGGCCGTGAAGCAGGTATAGGACAGGATAACGTTTATCGGGAAAAGCTCCGTAACAAGGCGGCAGGTAGATCATGAACTCCTGCGGCGGTTTTGTCGTCGAAACTACATCTTGTTTGATCGTCCCCGGTTCTGTGAGACAAGTCAATGGAGTGGGGGTGACAGGGATGGGGGTAGGTGTGGGGGATGCGGTAACTGTAACGGTTACTGTTGGAGAAGCCACAGTCTGGGCTTGGGCAACATCATCCGATGGCAAACAGGCTGAAAGTCCGGTGAAAAGCAATAGACATGCAATAGTGAGAATGGCTTGACGGGTTTTCATTCTTCGCATTATACTCGCCCAGTTCATTTGATCGGGGCGTAGCGCAGTCCGGCTAGCGCGCTTGCTTTGGGAGCAAGAGGTCCCGGGTTCGAATCCCGGCGCCCCGACAAATTGATGGAGGCACGCGCACAAAGTTTCAATTCCGTGCGCGTGCCTCTACGATTTAACCCGTGTGTGTTAAAATTACCTGTAATAGGAATTTTGCCAAAAGTGAATCTCCATGAAAATTATCGATAAAACTTCCCAGCAGGACGCCAATGGTAATATTGGCATTATTGCCCGTGTTCGGGGGACGTTGAAGTATGGGTTGAGCTGGTCAGCTGAATTGGAAGCCCAGAAAACGGTCATTTCGCAGCTTGAACGTCTTCTTGAAAAGGGGTTTGTGCTGATTCGAAACTTTACCCTGCCAAACAGCGAAATTGTGATTCCCATTGCCCTGCTTGGCGCGGGTGGAGTGTGGGTGATTTATGTGACCCATGTGAAGGGGAATTTCGAGGCGAAAGGCGACCAATGGAACATCGTCAACAATGATGGCAAGGCACTTCCGGCTGGTATCAATTACATTGACCGTGTTGCGAAGCTGGCGACCGTTTTCCAGAAGTTTTTGAAGATCCAAAAGGTCGAAATGCCGAGCCCGGTGGAACCGGTGTTAATTGCAGCCGATCCCGGCGCGCAAATTGACTCGGTGCGTCCAATGGTACGTGTGGTGCGTAGTGATGCCATCAAGCAGTTCGCGGGGACGCTTTTGCAGGCGCGCCCTGTCTGGCGGACCGATTTTATTCACGAACTGGCAGACCGCATTATCGACCCCACTCCGGTTGAGGAACTAAGGACGCTCTCCCCTGCTCCTGCGCAGAGTGCTTCGCGTTCCAGTGCTCTGTCACAACCAGCTGAACAGGGCTTTAACGCCAACGACCTTGGTTTTGCCTTTGAAGAGGGCGAGGCTCAACCTGCCGCACAGGATGCAGCTCCGGTTAATGTGCCACGTCCACAAGGTGCAAGACCGGCCCCGGCAAAAAAGAGGTTTTTGGGGTTGAGCGACACGCAAATCATCCTGCTGGCAGGCATGTTAATCGTTTGGCTTTGTATCCTGTTTGGACTTGCCATCATCATTTCCGTCAGTTTATAACCTGCATTGTCATCTCTATTCTTATCCATCATCATCCCCGCTCACAACGAAGAGCTTCGCCTGCCTCGCACCCTGGGACAGGTATTTGAGTTTCTCGAAAAACAAAACTATGCGGCTGAAGTTGTCGTTGTCGAGAACGGCAGTTCGGATCGAACGTTGGAATTGGCGCGGGAATTTGCTTCCCGCCGGCCCAACCTGGTTGTCTTGCGCGAGGAACATGCCGGCAAGGGGAATGCCGTACGACGCGGTGTGCTTGAAGCGCGCGGCGAATATCGTTTTATTTGCGATGCCGACTTGTCCATGCCGATTGAAGAGTTGACAAAATTCCTGCCACCCGTTTTGACTGGTTATGATGTAATAATTGGTTCGCGTGAAGCGCCGGGCGCAGTGCGGTATAACGAGCCACCCTACCGTCACTGGGGTGGACGTGCCATTAATCTTATCATTCGCATGCTCATCCTGCCGGGTTTGAATGACACACAATGTGGCTTCAAATGTTTTCGTGCGGAGACGGCCCAAAAGCTTTTCGGGCAACAGACCCTCGGCGGCTGGTCATTCGATATCGAGATTCTCTATCTTGCGCGCAAAAAACACATGAATATCAGGGAGGTGCCCATTCATTGGTATTTCGGCGCGGACAGCAAGGTGAATGCCGTGCGCGATGCCATGCGAATGATCGGTGATATTTTCCGTATTCACCTCCATGCGTTGCGCGGTGGGTATGACCTCACCCCCTGACCTGTTTTACGAAAATAATCTCTGGTTTTCCTGGCAATACCTTGCGGGATTGGATGAGGCGGGACGTGGCGCCCTGGCTGGACCAGTCTGTGTAGGAGCAGTCATCCTGCCGCATGACAGTCCGCTTCTTTTGCAGACCTTGAGCGGGGTGCGCGATTCCAAGCAGTTGACTCCCCGCAGGCGTGAAAAACTTGTACCATGCATCAAGCAGGTTGCGCTTGCCTGGGGAATTGGTTTTGCATCTGCCGTCGAAATTGACGAATTAGGCATTGTCCCTGCCACACGCCTCGCTGCAAACCGGGTGCTTGAAGCCATGCCCATTCTTCCCGATTTTTTGCTGACAGATTTCCGCCTCGAACTCCCCGAATTGGACCTGCCTCAGGCAGCGTTGGTCAAGGGTGATCAACGTTCACTCAGCATTGCATCAGCCTCGGTCCTTGCCAAAACTGCCCGTGATGCGTTGATGATCGAACAGGATGTCCGGTTTCCGCAATATGGCTTTGCGCATCACAAAGGATATGGGTCTCTGGCGCATCGTCTAGCGATTGCAAAATTCGGTTTTTCCCCAATCCATCGAAAAACATTTCGCATAAAAAGTGGGAACACCTAATATCGAGTATGAATGATTCTGGAAGAACCCCAAGGTGTGGGAGAGAGTGCTATGGGTTTTCAGAATAAGATGCAAAATCTAAAAAAAGAGCCCCGCTGAAAAGCGGGGCTCTTTGGTGCGGATAAGGAATTAGAGCACTACCACGTCAGCAGCTTGCAAACCTTTGGGACCTTTTTCGATGGAGAACTCCACCTTCTGGCCTTCCTGAAGGTTCTTGAACCCGTCACCGCGGATGGCGGAGAAGTGGACGAAAACATCGGGACCGCCTTCGCGTTCGATGAATCCGAAGCCCTTGGTGCCGTTGAACCATTTAACCGTACCGACTACACGATCAGACATTTTTGCCTCCTAAGCAAAATAAAAAAATAAGGTGACGCAGTCGTCTTTCATCGGGCGGTCAAACAAAACGGCTCAAAGGTTGTGCCTTGAGCCGCCGTCTTGCTACTTCCACAACGAAAAGCTACTTGCATCCTACAGTGCAACTTTATCATGAAATTCTCATCTTGACAATTATTTCACAGGTTCCAAAATCATCACCGGGATGCAGCGGCGCGCGGCGCGGATCTGGTAAAGCTCATACCCTTTGTAATATGAAACGGCCAGGTTCCAGTATTTTTCGCGCTCCTGACCCCCGGCTTCGCGGGCAATGTATTCGAGTGAGGCTCCCTTCCATTGAACCTGACATCGTGGATTGGCTTTGAGGTTGTAGTACCATGAAGGGTTGTGGGCCTGCCCAAAATTGGAGGCGATGAGCGCTATTTTTTCGTTCTCACTAAATCCGTACAAGACAAGGGTGCGGGGTTGTTTGCTTTTGGCGCCAACCGAGGTTATCCGAAACGCTGGTATCCCAACCAACTTGCTGGAGAAAAATAATCGCCCTCCGCTGATCTTCCAGAAGAGTCCATCGACCCTGTGCAGGAGGGGAGTGATAATGGCAGTTACTGGCCTCTGCATGAAGAGCCAAAGCAGTCCGCGCTGGAACCTGTTGGGATGTGGTTGCATGTCTTCCTTTAAAATGACCAACTTACTTGATGGTCACTTTTCCAGCCAGATGGTCACAGGCCCGTCATTGTGGATTTCCACTTCCATGTGCTCGCCAAATTGCCCGGTTTGTGTCGGCACACCATGACTTCGCAATAATTTAACGAAACGTTCCACCAACGGGGCAGCGACTTCGGGCAGGGCGGCATCTGTAAAGGAAGGACGGCGACCCTTGCGAGCATCGGCGTACAGAGTGAATTGCGAGACGACGATCGCTTCACCTTTTACATCCAACACCGAAAGGTTGGTCTTACCCTGCTCATCTTCGAAGATTCGTAGGTTGGCAGTTTTCTCCGCGAGGAAGGCGGCTTGCTCCTCTTCATCACCGTGGCCGACGCCCAATAAAATCAACAGACCCTTTCCGATTTTGGAAATGGTCTGCTGTTCGACGGTAACACTTGCTTTGGAAACTCGCTGGATTAATAGGCGCATAAAGAAAATGTAGGGGCAGGGTATAATCCCGCCCCTATAATCTGGACACAGAGACCGTGCCCCTACAGGTCACGGCAATTGCATCGCCTCGCGGACTTCGACCATCGTCTGCTCGGCGATGGCGCGGGCGCGTTTGGCTCCATCGTCCAGCACATCTTGAACATAATGGGGTTTGGCGGCAATTTCGGCGCGTTTGGCGCGGAAGGGTTCGAGGTGTTTGCTCAGGTTGTTGGCAAAACGCAGTTTGCAATCCACACAGCCTATGCCCGCCTTACGGCATTCGACGTTGATCATGTCCACTTCCTCCTGTGCGGAGAACAGCTTGTGCATGGTAAACACGTTGCAGACATCTGGGTTGCCGGGGTCGGTCTTGCGCTGGCGTGCGGGGTCGGTGACCATTTCGCGTACGCGCTTGATCGTCTCTTCAGGGGTAAGCGCCAGTTCGATGTGATTGTTAAGGCTCTTGCCCATCTTTTCCTTGCCATCAATGCCAAGAACTTTCAGCACTTCAGTATGTTTTACCTGCGGCTCGATCAGGACCTTGGTATTGTATCGATAGTTGAAGGAGCGTACGATCTCGCGTGTGAATTCAAGATGAGGAGCCTGGTCAATGCCAACCGGCACGACATCCGACTTGTAGAGAACGATGTCTGCGGCCATCAGCACGGGGTAGCCGACCAGTCCATAGTTCACATTCTCAGGCTGCTGGCGGATCTTCTCTTTGAAGGTTGGCAGGTCGGTCAACTTGCCGAGCGGCGTCACCATCGAAAGGTAGGTGTGCAGTTCCATCACCTGGGGGACATGTGATTGCACGAAAATGATCGAGTCTTCAGGGCGCATCCCCGCCGCGAGCCAGTCCAGCGCCATCTCGAAGGTATTTTGCCTGAGTTCCTGCGTGGTCTCGACGGTAGTTAAGGCGTGGACATCCACGATGCAGTAGACACAATCATAGTCTGCTTGCAAAGCCACATAATTTCGCATCGCTCCCAGGTAATTCCCAAGATGTTGACGACCCGTTGGGCGCGCGCCCGAAAAAACTCTGCCTTTTTTTGCCATTCTTTTCCTCGTAATGAATTCCGAATTTATTTGACCATCTTTGATATCAACTTGAGAATCTCGCCAGGTTCGGCATGACGATTGGCTTGCAATTTCGAGTAGACCGGTTTTTCGTTGACCTCGACCTCGAACCTGCCTCCGTCCGAGGGGATTAATGCCACCGATTCGATGACGTGCTCGTACTCCCTGAGTAATTCTTCCACCAGGCTCACGGCCCGGGAGGTGTAATGTCAAACCGCGCAATAGGTGATTTCGATTTTGAGCATGGAATTCTCCGCTTTGGAAATGTTAGAAAATTATAACATGCCGCGCCCAAAGGCTTGCCCCTTCCTCTTAACCGCGCTATAATGCCGAACGTTGTATCGGAAAGTCATGCAAGGAGAAAAAATATGCCAGTCTACACTTATCGTTGTGAAAATTGTGGAATTCAGTTCGAACGCCATCAATCGTTCACCGACGAACCATTGAAGACCTGTCCCGAGTGCCGCAGGAAGGCGCTGAAAAAGGTCATCACACCCACCAGGATCATCTTCAAGGGTTCGGGCTTCTATGCCACTGACCACAAGTCACCTTCGGGCGACACTTCCAGCGTGAAAAAGGCTGACCCCAAAAAGGAAAGTGCTTCCAAGGAAAGCAAGCCGGCTGAAAGCAAGTCCGCAAAGAGCGACAGCGTGGAATAAGGTGAATGAAAATCGCGGCGCACAATGCGCCGCGATTTTTTTATTTAAATCTGTAAATCCTGATATTTCCCCTTTGAGCAATAAATTCCAAACCAAGAGACTCGATGTCCACCTCCTGGTTATAAATCGGCGGGAAGATGTCTCCCCGGTAGTGGCTATTCGGCGAAAGAACCAGAAAGCGGATTCGCTGCTCACGGCAGGCAGCGGAAAAAGCTCCCCAGGAATCGTTGGGCAGGGGCGGATATTCGTCAGCGTAACCCCAGACCCAATCCTGGGACCAGTTCCCGATCTGGCGCGAGCGATAGGGCATTTTGTTCGGGGTGTAAAAATCATATCGGTCGGCAAAAACTTCGGTTGGGGATTCCATTCCAGCAAAGACAAGAGTCTGTTCGATGGTCGAAAGCACCTTGCGTTCTGAGCGGCTGGTCTTTATGAAGCTGGCGTCGTAGATGACCCAGCTGTAAAACAATTGAGCAGATGCCGCAATGAAGAGGAAACCCACTAAAGCCGTTGTCCACTTTTGAGATGGGAAAAATTTTTCAGCCAAATCGGTCAAAGCTGCGACCATCAATGCAAAGGATGGGACGTACATCGCCATGAGCATAATCGGCGAACGCGGACTGCCACCCAGCGCAACTGGGATGGAATAAACCACAGTGAAAAACAACAGGAACAGGGAAAAGCGCGAAAGTCGCCCCTTTGGAAAAGGCGACAGGCAGATTAATGCAGTCCATCCGAATGAGGTGAGATAGGTAAACGAAAGCAAATAATCATAGAATATTCCCTTTGGGTTACTCAACACTGCATCGGCTATCGAGAATTTTTCGATCACTTCAGGTGTGGGCGGATAGGTGTCGTTTATCCCATAGAAAAATTTGTAGACGTTGAATGCCTGCGCAGTTTCAAACGCGCCGTGCCCTGAAACAAGGTTGACGATTACCTGCATTGAAACGAGAAACAAAAATGCACCGACCATCCAGATACGTGGACGGAGGGGACGAATTCTCGTGAAGAGCAAATATCCGGCCAGTATAGCCACAGATGAGACAATGGCATGGTTGCGCCAGAGAAACGCCAGTCCCAAAGAAAGCCCGGCCAAAATTGCCCGTAGGTCACTCATCTCCTCCTGCCCTCCACCCAAACGGTCACGCCAGAGGAGAAAGATGGCAAAGGCAGTAAAGGACACACTGCCAATATCGGGGCTGAGTGTATTCGCATTTTGAAAGATGAATGGGGCGGCAACCGAAGCGAATAGGGCTACCAATGTTGCAGAAGTGGAGCGAGCGTAAACGACCAGCGTGGAGGCAGATGCGGTAAAAAGTCCCGCAAGCAGTGCATTAAGGAGATATGCAAGCGGACGCACATAAGTGAAGGGTAGTTGTCCAATCAGTAGGGCATATCCAAATGGGAAGAAACCATTGTATAGCGACTCAAGTTCCGCCAGCGACATGTGTCTGCCGTAGTACAGGATGTTCCAAAAGTCGTTGCTTTCTGCATGGAATTCAATGTAAAAACCCAGCGCAAACGTAAGTCCAGCGCCAAAAATAAAGAAGAAGATAAACTGCTTAAAGGATGCACCCAGTATTTTTTGCATGATAGAAAACAAAGATCGAACTTTTGGACTCCGGTTCATTATTTTCTGGAGAAATACTTGTCAGCATGCATATTATTAGCAAGATGATGGACTCCGAATACCGAGTATAAAACAAAAAACGGCTTTGAGAATGAACCCAAAGCCGTTTTGATTACGAACTGCGAACTACTTCCCTCGGTTCATGGCATCCATCACAGCCACGGAAGCAATCTGTACAATGGCGTTGACATCATCACCTGTTTGCAGCACATGGACAGGAGCACCCACACCCAACAGGATGGGACCAATTGCTTTGGCGTTGCCAAGGCG
Organism: Anaerolineales bacterium; assembly: GCA_030834895.1. Taxonomy (GTDB): domain Bacteria; phylum Chloroflexota; class Anaerolineae; order Anaerolineales; family Villigracilaceae; genus Villigracilis. The sequence goes on from JAUQXA010000058.1 coordinate 62,740, forward strand.
GGCCAATAATTTATAGGCAATATTGGCCGACTCCAGTGACGGGAAGACCAACACATTGGCATCCTTCACCGCGCTGAATGGGTAACGTTCCTCGATAATCTCTGGAACCACCGCGGTATCTGCCTGCATTTCGCCATCCACCTTCAGTCCCGGCCGGCGTGCCTTCACCAAACTCACAGCCTTGCGGACCTTGTCCGAGAATGGGTGTGGCGTGGAGCCAAAGTTCGAGAATGAGAGAAACGCCACATGCGGGTCGATTTCGAGCTTCGTTGCATAATCCGCCGCCAGCAAGGCAATCTCCGCCAGTTGCTCGGCAGTTGGGTCGATGTTGACTGTGGCATCGGTGAAGAGGAAGACCTTTTCCTCGAAGATCATGATGTATACGCCTGCCACAAGCGACCCGCCAGGCACTGTATGATGGATCTGTAAAGCCGGGCGGATCACATCAGGATAATCAAACGTCAGCCCGGAAACAAATGCATCCGCATCGCCCATCTTGACCATCATGGAACCAAGGACATTGGGGTCTTGCACCTTTTTGGCGGCGTCCTTCATGGTTGTGCCTTTACGTTGGCGCAGTTCATAGTACGCCTTTGTATAGGTATCCATTTTGAAGAACGTGATCGGGTCGACAATCTCAGGCTGATAATCGATGCCCAATCCCTTGATCTGTTCCTCGATCACCGATTTGCGTCCGATCAAAACCGGGGTGGCGATACCGTCTTCCTGAATCTGATGCGCCGCGCGAATGATCTTCTGCTCCTCGCCTTCGGCGAAAGCCACGCGCTTTGTGCCGCCGGAGGATTGCGCCTTGTTCTGGAAGAAGTAGCGGATGCGCTCGCCCTTGCCCTGACGATATGCCAGTTGTTCGCGATACTCATCGAGATCTACTTTCTTACGGGCCACACCCGTCTTCATTCCCATCTCAGCAACAGCGGGAGCTTCCCAAAGCAACACGCGTGGATCGAGCGGTTTGGGAATGATGTATTCGCGCCCAAACTTCAAGGCCACACCACCGTATGCGCGGATGACAGAATCCGGCACATCCTCTTTGGCCAAGGCAGCCAAAGCCTTCGAAGCCGCAAACTTCATATCATCGTTGATTTGCCTGGCACGCACGTCCAGCGCGCCGCGGAAGATGAAGGGGAAGCCTAATACGTTATTCACCTGGTTGGGATAATCCGAACGCCCGGTGGCAATGATGACATCCTTGCGGGATTCCTTTGCCAGTTCAGGCTTGATCTCTGGGTCGGGGTTCGCCATGGCAAATACAATGGGGTCGCGTGCCATGGTCTTGATCATCTCCGGGGTCAGCACATTCGCCACCGACAGACCGTAGAACACATCCGCGCCGTGCAGGGCATCAGCCAGAGTGCGGGCATCGGTATCAACAAGGAAGCGCTCCTTGTACTTATTCATGCCTTCCTTGCGCCCTTTATATACAACACCCTTGCTATCGCATAGCGTAATGTTCTCGCGCTTAACACCCCAGCGGATTGCCAGTTCGGCACAAGAGATCGCCGCTGCCCCCGCGCCAGAGATCACAATGCGGATATCTTCATGTTTCTTGCCGACCAATTCCAGACCATTTGCTAACCCGGCCGAGGAGATGATCGCCGTACCGTGCTGGTCATCGTGGAAGACGGGAATGTCGAGCATCTTCTTGAGTTCTTCCTCGATGTAGAAACATTCGGGAGCTTTAATGTCTTCGAGATTGATCCCGCCAAACGTCGGGGAAATCGCCGCTACAATTTTTATAATTTCATCTGGATCATGCGAATTCACCTCGATATCGAACACGTCCACATCGGCGAACTTCTTAAACAGCACCGCCTTGCCTTCCATCACAGGCTTGCCCGCCAAAGCGCCACGGTCACCAAGCCCTAAAATCGCCGTACCGTTCGAGACCACCGCCACTAGATTGCCCTTTGAGGTGTACTCATACGCATCTTCGGGGTTTTTCTCGATAGCCAGAACAGGCTCTGCCACGCCCGGTGTATACGCCAGCCCCAAATCACGCTGCGTATCCATCGGCTTGGTCGGCACAATGGCCAGCTTGCCGGGCTTGCCTTTCAAACGATGATATTCAAGCGCATCTTCACGTGTGATCTTTGCCATACAGCCTCCATTGAAAATGACATTTGGATTTTACAACATTCAAATTATTGCACAACTCGTCAAAATCACCTAGTTCCATTTGTCACAGATTCACTATGGATGCTGATCCTGCCCATGGGCTGATGTTGTCAACAATTGATTTAATGGAAAGGCAATGCCTCACTGTAATGAAAAAATTGTGTTAATAATTCCTGAAATTCATGTATAATTAACCAAATCCGAAAGGAATTGACCGAAAAACTTCCGCCGTTCCTGGCATACCATGAAATTGACTGGAAATTCGCGCACCCTCCCCTTTGGGAGTTACTTTGTGGAGTCAAATTACAAATATTTATCAGGACAAAACGGACTTCACGCCGTTAATGTGCGATTTTTGGATTCATTACCTGCTTTGACCGTTCTCCGTCCACTTGTGGGACTCGGAGCCTGATCAACCAGTCCAGACTTTCTTCACAGCCGGGAGCCGACCTGAAAGGTTCGGAAGTCTTGGCTGTTTGTGTTTAATCTGGAGTCCGGAAGCTTTTCCCGAAGATTCCAGGAAGAACTATGAAAAAGATAACCGCGATCAAGGTCCAAAAGAAAAGTCCCAACCGGTTGAATATCTATCTGGATGGAGAGTTTGCTTTTGGACTGGCGCACATCACAGCAGCATGGTTAAAGGTTGGCGATGTACTCAGCGATGAAAAGATTGCCAAACTGCTGAATGAAGATTCGCGTGAACGGGCTTATCAGCAAGCCATGCTGTTCCTGAGTTATCGGGCCCGTTCAGAAAAGGAAATACGGCAAAACCTGCGCAAGCATGAAATCTCCGAAGAGGTGATCGAAGAAACCCTCGAAAGGCTTCGCAAGGCAGGGCTTGCCAACGACAATGACTTTGCCCGCGCGTGGGTGGAAAATCGCAGTACATTCCGCCCGCGCAGTAAAAAAGCCCTGGCGATCGAAATGCGCCAAAAGGGACTCGACGACGAAGCGATCCAGGCTTCCCTGTCCGATGTGGATGAGGAAGCCCTTGCCTACGAAACAGGTTTGAAACGGGCGGCCAGATTCAAAGGTCTGGAGCAAAATGAGTTTCGTAAAAAGTTGAGCGAGTTCCTCGCCCGCCGCGGCTTTTCGTATTCCGTTGTTGTGTCTGTCGTATCCAGAATTTGGAACGAAACACATGCGGACATACTTTATGAATATGAAAATGAGGACATGTTATGAATCCAATTGTTCTTTTGATAGATTTCCTGGCGCTGGTGGTTGGCGCCGCTGCGGGGTATTTTTTCCACCGCTATCAGGCTGAAAAAGCCGCCAAGGCGCGGCAGGAAAAAGCTGATGACATTCTCAAGATTGCCAACGAACAGGCGCGCCTGATCGAAAGCGGTTCGCGCGAGAATGCGACCAAGATCGTGCAGGCCGCTGAGACCGAGATCAAGGAACGCCGCATCGAGTTGAACCGTGAAACGGAACGCCTCGATAAGCGTCGCAGCGAACTGGACAGCCGTTTTGACAAAATCGAACAACGCGAACAGGTGCTCAACAAGCGCCAGTCGCAGATCGATAAGCGAGCCAACGAGATCGAAAAATTGTACGAAGAGCAAACAAAGAAAATCGAATTCATCGCACAGATGACGCCGGACGAGGCCCGCAAGGAATTGTTTGCCTCGGTCGAAAAGGAGGCGCGCGGCGACATGGCGCGCATCATCCGTCAGATCGAAGCCGAAGCGCGGGAGGAAGGCGAAAAACGGGCCCGCAAATTGATCGCGGATGCCATCCAGCGTGTGGCTTCCGAGCATGTCGCTGAAGTGACCCGTGCCGTGGTGACACTGCCCAGCGAGGAGATGAAGGGTCGCATTGTGGGACGCAACGGGCGTAACATCAAAGCCTTCGAGCAGGCTGCGGGTGTGGATGTGATTGTGGACGACACTCCCGACTCTGTCACCGTCTCCTGCTTCGACTCTGTCCGCCGTGAAATCGGACGCCGCGCATTGGCCAAACTCGTGCTTGACGGACGTATTCACCCAGCGCACATCGAAAAGGTCTTGGAGGATGAAGCCAAAGCCGTTGAGAAAATCATCAATGAAGCGGGTGAACAGGCGGCCTATGAAGCCAATGTCACAGGCCTGCACACCGAGGTTCTGCGCATGATGGGACGCTTGAAGTTCCGCACGTCGTACGGTCAGAATCAACTGTCCCATGCGGTGGAAGTTGCGAAACTGGCGGGTATTCTCGCCGCGGAATTGGGCGCGAACATCGAACTTTCGAAACAGGGCGGCTTCCTGCACGATATTGGCAAAGCCATGGATCACAACCAGGATGGTACGCACGCCGGCTTGGGCGCGGAATTCTGCAAGCGCTACGGCGTCAACCCAATTGTTGTGAATGCGATTGCCTCCCACCACCATGAAGTGGACCAGGAGAGTGTTGAAGCGGTGATTGCCGAGGCGGCAGATGCCATCTCCGGGGCGCGTCCCGGCGCGCGGCGCGAGGATTTGGAAGCGTACATCAAACGCATCCGCTCACTGGAGGAAATGTCGATGTCGTTCGAGGGCGTACAACAAGCCTTTGCCATCCAGGCGGGACGCGAAGTCCGCATCCTCGTCAAGCCCGATACCATTGACGATCTTGCCTCCGTCCGCCTGGCGCGTGACGTCGCCAAGAGGATCGAAGAAACCATGCAATACCCCGGGCAGATTCGTGTAACTGTGATCCGCGAAACAAGGGCCACTGAGTACGCGAAATAACATCATGCGTAATTCAAAGACCGCCGCGTTGTTGTGGCGGTCTTTTGCACTGAAATTAACATCGGAATTGAAACTTCCGAAGAGGTAGGATACGATACAATAAAACCATGTTGAGCAGGTCTGCCCCTTCACTCGCTTCGAATCGGATCGCAAAGGTAGCGGATAAATATTCCGTATGGATTGTCGCTGTCCTGGCAATCCTTTATATTGTCAGTTTCCCGGTTCATCGCGCGCCGATATTTGCCGTCTTCCCGGTAATTGCGGCCGCCTGGTTTTTTCGAACGCGGGGTGGTCTGTCCGCCAGTATCATTGTCGTTGTCCTGGACCTTTTTCTAATAATTGTCATTCAGGGGAAAAACACCTGGGAATATCTGATAAAACACGAGTTCGAAAATTTTTATCTGCTGGGACACATCTTTTTGATCATGGCGGGGTGGAGTGTGGGTCAACTCCGCGAAATGGACGACAACCGTCTCAAGTTTGAAAGTGAGTTATATTCGCGCGAACGTTATCTTACCTTGCTCAAGCTGGCGATCAGTGACATCCTAAACCCCAAAGATCCCAATGACCGATATTACTACCTGGTTACCCGGCTGGTAAATCTATTTGTAGCCGATTATGGCTATTTTCTGCGTTTGAGCCCAAACAAAGAGCAAGCGGTCATTGTTGCTTCCACATTGTCGTTTGGGGAGCAGGTTTTCAACCTGCCCTCGACGTCTGATGGGACATCGATAACCACATCGATCCTGCGCGCCGAGGATATCCTCACCATCGAGGACCTGCCAAACTCTCAGGATGCGATCAAATCCACCCTTTTTAGGGACCTTGTCACACCCGCCCATACCATATTCAGCATTCCCCTGGTGGCAAAGGACTATAAGCTGGGTGTGGTTCTGCTTGCATACTCCTCGCCGCGCCGGTTTACTTCCGTGGAAATCAATCAGGCAAAGGAAGCCAGCGACCAGATGGCGCTGGCGATATGGAACATCCAGCAGGAAATCGAACTCCAACAGAAGTTGCGTGAGGCAAAGGCGATGTCTGACATTGCGCTTGCGCTCAGCGAAACCGAGCATATCGGGCTTGAGAACGTATTGCAGTTGATTGTGGCTTCGGCCAAGGATTTGATCTCGAACGTGGACCAGGCGGTCATTCATCTTCTCGATCAACAGGAACAAGTCCTCACCTATGGGGCGGTGGTCGGGTTTGAAGATCCCGGTGGGGGGAAAAAGAAGATGCGGGTGGGGGAAGGCATTGCCGGACAGGTTGTTCTCAGCGGGGAAACGGTCAATATCACCGATGTCTCAACTGACCCGCGTTTTATAAAGCTGGATACGGAGCCGACATACCGTTCGCTGATGGTCACTCCAGTGCATAGCGGCGACCGGAAGCTTGGCACGATCAGCGTGTCCAGTAACCTGCCATTTGCATTCAATGAGAACGATATAAAACTGCTGAGCCAGTTGGGCACGCAGGCGGCCATCGCCATCGAGAATGCCAACCTGCTCGAAAACACACAACAGGCCTTGAAAGAATCCAATGCGCTCTATCGCATCAACCAGGGATTGGTGACTTCGCTCGAACCCGGCGACTTGCTGCAGGACACGGTGGAACTTCTGCAAAAGAATTTCGGGTATTACTACGTGCAGATCTATGTTGCCGACCCGGAGAGCGAGGATTTCATCATGCGCGCCGGAAGCGGCAGGATCGGTATGCAATTAAAAGCGCGCGGGCATCGCATCAAGGCGGGGGAGGGGATCGTTGGATATACAGCGGAAACAGGCGCCCCCTTCTTTACCAACAATGTGGATGATATTGTATCCTTTACCCGCAACCCGCTTTTGCCGACCACCAAGTCCGAATTGACCGTACCTGTAAAGATTGCGGGGGAAATCCTCGGCCTGCTGGATATTCACCAGACTCCGCCAAAATATTTGACGCAACGCGACATGCAGCTGGTTACCGCGGTGGCGGATCAACTGGCGGTTGCCCTGCAAAAGGCGGATTTGTATGAATCGCTGCAGGAATCCTTGCGACAGGAAAAGGCAGTCCGCGATCAACTGGTGAAGAACGAACGCCTCGTGATCATGGGTCGTTTGCTGGCAACTGTATCGCATGAACTGAACAATCCGCTGCAGGCCATACAAAATGCCCTGTTCCTGTTGAAAGGGGAAACGCATTTGTCGCCTCAGGGACGGCAGGACCTGGAGATCGTGCTGGCTGAATCTGAACGCATGGCAAACATGATCGAACGCCTGCGCGCCACCTACCGCCCCGCCCACGCGGATGATTTTGTCCCCACTCAGATCAACCACATCGTCGAGGATGTTTACGCGCTGACTTCAACTCATTTGCGGCATAACCAGATTGTCTTTGAGTTTCACCCGGAACTGGATTTACCGGTCATTTTGGCGCTGGCCGACCAGATACGGCAGGTGGTGTTAAACCTGCTGATGAACGCCGTTGAATCCATGACCGACGGCGGAAAACTGACTGTCACCACAAACTTTTTGCGCGAATCGAACGAAATACTTCTAACGGTGTCCGATACCGGCGAAGGCATTCCTGCTGAAATTCTCCCCACCGTGTTCGAGGCCTTTGTCACCAACAAGGAAAGAGGCACGGGGTTGGGGCTTACCATTTCATACGATATCGTGATAAAACACCATGGGCGTATCACCGCCGAAAATAACCCCGACGCCGGCGCATTGTTCAAGGTTTGGCTTCCGGTCAATCATAGCGAGGGCAAATGAAACCCACAGGCCACATCCTTATCATTGATGACGAAGCAGTGCTTCGTCAGACACTGGTGCGCATCCTGCAGCAGGCGGGTTTTCAGGTGACCAGTGCGGAAAATGGAGAACAGGGATTATCTTTTATCCAAACCACGGACTTCGACCTGGTTTTTATGGATCTGCGTATGCCGGGCATGGCGGGATTGGAAGTGCTCAAAATCATCCACAACAGTCACCCGGACCTGCCGGTGGTTTTATTCACAGCCCAGCCCGATCTGGCCTCGGCGGTGGAGGCTTTGCGGAGCGGCGCCACCGATTATTTGTTAAAGCCGCTTAAGCCGCAAGTCCTGATCGAACGCGCCCAGAGCATTCTTACCAGCCAGCAAAAAGAAAAACGCAAACGCGAGATTGTCCTGCAAATCGAAGCCCTGCAGGCGGAACTCAAGAGCCTTACCAGTGGGAACACGGAACCCCTGCAGCCCATCAGCGTGGGAACTGAACGCTTTTTGAAGCGTGGTGTGCTGGTATTGGACCTGCACAAACGACGGTTGATCATCCATGAGGAAACCATCAACATCCCGCCCACCTCCTTCGATTATCTGCTTGTGCTGGCGCGTCATTCCCCCGATGTGGTCGATTACCAGACCCTGGTCGCGGAGGCGCAGGGTTACCACGCCGATGCCCGCGAAGCACAGGAACTCACCAAATGGCATATTCATCAACTGCGGCAGGCGATCGAAGAGGATGCGCGTGAGCCTTCCATTTTGATCAATGTGCGCGGGACGGGATATCGTCTTGTCGCGGACTAACCTTTTGTTTCCTTACAAAAATGTAAACCGCTTCCAGATTCAACTGGAGGCGGTTTTTGTTGCAGCCAATTCGACCTGTGTCCCAACTTTTCCCAACTTTTCCATTCTTATCCCTAACGTCACAAAGCGGGGTTTGGCTGATAATGGCAGCGATGACCACTCCAGAAACCCTCCAAAAAGAACAGGTTCGTATCCTTGTTGTGGATGATCACCCCAACACGGCGGCAACGCTGGCGCGCGCATTGTCCCAGCTTGGTCCCATCGTGAATGTGATCTCGGCAACGAGCGGGCACGAAGCCCTTGAAAAAGTAAAAACCGTTGGCGTGGATATTTTGTTCACCGACATGATCATGCCGGAAATGACCGGTCTGGAATTGATCGAGAAGATGCAAAAACACCCCGCCGGCAAACCGTCCTATACATATCTTGTGACGGCCTATGACGTGCCGGGGTTGAAAGTGACTGCCCAGCGCTTGAAGGTAAACGAGGTCATCGTCAAGCCTGTGCGCCCGGAGCGCATCTTCCAGATCGCCACCAACGCCATCGAAGAAATGAAGCTGTCCACAAAGCCCGTGAAGGCCGCGACGCCAGCAAAGAAAAAATTCAAAGTGCTGGTGGCGGATGACAGACCCGACAACGTCACATTGTTGACTCGTTATCTGGAATACGAAGGCTACGAATACATTGTCGCGTGCGACGGGCTCGAGACACTGGATAAAGTACGTGACGAACTCCCCGACCTGGTGCTGTTGGACGTGAACATGCCGCATAAGGACGGTTTTTTGGTTTTGGAGGAAATCCGAAATGACCCCGCCGTGCAGCATATTCCCGTCATCATCCTCACTGCTGCCAGGCTTGACCCCACCGATGTACAGTCCGGGTTGAACCTAGGCGCGGACGATTATGTGACCAAGCCCTTCGACCGTCACGAATTGATGGCGCGCATCCGCACGAAGCTGCGCGTGAAAGAGACAGAGGATGTCATCCGCCGCCGCAACCGCGAGCTGAACCTGCTGCCCCAGATCGGCAAGGAATTGAGCGCGCGCGTGGACATCAAGGATGTTGCCAATATCCTGCTCAAGCGTACTGTGGAGACGCTTGGAGCGGTGCAGGGGAACATGATCCTCTTTGCAACGATGGACGAGGCGCAGCAAAATTTCGAAGTATCCATTTCCACTGAATCTTCAAAAACAGAGGAAGTGACGCTCTCCCAGGACCTTCTGAAACACATTACCGAAACGGGGGAAGGACTGGTGATCGAGAATGCGCAGGACAGCCCTTATTGGAAGATGAACGGGGATTCCAAGATCCATTCCGCATTGATCGCCCCATTGAACGGACGCAGGGAACTGTTGGGCGTATTGACCCTTACCCATGAGCAGGAAAAGTATTTCAACCTGGACCATTTGTTGCTCCTGCAAGCCATCGCAAGCCAGGCTGCAATCGCCGCCGAAAATGCGCGGCTGTATTCGCGCGTGGCGCAGGAACAAAAACGGCTTGCGGCACTGCTCAAGCACGCGGCGGAGGCTATCCTGATGTTCGATGGGCAGGGAAGGTTGACCCTGCTAAATCCCGCCGGCGAGAAATTATTCACTGATTTCAAGGCAAATCTCAACCAGCCCCTGCCTGCCGGGCATGGATATGACGCATTTGTCAAAATGTTGGAGGATGCGCGGTTGGCCAAGGTTTCGAAGTCGGGTGAGGTTATTTGGCCTGACCAGCGTACCTTTGTGGCGTTGATCACACCCATCGAAGACAGCGGGCAGGTCGCCATTTTGCATGATGTGACTCAATTCAAGGACCTGGAACAGGTAAAGAACGAATTCATCGCCACGGCATCCCACGACTTGAAGAATCCCATCACCACCATTGCGGGTTTCAGCACATTGCTTGGGCAGGCGGGACCGCTCAATGAACAGCAAAAGGATTTTGTGAGCCGCATTCAGTTTGCCGCGCAGAACATGAACGAGCTCGTGCAAAATATGATGTCGCTGGCGCAAATGGATTTGCGGGCCCAGCAGAAACACGAGCCTGTCGAATTGATCGCGTTGATGGTCGATATGGTGGAGGAATTCAAGCCGCAGGCCATCACGAAGAATCAAACCCTGCAATTCGACCCGCTCATGTCCCCTACGCAGGTATGCGGCGACCCGCTACAGTTGAAGCAATTATTCCGCAACCTGATTGGCAACGCCATCAAATACTCGCCCGAAGGCGGCAGGATTACGCTTGCGGCAAAGGCAGACCAGAAAAACATCCAGGTGGACGTGCAGGATACCGGCTACGGAATCCCCGCCGCCGACCTGCCTTTTATTTTCGACCGTTTTTATCGCGTCCGCAAAGGCAAAGCCGGTGAAATCGAAGGCAACGGCCTTGGGCTGGCCATTGTCAAATCCATTGTCGAGCAGCATGGCGGCAAAGTCGGCGTAGAAAGCGAAGTGGATCAGGGAACCTGCTTCACTTTCGCCCTGCCGCTAATGAAATAAAAGATATTTGCAATATTCGAAAACCGAACTATAGTAAAAAGTTGAAAAACAATCAAGGAGAAAGATCATGTTGAACCAAAAGAACTCTCAAAAATTATGGACAATGTTCGTATGGGTCGTCATCATCGCCACGTTTCTTAGTGGGTGCGGGGGCGCTCAGAAGAAGAAAGTGTACCATGTGGGCATTTTCGGCTTTCAAGCATTCGGTCAAATCGCGGATGGCTTCAAGGCCGGAATGACCGAGTTGGGATACATTGAAGGTGAGAACATCATTTATGATGTACAGTTTTGGAATGCGGCAGTTGATACCGAGGACGCAGGTACCAAAACAATCCAAAAGTTCGTTTCTGATAACAACGATTTAGTTTTCTCGTTTCCAACTGAACAGACTGTGCTGGCTAAAGCAGCCCTCGAGGGATCAAACATCCCGTTGGTCTTTTGTTTTGCGGGACTTGAGGGGAATGACCTGGTCAAGAGTGTGCGCGAACCCGGCGGGAATATCACCGGCGTGCGTTACCCCGGCCCGGATACCACTGCCAGACGCCTGGAGCTCTTGACCCAAATGGCGCCAGATGCCAAGCGGATCGGAGTATTTTATCAAGTGGGTTATCCGAACACGATGCCTGCGTTGGAGAAGTTGCGCCCCTTGGCCCCGAAGCTGGGTATTACCCTGGTGGAAATTCCCGTTAACACCCTGGAAGAAATGCAGGCTGATCTGGATGCACGTTCCAAACAGGAAGACCCCGGCGTGGATGCCTTCCTGCAAATGGCAGACGGTCTTACCCATTCCCTCGAAGGTTCCGCTTTGGTTATGAAGTTTGCGCAGGAACACAATTTGCCATACGGCGGTGGTCACTACTATCAGGCCGATCAGGGAGCCCTTTTCGCCTACTCTCCTTACGACTTCGAGATGGGCAAACTGGCCGCACCCATTGCTGACAAAGTCCTCAAGGGCACCCAGGCTGGTACCATCTCACTGTCCACACCTGAGAATCATCTGGTCATTAATTACAAAGTGGCCCAGGGACTAGGGTTGACCATGCCCGAGGGACTGTTGAAGATGGCCGAAAAAATCATTCGTTAGTATTCGACCTTTAGATCCCCAGACCGGATTCAGAATTTTGTGAACTTGCGTGGAGACAGGCTGGTGTCTCCACAAGAAGAAATCGATAAGATTGAGGTGATTATGACCACCAAAAAAACTGAGCCCCGGACCGCGCGAAGTCTCACCACCATATTGGCGACCAGGATTGCTGTCTTGATTAATGTTGTTGCGGCAATCTATGCATCCTTTGCAGTCTACTACGCGTATACAACCCACCAGCAAAATCTAACCACCCAGCAGCAGCTGATTGCCCTGGAAGCCGGCAATACCGTCAGCAGTTTCCTCCAGAATAAATTCAGTACAATGGAAACGGCGGTTGGACTGGTCGATCTGGTGGGCGCCAACAGAGATACGCAAACCAATCTTTTGGATGGTTTGCTGGGCCAGGATCAAGCTTTCCGCCAGTTCGCTTTGTTCAATAGCCGGGGCCGGCAATTGACTCAGGCTGCCCGTGTTTCGAGCTCCTTGTCGTCAGGGTTTATTGCCCAGTTGAAGGATGAAGTATTCTCTAAGACTTTAACCGGCGAGCACTATATCAGCACGGTTTACATCGATGATGCAACCAATGAACCTTTGATCGCGATTGCCATTCCCATAAAAGACGTTTTCGGTGAATTTCAAGGGACCCTGGTTGGGGAAGTCAACCTGAAATTTATGTGGGACCTGGTCGATCGGCTTAAGGTTGGCGAGACAGGCTATGTGTATGTTGTGGATAACCAGGGCAACCTGATTGCTTTTGGAGATACGAGCCGTGTGCTGGCAGGTGAGAACCTGGCGCAAGTCAGTGAAGTACAGGAGTTTATCGAAAACCCGTCTGCACCCGGCGATATAACACCGGAAATAGCCTCGTATTCGGGTTTGCGTGGGGACACGGTTGTGGGAACCTATGTTCCCCTCGGCACACCACAATGGGCTGTCGTCACCGAATTGCCTGCGTCAGAGGCCAATCGGCCTTTATTGCGGTTATTGTTAATAAATGGTATTGCTGTTTTTGTAGCCACAATTTTGGGAGGATTGTCCGGTTTTCTTCTTGCTCGCCTGCTTACAGCGCCTGTGGTTGATCTTTCCGCTGTCGCGACCCAGATTGCGAACGGTAATCTGGCAGTAGAGGCAAAAGTCGCCGGTGCTGCGGAGGTCGCTCAGGTAGCCACGGCTTTCAACATCATGACCTCCCGCCTGCGTGAACTGATCGGTTCCCTTGAACAGCGCGTAGCGGACCGTACCAAGGCGTTGGCAACCTCCACCGAGGTCAGCCGCCGCCTTTCCACCATCCTCGACCGAAAGGAACTGGTGAACGAGGTGGTGAATCAGGTAAGAAATGCCTTTGGCTACTATCACACCCAGATTTACTTTTATGACGAAGCCCGCGAAAACCTGGTCATGGCGGGCGGCACAGGCGAAGCCGGTGAGAAGATGCTGGCTCAATTCCACAAGATTACAAAAGGACGCGGTCTGGTGGGACGGGCGGCGGAAACCAACGAACCGATTTTGGTGTCGGATACAGCCAGCAACCCCGACTGGCTGCCCAACGTTCTGCTGCCTGAAACAAAATCCGAAGTTGCAATCCCCATTTCCATCGGCGATCGGGTGCTGGGCGTGCTGGATATACAGCATAACATCGTGGATGGTTTGAAGCGCGAAGATATCGATGCATTGCAATCCATTTCAAACCAGGTTGCCATTGCCGTGCAAAATGCGCAATCCTATACGGAAATCCAGCGCAGTCAGTCTCAGTTATCGGAAGCGCTGGAAATTGCCAAGCTCGCCAACTGGGAATTTGATGTAGCACGGGATCGGTTTATCTTCAACGATCACTTTTACTCCATCTTCCATACCACTGCAGAGCGGGAAGGCGGTTATGAATTATCGTCTGCCGAATATGCGGAGCGCCTCGTTCACCCTGAGGATCTGCCCATGGTAGGTGGTGAGATCGAGAAGGCCTTGAAATCCACCGATCGGCATTACAACGTCAAACTGGAACACCGCATTCTCTATCGGGATGGCAGTGGAATGGGATATATAACTGTGGACGTTCATATTGAACGAGATGACCAGGGACACATCCTCCGCTATTACGGTGCAAACCAGGATATTACAGAGCGCCGCCGCTTGGAGGAACTCAACCGTAAACGCGCTGCCCAGCAGGAAGCCATCAACCTCATCACCCAGAAGATTCAAAGTGCGGGCACCATCGAAACAGCGTTGAAAGTCGCTGCGCGCGAATTGGGTCACGCACTGGGAATGAAGCCCACACTGGTGGAGCTCGACTCAACGCCATTAGCTGACAAGCGTAAAAGCGCGGTTAAAAATGAAATGTAGATGGCCGTTTCCCCCTGCCGCTGAGCTTTCTAAATGGATTGAGGTTCCTGACTTCGAAAAAGATGTACCAGGCTCCCTATCCCTAAGGAGACAATAAGTTATGAAACAATCCTATCGAACCATATACTTTATTATTGCAATGGCTCTTGTATCTTCCCTGGCCCTTGGCGCCTGTGCTGGAACGAGCCAACAGAAGGCGTATACCATCGGAGTTGTGAATCTCTCCCCCTCCTTTGAATCGATTCTGGAGGGCTTCAAGGTCGGGATGGAGGCAGAGGGTTTCAAGGAAGGGGAGAATGTCACCTACCTTTATGACGGACCGGCAGCCAATCCAGATGCGCTTGATGGAATACTGCAAAACTATAAAGACAAAAAGGTGGATCTAGTCCTGACTTTTGGTACAACCGCCACCCTGAAAGCGAAGCAGGTTCTGGAAGGGACGGATATCCCGGTCATCTTCGGACCGGTAACCGATCCGGTAGGCTCCGGCATCGTGACGAATCTGCTGACTCCGGGCGGTAATATGACCGGCATCCGAACGGGGAATCCGGCTTCCAAAAGGTTGGAATGGTTGACTGCGATTGCTCCGAATGCTCAAAATATCTATGTCTTTAACAATCCAAGTGATAATAGCTCTGTACAGGGTTTGGAGGCATTAAAAGAAACCGCCCCCCAATTGAATGTCGAATTGCAGGTTTATGATGCAAGTAAGCCGGAAGAAATTGATGCGGGGCTTCGCGCAATCCCGGAGGATGCCGACGCAATTTTCGTTCTCGCATCGGCGTTTTTGGAGGCCCAGATCGGCAAGTTTGTTGATGCCGCAGCTCAAAATAAATTGCCGCTTTCCATGCCTGCAACCGACAATGTAAGGGCGGGCGCTCTGACAAGTTTTGGTCAAGACAATATTCCTTTGGGAGAACAGGCCTCCCGCCTGGCTGTGCAGATTCTGCGCGGCGTCAAACCAGCCGACCTTCCCGTGGAAACGGCGGAACTTTTTATGGCCATTAATCTAAAAACTGCCAGGATCATCAGTCTTAACATTCCGAATGGACTTATTCGTCAGGCAGACGTCGTTGTTAGACAATGACCTCAAACTCAGGCGTAGTTAAAGTTAGCCGAGGAGAATAGACATTATGCAAAACAGTATCCGAACAAGATTGGCAATCACTTTCGTAGCCCTGGCAGCAGGTCTGTTGCTTTTGGTGGGACTGGTTCTGGCCTGGCAAAGTTATATAAATGAACAGAAACAGGCGCTTGCCATACAAGGTGAACGAGCCCGGCGCATTTCGACTCAAGTTATCTCTTATATGCAGATACAGGAGAATGCGCTGACTCAATTGGTTTCTGCGCAGGGACTTGGCGATCTGGGTCAAGGACAGCAAACTCAACTACTATCCGAGTTGGTTTCATATTCCCATGCTTTTAATAAATTGGCATTGGTTGGCAGTAACGGGCGTGAAAAAATTGTCATTTCGAGCACTGAGGTTATCAATCAACTTCGTAACCTTTCCAGCGCGGATGAATTTACAATCCCTGCGTCCAACAACCAGATTTATTACGGCCCGGTGCAATTTACCGAAAATACCGGGGAACCCTATGTGGTTATTGCTGTGCCTGTCACAAATTTGCAATCCGGAAAATTGACAAGTGTGCTGGTTGCTGAAGTCCGCCTAAAACCAGTCTGGGATTTGCTGGCCAGCATCTCACTTGGAGAGGAAAGCAGTGCTTATATCGTGGACGCCCAAAACCGGGTCGTGGCGCATAATAACCCATCCATCGTATTACGTAATACGCTCTTCACAATACCCGACCAGGATGGCGTGCATATCGGTGTAAATGGAACGAACGTCGTTCTTGCCACTAACCAAATCAAATTTGGAGAACAGGGATTTACGGTCGTTACTGAAACATCCCTGGCAGAAGCGTTTGCCGGTATCTACAGGACTGAATTAACTATTGCCGGATTACTCCTGGTTGCAATCTTAATAGCCGGCGGGTTGGGCTGGTTTGCCGCCCGCCAGATTGTTCAGCCAATTGAAACTCTGGTGAAAACCGCCCAGGCCATTAGTGCTGGCGACCTGTCACAGCAAGTGGAAATGACCCGGCGTGATGAGATTGGTACGCTGGCAGATGCCTTCAACCGTATGACTTCCCAGTTGCGTGAGTTGATCGGCAGTTTGGAAGAGCGTGTATCCGCCCGCACCAAAGACCTGGCGACGGTGGCAGAGGTGGGAACCGCCACAGCTACCATTCTGGAAACCGATAAACTCCTGCATGAAGTGGTGGAACTGACAAAAGAACGTTTCAACTTGTACCATTCCCACATCTACCTGTTGGATGAATCTGGCGAAAACCTGGTGCTGACAGCAGGCGCAGGCGAGCCGGGACGCATCATGGTGGCGGAAAAACGCTCCATCCCGCTCAACCGCGAGCAGTCACTGGTGGCGCGTGCCGCCCGCGAACGAAAGGGTGTTACCGTCAACGACGTGACCCAAGCCCCAGACTTCCTGCCCAACCCATTGCTGCCGAACACGCGTTCCGAACTGGCCGTCCCCATGGTCGTGGGCTCGAACCTGATCGGTGTCTTCGATATTCAATCCGATGCGGTCGGGCGCTTCACGGACTCGGACATCAACGTCCAGACCACGCTGGCGGCGCAGGTGGCCACCTCCATCCAAAACGTGCGTTCGTTCGAGCAATCCAAAGCGCAAGCCGACCTGGAAACGCTAGCAAATGCCATTGGTCAAAAGATCCAGCGTGCCGCCACCGTGGAAGATACCCTGCAGACCGCCATCCGCGAAATCGGGCTGGCGTTGGGCGCGACCCATGTCAGCGCAAAAATTCAAGTTGCCCGCGTTGGCAATATTACCGGTGAAAACTAAGGAGCTAAAGATGACCAACTCGAATGATTCACCGACCAAGGAAATGACCATGAACGAAAAAAGTCTAACAGGAAAAGATTTCGTGGACAAACGGATGGTGCAAGGCGCAACTCTGGGTGCGATCTTACTGACTGTCTTTGGATTTTTTTCCTCTGTAGGCGGTTATTTGAAGGGCAATAATGTCTCCTGGCAGGATTATGTTCTGCTTGTCACGCCTGTCGTTGTATTTATTTTTGGGTTGACCAGTCTTGCGTTATTGCGACGTGGAAAACCCCTCCAGGGAAGCAGCCTTGTTTTCATCACCAATTTAATGCTGCCGATTGTGGCAATCCTGCTCCAAACAGGGCTGGGCTGGGCGGTTTTTGTTTACGCCCTGAGTTCGTCAATTATACTGATCTGGCAGGCAATGCCCAAAGTCACACGCAGTTGGACTGTTATCCTTACCGCCCTGTCCCTGGCTTTGATCGTGGCTATGGAATGGTTCAATCCATCCATGCGAGTTGCCGCAGGCGATGAATTGTCCGCCTTTTTTTATGGCGCAAGCGCAATTCTGGTAATCGTATTTCTTGCTCGGGGCATGCGCCGTTCATGGAATATTATTAACTATTCCATTGCCAACCGCCTAACCGCTTTGGTGTTGATTATTGCCATCCCTCTGCTTATTGGCGTCACCGCTTATATCAGTAATCGGGCGGGGAACGAAATCGAAGCACAGTCCCTGCATAACTTGCAGCAAAATAATCAATCCCTTGCGACAAATGTATTCACATGGTTGGAAATGCACAATCGCACCGCTCGTGAAATGGCGGCGCTGCCCGATATCATCACCATGAATGCCTCCCGCCAGGGACCTGTATTGGATGTAATCGCAAATGCTCATCCAAATCTGTTTTTGGTTCATACAATCGGTCTGAATGGTAGAAATGTGTCCCGCAATGATGATGCCGAATCAACCGATTATAGCGATCGCGCATGGTTTCAGGGAGCCAAATCTGGCAAATTAATCACATATGAAGTGCTCATCAGCCGAACAATTGGCGAACCTGCTCTTGCCATTGCCGCGCCCATCTACAACAGGTCGGGGAAAATTGTTGGCGTAGCGTCTATCGTCAGTGAACTGAGCGAAATCAGCAAAGAGGTCATTAGCGGTGAAAAAGGGCAGGGTATTACTTACATTGTAGATGCAAATAATCGCGTAGTCGCTCACCCGGATCCATCTTATACCGAGGGAGAACTACGTGATTTAAGCGCATACCCGCCAATCGTCGCCATGCGTGAAGGAAAGAACGGGCAAATCAATTTCACAGACGAGGATGGCATTGCCTGGGTAGCCTATGTGACCACGCTGAATAATAATTGGGGTATTGTTGCCCAACAGACCGAGTCCGAACTGTTCGCCCCCGTTCGTCAGTCCCAGGCTGTATCATTCGCGTTCATTCTTGTGGGTTCAGCGGTAATGTTTGCCTTGGCATGGTTTGTCATTCGACGCTCATTGCAGCCTATTGGGGCGCTTACGACAACCGCTTCGGCTATTGCCGCGGGTGATTTGAATCGTACGGCGCAGGTGAGTAGCAAGGATGAAATAGGGTTGTTGGCCTCCGCATTCAATGACATGACCTCGAAATTACGCGACTTCATCGGCACATTGGAATCCCGCGTGGCGGAACGTACCCGCAACCTCGAACTTGCGGCTGAAGTAGGCCGCTCGGTATCCCAGGTGCGCGCGCTCGATGTCATGTTGAAAGATGCGGCTGAACTCATCCGCAAACAGTTCGACCTGTACTACGTGCAAGTCTACCTGGCGGATGCCAGCCAGACCAATCTCATCCTGAAATCCGGTACGGGAAGCGTGGGTGAACAGCTCATCAGCCGCAGGCACCAATTACCGCTGAATACAAGCTCGATCAACGGGCGCGCCGCAGCGGAGAAAAAATCGGTGGTGATTTCAGATACAACCGCCAGCGCCACCTTCAAACCAAATCCGCTCCTGCCGGGTACCCGTTCGGAAATGGCCGTGCCACTTCTGGTTGGTGACAGGGTGGTGGGTGTGCTGGATATGCAAAGCGAACACGCGGGTTCATTAAATCAGGAAACCCTGCCCGCCTTTGAAGCCCTCGCCGGTCAATTAGCCATTGCCATTCAAAATGCGAACCTCCTCGAAGAAGCCAAACAGGCCCGTGCTGAGGTGGAGGCACAGGCGCGGCGTCTCTCCCGCTCGAACTGGGCGGAATATCTGGACGCTGTCCACAACCCCGAAGAAATTGGCTTTGCATTCGAACAAAATCAAATTGTTCCGCTTACACAGGAACAGGCGGTGGGAGAAAATGCCACAACCGCCCCCATTGCCGTTACGGGTGAAACGCTTGGAAATCTGGTGGTGGAACTGGAAGGGGAATCGCCAATCGCTCGAACTGAGGAACTGGTCAATACCGTTGCGGCTCAAGTGGCGCAGCATATCGAAAACCTGCGCCTGTTGGATAGCGCCGAGCGCTTCCGCTTCGAGGCGGAACAAGCCTCGCGCCGCCTTACCCATGAAGGCTGGCAGGAATATCTGGAAACCGACGCTGCCAAAGCTTCAGGATATATCTATGACCTGCGCGAAGTCCGCCCATACGGACAGAACGAGGCAAAACAGCTTGAAGAGTCTGCGTTGAGCCTGCCGCTCAAAGTCCGCGATGAAGCCATTGGCAAGCTCGTCGTCAAAGGCGTTGAAGATGAAGACGCTGTTGACCTGGTCAATGCTGTTGCCGAGCGTCTAAGCCAGCATATCGAAGGCTTGCGGCTTTCGATGCAGACGGAACAAGCTCTCGCGTCAACCAGAAAGCAGGCCCAGCGCGAACAGGCCCTGCGTCAGATCACCAGTGCGGTGCGCAGTTCCACCGACCCGGCAACCATCCTGCGTTCCGCCGCGCGCGAGTTGGGCAGCCTTTTGGGACGCCAGACCATCGTCCACATGGCAACCGCTGCCGAGGCGAAAACAAGTCAGGCAGAGCATCCCGCCGGGGTCGCGGGTGAAGCCGTTGCGAACAATGGAAATGAATCAGTCTCATCTGCGGATCGATCCTAATGGATGCGGTTGGAGGTAACAAATGAAAACAACAGATAAAAAACCAATGGGTAACGGACACAAACCAACCGGACTGGTCGCGCAGGCCAGCCTGGAATTGCTCCCGTTGATCATGAACAACATCCCCCAGGCTGTGTTTTGGAAGGATCGAAACCTGGTCTATTTGGGGTGTAATCAGGCTTTTGCGGACGACGCGGGTTTCCCTTCTCCGGATGATGTTATCGGCAAGACCGATTTTGACATGCCCTGGAAAGACCAGGCCGAACTTTATCGTGCCGATGACAGTGCGGTCATGGAAAAAGGCGAGCCCAAGCTTAATTATGAAGAACCTCAGACAACCCCAGGCGGCTCGACCATCTGGTTGAGCACCAGTAAAATTCCCATGCGTGAGAATGGGCAGGTTATTGCTGTGTTGGGAATGTATGAGGATATCACGGTTCGAAAGCAGGCAGAAAAAGAACTTCTGCTCCGTGACCGCGCTCTGGCATCCTCCCTCAACGCAGTGATTATCCTTAACCTACAGGATAGCAAGCCCATCTATGTCAATGATGCCATCCTCAAAATGACCGGCTACACCCGCGAGGAAGTCATGCAGGTCGGATTGGCAGACATCACCGGCAATCCGGCTGCGCCCAAGGAGATTCGTGCGGCCATTCAAAATCAAGGTTTCTTCATCGGCGAGGAACTCATTAAACGTAAGGATGGCTCCGTTTTTCCCGCCAATTTCTTCAGTTCTTTGATCATGGATGACAAAGGACAGCCCATTGCCGTACAATCCACCTTCTTCGACATCACCGAGCGCAAGCAGGCGGAGGAAGCGGTCAGGCAAAGCCAAATGCGCTTTCAAACCCTGGTTGAAACCCTGGGCGAGTGGGTTTGGGAAGTGGACAGCAAAGGAACTTATACTTACGTCAGCCCGAACATCAAAAATTTGTTGGGTTACGAACCCGAAGAGGTATTAGGCAAGTCGCCATTTGACTTGATGCCCCCCGAAGAATCCAAACGTGTGGCGGGTATCTTTGTTCCCTTGTTGTCGGCCCAGCAACCGCTGGTGGGAGTGGAGAATACAAACCTGCACAAAGATGGTCACCTCGTTGTTTTGGAAACCAACGGCGTTCCCTTCTTTGATACGAATGGAAATCTTCTGGGCTATCGCGGCACAGACCGTGACATCACCGAACGCAAGCAAGCAGAGAAATCCCTCCAGGAAAGCGAGGAACGTTTCCGCAGGTTCACAGAAGCAACTGCCGAGGGCTTGGTCTTCCATGAAAAGGGAAAGATCATCGATGCCAACCCGGCGGCTCTTGCCATGTATGGTCTTACAGAGAATGGCGAATTCATCGGCAGGAGCCTGCTGGAATTCATCATACCCGAGCATCACCAAGTGGTCTTGAAACAAATGCAATTGGAAACCGTGCTGCCGTATGAGGTTCAGTGCTTCCGCGCCGACGGTTCGACCTTCCCGGTGGAAACTTCCACCCGCATCTATAAAACTGGCGAGCGCACCATCCGCGCATCCTCCATCCGCGATATCACCGAACGCAAGCAGGCGGAAGCCGCCTTACAACAAGAAAAGAATGTCTCTGATATCACTATTAACAGTATGCCGGGCATTTTTTATATGTTCGATGCCCAGGGAAATCTTGTTCGCAGGAACAAAAATTACGAGATCGTGGCGGGTTATTCAGCAGGAGAAGTTGCCACGCGCAATGCTCTGGAGGCTATTGCTGAAGAGGATAGAGAACGCGCATTTCAAGCCATTCAGAAAGCCTTCACTGAAGGCAAGACGGAACTCGAAGTGCTCTTCCAAACACGGCACGGTAAAAAAATACCTTACTTCATGTCGGCGGCGCGGATGGCGATTGGCGACAACACATATGTGGTAGGAACAGGTATTGATCTGTCGGAGCGCAAGCGGGCGGAAGAGCTTTTGCGACAAAGTGAAGCCACTCTGTCGTCCGCGCTGCAAGTGGCAAACATGGGTCATTGGGAATACGATATTGCCGCCGAGGTTTTCACACTCAATGATCAGTATTATTCCCTGCACGGTATGACCGCGCAGCAGGCAGGCGGTTATCAGATAAGTCTTCAAAGGTTCGCCCAGGAATTTGTCCACCCGGAAGACGCGCCCATCGTCGGTCAGGCAACCCAGCAGGCCATCGAAACCACAGATCCCAATTTCCAGGTCCAAATCGAAGCCCGTATCATGCACAAAGATGGCCGACCGCGCTGGGTGAGCGTGTGGTTCCATGTTGAAAAGGATGCGCAGGGGCGAACAGTCAAACTGCATGGCGTCAACCAGGATATCACCGAGCGCAAGCAGGCAGAGCAAAAGTTGCAGGAAAATCAACGATTGCTGCAACTAGTGATGGACAATATTCCCCAGTCTGTTTTCTGGAAGGATAAGGAAAATTTGAGTTATCTGGGTGTTAACCAGGCTTTTGCTGAAGATGCCGGCTTTACTTCGCCTCAAGAACTGGTGGGTAAGAATGATTTCGATATGCCCTGGAAGGAACAAGCCGAACTTTATCGTGCTGATGATCGACGGGTTCTGGACCTTGGGGAGCCGAAACTCAATTATGAAGAGCCCCAAACCGGTCCCACCGGACAGGTAACCTGGTTGCGCACCAGTAAGATTCCCATGCGCGATGCCAATGAACAGGTCTTCGCCGTCTTGGGAATGTACGAAGATATTACAGAACAGAAACAGTTGCAACAACAGGTTCAGGAAGCGTTTGAACGCCGTGGTTATCAGGTGCAGGTCAGCACCGAAGTCTCGCAGGAAATTGCCGCCGCAACCGAAACCAACGACCTCTTCGATCGCGTCGTCAAACTCACCAAGGAACGCTTCGGTTATTACCACACACAACTACTGCGTTATGACCCCGCGCAGGACGCCGTGCTTCTGATCAATGGCTATGGCGAGACAGGTCAGAAGATGCTTGCGGATGGTCACAAAATGCCCATGGGTGAAGGCCTGATCGGTACCGCCGCTGCCACAGGTGAGACCGTGATGCGTCCCACACTGGCAGACGACCCTGACTGGCATCCCAACCCGCTCCTGCCGGACACCAAAGGCGAAATCGCCGTGCCAATCAAATGGCAGGACCAGGTTTTGGGCGTGCTCGATGTGCAAAGCAACCGGGCTGGCGCCCTGGGCGCCGATGACCAGCTGCTCCTGGAGGGTTTATGCGGGCAGATTGCCATTGCCATGCACAGCGCCGAACTGGTCGAAATTGTTCGCCAAAATGAAGCCCGCCTGGCGGAAGCGCTCAGAACCACCCGCCTTGCCAATTGGGAATATGATGTCGAGAAAGACCTCTTTATTTTCAACGACCAGTTTTACTCGATCTTCCACACTACCGCCGAAAAAGTGGGTGGGTATCAACTCTCATCCGCCCGATACTCAGAGTTATTCGTGCATCCCGATGATATGGACAGTGTTGGCGTGGAGATTGGAAAGGCGCTGAGTTCAACGGAAAGGGTGTACAACACCACCATCGACCATCGTATTCTATATGCGGACGGCGGCGTCGGTTACATCACGGTCAAAGTAACCGTCGAACGGGATGAAAATGGAAAAATCACCCGTTACTATGGCGCAAATCAGGATATTACCGAACAGCGCAAGGTCCAGGAAGAAATGGCTGAACGCCTTGAAGAAATCAATCGCCTGTACCGCAGCATGAGTCAGGAAGGCTGGAAGACTTACCGTGAAACAGCGGACTTGCCCAAAGGCTTTATGTTCGACCAAATAAATGTCAAACCCGTGGAAGAAGTCGCTTTGACGGACGAATCTTTCACCACTGTTCCCATGAAAGTGCTGGGCGGTGAAATTGTCGGCGATTTGGCTGTGACCAACGACCCGCGCCATCCGATGTCGCAGGAGGATATTGACTTCCTGGAACAGGTCTCCGAGCAGGTGGCTTTGGCTTTGGAAGGCGCCCGTCTTGCCGCGCAAACTCAATCCGCGCTGGCACAAACGGAAAAGCTATTCGAAGCCAGCCGTGTTCTCACACAATCTGCAGATTTGCAGGAATTAACCGCCAAAGCTGTGGATATGCTTGGCATCCCGGCAATCAATCGCGCCATTCTGGCGACATTCAACTACGATGCCCAGGACAATATCGAGAGTTTGGATATTGTTGCGAACTGGTGGAACGGTACTGGGCATGAAATCACGGCGGTCGGCACTCACTATCCATACGATGTGATTCGCGCCATGTCTTTCTTCGTCAGTCCCACGCCGGTCTTCTTCAACGACACACATACGGATGAGCGCGTAGACGCCGTGACCATGAGCCTTGTCGAGCGTTTGAATCTTCGCGCTGTCGCGGTCCTGCCCCTCTATACCGGCACTCGTCAGATCGGGGCATTGATCCTCGAAGCGGAGGAACCGCATTACTTTACGCAGGAAGAAACCCGTCTGTTTACGGCATTGGCGCCGCAAATCTCCACCATGCTTGAGAACCGCCGCCAGTTCGAGCGCGCGCAAAAACAAGCGGAACGCGAAGGTTTGCTGAATGTTATCAGCCAGAAGATTCAAAGCGCCACCACCGTGGAAGCCGTGCTTCAAATCGCCGCCCGTGAATTGGGTCATGCTTTGGGCGCGCCCATGACAATCGCGCAACTCAGCATGAAAGACAAGAAATAAACGGTAAAGGCTTAGGAGACGCATTCCATGCCCCCCGATCAAAAATCACAAAAACGGGTAAAGAAGCTTTTTTCCGATCTGGAACAGATCGCGCGTCCGCTCACAGAAAGCGGAAGTGTGCCCGCGGGAAAGAGTGAAGTTGCACCTGCGCCTGATGCCATGACCGCAGCCCCCGAAGTGGACACGTTGCTTGTGCGCATCCGCGAACTGGAATCCCAGCTAAACGAGCAACGCGCCGCCCCTGAAGTAAAAACCAGTCCCGTCCTTGTTTATGATAAGGAAGAGATCGGCTACGCCTACAGCGGTGACCATGTATTGCCGCTTCAGGCCGTAAATGTCCCCGCCGGAAAACTGGAAAATACCATCAAGGCTCCGTTGATTGCAAGTGGCGAGACGATTGGGGAAATGAAGATCGAACCGCCGGCGGAACGTGAATTGACGCCGGAAGAGGAAACCATGCTTAGCGCGGTCGCGCAGCAGGTTTCACTTCAAATCCAAAACCTGCGCCTGCTGTCAGCCGCTGAACGGGCGCGCGCCGAGGCAATTGCCGCCAACCGCCAATTCACCCACCAAAACTGGGAATCCTTCATGGATGGCATCCGCAACAGCGAGCGTATTGGTTACGTTTACGACCAGGCCTCTGTCGCTCCCTTTGCCGACCCATCACCAGCCGAGTCCGATATTCAGGAAAGCATCAACGTGCTCGATGAACATGTCGGCAATCTTTTCCTGAAGACAGACCCCTCTCACCCTTTGACCGATGAGGAGAGGGAAATGATCTCCGCAGTTGCGCGTCAGGTGGCGCAGCAGGTGGAAAACCTGCGCCTTTTGGCAGACGCCTCGCGCGCCCGTGCCAACGCCGAAGAAGCCACCCGCCGCCTTACCCGTCAAGACTGGGAAGCCTATGCAAAACAAAAAGCGGATACGCTGGGCTTTGTCTATGATTCGTTACAGGTGACCCCCCTTGAGGAAACCCGGAAGCCGCAGAATATTTCCTTCGCGCAGCCGCTGCAGGTGCGCGGTGAAACCATCGGACAACTGGCCGTTGCAGGTTTGCAAACTGTGCCGCCCGAGGCGGTTGAATTAGCCAGCAATGTGGCCGAACAGGTTAGCATCCATGTTGAAAACCTGCGCCTCTTCGAGTTGAATGAAAAACGCGCCCGTGAGCTGGAAACGGTGGCTGTCATCAGTACCACCGCATCCACCACGCTGGACCCCGATGAATTACTGCAATCGGTGGTGGACCTGGCAAAGGAACGTTTCAACCTGTATCACGTTCATATCTATCTTGCCGATGAATCCTGGGACACCCTGCTGCTTGTCGCAGGCGCGGGAGAGATCGGTAAACAGATGACGATGGCAGGCCACGCCATTCCAATCCATGACGAAAAGTCGCTTGTAGCCCGCGCCTCACGCGAACGTTCAGCATTAATCGTCAACGATGTGCGCACCGAAGCCGATTTTCTTCCCAACCCCTACCTGCCCGATACCCGCGCCGAAATGGCTGTGCCCATGATCTCCGGCGACAAGGTCATTGGTGTTTTCGATGTTCAATCCGACATCGTTGGCGGCTTCTCGCAGGAGGATGCCAACATCTATACCACCCTCGCCCTGCAGGTGGCGGTGGCGCTGCAAAATGCCCGGCTGTACCAGGAACAGAGCGCGACAGTGGCTCAACTGCGCGAACTGGACCGCCTGAAGTCCTCCTTCCTCGCCAATATGTCGCACGAACTCCGCACACCGCTTAACTCGATCCTCGGTTTTGCGGATGTGATGCTCGAGGAATTGGACGGGCCGCTCACCGAGAACATGCAAAACGACCTGGGATTGATCTACAAAAATGGACAGCACCTCCTGCACCTGATCAATGATGTGCTCGATATGGCAAAGATCGAATCAGGTAAAATGAACCTGAACATCGAGAAATTCAACCTCCAGGAAATCATCGAAGAGGTGACCAGCATCACTGCGCCGCTTGCAAGCGAAAAGAACCTGGCGCTCTTTATCGAGGAAGATTCAGATCATGAAGTGGAGGTCCATGCCGATAAGATCCGCCTGCGTCAGGTGTTGATCAACCTGATCAACAATGCCATCAAATTCACGGAAAAGGGCAAGATTTCCATTCATGTCGCGCGTGAAGAAAACAACGTGTTGATCGCCGTGAAGGACACGGGTATCGGTATTCCAGTCGATCACCTTGAATCGGTCTTCCAGGAATTCACCCAGGTGGATACCAGCACCACCCGCAAGGTGGGCGGCACCGGCCTGGGGTTGCCCATCAGCCGTCGCTTGGTTCAAATGCACGGCGGACGTTTGTGGGTCGAAAGCACCGGTATCAATGGCGAAGGCTCCACCTTCTATGTATTCCTGCCCATCGAAGCCAAAGTCAAACAAGATTAAGAGCAACCAAGAGTAAAATACCATCATGGCAAAACCAAAGTTTCTGCAATGTGTCATCTGTGGCAACCAACAACAATACGAACCCTTTACGCCGGCCGTCTGTAAAAAATGCGAATCGCAATGGCTGGAAGCAAGCTACGATTATGAAACCTTCAAGCGCGACATCCTGCGCGGCTTGCCGGGAAGGCCATCCAATCTCTGGCGCTACCAGGACGTCCTCCCGCTCGGCAATCCCGCCGCCCTGGACCTTTACCCCGCAGGCGGAACGCCCCTCTGGCTGTCACAACGGTTTGCCAATAAACTGGGATATGACCGTGTCTATTTCAAGGATGAGCGATACGGACCAACCAGCTCCTTCAAGGACAGGCAGGCGGCCGTTGCAGTTGCCGCAATGAATGAAGGGGATGTGCGCGAAGCCGTGATCGCCTCCACAGGAAACGCGGCAGTAGCATACGCGGCGGCATGCGCCCGGGCAGGCATTAAGCTTTGGGTCTTTATGACCAGTCTGGTTCCCCAGGAAAAACTGCGTGAAGCTGCGTTGTTCGGCGCGGAAGTCATCCGCGTCAGCGGCAACTACGACCAGACCAAACAGATCGCAAGCCAGTTTGCCCAGCGCAAACAACTGCTTTTGGACCGTGGCGCAAGCTCCATCCCGGCGCGCGAGTCCATGAAAACCATCGCATACGAAATTGTGGAGCAACTCGGCTGGCGCGCGCCTGATTGGTATATTCAATCTGTCAGCGGCGGCATGGGTCCGCTTGGGGTGTATCAGGGTTTCAAGGAAATGTTCGACATGGGGTTGATCCACCGCATCCCCAAGATTGCCATCATCCAAACCGAAGGCTGCTCGCCAATGGTCAAGGCCTTCAAGGCGGGCATGGAAGTTGCCGACGCCGTCATCCCCGATACGCGCATCATCATTCTTTCCACGGGTGACCCTGGAAAAGTCTACACCTACCTTTGGAAAATCATCCAGCAACACGGCGGCACGATGGAATCCGTGACGGACGCGGAGGCCTTCGACGCCATGCGTTCTCTCGCCAAAAGCGAAGGAATGGCGGTTGAACCCGCCACGGCGGTTGCGTATGCCGGCCTGGAAAAGATGTTGAAAAACGGCACAATCGGCAAGGATGAAGTCGTGGTGGTCAACTGTACCGGTCACACCTTCCCTGTCGAAAAGCATGTGCTTGGCGACCAATGGGCTGTTGATGTACACTTGAGCAAGGACCAATCCCCGGCGCCACAGGAAGGCTTGCAGGCCGCGCTCGAAAACCTGGATGAAAAAGTAACCACCGTCCTGCTGGTGGACGACAATTCAGACGACGCCCTGCTCATTCGCAGGCTGCTCGAAGGGAAAAAGTCATATCGTGTGTATCATGCAAAGGATGGTTGGGAAGGACTTGCCATGGCGCGCCAGCACCTTCCGGACCTGATCGTCAGCGACCTGACCATGCCGGGCATAGACGGTTTTGGTTTCGTGGAGGAAATCAAGCTTGACCCTCGCACGAAGGATATTCCGGTTGTCGTTGTCAGTGCAAAGGATATTACTGTCGAGGAGCGCAACCGCCTTAACGGACATATCGAGGCTCTGTATCAAAAAGGTTCGTTACCAACCCGCAAATTCGTGGACAAGGTAATCAACGTCATCGAAGACAAGAATGGAGCCTAGAGGAGATAACTCATGGGAAGCACTATTTTATACATAGAAGATAACCCGGATAACATGATGCTCGTCAAACGCGCGCTTGAAGCGCGGGGCTACAAGCTGTTACAGGCCTTGAATGGGGTTAAAGGAGTGGCGATGGCGGAAAGCGAGGAGGTGGATTTGATCCTGCTCGACATCAACCTGCCCGACATTGACGGTTACGAAGTGGCGCGCAGGATACGCAACAGTGGTAAATCCTCCCTGGCGTACGTTCCCATCATTGCCGTCACGGCCAACGCTTTGAAAGGCGATGCCGAAAAGGCCCTCAGCGCCGGTTGTGACGTGTACATGTCGAAGCCGATCAACATCCGTGAGTTGTGGGCGCGCGTGGAAGCCTTTGTGCCATCTCCCCAAAAGTCATAACAATCACCTACAGGCTGTCAAAGGGACGCAAGGTTTCATGACGACAAAAAAACTGCAAGTCTCTGAGCAGATATCATACCTGACCGAACTGCAGTGCTCCGGTTGTGGAAGCTTGTATTCTGCAGCCGAAGTCCATACTTATTGTCCCGATTGCCAGTCTCCCCTTCTGGTAAATTACGATTTGAACACCGCGCGGCGGCACGTGGACCGGGATGAAATCCACAGCCGGCTCAAGGGAATGTGGCGCTGGCATGAGGTATTGCCCGTGCGCGAAGCGCAAAACATGGTGACATTGGGCGAGGGAGATACGCCCCTGTTGCAATTGCCGAGAGTGGGAAGTTCACTGGGTCTGACGAATTTATTCGTCAAGGATGAAAGCGGCAATCCCACCGGCTCATTCAAGGCGCGCGGACTTTCCGCTGCCATCTCCAAAGCAAAGGAACTTGGGATTCAAAAGGTCATCATCCCGACCGCCGGTAATGCCGGCGGCGCCATGGCGGCCTATGCCGCACGCGCAGACATGCGGGCCATGATCTACATGCCCAAGGATACGCCGAGCGCAAACGTCATCGAAAGCCGTATTGCGGGCGCGGAAGTGATTCTGGTGGACGGCATCATCAGCGATGCGGCGGGCATGGTGGGAATCAAGGCACGTGAGGAGGGTTGGTTCGATGTTTCCACGTTCAAAGAGCCATATCGCATGGAAGGCAAAAAGATCATGGGATACGAACTGGCGGAAGCATTCGATTGGGAACTGCCAGACGTCATCATCTACCCCACCGGTGGCGGAACGGGATTGGTGGGCATGTGGAAGGCCTTCGATGAACTTGAAAAGCTCGGCTGGCTTGACAACACCAAACGTCCGCGCATGGTCTCGGTGCAGGCGGAAGGATGCGCGCCGGTTGTGAAGGCCTTCGAGCAAAAAGCGGCGTTCTGCGATTTCTGGATCAACGCCAAAACCATTGCCTCTGGTTTGCGCGTGCCAAAGAGCTTTGCCGACCACCTGATCCTTGCCAGTCTTTATGAAAGCAGCGGCACGGCCGTCGCCGTCAGTGATGCATCCATCACGGAAGCGCAAAAGGAACTTGCGAAAGCCGAAGGTATATTTGCGGCCCCCGAAGGCGCGGCAACGCTCGCGGCTTTGAAGGAACTCGTGCGACAAAGATGGATTCAGCCTGATGAACGGGTGGTATTGTTCAACACAGGCTCAGGATTGAAGTATCTCGACCAGCAAGGTTAGACTGGTTTGGGAAGGGGGTGAACTGACTTAATTTGATTCGTTCTCCCTTTGAATTGATCCACATCTCAAGCGGACGCTTCGCGCGGCAGCCACAGGCTGGCACCCATTTCGACAGCCATTGCCCCCGCCGACAGCATGTCCGCCGCGTCCTGTTCCGTCCAGATTCCGCCTGACCCGATAATGGGAATCCCGATCATCGCCGCTGAACAGACGATTTCCAGCGAGCGCGGAAACTGTGACCTCCCAAACAATCTGCCAGTGACCGGTTTGCCTTCGCGCATCAACGCCCCGCGCGGATACGACATACTGACCGCCGCCGCTCCACCTTCGATCAGGCGCGGACCGAGGCGCAGGATTTGGTCTGCCGGCAGGGAAAAGATCAATGGCAATTCGCCCACGCACATCTCCAAATTCAGCAAAAGGATGTCATCTGAAAGAAGCGGGGCAAAGCCAAGCTCGACCGCCATCACGTTCTCGATGCCTTCGAGCATCCGCACCATGTGCTGGGTCTCTTCGGGACGGTCTGCCATCAGGTGGACGATGATCGGCAAGTCGGCGCGGTTCCAGCGTGCGGCGTGTTTTTTGACCACCGCCGCCAGCCCGGGGTTTGGCAGTCCCGAATGCAACAGAAACCCGCCAGGGAATTTGATCACCGCTGGGTGAGCAGCCGGTGCGCGCGGACGCAGACTGATGGGGTTTGTCACGAACGCGCCAAACGTACGTGCGTCGAGACCTCCGAGGTTTGGAAGACCTCGGAGGTCTGGGCTGAATCCCAACAGTCCCGCCGCATTCATGATTGGTTTGCTGAAATAGAGATCGCGTTTCATATTCCTCCTTATTTTACGCTGGTTCCAGTTGACTTGAAGATGGAAATGTGTATGATGTACCTCGGCTTGAGCGGACAGCCCAAACACGCCCGCGACATTGCCGCCATCCTGCGGGCGAAGAAAAATCAACTTGATTTTGGATACATCGAAGAGTGGGTGACACGGTTGGGCTTGGATTCTGTGTGGAGGGAGATGCTGGATAGCGTTGGGTAGTTTACCCAATAGCGGAGGAGAATCGTTGAGGAAATTGGGGTTGCAAATGATTACGGTAAAATAGCAAATGTCCAAAACATGGGCAATGGCTGTTTCGCCTAATGTCCGAAAGTGATTGAGAAGGTATCTGAATATTCCCTGTTAGACACTTCTATCTGTTAGATATATGAAAGAGCAGGAGAAAATGAGTTTCGATAAAATTAATCTGCGTTACGAGTCTTCAAGGTATGAGAATCTAGTGGAAGAGTATTCGGAGATTCGTACAGCCGAAGATGTAGTGAGTTGGCGAGACCAGGCTCAACCCGTCATTTCTTATATAGACGAAACAATCTCCAGTATGAACGAAATCGTCAATATTGAGAAAGAAAAGTTGAAACTGGAGATTGACAAAGACGAAAAGGGGAAGATCAAGCTTAGCCTAATGCAATATACAAGTTTTGTTGAAATACTGCAAATGCAAGCGGGAAAGCTTAATAAAACTATGGATATTATTTCGCAAATCAACAGTCAGATGAACAATGCTGATGTCATGCAAATAATAGCTAAGTCAGATTTGTTTCCCAAAGATAAGCGTACATTGAAACCCTTGACTATGGCTTTGATTATTGTTGCCATCTTTACGGTTGTCATATGTGCTATGGTAGCACTCTACCCATATTTTTTGTGATTGAAAAATGTCTAAAATCGTGCTCATTGATCACAAATGTAAGAACTTGATGGGTTGGTTTTGAAAACTAATGTTAAAAAAGTGGAAAGGAAGTACAAAAACTCCGAAGTCTCAGTAGACTTCGGAGTTTTTGTTTACGCCGTCTCGACCAATCCCATCAATTGCAGCATCTCTTCGTTTGTGGAGCACTTGAAGAATTCAAGTCCGCGACGTTTGGCTTCCTCCGCCTCCATTGCTGTCAGCCGCTTGACGTCGTCCTTATCGATGACGGGCTTGTGCAGGCTGCGGATTCTTGCGTCCACGGCGTCGGCGTCTGTGCTGTTGGGTTGTTTGGTACCCAGGAATTGCAAGACCGCTTGCGCCGCGTGTGTACCGTCCCTGCGGGCATAACCGACCAGTCCGTTGCTGGCTTTGCGCGCCCAGCCGCCAATGAACACGCCTTCCACCGGGGTTTCGAACGAAACGCCGTCA
Organism: Anaerolineales bacterium; assembly: GCA_030834895.1. Classification (GTDB taxonomy): domain Bacteria; phylum Chloroflexota; class Anaerolineae; order Anaerolineales; family Villigracilaceae; genus Villigracilis. The sequence continues at coordinate 95,524 of JAUQXA010000058.1, forward strand.
ATCGGGAAGCGCGGCTCACGCTGTTGGACAAATTCATTTTTAGAAGTCTGCAAGCCGAGCGACTCGTCGATCATGTCACCGATGGCGAAGATGACCGTGTCCACGTCGAGCGTGGTTTTGACACCCGTGCCTTTTGCGCCGAACCGCCCATCCCTATTGACGAGGATGTTTTCCTCCACCTCCAGTTTGATGAGCGATCCGTTCTCGCCGATCATGCGGGTGGGGGAGGCGAGAAAGTGGAAGCGGACTCTGCCATCGGCGATTTTTGGATCCGCTTTGGGCTGGGATTCCAAAATTCGCTTGCGACCAACTTCGGGGTCCTGTCCAGCCGCTTGCAGGAGGGAAGTCACGCGCTTCATCTCATCCTCGAAGGCGTCCATATCCAGATTGGCGATGATGTGCTTCATCTCATCCTTGGTGAAGTTCACTTCGGCGGGTCCGCGCCGGTTGACCACTATCACCTCGTCCACGTTTTTCTTTTGGATGAGATGCCGCGCCACGTCCACCATCACGTTGCCCGCGCCGATGATGGCGCAGCGCTTGCCGATGCGGAATTTCTTCTGGCTGTAGGGCGGCAGGCTGTTGTAGCCATAGACCACATCCTTGGCATGATACACGCCATCGAGCTCTTCGCCTTCCAGTCCGAGCCACTTCGTTCCCTGTGCTCCCGCCGCGACGATGATGGCATCGAAGCCCATACCTTGCAAGTCCTCAAAGGTGAAATCGCCGTTGTTGGCGATGAGCACATTTCCGTAGTAGTCCAGTTTGGGATTTTCCATTGCTGCGCGGAACTGCTGGCGGAGCATTTCCTTCATGTTGTGCTTGTCGGGATAAATGCCATATTCGACCAGCCCACCTGGTTTGATGTCACGGTTGAAAACCGCCACCCGCACCCCCTGACCGAGTAATTCCTTCGCGGCGAACAAACCTGCCGGTCCCGCCCCGATTACGGCAACATAATACGTTGCTTCCATTTCCTGCGCCTCCGTAAAAATTCAATTTGGATACTTTTTGTAGTAATTATATTTTCAAATCTGAAAAACGCAAGCCGCAATCGTGGAACTCTAATGGTTTTTTTATAATGTGACAAAACGCGCAGATTGAAAAATAATCCTGCCATATTTGTGTTAATATTGGAATAGTTGTAAGGTCTTTATGGAAAGACCCTCCTGATGTGGAGGTAATGCAAAAATAAACTCCAAGACTCAGCGCCTCTGTGGTTAGAGTTTTGGACTTTCGCAGGAAATCAATCGCATCACTTTTCTTCGAGAGGAGAACTGTATCATGGCCGATCTCAAAAAAGTCCCCGGTAAGAACGTGCAATCCCCGCTTGCGCAGTTGCCGCACAAGGCGGTCCCTGTTTCTCCGCCGGTTCAAGAGGCTTCACCGAAACCTCAACAACCCGCCAAGCTGGAAACGCCAAAGGGACACGCCCGCGCCGCTGCGCGCGCCTATAACTTTGGACCTCCTTTCTGGACAATCGCCAGCATTCTCTCTTTGGTTATCAATCTCATCTTGATCATTGCCTTGCTTGCGATGTGGGCAAACATGCAGAAACTCAGCCAGAGCATCGGCGGTGCAATGAATATGGGAAATTTCCTGCTGGGCGGCCTGTACACCAATTTTGAGAAGATGGATCGCGCCCATATCACAACCAATATCCCCGTCCAGACCGAAATTCCAGTCAAGTTCGATCTGCAATTAAACCAACAGACGAACGTGGTCCTGAGTCAGGATGTGACCATCAACAACGCCCTTGTGACCGTGAAGACCGGCGGCATGAACATTACCAACGCGCTCACGACCATCGTCCTGCCGGAGGGTACCAACCTGCCGGTCTTTCTCAATCTGACAGTTCCGGTGGATCAGAAGGTGCCGGTCACTTTGGATGTCGCTGTGGATATTCCGCTCGAAAAGACTGAATTACATGCGCCCTTTGTCGGCTTGCAGGATGTGGTCAAGCCGTTTTATTGTATGCTCAACCCCGGCGCGCTCAGGATGGATAACCAGCCGGTTTGTAAGTAATTGAAGTGTGGAGTGCATCGCGTTTTCATAGCAGGATAAACCAACCCGTGTGGCGAGATGCACCCTTTATGGTATTGATAAATATTGGTATATCTTTGGAGACGAATGGAAGATAAGGTGACACAAGTCAGGTTGAAAAATGGCTTGAAGGTTATGTTGAAAGAAGTCCATACCGCGCCGATTATTTCGTCGTGGCTGTGGTATCGCGTCGGCTCGCGGGATGAACCAACCGGGAAGACGGGCATCTCGCATTGGGTCGAGCACATGCTTTTCAAAGGCACCAAAAAGTTTCCCGCAAAGGTTCTGGATAAAGCCATCTCCCGCGACGGCGGACGCTGGAATGCCGCCACCTCGCGTGACGCCACTCATTATTACGAGACCATGCCCGCCGACAAATTCGACCTTGCCCTGCGTCTCGAAGCGGACCGGATGAAGAACAGTTCCTTTGACGAAAAGGATGTTGCCTCCGAACGGACGGTCATTATTTCAGAGAGGGAAGGCAATGAGAATGAGCCGCTGTTCCAATTGACCGAGTCCGTCCAACAGACGGCCTTCCGCGTGCACTCCTATCATCACGAAGTCATCGGTGACAAGGCGGATTTGCAAGTCATCACCCGCGACGATTTGTACGAGCATTATCGTCGCTTCTACGTCCCAAACAATGCGGTACTTGGCCTGGCTGGGGATTTCAACACCAGAATAATGTTGAATCGCATTCGTGAGTTATTCGAGTCGATCCCCAAAGGCGCGACCCCGAAGCGGATTCTGCGCCCTGAGCCTGAGCAAAAAGGCGAGGTGCGTTTTTCCATCGAAGGCAACGGCGAAACCACATTCATTCAGACAGCCTATCGCTTCCCCAACGCCATGAACCCGGACTTTTTCCCGCTCCAGGTATTCGACAGTCTGCTTGGCGGCATGAGCGGGCTTTCCACGAAAACTTCCCGCTTGTATCGCGCGCTGGTGGACAAGGAATACGCCATCGAAGTCTCCGGCTGGGCCGAGCCGACGATCGATCCATACCTATACCGGGTTACGCTCATCAAGCATCCCAAACGAACAGTGGATGAAGTCGTCGCGGCAATGGACGCTGAGGTTCAAAAATTGCAGGATGTCCCCGCCCCGGAGGATGAGATCAAACGGGCGGTCAAACAGGCGCGGGCGGTCTTCGTTTATGGGAACGAGAACATCACCAGTCAGGCGTTCTGGATGGGCTATACCGAGATGTTCGCTTCCTATGATTGGTTTACTCAATATCTAGATAACCTTGCCAGAGTCACGCCGCAGGACGTCCAACGGGTGGCGCGGCAATACTTTCAGCCATCGAGCCGCGTGATCGGTGTTTACCTTCCGAAAGGCAGGGAGGTGTAACATGATGAAACTCACCCAAAAGCAATCCCTGCCCAACCCGAAGGATGTTTATCGTGTGACGTTGCCCAACGGCATCACCGTGCTGGCGCGTTCGAGTTTCAGCAGTCCATCCATCAGCATGGGTGGATATTTACCCGCCGGTTCGATTTTCGAAACCGACGACAAACTTGGTCTTGCGGATTTCGTCTCCTCCTGCCTGATGCGGGGGACGAAGTCCCGAACCTTTGACTCCATCTACAATGAATTGGAATCCGTCGGCGCGAGTCTGGGCATTGACTCCAACGTTCACAATGTCAATTTTGGCGGGCGTTCGCTGGTCGAGGATTTTCCGTTGTTGCTGACCCTGCTTTCCGAGTCGCTGCGCTTCCCGACCTTTCCCAAAACGGAAGTCGAAAATCTGCGCGCGCACATGCTCACCGGGCTTGCCCTCCGCGAACAGGATACCTCGGACATGGCAGCGCTGGTTTTCGACCGCATGTTGTTCAAAGGACATCCATACAGCCGTCCCACCGATGGCTTTGTGGAAACCGTCCAGTCCATCACGCGGAAGGATATGCGGGAATTCCATCGTCGTTATTTCGGACCGAAAAGGATGGTCATTGCAATTGTGGGAGCCATTGAACCGCGGAAGGCGGCCGAGACGGTGGAAAATGTCCTCGGTGACTGGCAGGTTCCGGGTCAGGCACTTACGCCTGCCATGCCCAAGCCCAAACCGGTCAAAAAGACGGTCAGGCATCATCATCATGTCCCTGGCAAGTTCCAATCTGACCTGGTGATTGGCATGATCGGTCCGAGCCGCAAAGACCCCGAGTATTTCGCCGCTTCGCTGGCTAATTCGATCCTCGGTCAGTTTGGTATGATGGGACGCATTGGCGATGTGGTGCGCGAGAAATCCGGGTTGGCTTATTACGCCTCCTCCAATTTAAATGCGGGGATTGGACCCGGCAGTTGGGAGGTGAGTGCCGGTGTCAACCCCAAGAATCTTGACAAGGCAATTGACCTGATCGAAAAGGAACTGCGGCGTTTTATCAAGAACGGCGTGACCAAAGAGGAACTTACAGACAATCAGACAAATTACATCGGGCGTTTGCCGCTTTCGCTTGAGTCGAACAGCGGGGTGGCGGGTGCGCTGTTGAACATGGAACGCTACGACCTCGGACTGGATTATTACCAATGCTATGAGTCCATGGTGCGCGGTGTGACTCGCGCCGACGTGCTGGAGACCGTGCGAAAATATATTACCCCCGACCGGCTGGTAATCTCGACGGCGGGACCGTAACCTTCAACTTTCGACCTGTGAACTTTGACTATGAATCTCAGAACAGGCGTTGATCTAATTGACATTTCACGTGTTCGCGATGCCATCGAACGTCACGGCGAGCGGTTTGTCTCGCGGATTTTCACCGAGATCGAACAACACGACAGCGGTGGCAGGTTTGCATCGCTGGCGGCAAGGTTTGCGGCAAAGGAAGCAGCGGCTAAAGCTTTGGGCTGCGGCTTCGGCCCTATCGGCTGGCTGGAGATTGAAATCATAAGTGACGAGAATCGAATGCCGCATTTGCGTTTGCATGGCAAGGCAAGGAAACTCGCCAATGAATTGGGGTTGTCGAATTGGTCGGTAAGTCTAAGTCACACAGAAAACCAGGCAATAGCTTTTGTTGTGGCGACTGGTTAAAAGAGACATCCCGCAGCCAGTATCTGCGGGATGTGTGTAAAGACCGTTGAAATGCAGTGAATGGCGAAGGACTTGGCTTGTCCTACCGCATCCCAACCCTAGTTCTGGTCTTCTACGCCGATCCAAAAATGTCCGGGCATCACGGGGCGATAGGGACGGATGGTGAGGTTTCCCAATTCCACCTGTCTCTTGCCGTTATCCAACATGCTGGGGTGCACGAGGCAAATATCCGGTGTGCGCCCGAATTTCTTGCTGTAATAATCCATTGCCTTTTGAATTTTGACGTTTAGCGTGGTGCGCGGGTCGTTGTCGAACCATAACATTCCAGTGTGCATGATGTTTTGCCTTTCTCAATCGAGAGCGGGAGCCCAGAAATTCAACCAGTTCTTTCCTTCGCGCAGGGTGAATTGTGACTCGGATAAATCATTGAACATCTTGTCGGAATCACTGGCGATAAAGTGTGAAGTGGCTTTGTCACCAATACAACCGAACAACCGCGTGCGGAAGAACTCAAGCCATGACTCCATATCGTGGGCGCGGCTTGCGTTGAGTGTGATGATCGGCCAGACGCGGCGGCTGGGACCGCGTAACAGAAGCCAGCGCAGGTTTTGTTCGGACTCCTGCCCAAGTTTGGCCACAGCTTCGAGGTCATCGATCAACAACAGGATGGTTTGTTTGTTGTCCCGGTTGTTGTGTGCCCAGGTCACTAAAGATTGGAGTAATTCGCTGGACGACTCCTCTTTCGTTGAATAAACCCCGACCACGCTTTGGCTGTCCTGAAAGTTTTTCCATTCATCAGGGCGCGGCGTGATAATCCCGGACTGAACGTCGGCTGGATCATGCATTGCTTCAGTGGCGCGGGCAATCATTTGCAGGAAAGAAGTTTTTCCACTTGCCTGATCCGCTACGATAAGGATGGGACCCGGGACTGGATCGTACAAATCCAATAGAACGGGTAATCCATCTTCTGCCATGCCGAGGAAAAGCGCGGCGTGAGGGAGCGGGGATGTATCAGCAAGGACAGAACTCAAGGTCGGCAGACCAAGTTTGGGAGCGGGCGAAGCAGGCAACTCCTGCTCTTCTTCAGCAAGAGCGGTCAATGCATCGATCATTAGGGAGAAACGGTTAATTTTGTCCATATTAGAACATCCGTTCTAATAATACATCCAAAGGTATTGAATGTCAAGTCCGAATTTTGCTTCTTTTTATTTTGATTATGAATGTGCAATTATCTTGACGCTGTACGTTGTTTTGGTATAATCCCCCTGCTTAATCCCACGCCGACGTAGCTCAATCGGCAGAGCACCCGCCTTGTAAGCGGGCGGTTACGAGTTCGATTCTCGTCGTCGGCTCTGTGACCACCGATTGAAAAACAAAGTCGGTTGGCGGTCAGCAAATAATATATCAAGGGCAGTTACCCAAGTGGCCAAAGGGGACTGACTGTAAATCAGTTGTCAGAAGACTTCGGAGGTTCGAATCCTTCACTGCCCACTACCGGAGATTTCTCCGGTCAGCACGTCAAGCCCTCATAGCTCAGTCGGCAGAGCACACCCTTGGTAAGGGTGAGGTCACGGGTTCGAATCTCGTTGAGGGCTCAGTTGCTGAAAAGCATTCCTCTCTATTAAATAATAAGGAGTTACTATAATGGCGAAGGCAAAATTTGATCGCAGCAAACCGCATCTGAATGTAGGGACCATGGGGCACATTGACCATGGGAAGACGACATTGACAGCAGCGATCACGAAGGTGGCAGGGTTTTCAGGTCAGGCAGACTTCAAAGCCTACGACCAGATTGACAACGCGCCGGAAGAAAAGGCGCGCGGCATTACGATCAACATCGCGCACGTGGAATACCAGACAGACAAACGGCACTAC
>JAUQXA010000059.1 GCA_030834895.1 Anaerolineales bacterium
GCATATCTGTACAGAGGCAAAACACTACTATAATCTGGGTATCCATGAGATTCTCCTGTTGGTGGTCGGGATACCCCAACTCTAATGAATCTCATGGTTTTTTGTCAATTTTCATCCCAAGGTAGCAACTTGGGTTAAATACTAAAATACAAAAGTGAAAATTATGAAATCACACAAAAGTATATTGAATGAAGACTCAGATGAACTTCAAGCAGATTACGACACATACAGAAAATACTTGGAAAACAACTTGAGGTCAATACTAACATCACCTTTGATTTTTATTCGGATTTTCGTAAACATCCCCAAGTTACTAAAATCGCCCACAATACCACTCCAAGCCAAATTAATCTTTACAGCATCAAGCCTAGCTGGAATATATTCGATTTTTTCAGCAATTCCTGAAGTTGCTTCATCGGAGGCAACTTTATGCATAAATATTTTGGTAGTTCCCATACTAGGGCTGGTAACCGCCTTTGGTACATTTATTTTTTTATCTGCATTGCCAGCGATCATAAAGTTTATTTTAAAACTGTACCCGTGGAAAGTTTCACTGATATATTTCTTGTGGTTATATGCAAGTTATATCTTCTTTCTGCTGACATATGGCGAGGGCATTAGCATTCAATCAATAAAAATTATTGATCTAATAAAAGCGCTATTATTATTAGCTGCTGGCATAGGGATTATGGCTGTCCCTATGGGTTTCATGTCAGCAGCCCTATCTGTACGTTTAACAAAGAAAAGTTTTTTAGGACTATTATTTACAAGTGTCGCACTAGCAACATGGATTGATTTTGCTTTCACTTCGGCAATTTCTAATTCAGTTAATTATTCAATAGTGCTCAATAAAGAATTTCTGCTCGAATCTTTCTTGTTTATTTCAACAATAGGAACTGTGATCTTTTGGGCAGGCTGGATGTTTCTTGCAGTTTGGCGCGACACCATTTTGCCGTTTATATCTAAACACTGGAGTAATAAGAAACAATATGCTCAACAATTTGCAATTACATCTAGTGAAATCGTAGCGCAAATTGAAGGGATGAGAATTAGTAAAACGTATTTATATGCTTTGATAATGCTCAGTATCTACACAATATCAACATTTGTCACAAACAGATATCCGAAACAACTTGGTTTGTTAGTGGAGTTGAATTTCGGTGTACTAGGTTTCTTAACCGCCTCTTTCATTATCGTTCCTACATTTCAGTATCTTTTTATTCCCAAAGAACTATCGAGAGTAAGAATAGATGCTCTCCCATTTATTTCAAGACCTGTGGCTCGCGCATTATTGATTTTGCCTTTGCTGTTTATTTTGTGGTGGGTTTTTCATTCTGATATGATGATGAACATTAATAATTTTTCACAGATAATGGACAGTAGTAGTGCCTATCGATTTCTTAATGGACAATCAACATCTCCTGCCTTTGGTGATTACATGTTTTTCACTTTTGCATTAATGACAAACAGCGGTTATTTAGAATTGCACCCACATGTTAGTTTCGCTAAAATACACGTTATGATGGTTTCGATAACAGGCTTGATGCTGCTTGTAGTTTTTATAGCTGTAGCTTTATCGCAACAGGACGCATCATCTACCAAAATAGAGAAAGGAGAAATACCGAATAAAAACACAAAATAATCGAAACCCGAATGCTATTTAAGGGTAAGATGAGGAAAGATATTGCGGAGGAGTGAGGGACCTCTCCCTGATCGTGATGATTTTTCGGCGGGACGGTTTGACCCTCTCCTAAAGGAGAGGGTATGGGGTTGAGTCCTATCTTGTCCGCTGGCGCGGACATTTTGTACAGTATGGGCTTATTGACTGTTGAACTTCCATGCGAGAACGGTCTTAGCTTCTCCCCCTTGGGGGACATCGTACCCGAGCGCAGCGAGTGGTAGACGGGAGAGGGGTAAAATGAGCCAATCATGCCAGTCAAAAACATCATCCCTGGTCAAACCGTCACAAAAGAAAAGCTTCAACGCGACCCCCTCCGCCCGCTTCGCGGAGCACCTCCCCCAAATACGACAAGAAAAAGTCTGAGTGCGGATTCAAAATTTACATTGTCGCATTTGGGGGAGGACGGGTGGGGGCGGCTTTCGGAATGGAGAGGTAGTGAAGGACTTGTCCGCAGTTTTAGGAAAAGTCCGCAAGTTGGTTGCATAAGTTTTCCCTCATTCGGGTTGTGGTAGGGTGGGGTTTTGAATCAGCACGTTTGTCAATAGGTGCTACAATCCATCCCAGTGCGAACTTTATTCATACGTCAATCAACTTTAGGAGTAATAATGACAACAAGCACTTTCTCACCGTCCGTGGTCGGCTGGACAGCAATTGTAACGGGGGTCACGGTTATCCTTGCAGTGATATTCCTCATCCTGATGTATACCGTAAATGGGCGCTTTGGCACGGTCAATGACGTTCTCAACGCCATGATCGGAATCTTGAGCGTGGCTCTGGCGTGGATGTTGTATGCTGAACATCATGCCAGGTCGCCATTGGTGAGTCAAATAGGGCTTATCCTTGTGGCAGTTGGTGCGATCTTTACCATCGTTGGGTCAATCCTCATCATTTTTCGCTTCACAGACTTTGTCCTGGCTGGTTGGTATACAGGGGTTGGGAATGCTTTGATTGGTTTGTGGCTGGTGGCGTTTTGTTACTCCATGCTGAATAGCGATGTATTGACTCACAGCCTGGTCGTGTTTGGGATCGTCACTGGCGCATTTATGGCGATGGGATTCCTCGGCATTCCAGGAATATTGGCTCGTGTCGACACCATGGAGTCCCTGCCGTGGTATCTTGGTGTCGGCTATTTTGGGTTTCTCGGGACCTATGTTCTGTATCCCATTTGGACGATCTGGTTCGGGCGAATCCTCCTGCTCAGGTAGGATGACATAAAAAGCTAATCAGAGTTTGTCGATTGAAGCACAAATTAAAACAGGACTGCGTTCCAAACACAGTCCTGTTTTCTTTCTAGACACATCTGTAAAGGTTTTGCCTTACACCCCCGCTGCCTTGAACGCCGCGCTGACGATTTCCTGTGCTTCGGCGAAAACGCGGTTCAGGTGTGCCTCGTCCACGAAGCTTTCGGCGTAATGAACATTTGGTAGGAAAACAGGAAAACGAAGGAGGGTTTGTCCATGAAACTTAAGTACTGGAATGATTGAAGTTTATCGATCACGAATCTTTGCAAAAATGATAACTCTCCAAAAATGTATTTATGGGAATCGGATGGAGGGCGGGTATACAATTTTTACAGGTAACAAGAAAGGAGATAAGTCATGAAGAAAATTCCGAGTTTGATTTCCATTATTTTGCTTTGCGGGCTGATTCTGGCAGCTTGCTCGTCTGCCACTCAACCCCCGCCACAACCAAGTGAAGCGGTGGTCGTGGAATCCGCTGCAACCGAAGCGCCGACTGTGGAAGTGCAAGCCACGGCGGCGCCGGCAACTGCGGAGCCCGAAGCGGCTCCCGCCATCCAGCATACAAACGTCCCTGCTTCCCCGCCCGCCTCGGGAGGCGAAAAATGGGGTGATCACAGCACCGTCAGTTCGAATAATGCGGCCCGGGCACTGCTTGGCGATGATTTCACCGAGGGCAAATTTGAAAGGCCGTACAATGCCGACACAATGGATGCGTATTTCCCGCAGCTTGATATTGACAGGATCGTTGTTCATCCAGAAGATGCCACCTGGGTCTATGCGCTCATCACCATGGTTGGACGCGATGCGAGCAATGCCTTTACGGGACAATATGCCATTGAGTTGGACCTGGATCGGAACGGTCGCGGTGAATTCCTGATTGTCGTAGATCAACCTTCCTCTGCAGATTGGACCACCGAAGGCGTCCGGGTATACAAGGATGCGAATCTCGATATAGGCGGCGTAAAGCCGATGATCGCGGATAGCGAAGGTGTCACCAGCAATGGATACGAAGCTGTTTTGTTCGATCAGGGAACCGGGGACGACCCCGACCTGGCCTGGTACCGTCTGGATCCCGGCGATCCCAACAGTATTCAGGTTGCGTACAAACAGTCGCTTCTGGGCGGCGTAACGAAATATACTGCGGGTATCTGGGCAGGGACTCACTTGGATCCGGCGTTGTTCGATTACAACGATCACTATAAGTACGAACAGGCTGGCGCAGCCAATCCCGAAATCAAAAACTTCTATCCCATCAAGGGGCTGTCCGAACTCGATAATACCTGCCGCCAGGCCATTGGCTATGATGCAACCGGGCTGGAACCTGGAATCTGTCCGTAGCAATAAGAAGTGATGGCGGAAACTTTCCCGTATGCAAACAATTGTCCCCTGATGAAAATCAGGGGATAATTGTTTTAGGGACCTTTTTCTTTACCACGTTCACAGGCTGACCCATCAGGAGTTGTTTATTTCGTGATGGTTTTTGCCTTGGCGATTTTATGCTCCCGCCGCCTTGAACGCCGCGCTGACAATTTCCTGCGCCTCGGCAAAAATGCGGTTCAGGTGCGCCTCGTCCACAAAGCTTTCGGCGTAGATCTTGTACACGTCTTCCGTGCCAGAGGGACGCGCCGCGAACCAGCCGTTCTCTGTCGTGACCTTCAAGCCGCCGATGGACGCGCCGTTGCCGGGGGCGTTCGTCAGCCGCGCGGTGATTTTTTCTCCAGCCAGCATCTCGGCTTTCACATCCGCGGGGGAGAGGCTTGCCAGCACCTTCTTTTGCGCCGAGTCCGCTTTGGCGTCGATGCGCTGGTAGACCGGCGCGCCGAACTTTTCAGCCAGTTCCTTGTAATGCAGTCCGGGGTCACGCCCGGTCAAGGCGGTGATCTCCGCCGCGAGCAGGTTGAGGATGATGCCGTCCTTGTCCGTCGTCCACACCGATCCGTCTTTGCGCAGGAACGAAGCGCCGGCGCTTTCCTCGCCGCCGAAGCCGAAGGAGCCATCCACGAGTCCGTCCACGAACCATTTGAATCCCACAGGGACTTCGTTCAACTTGCGACCCAGCGCCTTCGCCACGCGGTCGATCATCGAAGAGGAGACGAGGGTCTTGCCGATTTGCGCGTCTGCCCGCCAACCTGTGCGGCTCTGGAACAGGTAATTGATCGCCACCGCCAGATAATGATTCGGATTCATCAATCCGACGGAGGGAGTCACGATTCCGTGGCGGTCCACATCGGGGTCGTTGCCGAAGGCGATATCGAAATCGTCCTTCAAGCGGATCAGGCTCGCCATCGCGTACCTGGACGAGCAGTCCATGCGGATCTTGCCGTCGTGGTCCACGGTCATGAACGAGAAGGTTGGGTCAACTGCGCGATTGACCACGGTGATGTTTAGCTTATACACGTCCGCGATGATGTCCCACATGTGGACAGCCGCACCGCCCATCGGGTCCACGCCAATGCGCAGCCCACCTAGTTTGTCCATCTCGATCACGTTCCCCAAGTCATGGATGTAGGGCAGGGCATATTCGTGCCTCTGCGTGGTGCTGGCGGCGAGGGCATTTTTATACGGGATGCGTTTGACCGCTTTCAGCCCGTCACGCAGGATTTCGTTGGCGCGCTTCTGGACGACGTTCGTGATTTCGGGACCTGCGGGTCCGCCGCTGGGCGGGTTGTACTTGAAGCCGCCATCCATGGGTGGGTTGTGGGAAGGGGTGATGACCACGCCGTCGGCGAGCCCGCTGGTATGTCCGCGATTGTAGGTCAGGATGGCGTGCGAGATCACAGGCGTGGGTGTGTATCCGTCTGAGATGCGGATTTCCAACCCGTTCGCCGCGAAGACCTCGATGGCGGTCATCTCGGCAGGTTCCGACAGCGCATGGGTGTCCTTGCCGATGAATAGCGGCCCGGTGATGTCGTTCTGCTGGCGATATTCCACCAGCGCCTGGCACACTGCAAGGATATGATCCTCGTTGAAACTGCCCCGAGTCGAAGTTCCGCGGTGACCCGAGGTGCCAAACGCAACTTGTTGTGAAGCTTCCTCTGGGTTGGGTTCTTCGGTGAAATAAGCGGATACGAGGCGCGGAATATTCGTCAAAAGTTCACGCGGCGCGGGTTGACCTGCAAGCGGATGTGGCATGGTGACCTCCAATACAAAGTGAATTTGTTTATTATAGCAAGATATTCAGATGACGTTTATGATGTGAATCGCCAACTCGATTTTGGTATACACTTGGGAAAACTAAAAAAGGAGAGACATCATGCCCATTTCCCTGCCGCGAGCAAAAGTCAAAAAGAATCAAACCTGGAATGCTGAGAGCGTTTTTGCGTCACCCGAGGCATTCGACATCGAAGTTCAGAACCTGCTCGAAACCCTGCCCAAGATCAAGAAGTATCAGGGGCATCTCGGTGAAAGCCCCGACGCCTTTCTCGAAGCGATGAACGCCCTCGATGCGCTCGACCAGCGTTCGATGAAAGTCCGCGTGTACGCCACTATGTCCAGCGCGGTAGATGCGAACGATCAGCAGGGCGCCGCGATGAACGGCAAAGCAATGTCGGCGTTGGCTCAGGTTGGCGCGGCGACTTCGTTCCTGGAACCAGAACTTTTGTCTGTGGGTGAGGCGAAACTCCGTCAGTGGTTGAGCGGCGACTCGCGTATGAAAGTCTACGGGCATTTCATCGATGACCTGTTCCGCAGACAGATACATGTCCGCAATGCGGAGGTCGAGGAGTTGATGGGGATGCTGCGCGACCCCTTCGGCGCGGTTCGAAACACGGCGGGGATGCTGGCAAATGCCGATTTCAAGTTCAAGCCTGTGCGGGATAGTCAGGGCAATAAATTGGAGTTGACCCAGAGCACGAAGAACTCCATCCTACACGGGACAGACCGCAAGGCGCGCAAGATCGCGTGGGAAAATTATCACGACAAGTATCTCGAATACAAGAATACGCTGGCGGGGAATCTCGCCGCGTCCATCAAGCAGAACGTATTCCACACGAAGGCGCGGAACTTCAACTCGTCGCTCGAAGCCACCCTCTTTAACGGTGACGTGCCCGTCGAGATGTTTCATAATCTGCTGAACATCTTTCAAAAGAATCTCCCGCTCTGGCACAAGTATTGGCGCATCCGTCGCAAGGCGCTGGGTGTGAAGACTCTGCATCCGTACGATGTCTGGGCGCCGCTCACGACCAAAAAGCACAAGATCCCGTTCGAGACGGCGGTGGATTGGATCTGTGAAGGTCTCGCGCCGATGGGCGATGAATACGTCCGCGTGATGCGCAAGGGCTGTCTCGAAGACCGCTGGGTGGACTGGTCGCCGAACGCGGGCAAGCGCGAAGGCGCCTTCTCGAACCGCGTTCCGAGCGACACGCACCCGTTCATCATGATGAGCTACACCGATGATATTGGCAGCATGAGCACACTCTCGCATGAGTTGGGGCATTCCATGCACGCCTACTATGCCAGCCGCTCCCAGCCGATGGTCTACTACACCTATCCGTCCATCATCGCGGAGACCGCTTCGAATTTCAGTCAAGCCATGACGCGGGCGCACCTGCTCAAGACCAACCCCAGCAAATCCTTCCAGATTGCTTTGCTGGAGGAGGCGATGGGCAATTTCCACCGTTACTTCTTCATCATGCCGACCCTCGCCCGCTTCGAGTTGGAAACTCATCGACGAGTCGAGCAAGGTGGAGCGTTGACCGCCGACTACATGATCAACCTGATGGCTGACCTGTTCAGCGAGGGCTTCGGTGGCGAAATGAATCTCGACTGTGAGCGGGTCGGCATCACCTGGGGCACGTTCACCACCCACCTTTACATTGACTACTACTCGTTCCAATATGCCATCGGCATCTCCGCCGCAAACGCCATTGCCAAACGGGTTCTCGATAACGTCCCCAACGCCGCGCAGGATCATATCAACTTCCTCAAGGCTGGTTCGTCCATGCCGCCGATGGAAGTCTATAAACTTGCGGGCGTGGACATGACCTCGGCACAGCCCATCAAAGATGCCTTTGCGGTGCTGGAGGAATATGTCGACCGCCTGGGAACGTTGACGGGAAAATAAATAGGGGATGTTTGGAGGAACTCCCCAGCCTTTGATTGTCATTTCATTAGTGCTATACTCAATTCACCAACCACCCGCTTGCGAAAGGAGATGGAAATGATAAAGCCGATCCGTTCGTTCCTTATCTCTGCATTGATGATTTCAATCCTGTCTGCTTGTTCCATTTTTGGCGGTAATGAAAACCAGGCCGCGATGGTGCAGGCAACCCCCACTTTGGCGCCCACGACCATCGAATTGACAGCGCAGGCAGACGCCACATCTCTGACTGCGGCGGGACAAATTATCAAATATACCTACACAATCAAGAATACCGGTGCGGCGGCTGTGCCGGGCATTATTGGTTTGACAAATGCGACCTGTCCGCCGATCAACACGGTCGGCAATCTGGATGGCAATCTGGATCCGGGGGAGTCTGTTGTTTGCACATCCCAGTATGCCGTTGTCCAGGCGGATATTGATAAAGGTTCGGTTACGAACGATGTGACTGCCACCGTTAATGGGATTAGTTCAAACCACGCTGTCACGACGGTATCCAAAGCCCAACCCTCTGTCTTGAATCTGACTAAAACTGCCACACCCATGACTTACGACCAGGTCGGACAGCTTATCACCTATAACTACGTCATCATGAACAGTGGGCCAACGGCTTTGGGCCCCGCCCAATTCACCGTAACCGATGCCGGCTTTAACTCTCCCTTTAATTGTGGTGATGCCAATGCCAGCCTTCAACCCAATGGAACCCTGACTTGCGCCGCCATTTACGCCATCACCCAGGCAGATTTGGATCGAGGCTCTGTGGCAACCAGTGCAACCGTATCGGGCGGTGGCGCGGCGGCTTCGCCGCCTGCCAGTGTCACGGTTACAAAGGGGGGCGCTGCTGTTGTCACCCCCGCACCGAATAATACAAACCTGACAGCAGGGTCAACGATACAGCATAAGGTGGTGGTTGGGGAATGGCTCTGGCAGATCGCCCGCTGTTATGGAGCCGATCCTGCCAAAACGGTACAGGCAAATTCGCAGCTAGCCGACCCGAGACGCATTTCACCGGACACAATTGTTACTGTGCCAAATATTGGAAGCGCTGGCAGGATTTACGGTCCGCCCTGTGTTGGGACTCACACCGTCCAGGCGGGGGAGACCTGGGCGTCCATCGCACAGAAATATAACGCCGATGCCCTTGTCCTGCAAATCGTCAACGGGAACGACCTGACAGTGGGACGTGTGTTGAAGGTCCCACTCAATTCAGCGGGCGTGGCGCAGCCTGCCAAATAGAAGCTCAAAGGAGACAGTCACTGGCTAAAAGTGACTGTCTCCTGCGTTTATTCCAGAAGTTTGATGTTCTTTGGGTTGAAAACTGAGATGTGCTTTGTGCCAAGTGCGGATTGCGCTGCTTCATCTAATTCAACCCAGTAGAAACCACGGTGTTCCGAATAGGGGTCTATCTCGAACACCACGCCCTTGTACCAGCCTTCTTTTTCCCCGAATTTGGTATCGAGGTAAATCTTTACCCTATCGCCAACGCGAATTGCCTCAGCCATGAGTTTTTACCTTGCCAGCGCGAGCATCGTGCGGAACGCAAGGTAGATCGTCACCATGTCGGACGCCACATATTCGACGCGACGTTCCACCGTCCGTATGGCGTGCGGCATCAGCGCGGCTTTATCGGCCATCTCTGATTGTTCGAATTTCACCGTCAGGTTGATCGGCTTGGTCACTTTGAGAGGTTTCGGCGCCTTCTTGCTTTTCAGGTTGATTACCGCGCGCCTGGCGGTTTCTTCGATCAGTTTGCTGGTCACTGTGGGCGGTAAACACTCTGCGGACATGCGTCCGACCGCCTTCTTGACCTGTGCAACCTCGATCTTGCTGCCGAAAAACTCCCGAACTTCTGCACACAAGGTTTGATCTCCTGATGCCATGATGACAGGGACATTGAAATGTCCGCAGACCGCGCCGTTTAGCCCGGCTTCGCCAAATGCCTGACCGTTGATCCACAAGCCAGACACATGCTCGTCAGACCAGGTGTGGTCAAGGATGGCATTGACCGCGCCCATCCGCCCGTGGTAGCCGATAAACATTACACCGTCCACGTTTTCGTCCACGCCCTGCACCATTGAAAGACGGGAGGGTGAGCCCGAATTTAACGTCGCTCGTGGATCCAATTCTTCAATCAGGATGTTCCTCCCGTTGCTGTGACCATCTGTAACTGTGACGGATGTCGCCCCGCCTGTGAATGCGCCTCGAATGGCGGCGTTCACATCCCCAGTCATCAGCCTGCGGAAGCGCTGATATTCGGCATGGCTGGGGTTGACCTGATCCCAATGCACCACACCAGTGATGCCTTCCATGTCTGCGGCAATTAGAATTTTCATACCGTCTCCTTGATGTTGGGTTTACAAAATATGGATTTTTATTGCGCCCTTAATTTTACTTCTTAAATGCGAGAGCCGCGCTTGCGTGGAGCGCGGCTCTCTGTTGAAGAGGAGGTGCTAATCTGCCGCAGCAGGTTCAGCAAGTACAGGAGCGGGTGAGTGGTGGATTTTGTCGAGGACGATATAGCCGATCATGGTCATGACACCGAGGATGCCGCAGGCAATCCACAACCAGTTGGGTGAGGCGCTGTCAAGAAGCAGACCTGCCAGATAAGGTCCGCCCGCGAAGGCGATACCCCATGAAAGCCCCGAAACGGCCATGTAACGTCCGCGCATTTCTTCGGGAGCAAAACTCGCCACCAGTGTCTGCTGGAAGGGAGTGAAAACCATCTCGCCGATAGTGATGACGATCATGGCGACTGCGAACATCATGTAGGTGGAGGTGAACCCGTACATGGCGAAACCGATTCCATACAGGGCGGCGCCGGCAGCCAGCATCAGCATGGGCTTGAAGCGTTCCAGTTTGCGTGCCACCCAGAATTGGAACACCACCACGATGACCGCGTTCAGGCTGATCAGATAGCCGTACCCAATTTCGGGGATGCCGTGATTGTCGCGCAGGTATACTCCCAGCGTGGTGTTGAAGTTCATGTAGATCAAGGTGGTCATCACACTGACGACAACAAACGCCACAAACGGGATGTCTTTGAAGACTCTGCCGTAACCCGCGAAGGATTGAGACATGCTCTCAGGCTTGGCATCGGGATGGGCGGCTGGTTTGGTCTCGGGCAGGTAGAGGACGACAACTGCGGTTGCAAGCAGGCTGATGACCGCATCCACAATGAAGAGTAGAAGGTAGGATTTTGCGATCAGCAATCCCGCCACGGCCGGGGCGATGATGACTGCCAGGTTGAATACTACGCGGATGATGCCGTAACCTTCGGCACGTTTCTCTTCGGGCAAGAGGTCGGCAACCACGGCTTCGTGGGCGGGCCCGCCAATGTGGGCAAGCGTGCCGACGATAATCGAGACCGCGGCGAAAGCGCCGAGCGTGGGAGCAAATCCCATTCCCAGGGCGCTCAAGGAGGAAAGCACAAGGCTGAAGATGATGACGCCCTTGCGTCCCATGCGGTCTGTCAACGCGCCGCCGAGGGCGCTGCCCACAAAGCCCGAAACCGAGAAGACCGCGAACAACATTCCCACAGCGGACATGCCGATGTCGAACTTCTCCGTCAGGTAAAGGGCGAAGAACGGATAGAGCATGAATCCGCCGAAGCGGTCGATGAACACGATCACGTTGTATATCCAAAATGCCCGCGGATATTCGTGATATATCTTTTTAAAGTTCGCCAACATTTTTTCTCTCTTGTTAAATTTGGAGTCAGACAGCAGGCTGTCTGACTCGCGGCGCTTGCGAATTCTAGTGCGCGTACCCCTGTCTGGACGAAGTGACGCGGTTCCGTGGCATTTCGTAGCGTTCGACCAAACTTTCACCGCGCGCGATCAACCACTCACCAAAACTTTGCATGGCGCGCGTGAACCAATTGGGGTGGTACACCCTGGCTTTCAGCGCCTGTTCCTGCAAGCGGATGCTATCCATTTCGCGAAGAACGTCTCTCCGTCGTTCCTCCACCATGTACTCTTCCAAAAGCGAATTCATGTTAAATCTCCTTCTGTCTATTGCTGATCCAATAAAAAGGCCGATACCGCCTTTAGCGTTTTCTCGATGCGGTCATGATTCAATGTGTAAGCCTTTGCGCCGTTTACTCTCCTTTCCTGCAAATATCCGTTTGCGGTCAACTGTCCCAGGTAGCGGGAAACACTAGGTTGACTGAGTTTGAGCGCGTCCATAACCTCGTTGGAACGCATCTCGCCATTCTTCGCAACTATCTGTAGAATTTGCAGCCTTGTTTCGTCTGCCAGCGCGGACAGCTTGCTGACGATCTCCGCGCGGTCCAATTCGGGGACCTGCACATCCGACCCTTCGGGGAGGTGGGCGCCGAAGATCACGTGGTAATCACCTCCCGCCCATGTGAGATGGATGTAAGGTCCCATGTGCGCGTTCGGGACGAAGTAGACCTCACGTGCCGCCTCGACTTCGCCTGCCCATTTCATATCCTGCAATTCCTTGCCGGTCACAAACTGGACGATCTCGGCGCGGGTCATGTCGCTCATGTCGATTTTATTGAACGCCTTTGCCGTCTGTTCGAGCATCGGTAACACGCGGTTCCATTCGGCTTGTAGATAATTTTTCCAAAACCAGCGGATGTGCCCAGTCACCAGTTGCTTGAGCGCGGCAGGATCGATTACATATTGCCAGGCGCGGGTTTCCATTTCCACATCGATCCACTCTTCGCCAAAACGGCGTTTGAGGAACGCAACGTAATTTTCGGCAGACGAAAGTACCTCATCCCATTTGACGGGTTTGTTCTTTTCCTTTTTGCACTCATCCGTCATACAGACCTTGCTGTATGCGTCCAGTAACCGTTCCCTGAGGACTGAGGGCGCAGTCGCTTCCAACTCATCCATATACGTTTCGAACGAAACATCGTTCCTCTGCGGCAGGATGGCGTAATGAAAGCCGATGGTCACCAGGTGGTGACGGGCTAATTCTTCTGTGGACATTTGCTCGCGGGTTTTGGATACCCATTCATGAAAGCCAGGATCGTCCTTTGCTTTGGAGATGACAACCATGCTGTTAAAGGCGTTGATTGCTGGCTCAACTGTCACTATTTTATTTTCGACATGTGTTTTTTCAAGGTTAAGTGCAAAAGGGGACATATTTTCTCTTTGATATTCTACTATTCGTATTATTGAATAATTCAGATTTTACAATAATATGGATACTTTGTCAAGTGAAAACAAAAACTCCCTGCCAATTGTCTGGACAGGGAGTTGATTTGACTCAACCGATTTGGTCTAACTCTACGGGCTAGGTGTGCCCGCAACGGCAACCCCGACCCAGGTGAAAACGTGCTTCTCGCTGGCAGCGCCAGCATTAACCCAGACGGGCTGACCCTGGTTGTCGGTTCCAGCCTGGCGGACAGAGGTGACCCACCAGCGCAGGACATGCGCCACATTATCCTTCGGGCGGAAGGAGGTTGGGACGATGTACTTGGTGTCTGTCACATAATCGGTCAGGCGGCGGGTCTGGTCGGAGGTGACATCTTCCACTGTGATCTGATAGGCTTCTGCGTCGCGCAGGGTTCCGACTGATGCCCATTGCAGGGTGACTACGTCATTTGCCAATGTGAAAGCAGCGCCGTCCGCAGGCAGGAGCAGATTTGGGGCGGGGTAGGGCGGCGGGATGGTCGGTGTTGGTGTGGGCCCGGGCGTGGCGGCGCGTCGGCAAAGCGGAACCAGCAGCGTTTCACCAGTGAAGACATTATCGGTCGTCTTGCCGTTGAATTCCTTGATCGCCTCAGGCGGGACCGCATAATTTGCTGCAATCGTCGAAAGGGTATCGCCATCCTGCACGGTGATCGGGACAGTTTCACAATTTTCCCTAGTTGCCTCTGCGGGCAGAGGGGTGTTGGTCGGCGGTGGCGGCGGGGTGGCGGTTGGATAAGGAATCTTGAGTTTTTGTCCCACGCTGATCGGACAACTGGCGGGCAGGTTATTCTCGATGATGATGCTCTGAACCGAAACGCGGAATTGTGCCGCGATGAATCCACAGGTGCCGTCGCCCTCAGCCACTGTGTAATCGAAGGGTGGGATGTTGGTGGCCGTGGGAATATCGGTAGGTTGCAGGGTGGCGGTGACTGTCGGCGTGATGGTGGGGGTCTCGGTTGGGGTGGCGGTTTCCACTGAATCGAAGGTTCCCTCAGGCGCGCTTGCCCGCAGCGAGATGAACGATATGACCCCAACGAGAATGACCACCACGGCGAGGACGCCAACTGCGACAGGCAGGCTTAACGTAACCATGGGCATGCGGCTGGCTTGAACCGATTTCTCCACCTTCTTGGCGGAGGACTTGGTCTCGACCTTTGCCGCAAACTCTGTGCCGCACACCAGGCAGCGCGCCGCGTTTTCACTCAGGCGCGTTCCACAGGTGGGGCAGATTTTTGTTTTATTTGGATTGGATTCTAGACTCATACGAAAAAATTATACCTTGAATCGGGTATGTCATTGCGAGGCGTTTTTGTTCTTAACCGAAGCAGCCTCCCAACGCTAGGAGATTGCTTTGTCGGGAAGAACCAGCGCCCTCCTCGCAATGACATAATTAAAGTCCCTCTACGACTACCATGTTTGTTTTGGCATATTTATGGCGCAGGGCGCGGGCGGGCGCATACTCTTTGGAATTCAACCATGCCTTTGCCTGCTCCGTGGACGGGAATTCCAGAATGACGAGGCGCTTCGCCTGCCAGTCGCCTTCGAGTGTTTCGTTGGGACCGCCGCGCGCAAGATATTTTCCGCCGTACATTTTCACCGCTTCGGGCGCAAGTTTGACGTACTCCTTATATCCTTCAGGATCGGTGATTTCGATGTCCACAATTACGTAAGCTGTCATGGTTTTTTCCTTGAATTGATTATGGAGGTAAACGCTTCGCATCCAGATTTTTGACTCAACGTCGGGAGACGTTGGAGTCCAATGCTACTGCGCCTTCGGCAATGTAGTGACCAGCACCTTGTCCACGCGACGGCCGTCCATATCCATCACCTCGAAGCGGTAGCCATTCCACTCGAAGTTGTCAGCAGACTGTGGTACACGTCCGAGGGAAGTCATCATAAAGCCGCTCAAAGTCTCGTATTCATCCTCGTGCGGCAGGGTGTTGAAGTTGAACAACTCCTTGAATTCATCCACCTCCAACATGCCGTCCAGCAGCCATGAACCATCCTGCCTTTGGGTGGCTTGCGGTTCCTCGAACTCCATCGCACCGACAATCTCTTCCAGAATGTCATTGATCGTGAGCAATCCCTGTAAACCACCGAATTCATCCACCACTAGCAGCAGTTCGGTATTCTTTTCCTTGAACAGTTCCAACGCACGCGAGGCAAACATGGTTTCGGGTATGAAGAATGCGGGCTTAAGCAGGGATTTCAGGTCGAATTCCTTGCCAGACAAACTTTCGATCAGCAGATCACGCGATTTGACAATACCGACGATGGTATCCAGCGAATCCTGCCTGACGGGGAAACGCGAAAACGGGCAATCGGCAATTTTTCTCCTGATCTCTTCGATCGTGTCGGTAATATCCAGCCAGACGATTTCCGTACGCGGAGTCATCAATGAATACACGCGTGAATCGCCGAGGCTGAAAACGCCCTCCACCATTTCCTGCTCGGCTTCCTGAAAGACCCCTGCCTGTGTTCCCTGACTGATAAGCATTTGAAGTTCCTCTTCTGTAATGGGGGGTTCAGAGGAAGCATTGACCCCGAACAGGCGTAGAACAAAATTTGTCGCCCCGCTCATCAGTTTGACCAATGGGGAGAAAACTTTTGAAATGAAGAGCATCGGTCCAGCTACAATCTGGGCAATTTTTTCCGGGCTGTTAAGCCCCAGCCTTTTGGGTACCAGTTCCCCCAGCCAGATGGTCAATACGGTGATGACCACCACCACAATGCCCAGCGCAATCGATTCGCTGTATTCGCCAATGTAGGGAACATTTTGCATCGCCGCCGCCAGAAATTCTGAAACCGTTGCACCGCCGACCGCGCCTGCCAGAACCCCGATCAATGTAATACCGATTTGAATGGTGGACAGGAAGATATTTGGGTCTTCTATTAATTTGAGCGCCGAAGCCGATGATTTATTGCCCTCGCCCGCCTGTTGCTGCAGACGCGCCTTGCGCGAAGCGACCAGCGCAGCTTCTGACATGGCAAGAAGCGCATTTATTAATATCAGAACTAAAATCAGCAGTATTTCATTGGCAATGCTCATGGGTTCCTTATTGCTTATTAATCTAAAAATCAAAGGCGTTTTACGGGATTAAAGACATCAAACCGCGAAAGTCAATTCGCGGCAAAAAATCTCTTTCGTCAATTGGGTTGAACGAATTTCTATTGGGAAGACAATGGAAGAACCTAAATCAGGCTCCATGGGAGGTTCAGACATGGTGATTATAAAAATACTCAGCCTTATTGTACCTGAAAGTTACTTCTTTTTATCAATTTTCTTCTCGATATTTTTCAGGCGTTTGTCCATGTCCGCGTAAAACCGTTTCCACATCACAGGCAGGATGAGAAGCATCAGAATGACGCCGCAGGTGAGCGCCAATTCTGCCACGCTGATGTGGAACATTATTCCCGTACCTCGATGCCCTGTCCTTCGCGGACTTCGCCCACCACCCAAACGGGTTGATTTAGTTCCTGCGCGCATTTTTGCAGGTCTGACAGTTTTTCGCGCGGGACGCCCAACAGCAATCCGCCGCTGGTCTGCGGGTCGAAGAGCAGCATTTGGGACGGCTCGTCAATCCTCTCATCGAACTTGACCGACTCGCCCACGTGAGCCTTGTTATCGAACGCGCCGCCGGGGAAGATGCCCTTTTCTGCATAACTGCGCGCGCCTCCCAAGAGCGGGACTTTCGAATTTTCGATGGACAACATCACGCCCGAGGCTTGCGCCATCTCCAGCCCATGACCGAGGAATCCGAAGCCAGTGATGTCCGTCCCGCCGCGCAGGTCGAATTCCACTGCCAGTTGACTCGCCATCTTGTTCAGTCGCGACATCCACTCGATGACTTCCTTCACATCTTCTTCAGATGCTTTCTGCTGTTTGAGCGCAGTGGTCGTCACGCCGCCGCCCAAAGGTTTGGTCAGCGCCAGCACATCGCCGGCTTTGAGTCCGCCTTTGCTGAGCATCTTGCGCGGATCGACGAAGCCGATGACCACCAGCCCGTACTTCGGCTCCTTGTCCTTGACCGTGTGTCCGCCCGCGATGACCACGCCCGCCTCGCGCGCCTTTTCCGCGCCGCCGCGCAAAATCTCGCTGGAGATTTCAGTGGGTAGGTTATCGGGCAGGGCAGCGATGTTCAACGCGAGGAAGGGCTGTCCGCCCATCGCGTACACATCGGACAAGCTATTTGCCGCCGCAATCGAACCGTATTCGTAAGCCGTATCCACAACTGGCGTGAAGAAATCGGTGGTGACAACGATGGCCTTATCTTCACTTAATCGCCAAACCGCCGCATCATCCGGGGATGAAAGACCAACCAACAGGTCGGGATAGGCGGCAGGGTCGAAAATATTTTGCAGTGGACGCAGAACCTGCGTCAGCGCATCGGCGCTTAGTTTGGACGCTCAGCCAGCGCACGCCGAAAGTGTGGTCAGGCGGATTTCACGTCCAGATTGTGGAATGGGCATTTATAAACTCCAAGCCTTTACGCTCCGACAGGGGCTAAGCCCCCGTCGGAGCGTAATCTTCTTAAGGTGTTGTCGTTGCCGTATCCGGCAGCGGCAAAATGAATTGATTGTCGCTGGGGATAAAGATGGACTGCACGCCGGGTGCGAGTTTCAAAACGTATTGATACTGAACCAACTGAGGCGTGAGCGACTGCGCCAGCAACTGATTGGCCTTTGCTTCCGCCTCCGCCTGAATCAAACGCGCCTCAGCCGCGCCCTGTGCCGCGATCACCGCAGCATCCGCCTGACCTTGTGCGACCTGCCTTGCCTGCTCGGCTTCCTGTTTCTTTGATTCAACCACGAACTTTGCCTGTTGCGCCTGCTGTTCGGCAATCTGTTTCTGCTCCACTGCCAGCGCGTACTCGTCGCTGAAGCGGATGTTGCGCAAAACGAAATCCCTCAAGACAAGGTTGTTCGCGGAAAAGATACGGGTAAGTTCTTCGGTAATTCCCTGCTGCATTTCAGTGCGTTTGCTGCTGACGATTTCCTCCACGCCATACTGTGAAGCTACGTCGCGGATCACGCCGCGCGCCTGCGGGCGAACCAGACCGTCTTCATAACTAAAACGCCACGTACGGTACAGGTCTGTGGCTTTCAACGGGTCGATGGCGTAAATCACCGAAGCGTCGATGTAAACCTGTTGTCCATCCTTGGTTCGCACCTGAATGGAATCTTCGCTTGCAAACTGTCCCTCGTCGGCAACGGATGACATCGTGTACGTTTGATTCAGAATCGAATACCGTTCCACCCGTTCGGCAAATGGCACGATCCAATGCAAGCCGGCTGTCAATGCCTCCTGTCGAATGCCGCCCTGCCCAATGACCGTAACCACCACAGCCATCTGGTCAGGCTCGATGAAGACCAGACCCGCCCCCAGGGCGGTTAGCAAAACTGCGGCAACAAGAAAAACGATCACGAGCGTGCTTAATCCTTTTACAGGCTGGTTTCTGCTGGTGCGGATAAAAATCGTCACCAACACACCGATAAATCCAATCCAGGCAAATGAAGCGATGCCCTGTAGTAAAGTCGAAATGTTCATTGCTCCTCCAAATGATATTTTCAAACCCTAAAGGTCTTCGAGACTTTTAGGGTTTCATGTGTCGACGATTATAACCCGCTTGCCTTTGCCTCCATTGCATGTTAATATTTCTCCTATGAAGAACGGAAAAGGACAGGTTGTGGAAATTTTTTTGGACTCGCGGATGAGATTGGTTTGCCTCTCGGAGTTGATCCCCGCGCCCGGACAATATCTTCTTGCCCATGCCTTTTCTTCTGACGACCCGCTGGCTGCCCCTGTTTTCTTCAGCGACTCTGCCCCGAATGGTTTTGTCGCTGCGCTTGGTCTATCGTGGCTGCCTGGGACTCAACTTAACCTGCGCGGTCCGCTTGGGCATGGGTTCACAATCCCAGCCGCCGCCCGCAAAGTGGCGTTGATCGCTTTCGACGATTCTCCCGAACGTCTGCGCGGACTCGTTCCCATCGCTTTCAAGCAAGGCGCAGAAGTGGTGCTCATCAGCGATGTCCCAGCACATGATCTTCCCGAGGCAGTGGAAGTTCAACCTCTGAAAGCCTTGGCCGAGATTTGCCAATGGGCAGATTACGTGGCTTTCGATGTCTCGCGTGAGAATCTGCCGGGGCTTAGGGAAAAATTCAAGGCGGGCAATCAGCCTCGGGCGCAGGTTCTGGTCCGCGCTCCCATGCCTTGTGGAGCAATTGCCGAATGCGGTGTCTGCGCTGTCAACATCCGCAACGAGTGGAAGTTGATTTGCAAGGACGGTCCTGTCTTCGATCTGAGTTAATGCGGAGTCAAAAGTCTCTGACTTTCGGGTGAACGGCAGGAGTTGTTTGAGTCTGCGTGTCGGATAATTTTTGAAAGTAAGACGCCCTTTTTGTTATCGAAAGTTCCGCCCTCGTTGTGGAATTTTCGATAACTTTTTTTCTGCTTTGCGTAAGAATATTTTGCATTCAAAACTTGCCGACTTATTTTTTCTCTGTTGTCAATGATGATATTCGTACACTCTCCTTTATGACGCTTGGCACTATCCACAACTCTCCGAAAACGACATAATACAATAAACGGTATTCCCGTCAAATAATATCCGACTTCTCGTATAAAAAGGAGAATCAATGCCTGCTAAAGGTTGGATCGAAGTCAGTGATTCCTATTGCAAAGGATGCGAACTATGCATCAGCGCATGTCCGCCCAAAGTGATAGAGCTGGACATGTCACGTCTTACCCCGAAGGGCTACCACCCCGCGCACACGTTCAAGGACGGTTGCACGGGGTGTGCTATTTGTGCACTAGTTTGCCCGGATGCGGCGATCACGGTTTATCGTGAGACCACAAAAGTTGTGGTGACGCCCATCGAGTCATAACATCTTTTACGGAGATAAAATGCCAAAAGAATTATGGAAAGGGAACGAAGCCATTGCCGAAGCCGCTGTCCGCGCGGGACTTGATGCATATTTTGGCTATCCCATCACCCCCCAGACCGAAATTTTGGAATACCTCTCGAAGCGCATGCCTGAGTTGGGACGCGCCTTCGTGCAGGCTGAATCGGAACTCGGCGCGATCAACATGGTGTATGGCGCGGCGTGCGCGGGGGTGCGCGTCATGTCGTCATCATCCAGTCCTGGGGTGAGTTTGATGATGGAAGGGCTTTCCTATATTGCTGGAACGGAAGTGCCGGCGGTGCTGGTCAACGTGATGCGCGGTGGACCGGGCTTGGGCAACATTGCCCCGGCACAGGCCGATTACAACCAGGCAGTACACGGCGGTGGACACGGCGACTATAAGCCGATTGTGCTTGCCCCCGCTTCGGTACAGGAAGCAGTTGACCTAATGGCTCTTTCCTTCGACCTGGCAGAGAAATACCGCACCATTTGCATGGTCATCCTCGACGGTTGTGTGGGACAGCTAATGGAGCCTGCACAAATGCCCGAAATGCGACCGGTGCAACGCGCCAATTGGGATTGGGCGACCGACGGTGCGATGGGTAAACGCGAGCGTCGAATTCTTACTTCGATTTATCTTGATACCCCGCAGGAAGAGTTAACGAATCTACGCCTGTTGAATCGCGTAAAAGCCATTCAGGAGAGCGAGGTCCGCTACAGGGAGTATTTCCTAGACGATGCGGATATTGTAGTTATTGGTTTTGGCACAGCCGGACGAATTGCGCTCTCCGCCGTGCGTGATGCGCGTGCTGAGGGAATCAAGGTGGGCTTGCTGAGACCGATCACCGTCAGCCCATTCCCGACCAAGGTGATCGATCAGCTTACGGCGCGGGTGAGTTCCTTCCTGGTGACGGAGATGAACGCTGGTCAAATGTTGGACGATGTCCGACTGGCAGTGCAGGGACGTGTTCCCGTCGAGTTTTATGGACGTCTCGGCGGCGTTGTTCCCTTCCCGGATGAAATCCTGGGTGAGATTCGCCGTATGGCGAAGGGCAAACTGAAAACGGATGTCCATCCGCGTGATGCATGGCTCGAGCGGATGGCGGTTGTTACGCATTGAGCGCAGTCGAAGCGCAGTCCCTCGACTACGCTCGAGACGAATAAAGAGGAAATAATGGCAACTGAAAATTTGGTTTATGAGAGACCCGCTGGTTTTACCGATACGCCCACGCATTACTGCCCGGGTTGTACACATGGTGTGGCTCATCGCTTGGTTGCGGAAGTCTTGGATGAGATGGGACTGACCCAAAAGACAATCGGTGTCGCACCCGTGGGTTGCGCGGTATTTGCTTACAATTATCTCGACACTGATTTTGTCGAGGCTCCGCATGGGCGCGCGCCGGCGCTGGCAACCGGCATCAAGCGTGTTCTTCCAGACCGAACTGTCTTCACCTATCAGGGCGATGGCGACCTGGCTTCAATCGGTATGGGCGAAATCGTCCATGCTGCCGCGCGCGGCGAAAATATTACCGTCATCTTCATCAACAACGCTAATTACGGTATGACTGGCGGACAAATGGCTCCCACCACCCTGGCAGGCATGAAGACCACATCCTCGCCGAACGGGCGCGACGTGGAAACCCAGGGCTACCCGATCAAGATGGCTGAAATGCTTGCCACCCTCGACGGTGTCGGCTATTGCGTGCGCCGCTCCCTGCACGACCCGAAGAATATCCGCCTGGCGAAGAAGGCGATCCGCATGGCATTCGAGACCCAAACCCGCGGACTTGGCTTCTCGATGGTCGAACTGCTTTCCACCTGCCCGACGAATTGGGGTATGACCCCGGTGAATGCATTGAAGTTCCTCGAGGAACACATGATTCCCGAATATCCACTGGCGGATTGCAAACTCAGTGAAGCGATCAAGCAGGTCAAAATCTAAATGGTTAATGGAGAATGGATTATAGAAACCATTAGCCATTCTCCATTAACCATTGTGAACGGAGTGAACAAATGCAAAAAGAAATCATCATTTCAGGCTTTGGCGGACAGGGTGTATTGTTTGCGGGACAGGTGATCACTTATGCGGCAATGGACGCCGGCAAACAAGTGACCTGGATCCCATCCTATGGTCCCGAAATGCGCGGTGGAACGGCAAACTGTACCGTGGTCATTGCGGACCAAGAAATCGGTTCGCCACTGGTCCAGAATCCGCCGCTGGCGATTGCCTTGAACCTGCCGTCGTTTGATAAGTATGAATCCCTGATGCAGGCTGGTGGGACACTGGTTGTGAATCAATCCATGGTGGATCGTGGTGCGAAACGTGCTGACATCCATACCATCTTTGTCCCTGCGAATGAAATTGCGGAAGAGATCGGCGACAAGCGTCTGACCAACATGGTCACGGTGGGGGCGTTGATCGCTGCTCTCCCCGAAGTGACTCTTGAAGGGGTGGAGGCGGCCCTCAAAGGTCACCTGCCTGCGCGGCACCAGCATCTGCTCCCCAAGAATTACGAAGCCTTGCGCCGCGGGTATGAAGCGGCGAAGAAACAATTGGCAGTTGCGGTGTAAAAGCAGCGAGTTTTGTTTTGAACAGACCCGCTTCCAGTTTTTGGAGGCGGGTCTGTTTTTTTTGACATGATTATTTCCAGGCTTGTGCCGTGCTGCTAAAATCTCCTTATAAAGATTTGTGGGTATACCATATACCACTTCTTAATGTTAGCTAAGTGGTATGTAACTGGTAATTTCAAATTTGTAAACTGGGACTTGATTTTTTATAAAAATGTCGTAAAATGTGATTAATTGATAGTTTTACGGCTTAGTTTACAGTTTTTTGTTCATTTTTTGGCATATACCACAAACCACTTTTGATTCGGTTTAAGCCCAAGGAACAGGAAAGCGGTTGTCCATGAGCGAGGAAATCAGCAAACCTCTATATAGCCGTATTCAGGAATACATTGCCGAGTTGATACTTTCTGGTAAGTTGCTTCCTGATACCAAAATCCAATCCGAGCGCGAGTTTAGCGAGGATTTGGGTGTAAGCCGCATGACGGTTCGCAAGGCCATCACCGAACTGGTCAATGAAGGCTTGTTGGAACGCAAACATGGCTCTGGAACATACGTCGCCAAGCCAAAAGTCACGTATGAATCCCGTGAATTGGTCAATTACGTCCAAGCCATGCAACAAAGGAATATATCGGTTGCCAGTCAGTTGCTGGAGTTTGGGGAAATCGTCGCGAGCCGAAGGTTGTCTGAACTGCTTGAGATCGAAATCGGAAGCCCGATTTACCGCGTTTCAATTCTACGATTTGCAAACCGCGTTCCAGTTGTATTGGAGCGCGGTTTTTTCCCTTGTGAACGATGTCCAAAGCTTGAAGAATGGGACCTGGAAAAAAGTTCCATTTATGACCTTTTGGTCAGCGTATACAACTCGCATCCAAGTCGAATTTCCCAGACTATGGAGGCGGTGGTTGCGGGAGATACGGTCGCCCAACAGCTTCGTGTGGATGAGGGGTTTCCCCTCTTGATGCTTTCTCGCATTATCTATGGAAAGGAAATCGAAAAGCCGGTTGTCTTTTCCCAGGATTTTTTGCGCAGTGATTATGCGAGAATTCATGCTGACATTGAACTGGCTGAACTCAGCCTAGCGGGTGATGATAGTAGGCTGGGAAAGGAGGACGTTATTCTACGTGCGAAAAGTCAATAGCCCTCTTAAGTAAGCGCTTGTAAGTAATTTTGAAAGGAGATACTATCAATGTCTGAAATGATTGCTGGTGAAGCACAAGGCAAAAAACTATATGCTCGTAAAAGCTCCGGCCTGGTCAGGACAATTGGTGTCTTTGGCGCCATGGTATTTGGCGTTCACTGCATCAGCCTTTCCTCCTCGGGTCTGATCCCGTTCTCCTGGGTGGCAGGCGTGTGGCCCGGGAGCAGTATCATCGGCGTGCTGACAGTCGCGATGTTCTTCTGCCTGTTCCATGCCTACACCTACTCAGTGATTGGCGCCACCATGCCCCGCTCTGCGGCTGACTATACCCTTGCGAGCCGCACACTAAGCGCACCTTTGGCGTTTGCCGCCTCCTGGACGCTGGTCATCTTCAGCGCCATGGTTGCGGGCTCCCTGATTGCCTGGATTCCCAAGACCGCCTTCCCTGTCCTCTTTAGGACCATGGGCATCGTCATGAACAATCCCAGCTTTATCGCCTTTGCGGATTATTCCGTGACGCCGGCGGGCATCGCCTTGATCGGGACGGTCTGCGCTCTCATCACATTCGGGTTGATGATTTTGCCGACCCGCACCATCCTCCGCATCCTGGAAGTGGGCTTCTTCCTCGGCTTGTTGGCGTGGGTTATCATTTACTTCCAGCTTGGCACCGCCGCCAAGGATGCCTTCCCCGCCGCCTGGGATCAGTTCATGGGCGCAGGCAGTTATGCTGGACGCATCGAGCTTGCCAAGGCAAATGGCATGGTGACCAATCCCAACGTCGCCATGATGACCCTGGCTGGCTTGATCATGGGCTTCTGGATTTTCTACGGTTACTACATCCCCACCTTCTTTGCTGGCGAGGTGAAGCAGGCTGAAAACACCCTGATCGCCGGTTCCTGGGCATCCCTGATTGTGACCTGGGCGATCTTCGTCGCGGCGGCGCTTCTGCTCCAGAGGCTTGTCCCGTTGGAATGGGTTGCGGCTGAATCCTATCTGAGCAATGCCGGTGTGGCAGATGCCAACCCCATGCCATGGATCACCTTCTACGCCGCCATCCTCAAGCCGAACATCATCCTGCTCTGGATTGTTGCGATTGCCTGGTTCTACACCCTGATCAACCTGGCGCAGACCTACTTCTTCTATTGCAGCCGCATCATCTTCGCCTGGTCGTTTGACCGCCTGATCCCCGAAAAGGTCTGCTACATTCACCCAACCCTCCACAGCCCGATTGTCGCCATCGCGATCATCACCGCCATTGCCGAAGTGGGCGTGCTGGATGCCTCTGGTCTGTTCTGGCCCGGCAGCGTGATGGGCGCGCAACTGAACTTCGTGTTCTTTGCTGTTTGTACGCAATTGGTCCCAGTTTTGGCGATTACCCTGTTCCCGTTTACCAAACCCGACCTGTTCGAAAATGCCAGCGCGTTTGTGAAGCGCAAGATTGGCAATGTGCCGGTGATTACGATTATCGGCGGAATCACCATGGCTTATCTCCTGTGGATGATTATCGCCTCCTTCCTTTATCCCGCCGTGGGCGGACGCATCGGCCCCGGCACGCTTGGAACGCTGGCTGGCTTTGTGATCAGCGGTCTGATCGTCTTCTATGTGGCTCGCTGGTACCGCATGAGCAAGGAAGGTATCGACATCAACTGGACCTTCCAATCCGTGCCTCCCATTTAGCCAGACTTTTGTTTGACATCAGTGGTTCGGGTTCGCCGAACCACTGATGAACTTTATCTTTTGGAGTGTTACATGAAAATGATACGCATCCTTTATGGGTCTGACTTTCACGGCTCGGATATTGTGTTCCGCAAATTTATTGCTTCCGCCCTTCAATACAAGGCGAATGTTCTCATCGTTGGCGGGGATGTGACCGGCAAAGCCATGGTCCCCGTTATCCACCAGGGAGGCGGACATTACTCTGCCAACCTGTTCGGCGGTGACCTGAGCGCAGCCACCCTTGACGAACTCGATAAAGTAAAGAAATCCATCAGCAATGTCGGCTTTTATCCCATTGTGCTGGAAAAGGATGAAGCTGAAGAATTGGAAAAGAACCACGACAAGATGACTGCCCGTTTCGAGCGCGAGATGTGCCAGCGCATCCGCGAGTGGATGATTCTTGCCGAAGAAAAACTCGTACCGCAAAAAATGGATTTGTATTTCATGCCGGGGAACGATGACCTGGCCTCGATTGACAATACCCTCGCGGAATTCAAGCATGTCCGCAACCCGGATATGAAGCGTTTTGAACTGGAGGGTGGATACGAACTCGTTGGCAATTCCAACGCCAACATGACCCCCTGGACGTGCGCCCGCGACATCGAAGAGGATGAACTAACGAGAAAGATGGACACCCTCGCCGGGATGATCCAGAACCCGGAGCGTACCATCGCAGTTTTGCACGTTCCACCTCTCGATTCAGGGCTGGATACCTGTCCCGAGCTGGACAAAAACCTCAAGATCATCACCCAGGGCGGGCAGGTGGTGATGAAAGGCGCCGGGTCGAGTGCTGTCAAAAACTTCATCGAAAAAGTACAGCCCATGTTGACGCTTCATGGACATATCCATGAGTCGCCGGGACACGTGCGCAATGGGCGCACACTTTCGATCAACGCCGGTAGCGAATATGCCGAGGGAATTTTGAAGGCGGCAATCATCAACCTCGAGAATGGCAAGATCAAGGGTCACTTGTTGATCTCATCCTAACGGAGGAAGCATGGGTAAATACGGCGAAATTTTGGAAGATTTCTACTCGGAGCGCACCCGCATCGTGGATGCTCTTGCGCAGGATGAAAACAAGCATGTCATCATGCGCCTGATCGGCGCCCTGGCATTTCGTACTCATTGTCCGCAATTTGGTTATTTTCAGGATAAGTTGGGACGCAAATTTACGGATATTGACTTTGCCTCCTACCCTCGTTTTGGCAGAGATATTCGACGTATCCTGACCGAACTCGGATATGAAGAAGACAAACAGGTGACGCAACTGTTCGGGGATCGTCGGATGGTGTTCCACGACCCGGCGTTTGGTCGTCACATCGACGTGTTTTACAACCTGCTCGATTACTGTCACCCAGTCTCCTTCGTTGGTCGCCTTGAAGCCGAGGAATTGACAATCCCCCTTGCGGAACTTCTGCTCGAGAAGATGCAGATCGTCCAAATCAATGAGAAGGACGTGATCGACAGCATCATGCTCCTGCGTGAGCATCCCATTGGTGACACAGACAAGGAAACCGTCAATGCCGCCATCATTTCCCGCATTCTGGCAAATGATTGGGGCTACTGGCGGACGGTCACCGGCAACTTGAATGTCTTGAAAGAAAAACTCGAGACTTACGATGGGCTCTCAGGTGAAGACCGCGAGGTTGTTCGCAAACGTATCGCCGAACTCGAAGCCCGTATCGATGCCGCGCCCAAGACCTTGAAGTGGAAGGCGCGCGCCCAGATCGGTGAACGAATGAAGTGGTACAAAGATGTGGAAGAGTTGGAACGGTAAATAAAGACTCTTTCAATTTCCCGATTATTATAAAACTGAAAAGGAATATATATGAAACCCGCCGAAGACTTTATCGTGCCATGGGTAAAAGCTGCCGAACCTTATAGTGACAAACACATGGATGTCGCCTGGGAAAATCCCCAGATCGTCCGTATGATGTCGAATGAAAACCTGCTTGCGCCTTCAGAAAATGTTTTGGAAGCGATTGTCGAAGCCGCCAAACTGGGGAATCTCTACCCCGGTTCCGGTCCCCAACTGCGCCAGAAACTTGGTGAAGCGGCTGGTCTGACCGCCGACCACGTCCTGCTGGGCACCGGCTCGACCGACGTGATCAATACCGTGGTGCATACCTTCGTCGCCCCCGGCGATGAAGTGGTCATCCCTGTCCCCACCTTCCCGATGTATGAAGCTCGTGTGAAAGTGGCTGGCGGCATCCCTGTGCAGGTGCCGATGATGTCCAATTTCTACTGGGACATGCCTGCCATCCTCAAAGCTGTCACGCCAAAGACAAAACTCATCTTCATCTGCTCGCCCAACAACCCAACCGGCAACCAGATCAAAATGGAAGACTTGTTGAAGATTCTCGATTTGGGAATCCCAACCTTCTTTGACGAAGCATATTACGAACTGGAAAATAATGTAGCCACTCGTGCGTCCATGATCAAGAAATACCCACACATGATGGTCAACCGCACCTTCTCCAAGGCTTTTGGACTTGCGGGATTCCGCGTCGGCTATTTGCTGTGTGACCCGAAATTCGCCACCTACTTCAACCGTGTTCGTATCCCTTGGAATGTCAGCTTGATCGCCATTGCCGCCGCCCTGGCTGGTTTTGAGGATACGGCAGACCAGGAACGCAAACGCAAGAATGTAATCGAAGGCCGGGATTATATCTATAACGAAATCAACAAGATTCCCGGCATGCGCGCCTTCCCCTCTGAAGGTAATTTCGTGCTGATCGATGCCAGCATTCTCAACAAGGATTCGCTCGAGATTCGCGATTACATGTCGTCAAAGGGAATCTACATCCGCCCGATGAGCGGACATAACATGTCGCGCGGATTTATCCGCATCACCATTGGCACTCCCGAACAAAACCAGCTCTTCATCCAGGTTTTCAAGGAATACGCCACAAAGATTTTGGGACTCTAGTTCCAAACAACACGGGAGTGATCGAATGACTCAGAAAAAATATATCCTGGCTCACGATACCGGCACGGGTGGGAACAAGGCCGTGCTGTGCGACCTGCAAGGGAAAGTGCTGTATTCGGCCTACGAGTCCTACGGAATCTCTTATCCACAGCCGGAGTGGGTCGAGCAGGACCCGGATGAATTGTGGCGGGTCGTGGCCGCCACCTCCCGTAAAGTCATTCAGGAATCGGGAATCGACCCGGTGGATATTATCGGTGTGGGTGTTTCTGCTCAAATGTGGAATACCCTGCCTGTCGACGAAAAAGGCAAGCCGCTGACCCCGATGCTTTCGTGGCTGGATCTGCGCAGTATCAAGCAAGCCGACCGCGTCACGTTGGGCGATATGCCCTCCTTCCTCTTCGAGCACACCGGCAATATCCCGACAGCCAAGGATAGCATTCCCAAAATCCTCTGGCTGAAAGAGGAGAGACCAGACATTTGGAATCGGACAGCCTATCTGCTGGATTGCAAGGAATACATTCTCTTCAAGTTGACCGGCAAAATTGCAATCGATTGGGTGGGAGCCTCAGTCTACTTCCTTTTCAACCCGTATACCAAGAAGTGGTCGCAGGAGGTCTGCAAGGAACTCGGCATTCCGTTGGAAAAGCTTCCCCCAGCTTATCCGTGTACTGAAGTGATTGGCGAGATCACAGAAGAAGCCGCGAAGGAAACCGGACTCAAGGCGGGGACGCCCGTTGTGATTTGCGCGGGCGATGTGGCGGTGGCTCAATCGGGGGCGGCGGCGAATCAGGAAGGCAAAGTCCACCTGTGCATTGGCACAGCCACGTGGATCGGCGTCTCGACGTCAACCTTCCTCAATGACCCGATCAAGCCATTTTGGGGACTGAACCATATCGACCCAAAGAAATACATCATTGCCGGTGAGATGGAAACCGGCGGCGGCGCATTAATGTGGTTCCGTGATGCGTTCTGTCAAGAGGAGAAGAGGTTGGCGGCGGAACAGGGCCGGTCAGTTTATGAGTTGATCAACGATCAGGTCGAGACGATCCCTCCCGGCTCGGACAAGTTGATTTTCCTGCCCTGGCTTTCGGGCGAACGCGCCCCAGTGCTGGATCATTATGCGCGCGGCGGTTTTATTGGTTTGAACATGGGGCACAATAAGAGTCACAT
Organism: Anaerolineales bacterium; assembly: GCA_030834895.1. Lineage (GTDB taxonomy): Bacteria > Chloroflexota > Anaerolineae > Anaerolineales > Villigracilaceae > Villigracilis. Next base: position 29,610 of record JAUQXA010000059.1, read on the forward strand.
GGCGCGGGCGGTGATGGAAGGAGTCGCCTATCACCTGCGCTGGATTTGTGAGTCAATGGAAAGAGTCGGTTTCCAAATTGACGCATTCAACGGCATCGGTGGCGGATGCAACAGCAACGCCTGGACGCAGATCATCAGTGACGTGACCGGAAAGCCACTGCGGGTGGTGAACAACCACATGGAGGCGGGCGCGGTGGGCGCGGCCTTGACCGTCGCTGTGGGGCTTGGTGTCTATCCAAATATGGACGCGCTCGACGATTTGATCGGCATCGACCACGAGGTCCAGCCGGATGAAGGACGCTGGAAGCGCTATGATGCGATGTATCAGGAATATCGCAATTTGTATAAATTACTGGTGCCTGTGCATCGAAGGCTATATCAAATCCCATGAAAGTATTCATCGACCGTCAGAAAGTCAACGCGCACGCCACGTGGTCGAATGTTGCCAGCGTTGGAGGGTTGATGCTGTTACTTGCAAGCGTGGTGCTGCCGTTGTTCCTGCCGTCTTGGGCTAATTTTGCCTATGTGTTCATGATCGTGGGAATGGGCTCTGCAATGATTGGGATTTACTTTGCCAACCGATGGGTGAGAAAACCACGCCCGGAGGAGAGTCTGGCAAAGGCGCTCAAATCTTTCGATGACCATTATCGTTTGTACCACTATCCATCCCTGCCATGTGATCACCTCCTGCTGACCCCAAACGGCGTGGTTATTCTGGAAGTTTTCAATCTAAGCGGAAGTTTTTCCTACAAGCAGGGACGCTGGAAAGAGGCAATGACAATTGGCAGGGCATTACGTTATATCGTTGAAGAGCATATTGGCGACCCTGTCCTTACAGCGAGACAAGTGGAAAAGGAACTTGATCGGCGCTTTAAGAAGGAGTTTGGTTCGGAAGTGACCATTCCCATTAAATCCGTGGTTGCCTTTACCCATGCGGCAGTAGACTTGGATGTCGACGAATCGCCAATCCCAATATGTAAGGCAGACAAACTAAAGAAGCAAGTGGCACTCAATGCCCCCCGCTTGACGACGGAACAGTATGAAAAAATAGCCCGGCTTTTGGAGTCCCTGACAACCCAATAGCTAAAACATATTGCAACTGCCAAGCCCGTTTCCAAACGATGGAGGCGGGCTTTTGTGTTGATTTGTTTGAAGGATTAATGTATAGTAGTGGCAGGTGAGTGATACTAATTTCTCACTGGGGAGAATATAGTTGAAGGTATGGATTTACTGTTGCAGTGAAATCCAGCCTTTGCAAAAAAACGGTTGGCATTCCCATGACAGATTCACAGTGGAGAATTGACAAGAGTAGGTATGTGTCAGTTCTTTGAAAAGATGGAATCTTTTCAAACAGTAGAGCACGATTTGCAAATAGGAGATAGTTATGATTATTAGACAACTTATACTTAAACACGGTATTAAAGTCGGGGCGGCAAACATTGATGATGGCAGGGAAATTCCTGAGGCGCTCAAAGAGCTCGGGATTCCCTACCCAAAAACCGTAATAGTTTTAGTTGGTGGTGCAGGCGGAATAGAATGGCTTGATAAATTCCCCATGCGGAAAGCAGTCGGTATTGTTGCCAGGCTTGCAGAAGAGACCCGGTCCGTTGTTGTGGACGGCGGGACTCAGGCAGGCATTATGACTGAAATTGGAAGACAGCGAAAACGAAACAAATTTTCCTTTCCGCTGATTGGAGTCGTTTTTGACAGCCTGTTGATGAAAGAAAAGCCTCAGGACATTTTAGATTCCAATCATACGGGTTTCTTTATGGTCCCCGGTGATAACTGGGGGGATGAATCGTCATGGATATCCAGGATTGCGACAGGCATTTCTGGAAATGAAAAGTCAATAACAATTCTCATAAACGGCGGAGAGATATCACAACACGACGTTCAATACAGTATGTTGGAAAACCGCCCCATCTTCATCATGCGCGGTACAGGACGCCTGGCAGATGAGATCACACTGACAAAAAACGTTGTTGCGGTTGATATTTCAAAGAAACCGGATGAAATTCTGGAAACTTTGAGATCGAAATTATAAAGTTTGGATTGATTCTTTCAACATTGTTTATATTTGCAATCCCCTTCCGGCTAAATTTTGCGCGGAGATCGTGTCGCTCTGAGTTTCGATATGTTGCCTTGGAACTGCAAGACCTAATCCCGCTCCGCTTGAGATGTGCGAGCGGGATTTATCTTTGGGCTGGAAACGATCAGGGTGGTTTCATTTGCAAATCGATAGCCAAGTGGGCTTATTTCCCCAACTTCACCATCACCTGCAACCCGCTTTCGAGTAAATTGTGTGCTGAAATCCTCCCGCCCTGCGCTTCGACGAGTTGTTTGGCAATTGCCAATCCCACCCATCACATGGGTGGGATTTTTTTATGCGCCCTTTGGCGTTGGTTGAGGCATGGGTATTCTCAAAGCTGCGAGACCGAATTGAGGAGATGTCCCATAACTAGAGCTTCATGATTGTCACCTATCTGCATAAGCAGGAGAATATTCCAAATGTGCCATCCATGCCAAGCGACTAGTGGGCTGTTTGGCATGAAAATAACCTACTCAAAACCCTTATAGATCGAATCGAGTTACGGTTGATCTGCAAAAATCATTGACATATTCCAGAAAGTGTGCTAATATTTGGAATAAGGTTCCAAATATTGAGACGAAAATTCATCCGTCTTAATGTTCGATGGATTGATTCCTCTAAGATTGCCTCATTCGTCAAGGAAATTCATCCATGTCCTTTGCTGAGCACCCCCCCGCATCATCCGAAGAAAGAGCTGTTGACCAGGCAGACCATCCCAAACTTGGGAATGGTACTTTGCGTGCCACAATGTCGTCTACTGTTGCAAAGGCGATTGGGATCGTGGATATCCTGGCTTCGAGAGGGGAGGCCGGTATCAATTTGACGGAACTTTCTATCTTACTTGAAATGCCCAAGAGTTCCACTCATCGCTACATAGTAACCCTTCAAGAACTCGGACTGGCGGAACGAAAGGATGGTGACCGCTACTGCCTGGGTACCAAGGTGATCGAACTCGCCGGGTCCTTCCTGACCAAGAGCGACTTGCGTAACGAGAGTCAAGCGATCATGGATGAGCTTGCCGAGAAGACCGGCGAAACTGTCCACCTTGCAGTACCATCCGGTACGGAGGTGGTTTATATCGCCAAGATCGAGAGTCGGCATGCCCTGATCATGTCTTCTCATATCGGTTCCCGGCTGCCGATGTACTGTACTTCCTTGGGGAAGGCGATTCTGGCCTTCAGCAAGCCTAAATTGGTGCGCTCCATTTTGGCGGGGGAATTACGGGCGCGCACTCCTCATACCATAACTTCGATCGAAGCCCTGCGTGCAGAACTGTTAAAGGTTCGCTCGCAGGGCTTTGCTTTGGATAAGCAGGAAAACGAACTAGGCATCTGTTGTATCGGTGCGCCGGTGCTTGATTATTCCTCGACTGCCATTGCGGCGATCAGCATCTCGGGCCCGTGCGATCGTATATCGCCAGGTCGCGCTGTTGAATTAGGACACCTTCTCTGCGAAAATACCCAGCGTATCTCCAGACGTTGGGGTTTTTCCGGCACGTTGCCAGGACCGAATGCGGGTGAGGGGACCTGGTAAAAATTGCCTCTATACAAATTGAAAGCGAGGAAAGAATGAAAATGCTGATTGATGGTCAATGGGTGGAAGCATCTGATAAGGCATGGATGGAAATTCGAAATCCCGGAACTGGCGAGGTGCTCGGTCAAGTGCCGCGTGGCACCCTTGAGGATGCTGCACGTATGGTTGCGGCTGCCCAGAAGGGCAAAATAGCCATGCGTCGCCTAACAGCGCACCAGCGTTATGAAATCCTGAATCGCATCGCACAATCCATCGAGACCCACGGCGAGGAATTGGGCCGGCTATTGGCAACGGAGAACGGCAAGCCGATTCCACAGACGCGCGCCGAAGTGCTGGTGACCGCCAATATTTTCCGCGGCTTTGCTGAGGAAAGCAAGCGCATATTTGGCAGGGTCATGCCGGTTGATGCTGTTCGCGGCAATGAACGCCATTTCGCTTTTACCATTCGTCAGCCTCTGGGGGTTGTGGCAGCCATTGTACCTTTCAATTATCCCGTTGAACTCTGGGGACACAAAGTCGCTGCCGCCCTCGCTGCGGGAAATGCGGTGGTTTCCAAGCCGCCAAGTGCATGCCCGCTAACCCTGCTGAAGATTGCCGAGTTGATGGAGCAATGTGGACTGCCGCAATGCGCCCACCAGATGATCACCGGACCCGGTGCATTGATCGGCGACTTCCTGGCCCGCTCGGAAGGCATCCAACTTGTCACCGTTACCGGCAGTACCGAGGTGGGCGTGCACATTGCCGAGATCGCTGCCAAGAACCTCAAGAAGGTCCATATGGAATTGGGTGGCAATGATGCCCTGGTCATCCTGGCGGATGCCGACCTGGAAAAAGCAGCAAATGCAGTGGTTTTGGGCCGTTTGGCACGCGGCAATGGTCAGATCTGCTGCGCGGTGAAACGAGTTCTCGTGGAAGCCCCCGTCTATGACAAGTTCGCCGATTTACTGGCGGCCAAAGCTCGGGTGCTCAAGGTGGGCGATCAGTTGCTCGAGGATACCGATGTGGGACCATTGATCAACGAAAATGCAGCCATGGAGGTGGAAAACTTTGTGAATGGTGCAGTGGCAGCAGGTGCCAAGGTAATTGCGGGCGGCAAACGTCGCGGGACCTTTATGGACCCCACTGTCCTTACCAACGTGGCGATGGATATGCCGCTCTTCAAGGAGGAAGTTTTTGGTCCAGTAGTACCGTTGGTTCCTTTCAATACAATCGACGAGGCCGTGGAAATAGCCAATGCTTCACCCTTTGGGCTGCAGTCTGCCGTATTTACACAGGATATCAATAAAGCGCTGGATATTGCCTATCGCCTGGAAGCCGGTGGTGTGATCGTGAATTGGTCGTCGGCATTGCGCGTTGAAACCCTGCCGTTCGGCGGGATCAAGATGAGCGGGCATGGCCGCGAAGGTGTTCACGACACCCTGGAAGAGATGACCGACCAGAAGGTGGTTGTGGTCCACAATGCTTTCCCGGCGATGAACGCAGGATAAGGAAGGAACATGACCGAGACCGATTTCCTGGTGATGCGATCCATCAGCAAAAGTTTCGATGGCACCCAGGCACTCAAGAATGTGGATTTCAGCGCTCGTTTGGGTGAAGTCCACGCCATTTCCGGAGAGAACGGCGCGGGAAAATCGACACTGGTCAAGATTCTTTCTGGTGCCCTGTCCTGTGATAAGGGAGAGATATTCCTTGACGGTAAACCTGTTGAACTAGCCTCTCCGCTCCGCGCCCGCCACCTAGGGATTTATGCCGTTTACCAAGAATTCAGCCTGATACCACATCTCACCATTGCCGAGAATATCTTATTGGGACAGATGCCAACAACGCGCATTCCTGAGATAGTGGATTGGAAAGCCGCATTCACCCAAGCGGAGCAGATTCTCAACAAGATCGGTTTTGTGGGAATCGACGTGCACAGTACTGTGCGTCAACTCAGTGTATCCCACCAGCAGATGGTGGAAATCGCTAAGGCGGTTGCTGCCCAACGTAGAATCCTAATCCTGGACGAGCCATCGGCGGTGCTTTCCCAGGAGGAGTTGAACCGGCTGTTCGCCTTAATTCGCCAGCTCAAGGAACAGGGTACTATTATCCTGTACATCTCGCACCGGCTGGATGAAGTGTTTGAGATTGCCGACCGCATAACTGTCTTGAAGGATGGTCAGCTTGTCGGCACGGTGAAGCCGCAGGAATCGGATCAGAACCAGCTGATCAAAATGATGGTGGGCCGTAGCTTGAGTGAAATCTTCCCGGCGCGCAAGCCTCCTACCGGCGAGGTGACCCTAGCGGTGAAAGGGTTAACCCAACAGGGCAGTTTCTCTGACATCTCCTTCTCCATCAGGCGGGGCGAGATCCTGGGGATGTTCGGCTTAGTTGGCAGCGGTCGTACACAGGTGGCGCGTAGCATCTTCGGGGCCGACCGCTTCTCCGAGGGTGAGATCCGCCTCAATGGTAAGCCGATCCATCCCAAGTCGCCACAGGATGCGGTTTCGGCGGGGATCGCCTTGCTCACCGAGGATCGCAAGCGCGATGGCTTGGTGTTGAACTGTGACATTCGCGACAATGTCAGCCTGTCCTCCTACCGATTGCTAAGCCGGCTGGGAGTGATCAACCGACACAAGCAGACGGCGGAGGTTAAGAGACTGGTTACCGACTTGGACGTCCGTCCGCCTATTCTTGAGCGGCTTGCCAGCCAATTGAGTGGGGGAAATCAACAGAAACTTGTCCTGGCCAAATGGTTGCTCACCCATGCCAGGATATTGATTCTGGACGAGCCAACGCGCGGCGTGGATGTCGCCACCAAGGTGGAGATTTACCATATCATCGATAACCTGGCAAACAGTGGGATGTCGATTTTGTTAATCTCATCGGAATTACCAGAAATTCTAGGCATGAGTGATCGCTCTCTGGTGATGCGTGAAGGACGCCTCGTGGGTGAGTTTTCTCGAGCCGAATCAACAGAGGAGAGGCTGCTTGCCTCAGCTGCAGGAGTTGGTCAATGAACAACGAAATCAAGTCATTAACACCCGAGAAGGAAAAAATAGACTCGCGAGGTAAGATTCACTCCTTGCTGGGAAAATTTCGCCGGCAGCACTGGGTGGATTATGCGTTCATCGTTGCATTCGTCATCATCCTGATCGTGACTGCCTTGATGTCGGATGTTTTCTTTACCCAGCGGAATCTGAGCAACCTGATGCGCCAGTCAGTGACCAATGGGTTGCTGAGCTTGGGCATGTTGATCGTCATCCTGACTGGTGGCATTGACCTGTCCGTAGGTCCCATTGTGGCCCTGACCGGCATCATTGTTGCCGGCCTCTACAAGAGCGGTGTACCTCTCCCACTAGCAATCCTCACCTGCCTGTTCGTGGGCGGAGCTGTTGGGGCCATGAATGGCTTCTTCATTGCCCGCTTCAAATTACAGCCGTTCATCGTCACCCTTGCCACGCTGGGAGCAATCCGCGGCTTTGTGTATGTCTATTCCGACGTGCCCATCACGCCTACCGATACGGCCTACCGGGCGGTGCTGGGAGCGGGGATGATTGGACCATTCCCGGTGTCGGCCCTGATCATGCTGGCAAGTTATCCCGTAGTCTGGTTCTTCCTTAACCGTACCCGTTCGGGAAGGGCAATCGTAGCAATCGGTGGCAATGAAGAAGCCGTACGACTGGCTGGCATCAACGTTCGCGGGAATATTTTCCTCGCTTACATCTTATCCGGACTTTTTGCTGCCATAGCCGGGGTAATACTAGCTGCCCGGCTGGGGATTTCCCAGCCAAGCGTAGGCTCAGGCTTTGAATTGGATGCGATTGCGGCCTGCGTTATTGGTGGCGCTATCTTGGGTGGAGGCGGCGGCAGCACATTTGGTACCCTGGCTGGGGTGGCTGCCCTCGGCATGATCGACAACTTGCTCAACCTGTTCAATGTCCAGTCCTATTACCAGCAGATCCTGAAAGGCGCGATCATCCTGATCGCCGTCTTGGCTCGACGCAAACAACGGTAATGTTCTGTTTCAAGACTGAACCCGCGTATGTTCAGCTTGCTTGAAAGGAGGTAGAGCCGCAAACAATAACTTTCCCTTGTTCAAGTGTTCGTTCTATCTACCAACCAAATTTGATAGGAGGCTTCAAATGAAAAGAAATCTGCTCGTTTCTATCGTTCTTCTGGTCGTGATAGTGCTCGCCGCCTGTACATCGGCGGAAGACACCAAAACCAGTGGCGAGGCAAAGACTTTCAAGATCGGCATGGCAAACTTCTCGCAGTGCTGCCCGTACTTCATTGGGATGAACGATTCTGTGGTGGATGAGGCCAAGGCCTACAGCAACGTGACCATTGTCTCCACCGATGCCAACGGTGACGCGGCAAAGTTCCAGTCCGATATTGAAGATCTCATCGCTCAGGGAATAGATGGAATCATCGTCTCGGGTGCCTGGTTGGAACAGGCCCCGGCCGCTCTGGATGAACTCAATAAGGCGGGTATTCCCACCGTCTTGGTGGACCGTCTATTTACCACCGGCGCCGCCCAGTCCTATACCTCGTATATTGGCCCGGATAACTTTACTATCGGCGTCCAGGATGGTGAGTACATTGCCGAACGAATCGGTGGCAAAGGCGTGGTCGTGGAACTGCGAGGTGGTCCGGCGGATAACTCAATCGGTCTCAACCGTAGCAAAGGTGTCAACAGCGTTCTTGAAAAGTACCCTGATATCAAGGTGGTTATCGCGCCCGACTTTGGCGGTTGGAGCGCAGATGGCGGCATTGCCCTTATGGAGGACTTATTGGCTTCCAACCCCAAGATCGATGCCGTATTCTGTGAGAATGACTCGATGTGCTTGGGCGCTCAGAAGGCCATTGCTGATGCCGGACGCTCTGATGAAATGTTCCTATGCGGCGTAGATGGTGAGAACGCAGCTCTCGAGGCGATCATGAATAAAACCAACTACGCATGCACTGGATTGAACAACTCTGATCAAATTGGCCGTGCTGCCTTCCACCGCCTGATGGCTATCCTAGCCGGCGGCACTCCCGATAAAGACACCTTTCTTCCTTCGCCAATTATTACTATTGAAAACGTTATCAAATTCTACAATCCGGAAGGCGCGTTCTAACTGGTAAGTAAATTGCCTTTTTTTCAAGCGCCTGGCATATGCTCCGGGCTTCCCCAGTGGGCTGTAGCCAGAACTACTGGGGAAGCCTATTCGCAGGAAGAGATTGAAGGATGAAGATCGAAGACCGATTGAGAGAACTTGGATTGGTGCTACCGGATCCTCCCCGTCCGGTAGGAGCCTATCTACCTGCCCGTCAGAGTGGTCAATTGTTATTCCTTTCCGGAACCACCTGTTATACACCTGAAGGGTTGATGTTCAGGGGGCAAGTGGGCAGAGACCTCAACCTTAACGAGGGGAAGGCAGCTGCCCGTCAAACCTTGCTCAACTTGCTCAGCGTGGCAAAAGCTGCCTTGGGCGACTTGGATCGCATTGAGTGTGTGATCAAATTGAATGGCTATGTCAACAGTGCCTCCGATTTCGACCGCCAGCCCGAGGTAATTGACGGAGCCTCTGACCTGCTGGAGGTTCTTTTTGGGGAAAGTGGGCGGCATGCCCGTACGTCCATTGGTGTGAATATCCTGCCGGGAAATATTCCGGTTGAAATAGAGATGGTACTTCAAATACACCTTGAGAGTGGCAACATTTGAATATTGGCGATTTGAGGCAGAGAGGAGGTAATTATTATGGATTTGCTGGCGAAGTTGGGAGAACTGGGGGTCTTTCCGGTGGTAAAAATCAATGATGCCAATCATGCCATACCCATGGCTGAAGCCTTGTTGAAAGGAAACATGCCTTGCGCAGAGGTTACTTTCCGTACAAAAGCAGCTGAGGAATCCATTCGACAGATCGCTTCGATGAAGTCGGGGATGTTGGTTGGCGCAGGAACCGTACTTTCGATCAGTCAAGCCGAACAGGCTGTATCGGCTGGTGCCGATTTCATTGTTTCTCCGGGCTTCAACCCCATGGTGGTCGATTGGTGTCTGGAAAAGAATATCACGGTGTTTCCTGGTGTTGCCACTCCCAGCGAGGCGCTTCAAGCAATGAACCGCGGGTTGTCCATCCTCAAGTTCTTCCCCGCCGAAGCCCTGGGTGGAATTCCATATCTGGAAGCCATGTCTCCTGCTTTACCGGAGATCAAGTTCATTCCCACGGGAGGGATCAGCGAAGTGAACATGGAAGCCTGGTTGAAGATGCCCTGTGTTCACGCCGTGGCCGGCAGTTGGATTGTTCAGCCCAGGATGTTGGATGAAGGGGCGTTTGAAGAAGTGACCCGTCTCGCAGCGGAGGCGGTGGCGAATGTCAAGATCGCCCGTTACAAAACAGAGGCAAAATGAGTGTCCGCATTGTTACTTTTGGGGAGATTATGCTCCGGCTGAAATCACCAGGTTTTGAGCGCTTACTACAATCCCCCATCTTGGAAGCCACGTTTGGCGGGGGGGAAGCAAATGTGGCTGTTTCGTTGGCTCAATTTGGTCGCGAGGTGTCTTTCGTCAGTGCTCTCCCGCAAAACCCTATTGCCGATGCATGCCTTGGTTTCCTGCAAGGCAGGGGTGTGGATGTGAAAAGTGTTCTTCGTCAGGGGGAACGGATGGGTACGTATTATCTGGAAGCGGGGGCAAACCAACGCCCGTCGTTGGTGATCTATGACCGCCAACATTCGGCTATCATGAATACCCCATCGGAGGCGTATGATTGGAAGAGTATCTTTGAAGGGGCTGGTTGGTTCCATATCACAGGCATCACTCCGGCTTTGAGTGCCAATGCTGCCCGGGTGGCTTTGCAGGCAGTCGAGACGGCGCATGCAATGGGCTTGAAGGTTTCATGTGATTACAATTATCGCAAGAATTTATGGAAGTACGGAAAATCGGCTAATGAGGTGATGAGGGATTTGATCCGTTTTGTGGATATAGGGATCGCTAACGAGGAGGACTGTCAGCGTGCCCTTGACATTTCCTTGGATGAAGGCGGACAGGAAGTGGAACTGGAAGCAGAGCGAGTGGACATTGTCCGCTACAGTGAGTTGTGTGAAAAGGTTTTATCTGCTTTTCCAAATCTCGAGATGCAGGCGATTACCTTACGCACCAGTTATTCAGCTGATTACAATGGTTGGGTGGCATGCCTGCATGACCGGAAGAAATTTTATACCAGCAGACCATACGAGATCATGGATATTGTCGATCGCGTGGGCACAGGGGATGCCTTTGCCGCGGGACTGGTGTATGGTCTCTCGGGCGGGATGCCGGCCGAATCTGCGCTGGAATTCGCCACAGCGGCTTCATGCCTGAAACATTCCATTCCAGGTGATATGAACCACTGTACGGCGAATGAAGTGCTGGCATTGGTAAAAGGATCGGGCAGTGGAAGAATCCAGAGGTAGAACATCCTGGTTAGGAAAGTTCGAATAACTACTCATTCGGTATCCCTTAGCTTGATCATTCTCGATTCATGGATGGTTCTTTCAGCCACCCAAATCAGGTGTCGTGTGCAAATCCCGTAGCGATGATTCTTATCCTGTTCCCTTTACCTCCCAAGTGCAAACAGGGACGCCGATAGGAAGTCATGACGATTGGTCGCGTCTTGTGTTGCATTGTAGAAGAACATATCTACAATCCAATCATTTCGGCGGGGTTACTGCAAAAGGAACTTCACCAGCGCTTTCGCGGAGAACTTGAGGCGAAGGTGACCATCCCATCAAGTCCGTAGTCACTTTCACCTACCCGGTAGTTGATCTGGACTGGGTAATTCCTTTCATATTTGCAGAAATTGTGCAGACCAAGAGGAAGATTGTGAACTGTTGTGGGGAAATTGTGAAGTCGACCGATTATTTTTGGCATGGTTGCGAATCTCATTGGTGGACTAGAATGTCCAAATGGCGCTGGCAATCACTGTCAACGGCTTTCTTTTTCATGATGCTATAATTTGATTTATGAGATACGAAACCCTCCATAACTTGACCCTGCCCAAGATCGGATTCGGCACCTGGACGATTGGTGGTGAAACATCCCCCGACCCGTCGATTGATTCTGCTTCGATAACCGCCCTGCGTTCCGCGTTGGAGATGGGTTACACCCATTTCGATACCGCCGAATATTATGCCAGCGGACATGCCGAAGAATTGTTGGGACGCGCCGTACGCGAGACAAAAACGAAGCGTGGGGATTTGTTCATCACTTCAAAAGTCTTGCCCGAACATCTTGACCATGACAATGTGCTCAAATCCTGTGAGAACAGTTTGCGCCGACTCGGTATGGATTACATCGACCTGTACCTCATCCACTGGCCCCGCATGGGAATGAATCTTGAGGAGTCCTTCCGCGCGTTGAACAACCTTGTCCGCGATGGCAAGGTGAAGCATTTGGGGGTGAGCAACTTCAAACTCAAACTGCTCAAGCAATCACAGATGTATTCCGAAACGCCCATCCTTACAAATCAAGTCCCATATAGTTTGCCCAATCATACCTATGTCGAAAACGGCGTGATCGAATATTGCCGTCAGAACGACATTCTGGTCACCGCCTATTCACCGGTGAAATTCCGCAGCATTCGGGTTCACAAGGCTTTGGGGGAGGTCGCCAAAGTTCATGCCGCCACGCCGTTTCAAATTGCGCTGGCATGGCTCGTGACCCAACCGCGTGTCATCACCATTCCCATGTCCTTCAATCCAGCGCATATCAAGGAGAATTTCGAGTCGGCGGATATCCATTTGACCGCGGAGGAAATTTCAAAACTCGGCAATGCGTGGAAGAAAAGTGAATGAATCTGCAAGTCACACCTGAGATCGAGATCACCAAAGAAACCAAGACTGAACTCGAACCGCTCTACCGTGTCATCATCCACAACGATGACGTCACACCGATGGATTTTGTCGTCCACGTACTGACCTCGATCTTCCTCCTCTTGGAACCCGATGCATTAGAAGTGATGTTGACCGCGCACTTCAAGGGGATCGCGTATGTCCAAACCCTGCCCAAGGCTGAGGCGCAGAAGCGCATCAACAAGGCGCACTTTGCCGCAGGGCTGGAAGGGTATCCCCTGCATTTTTCGATGGAACCCGAATAGTTTTTGTATTTGCGACTTCAGTCGCACTCACGGAATTTGGCAATTGCATGGGAACCAAATGTAAGATATAGTTGCACGAATTTATTTGAAACTGGAGAAATTTTCATGGCAGGCATGACTCGCGGAAAAGGTCTGCTCGAACCAATGCTCGCAGACCTGCGCGCACAACGAGCAAATAAACTCATCCCCTCAACATTACGCACGGGACGCATCCTCGATATTGGCTGCGGCTCATATCCCTACTTTTTGGCGCACACCTCATTTGCGGAGAAATTTGCAATTGACCAATTGCCACTTCCCCAACAGACCGCATCTGAACTGAAAATTGAAAGCTTCACCCTCGACCTGGAAATCGAACCACACCTTCCCTTCGAGGACAATTACTTTGATGCCGTCACCCTGCTTGCAGTGGTGGAACATCTCGATCCTTCGCTGATGGCGAAACTGTTCAAGGAAGTCTATCGCGTGCTGAAACCTGGCGGCATGGTCATACTCACCACACCCGCAGCCTGGTCGGATGGACTGCTCAAGTTCATGGCAGGTGTCAACCTTGTCAGCGCGGAGGAAATCCACGAGCACGCCTACGCCTACACCCTTCCGCTCCTTGGCTGGTATTTCGGTCAGGCGGGCTTCGAGATGACCAAGGTCAAATTCGGTTACTTCGAGTTCATGCTCAACATGTGGGCGACCGCGCAAAAATAAATTTGGACGGACTGCAAACCCTTACCCAAATCAACCTCGACGACCTTGTCTCGTCTTTTGGCTGGCAGGACCAGCCTTTTCTTGCGCACGCCCTAAGGTGGGTTTTTCGTCAGCCCGCGCAGACCTTTGCAAAAATCATGCTGGAATTTGATACCGCGATAGGGGAGCGCGGACTCGTCGAAGCGGCGCGGCGGACCGAAAAACGGTTTGTCCGTGACGTGCGTGTTTTTGGACTCAGCCGTCTGCCTGATTCTCCCTTCCTGGCTTTGTCCAACCACCCAGGCATGACCGACACGCTGGCTCTATTTGCCGCCCTCAACCGTCCCGACCTGAAAATCATCGCGTTGGATCGCCCCTTTTTGATGGCGCTCCCCAACATGAGCAGGCAGTTGTTCTTTGTCCACGATGACCCTACTTCGCGGATGAAGCTGGTTCGCCAAGTCAGCGGACATTTACGAAATGGCGGCTCGGCATTGACCTTCCCTGCTGGCGAGATCGAGCCTGACCCGGATGTTTACCCTGGCGCGTTGGATTCCCTGCAAAAGTGGACTGACAGCGTGGGTGTCTTTGTCCGCATGGCGCCTGAGATGGTGATTCTGCCTGTCCTGGTGCGCAATGTCATCTGGAACAAGACCGCCAATCATCCTCTTCTCAAAATCAAAAAGACGAGGGAGGAAAGAGAAAAACTCGCCGCTGCTTTGCAACTGCTGGCGATGGTGATGTGGAACGCCAAGCCCGTGACTGTCACTGTGCAAATCGGCAACGCCGTTGATCCGAAGAAACTCGGTACAAATACTCAAGTCATTCATCGAGCCGTGTTGGACGAGATAAAATCCCTGATCGAGAATCCGCCGCAGGGCGAAGGGGTGAGTGTGTTGTGAAAAAGAGTCTCTGGCAAAAGGCAAGACCCCTCCTCACGTATTCCTTGCTTGCTGCTCTGCTTTACTTTGCCTTGCGCAACGCTCCGCTGACCGAAATATGGGAAACGCTTCGCAAGTTGCGGTTTTGGCAGATTCTCGTGTTGACTGGTTTGAATGCCTTGATTTATGTCCTCATCAGCCTACGCTGGTGGTTGATCGTTCGCTCTGAAAAGAGGGATGTTTCATTCCTGCCTTTGCTTGCCACACGGGTGGCTGTGTTTGGGGTGAGTTATTTCACATTTGGACCGCAGGTGGGCGGAGAACCACTCCAGGTGCTGTATTTGCAACGCAACTATGGCATGACCTACACCCGTGCCACGTCCACCGTGGTGATGGATAAACTACTGGAATTTCTGGCAAATTTTGTTCTGCTCGTTTTCGGTCTGACAGCAATCATTCAAGCGGGGATTTTTTCCGCGAGCGGAAGCGGTTCAATGATCAGTCTCGGCGGATTGGTCTTGCTGTTGCTTTTTCCACCTGTTCATATTTTGCTGATGTACCGCGGAATTTATCCTGTCTCGGCGCTGTTAAGAAAATTTTCCAACAACAAATTTGTGCGCTTTGTCGCGGCGTCGGAGCGCATGGCTGGAACGTTTTGCCGCCGCCATTTGAAGGCATTGCTTTCGGCGATTGTTGTTTCCATGCTTGCGGCGTTGAGTATGTTGGGCGAATTCTTTTTTATCGTTGAAACTCTTAACATTGACCTGTCATTCTGGCAGACCATTGCCGCATGGACTGGGGGGTGGCTGGCATTCCTCGTACCAGTGCCAGGTGGTGTGGGCGCATTCGAAGCCAGTCAAGTGTTTGTGTTGGGTGAGTTTGGTGTTTCAGCGGTTTCTGCAATTGGCATAACCCTGCTTGTCCGCGCCCAGGATTTGTTGCTTGGCGGAGTCGGGTTGTTGATTGCGGGACGCGGAGTCAAACAGTAAATTTGCTCTGTCGAGGGCTTAGCCCCCGACAGAGCGGAAGAGATGAATATGGAATATTCCTTCCCTCATTACCTGCTCTCGAAACAAAGCGTGGATGACCGCGCCCTCAATCGTCATGTCCTCGACGCGTTGAAAGCCAACCTGCCCGACCAGCCGACTCGAATCATCGAAGTGGGGGCGGGGATTGGGACGATGCTTGCGCGGCTTCTTCGCTGGGAGGTGGTGACGAAAGCCGACTACATCCTCGTGGATGAGATGGCGGAGAACATTCAAACGGCTTGGGATTGGATTCCGCTTTGGGCGGGTGAATCAGGCTTGAGCGTGGAGCGAAGCGGAGAGAATCAACTGCGGGTCTTCGACCAGACTCGCGAGGTCCGAATCCGCCTTGAGCGTGCAGACGTCTTCGATTTCATCCAAAAAAATAAAGAGCCTGCCGATTTGCTCATCGCCCATGCCTTTTTGGATTTGCTGCCCATGCCCGAAAGTATGCCGAAGCTGCTTGCGCTGACCAAATCTCTGGCGTGGCTGACGATTAACTTCGACGGCGTGACTTCGCTGGAGCCGACGATTGATGCGGCGCTGGATGAGCGTATCGAGCGGCTGTATCACGCGACGATGGACTCGCGCGCGACGGGCGGCGACAGCCGCGCGGGACGGCATTTGTTCGGTCACTTGCGTGAGGCAGGCGCGGACGTGCTGGCAGCGGGTGCGTCAGATTGGGTGGTGCATTCGGTGAACGGGAAATACCCTGATGACGAAGAGTACTTTCTGCATTTCATTTTGCACTTCTTCGAAGAGTCACTGACGGGTCACGCGGAGTTGAATGCGGCTGAGTTTGCCGATTGGCTGCAAAAACGCCGCGCTCAAATCGAACGCGGCGAACTGGTTTACATTGCCCATCAGATGGATTTTTTGGCGAGAGTCTAATCCGCAGGCACGCCAGCAAGCGTTGGTTCGTCGCCGTTATAGTTTATTAATTGGGGAAATTTCCAGGCGACAAATCCCAGCCCAAGGATACAGCCAATTCCGCCGCTGATAATTGCGAACGGCACGCCGAACGCCGCCGCGACCAGCCCCGCCTCCACTTCACCCAGTTGGGGACCGCCCTGAAAGAAGATTTGGTTGACGCTGGTCATGCGTCCGCGGATGTGGTCGGGGGTATGCAACTGGCGGATGGTGTTGCGGATGATGGTGCTGACCGTGTCTCCCGCGCCGACGAAGAATAGTGCGATCATCGCGACGGCGAATGTCCCACTGACGCCAAAGAGAATGGTCGCCATACCGAAGACAAAGACCGAGCCGAAGAAAAGAAATCCCTGCTTACGAAGTGTTGGAAACTGCGACACGACGATGCCAATGGTGACCGAGCCAATGGCTTCCGCCGAGGTCAGCCACGCAAAACCCGTTTTGCCCACGTTCAAAATGTCACGCGCCACGATGGGGAGCATGGTGTTTGCGGAGGCAAAGAAGGTGGCGATGAAATCCATCAACATGGTGGATGTGATCAAAGGGCGGCTGAAAATAAAACGAACGCCGTCCCACATTGCGCCCAGGTTAATGCCGCCAGCTTTGTTCAAGTTTTGCGGAACGTCGCCCATCAGGAAAAGTGCCGCAATGACCGCCAAAAATGAAATCGAATTCAGCAGGTAGGCGAGTGCCTGTCCGCCTTCTGGAATTAACCCAAAAAGTAGTGGTCCCCCAATTGCGCCGACATTGAATGCAACCATGTTCAGGCTGAACGCCGAGGGGAGCACTTCGCGTGGGACAAGGTTTGGGATAAGTGACTGTCTCGCGGGGATATCGAACGCCATCGCAGCAGCTTGAATCGCCGTCAGCAGATAGATTTGCCAGATGGTGATGTGTCCTGAAAAGGTCAGCACGGCAAGCACAAGGGCTTGCAGGGCAAGGAGGGATTGCGTGACGAGGATGATCATGCGGCGGTTGTAATTGTCCGCGACCGTGCCGCCGATGATGGAAAACAGAATCACAGGCAGGATGCGCGCCAGACCGATGCCGCCCAGCGCGAGCGGGTCAGGTTCGCCTGTCAACTCACGAATGTGCCAGTGGATGGCGGCGCTCTGCATCTGTGACCCAGCCACGGAGATCAACAATCCGAGCCACAGATAGCGATAACGGTAATGTTTTAGTGCGGGGGGAATTTGTAATTTCAAGGCAGGTTATGTGCCCCAGTCTCTCAGATATAAAAAGTCATAGCCGACCGTGCGGTTGCTGATCTTGGCGATCGGAGGCAGCATCCGCTTGAACTGGTTGCGGCGGATGCGGGTTGTGACGGCGTTGACAAACTTTTCGTTGAAGCCGTCTTCGATGGCTTCCTGCGGCGAGTAACGCTGGTCAACCAACAGGTAGAGGAGTTTGTCCACGTCTTCGTAGGTGAAGCCCAATTCGTCTTCATCGGTTTGACCCGCCCACAAGTCGGCGGACGGGGCTTTGTCGATGATGGAGGCGGGGATATTCATCGCCCGCGAAAGTTGACGCACCTGGGTCTTGTATAAATCGCCGATGGGGTTGATTGCGCAGGCGGCATCGCCGTACAGGGTGCTATATCCCAGCAGGATCTCAGTCTTGTTGCTGGTGCCAATCACCAGGCCTTTGAAGACCTCGCTCTGGTCGTACAGGACGATCATGCGTTCGCGCGCCATGATGTTGCCCATGCGCATCTTCGAGATTTGCGGGTCGAGTTTGAAAAGCGGCTCGACCATGTCGGTGATTTCGATGGTCTTGCTGGGGATGCCAAGCTGGTCGATCAGCAATTGTGCGTCGTCAAGCGAGTCTTTGCTGGAGCCTTTGTATGGCATCCGCACCGCGAGGACGTTGCCCTTGCCCAATGCTTCGACAGCCAACACGCACGACAGCGCCGAGTCGATTCCACCCGAAAGCCCAATCACCGCGCGGGACATTCCCACCCGCGTGATTTCGGATTTGATGAAGCCCGTCAGTATCTCACGGGCAAGGTCGGTGTTGATGGAAAGGTTGATGTCAATCACGGGAAAGTATCCTGTCCAGTTCGTTCCTAACCAGCGCAGTCCGCTCGTCGCGCAGGAGCGGCAGGCGGGCGCGGGTGCGGCGGAGTTGGTTCAAGTCCATTTGGGCATAGACGATGGCTTCCTCGTTGTAGGGGCCGTGAGCAATCTCTTCGCCATTGGGGTCAAAAGCAGTAGCGCCGCCCCAGAAGTGCAGACCGTCTTCATAGCCCACACGGTTGGCATGTGTCACGAAGGATGTGAACATGCTGGCATAGGCTTTGGTGACCCGTTCCACCCAACGGGCGGATTCGAGCTTGTCTTTGTCGTTCAATCCTCGACCAGGCGAGGCGGAGGAGAAGAGCATGATGTCCGCGCCATCGAGCCAGAGAAGGTAGGGCGGGGAGGCGTGCCAGAAGTCCTCGCAGATCAGCATGCCCGCGCGCCCAAAGCGGGTATGGAAAGCGCGGACGGAGTCGCCCCACGCGAAGAAACGTCCCTCGTCGAAGAGTCCGTAGGTGGGGAGGTAAACCTTGTGGTGTACGTGGATGGTCTTTCCACCCGAAAGATAGGCGGAGGCGATGAAGAAGCGGTGACGGGAGTCCTCATCCACGAAGCCAACGACCAGGTCAAGGTCATTGCTCGCTTTGAGCAAATGCTTGAAGACGGGGTCATCCTCCGTCGGCTTGTGTGCCGCCGAGGCGACCAAATCCTGCAAGACATAACCCGTCAGCGAAAGTTCGGGGAAGACGAGCAAATCCGCCTTTTTGGATTTTGCCTGCTGAATGTAATCCATGTGCTTGGCAAGATTGGCTTCCACATCTCCCAGTTTGGTGTTGATTTGGGCAAGGGCAAGATTGAGTTTCATCCCGCGAATCTTACCACTAAAGCAAAAAGACCTGACAGATTTTCACAGAGCGACCTGTCAGGTCTCACTTGATAATAAACCGTCTTTTGAAACCCTTGTCTGTATTCCAATAGGACACGCCCTTGGTAGAACCCTTTGCGCCCAAAAGTAACCACGTGCCGGCAGGTACTTCAAAGGGACTTTCATGTTCCGGACTCTGGATCAATTGAGACTGCCGCAACTTCTTTGCCCAAACGCCAACCGCGTTGTAGTAAGGCTTGCAGCCCAGTGACATCAAATGCTTTTCACCCCTGTTGGGTTTCCAGTTCGGGTCGTCCCATTCACGGTACATGTCAGCAAAATGGTCGGGAGCAACGGGCCAGTGAGGGTAGTCGTACAGGTTTTTTCTTTTCCGCCAACCGGCAGAAAAGCAGATCATATATCCGGCGGTGGCAATATGAGTGTCATTCTCGTAGTACATTTTGAGAGGCGCTTCTTCGGGCGGAAGTTCACGCGCAAGGAAGACATATTTCCTGCGCTCGAAATATCGGAAACCGTTTTCGAGGAATTCCTGCTCGGACCAGTCTCTTTGTTGAAGGACCCGGTCTTTTTCCAAGTTAATTTTCTTCGACTTTGCCGAATAATTTTTGTTTCTCGAAATACGGTTTGAGGACCAGGTAACTTCCCAGAACGATCAGGAATACCGCGCCGTCGATGCCTTTAACGCCGGCAAATTCCAGTCCGCCACCGATGATCGAGAGGATGCCGAGGAAGGTGGTGAAACCGCTCATACGGATGCCGTTGAAATACCGCACTGCGTTCAATCCAAGCAGGATCAACCCAACGCCAATGGACCACGCACCGCCTTTGACCAGGCTGTCGGGTACGAAAAAGAATCCGCCGAGCATGATAAGGAAACACCCCCAGGCAGCTGTTTCCAGGTTCTTGTTCAAGGCGGCTTTTTGAGGGTCGATACGAGTCTCGTTTTTCTTTTCCTCTCCGGGATTTGAAGTTGCTTCGTTCATTTTTATTCTCCTTGAATTTACGAATACTTCAGTGCAGCCTCTTTGCAGTTGTTTCAATTGTTAATTCATTGTAGCACTTTGAAACTTGATTTCAACGGTGGAAACAAAAATGCGCCCTTATGGACGCATTTCACTCTGCGGGGAGGGAGGGATTCGAACCCTCGGTGGACCGGAGCCCACAACGGTTTTCGAGACCGTCCCATTCAACCACTCTGGCACCTCCCCAGTGCGCGGCAGATTATAACCGAAAAATTCGTTCGTCCTGAGCATCACTCCCTCGCACTGCCCGCCAGGGCAAGTGTGCACCTGCGCTGCAAGTGCAGGTGAGTCGAAGGACAGTTTATCGCGAAAACCCACGTTCCGACTGCGCTCAACGCGAAGCGATTCTAAATCTCCACGCCTTCGTGCAGTTCGGGATAATATGTCTGCGCGACGCCGCGCTCCTTTAAAAGTTGTTGCAAGGTCATGGCTTGACGTTCTTCGCCATGGACGAGGAAGATTTGTTTTGCCGTGTCTTTCACGCCCAGCGCATACTTCATTAGCAGATCCTGACCTGCGTGACCTGAAAGTCCACCGATGGTTTCCACATTGCACTTGACTTTGTGCGCTTCGCCGAAGATGTTGACCTGCGGCTCGCGGTCTGCCAGCCTGCGTCCCATGGTGTAGGGAGCCTGCCAGGAGACGATGCAAATCGTATTCTTCGGGTCGCCAATATTGTTGCGGATGTGGTGCACGATGCGACCCGTTTCCGCCATGCCCGAAGCGGAGAGAATGATCATCGGCTCCTTGCGTTCGTTCAGCGATTTGGATTCCTCCACAGACTTGACGTAGGTCAGCATCTTGAAATCCAGCGCGGGGTGACGCGCTTCCATCACAAACTGACGCGTCTCTTCGTCGAAACATTCCGCGTGATTTCGGAACACCTGCGTGGCGTTCACGGCCAATGGGCTGTCCACAAAGACGGGCACATGCGGCACATCGCCTTCGGTCATCATTTCGTTCAAGTTGTAGACCAGTTCCTGCGTGCGTCCCACCGCAAAGGCGGGGACGATCACCTTGCCGCCGCGTTCCACAGTCCGCTTGACCACGTCACGGAATTCGATAAAGGCGTTTTCGGGATTGCTATGTGACTTGTCGCCGTAGGTCGATTCCATGATCATGTAATCGACTTTTTCAGGCAGTATGGGATCGCGCAAAAGCGGCATTCGATACCTGCCGATGTCACCAGAAAACCAAAAGCGGATTTTGCGCCCCTTCTCCTCGATTTCAAGCGAAATGGCTGCCGAACCAAGGATGTGTCCTGCTTCGTGGAAACGGGCGACCACACCCGGGATTGGTTCGAATGCCTGGTCGTAGTCCACGCCTTTGAAAGAGTTGGCGGCTTCCTCGGCATCCTGCTCGGTGTAGAGCGGCTCAATGGGGTCCTGCCCGCGTTCGGCGCGTTTCTTATTGACAAATTCCGCGTCCGATTCCTGGATGCGCCCTGAGTCCCGGAGCATCACCCCGCCCAACTCTGCAGTGGCGCGGGTGGCGTAGATGAGTCCCTTGTATCCCTGTTTGACCAGGTTGGGCAGATTACCTGAATGGTCAATGTGAGCGTGCGAAAGCAAGACCGCATCCAGGCTTCTTGGGTCGTAGCGGAAATTCAAATTGCGCTCGTAGGTCTCGGCGCGTTTGCCTTGATACATCCCACAGTCGAGAAGCAGTTTTGAGCCGTTGATTTCCAATAGGTGCTGACTGCCTGTCACTGTGTGCGCCGCGCCGTGAAATTTAATTCGCATTTTTCACTCCTATTACTTTTAATATCTGCAGACCGTATTTTTCCAAACGTGATGGGCTTTCCTTCATCAGGCACGCCAGGTCATCCAGACTCTTTGGCGGCTTCTCTGCAATGGCTGCCACGTAGGATTTGGGCAGGATTACATCTGACTCGACGCCCATTTCGGCACCGATTTTCTTTCTCCAGACTTTCAGTTTCTCGATCCGTCGCAGGTAGGCGTCACTGGGGGATTCGACATATTTCCTTTCCACCAGGGGGGCGGACATTCCGTGTTGAACGGCCGCCAAAACCGCATCACCCCACAGTTGGATTTGTCTTTCGCTCATGCCCAGCGCCGAAAGGTCGACCTTGTGCTGTGGTGGATTCTTCGACATCGAAACGAGGGTGTCATCCATGATGACCTTGTACACGGGGCGGTTCAATTTTTCGGCTTCGCCATCGCGCCATTTGCACAGCGACACCATGACGGTTAATTCCCGATGTGAGAGGTCCTTGCGGTTGGCAAAGCGCTCCCACGTTTGACCGTTGTTTTTTTGTTTATGATCGTCGAACAAGCAGGCGCGCGCGAAATCTTCCTGCGCAATTTCAATACGTTTCTTCTCGCGCAATTCTTTTTCCAGGACATCGCGCAGGTCGAAGAGATAATGTGTATCCAGCCGCGCATAATGGATTTGTTCACTTGTCAGAGGGCGTTTTGCCCAATTTGCCTTTTGGTGACGTTTATCGGTCTGGATTTTGAATTTGTCGTTCAAAAGCTTTTCCAACCCAACGGCGGGATAGCCCAGCACACGCGCGGCGTGCATGGTGTCGAACAGGTTGGCGAAGGAGAATCCAAAATCGCGCCGCAGACAGATCAGGTCATATTCCGCGGCGTGGAAGATTTTCTCTATTTTGGGATCTGAAAAAATGGGGGCGAGTACGCTCAAATTCTTCAGGGCGAGCGGGTCGATCAGGTAATCGGTTGTCGCGGATGAGATTTGAACCAGGCAGACCTGTTCACGAAAGGCGTGCAGGCTGTTCGATTCGGTGTCCACTGCCAGGCGGCTTTGTGTGACGAGGTCTTCGAGCATTTGTTGCAATATTTCTTTTGTGTTTACCCAAACAGGCGGGGGCAGCGTTTCAGACATATGCGCCGATTATAAACCTTTCAAGCTGCGGGGAAATTACAAATTACGTTCAAGAACCTTTTCCATCACCATGCCATCTTCACCGTCGTTATAGTATCCGCTCCAAATATCGGTGGTGGCATATCCTTCCTTTTGGTACATGGAGATGGCTGCCTGGTTCGAGATGCGGACTGTGAGGCGGGAACGGGGGACTTTGAGTTTGGCTTCGCA
Source organism: Anaerolineales bacterium (assembly GCA_030834895.1). GTDB lineage: Bacteria > Chloroflexota > Anaerolineae > Anaerolineales > Villigracilaceae > Villigracilis. The sequence goes on from JAUQXA010000059.1 coordinate 52,854, forward strand.
GGCATGAAGCAGGGCTCGCCCGATACCCCTCCGCCTGTAGCGTGAATCAACTGCGATGGTGGCAATCCAGCCCCATCCGTCGCGTGGACGCGGATCGCCGGCGATGAATCCGGCCATTTGCCCATCCACCACAGCCTTGAGCCGAATCACTTCAGGGAAGGTCAACACGGCAATCAGGTCGAACAGCGGCCAGGCGTCCTTGTCGAAACTTTCGTTTTCCAGCTTGCGAAGAGCGTTGAGATCGAGAATGGATGCGGGGACAATTTCCATGCGGCGATTGTATCAATAAAAAGTGGAAAGTGAAATTTTCACTTTCCACTTTTTTATTGTTGTTTACCGCTGTTTTATCCTTTGCTCTTGCCGAGGAAGTTATCCAGCATGCTGGTGAATTCCATTGGGAAGATGAATTTGGTGGAGGAGCCTGCGCCGATGGACTTGAGGGTTTCGAAGTATTGCAGGGTCATGGTCTTCTGATCGACCGTCTTGGCTGCATTGAAGATGGCTTCGAGTGCCTGGGCGAAACCTTCTGCCCGTAGGAGTTGAGATTGCCGTTCGCCTTCCGCCGCGAGGATGGCGGACTGCTTCTGGCCTTCCGCGCGCAGAATGGCGGATTGTTTCTCGCCCTCTGCCACATTGATGGCGGCTTCGCGCGTACCGGTGGACTCAGTCACGACGGCGCGGCGGATGCGTTCTGCCGACATCTGGCGGTTCATCGCGTCCTGAACTTCGCGCGGCGGGATGATCTCGCGGATTTCGACGTTGGTCACTTTCACGCCCCAGCGTTCAGTCACTTCATCGAGACGGGTGCGCAGCATGTTGTTGATGTGTTCGCGCTCGGAGAGCACATCGTCGAGCGGAATACCGCCGATAACTGCGCGCAGGGTGGTTGCCGCAATACCAGCCGCAGCGGACTCGAAGTTGCCGACCTGTAAGACCGATTCGGCGGGATCGAGCACCTTGTAGTACCAGAGGAAGTCAATTGAGATCGGGGCATTATCCTTTGTGATCGAAACCTGATGGGGAACTTCGCGGACTTGCTCGCGCAGGTCCACTTTTACGCCGCGGTCGATTACGGGGATCAAAAACACAATACCCGGTCCGCGCGAACCGACACAACGACCCAGGCGAAAGACCACCAAGCGTTGGTATTCAGGCACGATGCGGATGGCATTGGCGATAAATATCAAGCCGATGATGACCACCGCTCCGATGAAACAAAAAACAGCGCCACCAGTTGCAAACGGATCCATGTTTTTCTCCTTGTAAATAATTATTTTTATTGATTGTCTTTTTCAACAACGAGGATAAATCCCTCGCGACGAACCACGCGGATTGAACTGCCGGCGGGGATATGTTCATCGCTTTTGGCGGACCACATCTCTCCGGCGACATATACGCTGCCATCTTCATGGACCTTTGTTTTGGCTTCACCAGTCGAGCCGATCAGTTCCCGGTCATGCGTGGGACGTATACTTGCAGCCAGAGTGGTTTTCCGCACTGCAATCCACAGAAAGACCGACAATAGCCCGGAGGCAACGAGCGCGACAAATGGGTTGACAGCGGGCTCCCATCCGTCCTTGGCGAATAAGAATACCGAACCGACAACCAACAGCAGGATGGAAATCCCGAGATACAGTTCCCGCTTTGGTTTCTGAATGGCGTAAATGAACGGAACAATGCTCAAAAGCAGAACGATCAATGCCCACCAGTTGAACGAAAGGTTATAGACCGCATATCCCGCCAGCGCGAGGCAAAAAACAGCGCCGACTTCGAATAACCCGGTCCCCGGCGTCACGATGGCCATCAAGGACAGAAGCACGCCGCCCAGCAAAATCAAATACGCGATATTAGGGTCCAGCAGAAGGTTCATTGTTGCCTCCAATTGATTATACAACAAGAAGGGTAAATTCACTTAATGTACGAGCGGCAGCGAGCAAAAGTTTCGTCGATGAAGCACGATGAAGGTTGTATAATAAGGCCACTAAATTCAATATATTGGAGCCCCAATGAAATTCGCAAAAATCTGTGTTATCGGGTTGGGTTATATCGGACTGCCTACCGCATCCACTTTTGCCACACATGGCATTCAGGTCCTCGGTGTTGATGTCAACCAGCATGTTATTGAAACCCTGAACAGGGGGGAAATTCACATCCATGAGCCGGGCTTGCATGATGTGGTAAAGAAAGCCATTCAGTCCGGCAATTTCAAAGCCGTAGCAAAACTCGAAGAGGCAGATGCCTTCATCATCGCCGTGCCGACGCCATTCAAGGAGGACGAACTCGGCGAATATAACGGCATGACCTACAAACTGGCCGACATGCGCGCCGTGGTCTCCGCTGCTGAATCCATTGTTCCGTTTTTGCGGAAGGGGAATCTCGTGATTTTGGAATCGACCTCCCCGCCGCGTACCACTGTTGACTTGGTTGCCCCCATCCTTTCCCACTCCGGGCTGGCGGCTGGCCGGGACTTCCATCTGGCTTATTCACCCGAACGGGTTTTGCCGGGGCAGATCATGCGCGAGTTGATCGAGAACGCCCGTGTCATCGGTGGCGTGACTCCCGAATCTGCGCAGGCGGGTAGCGACTTGTATGGTACCTTCGTCAAGGGGCAGATCATACAAACCGATGCGACCACCGCTGAGATGGTCAAAATCATGGAAAACACCACCCGTGACGTGAACATTGCCATTGCCAACGAGTTCTCCCGCCTTGCCGAAAAGTTTGGCGTGGACGTTTGGGAAGCCATCCGCCTTGCCAACCTTCATCCCCGTATCAATATCCTCAGCCCTGGGCCGGGAGTCGGTGGTCACTGCATCAGCGTGGACCCCTGGTTCTTCGTCGAGGCCGCACCCGATTTGACAACGCTCATCCACCACGCGCGGTTTGTCAACGACACCCAGCCGCATTTTGTCGTCAACAAGGTGAAGCAGGCTTTGGGAGACATGAAAGACAAAAAGATCGCCGCGCTTGGGTTGGCCTACAAGCCTGATGTGGATGACCTGCGCGAAAGCCCTGCAACGGAAGTGGTTCACCTGCTCCAGAAAGAGGGTGCTCACGTCAAGGCTTGGGAGCCGTTCAAGCCAGATGCGAGCCTGCCCGGCATCCACATGGTGGGTTCCTTTGAAGAGACCATAAAAGACGCGGATGCGATTGTGCTGCTCGTTAATCACACGGAATTCAGGCAGTTGAATCCATCCGAAGTTGCCCGGAAAACAAAATCCCGTCTTCTCATTGACACTGTCAATGGCTGGAAAGATGAGGCGTGGAAGAATGCCGGATTTGACGTGCGTGTTTTAGGCGTTGGAAAAATACGCGTTGCATAGTCCTTTCAAATGTCTATGAAAATCTTATCTGTGTTTGGCACGCGTCCCGAAGCCGTAAAAATGGCTCCCATCGTCCGTCTGTTGAAACAAACGCCGGTCATTGAATCCCGCGTCTGTGTGACAGCCCAGCATCGTCAAATGCTCGATCAAGTCCTTGAACTATTCGAGATTATCCCAGATCATGACCTCAACTTGATGCGCGAAGACCAAACCATGGCGCAGATCAGCGCGGGCATTTTTACACATCTCGACCCCATTCTCGCAGACTTCAACCCGGACTGGGTGCTGGCGGTCGGCGACACCACGACGGTTGTCACCACATCCCTGCTGGCTTTCTATCGTAAGATCAAATTTGGTCACATCGAGGCGGGACTTCGCACTCATAACAAGTGGCATCCCTTCCCGGAGGAGATCAACCGCAGGCTGGCAACTGTCACTGCCGACCTGCACTTTGCCCCAACGACCTGGTCGCAGGGGAATTTATTGCATGAAGGTATCGAGCCTGAAAAGATTTTTGTCACCGGCAATTCCGTGATCGACGCGTTGAATTATGTGGCGAGGCAGGAGGAGCCAAAAGAAATTACGGAGCTCCTGCGAAAATTGGGTGTCAATAACCGTCGAACGACTGAACCGGGAGCCCAAAAACTGATTCTTGTCACTGCCCACCGCCGTGAAAACTTCGGGCAACCACTCGAAAACATTTGTCAGGCGCTCAGGGAGCTCGCAAGCCGGGATGACTTACAAATCGTCTACCCCGTTCACCTCAACCCCAATGTGCAGGAGCCTGTAAACCGCACTTTGAACGGCGTCAAAAATGTCACCCTGCTGTCGCCGTTGGATTATCTTCCGCTTGTACATCTAATGAAACATGCGACGCTTATTCTGACCGACTCAGGCGGAATTCAGGAGGAGGCTCCCTCGTTTGGCGTGCCTGTCCTGGTTTTGCGAGAGACAACCGAACGTCCAGAGGGGGTGGAAGCGGGGACTCTCAAACTGGTTGGAACGGAGACCAATTTCATCGTTCAGGAAGCGAAGCGGCTTTTGGAGGATGAAGCTGAGTATGCCAAAATGGCAAAGGCGGCCAATCCGTATGGTGATGGTCATGCGGCGGAAAAGATTGTCCAATGCCTGTTGGGTGTTGGTAAGTGAGGTACATGCTCTGTTTTCAAAACTGTAGGGTAAGGGGGGGCGACTATGTGCTACACTATAAAAAATAAAAAGTCCAACCTATGTGAAGCTTGCTGAAAGGCTAGAATACTGGGTTACAAGTCCAGACTTGTGAATCAACAACCTGGATTGCCAGATTCCGAGATTACATAATAGCAGTATTGTGTTATTTTTGTGCCTGGCAACAGTCAGGTGTATTGTTTTTAGGATAAATGCCCGCCCGCAATGAGCAACAGAAAACTGAGTATAATAATAGGAAAGCCATGACACGCCGTTTTCTTGCAGTTTTTATTACGCTTTGCCTGCTCAGCGCTGGTTGGGTGCCCGTTTACGCACAGACTCAAGGCCAGGATACGAAATATTTCAGCGAAACAGGACACAATGTAAAAGGGGACTTTCTGAAGTTTTACAACAGCAATCCCAATGCTGTGTTTTTGTACGGATACCCCATTACCGAGGAATTTACCAGCAAAGACGGCAAAACGGTACAATATTTTCAGCGCGCCCGTTTTGAGTACCATGCTGACCTGCCGGAGGGGCAGCGGGTTCAAGTGACCCAATTGGGACGCATGACCTATGTTTCCACCGGACCGTTGAGCGTATCCAATACTTTTGCCTGCCGCACCTTCACCGAGACAGGATATCCCGTCTGCTTTGCCTTTCTTGAGTTTTTTGATCAATATGGCGGAGTGAATCAATTTGGGTACCCGATCTCTGGGTTTGAATATCATGAGAACAAGATTGTCCAATACTTCGAAAAGGTGCGCATGGAATGGCAGCCGTGGAAGGTGGAGGGTCAGCGGGTGGTGATCTCTGACCTGGGACGAATTTACTTTGATAAGCTGGGTGAGGACGTCGGTCTTCTTTCACCGGTAAAACCTGCGAACACTACCATCAATACCAGCATCGTCAATTTGCAGGTACGCGCCTTTGCATGGAAGGCTGTGACGCTCGCAAGTGACTCGCAGTTGATTTTCGTGATCGTGCAGGATCAAAACCTCCAACCTGTGGCAAACGCCAGTTGCGCCACACAAACGAACTGGCCCGACGGACGCACTGAACCTACCACGTTGACTACGAATACCAATGGCGTGGGGATGGTGCCGCTTTCATTCACAAGCCAGCCTTATGGAAGTTTGATCTATGTGGATGTGGCGTGTACTTTTAATAGTTTTACCGCCAATACGACCACCTCGTTCAGGATTTGGTATTAATCCCCAGACGATAATGATTTCGTCAAGCATGAAAAGAAGGCGTTCCTAGAACGCCTTCTTTTCATGCTTGACATACTTAATGCCTAATTTACGCAAAATACCCCACAAGGTTTTCAAAGTCAACCCAGAAACCCAGGATTTTGCTGGTGGTAAAATTCATGCAGAAACTCAAAGGAGAATCAAAATGGAAAATCCTGTCATTGTTGATGCGATTCGTACACCCGTCGGCGCCTTGGGTGGCGCGCTTGCTTCCGTTCGTCCTGACGATATGGCGGCGCACGTCATCAAAACCATTCTCGAACGCAATCAATTTGACCCGGCACTTGTTGAAGAAGTTTTCATGGGATGTGCGAATCAGGCGGGGGAGGATAATCGCAACGTGGCGCGTATGGCGGCTTTGCTCTCTGGTCTGCCGCTCGAAGTTGGTGGAGTGACCGTGAACCGTCTCTGTGCCTCGGGCTTGAATGCGATCAACATGGCGGCGCGGGCAATCAAAGCAGGTGAAGGGGATGTGTACATCGCAGGCGGAGTTGAGTCCATGAGCCGCGCTCCGTATTCATTGCCCAAGGCTGAAAGCGGATACTCATTTGGAAACCTCACCGCATATGACACCGCTCTCGGCTGGCGCTACCCAAATCCAAAGATGAAGGAAATGTATGGCACTGATGCAATGGGCGAGACCGCGGAAAACATCGCGAAGGAACGTCCGCACATCAACCGTGATAAGCAGGATGCCTTCGCTGTGCGTTCACATCAACTTGCGATTGCGGCAATTGACTCGGGCAGGTTCAAGCAGGAAATAGTGCCTGTTTCCATTCCGCAGAAAAAAGGCGACCCGAAACTTGTTGACACGGACGAACGTCCGCGCCGCGACACGACGATGGAATCGCTTGCCAAGCTCAAGCCTGCCTTTGTCAAAGAGGGTGGAACGGTCACTGCTGGCAATTCATCGGGATTGAACGACGGCGCCGCGGCTCTCTTAGTCATGAGCGAGGAAAAAGCCAAAGCCCTCAACCTGAAACCACTTGCCCGAATCGTGACCTCCGCCTCGGCTGGGGTCGCTCCGCGCGTGATGGGCTACGGTCCGATCCCCGCGACGAAGAAAGCCCTCGAACGCGCTGGCTTGAAGGTGAAGGACATCGGCTTGATGGAATTGAACGAAGCCTTCGCCATTCAATCGCTTGCGGTCATCGAAGGCTTGGAGATCGACCCCGAACTGGTCAACGTGAACGGCGGCGCGATTGCCATTGGACATCCACTGGGATGTTCGGGCGCGCGCCTGATGACCACGCTCGTTCACGAGATGCGAATCCGTGACAACGTTAAATACGGCGTGGCGACGCTCTGCGTGGGTGTTGGCCAGGGTGAGGCGACGGTGGTGGAATATTTTGGGTAGCAAGTTGTGAGTTACGAGATACAAGATACGAGATACCGAGTTTGTATCTACTGGGCGTGATGATGGAGTACAAATGAAAAAAATTCTGTGCCTTCTATTCTTGACCGTTTTCCTGTCGGCTTGCACCGCGCCAACTGTGACGGAAAGCGCCGCTGAACCTGTGCAGGTGATTCAACCCACACCGACATTGACTTTCACGCCGATTCCAACTTTAACGGCAGTTCCGCCGACCATCGCGCCGACGGAAGGTTTCCCGACCTACACGCCGCCTACCGTGGAGGCTGGTCAGCCCATCGAGATTCGCTTCCCAGTCAACGGGACTTACGTCGATGTGACCGACGACATTGTGGCAGGTGGAAGCAAGACCTACTCGCTCAACGCCATGCAGGGACAGATAATGTCGGTTTCGGTTTTGCCGCAAGCCGATGCCGCCAGCACGATCTCGATGCAAATCAAAGGCGCGGATGGGAGTGTCCTCTGCCCGAAGTCAGCGGAAGAACAATGCCTGTTCTGGCGAGGAATGCTACCTGCTTCGCAAGATTATTTCATCACCCTTACACCCGATGGTGAGGGATTGCAATTTGTGCTGCGGGTAGCCATCAACCCGCTGAACATGGGATTTCAGTATTTTGACTTCAAGTCAGCGACGGGGCTTTCTTTGACTTATCCTGACACTTTTGCACCCGCGTTGCCTGTCCAGGGCAATTACAAAACGGACCCCGTGCTGGCGCTCCAGTTGATTGAATCAGAACTCTACGAACAGACCAATCTGAGCGAAGTCTATTTGATGTACAGTTCCAGTTCAGACTCGAAGGTAGTATCCACCTGCACGGAGCCGAATCAAAATGGGGGTGGTGGACCCGAATATCCCGCTGACGAAGTCACCGTCAACGGACTGACCTTTGTCCACACCACGACAGAAGGTGCGGGCGCGGGCAATTACTATCAACAGGAGATTTTCCGCACGGTTTACAACAATTCCTGCAATGAAGTGATTTTCTACATCCACTACACCAATGTGGGGAACTATACTCCCGGCACTGTTTTCGAGTTTAACCGCGATGCGGTGATGCGAAATTTGGAGGCGGTGTTGTCCATGGTCAAGGTTCAATGAGTGTGGCAGATTCAATGAATAAAGTAGGTCACGTTTCAAACGTGACCTACTTTTCTTATGCTAAAATTAACCCGTGAACAAACACAAATACTACGTCGTCTGGAAGGGACGAAAGACAGGCATCTTCACATCATGGGCGGAGTGCGAAAAACAGGTGAAGGGTTTTGTCGGCGCGCAGTACAAAGCCTTTGACAGCAGTCACGAGGCAGACGCCGCCTTCCTTGCCAAATACGATCATTACAAAGGCAAGCCAGCTTCGAGCGGGAGATGGAAAACGGCGGAGGAAAAACCCATCCTCCCCTCGATTTGCGTGGATGCAGCTTGTAGCGGTTCGCCGGGCAAGTTGGAATATCGCGGGGTCATCACCGAGACAGGGGAGCAGATTTTCCACGCGGGACCCTACGAGCAGGGGACCAATAACGTTGGCGAGTTCCTTGCCATCGTCCACGCGCTAACCTGGCAGTTCAAGCATAACTCACACACCCCCATTTACTCCGATTCAGAGAACGCCATCTCGTGGGTGATGAACGGCGTTTGCAAGACCAATCTTCAACACTCCCCAAAGAATGCCCTGCTCTTTGCCATCATTCGCAGTGCGGAGAATTGGCTCGCGGAGAACGAACTTCCCGAGGATAAGATTTTGAAATGGGATACGGAGTTATGGGGGGAGATTCCCGCGGACTTTGGAAGAAAGTGAATTTAGTAAGTCGCGAAGTGGGTGTCTTTTAATTTATTCAATCCAATCCGCTGTATACTGAAAACACACTGGCGTCTCTTTTGTCTGTTGAGGAGAATCCCATGGTCACGTCCATCCCTCCATCCATGCTGTTGGAAATAGGGCAGGCATTTCGTTCCATGCTTGAACTTGACCCTGTACTGCTTTCCATTCTCAAGAAAATACAGAGCTTTGTCACCAGTGAGGGCGGCTCGATCTGGTTGCTCAACGAGTCTGAGACTGACATCAAATGTACCCACGCCATCGGACCCCAGGCGGAGAAAATGTCTGGAAGCGCGATACGCGCCAGAAAGTTCATCGCCGCCTATCGCACTGCCTCAGGCAGGCTGACGAAAATCGACGACTCACTACAATCCAAATGGATGGACGCCAAGGAGTATTATCATTATTTTGGCATTAATGTCCGCAGCATGATCAGCATTCCGCTCGTGGCGCGCGGCAAACTGATGGGCGAGATGAACCTCATCAACAAAATTGGCGAACCGACTTTTACCAGCAGCGACCGCGATTTCATCGGCGAGTTTTCCAGGCACATTGCTGCCGCAGTCCAGAACACGCAACTCTTTGAGCGACAAAGCCGCACTGCCGAGCGCCAAAAAATGTTAAACCAGATCAGCCGTCACCTGCATCAAACGCTGGACATTGACGAACTCATTCCGCGCATTTTCATTTCGGTCAACAAAGCCATCAATGCCGAGGCTCAATCCATCTGGCTGGTGGACGAAGAGGCGGGTATCATCAAATGCCGCTTTGCAAGGGGCGCAAGCGCCGAGGCGCTCAAGGGTCTGTCTGTGCCGATACATGAGCCAAGCGTCGTTGGCACGAGTGTCGCCAAACAGGAATCCATCATCATCAAGGACGCGCAGAACGATCCGCGCCGCGCCCGTTCAGTGGACGAAAAAACGGGCTTTGTCACCCGCTCGCTAATGACGGTCCCGCTCGTGCTGGAGGATAAATCCATCGGCGCGATTCAGGCTGTCAACAAGCGCGACGGTCAACTCTTCAACAAGGACGACCTCGACCTATTTCGCTCGATTGCTGACAGCGCCGCGCTGGCGGTCAGCAATGCCCAACTGGTGGCTGACCTGCAAACCAGTTACGATCTGACCCTCGATGCACTGTCTGCCGCGCTCGACCTGCGCGACCGCGAAACCGAAGGACATTCGCGCCGTGTGGTTGAATACACCTCCCGCCTTGCGGAGAAGATCGGGTTGGATAGGGGGATCATCAAGAGCATCCGCCGCGGGGCGCTCATCCACGATATTGGCAAGATCGGCGTGCCGGATGCGGTGTTGCACAAGCCCGGCTCACTGGACGACAAGGAACGCATGGTCATGGAACGCCACCCACAGGCGGGATATAACATGCTGGCTGATATTCCCTACCTTCGAGAGGAAATCCAGATTGTGATTTGTCACCAGGAGAAGTGGAATGGTACGGGATATCCTCATGGCTTGCGCGGTGAAGAGATTCCCATTGGGGCGCGCCTGTTTGCCATCGCCGATACCTTCGACGCGTTGACGTCCGACCGTCCCTACCGTCACGGCTGTTCCTACGAATCTGCGCGAAAAATCATCAAAGAGGAGGCTGGCAGACAATTCGACCCGCAAGCGGTGGAAGCCTTTCTCACTATTCCCGAAGAGGAGTGGATGCAAATCCGCGCCCGCGTGATGGAGGAAATTATACAACGACGAAACCCTCAACCTCACACAGCGATATAATTTCCCATATGGAAATTTCTCTTACAACCCCTGCCTTGCTTTTTCCCACCGTATCCTTGTTGATGCTGGCTTACACCAACCGCTTTTTGACTCTTGCGACCATCATCCGCAACCTGCATGACCGATACAAATCCGAGAATGATAGCAATATCCTGGGACAAATTGCCAACTTGCGTTATCGCATCTATTTGATCCGCGACATGCAGATATTTGGACTGCTCAGCTTGTTGTTTTGTGTGATCAGCATGTTTGCCCTCTTCGCAGGCTGGATAGTGGCCGGACAGTGGAGTTTTGCCATCGCCCTGATTCTGATGATCGTCTCAATGGTGATTTCGTTGCGCGAGTTGCAAATCTCCGTCGGCGCATTGGACTTGCTTTTGGCAGAACTGGAAGGCGAAACCAGAAAGAGAAAGTAAATATTGGAGTCCGACGACGCCGGTCGTTGGCATTCAAAAGTCGGGAGACTTTTGAGTCCAACCGCTGATAAAAAGGTCACAAGGGTTTTTCCTTTGTGACCTTTGTGTACTTCGTATTTAGAGCACCTCGCCCATCCCGCGTTTCAAGTATTTTCCATCGCCAGATTTGCCCAGCCACTTCTCGCCATCCACGATCAGCTTGCCGCGCAGGAAAACTTTTTCGGGGTAACCGACCAGTTCCCAGCCTTCATAGAGACTGTAATCCATCCGCTGGTGGGAATGCGCCACGCCATATTTCACGCGCTTTTCTGGATCCCAGATCACGACGTCGGCATCCGCCCCGGGGACGAGCGCTCCCTTGCGCGGGTACAAGCCGAAAATCTTCGCCGGGTTGGTGGACATGTACGCCACAAACTGATTGGGTGTGATTTGTCCCGTGCGGACTCCATGAGTCCACATGACGGGCAGACGATCCTGGACACCCGGCAATCCGTTGGGAATCTTCGTGAAGTCCTTCGCGCCGAGTTCCTTTCCTGGGATGGCAATCTCTTTTCCTTCGTAGATAATCGGCTTTGTGCCATCGTAGAAAAACGGGCAGTGGTCTGTGCCGACGGTTTGCAGGGTGTTTTCGTGAAGTCCCTGCCACAGCCGCGCATTGTCTTCCTTCGAGCGCATGGGCGGGGAGCAAATCCACTTGGCGCCATCGGGCCGGCGCAACTCTTCGATGGAGAAAAACAGGTACGGGGGACAGGTTTCACCCATCACTTTGACTCCGCGCTCGCGAGCATATTTCAGCATGTCCACTTCGCCGCCTATGTTCATGTGGACGATGTACACGGGGGAATCCGCCTGCTCTGCCATTGCCGCCATACGGAGGGTTGTCTCCACCGCGCCCCAGCCGGGACGGGTGAGCGCGTGCCATTCTGGGGAAGTGTGTCCCGCCGCCAGTGCTTCGGGGATGAGTTGTTCGATGACATCGCCGTTTTCGCAATGCGCCATCATCAGCATCCCGTTCTCTTTGGCAAGCCGCAGGGCGCGGAAGATGCCGCCATCGTCCAGACGCAGTTTGCCGTTATAGGCGGTGAATACTTTCAGGGTCTGGATTCCCATTTCCATCAGTGAGGGCAATTCTTTGGCGAGCTTGTCGTCGAAGCGGTTCAGGTTCATGTGGAAGGAATAATCAATCGCCGCCTTCGCTGCTTTTTCAAGCCACAAGTCGGTTGAATATTTGAAGTCGCCCTCACCCTGCCCTCTCCCTCTGGGAGAGGGGGCTTCGAGGACAACAAAGTCCATGACGGTGGTTGTCCCGCCAAACGCCGCCGCCTTGTGACCCGTGTAATGGTCGTCCGATGAAACCGTGCCGAACATGGGCAAATCAAAATGCGTGTGCGGGTCGATTCCGCCGGGCATGATGAGTTTGCCGCCGGCGTCAATCACCTCGGCGTTGGGATGGGTTAGATTTTTCCCAACCAGTGAGATGGTTTCGTTTTCGATAAGGATGTCTGCTTGAAAGGTTTCGGAGGCGGTGATGAGCGTGCCGTTTTTAATCAAGGTTGTCATTTGGATGCTCCTTTGTCTCATAATCTGTTTGTGTTTCTTTGATACCCAGTAATGCCAGTAAAACCTCGGGCAGCAAATCCGCTTCTGGTAAATCGACTTTGTATAACTGCTCGTGCTCAGCGCGTTCGCGCAGGTTCTTCCACAAAATATCCCGTTCTTCGTTTTGGACAACGAGGTCGTTGAGCAGTTTCGCGTTCAGCAAATACTCGCCCGTCGAATATAAAAACGTCAGGCGCTTCCACTTGTCGGCGCGGATCGGCTCGCGCAGTTTTTCCAGTCCGCCCAGTTGAATTTTGAAATATTCTTCCTTCGCTCGCGGGTGGTCTTTCTCATCGCGCAGCAACTCGCCGCGTGTGGTGAGTTCATGCCCGCGTACCTCGGCGATGAATTCGATTTGTCCGCCGCGCTCGCCGAAGGCTGCGGGTTGGTAAAAAGCCAGGTAGTCCACGGCAACAACTTTCGGCGCAGAGCGAAGCGGAATCCGATACCAGCCGAGAAGCCGCGCAATTTCCAAGTCGCGCGGCGTTGGAATCAGGCAGACCAGAATTAAGTCGGTTGGCTTCAACATGGCTTTATTATAATGTCGCACATGAAACTTATTCCCTTACTTTTGACTCTTGCCTTGCTGACTTCGTGTGGGGAATCTGCTCGATCTTTAACTCCGCCCGCAGTTGATTCCAACCCGACGGCATTGCCTACGCTGACAATGAATTCCGTGCCAGCACCGTTTGACGTGATTGGCTACTTCCCCGACTACCGCGAGTTGAATCCCGTTTGGGCGGACAGCCTGACCGACATCATCTATTTCTCCGCCGAGCCTCACGCCGATGGGACGCTGGACACTTCGCGCTTGAGCAAGGAAAGTTGGCAGAGTTTGCAGCAACTCAAAGTGGAACGCGGATTGCGCCTGCACTTGTCCATCGGTGGCTGGGAGCGTTCGACTGGTTTTGCCCCAATGACAGCCGACCTACTCACACGCCAAAAATTCATCGGCGCATTGACCGAGTTTGCGCTGGCACATCACCTCGATGGCGTGGACTTCGATTGGGAGTTCCCAAATGGCAAAGCCGAGTTTAAAGACTATATTTCGCTCCTGACCGAGACAAAAGCGGCTTTTGCAAGACAGAACCTGCTGGTCAGCGTGGCGCTGACTCCCGACCCGAATTTCCCGTTGGCAGATTTTGCCGTCGTGGATCGTGTCCACCTCATGTCGTATGACCGCGCCGCAAAACACGCCACCTTTGAGCAGGCAATGAAGGATGCGCAACTGCTTTTGGATGTGGGTATTCCTGCCGCGAGAATTATTTTGGGCGTTCCGTTCTATGGACGCAACACCTCGCCACCCTACAAAGTTTTATCCTACGAGGAAATCATGCGCCGCTACTCTCCACCGCCTACAGTGGATGAAGTGGACGGAATCTACTTCAATGGATTGAATACGATTCAAAATAAAGTTTGTTTTGCACTGGAAGAAGAACTCGGTGGTGTAATGGTCTGGGAACTCGCGCATGACACAACAGATTCAAATTCCCTACTGCAAAGAATATACGCGCTCGCAAAACGAAAACACCCCTGCTGATTCCGGCTATTCTTAATTTTCCATTTCTGTGATCAACGGCAGGGTGGCAGTGAAAGTGGTTCCCTTTCCAACCTCGCTCTCCACCGTGATGTCGCCGCCCATGAGGTTGATGAGTTGCTTGGTGATGGAAAGTCCCAGCCCATAGCCTTTGCGCATGATCCTGTTCGCTTCGGGCAATTGCCTGAATGGCTCGAACACGGCTTGGATGGCGTTTTCCGGAATGCCGGGCCCTGTGTCCGAGACCTGCATCCTCCACCAGTCCGAGTCCAATTTATATATCTTCACAGTGACGCTGCCTGTTTCTGTGAATTTGACGGCATTGCTGATCAGGTTGACGAGGATCTGTTTCGAACGCTGGCTATCGCCAATGATGGAGACGGGCATGTCATCCGAGATTGTTGCTCTGAACTCGAGTTTCTTCGACTCTGCCAGAATGCTCAATTGGCCGCAGGTCTTACCGAGCACCACGCGGACTTCAAAGGGCACGGCGGCCAGTTTCAATCTTCCGCTGTCAAGCTGCGCCTGGTCGAGCAGTCCTGAGACAAGCGCCTCCAGATATTCCGTGCTTTCCCTGATCTTTCCAAGGACGCTTATTTGTTTCTCATCAAGCTCGCCATAGGATTTTCGGGCAAGCAGGTCGGTATAGCCCATGATGATTCCAAGCGGAGTCCGCAGTTCATGGCTGACGTTTGCCAGAAGCTGGCTCTTGAAACCATTTGCCCGGGCGGCTTCGTCGCGGGCAATTGCCAGCGCGGATTCATTCTCCTTCAAGCCTGTAATGTCGCGAAATGTCACGATCCACCCGCCGTTTTGTCTGGGTATTTCACGCAATGCGCTGACGAAAAGGTCGAACCAACGCGAGGTTTTCCCGTCGTTTTCGAGGATGACCTCCTTGTGTAAGCCGTGCTTTTTCAATGCCTCATCATCCAGGTAGACCCAGGGGTGAAAGACCTGGTGAAATGATTTTCCAATCACTGCATTCACCTGGAGACCGAAAATTTCCAACGCTGCGGGATTCAATTCCACGATCCTCATGCGCGGGTCGAGCACGATTACAGCATCGGAGATGCTTTCGAACACGGCGCGATGCGCCACCGGCACGATGTTCAACATTTCGTAACGAAGAAATCCAAAACCCAAAATCAACGTGGAGAGGGAGAAGGTCACGGAAGTAATGTCAACGGGAATCAATCTTGCAACCACAATGCCGTTTGCAACCCAGGGAAGCAGGATGGCGGCGATGTTAATAACCACCTGCGAGCGGTATACGTCCCTTTGATGCCAATACTCGCGAATCAACAAGTAAGTGCCGAACACCAGAATGCCGTAAATATATACGGCATGGAGCCAGAACCACCATCCTGGCGGATTCCAGATCAGAAGCAGTCCGGTTGTTTTGTCTGTAATAATGCTGATTTCCGTAAAGAACCAGTGATGGAATTCCGTAGTCCATACCACCAGCAGGGTGAGAATGGGAAAGATGGAAGCCAGTGTAATGTTGCGTTTCGTCAACCAATTTCCATGCCCTGAAAGGGCAAGCGCGAACGCTGTCCACGATAAGGGTACGCCGATGATGCTGATGTATTCGATTTTGACTGCCAACAACTTGACATCGAGGCTTGTGCTGCCGAGTTCGAAGATATACCCTGCCGCCCATAAGGTTGCCAGGAAACACATGGCAATGAACGGGATGGCCGCAAAATGTCCCCTCCGGCGGGTCGCATACACGCCCATCGAAAAGGTAAGCGCAACTGAAACTAACCAGGGGATGATGTAGGGCGTACTTTGCATCCTATAGATTATACAACACTACACTTTGCCGGATGAAAATCGCAAGTTGCAATAAAGTGACAGTCACCTCCGCGGAGGTGACTGTCACTTGTCCTTTTTAGAGGAGCCCAACTTCTTTGTTGAACTCGACGATCAGTTCATCAATTTCATCCGCCTGCTTTTGGACGCTGGTCCAGTAATCTGGCTGGTACCATTGATCCTGGATTTCCTGATAGGTGCGTCCCTGCTGTTCGACCCAGGTGTAATACTTGAGGTTGTGAACACGGCGGCGGTCAGTGTAGCGCAACTCGAGCATGTTATCGGTGGACTGTCCGTGCAGGTAGCGGGCGAAGTCAGCGGCGGCATCGGTCTCGGTGTATTGACCAAATTCCTGATGCATCTCGTGCAGGCGCGAGCGGTAGAGTTCCATCGAGTCGGTCAACACGGTGATCATGATGTCATCCTCGCCCATCTCATAATACTTGGCCGTCTTGATGGCGGAGAGGACATTGGAAATGCCGGAGAAACCGAGCAAATCCAGTTTGCCGACCACATCCTCGGGAACGCCCTTCTTGACCAGATACGCCTTGCCGTTCTCTTCGTTGAACAGGCGCGAGATGTTAACCACGGCGTTGTCGTCGATGGCAACCACCATGTCGGTATTCTTGGTATTGTGAACCCACGGCACGTGCTTGTCACCAATGCCTTCGATGCGGTGCGCGCCGAAGCCGTTCTCGAGCAGAGTGGGACATTGCAGGGCTTCGCTGGCGACGATCTTGCTGTCGGGGAACAACTGCTTCATGTAGTCGCCGCTGGCAATCGTCCCGGCCGACCCGGTGGCGGATGCCATGCCGCGATAACGTCCATTCCTACCCGCGACCTGCTTGAAGACCTCTTCCATCGCGTGACCCGTCACCTCATAGTGCCAGAGGTAGTTGCCAAATTCCTCGAACTGGTTGAAAATCATCAAATCCTGACCGGACTTGCGGAGTTCCCAGCATTTATCGAAAATTTCCTTGACGTTGGATTCTGAACCGGGAGTCTTGATGGTCTCGCCCGCAACTTTGGACAACCACTCGAAGCGTTCTTTCGACATGCCTTCGGGCAGGATGGCAATCGAGTCACATGCAAGCAGAGCAGAGTCGTATGCGCCGCCACGGCAGTAATTGCCTGTGGACGGCCAGACGGCTTTCTGAGTGGTCGGGTCGAATTGACCAGTGACCAGTCGTGGGACCAAACAAGAAAACGCTGCACCGACCTTGTGTGCTCCTGTTGGGAACCATTTGCCTACGATGGCGATGATCCGCGCTTTGACTCCCGTCAGCGAGGAGGGAAGTTCGAGGAAATTCACTCCACCGAAGGTCCCGCCGGAAGCGGTGGGCTGGTTGTGCCAGTTGATGCGGAACAGATTGCGAGGATGGATGTCCCAAAGCCCGATACCCTTCAATTCCTCCTTGACTTTGGCAGGGATTTTCGAAGGGTCTTTCATTTGGGCATAGGTGGGGATAACGATGTTGCGCTCTTTGGCCCGTTTGATGGCACGGGCGCGGCGGTCTTTTTGAATGGTGAGATCAATTGTGGTCATGGGTTCTCCTGAATTTTTAATTGTCAGACAACTTGATTATAGCGCAAATATCCAAAAATACAAACAATCCCGCAGGCTGATTCCAACCTGCGGGATTGTTTCGCGCTGAGCGCAGTCGAAGCGTGTATGCGTTGTTTATTCGAGTTATCCAATGCCCAATATCTTGCTTACGACTGACAACAGAATACCGCCTGCAATGACCGAACCCAACTGCCCTGCCGTATTGGACCCCATGGCATGCATGAGGATGAAATTGTCGGGGTCTTCGTCGCTGGCGGTTTTAGCAGCCAGACGTCCCGCCATGGGGAAGGCGGAGATGCCTGCCGCTCCGATGAGTGGGTTGATCTTGCCGCCGCTCAGGAAAGACATAAATTTGCCGAACAGCAGACCCGCAACCGTATCCAGTGCAAAAGCGAATAAGCCCAGGACCATGATTTTGCCTGTGTCCAAATTCAAGAAAGCCTGTCCGCTCATGGTGGAGCCGATTGCCAGACCCAGGAACAGGGTCGAGATATTGATGATCTCGTTTTGCGCGGCATTGCTCAATCGGTCCACCACACCGGTGACCTTGAGCAGGTTGCCGAGCATAAGCATGGAGATCAACGGGGTGGCTTCGGGGACGAGCAACCCGACGACGAGAGTCAGCACAACGGGGAAGAAGATCAGCGTCGTCTTCGAGATGGGCTTGGGCGCATAGTCCATCTTAATCATGCGCTCTTTTTTCGTCGTCAGCAGTTTCATCAACGGTGGCTGGATGATGGGAATCAGACTCATGTACGAGTAAGCTGCCACTGCGATTGGAGCCAGCAACTCAGGCGCGAGTTTGGATGCCACGAAAATGGATGTGGGTCCATCAATCGCGCCGATGACGCCGATGGATGCCGCCTGGTTCAACGGGAAGCCCAGCGCGATTGCCAGCATCAACGTGCCGAAGATGCCGAACTGTCCCGCCGCACCGAGCAACACCATTCTGGGTTGGGCAAGCAGCGGCGAGAAATCGATCATCGCGCCGACGCCGATGAAGATCAACAGGGGGAATAACTCGGTCTTGATACCGGCGTTGTATAAAACACCCATCATGCCGTCGACGGTGGCGGTCATGCCTGACAACGGGATATTTGCCAGCAGACATCCAAAGCCGATGGGCAACAACAACACGGGTTCGATTTCCTTGAAGACTGCGAGGTAGACCAATGCCAACGCGGCCAGAATCATCACGCCATTGCGCCAGTCGAAGGCGGCAAAGCCTTTCAACAATTCAGGTAATATAGAATTCCAGTCCATAAGTGTCCTTTACGCAATGCGCTGACGCATCACGCAATCCGGTTACATCCACGCAGTTTCGCTCAAATCTGTAAACTTGATTAACGGTTGTTTGTGCGCCACACTTTGACCCGCGCTCACAAGTACTTCGCTGATGGCGCCGCTAAACAGCGAGCGGATGCTGTTCTTCATTTTCATGGCTTCGATGATGAGAATCACCTGACCCGCTTCGACCTTGTCGCCAGCCTTCACAAAAATCTCGACGACTGTTCCAGGCAGAGGGGCGGTTTGCGTGTCGCCGGTCAATGCCTGGTTGGAAGCCTTGGAACCCAGGGACGGCTGGTTCGGATTAAAGGATTTTTTCTCAACGGGTTTGCTTGGCATTGCCTTCCCGTCCCCAGCCTGGCCTCCGCTTTCGGGCGTGACTTCGAACCGCTCGCCATCCACAACGGCGACAATGGGTCTGGCGTTGATGTTTTCTATTTCGACTTCGTAGACCTGATCTTTGACTGTTATTTTATATTTCATAAGTGCTCCGAAAACCTGACAGGTTTTCTCAGAATGCTGATTGGTCAGGTTGGTTATGATTTTCAAGAATCGCGACTGAGGCAGGACGTGATGAAACCCGTCAGGCTTTAGCGTCTGCCAATGCTTCCTTTTTGCGTGCGCTGACTCGTCCTCATGCCCAGTTGCCAGGCGGAAACGAGGGCCGTGGGGGGCACAGACAACGGATGGGCGGTGGACTGTCCCTGCTCGGCGAGAGCGATTGCTACGGCAATGGCAGCCGCCTGGAGTTTATCCCCAGATTGGGGAGCAGGTTTCTTGTCAGATTCAGGTGTTTCATCGGACTCGGTTTTCTTACTGCCTGTGAAGGCGGTTAACAGGAGCATCATCACCCAGAGGAGGATGATCGCACCAAAGACAAGTCCCATGCCAAGACCGGTAATTTCAAGAGAGAGGAGTAGGTCGTTCATACAAAACTCATTTCGTCATTGCGAGGAGGGCGGTTTTACCCGACCAAGCAACCTTCTTGTGTTGGAGATTGCTTCAATCGCTTTGCTCCTTCGCAATGACATTTAGACAGGAATATTCCCATGCTTGCGCGCCGGGGCGGGGGCGTACTTGTCGCGAAGGGCGGAGAGAGAGGCGATGATCTTCGGGCGGCTTTCGCGCGGCTCAATGATGTCGTCCACGTAGCCAGTGGAGGCGGCATAATACGGATTATTGAACTTCTCTCGATATTCGGCAGCAAGTCGATTTCGTTCAGCGGCGGGGTCGGCAGAAGCTTCGATCTGTTTTTTATAGAGGATGTTTGCTGCACCTTCCGCGCCCAACACGGCGATTTCGGCTGAGGGCCAGGCGTAGGTGACATCAGTGCCGAGGAACTTGCTGGACATAACAACGTACGCACCGCCGTATGCCTTGCGGGTGATGAGACAGATCTTCGGTACGGTGGCTTCTGAATAGGCGTACAAAAGTTTTGCACCGTGGCGGATGATGCCGCCGTGTTCCTGTGCAACACCGGGCAGGAAGCCGGGTGAATCGACGAAAGTCACAAGCGGGATATTGAAACAATCACACATGCGCACGAAGCGGGTCATTTTGTCGGCGGCGTCAATATCGATCACGCCTGCCATGATGGAGGGTTCCTGTCCGACAATACCCACGCTATGTCCGCCGATGCGCGCCAGACCGATGATTGCATTGCGCGCCCAGTCAGGTTGCAACTCGAGGAAGGAATCCTGGTCAACGATTCTTTCGATCACATCGTGCATAACGTATGGCTCGTTGGCGGCAAGTGGAATGATGCTGTTGAGTTCCTCATCCATACGTCCCGCTTCGTCGGTTGCCTGAGTGTATGGCGGGTTCTCCACATTATTGGATGGCAGGTATGAGAGGAAGTGGCGGGTCATTTCGAGCGCTGCCTGTTCGCTTGCCACGCTTAGGTGCGCCACCCCACTGACAGAGTTATGTACTGTCGCACCGCCGAGGGATTCCGCGTCTATGATTTCGCCGGTGACAGCTTTTATCACATCGGGACCAGTGAGGAACATAAAGGAGGATTTCTCGACCATGATGACCAGGTCGGTGAGGGCGGGGGAGTACGCCGCGCCGCCTGCGCATGGTCCAAGCATGACGCTCACTTGTGGCACCACACCCGAATATTGGGCGTTGCGGCGGAAGATTTCCGCGTAGCCACCCATCGAGCGCACGCCTTCCTGAATGCGCGCACCGCCGGAGTCGATCAGCGAGATGAAGGGCACGCCGTTGCGGACTGCCAGATCCATTACGCGGCAGATCTTGCGTGATTGCATTTCGCTCAACGCCCCGCCGTAGATTGTGAAGTCCTGTGAGTAGAGGTAAACCGTCCGCCCGTTGATCTGCCCGTAGCCGGTGATGACGCCGTCGCCGTAGTATTTTTCCTTCAACAAACCAAGTTCATCGCCCTGGTGTGTAATGAACGGTTCCAATTCATTGAAGGTGCCGGGGTCGAGCAACAATTCCACCCGTTCACGCGCCGTCAACTTACCTTGGGCTTTTCGCTTCTTGTTTCTTTCTTCGCCGCCACCTTCCAATGCCTTGGCGCGGACTCTGCGTAATTCCAAAATTCTGGGATCTTCCTGGGTCATATTAAGTCCTCTGTTTTGTTGTGGGCTCACCTTCATTGAAGGTGATGATTTTCACAATTTGAAAGTATAACACTTAGCAAATCGGCTCGTAGTGACGGATGACACGCAAAACAGATGAAGAAATGCGCCAAACGTATGTCATACTCGATGCGTGACATACATCAAATAAAAGAGGCGGTCACTCTCAAAGTGTCGCCTCATTTCAATCACCCTTTCAACAAAACAATCTCTCTTTGTGGTTCGCCGAGGTATTCCGCGCCGTTTTCGGTGATGACCACATCCTCTTCCAGCCCGATGTAGCCATAACCTGTTACCGCAAGCCCAGGTTTGATGGTGAAGATTTGCCCGGCTTCGAGTTTTTGCTTCGGCGAGTCCTCATACTTCTCCTACAGCGGACCGAGCAGCGCGCCGCCGTCGTGGGCGACCCGTCCCAACTGGTGACCGAGCGCATAGGGGAATTCGGGATAGCCCGCATCGGTGACGATTCCCCGCGAGATGATGTCAATCGAATTGCCCGTCACACCCGGCTTCATCGCCCTACGCGATTTTTCCACCGCGGTGCGGATGACATCGAAGCCGCGTTGGACTTCGGCTGGGGCTTGGGTCTCGCCTTCGCGCAGGATGTAGCATACGCGCTGGATATCGGAGCAGTATCCTTCATATTTGACACCGAAATCGAAGTGCAGGACATGCCCCCGCTTGAGCTTGATCGCTGTCGGACCGCTGTGTCCGACGGGTGAGTTGGGTCCGCTGTTGACGGCGGGACAGCTTTCGGGAACCCAAGCCAGTTCCACGCCATGTTCACGCGCCAGGCTGTGCATCATCTCGCCGACTTCGATCTCGGTCATGCCGACTTTGATTTGGGCAAAAGTCTTCCTGAATATCTCGTCTGTGATCTGCACCGCCTTGCGGACTCGTTCCTGCTCGGCGGGAGTCTTTCGTCCGCGAAGGGCGGAGATGACGGGCTCCGCGCTGACGAGTCTATCGGCGTAGGGCGTGACGGAAAGGTATTCCCTGAGAAATGCGTACATTGAGTAAGTCAAGCCGTCCGCGTGGACGTTGTTTCGGGGCGTGTTGACAGCTATCCGCGCGGGGTCGAGGCGGGTGATGGTCTCTTTCAGCAAGCCGCTGACGGCGGTGTCGTATCCCAAAATCTCGTTGAATACATCCAGCCGCGAGATGGACTCTTTTTCAAGATTCCCCACAATGGCGATCCGCTCGCCCTTTCTCGTGAGGATGAGTGCCGATTGCCAGGTCAGGTCGCCCGCGCCAATGAGAAAATCCAGCGCGGGGTCGCGCACACCGGAAGTTTCGCGGACGAAGGTCAGCCACATGTCGGTGCTCTGCTCTTTGAGAATTTCGATTGCCTGATTTACTTTTTCCTGAATGAGGAACACAGGGAACTCCTTTGAAGCTATTGACTGCGAACTGACCATGGACAATTGACTGTGGACGATGGTCTGTGGTCTGTCGTCTATGGTCTGATTTTCCTTGGGTCTTTCACCAAAAACAATAAAATACTGAGCATCCCCAGCGCAAGGATAAGCGAGATTGTGAATGTCGGGGTGAAGCCAGCCGCATCCACGATCCAGCCGCCGATGAGCGGGGCGATGATGGTGGCGGGGGCGGTGAGCGTTTGTGAGAGACCGATGTAGATGGGGCGTTCCGCTTCGCTGCCGAAGTCCACAGTCATGGACATACTGTTTGTCCAGATGGCGACGTTGGCGATGCCAGTCAAAAGGAAGATGGGATAGAACCACGTAAGCGAAGTCGCGCTCCATGCCAGTACGGCGCTCAGGAAGGCAGCCACCGCTCCGATGATGAGCATCATGCGATGACCAACCTTGTCGCCGATCCAGCCCATGCCCATGTTGGCGACTGTCTGCGAGATGGTTAACGTGGCAATGAGATAACCCGACACCACTTTGGTCATACCAAAATCACGCAGGGCATAGATGATGTAGAACGAGAAACCCATCGTGGCAAACTGCGAGAGGACGCGTACCAATAGAAACCAATCGAAGTTTTTATCGCGGCGCAGCAACGCTATTGCATCGTGCCAAAAGTTGGGTTTCTCATCAGGAATGAACTTGTCAACGTCCTCGGGTTCGCGCGTCTTTGCCAGGGCAAACCATGAGAGAGTGAAGAAAACCGCCGCGAGCAGGAAGCAGGTTGCAAAGTCCCAGGGGGCGTCGAAATAATCGAGCAGGTATCCCGCTCCGATGGCGGACATGCTGATAAAGAGATTTGCCAGCCCACTCTGCACCCCGAAGAATGTCCCGCGCGATTCGGGCGGAATGATCTTCGAGATCATCGAAGTCCAGGCGTTGGCGGTGAATCCGCCGCCGAGTCCCTGCCAGATCAACAGCAAGAACGTCAGGGCGAGTCCGGTGTTTATCCCGATGAATGGCAGCAGTAGTGCGACAATAGCAAAGCCCACAAACGGCGCACGCTCATGGATGGTCATCATCAGAACGGTGCGTTTGTATTTCCGCAGTCGAGAGATGTGGCCTGCGGTGAACAATTGTGGGAGTAGCCATCCCGTCGAGTGGATGGCTGGAACCAGACCAATCAACGTGGCGGAGTCGGTCATCGAAGCGACAAAGAGCGGAAGCACGGCACTGAACGAAGCAAAACCCAGTGCCACACCGAACAGGCTGCCGTCAAGAAGCCCGACGGTGACGTTGTATTTCAGGTTTTCACGGATGTTTTTTTCAAGAGGGGTGAGGGGGAGCATGGGTTGATTGTAACTGATGAATATTTACATCTGTCGCATTGCTCTTGACATCCTGTGAATTTTGTGCAAAAATAAAAACGAACGTTCGTTCGTTTATTGCAAGGAGTGAATTATGTCCAATCTTAGACTGGGAATTGACATCGGTTCCACAACCGCTAAGGCGGTGATCTTGAATGGAAAGGGGAAACTGCTTTTCTCTTCCTATCGCCGCCATAACGCTGAAACTGTCCAAACTCTACATGAGACTCTCGCCGAAGCAAAGGAAAAACTCGGTGACGTGCAAGTGGACGTGCTGATTACTGGCTCCGCGGGAATGGGAGTCTGCGAAAGGTTCAACCTGCCATTTTTTCAAGAGGTGATTTCATCCGCGGAAGTGGTGCGACAGTTGTATCCGCAAGTCAAAACTCTGATCGACATCGGCGGCGAAGACGCCAAGATGATCTTCTTCAAAGACGCAGGCATGCCCGACATCCGCATGAACGGTTCGTGCGCGGGTGGAACCGGGGCGTTTATCGACGAGATGTCTGGATTGTTGAATGTGCCTGTCACCGAGTTGGATGTGCTGGCGGGGAAATCCACGATGATCTACCCGATGGCTTCGCGCTGTGGAGTGTTCGCCAAGACCGACCTGCAAAACCTGCTCAGCCGCGACATTCCCCGCGCGGATATCGCCGCCTCGGTCTTCCATGCCGTGGTCTTGCAGACGTTGGCAACCCTCGCGCGCGGTTACGACCCCAAACCGTCCATCCTCTTCTGCGGCGGACCATTGACCTTCCTGCCTTCGTTGAAGCAGGCTTTCATGAAGGTGCTTCAGCTCAAAGAAGAAGATGTGCTGAACGTGGAAAACGCGCAATTGCTTCCTGCGATTGGCGCGGCGTTGACCGAGTCGGTTGCTAGGCAGACCTTCACCCTGTCAGCGTTGATCGAGAAATTGGGGACTGACCAAACTCACGAGCACGCGAGTCAAAACCGATTGCCAGCGCTGTTCAAGGATCAAGAAGAGTATGAAGCCTGGGATGCGGCGCGGATGCGGCATCGCATCAAACGCGTGAACATCGCCGACCTCGACGGAAGCGGATTGTTCCTCGGCATTGACTCAGGCTCGACCACCACCAAGGTCGTGCTGATCGATGAGCAAGGCAGGGTGGCGTTCGAGTATTACGTCAACAATAAGGGCGATGCCATCGGCGCGGTGCAAAACGGATTGGATGAATTGCAGCGACGCTTCGGCGAGCATGGCAAAGACCTGCGCGTCAGTCGCAGTATGGTCACAGGCTACGGCGAGGACTTGATCCGCGCCGCGTTCGGCTTGGACGATGGCATGGTCGAGACGCTGGCACATTTCCGCGCGGCGAAGGCATTCGATAAGGATGTCACCTTCATCATGGACATCGGCGGGCAGGACATGAAAGCCATCTTCGTCAAAGACGGCTTTATTCAGGACATCAAAATCAACGAAGCCTGTTCTTCGGGATGCGGCTCGTTCATCGAGTCTTTCGCGCGGAACATGGGCTACACCGCCGCCGAGTTTGGCAGGGAAGCCACCAGCGGAGAATCGCCCTGCGACCTCGGCACCCGCTGCACGGTCTTCATGAACTCGAAGGTCAAGCAATCGCTGCGTGAAGGCGCTTCGATCAGCGACATCTCCGCGGGGCTGGCATATTCGGTCATCAAGAACGCGTTGCACAAAGTCTTGAAAGTCACCGATACTTCGCACCTCGGCGAGCACATCGTGGTGCAAGGCGGGACCTTCCGCAACCCAGCGGTGCAAAAGGCGCTGGAGAATCTTCTGGGACGCGAGGTGATTTGTCCCGACATGGCGGAGTTGATGGGCGCGTACGGCGCGGCATTGACCGCGCGTGATCAATGTAGTGACGACTTCAGTCGTCCTGTAACGACTAAAGTCGTCACTACGCGAGTCGCAGGAAACTACACAAAGAAGAACATCAACTGTCACGGCTGTGAAAATAGATGCACGGTCACGAAGATGATTTTCCCGAACCGCAACACGTTTTATTCGGGAAACCGCTGCGAGAAGATTTACTCCAACGGCGGGAAGGCGGAACGTCGTGGCGTGAATCTGCCTGCGCTCAAGTTGGACATGCTCTTCAAGCGCAAGACCGCGCCCGACTCTACCCCGAAGCTTGTCGTTGGGATTCCCAGAGTCTTGAACCAGTTTGAGAACTTTCCGTTTTGGAATACGCTCTTCGTCGAGAGTGGCATCAAGGTGCAGCTCTCTGCGGCTTCGAGAAATGCCATCTTCCAGAAGGGGACGGTGCACATCATGTCGGATAATCTCTGTTTCCCCGCCAAACTGGTCAGTGGACACATCATCAACTTGATTGAGTTGGGCGTGGACAGAATTTTCTACCCAATGGTTTTCTACGAGGAGACGCATTTTGCCGACTCGGCGAATAGTTTCAACTGTCCTGTGGTATCGGGCTATGCCGATGTGGTGCGGAACGTTATCAACCCGCAGGAGCGGTACAGCATTCCGTTGGACATGCCGCCCATCACCTTCGAGGACAAGAAGTTGTTGAGGAAAATCTGCCTCGAATATCTGACGAGTCTCGGCGTGGCGCGGAGCGTGGCGGCTAGGGCGTATGAAAAGGCTGAAGAATCACAGAAGCAGTTCAAGGTCCAGGTGCGAAGCACGGCGGCGGAGATTTTCGAAAATGCGCGGGAGGATGGTCGCCCAGTCATCCTCTTGATGGGACGTCCCTATCACGTCGATCCGCTCATCAACCACAAGATTCCCGACCTCATCACCGACTTTGGGCTGGATGTCATCACCGAGGATTCTGTGCCGTGGGAGGAGGGTGTGATGCTGGATAACCGCCACGTGATGACGCAGTGGGAATATCTCAACCGCTATTATCACGCCGCGCGATGGGCTGGTCAGACCGATGGGGTGGAGGTGGTGCAATTGAATTCGTTCGGCTGCGGACCCGACCCGTTTATTTTGGACGAGGTCGCCGCAATTTTGGGACAGTACGGCAAAAGCCCGACGGTCATCCGCATCGACGAGATCGAAAGCGTTGGCTCGACCAAACTGCGGCTGCGCTCGACGTTTGAATCAATCAAGCAGGCAGGAAGCAGGGAGAAGGTCTTCAAAGCCCGCAAGAGAAATCGCGCCTATCAAAAGGAAGACCAGCACCGCAGGTTGATCGTCCCCGACTTTTCGATGTTCTGCTCGCCGCCAATCGTCCGCCCGTTCATGGATGTGGGCTACGACATCGTCTGGCTGCCGCCCGCGAATCGCGAGTCGGTCAACGTGGGGCTCAAATATCTCAACAACGAAGTTTGCTACCCGGCCACCATCACGGCTGGGGATTTGATCAAGGCGCTGCAATCGGGCAAGTATGACCTTGCCAACACCGCCATCGGATTCTCGCAGACGGGTGGTCAGTGCCGCGCTTCGAGTTATGCCTCGCTGATCAAGAAGGCAGTTGTGGCGGCGGGATTTGAAGATGTGCCCGTGGTCACGCTCTCGACCAATTTCCAGACTTTGAACGAACAGCCTGGCTTCGAGTTCAACACGAAGGTGTACATGTATAAAGCCGTCATCAGCATGATGTTCACCGACGCGATTTCGGACATGTATTACTCGACGGTCATCCGCGAGATTCACAAGGGTGAAACGCAGCGAGTAGCAGAACGTTATCTGCGGGATTACATGGAAGGAAAAATTCCGACCGAGAAAAAGGCTTTGCTTGCCGCGTTAGAATGCGCCGTGGCGGATTTCAACGCTATCGAAGTGAATGACAAGGTTTACCCAAAGGCAGGAATCGTCGGCGAGATTTACGTCAAGTACAACCCGTTCTCGAATAACAACGCTGCCCAGTGGTTGATGGAGCAGGGTGTGGAAGTGGTCATGCCGACCTTTTTGGAGTTCTTCGCTGGGAGCTTGATTCACGTCGAGAACAGCGTCAAGACCAACCTGGAGCGGCATGACCTGACCTGGCTGTTATGCCTGCTGGGGAAGCAGGTTCTTCGTGGCTACCTGAACGAAGTCCACCACATCATGAAGAACTATCGGCGCTTCCACCGTCACCCCGACATCGAGACGATTGCCCGAAACGCGCAGGAGATTCTCAGTCTCAACCATCAATACGGCGAAGGCTGGCTCATCGCGGGCGAGGTCGCATCCTTTGTCAAAAACGGAATCGGCAACGTGCTGTGCCTGCAACCGTTTGGCTGCATTGCCAATCACATCATCGCCAAGGGCGCGGAAAAGAAGATGAAGGAAATGTACCCACAGTTGAACCTGCTCTTCCTCGACGCGGATGCGGGCGTGAGCGAGGTCAACTTCTTCAATCGGATGCATTTCTTTGTCAACCATGCGAAAACGGCAGTTTGTGACTCGCCACGAAACGAAAAACATTCTGCAAACGGAGCAAACTTTGGACGAAACCCTCTCCCTCTCTTTCCGCCTCTCAGCCCTGGGGTTGACGCTATTCGGCTGGCTGATCCTCTACTTCTTCGTCAACCGCCTTCGCGTGGAGCCAAACCGCCGCATCGATCTGGGGATTGAACTGGATCGAAAAATCCCCTACCTTCCACTCTTTGCGCTGGCGTATTTTTCCACATATATTTTTGTACTCCAACCGTTCTTTATTTTGTCCGATGCGCGGCAGTTCCATTGGATGCTGACCAGTTTCGTTTCGATCAGCGTCCTGTCCAGCCTGATTCATGCGGCTGTCCCAAGCAAGATCGAGCGCGTGGAGCGGGTGACTGTGGGTGGGCTATCTGGCTGGGGGCTGGCTCTGTTTCAAAAGACCTGCAAGCCGTATGGGAATTTTCCAAGTATGCACGTTGGCTTGTCCGTGCCAGTGGTGGCTGCCAACTTCATGACGGGCGGACCAGTCATCGGCGGAGTCATGCTCGCTTGGGCGGTTTTGATCGCGGTCTCGACCCTGTTCACCAAGCAGCATTACATCCTCGACGTGCTGGCTGGGATTGCGGGTGGGGCGGTGATTTCCGCCTTGGTATATTTTTGTCGGTAGTGGGCGCTAAAAAATCGGTTTTTCCTCTTGACAGTGGGCCCTGTCAGACGTACAATAAATAAAAACGAACGTTCGTTCATTTCTTGAAAGAAGGAATCCATGCCTGAAAAAACAAAGGATGCCCCAACCAAAGGCGAAACCACCCGCCTTGCCATCGAAGAGGCCGCTGTCGAGTTGTTCCTCACGAACGGCTACCACGCCACGTCCATGCGGCAGATTGCCGAGCAGGCGGGGCTGGCGCTGGGCGGCATCTACAACCATTTCAAGAGTAAGGAGGAAATTTTCGAGGCAATTGTAGTGGATAAACATCCATACAAGAAGATATTGCCGCTGGTTTTGGAGGCGCAGGGCGAAACCGCGGAGGATTTTTTGCGGAACGCAGCGCACATCAGCATGGGTGAAATGAAGAAGGAGCCGGACTTCATTAAACTGATGTTCATCGAACTGGTCGAATTTCATGGCAAGCACGGCAAAATACTCTTGTTCGAAGTCGCGCCTAAACTCCTGCCTGTTTTCGAAAGATTGATCAAAACAGGGAAAGAATTGCGTATCAAAAACCCCGCAGTGCTTGCCCGCTCCTTCTTTGGGCTGGTCATTTCCTACATGATTACAGACATTATCATCGGGGATTCTCCCTTCAGGAAGATGTTGTCTGATAACCCAATGGACGCCTATGTGGATATTTTCCTGCACGGCGTTTTGAAGGAGAGCAAATGAACTCACGCTTAATGTCCATTATCCGTAAGGAATTCATCCAAATCTTCCGCGATGTGCGCACGTTGGCAATGATCCTCGTCATCCCGATCATGCAATTGTTCCTGCTTGGGTATTCGGCGACGAACGACGTCCGCAATGTGCCGCTCGCCGTTTTGGATCAAAGCCGTAGTCCCCAGTCGCGTGCCCTGTTGGATGCCTATCGCGCCGCTGATTATTTTCGCATCGCCTATGACGTTCAATCCGAAGCAGAAATCGAAACCTTGATCTCGTCCGGAAAAGCGCGCGCGGCGGTGATCATTCCGCCCGATTATGCCCAGCGACTCAGCGACGGGAACGCGCAGGTGGCTTTCATCCTCGACGGCTCTGACCCGACCAGCGCGTCCACCGCACTTTCGGCGGCGCAACTTATCAGCCAAAGCCATTCCACCGAAATTCTCACCGAGAGCTTTGCCCGCACGGGAATGAATCTCAAAGCCCAGCCACCCGTCACGGTTCACACCACTGTCTGGTACAACCCTGACTTGGTCAGCGCCTACTTCATGATCCCAGGCGTCATCGGCATGATTTTGTACGCCATTGCCGCCATTCTTACCGCCTCGTCGGTAGTGCGAGAACGCGAGCGCGGGACCATCGAGCAGTTGATTGTCACGCCCATCCGCTCCTGGGAGTTAATCGTCGGCAAGTTGATGCCGTACGTCATCCTTGGCTTCTTCAACACCATCGAAGTGCTGGCTTTCGGTCACTGGTGGTTTGGGATGCCCATTCGCGGCGACTTGGGGCTCATTCTGTTGCTTTCGGTGGTTTTCCTCATTACAGGGCTTGGGATTGGGTTGTTTGCTTCCACCATCGCCAATACCCAACAGGAAGCCATGCTAACCGTGTGGATGACCCTCCTACCGAGCATTTTCCTTTCGGGCTTCTTCTTTCCACTCGAAGCCATGCCGACCGTGTTGCGCTGGCTTTCCTACCTGATGCCCCTGCGTTATTACCTTGTCATTATCCGCTCGCTGTTGTTGAAGGATGTCAGTTTGGTGATGATCCAGACCGATGTCATCGCCATGACCCTCTTTGCAGTCGGCATCATGGCTGCCGCCGCCCTGCGTTTCCGCAAGCGACTTGACTAAACCTCACCCCCAACCCCTCTCCTTTAGGAGAGGGGAGACAAAGGAGATTTCCATGAACCACAAACGTCCCCCAATTCAGGCAATCATTGTCGTCCTTTTGCTTGTTGCTGTCAGTATCTACTTTATCGTTACGCAAGTCATCTCGAATAAAAAAGGTGCGTTGACCGCCTCTGGCACCATCGAAGCTACGCAGGTGAACGTCGCTCCCGAGATGGCAGGCAAGGTGACTGAAGTTCTTGCGGACGAGGGACAAGCCGTTTCAGTCGATGCCCCGCTGTTGCAGCTCGACCCAAGTCTGCTTGCCGCTCAAAGGGCGGTAGCCGTCGCCGGTTTGGAGTCAGCCAGGGCGGGGGCGAAGACCGCGCAGAATGCATTGTTCACCGCGCAAAGCCAGTATCAAATCGCGCTCGAAGCTGCGCTCGCACAGGACAAAAAGACTCGCATCCAGGATTGGTTCTCGAAGGACCCAAACCGCTTTGAGCAGCCCGACTGGTACTTCTCCCGCACCGAGCAACTTCAAGCGGCACAGGATCAGGTGGACATTGCCTTCAAAGCGCTGGAGGAAGCCCGCTCAAATTTGGAGAATGTCAATACTTCAGTTGAGAAGTCGGAGTTTCTCAAAGCGGAGAAGCGTTTGCTCGATGCGCGTCTTGCCTATCAATTGGCGAAGGATGTGAATAATCTTGCCCAAAATTCCGCCGATGCCAATGCCCCCGTCGGCAGGTACAACAGCACGCACTGCGGAACCAACGAGGGCTACCGTGTCGACAACAAGAAACTAACCAACTTTGTCTACGGTTGCCGCGGAGACGACAACCTGACAGATGCAGGCGAAAGCCTTTTCGATGCCGCGGAGCAGGAATTGGACGATGCCCAGAATGCCTACGATGAACTTCTCGATACGCAGGCAGCGGAGGATGTCCTGCAATTGCGGGCGGAAGTGTCTGTCGCTCAGGAGCGTTATTATGCGGCGCTCGACTATCTACGGAAATTCCAGACGGGTGAAGAGTCCGTGGCGGTGACGGCGGCGGAAGGCGTGCTTTCACAAGCTCAGGCGGCAGCGGATCAGGCGCAGACGGCGGTGGAGCAGGCGCAGGCGAATCTCGATTTGATCGATACCCAAATCGCCAAGCTAACCATCCCTTCGCCAATGAATGGCGTTGTCCTCACCCGCAACGTGGAAGTGGGCGAATTCGTCCAACCTGGTGCTACGGCTTTCGTCCTCGGCGAGCTGAACAACCTGACCATCACGGTCTACGTCCCTGAAAACCGCACTGGCGAAGTCTCGCTTGGTCAGCAAGCCGAACTCACCGTTGACTCCTTTCCCAACCTGACCTTCACCGCCGAAGTGATTCAAATTGCCGACAAGGCTGAATTCACCCCGCGCAACGTCCAAACCGTCGAGGGGCGCTCCAGCACGGTCTACGCCATCAAGTTGAAGGTCAATGATCCCGATGGGAAGTTGAAGATCGGGATGCCGGCGGATGTGGTGTTCAAGTAAGGTCAAAAGTCAAAGGTCTAAAGTCGAAGGTCAAAGGTCAGAAAAAGGAGATGAGGCATGACTGCAATTACTCGATTCGAAGAGATTGAAGCATGGAAGACGGCAAGGCAATTAACAAACTCTGTCTATGCTTATACCAATCAGGCAGACTTCAATCGTGACTTTGGGCTGCGAGACCAGATTCGTCGGGCGAGTATTTCTGTCATGAGCAACATTGCCGAGGGATTCGAGAGCCGCACCGATGTGCAGTTCATCAATTTTCTCGGCATGGTGCGTGCTTCGGCTGGTGAGCTCAGGGCACAACTTTATATTGCTCTCGACCAAAGTTACATCACAGAAGAACAATTCAAAGAGACGTTTGCAATGGCAGAAACCTGCTCTCGCCAAATTGCCAAGTTTATCAAATATCTCGAAACCAACCCCCGCCCGCGACGTGCCTCAGACAACGCGGCTGACTACGAAGCCTAGCTCCACGACCTTCGACCTTTGACTTTCGACTAAACCGAGAAAGAAACATACCATGAGACCAAACGCATTTGACTGGTCAAAGATGAAAAACATCCAGAAGATTCACCGTGTCCTGTACGCCATTGGGCTAGGACCAGTCATCGGCGGATTCATCGTCCTGCTGACGACGGCAGGCAGGAAGTCTGGGAAGAAGCGGGTGACGCCTCTTCAATATGAAAGAGTCGGCGAGGATTATTACCTTGGTGCAGCGCGCGGTCTCAAAGCGGACTGGGTTCGCAACATCCAGTCGAATCCGCAGGTAGAACTCCGCGTAGGCGCAAAACATGTTCAAGGCACGGCGGAGATTGTCACCGACCCTTCGAGGTTTGCCGACTTTTTGGAAGTGCGTCTCGAACGTCACCCCCGCTTGATCGGAATGATTATGGAAAAAGCGCATGGCTTACCAAAACGTCCCAGCCGCGAACAGTTGGAAGGATTGGCAAACGGCGAGGCCATGGTTGTTGTTCATCCCATGAGGACTGCAAATGAAAAATAATGTTATCCGCTGGCTGCGTGTGAGTTATTGGGTCGGCGCGGTTGTGGACTTTGTCGCAGGCTTGCTGATGCTAATCCCCAGTCTGTTCGAGTTGATGAACCAGCCTGTGGATTTTTACCCGACGGATGATTTTCGATATGCAATGGGCATGGGCGTTCCGCTGATGTTTGGCTGGACCGTTTTGCTGATCTGGGCAGACCGCAAACCTTTGGAGAGAAAGGATGTTCTCCCGATTACACTGGTTGTAGTCGTCGGAGAAATCATCATCCAGGTTTGGGGAATCAGCGTCGGGTTTGTGCCGTTGGGAGCGCTCATTCCATCGTTTATTATGCAGGCGATCATTTTATTCCTGTTCACGTTTTCCTATCTCAATGCCAAGAGAATGGAATGATTTTTGACTTGCACACAAAGGAAATGCTGGCATGAATTTAGTTGAAGCAACTCACGTCTCGAAATCTTTTGGCACGACCCACGCCGTGGATGACATCTCCCTGCACGTTCAGGAAGGTGAAATCTACGGGCTGGTCGGCTCGGACGGCGCGGGCAAGACAACTACCATGCGATTGCTGGTCGGCGCTCTCCTGCCTGACGCGGGCGAGATTAATGTCTGCGGATACGATGTGCGGAAACAGGTCGAACAGGTCCGCTCGCAGATTGGGTATTTGTCACAGCGGTTTTCGATGTACGAGGATTTGACCGTCCTCGAAAATATCCGCTTCTTTGCCGAGGTGCGCGGACTCTCCCAGACCGAATGGCTGCCGCGTTCGATGGAAATTCTCGAATTCGTTGGGCTTGCCCATTTCAAAGACCGCCGCGCGGGACAACTCTCCGGCGGCATGAAGCAAAAACTGGGGCTGGCATCCGCGCTGGTTACTCGTCCGAGGTTGCTGTTGCTCGATGAACCCACCACGGGCGTCGACCCTGTCACGCGGCAGGATTTCTGGCAGTTGGTGATCAAGTTGGTTTCGACCCCCCGCTTTGATTCTCCCCCTATTTTCGGAGAAAATGGGGGGAGCCGGAGGGGGGTAAGTGTCATCATCTCCACCCCCTACATGGACGAAGCCTCACGTTGTCATCGCGTGGGATTTATGAAGACGGGCAAGATCATCGCTGAAGACACACCGTCCAATTTGCGGGCGCAATTGAATGGGCGCGTATTGGAATTGCGCGGCGACCCAATCAACACCCTGCGTCATGTGGCACATCAGGATGAAGATGTGGAGGATGTTGCTGCATTTGGCGATAAACTGCATGTCCGCGCGCGCGAGGGAAAGTCCGAACTCATCTTGGGACGCCTGCCCGATGAGATCAAATCTGCTGGAGGCACGCTGATTGACCTGCGAGTCATCCCGCCCGCGCTGGAAGATGTCTTTATCGCATTATCGGAGTCAGTTGAATGAACGCCATCCTTGACCTTCCTGAACAACATGCGCAAGTCCTGCGTTTAATCATCGAGAAAATTCCACCCGCCACTCTGCCTTGGGCGTTGACAGGAAGCACGGGCTTGCGCTTGCAGGGTGTCGATATTCCTGTGAACGACCTCGATTTACAGACCGACGCCCAGACCATTTACATCATTGAAAAGCGTTTGACTGAATTCATGAAAACTCCCGTGCATATTTGGGAATCAGAACATACGCTTTCGCATCACGGACAGGCGGAGATCAACGGATTGCAAGTCGAGTTCCTGGGTGACATGCGTCATCGTTCTCCCGCTGGCATTTGGGAACCCGCAATTGATATCGCCTCCACTCGCGTTTGGGTGAACTGGCGTGAGTCTCAAGTCCCCGTTCTCCCCTTGCAACATGAAGCCCTTGCCTATGAAAAAATGGGACGCGCGCAAAAAGCTGAACTGATTCGCGCCGCAATCAAAAAGGAAATTCCATGATCGACCCTGTCATCTCTGTTCAAAATCTCACCCGTAAATTTGGCGATTTCGTCGCGGTGGACCACATCAACTTTGAAGTGCAGGCGGGCGAGGTGGTCGGCTATCTCGGTCCGAACGGGTCGGGCAAAACCACCACCATCCGCATGTTGCTTGGTTTGCTGAAGCCCAATGATGGCAAGGCAACTGTTTTGGGCTACGATGTCGCCACGCAAAGCGAGGAAGTCCGCGCGCGAGTTGGGTACATGTCGCAGAAGTTTGCGATTTATGATGATTTAACCACTCTGGAGAACTTGACCTTCTACGGCGGCGTGTATGGTATTACGGACAAGAAGCGGATTCAGCATACTCTTGAATTGGTCGGTCTCAAGGGGCATGAGTCCACGCTGACGAAGGACATGTCCACGGGCTGGCGGCAGAGACTCTCGCTGGGCATCGCGCTGGTCCACGAACCAAAATTGCTCTTCCTCGATGAACCCACCTCAGGCGTCGACCCCACTGCCCGCCGTGCCTTTTGGGATTTGATCTACGAACTTGCCGAAAACGGAGTGACGATTCTGGTCACCACCCATTACATGGACGAAGCCGAATACTGCGAGCGTGTCGGTGTAATGCGCGACGGCAAACTGCTGGCGATGGATACGCCGACAGCATTGAAAAAGTCAATTATTACGGGGGATGTCTGGGAAGTGTACGCAAACCCACTAGAGCGCGGGCTGGAGATTCTCTCCGCGATGGAAGGCGTGGAACGCGTTGGATTGGCTGGGGATCATTTACGGGTCATCAGCCAGTTGGTAGGCAAAGAGTCGATGCAAGGCTTGTTAGGGGAGAAAGGAATCGACGTCGAAAAAATCGAAAAAGGCGAACCAACGTTGGAGGATGTCTTCCTCTCGCTGGCTCGGTAAAAAACGTCATTGCGAGGGCGCAAGCCCGAAGCAATCCCCAAAAATATGAGATTGCTTCGTCGCTTCGCTCCTCGCAATGACGGGAAGGTTATCCTTCGGGGGTGACGATTGCCATGATGAGATATACCAGTAACATGGCGCCGTTGAAGGTGAAGAACCCAAGCACGAACAATAGACGGATAATAGTGGGGTCGATGTTGAGATAATCGCCGAGACCCGCGCACACGCCCGCGATCATGCGATTGGATTTGCTTCGGTAGAGGGTTTTGATGTCGCTCATTTTTGCTCCTTTCGTTTGTCTGTTTTCTTTACGCAGGCAAACGAAAAGAGTTGCACGGTTAATAAAAAACTTCCGAAACCGCAAACAGTTCGGAAGCGTTTCGTTTTTCACTTCTCATTTTTTACTTCAACCCCAAAACCTCGAACACTTCAATTGGCTGTGTCTTGCCTTTTACAGCCATATTTGCAAGCGGACTGGCATTTACTTCCCGGCTGACCCGTTCGAACGTGTCCCTGCTGATCAAGATCTGATTCCGGGCGGAGTTTTCCTGGATGCGTTTGGCGCTGTTCACCGCGTCGCTGATGGCAGTGTACTCAAGCCTTTTCTCGGTGCCGATCAGGCCGAGGATCGCATCACCGCAGTGGATACCCGCGCCGAAAGCCAGGTGAAACTCTGGCGGCAATTCCTTGTACAAGTTCTCGACCGAGTCGCGAATCGTCAATGCCGTTTTGACTGCGCGCAGGGTGTGGTCAGGCTGCGGGATCGGGGCGTTGAACCAGGCCATGATGGCATCGCCCATGAACTTATCAATGGTACCTTCCTGCGCCAGCACGGCATCTGCCATGGCGGCGAGGTAACGGTTGAGGATTTTAACCAGTTGTTCCGGTTCCTGGTTTTCGCTGAAAGTGGTGAAGCCGCGGATATCGGCGAACAAGGCGGTAATATTAGTGCGTTTGCCGCCGAGTTGCAGGCTGTTCGGGTCGAGTTGTTCGATCACGGCAGGGGAAACCATGCGCTCGAAGAGCCGGCGTTGGGCTTCCAGTTTCTTTCTTTCTGTCAGGTCATCCAGCACAATGGCGATCCCCTGGGTCTTTTGTCCGGCATCCTTCAACGGGGAGAGATTGAAGCGCCAATCCACGTAGCCGCGAGTGGGAGAGTGATGGCTGATTTCCAGATCGGCGATAGCTTTGTCGGTCTCGCGTACTTCCACAAGGTGCGGACCGAGTTCGGTTGAAATGGAAGCAAGCGTCTCGTTAAGAGAGTGCCCAACGATATCGCTTGAGGCATAGCCCAAAATATTTTCCGCGGCGCGATTGGTCAGGGTGATCTGATTCTGGATATCCGCCGTGATCACGCCGCTGGTAATGGATGCGAAGATATTGTCCATCATGTTCTTTAGTTGTGTCACCTCTTCGAGGGTGTGCTTGAGAGAGGAGAAGAGGCGAGCATTTTCGATTGCAACGGCGGCCTGGTTTGCAAAAGCAACCAGCAGGTTGCGTTCTGATTCGGCGAAGATCCCCGCGCGGATGCGGTTGTCGGCGTAGATCACGCCAATGAGATCGCTTTTTACTTTGAGAGGGACACACAAAATGGAACGCAGGTTGAACGCCACAATGCTTTCCTGCCCTACAAAGCGTTGGTCTTCCTGGGCATTGGTGGTGATGATGGATTCGCCGGATTCGATGACGCGTCCGACGACAGAACGGCTTACAGTTAGTTCAGACGAGTTGATGGATTCCATCTCCCAGTTGCGGGCCATGCGTATGGCCATCTCCCCTTTTTCATCCCGCAACATCAGAAAGCCGCGTTCCGCCTTGGTCAGGCGCACGATGTTGTCCATCACGATGGTCAACACTTCATCGAGTTCGAGTGAGGAGTTGACCACCTGTCCCACATCGGCCAGAGCCAGCAGATTATTGTGTTCCCGCTGAAAAGCCTCTATCTTCTCGCTGATATGCGCGAGTGTTGTTTCGAGATGAACCAGGTCCTCGACGGTGTTCTTTGGCAGCTTGATCTTTGAACTTTCCAACTCGGCGCGGATTCTACCCGCCTGCAAGCCAAGCGTCGAAATCTGATCGGGTACGGTTGTGGGACGGGTCTGTTCATCCATGGTCTTATTTTAGTTGATTATAACGGCTATCGAAAAACTGTAAGGTTTCTTTTATTCGAGTCTGCCAAGTTTTGAGCAGGATGGCTACTGCGGCTTTGCGTGCAACCATTACATTCCCTCTGCGGGGAGTGTAGATCGCGTTATGGTACTCTTCCAACAGCAACAGGGTCTGTTTCTGTGCGGAAGGCAGGCGTTTGATCAAAACCTCGGCGCGTTCCTGTGATGTGACATGCGCTGGTTGCGGTTTACCCAGCCAGTACAGGCTCAAATTGATGCTTTGGAAGGAGCGTTCAACCGGCGAGAGTGTTACCCAGCGCACCCATCGTTGCAACCAGCGCGGGGGAGTATTCCCACGCCGTTCGTATTGATACGCCAAGTATACCGGCAAACGATCATTAAGAGAGTAGCGCTGAATTATGAAAATACCGAATCCCAATGCCAGCAGGATGAGCATGGGTACAATGAGACCTTGATACCATGCAGGTGCATCTCCAAGAAGAACATCCTCTTCGCCTAGGTTTTCAGGGCGTTCATCCAAAGGGATGGGAGGCAGGGGAGTAATCATCCCATTTCCTTCCAAGTCCAGGTCGGATGCCATTTCATCGGGATTTACCCTCGTCTCAGGACGTTCAATTGGGGACTGATTGCTGGTCGGTTCAAACTCCACCCAGCCGATGCCGGGGAAATACACTTCGGGCCAGGCGTGTGAATCCTCATAGGTGACAGTGTAGGTCCTTTTCGTCTCGTCATAGTCGCCTTCCACGAAGCCCACTGCCATGCGCGCAGGAATGCCAATTGAACGCAACATCAATGTTTCCGCGCTGGCATAATACATGCAAAATCCTTTCTTGTACTCGAATAAAACCCATAATACCGGGTCGCGGTTCTCAGGCAATTTCTCTTGGATTGTCTTTTGATATTCGATCTCAGCTCGTATGAAGGAAGTGATGGACTGGGTTTTATCATAAGCCGTATCATAAGACGCGGTAATCTCCAACGCCAGTTCTTTTAATTGAGGAGCAATCTCTTCGGGGACTTGCAGGTATCTTTCCGTGACCCAGTCCGGATACTCTGTGCCAGCGGAGCGCAACTCTTCGATCGTAGGATCGGCAATCAGTGCGCGGACTTTGTACTGGTCGCCGTCCGACAGGCTGGTTTTGGCGATCCAGGCGGTGATGTCTTTCGTCCCGTCCGCAATTGGAACTGATTGAATATTGGCGGTTTTATTGATCCATACGGTTTCGGCGGGCGCGTACAAAAGCTTTTGCCTTTTTGTATGGCTGGTGAAGGTAAATCTCGTTTCGTGACGGTCCTGGGGATATTCAACAGTCAATTCGGTGGCAGCAGGATCGAACGGTTCTTTGGCTGCTTCAACCGTCATCCAGCGCCCATCGAAATACAGGTCGTAATTCCTGCCCTTCCAATATCTTCGGACAGGCACAAAATTGCCTTCCTTTAATTCGACCGTAAATATTATGTTTTCACCTGTGGCCGCCTGCTCGCCGAGCAAGAGCGAAGAGCCGTAAAATTCGCTGCGCTCACTACCCACAGCATAAGGCGATTCCAGCGCGCTAACCGCATTGGAGAATCTTTCAAAGATGGGTTGCGAGAATTCACTCCAGGCCTTTGCCGCAGGCTTGACACTGTTGATCCAGCCAGGCATGAACCATGCCACGAGCACCGCAAACACGGCAACCACCAACGTGCCGCGTTCGAGATCGATCATGGTTTCATTGGTCATCAGGAAATTGGTTTTTTTCCAAAAGGCGCGGTTTTTGAGGAAGTTCATCCTGCCCATCAGAAGCAGTGAAACAAAAAGGAAGGCCGCCAGTTCCCAAATTTGTTTGGTCTGGATCGCATCGAAGGATTGAACGACCAATATTGCCACTCCTGAGGGAAGTACCACGTTCAGGAAATCCCCATGACGGATCAACCAATATCCGGCGGCAAGCCCGATCAGCCAATAGGTCAACGTGACAATCGTAACAAAAAATAAATGGTCATAGACCGGTTTGTTCGTGATGAATTGTTCGACCGAGAAATACAAACGCTCCATGAGCGTCAGGATGTCCTGCCACAGCCAATCGGTTCTTTCCACAGCGCTCAACAGTTGGGTGGGTACTAGCATCAAGGTGTAGCCGGTCACAAGGCGCATGACGGCCTGACGAGAAAATTTGCTGAACCCGAGCGCCAGCCCCAAAATTACGCCGAAAAACGCCATCGTTTGCGTAAAATACAGAAAGGGAGCCCATTCAGTAACCACCAATCGCGTGCTGGAAATTTGCACAAGGACAATCACCAAAAGCGCAGCCCGCCAATCCAAAGAACGACGATTTATCACGCTCTGGGCGGTATTACCATGGTCGGGTGACGTTTCCATGTTTTGAGTGTACAATAAAGCCTGCTTATCCGTCAACGGTAAACGCCAAATCAACGGAGGAATATATGCTGGTACTTATCGATAGTGGCATCTCTTTTATTATCGCTCTTCAGGGCGCTGTGGGGAATTGGTTCGTTGCCCCCATGCGTTTCTTTAGTTATCTTGGCAATGAAGAGTTCTTTTTGCTGGTCCTGCCGTTGATCTACTGGAGTGTTGATTCGGCGCTCGGCTTGCGGATGGCGTTTATTCTTCTTACAAGCAACCTATTTAACCACGTTGCCAAATGGGTTTTTGCAGGCCCCCGTCCATATTGGGTGAGTTCGCATGTTCGCGCCCTTTGGTTCACGGAAACGACGTTTGGCATTCCTTCGGGTCATGCGCAAAACGCAGCGAGTGTATGGGGGATGTTTGCGGCCTATAACAAACGGACCTGGATTTGGATTGTTTGTATTCTCACCATATTTTTGATCGGCTTTTCACGTATATTCCTTGGTGTGCACTTTCCGCATGACGTGCTCTTTGGGTGGTTGCTGGGCGCGGTTATCCTGTGGTCCTTTGTTCGTTTCTGGGAGCCAGCTGGCGCGTGGGTCGGCAAAAAAACTTTAAACCAGCAAATTTTGATTGCATTTGCTGTTTCCCTGCTTTTCGTTGTATTGGGATATGGGACCTGGATGTTTCGAAGCGGCTATCAAGTTCCTGATGTCTGGATCTCAAATTCAACTCTTGCCGGGACCGAGTTGCCTGATCCTGTTGACGCGAACGATATCTTTACTTCGGCTGGGACAATCTTTGGTATGGCGGCTGGTACGGCGTGGATCTTGTCATTAGGTAGTTACCAGGTTTCGAGCGGGGATCTTGCAAAGGACCCGGTGGGAAAGCGCGCCATCCGCTATGTCATTGGTCTGATCGGCGTCCTTATCCTCTATCTGGGACTCGGGATGATATTTCCCCGCGGCGATGGTTTCATTTTTTACCTGTTGCGCTATATTCGTTATGCGCTGATTGGCTGGTGGGTGGCCGGAGGCGCGCCGTGGGTATTTGTAAGGTTTAAACTGACTGGGTCTGTCGATACCATCTGATATAATCGCCGTCATTCTTGTAAATATAAGGGTCATATAGATGACGCTCGAGAAAAATACTCTTCTCCATAACCGATATCGAATTATTGAAATTCTTGGGCAGGGGGGCATGGGTTCTGTTTATCGCGCCACAGACGAGAATCTTGGCGTGCCGGTTGCCCTGAAGGAAAACCTTTTTACGACCGAAGAATACATGCGACAGTTTCGCCTCGAGGCGGTGATCCTGGCGAACCTGCGTCACCCGAACCTGCCGCGCGTTTCCGACCATTTTGAATTGGGTGAGCAGGGACAATACTTAATAATGGACTTCATCGAAGGTGAAGACCTGCGTAACCGTATGGATCGTCTCGGTACGATTACCGAGGAGGACGCGATACAGATTGGCGCTGCCATTTGCGACGCGCTTGCCTATTTACACACCCGCAGACCTCCCATTTTGCACCGCGATATTAAGCCCGGTAATGTGAAGATTACTCCGGACGGACACATCTTCCTGGTGGACTTTGGCCTGGCAAAGGTATATCAGGGAAGCAATCAGGCAACCACAACAGGTGCGCGTGCCATGACGCCCGGTTACTCTCCCCCTGAACAATACGGTACAGCCCGCACCGATCCACGCACAGATATTTATTCGTTAGGCGCGACATTGTATGCAGCTATGTGCGGGGTGATTCCTGAGGATGGGCTTGCCCGCGCAATGGATAACGCCCAACTGACTCCGCTCCGCAAGCGCAACCCGAAGGTCTCACGTCGTTTTGCCGCCGCAATTGAAAAAGCCATGGCGGTCGACCCAAGCGACCGGTTCCAAAGCGCGGAAGAATTCAAGAAGGCTTTGCTGGGATCGAGTTCCAAAACCCAATTGCTTCCGGGCGGACATGTGGTTGAGCCTCCCCCCCCCGAAGCCTTCCTGCCAACCAATCCAAACGAAGTGGTTGCTGCAAGGGAAAAGACTCCGCAACCGCCTGTAGCCGCTCCAATACAGCCGCCCGTTGTGGTGGAAGAGCAACCTTTTGTCTCCCCGCTTAAGAAGCAAAAAGAACGCGAACGGAAACGTCGTGCCGCCCTAATGCGGTTTTTCGTTTTTCTGCTACTATTGCTGATGGCACTTGTAGCAGGGGTGGCAGTTTCAATGCCCGCGATAATTCCGTCCAATGTCCGCAGTATGATTCCGTTTCTTCTGCCGACCAATACGGTTGCGCCTACGGTAACACCCTCTCCACTTCCCACGCAGACGTTAACCCCGGCTCCTACAGCTACGTTCACGGCAACGTCAACTATGCCACCCACACCCACAGCGACAATCCTCCCTACGAATACAGGAACCCCACTCCCAACTGAAACTGCCATTGCAGAGGTTAGTCCAACGGTAACCGAAAATGCCGCAGCGGCCCTTCCATTGTCCGCCACTCCCATGGGAGGCTCGGGACAGGTTGCATATGTATCGGATCGCTCGGGCCTGCCGCAAATCTATCTTGTTGATCTGGCAACCCAGAATTTGACTCAAATTACGGATATGTCCGAGGGAGCATGTCAGCCCTCCTGGTCGCCGGATGGTCAAAAGTTGGTTTTCATTTCCCCCTGCAAAGGCAAGGACGAGATTTATTACGGTGCCAACCTATACATTATCAACGTGGACGGCAGCAACCTAAGACCGATTGTTTCTGCGCCTGGCAGTCACTTTGATCCTGCCTGGTCGCCGGATGGCAAGTTCATTGCATTTACCTCCATGCGTACAGGGAAGATGGAAATATTTGTATTGGATGCCAATGACTTGGTATCAGTCAATCAAACCACGAACAGCGCCAAAGGCGTCGAAACCCGCCAGCCTGCATGGTCACCCGATGGGACAAAGATTGTCTATGTGGTGAAACGGTTTGGTGTGTATCAGATATGGTTGATGAATGCAGATGGCACTCAACAAATGCAGATCGTTCGCAGCGGTGTGGCATACACCGATTACCTGCCCGCCTGGTCGCCGGATGGACAGGTAATATTGTTCAACCAGCGCTGCGCCACCAAGTTCTGCTTCCCATATCTGCTGAGCATTTCCGCTGTTGACCGTACTGTGGAACAGGGCTCGTTTTTGTCGTTGAATGTCATTACGATAGAGGACGTGGGGTACTCGCCCGACGGATTCTACCTTGTCTATGAAGGCGAGGATAAGGCTGAGAACAAGGATATTTATT
Source organism: Anaerolineales bacterium (assembly GCA_030834895.1). GTDB lineage: Bacteria > Chloroflexota > Anaerolineae > Anaerolineales > Villigracilaceae > Villigracilis. The sequence goes on from JAUQXA010000059.1 coordinate 96,962, forward strand.
ACATGTCCATCACCGGCTCAAATATCGTTCGAATTACGACAGACGAAGGGCTGGATTTCGATCCTGCCTGGAGACCGTCGGGAGATTGATGGATTATTAACGAGTTTCTTTTTCTGATGAAAAGACCTTCCTGTTTGGACTTTACGTCAACCGGGAGGTCTTTTTTTTATATGGTTTGCAAATCTGATTCCAGCGAAGCGGAAGCCTACGAAATATGACACTTGACACTTGTATCCTCTTTTATGTTTTGCTAAAGTAAATGTGGACATGTGCGCTTATCCAGGCGAAATGTCCCGCAGGCGCTGCCTGTTGAAGAATTGATGTAATCCAAACCTGCCTTTGGGGGAAACCCTGCGGGACGAGATGGAATATCTGGCGTGAACATGTCCTTTGTAGAAAAAAGGAGATGTGACATGTATAAGAAAATTCTCGTTCCCCTTGATGGTACGCCGCTGGCAGAAGCGGTGCTTCCACATGCACAAGCCCTTGCAAAATCCGAAGGCGCGGAGCTCATCCTCTTGCGCGTAGCAGTAACGCCCAATCCAAACTTCTACCACCGTGACGAAGGTGAAGGGAGACTGATCACCGACCAGATAGAGGAGGAAGCGTTGGATTACATGAAGATGGAGTCCGCCAAATTGGAGAACGAAGGCACCAAGGTCACAGCTATCACGCGCGACGGCACGATTCCCGATACGATCCTGAAGGTTGCCGAGGAAACACACGCCGATGTCATCGCCATGTCCACGCATGGACGTATTGGCATGCAGCGTTTATTCCAGGGCAGTGTCGCCGACGAAGTTGTGCATGCCTCGCACATCCCCGTCATGCTGATTCATCCAAATTAGGTGACTTACGCTTCGACAATCGAACAGTTTGGAAAACAGCCTCCTGATTCCGAGGGTCGGAAGGCTGTTTGTTTTTTTAAGGGATCAGCCGCAGGTGCCCTTCGCTGTCCATGATGACCAATTCCTGTTCCCACCAAACGGGATAGTACTTGACCTCCGCCCAGGACAGAATCATGTTGTTGTAGTGCGGGGACAACAACGAGAATCAATCCCCGATTCGTGAAAAAAAAACATCCGGGCAGGCTGACGGCGGCACCCGAAGACACTTCCTTACCGTTGCTATCTTTCGATCCTGGCGGGGTTTGAAAGGCTTCGCCGCGCCGGGCCTGCCCGGACAAGGCGCAAGGATACCCGATGTGAGAAGGGGTGTCAACTTTGTTATTGTGATTCCATCATGGTAAGAAAGATTTCCACCAGTTTCGGGTCAAAAAGGCACCCCGATTTTTCGCGCAGGTAATTGATGACCTCCTCGGTCGGGACTTTTTTCCGGTAGGGACGGTCGCTGCGCAGCGCATCCCATACATCCACGATTGAAAAGAGCCGTGCGGCAAGGGGAATGTCTTCACCTTTTAACCCACGGGGATAACCACTTCCGTCCCACCTTTCGTGGTGACAAAATGGAATCACCAGCGCGGGGCGCAGATATGCGATCGGGTAGAGCATATCGTAGGCGTACTTCGGATGCTGGCGCATTTTTCCCCATTCCACTTCGTTCAATGGACCGGGCTTTTGCAATATTTCATCGGGGATTGCCATTTTACCCATATCATGTAATAACGCGCCGCGGCGGATATGGACAAGCTCCTCTCCGGAGAAGCCCACCTTTTCAGCCACTTTGACGGTCAATTCTGTAACGCGCTGGGTATGTCCTTCAGTTTCCCGATCACGCAAGTCAAGGGCGCGCACCCAGCCTTCGATGGTTCTCTCGTAGGCTTCCCGCAGATCATCGTGGGCCTCTTGCAAGGCCTTCCCCGCCTTCTTTCGCTCGGTAATGTCACGGGATGCGGTTTGGATTTCAACGACAGAATTGATTTTGGAATCGAGTACGGCCCGGGCGGATGATTCCAGCCAGACGTAATGCCCACCCTTGTGCTTTGCCTCGTAGGTGACGATGTTGGTTACTTCATGTCCATTCCCTTTGAATACGCTTTCGATGAAGGCGCGGTCTTTTTCGTGCACGAGGTCGAAAATAATTCTCCCTGTCAATTCCTCGGGGGTGTAGCCGAGAATGGTCTTGCAGGCCGGGGAGACATATAACATTTTTCCGTCGATGGCAACCCGCGCAATCATGTCACTGGCATTTTCGGCCAGCAGGCGGAATTGGGACTCGCTTTCGCGCAATGCCTCCTGCATGCGGATGCGTTCGGCACGCGCGACCCACTGCGCGACGGCGCGCTCTGCAATGTGGGGCATATCCAGCATGGACTCCGGCGATTTGACGACATAATCCAACGCGCCGGATTTGAGCGCCTCCACTGCGATGCGCTCGTTGCCGTAGCTTGTCATCAGGATGATGGGGGTGGCAAGCGGATCGTGACGGTTGGGCAGCAATTCCATGCTTTCGCCATCGGGCAGTCGCCAATCGGCGATGATGAGCGATGGCTCACGGACAAGCATCTTGGCGCGCGCTTCAACCAGAGATTTTGCCCGTTGGATCTCAAATTTTCCATCCTCACCTTCAAATGCACGTTGAATCAATTCTGCATGGGGGTCTTCGTCTTCAATTAAAAGGATATTGATAATTTCTTCCGCCATCATCCACTTCCAGTAACGCCTTTAAACACGCGGGTGTGAGTTCCAACCCAGCCAGTAAAAACCAAGGTCATTCATCAATTTGTTGAAGTCGTCAAAACCGACAGGCTTGACGAGATAACTGTTGACATGGTGATCGTAGGCTCGAATCATGTCCCTGTCCGCTTCCGAGGTGGTGAGGATGATCACAGGGATGTTCTTTAGCTCGTCATTCTCCTTGATGACCTTCAGCACTTCAAGCCCGTCCACGCGCGGCAGGCGCAGGTCAAGCAGGATCATATGCGGGCGTGGCGTGGATTCTGGGTCCGTGTATTCATTACGTCGAAGCAGGTAATCCAGGGCGGCCTGTCCATCGACAAAATGTTTAATCCTGTTGGCAATACGGTGATCTTCCAGGGTCCTGATTACCAGTTCCGCATGATCCATATTGTCTTCCACAAGTAAAACCAGTACAGGTTCACCCTCCATGAGGTTTCTCCTTCTTGCATTTTGTTTATATTGTAAACCATTTGCTTTGCTTTGAAATTAGGAAATTTGCGGCTTACAATTTTGTGCGTCAACACGTGCGTCTTGGCAAATTCTGCCGTGTTCATTCTTCCGGAGTCCGCGGTAATCAAGCAAGACCATCGTGTTATAATTTTGAAGAAGGTATCGTATAAAACCATTTCAGTTTCGGAGGAACAAACATGGAAGTTACGACTCAGGAATTCAAGCATTGCGACCTGATCAAGGTAAAGGGACGTGTGGACAGCGCGACCTCCCCCGCTTTTGCCAGGGCGCTTGAGAAGGCAAATGAAAAAGGGTGTTTCAAAATCGCTGTTGACATGAGTGAGCTCGAATACATGTCGAGCGCGGGTTTTCGCGCCCTGCTTGCCTCCCAGCGAAATTGCAAGCGATACAACCGCGGTGAATTGGTGCTTGTGTCCGTGCCGGAACGCATCCGCGAGGCATTGGAACTGGCCGGCTTTACGGAACTCTTCAAGACCTTCGACGATCCTATTACGGCTGTGGGCAGTTTCTAGGAAAGGAACAGACTGGAAGCGAAACGCCGCCTCTTCATTTTTTAATGAGAGAGGCGGCTTTCCATCTTGACTTATGCCGAAGATGACCTTTCCTGCTCGATTCGAGTTTCTGGATGAGATTCGCGAGTTTGTTGCCGAGATTGCGCGTGAGGGCGGTTTCAATGAAAAGGAGATTTACTCCCTTCAGCTTGCGGCTGACGAAGCTGCGACCAACATCATCGAACACGCCTATGAAGGCGTTTCGGACGCCGATTTCGATGTAACCTGCGAAATGGATGATGATGTATTTGTCATTGCCATGCGCGATACCGGCAGGCCTTTTAATCCATCCAATGTGAGGCTTCCCAACCTGAAGGCCGACCTGTCAGAGCGCAAAATCGGGGGGCTTGGCGTGTATCTCATGCGGAAGCTCATGGATGAAGTTCATTACATATCCAACCCGAGAACGGGGAATTTGTTGACGATGACCAAGCGGAGGGGATGATTCCGCATGGAAAAAGTAAAGCGGGCTGTGAATTCCGAAGTATCGGACTGGAATCAACTTGCGAGTCTGGGGGAACAGATCCGCAACGAGGAATCTTTCAGCGCGCAGTGTGACCGCATCGTGTCCATGACCTCCAACCTGCTGGCTGGCAACGTGGTTGTGTGGCTGAACGAAAATTCCTTTCGCCTGCCTGATTGGGAGGAAGGTCGCGTCTTTCCGCCCCAGCCGCCATTGGCTGGAATGAAACTGACCATTAGGGAGGGGAAACTTGTCACACAATCCGGCAAAGGGAAAAAGTCCGCCATTCGAAACGCTCCAGACAGTGCCTCCCACCAAACCTTTGCTGCCATCCCGCTCATCGATCATGGGATCACACTTGGAGCGATTCAAGTCACACGCCCAAAGCGTTCCTCCTTTTCACTTGAAGAACTTAACCTGTTGCAAGGCATCGGACAGATTGCTGCTGTCAGTCTTTCCGCCTCCCATCGCGCCGAAGTGGAGCAATTCCGTCTCAGGCAGATCAACCTCGTGCGTGAGGTCAGCGCGCAGATCGCCAATGTTCTCGATTTGGATGAACTGTCCAAACGGGTCACCAAACTTATTCAAATTACGTTCAATTATTATTACGTTGCCATCTTCACCCTGGACGCCAATTCGCAGGTCTTTCGTTTTCGATCCAGCGCTGTCGCCCCACGCAAGGGGAGGAGGAAAGCCTCCATCGCCCCCGAGGTTGAGATCGGACAAGGACTGATCGGCGAAGCCGCCTTGTATGGGAAACAGATCGTTTGCGACGATGTCCGCTCCGATCTCCGTTACCGTTTCATCGACAGCCTGCCTGAAACGCAATCGGAAGTCGTCATCCCGCTAAAAATCGAAGACCGTGTGCTGGGCGTGTTGGATGTGCAGAGCAACCAGCCCCATGCCTTCCATCCAAATGACCTTTTGATTCTCAATGCGCTGGCGGATAACATCGCACAGGCCGTGGAGGGCGCGCGTCTCTACAACGGACTGCGCCGCCGTGCAAACCAGTTGACCCTGGTGTCGGAAGTAAGCAAAAGCGTCTCTTCCACACTTGATCTGCCGACGATCATGCAAAATGCCGCATTTCTCATTCATGAAAAATTCGGCTATCCATATGTTTCGTTGTTCACGGTTCATCCCAACCGCCGCTTGATTGTTTACGAAGCAGGGAGCGGCAAGCGCAGTAAAAAACTGGCGGGTTATAGAATTCCACTCGATGACTCTGACGGCATCATGCCGTGGGTGGCGCGTAACGCGCAAACCGTGCTTGCCAATGACGTTTTCAACCATCCGCGCTACGTGCCCTCGCCCCTGCCGCCGCGAAACACGAAATCTGAACTTTGCGTGCCGCTCGTCTTTAACAGTAAGGTGATTGGGCTGCTTGATATTCAATCGGACAAACTCAATGCCTTCACCGAAGAGGACCAGATGATGTTCGAAGCGGTGGGTGATGCCATGGCCGCGGCCATTCGCAATGCAGACCTTTATCGGTCAGAACAGTGGCGACGTCAGGTCTCCGATAGCCTGCGCGAAGTGGCCGGTCTGATCTCGGATAATGCCGGTGTGGACGAAGTGCTTGAGACCATCCTCTCCGAATTGGACCGTAACCTGCCGATTGACATTTCCGCCGTCTGGCTTTTGGAGGATGACGAGTTGTGTCTCTCTGCCGTGCATGGCGTGGATGGCGGAAAGCTCGACAGCGCGTGCATTGCCAATCCCGACTCGGTCTATGCCATGGCTCAGGCGATGATGTCGGATGTGCCCATTATCCGCCGCCCTGGTGAACCGTTCTGGCCATCCGGCTTGACGGCCGGTTATGAACAAGCCTATTCATCCATTGCCGCGCCATTGCGCGTGGGTAACCATCCGCTGGGTGTGTTGACTTTGGCGCACCACACATCGGGAAGATATGGTCACGAAGCGCAGGATATAACTGCCACGTTCGCAAGTTACGCGTCGGTGGCCATCGAAAATGCACGTCTCTACGATGCCGCGCAGGAACAGGCGTATGCATCCGCCGCGTTGTTGCAGGTGGCGCAGGCGGTGGTTAGTTTGAGCGACCTCGATGAAATTCTCGGTTCGATCACGCGTATCATGCCCATCCTTGTGGGAGTTCAGCGGGTGGTGTTGTATCGTTGGGATGTCGAACGCGAAACATTCAACGTTTCACATGAGTATGGTTTCTCGGACGCGCAGCGTGAAGAAGCTGCGATGACGGAACGTGAGTTCAGTCCCCGCGACTTCCCCCTGCTTGACTCTGCCGCCGCACAGAATCGCATGCTGACGATTCCACTCGGGCCCGGAGCTAATCCCAAATCCTGGCCGGAGATTCAGCCCGAGGCGTTGGGCGAAGTGGACATGGGAGCCGCCGCCCGATTATTGATTGCCGTGCCCATCTCCATCAAGCATGACATATTTGGCATGATGCTTGTTGAGGAAGCTGAGAAGGGACGCCGCTTCCGCGCGCGCCGCATCGAGATCATCAACGGCATTGCGCAACAGGCGGCGCTTGCCATTCAAAACGATTTGCTGCAACAGGAGATGGTGGTGCGCGAACGCCTCGAGACCGAAGTGCAACTGGCGCGCCAGATCCAGCAGACATTTATCCCGCAGTCCCTGCCGACACTTGAGACGTGGCAGTTTGCCGCTCGCTGGCGGACGGCGCGTCAAGTAGGCGGCGACTTCTACGATGTGATCGAACTGCCAAATAACAAGATCGGACTGTTCATCGCGGACGTGGCGGACAAGGGCATGCCTGCCGCCCTGTTCATGGCATTGACGCGGACCCTGTTGCGGGCCGCTGCCATTGAAATGAAGTCACCTGTTGACGTGCTGCGTCGTGTCAACGATCAGCTCCTGCCCGATACACAACAGGGTATGTTTGTGACTGCTGTGTACGGTGTGTTGGATGTGACAAGCGGCGAGTTTACCTTTGTCAATGCGGGACATAACCCGCCATTTTGGGTTGGAGCAGATGGAGGGGTGGAAAAACTTTCACGCACCGCAATTGCGCTGGGTGTGATGGAACAACCCGATATGCGGGAACGCACGATCCTGCTTGCCGAGGGGGACATGCTCCTGCTTTATACCGATGGACTGACCGAAGCCTTCTCTCCCAATGATGAATTATTCGGCGATGAGCGACTGGCAAACTCGTTGACCTGCGTTCCCTGCACCGCCGATGAAATCTTGATGGCAGTGGAGGAGCGGTTGAACGAGTTTATCGAAACCGTTCCTCTTGCCGATGACTTGACGATGTTGGCGGTGAAGAGGGTGTAAATGTGTGGATGTTTTATTTAACCGGATACCCCAACAGGTAGGTAAAGGCAAAGATTGGCGTCCCCGTGGATGCCTGACCAATCTCCCAGGTATAGTTTTGATTTTGAAGTGGTCGAGTGAGTTCCTTCAATTCCCGCATCGAGTACACTTTCAGCAACGAGATGACACCATCCCAGCAGGTTGCCAGTGGGACGATGGGTATGAGATAGGTCCAGAAAAAACGTGCAAAGGTCCGCGGCGTGATAAAGGGGGTCACAAGCAGATAACTCAATAGCGTCATCAGGGGCGATAACAACAGGATGAGAAATCCCAATGGTGGTTTCAGGCTGGCTTCGAATATTCCTATGGCTGTCCTGTTCTCGACTGCATCCCGTAATATGAGGCTGGCTTGTTCAGGCTTGAAATGATGAAACCCCTCGAACATTGTCCGCATTCCTTTCAGGTGGGACGGGACTTTCATGGCATCTATCGATTCGGAAAGATATTCAATCCCCTGGCGGGAGGATTCCCCCCATCTTTGAACCGATTCTGGATTGGGGAATTTGTCGGTAAGTTTGATTTTTACGTCCATACCCACCTGTTTGAATTCTTCCTGTAATCTTATCCAGGGACCGGTTCCGCCGGAACACAAGTCCAGGATCTCGGTTGTCTCCGCATGTTGCATGGCCTTTTTGAACAAGGGAACCAGATTCTTATGCCCGGAGCCGAGAGTGGATGCGAACTGCAAATAATCAGTCTGAATGCTTCGAAAGGTCTGCGGATACCAGGGTAGATCTGTGAACTCAAACAGGTGGACTCGTTTCATTTCGAACCTATCTTGAACTCATGTGGCTGGAAGTGGTTGCCATAAAAATGGATACATTAATTCCTTTTTATATGTTTGACGAGATTGGCAAAAGCCTGTTCCAGGTCGGCGAGGAGGTCTTCCACATCCTCGATTCCCACGGATATTCTGACTAATCCATCCGGGATGCCCATTGCCTTGCGTTCCTCCGCGGTACATTCCACATGGCTCGTTGTCCTTGCCGGTCCAAAGGTTGTTTCCACAGCGCCAAGGTTCGCCGCACAATTTGCGTATTTTAGCCTTGGCAACAGGATCGAAACGGAATCCATCCCACCTTTCAGGGCAAAGCTAAGCATTCCGCCAAACCCGCGCATTTGTTTTTTTGCGATATCGTGATGAACGTGGGTTTCCAGTCCCGGGTAGTAGACAGCCTCCACAAGTTCCTGTTTTTGCAGGAATCGAGCGATCTCCATCGCGCTTTTTGCCTGCTGCAATACGCGGAGTTTCAAGGTTTTCATCCCTCTCAGCAAGAGGTAGGCATCCCAGGGGGCAAGTGTCGCTCCGTTGATTTCCCGGTAATGAAAGATCTGTTCCACCAATTCCCTGCTTCCACACACTACACCGCCCAGTGAATCTGCATGACCGCCTAAAAACTTGGTCGCACTATGAAGGACGAGGTCCGCGCCCAATGCAAGCGGATTTTGATTGACAGGCGTGGCGAAGGTGTTATCCACAACAACGATGGCGCCGACGGCCTTGCCCGCCTTTGCCATGCGTTCGATATCGGTTATTTTTACCGTGGGATTGGTGGGTGTTTCAAGGTAGAGGATCTTGCAACCTTTCTCGATTTCCTTTTCAATGGCATCATGATCCCCTGTGTTGCATAAAGTCACATTGATGTTCATATTCGGCAGGAATTCCGTGAAGATTTTATTGGTTCCGCCGTAAGTATCTTTGATGGATACGACCCTGTCGCCCGGTCTGAGAAAGGTGTAGAGGATATTGCTGATGGCCGCCATTCCGGTGGAAAAGCTGGTTGCTGCTTCTGCGCCCTCCAATATGCGGACCTTGTCCTCGAAGGCCGCAACCGTTGGATTGGTATTGCGTCCATAGATATGCCCCGGCTTCCTGCCAATTGCAACGTCATACCATTCTTCCATGTCATCATAACCATAGGCCACACTCAACACCACTGGAACCTGCGTGGCCCTGTTAACCCTTTGCTCCCGTTCCCCGGCCCATACTAATTTCGTGCCCAATCCTGCCCTGATGATTTCATCATTATTCATTGCCATTTCTCCTGTTCTTTGGATGAGTTGATGGTTGCGCGACTTGCCAGGCAAAAATGCATTGACAAGCGGTCTGTGGTAATGGTTTTACTGATGTTTCGAGTATAACCCCAATGCCGCGAAACCCGCTTCTAAGTTGTTTACGGAATTTGTCAGGTAGATCAAGTAAAAACGGACCACGGAGAAGTCCGTCGCAGGGCCCGTGTGGTGAGCATTTTCCACAGCAAAGCCTCCCGTTTGCGGTTGGTTTCAGTAGTCCTGAGCGAAATCAGTGAAGAGCGGCTGACTGGCAGAACATATATAACTTTTAAAGAGCCTGCCCTGGGCCTGTGATGGGTTCAACTTAATCGCACGCAAAACGCAAGATGACTTTGACCCAATTTACAGAGAAACCCTGCACAATCGTCTTCACCGGTTAGAAGATCGTCATCGAGTTTCCTTTACCTGTGGGGAATTGTTATCTCTTATAATTCCCTTTATGCACAATTTGAAAAAATTCTTCCTGCTTGATCCCACTGTTATATTTCTTAATCATGGTTCTTTCGGGGCGGCCCCAAAATGCGTCGTGGAGGACTATCAAAGCTGGCAATTACGTCTGGAACGCCAACCTGTACTTTTTCTTGGTCGTGAACTCGACGGACTTCTAAAGGATTCCCGCCGAGTCCTTGGCGCGTATCTAAATGCTGATGTCGATGATCTTGTCTACATTCCCAATGCAACACATGGTGTAAATATCATTGCCCATTCTATGCAACTCAAACCAGGTGATGAAATCCTCACCACGGACCACGAATATGGTGCCTGTGATTACACCTGGGATTTTGTTTGCCGAAGAGGAGGCGCAAAATATAATCATCAGCGCATCCCATTGCCGGTTTATTCTGAGAAGGAAATCGTTGACCAGCTTTGGTCGGGTGTCACCTCGCGGACAAAGATCATTTATTTGAGTCATATTACTTCGCCGACGGCTCTACGTTTGCCAGTGGAAAAAATCTGCCGACGCGCAAAAGAGGCAGGTATATTAACGGTGATTGATGCGGCGCACTCTCCCGGGCAAATTCCAGTTGACCTTCGACTACTGAACGCCGACTTTGTCTTTGGCAATTGTCATAAGTGGATGCTCAATGTGAAAGGCTCGGCCTTCCTGTATGTGAGAAGGGAATTGCAGCATCTTATCGAACCGTTGATTGTGAGTTGGGGATACAACCCAACATCTGAGGCGACCACACGTTCCCGTTATATTGACCTTCTACAATGGACAGGCACCAAAGATCCGACCGCGGCGTTAACTATTCCAACCGCCATCCAATTCATGCAGGAACATGATTGGGATAAAGTGCGAAGGGAATGTCATAAGCTGCTTCGTGAAGGGATTGAGCGAATTTGCGACATGACAAATATGAATCCGTTGTATCCACTTGATTCGGATTTTTACAGTCAAATGGGTGTTGCTCCACTCCCTCAATCTAATCTTGCTGTGCTTAAGAACAGATTGTATGATGAATATAAAATAGAGATTCCCTTGATTCAATGGCAAGATAACCAACTCATCCGCATCTCGGTGCAAGGTTACAATTCCCGGGAAGATATCGATGTACTGGTGACTGCGTTACAGGCACTCTTGCCTCAAGTCGCGGCTTAACTTCCTTTGTGTCGTGATTGTTCCTGTGAATAACCTTGCTCCCACAGTAGTGGTACGATGATAAGGGGCAGGCTTTTTATGTGCCCGTCCCGAGGGGTGAGGGGCAAGCTAATCCGCGTTTCGGTTCAGGGTTATAACTCGAAGCGGGATGTGAATCACGCGCTGCGGTCATTGACCGTATTGCTTAATAAAAAATGAGAAAACATTAATCCTGGACGTAGGCAATTTGCCTGTCAGGGTTTCACAAATTTGTGATAGATTTACGGCGGAGGCCTAAATGAACAAACATCGAACCATTATCATCATGCTTTTGATTGCGCTGCTCATAACGTCCTGCGGGGGTGAAGAAGTCCCTACTGAAAGCGTCGAAACAATAATGACTTCAGCCGTCGGCACGGTAGTCTATTCTTTCTTTGAGACGCAAACGGCGGCGTATACCCCGCCCGCTCCCACGCCCCTGCCCACATTAATGCAGCCGTCCAGCCCGACGCTCGTTCTTTCGACTGTTACGTTGGGACCAACTCCCACCCCGACTCTGTTTTATTATTCGCCCACGCCTGGGACGGTTACTCCCACCGGCACGTTGACGACCGCAACCGTCAACCCTGCTTCCCTGGCGTTTGGTTGCAACAACCTTGCCTTTGTCCGCGATGTCACCATTCCGTCTGGGACAATCATGACACCGGGACAGGTGTTTACAAAGACCTGGAAGGTCGAAAACACGGGTACCTGCGATTGGGCTTTCAACTACGTTCTCGTCTTCACCAGCGGGAACAAACTCGAAGGTGAAACAAGCCGCATTCAAAAAAAGGTGGCCGTTGGGAGCTGGTCTGAACTCTCCGTGTCCATGGCCGCGCCGGAGGAGGCGGGTACATACACCAGTTCCTGGCGTTTCTCTGACGGAAAAAATTTGTTCGGCGCAACTTTGTCCGTAAACATCGTTGTAAAAAAACCAACTGCCACGCCTGTGCCGCCGACGGCGACCTTTACGCCGACCACCGGTCCCACAGCAACTTACACTCCCACCTCGACCCCAACAACAGCCGCGCCTACTGATACGCCTACGCCCACACCAACTTCTACGGATACGCCAACGTCTTAAAATGATGTATTTGGCACATACATTAAGATAGTGAAAAGCAAAAAACATATCTGGCTTTTTGGGGTCTTTATGTTTTTCCTCACGTGGAATATTCTCCCACCTTCCACTGCTGATGCGTTGTTCCACCAGCCGCGGCAGACTACCATTACTTCGCCCTCGCAGTTGATTGACGCGATAAACGGGGTGCGGGTTTCCTATGGTTTATCCCCGCTGACTGTCCATACTGCGCTGATGCAGTCCGCCCAGTCTCAGGCGGATTACATGGCGGCAACCGGACAAGTCACACATACGCGTCCCGGCGGTGTCACCTATACCCAGCAATTGATCAGCCTCGGCTTTCCGCTGGCAGGTGACCTTACCGCCGGTGGATTGCGCTCGGAGAATATTTTGAGCAGCGGCGACCCGCTGGTGTGGAACGGCGTTCCCTTGGCCTGGCAGGATTCAATTCACATGGCAACGATAATTACTGCGAGTTACACCCACATTGGCGCAGGTGTCTCGCAGGGATCGAACCGCTATTACTACGCGGTGGATTGCGCTGCCGCAACCGGCTCCGGTGAAATGCAAGACTCCGCCGTTGTTGCTCTCACAAGCGCGCCAGATTCGGCGGGCAGCGTCGTCAGCCAGTACATCGTGCCGGTGGTGGTCAACACAGCCCAGCCGGATGGAAACGTTTACCATGTTTTGCAATATGGACAAACCCTGTGGAGTGTCGCCATCGAATACAGGACGACCATCAAGCAAATTCAGGCGTTCAATAATTTGGGCGATGACCTGGTGGTTTATCAGGGACAGAAACTGCTGGTGAAACGCGGAGCGACCCAGCCCGCGCCGCCAACTTTGATTCCGACCGGGCCCGCCACTGTCACTCCGACAGATTTACCTGCGCTGACAGTTCTGCCGACCTCATCTTCAACCACAATCGCCGCAACCCCAACCGTGATTTTGGACGAGGTCCCTACCTCCAATTCCTCCTCCAGCCTGCTGATCGGAATCCTGATCTTCGCCGTACTCATCGGTGGCGGAGTGGCGGTCTGGCTGATTCGTGAACCGAAGTAGGGAACGAGAGTGGGTATAATACCTTCCATCAACTCAGTCTAACCACTGCATAACCAATAAACGATCAAACTAACAAACCATGGATATCACACTTGCATTAGGCGGCGGGGGAGCCAGGGGAAACTCCCACATTGGCGTCATTCGCCGTCTCGAAAAGGAAGGATATAAAATCCGCTCGGTGGCCGGCACCAGTTTTGGCGGACTGGTCGCCATTCTTTACGCACTGGGATACTCGCCTGATGGGATAGAGGAAATTTTCTCAAGCGTCGATCAAAGCAAATTATATGGGCGCGATTCAAATGATGGGCCTTCCCTGTTGGGGCTTTCGGGCGTCCGTAAATTATTGGACAAGGTGATGGGTGATAAGACCTTTCAAGACCTCAAAATTCCCTGCGCCGTTGTCGGTGTGGATGTAAAAACAGGAAGGGAGGTCGTCATCTCGCGGGGATTTTTGAGGGACGGCGTACTCGGCACGATTGCGATTCCCACTGTCTTCACACCATTTCGGTTGAACGACTGGGAATTGGTGGATGGCGGTGTCCTCAACCCGGTGCCTGTCTCTGTGGCGCGCATGCTCTCGCCCGACCTGCCGATTGTCGCCGTCACCCTGAATGATCCGCTCGACATACCGCTCCCAACCTACAGTATTCCCGTCTCTTCCATCATTCCCAGGCAAATCACGGAACGGTTGAACCGCACGCATCTGGCGCAATTCGTCGATATCTTTTTACGCGCCCTCGATTTGAACAGCCGCGCGGTGGCGCATTACCGTCTCGAAGCCGACGCACCCGATGTAATCATCCGCCCAAAGGTGTATGACATCGGCTTGCTCGACAAGGTGGTGGTCAGCGATGTGGTGAAACTTGGCGAGCAGGCGGCGGAGGAAGCCCTGCCGCAATTGCGGAAAGTCACTTCGTGGTCGAGCCGCATGAGCAAGATGTTGTTCGGAGGGAAATCATGAGCCGCGACCTGCGAAAGTACATGCGGGATACGAACGTGCGCCTCATTGCCGGCGCGATGCTTTTGCTCTTTATCGTTGGCGACGGCTTGATCTGGGTCATCTATGGACCCGGCGCGGCGGTGATGGGCCTGCTCTGCATCCTGGCCGCCCTCGTGCCGGTTGTGTTGATTCTCCTTCTGCTCGCGTTATCGGATTGGATCGTGAAACGTGCCAACCGCGACTGACACTCAACTGATCTCATTCAACGGTTGGACGCTTCGTGCGCGTCCGTCGCAGTCTGCAAGTCCGCGCCTGCTGGCGCTCATTCATGGCTGGACCGGCGACGAAAATTCGATGTGGGTTTTCACGCGGCGACTTTCTCGCAATTATTGGATGATTGCTCCGCGTGCGCCTCACGCTGTGGATACGGGCGGTTTCTCCTGGCGGGATATGAAGGACGCCGCCTTTGGTTGGCCCACTTTCGAGACGCTTTCTTCCGCCGCCGACGGGTTGCTCCAACTCATCGACGAGTATTCCGCTTCGGTCGGCGTGGACGCATCCCAATTCGACGTGATGGGATTCAGTCAGGGCGCGGCCATGGCCAACCTGCTGGGCATCGTCCACCCAAACCGAATCCGCAAGATGGCTGTGCTGGCGGGCTTTGTCCCCAACGGGTTGGAGGGTTTTGTCTTGCGAAAACCTCTGGCGGGGAAGGACGTTTTCGTGGCGCACGGCACGCAGGATCAAATAATTCCACTCAACCGCGCTCATGCTTCGATGGCCTTGCTCGAACAGGCTGGGGCGCAGGTCACGCATTGCGAAGAAGAAGTGGGACACAAACTGGGCACGAATTGCCTGCGTGCCCTCGAACACTACTTGCAGGATTAATCCTTTCTCATAGCGCAGTTGACGCTGTTTTTGTTTGCAGGTATCCTATCGTGCGACAGGATGAGTCCTGTCGCACATCGAATTTTCAAGGTGAAGAATGAAACATAATTTCTCGCGTCGTGATTTTTTGAAGGTTGCAGGCGTTGGGTTGGGCGCGTTATCTTTCCGCCCGTTTAAACTGCTCGATGCTTATTACGAAAAACTTTACACGCCGAAGCGATTGCCGCAATTCCCTGGCAGTGAAATCATCGGGCGACTAACGGACGACACCGATGTCCGCAAAATCCCCTCGCCGCTCGATGCCAGCGGACTGGATACTTCGCTTGGCGTTTTACGCGCCGATACGCTGATCCCTTGGGACCGCGAGGTCATCGGCAGCGTGCCGGGTTTGGTCAATCAGAAATATCTGGAAACCTCACAGGGATATATTTGGTCTTCGCGCGTTCAGCCTACTAAAAACTTTCCGAACACGCCCATTACTGAAATGCCTGCCGGAAAGGCGGGCTTCTGGGCCGAAGTCACCGTCCCTTACATTGACCTGACCGTTGACGGCGTGATTGCCTCGCCGTGGATGCAGGATCACATCACATATAACTTCCCGCCGCGCGTGTATTACGGTCAGGTGATTTGGATCGATCAGGTTCGCACGACAAACGGATATCCCGAATATCGCTGGAACGAAGGCGCAGACGGTCACGGTTATGGTTATGGTGCATACGGTGAATTTTTCTGGCTCGATGGTGCGGGTGTCAAAGTATTGACTGAGCAAGATGTTGCACCCATCAGCCCGGATGTCGATCCTAACGAAAAGAAGATCGTGGCGAGTGTCACTTACCAGACTTTATCCTGTTTTGAAGGAAGCAACGAGGTCTATTTCTGTCGCATTGCCAGCGGACAGACGTATGATTCCTTTGGCGTGGAATCTGATGAACTCGCCACGCCTGTTGGCGAATTGCATACGCACTGGAAGATCATCTCCAAAAATATGACGGCTGGCGACTCACAGGCGGGATATTCCACACCTGCGGTTCCGTGGAACACGTTTGTCAGCGGCGATGGCGTTGCCATTCACGGCGCGTTCTGGCATAACGACTTTGGCGAAAGACGCTCGCATGGCTGTATCAACGTCAAGCCTGAAGACGCCAAGTGGATCTTCCGCTGGACAACCCCGTATATTTCGCTGGAGCAATCCGAAGCGCGCATGACCTGGCCCGAACACGGCACAGTTGTCAATGTGACGGAATTGAAGTTGTAGTTTCAGACGTATTACAGGCCCCAAAGGTTTTGCCGAGACTCAAAGTGGGAAAACCTTTAGGGCCTTTTTGAAAATTTACGAGGTATTAAATGGATATTTCCCAAATATCGGTCGGGCTTGCTTTCCTTGCGGGACTGGCATCGTTTTTATCACCATGCGTCTTTTCGCTTGTCCCTGCCTATGTGGGCTATCTCGGTGGACTTGCGGCCGGCGGAGAGGATAACAAGTCCAACCGTTGGGTCACGTTTAGTCACGGGCTTGCGTTTGTACTTGGGTTCAGTGTCGTCTTTGTCTTGTTGGGGGTGGCTGCTTCCTTTGCAGGCGGACTGCTTTTCGATCTGCGTTTCTGGCTGAGCAAGATCGGTGGTATTGTTGTTGTCATATTTGGCTTGCACATGATCGGCGTTTTTCACATCCCGTTCCTGGCGTACGACACCCGTGTCCAGCAGGCTCCCAACCCAAAGTTGGGCTACCTCTCCTCCGCGTTGATGGGCGTGTTCTTCTCGGCGGGCTGGTCTCCCTGCGTGGGACCAGTTTTGGGCGCAATCCTTACCCTGGCATGGAATGGCGGTTCCATCTCTCTCGGCGCGACATTGCTTTCCGCCTATTCCATTGGTTTGGGGATTCCTTTCCTGGCGGCGGCGCTGGGCATCGGTTGGGTGACAAACATTCTGCGCAAGCATGGCAAGACCATGCGTTACGTCGAAATTGCGATGGGTGTCATTCTGGTCATCATCGGTGTCCTCTTGTTTACTGGTACATTCGAATTGATCGCCCAGCGGGGTCAATTCTTCTTTGTCGATTTTGGGATTTAATGTCAGACTTCCGAAGTCTATTTAAGGAACTTTTATGCTTAATGTGACTCTCTATACCCGCAAGGGATGTAAGTTGTGCGACGAAGTCAAGGCGGAATTGAATGACCTGCAAGCCAAATATCCGCATCAACTGGTGGAAGTGGATATTGAAAGCGACGCCGCGTTGATCGAAAACTTCGCGTTGGAAATTCCCGTTGTGGATGCGGGACCTTACCGGTTGAGAGCGCCCATCACGCGCCAGAAGCTGGAAATGACCATCGGCGCCGCCTTCGATAGAAAGAATCAACTCGAACAGCTCGGCGACCCCGAATACCTGATGAAAGTCAAGAGAGGAAAACAAGTGACCACCGGAGACCGCGTTTCATTTTGGATTTCCCGCCGTATTCTGCTTTTATTGAACCTATTCATGTTCTTTTATGTCGGACTGCCCTTTCTCGCGCCGACTCTGATGAAATTGGGCGCGGAATTTCCCGCCAAAGCGATCTATCGCATTTATAGCCCGCTCTGCCATCAATTTGGGTTTCGTTCATTTTTCCTTTTTGGCGAACAGCCCTTCTATCCGCTGGCGGAGGCGAACATCAGCGGCGTGAAAACCTTCGAGGAGGCGTCAGGCATTCCCCATCTCGACAATCCATACAGTGTCACTCGTTTTGCGGCGCGAAGTTACGTTGGCGATGAAGCTGTCGGATACAAGGTTGCGCTTTGCGAACGCGACATCGCCATCTACGCTTCCATCCTGTTGTTTGGCGTCATCTTTGGCTTGACCGGACGCCGCATCAAGCCCCTTCATTGGATGCTCTGGTTGTTGATTGGGCTGGGTCCCATCGGGCTGGACGGTTTTTCCCAACTCCTGAGTCAGTTTGACTGGGCATGGTTCGCCGCGCTTGTCCCTTACCGTGAAAGTACCCCATTTTTACGGGTGCTCACCGGCGCGCTTTTTGGCTTTTCCACCGCCTGGTTTGCGTATCCCAACATCGAAGAGTCCATGAACGAAACGCGCCAGTACTACATCAAAAAATTTGCGGCAATCGAGGCTTCAAAGTAATGTCCTTTCACGAGATCAACGGCTTGCGTTA
The DNA here is from genome assembly GCA_030834895.1 of Anaerolineales bacterium. Taxonomy (GTDB): domain Bacteria; phylum Chloroflexota; class Anaerolineae; order Anaerolineales; family Villigracilaceae; genus Villigracilis. Next base: position 115,218 of record JAUQXA010000059.1, read on the forward strand.
TTACAGGTTCGAGATTTTTTCGGACGCAATCTCACAGGCAGTTTTCACGCGGCGCGGCGGAGTGAGCCCCGCACCCTGGCATTCGCTCAATTTGGGTGGGTCGGTGGGAGATGACCCGAAGCATGTGACGGAGAATCGAATCCGTGTGTTCAACAGCCTGGGGCGCACGCCCGAATCCATCCATGACGTATGGCTGATCCACAGCACAGACATTGTCTACGCCGACAATCCGCGCCCGCTCGATACGCCTCCTCCCCGCGCCGATATCATCTTTACCGATAACCCAGACGTCACATTATTCATGCGCTTTGGCGACTGTGTCCCGATCCTCTTCCACGACCCAGTGAAAAAAGTCATCGGGATTGCCCATGCCGGTTGGTTGGGAACCCTGCGCGGGGTCGTCGGTGCGGCGGTGCAGGGGATGCAGGAGCATTATGGCTGTGATCCCAAGGATATTGTGGCAGGCATCGGACCTTCCATCGGCGTGGACCATTACGAAGTCGGAGCGGAGGTCATTTCACAATTCCGTGAAAAATATCCGCGGGATGCCGATCAAATTTTACAGTCGAAAAACGGCGGTACTCATCTTGACCTGTGGGTATCGAACGAGCTTCAACTGAAACGCGCGGGTGTGGAGCAGGTGCAAGTCTCGAATGTCTGCACGGCCTGCCATTTGGACGATTGGTTTTCACATCGGGCGGAGAAGGGAAAGACGGGACGCTTCGGCGCATTGATGGCTTTACAAAGTTGATTGCTCCTGCTGCCGTCTCTGGCGGGGGATGAGAGGTAAAATTAGCGTATGGACAATTTATCTCGAAGCATTCGTGAAAATTACCTTCGCACTCTCGATGTCATTGCGAATGCAGCTCGCAGTGCGGGACGCGACCCGCAATCGGTGAAACTGGTTGTGGTCACAAAGACGCAACCCATTGAGGTGGTGCGCGCCGCGATTGAAGCGGGGGTGATGACGCTTGGAGAGAATTATCCTGAAGAGGGTGTTATGAAAATTCAATCCTTACGCGAATTTTCTGCGGTAGAATGGCACATGATCGGTCACGTGCAAAGCCGCAAGGCCCAGCTCGTGCCAGGGAACTTTAACTTGTTACATTCATTGGACAGCGTGAAACTTGCAACACGGTTGGATCGGTTTTGTAGCGAAGCGAAACGCAAACTTCCCGTCCTGTTGGAGTTCAACGTCGGTGGAGAGGAAAGCAAATCCGGTTGGATGGCAGGGGATGAGACGCTTTGGCCTTTACTGCTGGATGAGGTTGCGGCTGTGATCGCCCTGCCGAACTTGCAGGTGCGCGGCTTGATGACCATGCCGCCCCTCGGCTCGGATGCTGAACGCCTTGCGTCGCGCCCATTCTTTCAAAAACTGGGGCGGTTGCGGGGATATCTTGCCGGACAATTTCCACAGACGGATTTTTCGGAGCTATCCATGGGGACCAGCGGTGATTACGAAGCTGCCGTTCGGGAAGGCGCCACCATGGTGAGAATCGGTACAGCCATCGTGGGCGCAAGACACTATGAGTAAGATGGAGGCTTGATGAATTTTGAATTGTTGATTGGGTTTATAAAATTGGTCTCCCAGATTTTTATCTGGATTGTAATTGCATCATCCCTGCTTTCCTTTTTTCTCCCGCCGTATCATCCTGTGCGCGAGGCGCTGGACCGCATCGTTGACCCGTTCCTGAATCCGATCCGGCGTGTCGTGCCCATGGCGGGGATGTTCGATTTTAGTCCTCTGATATTGATTATTGCAGTCGATCTTATATCACGTGTCTTGATCGCCATCCTTACTTTTTGAGGTGAACCATGTCCAGAAAATATGAACTTCACAGCGGACGGCGTGGAGCCGCTTTGGGAGTACGTGTCACGCCGCGCGCGAGCCGCAATCAGATCGTGGGAGTCCTGAACGATAGCACGATCAAGGTGCACCTTGTCTGCGGGCCTTCGGATGAGGAAATCAATGCAGAGTTGCTTGCCTATCTGGCGCAAGTGCTTGGGGTGCCAAAATCGCGGGTGGAAATTGTCGCGGGCGAAAACGGCAGGGACAAACTGATTTCCGTGCTGGATATGGATGTGGAGACAACGCATCAACGCATTCTCGCCCACATGGAATGATTTATTGCGCTGTTCCGTACAACCGCTTGTAAATAACGTAAATCTCGAAAATGTTTCGGATGTAGTTGCGCGTCTCTTCAAAACGGACAGTTTCCAGAAACAGGTCAGGGTCTTCACCTGAGAGTCTCTTCCATTCCAGCGCGTTGCCAGGTCCGCCGTTGTAGGCGGCCAGTGCGGCATATTGGTTCCCATCCAGCAGTTTGAGATTGTTTGCGAGATAATGCGTACCGAATGCCACGCTCACATCAGGGCGGTATAAGTCATTTTCGTCGTAGTTGACCGGCCAGCCAAGTTGGGAAACGATCTGCCCACCTGTTGAGGGGACAATTTGCATTAACCCCCGCGCTCCCGCGCCCGACTGAATAAATCCCTCAAAAAGGCTTTCCTGCCGCATGACGCTGAAAATGAATAGCGGATCGAAGCCGTTGGTTTGCGCGTCAGGAATCACAAGTTCGGAATAGTACAGCCCATAACGCACATGGCTAAAATAGGGTGGAGCCATCATGGATTCAGTATGTTCATCCAGACCGGCCATGGTCAACACCTGGCGCGCGGCAAATATGGCGGAGCGATACAGTCCAAGGTCCAGCAGGTAGCTGATCAACCGATAGCTTCCCACGGCATCCCGGTTCGACTCCAATTCGGACCGCAGGCTTTCAAATTCAAGACGCGCGTCCTCGTAAAGCCCCAGCTCCCAAAGTTCTGTCCCGCGAATTACACGTCCATCGGAGGCAAGGACATCCAACCCGCTCAAGTCTGTTTCCGGGGGAAGGTTGAACGTGAGCCGTACCCACGAATCCGCATCCCGGCGTTCGGCTTCTAGGTCGGGAGTCAGGTTCGAGGAGGTTGGGGGCCTAAAAGGCGCCTGCTCGATCAGCAATTCGCGAGCGCGTTCGCTGTAATATCCGCCCGGGTCGCGGTTTTGTCCTTCACGCCAGGCGTCCATCGCTGCCTGTGCATTCCCAAGCTTTTGCTGGGCTTTCCCCAACCATAAATATGCGCGTGCTTTTTCCTCCACCTGCAGGGCGAGTGACAGACTTCGATTGAAGGAATCCAATGCTGAAGCGTAATCGTTATTTCGGAAATAAATGACGCCCATCAAAAATACCGCCGTCGAAGCCTGTTCCGAACCGGGATATTCATTGGCGACCCGCGCCCAAACTTGCAATGCCTCCTCATATTTTGCATCGCGTTCGTAAATCCGTGCTGCGCTCATCAAATAATCCGCTGAAAGGTCGCTGTTTGGAACACCATCCACAAAATCGAGAAGCGTTTTGGCTGCCACGCTGTACGAACCGAGGTTGTACCATTCCACAAATGCCTTTTCCCCCCAGGCATCGCCCCAGCGTGGATGGGCTGAATAGTTTGCGGTGAAGGTCGAAAAATCTTTCAATGCCGCTTCGTAATTTCCCAGGTCGCGGTAGGCCAGCGCGCGATAATAATACGCGGTGCCATCGTTGACCGGGTTCTCTGCGATGTAACGTTCAAACGCGGCAATTGCCACATCGTATTGCCCGGCGAAGTAATCCACCAGTCCGCGGTCGAGCTGATTTACTTCCCCGCCGGCATCCAGCAGGGCAACCAGACTGAGATAGGAATAATAGGATAGCGGATAGTTCTCCACGTTGAGACGGAATTTGCCCAACGCCTCTTCGTTCCGACCGAGAGCCTGATAGGCCAACCCGGCCTCATACGCCGCCTGGGCCTTGACATAATCACTAGTAGCGCGCGCGGAGATGCCATCATATAGTTCCAGCGCGGATTCGTGATCCCCAAGCTTTGAGTAGGTCGCGGCAACCTTTATGTCGAGCGTGATGTCATCGCCTAACGAGGGCGCCTGAATGGCGGACTTGTAGGCGGAAATGGCGGATTCATAGCTCATTGCCTCGTAGAGTGCATCGCCACGCATCTCTTGAACGTAGGCGTCCAGATAACCAGGCCGCAACGTAAGGTAGGTCTGCCACGAATCCGCCGCTGCCTGGTAATTTTTCAGCCGATACAATGCGAGACCCTGTAAAAAGTATGCCTGTCCCAAATGGGCGGATTGGGAATATTCGGTAATCAAAGTTTGAAGCGCCGATAAGGCTTCTTCGTAGCGTCCATCCAAAAAATAGATGCGCGCCTCGCCCCATTTTGCGGCGGCCTGCACCAGCACATCGGGGGAATCTTTGAATGCCGTCTGGTAATGAAGCACCGCATTCTCATAATCACCGTTGAAGAGGGCATGGTCGCCTGCGTCCACACGGGCGATGGGCAACGGAGTGGGTGTGACAGTGGGGGTGGAGGTGACGGTGGGTGTGGAGGTGATGCTTGGGGTTACCGTCCAGCCTGGGGGGATGGTGGGAAGGCTTGGAAAAATGGAACAGCCCGTGACGACAATCACAAGCCAAAATCCGAGAAGGTGGCGGGGTAATTTCATCCCGTTTTTATACTGGCAAAAGACGGGCGCGTCAAGCGGGGTTCATTCGGGTATTTTACCCTTTACTGCGAAGTGACAAAGGAACTTGGCTTATAATACGAGCAATTATTAACGGTTTGGGATTTATATTCTGGAGTCGGACAGCTTGCTGTCCAATTATCTCATCAGCAAGCTGATGGAGTCCAAAAAGTATATGGACAAGAATCAGGCGCTTCAAAATCTTCTCAACGGAACAGCCTCGGAAGAGGAAGTCAACCTGCTCAGGCAACTGCTTGCCAGTGGGGAGATTTCGATTGGCGGGGACATGAATCGTTCGGTGGTGATCATCGGCAGCGGGAACAAGGTCGAATTGACGGCGGAGGCGTTGGGGATTCTCAATCCCGAAACCAGCACAGCGCTTGCCGAGGGCGAGCCGCCGTACATGGGCATGCGTTATTTCGACACAGCCGATGCGGGGCTGTTCTTCGGGCGCGAGGCGTTGAGCCGTGAACTTGCGTCGCGGGTGGAAGAGGAACCCTTCCTTGCCATCGTGGGTGCGTCGGGCAGCGGAAAATCGTCGGTGGCACGGGCGGGACTCATCCCCGCATTGCAGATGGGCGCGGTGCATGTCATCACCCCAACGGCGCATCCGCTCGAAAGCCTGGCGACCAGCCTGACGCGCGAGTCGGAATCGGTCACAGCCACAGCCACGCTGATGGACGATCTCCAAAACGATTCGCGCAGCCTGCGCTTGTTCGTCCGAAAAATGTTGGCAAGTTCGGGGATGCTGAATCTCCTCCTGCTGGTGGACCAGTTCGAGGAGACCTTTACCCAGTGCAAAGATTTCACCGAGCGCAGAGCGTTCATCGAGAACCTGCTTGCCGCTGCGGACGAAGACGATGGGCGCGTCCGCGTGGCGCTGACCCTGCGGGCGGACTTCTATCATCACTGCGCGGAATACGAAGGCTTGCGGCTGGCGTTGGAGAAACATCAGGCGTACATTGGCGCGATGACGTCGGACGAATTACGGGAGGCAATTACCGCGCCCGCGCAAAAGAACGGCTGGGACTTCCAACCTGGCTTGGTGGATTTGATTCTGTCCGACGTGGGCACGGAGCCTGGCGCTCTGCCTTTGCTCTCTCATGCCCTGCTCGAAACCTGGAAGCGCAGGCAGGGACGCACGTTGACCCTGCAAGGCTACGCTGACGCAGGCGGGGTGAAGAAGGCGATTGCCCAGACCGCCGAAAGCGTGTATGACCGCCTGACCCCCGCCGAGCAGACCATTGCGCGCGGAATCTTTTTACGGCTGACCGAACTGGGCGAAGGGACTCAGGATACCCGCCGCCGAGTCAAGTTGGATGAGCTGAGGCAAGCCAAAGCAGGGGACGCCGTGACAAAGGTGTTGAAAACTTTGACCGATGCGCGTTTGGTGACCACCGAAGAAGACAGCGCCGAAGTGGCGCACGAAGCCTTGATTCGCGAGTGGGGAACCCTGCGTAAATGGCTGGATGAAGACCGTGAGAACTTGCGCCTGCACCGCCACCTGACCGAGAGCGCGGGGGAATGGCAGCGCAGAGGAAAAGAAGCCAGCGAGTTGTATCGTGGTGCGAGGTTGAAGCAGTTGCAGGATTGGTTGAAGGAGCACGGCGATGCGCTCAGCCCGCTGGAGAAGGAGTTTTTGAAGGCGAGTCAGAATGTAAAGAAGCAGGAACGATTGCGTTGGGTTGGCGTTGCAGGCACGGGTGTTATTTTATTGCTGATGGTTATTCTTGGAATAACAGGAAAACTCAAACGTTATATTTACCAGCCCGTGGATATGGAAGATTATTGGGTGACCATCCCTGCAGGGAAATTTTTGATGGGCAGTTCGGATGAACAAATAGTCGATGCTTTGGGAATGTGTTCAGATTGCGATTTTTCAGACGAGCAACCTCAACATTGGGTTGACCTGCCTAAATATCAAATTGGAAAATATGAGGTCACCAACCGCCAGCATATCCAGTGTATGCAAGCGGGTATTTGCGCCGGAAACGCTCTCAGAAGAGGACGAGATTTATATCCAGTGATTGATATGAATTGGTATGACGCGCAGACTTTTTGTAATTGGGTGGGTGGGCGTCTACCAACCGAAGCCGAGTGGGAAAAAGCCGCGCGTGGTGGTTTAGAGGAAAAAATCTACCCTTGGGGAGATGAAGTGCCGACTTGCATAAAGGGCCTGCCGAATAGCGCTAATTTCCGTGGCGGGGAAGGCTGTCCAAATACTACCATGCCAGTAGGGAGTTTTTCCTCAAATGGGTATGGGCTATATGATATGGCTGGGAATGTTGAAGAATGGGTTAGTAGTTTGGATCATGCTTATCCTTATAATGCTTTTGATGGGCGTGAGGATATGAATTCTTTGAAGGCACGCGTGTCGCGAGGCGGGTTTTGGTTAAGCCAAGATAATAACGTTCGTTCTGCTAATCGCTCCAGCTTAGGCTCGTTAGTTACAAGCAACGTTGTTGGTTTTCGCTGCGCGCGTGATATGCCGTAGAAATGCAAGGATGAATTAGGAAGGATGAAGGATAAAAAAAGACCCTGAAAGATTTTGGGGTCTTTTTCTACGTAGTTACTTTACGGGTGAAATTCCAAATGTCATTCTGAGGGAGCGTAGCGACCGAAGAATCTCGGATTTCAGGGTGACATATTGCTTTGGATTTCAGGTACTTCCTCAACGGACATCTTCAATTGTCGCGTAAATATTCTTCTCGATTGCTGCGAACGCGCTATCCGAATCCATGATATTCAAGTCGGGTACATCCCAATACGTGATTTGGTCAGCCCATGCGGGGAATTGTTTTGTCATCATGGGTTGGTGAACGTGTCGGTCGAGCGAGATGATGAGGTCTGCGTCCAACAGGTCTTTTTCTTCCAATTGCATGGGGAAGCGTGCATGTCCGTTGAGTGGAATGCCGTGCAGTTTGAGCCGTTTAAGGACGTGCGGGGCGATGGGACCTACGTTGTGCCCCTCGTCCGCGGCGAGTCCGCGGGAGGAGGCTTGCCAGTTGATTTGCTTTTTCAAGGCGAGGTCATTGAAGAATATTTCGGCATATCGGCTTCGGTAGTAGTTACCAGTGCAAATGAATAAGAGTTTGTTGTCCATGAAGGGAAGTATAACTGATGGCAATATTTCCCTTGAAATTCCTATTGAATCTCCCAAGTAAATTCCTGTATACTGAATCAACGTTTTACGTCAATTTATCGGTTTATTAGAGAAAAGAGGAAACCATGCCAGGAAAGATCATGCCCATCCGAAGAGTTTTGAACTGCAGGGAATCATCCCACACAGAATTAGATTGGGGATTTGAACATGCCATTGCCGCGTTGCTTTTCAAAAAGGCCAAAACGCTCCCGGCTTCTGTCGATTTGAGGGAGGATTGGTGGGAGGTTGGCGATCAGGGCTACACTGGTTCGTGCGTAGGCTGGGCAACAGCGGATTCGGTTCTGCGCTGGCATTTCGTCAAGGCCAAGCGGATTGACTCCAACGAAAAGCTTTCCACCCGTTACATCTGGATGGCTGCCAAAGAGACCGACAAAATGGTTTCGTTTCCCACCAGCTTTATCGAGGAGGAAGGCACGAGCCTGAAGGCGGCTTTGGATATTGCGCGCAAATATGGTGCTGTGAAGGATTCATTCCTGCCGTTCAAGTCAGGGGATTTGTATGTGGGCGATCCAAAGATTTTCTATGCTGAAGCCGCCAAATTGAAGATTTCCAGCTATTTCAACCTGGGCAGGGACCCGCTGAACTGGAAGAATTGGCTTTTTTCAAAAGGTCCCATCCTGGCGCGGTTGGATGTGGATGATACTTGGGATAAGGCCTTCAGCACCAAAGGCAATCTGGATGTCTATCACCCACAAACGACCCGTGGAGGTCACGCGGTTGCCCTGGTTGGGTATACCAAAGACAGGTTTATCCTCCGCAACAGTTGGGGTGCGGCTGGTTGGGGCGACAAAGGGTTTGCATATGCGAGCCTTGCTTATGCAAGGAAGGCCTTTGTGGAAGCGTATGGCGTGTCGGTCTGAGCGACATTAAGGACTTGTCGTTTATTGGAGGAGTGCCTTCAAATCTGCACTGGAAAAATATTTTCGATACGCCGCTGTCTCGTTCAATATGCCTTTAAGTGCAATATATAGTTCCTTCTGTAAATATTGGTTGATATCACCTTTTTCAGCAGACAAGGTCACCTCATCCTCCTCCACCGTCACGGATAGGTGTCCGCCCGCCGCGAGCCATTGCAAGCCAACTTCGATGGCGCTCTCGCGCGAAGCCATTGCTACTGCGAGTTCATGAATGGTTGCCTTCCCGTTGCGTCGGTTGATTGCGTATTTGCACAACCCCGCAAGGCGGTTCAGAAAATCGTCAGGCTTTTCTTCGGAGGGCGGCACAGCAAACACATAAACCCTTTTGGGTTGGATACTTTCCAGTGCCTTCCGTGACTCAACCGGTGACGGGGGCGTGGTGTAAATGGCAAACTCATCAGCAGGATGTAACTCGAACCGTGATTTTCCTTTGATTCTATCTGTTCCTTCTGCCCAGACCAACATGGCAGCATTCAAACTTTCCAACTTGCCAACATTCAAACGATAATCTATAACCTCAATTTTTTCCTTCTTGACTTCAATTGGCGCTTCTTCAACAACTCGAAATTCCTCAAATTGCAGCGTGACCTGCTTTTGTCCGCGGACGCTGCGCGTGCCGGCGCGCAGGGAGTAAGCGATGTCAAATTTACTTTCAGCAGGAGGCAGTTCCTCGCCTGCGCCGCCCCACCATAAAATGCCTTGTGTCATCCCGCTCTCGTCTTCAACTGTCAGCCGCAGATGTTCCCTCGTCTTGCCAAGCGTCGCAGCAGACTTCAAAACCACATTGTGAGTTGCCAGGGTCAACGGTGGATTGCCCGCGCCGAAAGGAGCCAGCATTTCAAGGGACTCCGCCAGCTCAAGGTTGATTTCGTTCAACCTGAGCCAGGCGTCAATTTGCAACGTGGGCTCCTCAAAGGCGATCTCGCCGAGTTGTTTTTCGATGGCCTTGCCAAGTCCCTTGCGAAAGGCCGGAAGTTGATCCGCCGCCAGCGACATGCCTGCCGCCATGGGATGTCCGCCGAAGCCTCGCAAAATATCCTTTTGGGTGGCAATGGCGTCGGTGATGTGCAAGCCTTCGATGGAACGCGCCGACCCGCGCAGGATCCCATCTTCAGATTCGTTCAACAGGATGGCAGGCTTGTGATAACGCTCCACGAGTTTGTTTGCCACGATGCCTACCACGCCTCCCGGCCAGCTCGGATGCGACAAAACAATGGCAGGTTCGGTCAGCAAACTTGGATTGGCGCGTAGTTGGGCCTCCGCTGCCTCGTAGACCTGGCTGGTCAACATGCGGCGCTGGGCATTCAATCCTTCGATTTGTGCCGCAAGGATGCGGGCGCGAGATAGGTTGTTGGTAATTAGTAATTCAACAGCAGGGTTTGCGTCTCCCAACCTGCCGAGTGCGTTCAAACGGGGAGCGAAGGTGAAGCCGATGGTTTCCTCTGTTAAGGTTTCGAGACTGGTTCCCGATAATTCCGCCATGACTTTAATGCCAATCCGTTGTGTTTCGCGTAATTTTTGGATACCCTTTTGTGCAAGTGAGCGGGTTTCATCTTTGAGCAGGGCAACATCGGCAATCAATCCCAACGCCACCAGATCGAGGAGGTCTTGACTTTCGACCTTTGACTTTTGACCTAAAAGTGCCTCCGCCAATTTATAAGCCACCCCAACGCCCGCCAGATTTGACAGCGGATGACCTTTGGGCAACAACTTCGGGTTGACGATTGCCTTTGCGTTTGGCAGCCTTTCCCCAAGTTCGTGATGGTCGGTGATGACCACATCGACGCCGCGCGAGTTGGTGTAGTCCACTGCTTCGTGGGCAGTGATGCCCGTGTCACAGGTGACGATTAACTTTGCCCCATTGTCGAGGATTGGTTTGAGCGATTCGATGTGAACGCCGTGACTTTCCTTCCCACGCACAGGGATGTAATAGACCACATTTGCGCCCAATGCTTGCAGGATTTGAACCAGCAGGGCGGTGGAGGTCTGTCCATCCACGTCAAAGTCACCCCAAACGCAAATGATCTCTTTTCTTCGTATTGCCAGGTTGATAATATCCACAGCTTTTTCAATTCCAGGGAAAGGCGTGGATGGCAGTTTGTCAGGACGCAAAAACGCCCGTGCCTGGACGGGGTCGTTAATGCCGCGCCTGACGAGAGTCTGCGTGATTAGGGGTGGAAGGTTTAGCGATTCAAGAGAGTTTGTGTTTACTGGGGCGGGGTCAAGCCAGCGGGTCATAAGGGTATTCTATCATTTGGCTTGTCCATTTATCAAAAAAGGGAGCGGTTTCATGCCGCTCCCTTGCCAGGATCATTTGATGGAACTTTCAAGGGCGTTGATTAGTTCCTGTTTTTGCTGGTCGTTCATGCGTGAGTTCGGGTGGAAAATCCAATACTGAATTGGAGGCATGCCACCTTCCTGTATCTCTTCCTTCATCTCATCCAATTCTCCGGGATTGTTGTTCCAATCTGAGAAATTGAATTGATCACGCCCTTCATTGACATCCATCTGAATCAGCCAGGATGCCGGCGCAATATTGCTGTACCACGGCCATTCGGTCTCGTTGCTGTGACACTGGAAACAATGCTCCTTGACCAGCGCGCGAGCCTGCGGGCTGGACCAAGCCGGCTCGGATACCATGGATGGGTTGGTGTGCTCATGTCCGAAGGGAATTAACTGGATCAGTCCGAACAGCGCAATTCCCGCCACAACGACAATCAAAACTATTTTTTTCATGCTTTCTCCTTTGGCAATCTGCCAAAAACAAATGATACCTGCCAAATGAAGCGAATTACTGGCAGGATCGACAGGCGGAATGTTTATTCCATCCGCTTTTGTTATAGTCGTTTAAATGGCAGGTAAGTTGCGGGCTGGATGCTTAAAGGAAATTTAGAAAACGGCTTTCAGGGAATAGGTCATTTGTACGATTTTATCATCTTCATTTTGGGATAAACTGCTTTTGGAATAACGTGCCCGTTTTCTTTTCATAATCCAAGGAGACAGTATGAATGAAACACAGCTTGTGAGAGGCATCCGTGTCATGAAAGATGGTTCGCGGCTGGTGATTCGCTGGAGGCGACTTGCGCGCAGCGTGAACGGCACGGGCGACCTTGTCAAGGAGGGAATTCTTTTCCTGATAGGACTGGCGATGTTCGGTTTCCCTGCTTCTGGGCTGATCTCAAAAGGCTTGGGACAAGGCTGGTCTGGTTTTGGGTGGGGCGAGCTGGTTAGCGTCCCGTTTATTTTGATCGGGGGCTTCATGCTCTATCGCGCGTTGACGATTTTGTTCAACACCGACGTGATCGAAGTCACACGTGAGAGGCTCAAAGTGCGCAGTTTTCCCCTGCCGCCCTGGGATATGGAAACCCCGACCATTCCGTTGCAGGAAGTTGTCAGGGTCGAGAGCAAAGTAAAGGCGCTTTCTTCCAGACAGGCCGGGAGAAGCGGGGTAACCCATAATTACGATGTCTGCGCGATCTTGTACGACGGAAAAACCAGGGACGTGGTCGCAGGCTCGACGGTGTCCCAACCTGCTCATTACGTGTCGCAGGAAATATCGAAGTTTATCGAAACAGTGCGTTGATTGTTTTTGCCGCGGAGCGAAGTCACCACGGCAGTTTCCCCAAATCCACGTTTCCGCCGCTGAGGATGACGCCGACCTCGAGTCCGCGCAGGTTGATTTTCTTTTCCCACAGCACGCCTACCGCCACCGCGGACGACGGCTCGATGATGATCTTGGCGCGTTCCCAAATGAATTTCATCGTTTCGATGATTCCCGCCTCGCTCACGGTGACAATCTGCTCGACCCGTTCTCGGACGATGGGGAAGGTCAGTGTACCAAGCGAGGTGAGCAGACCGTCCGCAATCGTTTTGGGATTTACAGAAGGGATGATCTTGCCGGCTTGCATTGAGCGGAAGGCATCATCCGCCATTTCGGGTTCGCCCGCAATCACGCGGATTCCCTTCTTGAGTTCGGTCGCCGCGATGGATGTGCCGCTCAAGAGTCCGCCGCCGCCGACGGGAGCGATGACCACGTCCAAATCGGGGACATCCTCCAGCAGTTCCAGCGCCGCCGTGCCCTGACCTGCGATCACGCGTTCGTCGTTATATGGATGAACCATCGTCGCGCCTGTCTCGATCCTGATTCTGTCCAACGTGCTTTCCCTCGCTTCGAGCGTCGGCTCGCAAAAGGTGATCAATCCGCCGTAGCCCGCCACTGCATTTTTCTTGACTGACGGAGCGTTGTTCGGCATGACGATGTAGGCAGGGATGCCGCGCATCTTCGCCGCCAATGCCAAAGCCTGGGCATGGTTGCCCGACGAGTGAGTGCAGACTCCGCGTGCGGCTTCTTTATCTGTCAGAGAATAGACCGCATTGCACGCGCCACGGAATTTGAACGCGCCAACCTTTTGCAGGTTCTCACATTTGAGAAAGACCTGCGTGCCTACTTTCTCGTTCAGGTTTTGATTGGTCAATACTGGCGTGCGATGCGCGTAAGGTTTGATTCGCTCTGCAGCTTGACGGATGTCATTCAGAGTTGGCGTCATATACTCTCCTCATGTCTTTGCGAGGGCGGCGCTCTCCGCCCGAAGCAATCTATTTTTGCGTCAATTGCTGCGGGTCTTTCATCTGCGAGACGAAAAGCGTGCTGATGACCAGCAGTCCGATGGCTAATAATAACGCAGGTGTGAAGGAACCGTCAGCACTTTTCATGGCTTCCATGATGTAGACAAAAACCACGGCTCCCTGACCGAAGAGTTGAATCAGCCCATTGGACGTGCCTTCGGGGGTGGGATGCGTCACCTCGGCGGCATATTGCATGGCAATCGGCATGGCACTGACGAGAAAAAAACCCATTGCGAAGGCAGAGACAAATAAGAGGATGGAAGTTGAGGCAAAGGTCAAGCCGATTAACCCAGGGATTGCGCCGAGAAGGGCGATGTACAGGAAGCGTTGTCGCTTGCGCTGTTTATCGGATAGGGCCGGAATCACCACTGCGCCGATCACACCACCGACGATCATCAATGCGCCGAGGGTGCCTGCGTCTGTGGGCGTGAATCCGCGCGGACGGATGATGTTCTCGATCCAGGTGGTGACGCCGTTGAAGATTCCCAGCCCGATGAACGAGACCAGCAATCCGAACCAAAACGGCTTGACCGTGAAGGCGTGCTTGAGTCCATCCAGCATCAGGGCGCGGACTTCCATCCCAGCGGGGCAGGGCGGCGTGGGGGGAGTCTCGCGGGCGAAGATGACGAAAAGGACCGCTGAGAATGCGGCGATACTACCGTAGGCTAATTGAATATCTGGAATGGACATGCTTTCCATCAGTACAGGTGTCAATACCATGCCAAGCGCCGTGCCGACCAGGTTGCCCAATGTGACAATGCCGACTGCGGTGGCGCGTTCTTCGATGGCAAACCAATTGGCGGGGACCTTCGTCCACGCGTTCAGCAAAAACGGTTGCGAGGCGGCAAGCCCAAACGTGCTCCACAGGGCAAGCGTGTAATTTTCGCCAGCCAGTCCGCGCAGGACGCCGAAGACTCCCATCAAAACTGCGCCAATGCTGACCGCGATGCGGAATCCGTACGTGTCGATCACCCATGAAACGGGGATGGACAGGGGGATGAACGCGATCATGAACGACATGGCGAACAAGCCGATTTGCAGGTCGGTCACGCCGTAGAATTTCGCGGCTGGGCCCGTGATCGGCGCGTACGAAATCCACAGGATTTGAATGGTGAGGTTGATGAACATGAACAGCCCCAGCACCACCCAGCGATAGGGATACAGTTTGTATTGTGTCGTCATGATTGCTCCTGTTGATATATGTCATTGCGAGGAGCGAGTGGCTATGAGCGACGAAGCAATCTCACGGTTGAAGTTGGAGATTGCTTCGGGCTAACGCCGTCGCAATGACATATCATGAATTAATATCCTCTCTCAAAATCCACTCGGTATTTCAACGGCTTGCCTTCGACAAACAACCTGTAATTTTCGATAAAGATTTTGGCGATGTCTTCGGCGAAACTCGGACCTGCCGTGTGAAAAGTCATCAGCAGGTTGGGCGTCGTCCAGAAGGGATGCTCCGCTGGAAGCGGTTCCTGCTCGAAGACATCCAACACCGCGCCCGCGATTTTGTTCTGATTCAATGCCTCGATTAAAGCGGATTCGTCCACCGCCTGTCCGCGCCCGACGTTGATGAAGAGCGCGTGGGAGGGGAGGGCGTTCAGCAAATCGGCGCCGACAATCTTGCGCGTAGCCATAGTGTTAGGAAGGACGCTGACGAGATAATCCAGTTCGCTGGCGAAACTCTGGAGTGCAGCAGCTTGCTGTTGTTTCGACGGCGAGCTGTCGGAGTCCAGAGGGTGAAAGTACTTGTCTACGTGTTTACTCGTCTCACTTCCCATCGTGTACCCTCGCACAGTCATGCCGAAGAACTTTGCCGCCTCCGCAATCTCCGCGCCAATCGAGCCGACGCCCAGCAAGCCGATGGTTTTTCCGCGTAAAGTGCCTGTGTCGGAGTCTTCCCAGGTTTTATTCTTTTGCGCTTCGAGCCTTTGAAAGATTTTTCTTTCGTGCGCCAGCAAATAGCCGATGACATACTCGGAGATCAGTCCGCCGAAGACGCCACGGACGCTGGTCAGGATGTAATCGCGGCGCGAAGCGGGATCAAGAAAAGGCTCCACCCCAGCCCAAATGGACTGCAACCAGCCTAGGGCGGGGAGAGAGTCGAGCGCGGCGAAGGTAGGTTTGGGTTCACCCAAAACGATGTCCACATCGGACGCGGAGTCATCCGCAAACTCCAAGTCAACAAGCCGCGCTTCTTCGATCAAAGCGCGGTACTTGTCTCTATCTGGCGAAAGGATCAGGAGTTTATGCCTCACCACATTCCTTCAATACAGTTTCAAAGCGGGCAAGCGCATCATCAATGACATCATCCGTATCCGCCATCGAGGTGTACATGCGGGAACCAGCTAGCGTGATGATTCCGTTTGCCATGTAGGCGGCGCCCATTTCTTCCATCATGTGCTTGCGCGGTTTGAGTTCCTTCAGCAGGCGGAGCAGATGTCGCAGGTCGAGCAGCATCGTCCCGGCTGTTTCGAGATGTACAATCGAACCCTGATTGTAGACGACGAATGGCAGGGAATGTTTGTCGATGATGGCTTGCAATCCTTTGGTGAGTCTGTCGCCTGCTTTACCCGCGATTGCTGCCGCGTTGGTCCTTTCCATTTCGAGCAGGGCGTAGTAACCCGCGACGCACGACATGGGATTCGCCGAAAGCGTGCCGCCGACGTAGGCGCGTTCGCCCACGCCGCCGATGCCCGCCGCGAAAGTGGAGACGACATCCCGCCGCCCGCCGACTCCGCCCGCCATTGGGTATCCGCCCGTGATGCATTTGCCGAAGACGGTGAGATCGGGCTTGACGTTGAAGTAGCCCTGCGCGCCGCCGAGTCCCAGACGGAAGCCTGTGACTACTTCGTCGAAGATGAGCAATGCGCCAAACTCATCGCACAGCTCGCGGACTTTTTGATTGAAATCCTTCGCGACGGGACGTGTGCCACTTTCCGGTCCGACCGGCTCGACGATGACTGCAGCCGTGCCGCCTCTCAATGCGTTCAAGATGAGCTTGCTTCTCAATATCCCAAGGGCATTCGGATAAAACTCACCCGTGGATGAACTTGACCCACGCGGAATCCCTTTCGCTTCCAGCCGCCCGGTGCCGGGGACGTGCAAGCCGTAGACCATCGAGTCGCTCCAGCCGTGGTATGCGCCGCCAACTTTGATGACGTATCGTTTCTTCGTGAACGTCCGTGCCGCGCGGACGGCTGCCATCACGCCTTCGGTCCCTGAGCCTAACATGCGGAACATCTCAATCGAGGGCATGTGCTTCTGGATTTGCTGCGCAAGTTTTAATTCGTATTCGTGGAACAGTCCGGTGACAGGTCCGCAGGTTTGCAGCATCTCGATGACTTTGTCACGCACGGGACCGTAGTTGCTGCCGAGGATGGTCGGTCCGCCCGCCTGGAGGAAGTCGATGTATTTGTTTCCATCCGCATCCCAGAGATAAGCGCCTTCGGCTTTTTCGATGGCAATGGGGAAGGGATAGTTGAATGCCAGGTTGTGCTGCACGCCGCCGGGGATGATCTTCTTCGCTTCGTCGGTAAGCTCCTTCGAGCCGACGCATTTGGTCTCGAAGTAATCGAGATATTCCTTCATCTTCTCGCGCCGCACAGGGCGGATCGGCTGGCTGACCAGCTTTTCAAGTTTGGCGTAGACTTCGTCCACATTGGGGTATTCGGAAATGGCGGGTTGTTGGTTCATTTTATTGTCCGTGTTTTGGTAGTAGGGGCGGATGACCATCCGCCCCTACGGTTAATTCAATTCTGCGAATTTCTTCTCATCCTTGCGGAGTTTTGCAAACGCAATCTCGCGGATGGGGAAGGGAATTTTCGTGACCTTCTTTTCGGTTAGCAGCGCGAGCAGATAAGTCAGGGCGCACTTTTCGAGCAAAGCCATGTTGTGGACGGCTTGCTCCATCGTCACACCGAAGACCAGCACGCCGTGATTTTGCAGCATGAAGGCGTTGTTGTTATTTTTGATTTTGGCTTTGACCGCATTCTTGAGAAAACCAGTCCCAGACGGGGCGTAGGGGATGATGTCCACACTGCGACCGAGCCGCATGACTTGTTCGTCAAACAGCGCGGGGATTGGTGATTTGATCAACGCCAGCGCGCTGGCGTAGGGCTGGTGAGTGTGGATGATGCAATGCACGTCTGGACGGGTTTGATACACCCCCGCGTGCATCCCGCTTTCGATGGACGGCTTCATTTCGCCTTCGATTTTCTGTGTGTCAAAATCGAGAATGCAGATGTCGTCCGTTTGCATTTTGGCGTAGTCGTAATTGGACGGCGTGATGGCAAAGGCATTTTGTCCGCTGACACGGGCGGAGATGTTGCCTTCGGTCTCCTTGAGGTAGCCGCGCTCGAGCAGGGTGTGGCAGGCATCCATGACTTGTTGTTTGTAGGTCTGGTATTCTGACATGGAGGGTTCCTTTCTTGACAATGCGGCAATTATTATCTATAATCTTTACACTGTCAAGATTTTTTATTGTGTCACCCTGAGCCGCTCTTTGGCGAAGGGTCTCAAAGAAAATGGGAGAGACTCTTCGATCGCAAAAAGCGCTCCCTCAGAGTGACATGGAAGTGGATTATGCCAAAGAAGAAAACCTATCATCATGGTGACTTGAAGAATGCGCTGATCAAGGCGGGAGTGGAAATCCTTGCCAAAGATGGCGTGAGTGGATTATCCCTGCGAAAAGTGGCGGCCAGGGCGGGGGTGAGTCACGCCGCACCGTATGCTCATTTTGCGGACAAGCAGTCGTTGATCGCGGCGATTTCCACGGAGGGATTTCGCCAGCTATATGAGCAGGTCAGTGTGGTGGTGGACGAATACAAGACAAATCCATCTAGGCAATTGATCGAGGTTGCCTGGGCGTATGTCCAGTTTGCGCTGGATGACAGCGACCGCTTCAAGGTCATGTTTTCTGGCATATTGGAGAAGGAAAAAGATTACCCCGATTTTGTGGCGGAGTCGCACAGAAGCTTTCAGCTAGTCAAAACCGTCGTCGAGGCGAATCAAGCCGCGGGGGCGCTGCGAAGCGGACCGCCCGACCTGGTGGCGCTGTCAGCGTGGAGCATGATCCACGGCTTCATCATGCTGCTGCTCGAAGGTCAGATCTCGCACACGGCTTTGGAACAAAGGGATTTGCGCGGGCTGGTGGAGTTTCAATTGGAGCAGATCATGATCAGGAATGGCGGATAACGAAGGGATAAATGCCAAGAGCCGCGCATGTCAATTGCGCGGCTCTTTTTTGAAATTCCAGTTCAACTTATCTGCGGCGGCTGAATAAGCCGAGGACGAAAAGCAGAACGACTGCGCCAACTATCGCCACCAGCAGGCTGGGAAGGTTGAAACCAGTCACGCCCTGTGCGCCAAAGAATTCCATGATGTAGCCGCCGATGAAAGCACCGACAATGCCGACGACGATGTTGGCGATGGCTCCCATCTTTTTGTTCTTGCCCATGATGATGCTGGCAATCCAGCCGGCGAGCGCACCAAAGATAATCCATACGATCCAGTTCATTTTTACCTCCGAAAGTTAGTTATTTCTGTTGAGCGGATTTATTGTAATCCAATTCCACTGTGAGAATCCGGAAGATGCCGAAAACGCATGAAATTTCTTTGGAGTGGTATTATTTACCGGTTTGCCCGTCACAACTCTTGGGTCGTGTGGGCAGAATTATTCTTTAGGAGAAAAGTATCATGAGTGTCCAAAGTTCTGAAAAAGCGCCCATCAACCGGGCCAAGTTTGCCACAAATCTGGGCGTATTAGCTGCCACCCTCGGTTCCGCCGTGGGGCTTGGCAATATCTGGAAATTTCCCTATTTGACGGGCAGTAACGGTGGGGCGGCGTTCTTGTTGGTATACATCGTTTGTATCTTGTTGATCGGCATTCCGGTGATGGTTTCCGAATTGGTCCTCGGACGCGCAGCCCGCAGCAACGCCATTGCCACCATGCAGAAATTGGCTCCCGCCAAGCAACCCTGGTGGTTGATCGGCGCCGCTGGCGTGCTGGCTGCCTTTATGATCATGGCTTTCTATTCCGAAGTGGCTGCCTGGGTGTTTGCCTACATCATCAAAGCCATTCAGGGCGGGATTCTTTCCACGGACCCGAATGTGACGAAAGCTGCCTTCGGTGACCTGGTTTCCAATCCCGTTCAATCGCTGATCTGGCAGTGGATCGATCTGGCGGTGGTTGGGTTCATCATCCTGTTGGGTGTCAACAAAGGGATCGAGGGCGCCACAAAGAAGTTGATGCCGGTGCTATTGTTCCTGCTGATTCTGGTGGGCATCCGCAGCCTGACCCTCCCCGGCGCGGGACAGGGTCTTGCCTTTTTGTTCCAGCCTGATTTCAGCAAGCTGACGGCTGCCAGTTTCCTCGTCGCCATGGGATTGGCTTTCTTCAAGCTGTCAGTCGGCATGGGGACCATGATCACATATGGAAGTTACTTCCGCGACGATCAGGACATTCCGGGAACAGCTGTCCGTGTGGCATTCTCGGATTTGGCGGTCTCGCTGCTGGCTGGCATCGCCATCTTCCCGGCGGTGTTTGCTTTTGGATACAAACCTGATGCTGGTGCTTCGCTGCTCTTCCTGACCATCCCTTCGGTCTTTGCTTCCATGCCTCTTGGCGGTTTCTTCATGGTGATCTTTTTCATCCTGACGGCAATCGCCTCCATCGGCGCGCAGATTTCGCTGGTGGAAGTTCCGGTCGCCTTCTTGCAGGAAAAATTCCAGTTCTCTCGTCAGAAAGCCTCCATTATTACGGTAGTTGGCATTGCCATCGTTGGTTCCCTGGCGGCTCTTTCCAATAGTTCCCTGGCTTCTGCTCACGTCTTCGGGATGACCTTCTTTGACCTGTTCGACTATGCAACCTCCAATATCCTCCTTCCATTGGGTGGCTTATTCATTGCCATCTTCGTCGGCTGGGTCTGGGGATATAAGAAGCTGAACGATGCGCTCAGCAATCACGGCACGCTTTCCAATCAAATCATCATCAAAGTCTTGTATGGAACCCTGCTGGTTGTGACTCCCATCCTCGTGGCCATTGTCATGTTGAATGGATTGAAGATCATCAAGTAATCTTTTCTCGTGGTTGAATCAAAAGAGAGGTTGACCGTTATGAGGTCAGCCTCTCTTTTGATTGAATGCGAAGTTCCGGCTTGATTTCATCACTCGCTAATCAAATGCGACGGCAAATGGTCGGTGCGGTTTAGATAGCAGACCGTGATGCCCCATTTATTGTCGATGTCGAACCTGCTGATGGAACAGTTGTTGAGCAGGAACCATGACTTCATGTCGTGCGCGCCCTGCCGCCAGGGGAGTTTGAGCAGGGAACACATAAATCTCATGAAGAACCCGCCGTGACTAACGAGGGCAACCCGCTCTTCGGGCTGACCATCCCTGTCGCCGTGACGGGCGATCAACTCCGCAAGCACCCTGTCTGCTCGTGGTTGACGTTCGTCCTCTTCCTCGAAAGGACGATTCCACCAGCCCGACTCATCGAAGCCGGCTGGCAGGTCCAGTTCGGGAATGTGCTTTTCAAAGAAAGAGCGCGGTTTGCCTGACAAACCTTTTTTATTCTCGTCTTTCTCGCGGGCGTAGATTCCGCCTTCCTCGTGGATGTCCTTCCATGCCGCGAACGGGATTCCCAAAGCGCGGGCGGACGGGGCGGCGGTCATGGCGGCGCGTTCCATCAGGCTGCAATAGATGTGGGTCAAGCCGAAGCCATGCTGGTTTTGGATGTTCCACGATTTGTTGTCTGTGAGGGTCTGATTTTCCTTGAGATACCTCGCAAGAACTTCCGCCTGTTTGAGTCCCTTCTCGGTCAAAAATGGGTCTGAGTTTTCTGTGTAATCCTTGTTTTCATAATTTGCGTTGTTGATGGATTGTCCGTGTCGGATGAAATAGAGTTGCATTGTTTTTCCTTTAATAGACCTCCGAGGTTTCAAAAACCTCGGAGGTCTGATTTTCTATAAATTATAAAGCGTCCTGACACAATCCTGCCACAAATTTGTGATATGCTCCAACCATGTCGCAGCGCATTCTTGTCGTGGATGATGAACCGTCCGTCACCGATTTGCTCGCTTACAATCTCCGCAAAGCCCTGTACGATGTGCAGGTGGCGGCGGATGGGCGCGCGGCGTTACGTCTCGCCCGCGAGTCGCAGCCTGACCTGATTCTGCTCGACCTGATGATTCCCGAAGTGGACGGTCTCGACGTCTGCCGCGAACTGCGCAAGACCAGCGACGTGCCCGTCATCATGATCACGGCGCGGGGCGAAGAACTTGACCGCGTACTTGGACTCGAGATCGGCGCGGACGATTATGTCACCAAGCCGTTCAGCGTCCGAGAGTTGATGGCACGTATCAAAGCAGTTTTGCGTCGCACAGAAAAAGGCGGCGATGAAGAATCGCCCACCCTCCTGCGCGGACCTGGCGACCTGCTGATGGATGTGGAGCGACGCTCCGTGACTGTTGGCGATACGCCCATCGAGTTGACCAGGCTCGAGTTTGACCTGCTCCATCGGTTGTTGCTCAACCCTGGGCGGGTGCTGACCCGCGAGCGTCTGCTGGAACAAGCCTGGGGCTATGACTATGTAGGCGACACGCGCGCGGTCGATAGCGCGGTCAAACGCCTGCGGGCAAAACTTCGCGCCGTTTCCGCCGAAGCCGATTGCATCGAATCGGTGCGCGGACTCGGCTATCGGGTCAACTGACATGCAAACCATCCGCGCGCGCCTTTCGCTCAACTACCTGATTGTGTTGCTCCTCGGCATGACCCTCGCTGGCGCGTTGGTCTGGCTGGCGGTCAGCGGGCTTTACGTGGACACCCAACGCGAGAATCTTCTGGCGCAGGCAAAACTGATCGCGGCAGGCTTGGGGGATTCGCCGCTCCCAACCCAACCCGCTGAACCTTATTTGCAAACGTCGAACGTGATGCCTGGGGTCCACACGCGGCTGATTGGGGAAAGCGGAGCCGTCGTCGTGGGATTGCCGCTGTCGGATGGGATGATTCAACTGTCGGCTGAATCATCCACCCCGATTCCGCCCCGTGAGTTGATTCAACGTCCCGAAGTTGAATCCGCGCTGAAAGGGATTCCAGCCACCGCCATCCGACGAGTCCTTGGAAATCAGAAAGTGCTTTACGCCGCCGCGCCCGTGCAGGAATCCAATGGTGAGATTGTGGGCATCGTTTACATCGCCACACCTTTGCCGTCAAGCGGACTACCGACCAATTTGATTTTGCAACTGGTTGACGCCGTGCTTTTTGCGTTTGTGTTTGCCTTGCTTGCAGGCGGGATGCTGGCGCGGAAAATTTCGTCGCCGCTCGAAGAATTGGCGAATGCGGCAACTGCTGTTTCAAAGGGCGATCTCAAACAAAGCGTTTCAACGAACACCAATATCTTGGAACTTCAAAGCGTCAGCCAAACTTTCAACGAGATGGTCTCAAATCTGCGCCAGGCTGACGAAGTGAAAAAATCCTTCGTTGCGGATGTCACCCACGAGTTGCGGACTCCGCTCACGGTCATCAAAGGCACGATTGAAACTCTCGAAGACGGCGCGCTGGACGACCTCGAAGGTCGTAGTTCGCTGTTGACTTCGATGATGCGCGAGACAGACCGACTGATTCGCATGGTCAATGACCTGCTGGTTTTGACCCGCGCGGACGCGGGCGCGCTTCAATTGAATCTCCAGGAATTGGATTTGACCGAACTTGCGCGGATGCGCTGTGATACCCTGAATTTGATTGCCGCCCGTCAGCAAGTGGAGTTGAAGGTGGTGGGTGATTCGGCTATTGTCTCCGCCGACCCAGACCGCATCTCCCAAGTCCTCAATAATCTGCTGGACAACGCTATCCGTCACTCGCCAGCGGGATCGGTTGTCAAAGTTGAAATCAAATCGAAAGAAGACGGCGTCGAGTGTTCAGTCAGCGACTCGGGGACAGGCATTCCCGCGAAGAGCCTACCTTTTATCTTTGACCGCTTCTACCGCGTCGAAACCTCCCGTGACCGAATCAGCGGCGGCACGGGGCTAGGGCTTGCCATCGCCCGCGCGCTGGTCAACGCCCACGGGGGACGCATCTCCGCGCAGAGTATTGAAGGTAAGGGAACAACCATCACCTTTTGGCTGCCTCGGACTCCAACGTCTCCTGACGTTGGAATTGACCTCGAACTACCCAAAACCTGACACAGCTCTGACACGCTGGGGGAATATCATGTTGGCAAGATATCGCTGCTTTCACTTGTCATTCTGAGCGAAGCGAAGAATCTCTGAACTCAGAGGTAGGGGCTCTCACTGCACTGGCGTGCAGCGCAAGTGTCGCTAGCGCTCAGAGCGACACGAAAAAGCTATAACTACTTGCATAACAGGAGATTCCCATGAAACAGTTTTCAACCATCGTCAATACCGTTCTCGCCTGCACGCTGGTCTTTATTCTTTTCAGCATTGGTTTGCCGAGTTTCAACGTCCGCGCGGCAACGCCCACCCCGACCGCCCAGCCACCTCAACAGCCCCAGCCTGCCGTATGTGACTCCAGCCGCTCTGTCCAAGTCAGCGGCGTGGCGGTGGTCAATGTCACGCCCGACCGTGCCCTCATCAAATTGGGCGTGCAATCCAACGGTAGGTCGGCGAAAGAGGCGCAGGCAAGGAATTCTGCCACCATCAAGCAGGTGGTCAAAGCGTTGAAGTCGCTGGGCATCGAAGCGAAGGACATCGCCACCGACTGGTACACCATCGAGCCGCTGTACGAGGACTACGACTCGCTCCGCATCAAGGGTTATCGCATCCATAATATCGTCGAGATCACGATGCGCGACGTGACCAAATCCAACGACGCGATTGTCACCGCTTTTCAGGCGGGCGCAAACGAGGTGGTGGACGTCCAATTCTATACCAGCGAACTGCGGAAGTACCGCGACCAGGCGCGCGAACTGGCGATGAAAGCCGCCAGGGAAAAGGCGGATGCCCTATCAAGTGCGGCGGGCGCTGACGTCGGCTGCGTCCTGACCATCAATGAAAATACCCAGTCCAATTTTTACGGTGGAGGTTGGTGGTGGTATGGCTATGGCTCAAACCAAAACCTGATGACTCAAAACGTTGTTCAGAATGCGGCTCCCGCTGGCGGTGAATCGCCCACGCTG
The DNA here is from genome assembly GCA_030834895.1 of Anaerolineales bacterium. GTDB lineage: Bacteria > Chloroflexota > Anaerolineae > Anaerolineales > Villigracilaceae > Villigracilis. The sequence goes on from JAUQXA010000059.1 coordinate 139,622, forward strand.
GATGACGGTCCGCTCAGCACAGGGCAGATATCCGTCCGCGCCGAGGTGATGGCGTCGTTTGGGTTGAAGTAGAAAGTATGATAATAAAAAATCGACAGTCACTTCACCATGATTGCCGATTTTCTCTCAACACGAAAAGCCCGTCATTTGGTGCGGACACGATTCTTCTTTGCGCGATGTTTGGTGTCAGAGTTTTCGTCGTAGTTTTGTCTTTCTTTATGTGTCGAAGTACGTGCGCTGATAATGTTGATCGTGTCCCCCGTCCTGGTTATGAAGCAGGTCAGTAGCCTTTCACGTGTTGTTGGCCTGCCAATGACAATCTCCCGCTTTTCCTTTTGCGAATGTTCGACATCGTCAAAGTAAAGCGCGAGCGAATCTTTGAACACCGTGGATGCCTCTTCAAAGCTGACATCGTATTTGACAAGATTCTTTTCCGCCTTGGCGGTATCCCAGTTGAATTTTATTTTTAGCATGGAATGAGTATAGCATGTTGTAAAGGGTTTTCGCCAAATAAGTCAGGTGGTTTTCTTTGCGTTCCTTGCGGTTCAAAAAAGCTTGTTGGCGTTCGTGTAAAATCAAGGAAGGTTTTAGAAATACTTTTTCATCGGTTTGAAATAAAAATCCTCCCAGCCTGTTTTGTAGGAATCCGCCTGTCCTTCGGGGATGTTGGAATGATTGATCGTTAGCTTTGTTTTGCCGCGGCTCTCTTCCAGCAAAATTTCAACAATCGAGTCCTCGGCATCCGTGGGAAATTCAGCCGTGCGCCAGGCTTGCACGATTCTCCTGTTCTTCTCCAGTTCCAAAAACATCCCCTGAATATAGCCGTCCCAGGCGGTGAAATCCCCGTTTACCGTGCCGTCCACCCTTGCGGGGCTTCCCGTCATCGCGCTGTGTTCTTCAGACAATAAATAGGCTTTGTAAATTTTTTCGGCTTTTGCATTGATCATAGCACTAACAGTAAATTTGGCTTTCATTTTTTTTCCTCAGATTGCCCAGCGCTTTCTTTTACCATTCATCTCCTTGGCGATCTCTGCTGCGAGGCGGGCGTTGTTCAACAGCAGGGCAAGGTTGGCTTTGAGTGACTTTCCCTTCGTTAACTCGCTGATGCGTCCCAATAGGAACGGGGTGAGTTTCTGTCCGTGGATTCCCTGCTCGATGGCTTCAGCGGAGGCTTTGGCGATGATTGGTTCCATTTTCGCGGCGGAAATGGCGTCCTTTTCAGGGATGGGGTTGGTGATTAGAATACCACTCTTCATGCCCATATCCCAATGAGCTTTGGCGAACTCGGCAATTTCCTTTGGCGAATCAAGCCGGGCGCTGACTCCAAGTCCGCTTTCGCGGGAGTAGAAGGCGGGGAATTCATCGGTCTGATAGCCAACGACTGGCACACCCATCGTCTCGAGATATTCCAACGTGGCGGGCAGATCTAAAATGGCCTTGGCTCCGGCGCAGACCACGACTGTGGGAATCTCCGCCAGCGAGCGCAGGTCGGTGGAAATGTCAAACGCAGATTCCTTGTGCACGCCGCCAATGCCGCCCGTGGCAAAGACTTTAATGCCCGCCAAATTCGCGGCATACATCGTGCCTGCAACTGTCGTGCCGCCGTTTGCCTTCTTGATGATTGCAGTGGCGAAATCGCGGTGACTTATTTTGAGTGTGGATTCGCTTTCAGAAAGCCGAACCAGCTCTTCATCGGAGAGTCCGATGTGGATTTGCCCGTCGAGCAGGGCAATCGTTGCCGGAGTCACACCGGTGTCCCGGACGTTCTTTTCCATATCCCGCGCCAGTTCCAGATTTTGCGGGCGGGGAAGTCCATGCGTAATGACGGTGGATTCAAGGGCGACGATGGGCATGCCCAGATCGAGCGCGATTCTGATTTCAGGGGCAATCGTAAAGTTGGGATGTTTGATCATGGCTTCTTTACCCAATGGTCGGTCAGATAGGAGATGTTTTGAATTGCCTTTTCGATGCGGGCCAGATCGGCTTGTTTTTCGTCCGGCGCTTTACTTTCGTTTTCGATCAGTGATTTTCCGGCAATCAGTTCCTTGCGGAATGCCTTCAGAATTTCCAGGGCGACGGTCTTGGGGTCTTTTTGACCTTGATTTCCCCGCTGTTCGAGAAGTTGCCGTCGATATTGGGCATAAGCCTCCTGGCTGATGGCATACAGGTTTTCCATCTCCTTGTTCGATAGTTTGCGGGGCGGCGCGATGGACTTTTCATAATTCCTGATAACGATGTTGTTTACAAGGTCGGCGGTCTCCGCCACTTCATGGCGTCTCTTCGAACGCTCCACCCTGACGCGGTTCTTGGCGTTCTCACGGGCAAGGTCCCAGGCTTTTTTATGCTTTTCCTGAATCTGCTCGGCAGTCAGCCCGGGGGGCAATTGCCAAGTGCCGATGTCGATCCACTCGATGGATACGCCGATTTTGGCGGCTTTTTCCTTGAACTCCTTCTCGAAAAATCGACCGGTGATTTGTGACCGCGACCGGAACTTGGGCGCGGGGGTTTCCTTTAGCATGTCGGCCGTCATCTGTTGCCCAGTCATTTCAAGCCGCATTTGTATGATGGTCTGGTCGTTGTTGGAGGCGTGATCTATTTCCTTCTGGCTGATGCTGGCAAGGATTTCACCCAGGTTGTAGGAGGTAATCAAATCCTCCAGTTCGGAGATTACGAGGGGGATGACGGTTGTATCCCAGGGGAAGGTGACGCCGAATGAGGCGGAGGGTTCGGGGGTGACGATGATCTGGTCGTAAACAAGAGACTGCATGGCGTGTTCATCGAACAGGTACGCGTTGTCTTGTATCTTGCCCTTTTCCGTCTGCCTGCGTAGAATGCTGAAGATGACCTTGATATCGTGGGCTTCCAGTGGAATGCCGTCCTTTGTGCGCGATTTGACCGAGAGTCCGCTGACGAACTGGTCGCGCAGGCTGACAATCGCATATTCGCGTTTACCTATTTCATCAGACCTGCCAATTTCACGGATGCGCTCGAACCTGCCCAGTTTCCACGACTCGCTGCGCGGATAAATAACCTCGGGCTGTCCGGTCACGGTTTCCAGCAAGGCAATGCTGTCCAGATTGACCTGGATCTCGCCCGGGCCGCCGATCAGGATGATGGGCGATTTTTCATCATCCTTTGAGATGCCGCCTTCATTGATTGTGATCTTATGTCGTCCGTAACCGAAGGTCACTTCTTCGAGGAACGCCGAAGCGAGGTTTTCGTCGTGTAATTCGTAAACATCGTCCAAATAACGTGCCGCCATCACCCTTGCCAGACTGTAAACGACCATCAGCAGGGGAACATATTTTACAAAGCTCATGCCGACGATAACCGCAAGGTGAATCTCGCCTTTTGCACCGCTGCCAAGGAGCATGGTGACCATGCTTAATACGCTCAGGATCAGCCAGGTGGCCAATCCAATCAGCCCGCGCCATCTGTTCCTGAACGCCACGCCCTGGTCTGTCAGGCTGAAGAGCATGGAGTTGATTTCATCCTGTTGTATCCGCCGTCTCTTCATGGCCGACCTCGGTTTCCCGTATCTGCCGGAGGAGTGGGGTTATTGTCCAGCAACCACTTCCAGATTTCATCCAGTTTTTTTAATTCAACCTCCATGTCGGTGCCGGCCACGCTCTCGTTAAGAATGAATTCCTTCAATGGTTGGATCAGCAATTGAAGGGTTTTGAATGGATTTTCCTGTGGTGTCGTTATTTTTCCACCGAACTTCTGCGAGGCAATTCTGGCAAAACTCTTGCTGGCTTCGCTGCGCGCGGCGGTTCCAATGAGGGCTTCCATTTCCTTTAAATGTTTTTCCTCTTTTTGAGCAATGTTCAGCCACTCCGCGCTCCAGTTCTTGATAATCTGCTCTTCGAGCGCAGAGTCGAAGAGGACGTTATGGATTCGCACCTCCATGATCTCAAGCCCACGCGATTGTAATTGTTTGAACTCGGGGCTTTCCAACCATTCCCCGGTCGGCATGCCCGTGTCGTCCAACCCCTCCACATTCGGTTTTTTGACGCGTTTGTTGATCATCTCTTCGATGGTCTGCAGTCCGCTGATGCCGCTGGAGGTGAACAGGTCGTTGAGTTTAAATTTGCGGATGTATTCGCGCCAAATATTCACAACCAGGTGCGCGGGGAGTTTGTTCCATTCCATGCGGGATTGGCTGTTGTTCGAAGTGCCCAGTTGGATGACTTCGCGTGTGATGGCATTGCGGACGGCTTCCGCATCGAAGCCATAGTGGGAGGTGACGCCGCTTTCGGTTGGAACTTTTTCCGCGGGACGCCTGATCCTGTACTTGATGCTGATGGTGGGAGAGACCTCAAAACCGTCGCGCGTCAATCCGCTGGTTTGCTGACGGCGGGCTTCAGCCTTTCCATCCTGTTTGGGAGTTGAGATGGGCTTGAGAAAGGGATGTTCGGAGACCAGCGGTCCAATGAATTGCCACTGTGCCCGCAGGTCCACACTGCCCGCGATGTATTCACTATGGTATTCGCCATTTTGTTTGTAACTTTTTGTGAATACAATTCCCGGTCCCACCGTATCTTTAATTTCGGTGTCGGTGCGCAAGACGAGGGCACTGGCGGTATCCAGCATGATCAGACCCTCCCCTTCCTTGTCTGTTTCGCCCTCGTGCTTGATTACCCGTCCATTCTTGACGAATAACGCCGGTCCACGCTTGCCGGATTCGAAATTAGCCACCCGTTCGGCAATTTCCTTCCTTTGATTCGGATTTTGAATTGGCAGTACGAACTGGGAGAAAAAATGGATCAACTGGTCGCGCAGGACGAAAGCGGCGATTACGTCCAGGATGAGGATAAAGCCACTGACAACGTAATATAGGATTCCAGTGGTGGGAATGCCCATTCGAAACATCACCACCTGCCAGATCACATTGGTAGTGATGATCACCCCGGCCGGGGTCCCCAAAAACTTGCCAATTCCGCTGAACAGTTTTCCGATCATCGTATCCCGATTTTAAAGCAGAATCGGGGAATTGGGGAATCAATATTGCGAATATCACATTCGGACAGAGTAAAAATTTTTCGCGACAAAAGTCTGTTGACAGAGTAAACTAGGGGAGATTTTTGAAAATGATTAGCCTCGAATTTCACTGTCACACCATCGCCTCGAAGGACTCCCTCACCCGTCCTGTTGACCTGGTTGCCGCCGCGCGCCGCAAGCGGATTAACCGTGTCGTCATCACCGACCACAATTCCATTGTGGGGGCGCGGGAGGCGCAGGCGATTGACCCGGATCTCATCATCGTCGGGGAGGAGATTATGACGACCAAAGGCGAGATTCTTGCCGCGTTTGTGCAGGAGGAAATCCCTGCCGGGTTGTCACCGAAGGAGACGATTGTCCGCTTGAAGGAGCAGGGCGCATTTATCAGCGTTTCGCATCCGTTTGATGAATTCCGCACAGGCGGCTGGAAAGAATCCGACCTGCTGGAGATCCTTCCACTGGTGGATGCAATCGAAGTTTACAACTCGCGCTGCATGTTGCCGCGATTCAACCGTCGGGCGCGGGAATTTGCCCGCAGGCACAATCTCGCGGGAGCGGTCGGCTCGGACGCGCACGCGGCTTTCGAGTTGGGCAGGTCCCTTTTGTTGGTTGACCAGTTTGAAGGGGCGGTGGGATTGAGAAAGGTCATTCGCGGGGCAAAGTTTCGGGTCAGGTGGTCGCCCTGGTGGTTCCACTTCGTATCCAGATATGCATCCATGAAAAAGAAAGCGCAAAAATCTTGACATGGATAATCCGCTATGATAATCTTGCGTCAACATGACCCGTTCGCCTTTGAAAGCGTAAAGATGAATGGGCATAATTTTTTTCAGCAGGAGCATGAAAGATGTCTGAACGTTTTGTTGGAACCGTCAAGTGGTTCAATGCGACCAAGGGCTACGGCTTTATTGGACGCGATGGTGGTGAAGACGTGTTTGTTCACTTTTCCGCCATTCAGAGCGATGGCTATCGTAAACTCGAAGCCGAACAAAAGGTGGAGTTCTCCATTGAGGATGGACCCAAGGGTTTGCAAGCCGCAAATGTAATTCCGCTCTCGTAAGACTGAGCCTGACGGCTGAAGTTTTGCGACCAGACAGGACTGTCGTGAGATAGTCCTGTTTTATTTGGGGGAGAGACATGGATTGGAAAGAGGGTTTCCAAATTTCAAGAATCGTAATGTAAAATATTTCCAATGAGACTCCCTTGTTGGAATGACTCATGAATTTGAGGCAAAATGAAACCGAAAACCGTTTTACCGATGACATCCTCGAGTCCATCAAAAAAGAGAAACTTCTTGGCATCCGCGCCGGCACGGACTCAAAGCACCGCATCATCGGGATTTGGTTCGTGGTTGTGGAGTGATGAGTCTTCGTCCGCTCGTGGAGCATGAGTCCGCGCAGTTGGTGGCGGACGTTTCTCGAAGACCCACATGGAATGATTGTCGTTGGCACAAAGGAAATTCCCGTTCGAGCCATCCAAACCTGCAGTGAACGCTTGAAGGATTTGGTCAGCGCGGCATATAAGGAAAAGTACAACACACCGGGATCTGTCCAGTATGTGAAGGATATGTCCCGCAAGAAATCGAGGGGTACGACCACGGAGTTAATGGTGATTTAAGATAAAATACTTGAGTTAACTGATGTTACAAAAACAATGACATTGTAAAAAGAATTGCCACTGGTGATGCTGTACTGTACATGGGGACTTATACAGAAATTTGTCTGGTTAAATCATAGTTAGGTGCCTAGGAATTAATTACATGGGCAAAAGAAAAAATAAACCTAAATTGCGGATCAATGAGGAAACGATGATGTTCAATTCCGCTGATTTTGGGCATGTGCTAAAAAATGTCGAAATTGAAATTAGAGCTGGGCGCACTTATGTAAATGGTCGTGCTGTGGAACCAATATATCGAGCAGTGGCATCGGGCTATGAAGGAACAAGAAAATTCAAGAGAGATGCTCAGATACCTATAACAAAAGATGGGATTAATGTATTTCAAGATAACGGTTATTGGATAAGAGAATATGAAAGTTTATATGTTGTTGATACGAATTCAGTAATGAGAAAGGGGAGACGTGTATCATGTACGGTCGCGCTAAAAGTGATCAAAAGTAACGAGAAAGAAGATTCTACTGACTACGATGTGGATCTAATGATTAGGATGGTCTTTTATCAAATACGTCTGAATCTTGTTGAGCCTGAAAAGCGGGGGATATATGAGTTCATGCATACGATGCTGCTGCCAAGTGATATTCAGATTGGCTTGATTACGGATCATGATGTCATGAACCACGAAAAATACAACTCAGCAATCCTGCCGATTTATGATGATTTCTATTTGCCTAAAAATGTAAAGTTAATCTATGCAAGTTCTGATAGGGGTGCCAGCAGTAATATATTCTCAAAGTTAATAAGAATTTGCGATAAGAAAAGCACAGACTTAATTCAGGAACACAAAGCAAAAATCGAATCGGTAATCGGCGCCTAAATTAGATGGCAAAAATGCACGCCACTAGGAAAAGTTCATTATCCGCTAGGTTAACAGCCCAGTTTCTGTAATATGAATGCCAATGACTTGACAGTCATCCTGTTTTCAAAGAACTCGGAGATTTCCAAAATCTCCGAGTTCTCGTTTACAATCTTCACCATGTTTGATTTCCAAATCCCCTCCAAAATAAACCACGCCCGCACGGTTGGTTTCTTTGTTTATCTTCTGTCTGTACTCGATTTTACCTTGCCGTCCAGCCGCCATCGATCAGGAGGGTGTCTCCGGTAATAAAGGATGCGGCGGGCGAAGCGAGGAATACAACTGCGCCTGCGACCTCCATGGGTTCGCCGATGCGTCCCAATGGGATTCTCGATAGAACGTCTGCGCGGAATGCTTCGTCTCCGAGCGCTTTGGCTGTGCCGGGCGTGTTGATGAAGGTCGGCGCGACAGCATTGACGGTAATGTTGTGTTCCGCCCACTCCACAGCCAGGCATTTGGTGAGGTGGTTGATTGCTGCTTTGGTCATGCAATATACCGATTCGGTTGGCAGGGCTACGAATCCCGCCTGCGAACTCAGGTTGATGATGCGTCCATACTTTTGTTGGATCATCACCCTGCCAACTTCCTGGCTTACAAAGAACGTACCTTTTAGATTAACTGCCAGCGTGAAGTCGAAATCCTCTTCACGCACGTTTTCCGCCAGGTTGCTCGGTCCAAGCCCGGTATTGTTCACCAGAATATCGAGCCGCCCAAAATGTTTTACTGCCGCGCCAACAGCTGTGCGAATTTCCTCCAGTTTGGTTATATCCATTTGCAGGCGCAGGGTGCGCCGTCCCATTCCCTCAATCTCGGCGGCTAGTTCGGCGGCAGAATTCCCGTCGCGTAATCCCAAAATCACGTCTGCCCCTGCATGCGCCAAAGCCAGAGTGCAGGCGTGTCCAATGCCGCGCGCCGCACCGGTCACTAAAGCTGTTTGTCCGTGCAAGTCGAAACTTGGGAAATTGGTTGAGTTCATTTTTGATCCTTTTTCAAAGAATTTTTCCATTCTCCATATCATTGATAATTATCGCACATCTCTTTTGTTTCCGCCTGATTTAACACGAATGGCTGGCCCTGGTGCAATGGATTGTGAGGCAAGGTTATAATCCACTCCATGTTCGAATTCCAAATCACCTCCAAAAACAACCGCGCCCGCACGGGGATATTCTCAACACCTCATGGTGACCTTCTCACCCCCGTCTTCGCGCCAGTTGGTACTCAGGCGACAGTCAAAACTCTCACGCCTGAACATCTCAAGGGCATCAACGCCTCGCTGGTTTTGAGCAACACCTATCATCTGTACTTGCGCCCCGGTGACGAACTTGTCCGCGACATGGGTGGGCTGCACAAGTTCATGCAATGGACCAATCCCATGCTGACCGATTCGGGCGGGTTCCAGGTCTTCTCGCTTTCACAGACTCGCAAAATCGACGACGATGGCGTGACCTTCAAAAGTCACATTGACGGCTCGACGCACCGTTTCACGCCCGAGAAGTCCATTTCGATTCAGGAGAATCTCGGTGCAGACATTATCATGGCTTTCGACGAGTGTTCCGACCCGAACGAGGTCGCCTACACTAAAATTGCCATGCAGCGGACTCACCGTTGGGCGGAGCGTTCGCTTGCCGCCAAGACTCGTCCCGACCAGGCGTTGTTTGGCATCGTGCAAGGCGGAGTTAATCCAGAACTGCGGGCGGAGTCTGCGAAGTTCATCGCCTCCCTCGATACGCCCGGCATCGCCATCGGCGGACTTTCGGTGGGGGAGACCAAACAGGAAATGCGCGACATGCTGGAAGTGGTCACGCCGTTGCTGCCCGAAAACAAACCCCGCTACCTGATGGGAGTCGGCACACCCGAAGATTTGATCAACGGCGTCTTGCGCGGCGTGGACATCTTCGACTGCGTCCTGCCGACCCGCTTGGCGCGTCATCATTCCGCCTTTGCCCCCGAAGGCCGCCTGAACATGATGAACGCGATCTTTGCCCGCGACGAGCGTCCCATCGATGAGACCTGCGATTGCTACGCCTGCCAGACCTTCACCCGTGCCTACATCCGCCACCTCATCATTGCCAAGGAACTGCTTGCTGGGACATTGATCTCGATCCACAACTTGCGGGCACTGATTCGCTTGATGGAAAAAATCAGGGCTTATATTGCCGAAGGAATATTTGAGTTCCATGCGCCTGAGTTGCTGGCTCAATGGTCAAATAATGCGAAGCGGGCGGGGAATGGGTGATGGAGTATGGAGAATGGATCATGGTTAATGGATTATGGTGAGCAGAGGTAGCGATGACCGTCATGAATTTGGATAAACTGGATGTGTGGTTGCGAGCGAAAGATTTTGCCGTGCTGGTGTACAGGGAAGTCGTGCCACACTTGCCTGCCGACGAAAAGTGGAATCTGACTTCACAGCTAAAGCGTGCGGCGCAAAGCATCCCAGCTAATATCGCTGAGGGACATGGACGTTTTCATTATCTCGACAATGTGCGTTTTTGTTACATTGCCCGTGGCTCGCTGACCGAAGTCCAAAGTCATATGGCGCTTGCCTTTGAATTGGGCTATTTGCCCGCTGAAACCTACAATCGTATGATCGTTCAAGCAGAGTCCATTGGAAAGCAACTCAACAACTACATCGCCTATCTCAAGCGTTCCAAACAAGGGGAAAAAGAAGTTCCGTCCGCTTACACTATTCGTGAAGAACCTGAACCATACATTTTCGACGACCCAACCGAAGAACCACCCAACCATTAACCATGTCCCATTAACCATCACGCATTACCCATACTCAAAGGACCCCCATGACTCTTCTCCACGCCTTCCTCCTCGGCATCGTACAGGGATTGACCGAATTCATCCCAGTCTCGTCCACCGCCCATTTGCTCATCGCCCAGCGGATTTTGAACATCCCTGCCGATGACGCGATGTTCTCGTTCCTCGTTATTGTCCAGCTTGGCACGCTGGTTTCCCTTTTTGCTTTCTACTGGAAAGACCTGCTGAACATCGCCAAGGCAGTATTAGACCTCCGAGGTCTTAGAGACCTCGGAGGTCTGAAACCCGAAGCAAAGCTTGGCTGGTACATCATCATCGCCACCATTCCCGCTTTGCTGGCGGGCTACCTGTTGAAGGATGCCGTCGAAGTGCTCTTCCGCCAGCCGATGCTCCAGGCATCCATTCGATTATTTGCCGCCGCTGTTTTGCTCACCCTCGCGGAGTATTTCTCCAAAAAGAGCCGTGACCTGAATTCGATGACCTGGCTCGATGCCTTGGTCGTCGGGCTGATGCAGATCATCGCGGTCTTCCCCGGCGCGTCCCGTTCGGGGACGACGATCTCGGCGGGCATGTTCCGCGGCTTTGACCGTCCGTCTGCGGCGCGGTTTTCCTTCCTGATGTCTGTGCCTGTGATGCTGGCGGCGGGCGGATACGAAATGCTGGACGTGCTCAAAATGCCGAACCTCGGCGAGTTCCTGCCGCTGCTTGCGGTTGGATTTGTCACGGCGGCGGTGGTTGGCTGGTTCGCCATCAAATGGCTGATCGGCTACCTCAGCAAGAATTCGCTTTACGTCTTCGCCGCCTATTGCGCGGTGATTGGCGTCATCCTTTTGACCGTACAGGTGATTTATGCGTGATTTGCTGAAACGACTCGTCGAGACCGAATCCCCGTCGCACGACAAAGCCGCCGTGGACCGCGTCGGAAAAATCGTCGCGGAGGAATGCTCGAAGCTGGGCTGCCAGCTTGAGGTGATTCCGAATCAAAAAACGGGTGACCACGTCCTCGCTCGATTCCCAAGTCAAGCTTCTTCGGGGAAACCCATCCTGATCCTTTGTCACATGGACACGGTCTTTCCGCTTGGGACGATTCAAACGTTTCCGTATCGGGAAGAGGGCGGACGGATTCGTGGTCCTGGGACTTTGGATATGAAAGGGGGCATCGCCATCACCCTGAGCGCGCTTGCCAACGGGGGAGCGGATACCCGTCCCGTTTGGGCTTTGTTCACCTCTGACGAAGAGATCGGCAGCGGCACCTCGCGCGGACTCATCACGTCGCTGGCACGTGAGTCTGAAGTTGTCTTCGTTTTGGAAGGCGCGCTGGTGGATGGCTCGCTCAAGACCTGGCGTAAGGGCGTGGGCGAGTTTTACGTCACGGTGAAGGGACGCGCCGCGCACGCGGGCGGCGACCATCAGGCGGGACGCAACGCCATCGAAGAAATGGCGCACCAGATTCTCGCCATCCAAAAGCTGACCGATTACGAGCGCGGGACCACGCTCAACGTCGGCGTGATTCACGGTGGGACGGCGTCGAACGTTGTCCCCGACGAAGCCAGCATCGAAGTGGACGTGCGCGTGATTCAGCCTGGTGAGTGGGAGCGCATCGAAGCTGAGATGCGCAAACTCAGCCCCGCGCTGGAGGGGACGTCGCTCAAAATCAACGGCGGGTTGAATCGTCCGCCGATGCCCTGCGGCGAAAGCAATCGCCTCGCGTTCGAGAAAGCCGCGCAAATTGCAAAAGACAAACTCGGCATCGAACTCAAAGCAGGCGGCTCAGGCGGCGGCTCGGACGGGAACTTCGTCGCCCCGCTAGGAATCCCCGTGCTGGACGGCATGGGCGCAGTCGGCGAAGGCTATCACTCGGAGCGGGAATACATCTTTGCCGATAGTCTCGAAGAACGCGCCAAGCTGCTGGAGGTTTTGTTGAGGAGTTGGTAAGGGAGTAATTGGTTTTATTGCCTAGATGCCTTCGAAAGCAGATTGTATTTCTTTTCTATCTACTTTGGTTTGATAAACGTAAAAGGATCAAAATTATATGTGAAGGTTTTTCCGTCAATTATCTCTGCCAAGAGGGTGGTGCTGATGGTCGCACCTTTTACTTTCAGGTAAAGGAAATGGTTGGCGTCAATCCACCTTAGAAAGATTCCGTCGATAGGAACATACGGACCATCGATGGCAGCCAAACGGCGGTCATCATAAGCGATATATTTGCTGTCCGGGCTCCATGGAGAAAGTTCCATAAAGCATGTGCCTACCCCAAACAACCGCGTGCTTCCATTATCGAGATCTCGTATGTAACTATCGTAGTAATTATCGTAGAAAATCCATTTGCCGTTCGGCGATACCCTGACAATATTGAAACATCCTTCTCCCCCACTTTTTGGAGGCGGATCGAATGGTAATTGAACCGATATATTATTCACAAGGGTATAACGCCAGACAGTGAAGCTAACTGACGTAGCCAAGGCATATTTAATCACATTGGGCATCGTCAAGATCAGCCCGCTTGAATCGGGAAGCCAATACTGTATCGGAAAAATCTCGGGAGTACTGGGCGTATAGGGCAGGATGTTGCCGCGAATAACCTTGCCGCTCATGTCGTATATATCCATGTGACCGGGAGCGAAAACCGATACCATTTTCCCGTCAGGAGAGATTTTGAAATTTCCGTTGCGGTCATATTGCCTGGTCTCGTCTGGGTGTATAAATTCCAATATTTCACCCGTATCTGTGTCTACAAGATAAAGGCCAACGGAACAGGGGGATATGTATTCTTCCGAACCGCACAGGCGGGTATTGAAGAGTAATTTGTGGGTGCCGGGGACAAAGGTGGGTAAATACGCCTTCGTCCCTTTCCCTAATGTATCAAGCCACTGTTCTGTGACGAGACCCTGTTCCTTGCTCCCATCTGTGTTAACCGAGTAAATGTTGGGATACTCTTCATAAGGTGATTCCACTTGGTTGGTGAAAACAGAGCCGTTTTTACGGGCAAAAACGATCTTCCGGTTGTCATCTGAAACCCTTGGGAAATGAGGTTCCTCACCACCACTGGTTAACCGGGCGGGCGAATGGTTCCCGTCTTGAAAATATAAATTTCCATCTTTTCTAAAAAGTAGGATATATCCATCGAGCGGGAACGATGATGGCGGTGTTGGGGTGAATGTGACTGGGGTCACTGTCGGCCAAGGAGTTATGGTTGGAATGGGTGTTTGGAAAGGGGTTTCAGTCGGTCGAATTGGAAAGAACGTAGGCAACGGTAGTGTTTTGGTGGCGGGAGGTACTGTGGCAGTTGATGTCTCTGTCGCAAGCGGAGTAACCCCTCCGCAGGCGGTGAGCAGGGCGAGAAGGATGGTCCAGAAGAAGCGGGATGGCTTTGCAGTCATAAGTCCTCCGTTGGGGGCAAGCATACACGCGGACGGGGATTTGGTCAAACGGAAACGTTTGTACTTTGCAAGTCTGTATTTCGCACCGAATTGCCTAATGGCGGTAAAATTAAGAATAATTATGTTTGTACCCTTGATTGAATTAAATGACGTTTCAAAAACCTACTCCACAGCGGCAGGGGATTTCGTTGCTCTGAAAAACATCAACCTCAAAGTTGGCACAGGTGAATTCCTTGGTATTGTCGGCAAGTCGGGCGCTGGAAAGTCCACCCTGCTCAACATGATCAACGGCGTGGATGAGCTTACCGAGGGCGAAGTTCTTGTTTATACCGATGGTAAAAAAATGTCCGTCCATGATATGGGCGAGGATGCGCGCGCCCTCTGGCGCGGACAAAACATGGGCGTGGTCTATCAATCGTTCCAACTGCTGCCCATGCTGACCCTGCTCGAAAACATCATGCTGCCGATGGACCTCTCCAACAACTTCCATCCGCGCAAATCACGTGACCGCGCCCTGGAACTTTTGGAGCTAGTAGAACTCGAAGAGCATGCCTACAAACTCCCGGCCTTCATCTCCGGCGGACAGCAGCAGCGCGTCGCCATCGCCCGCGCCCTCGCCAACGATCCGCAGATTTTGGTCGCCGACGAACCCACAGGCAGTCTCGACTCGCTCACAGCCGATCACATCTTCGAGGTCTTCGAGCACCTTGTCAGCGAGCAGGAGAAAACCATCATCATGGTCACGCACGATATGGGACTCGCAACTCGCTTCTCGCGCAGCCTGACGATTGCCGATGGGGAACTGCTCGACGGTCAGGATGATTCCAACTTTGACAAAACCACTGTGAGGCGGAGATGAAGAAGACTTCGCTTCGCTCCAACCCGAAAGCTGATTCCGTCCGAATGACAAAAGACTCCGCCTTGAGCGAGTCCAACCCCGACGCCATGATCCAATTGCATGGCGTGGTCAAAAGTTTTACCAACGCCGCTGGCGAGTTCGCCGTCCTCAAAGGCGTCGACTTGACCATCAACCGCGGCGAGTTCGTTTCCATCGTCGGTAAATCGGGCAGCGGAAAATCCACGCTGTTGAACATGGTTACTGGCATCGACCATCCGTCCGATGGGAAGGTTGTGGTCGGCGGCAAGGACATTTACACAGGCGTCACTGAAAGCCAGCGCTCGAAGTGGCGCGGAAAAAATCTGGGCATTGTCTTCCAGTTCTTCCAACTTCTGCCCACGCTGACCCTCCTCGAAAACGTCATGCTCCCGATGGACTATGTGGACATGTACGATTTCGATGAGCGCCCGAAACGCGCCATGGAATTGATGGAACTGGTGGGCCTGGAAAAGTTCGCCTACAAACTGCCCGTGCTGGTCTCGACGGGACAACAGCAGCTTGCTGCCATTGCCCGTGCCGTGGCTTGCGATCCGCCCCTGCTGGTCGCCGATGAACCGACGGGCAACCTCGATACGCGCTCCTCGGATACCATCATCAAGTTATTCGAGGGTTTCGTGGCGCAGGGCAAGACCGTGGTGATGGTCACGCACGACCCGTCGTTGACATCGCGCACGCACCGCAATATCATCATTTCGGATGGCGAGATGATCGACGAGACCATCTCGAAATCCCTGCCGCAGTTGCGGCATCGTCACATGTTGCAGTTTACGAAGATCTCCGAAGAAAGAATCTACCAGCCCGGCGAGACCATCATCGCCCGCGACCAGCCCGTGGATCACTTCTTCATGATCCGCAACGGTCAGGTGGATGTGGTTTTGCTGGATGAGAAAAACCGCGAATATGTCGTTTCCAACTTGAACAAAGGTGAGTTTTTTGGCGAGATGGAATTAATGCGCGGCGGTCAATCCATTGCCAACGTGCGCGCGGGCGGGACACAGCCTGTGGAAATAGTTTATATTCCGCGCGCCGATTTTACGCGCGTGATGAACGAATCTCCCATCACTGTTGAAGCCATCGGCAGGATCGTGCAGGAGCGGCTGGAGCAAAGACGTATTGCAGACCATAGAGCAGGAAATAGGTAACTTCATCCTTCATATTTCATCCTTTCCAATGACCGACCCACGTAGACTCCCGCAGGTACTTTATATCGAAGATAGCGACGAAACCCGCTCTCTCGTGCGACGTTTGCTGTCGCCCAAATACGTGGTGTTGGAAGCGGCTGACCCTCTCGATGGATTCCAACTTGCGGAAGAGACAAATCCCAGCCTGATCCTGCTTGATGACAGTCTGCCACACATGACGGGCAACGAAGCCGCCACGCGCTTGCACAAGATGCTGCCGAATACGCCGGTAATCATCGTTTCGGCTGATCTATCAACCGGGGCGCGGGAGCGGGCGCTGGCGGCGGGCGCGGTGGGATTCATCAATAAACCCATCGATGCCGACTTTGTGGAGCAGGTCGGCGCATATCTTGGGGGCAAGGTCGAAGTTTTGGACGACGCCGAAAAACATTTGCAGGCGTATCAGCAGGAACTGGTGGAACGGCTCGAAGGCAACATCCGCCAGTTGACCAATACCATCGAAAAGAACAAGCATTTGCTCCAGCAAAACGAGCGCATGTTCCAGATGCTGGAACGCAGGCATAAACTGCTCGAAACCGCCGCCCGCGTCGGACAGATGGTCACATCCATTCTGGACCTGGACGACCTGCTCAAACATACGGTCAATATCATTTGCAGCGAATTCAGCTTCTACTATTCGGGTATCTTTTTGCTTTCGGAAGACAGAAAATGGGCGATCCTCCGTGCGGGCTACGCATTGGCGGGGCGACAGATGATGGCTCAAAACTACCGTTTGCCTGTGGACGAGAAGTCCATGATCGGCAATTCCATCATCCACCAGCAGGCGAAGATCGCGCTGGATGTGGCGGGCGAAGTCTCGCGTTTCAAGAATCCTTTTTTGCCCGATACGCGCTCTGAGATGGCCCTCCCACTGATCGTCAAATCGGAGGCGCTGGGCGCGCTCACCGTTCAAAGCGACCAGTTGAACGCCTTCACCGAGGAGGATGTCACTTCACTGCAAGCCATGGCGGACCAGATCGCCATCGCCATCAACAATGCCCAGTTGATGTTCAAGCTGGAGGATGCCACCGCCCAACTGGTGCGGACGAAGACCTTTGAGGCGATTGCCACTGCCACGGGCGAAGCCATCCATTGGGTCGGAAACAAAGCCGCACCGATTCCGGGCAGCGTCAAACGCGTCCGCGAAGATTTGAACTACGTCCTCGCGCTGGCAGCTCAATTGAACGAAGAGCAGGCTGGGAACGAGTCGCTGGCGGCAGCGGTCGAAATCATTCGTGAGGAAGCCGAAGCAAAAGGCATCGATCTCAGGAAAACACTTGCCGAAATGTCTGCCATGAAAAAGAATCGTTTGCAGGCGCTGGTCAGCGTAGAATCCCTGCTCGAGGATTTGGATATTGTCGAGAACAGCGCCGTGACCATCCTGGACATTAAGGAAGGCTTGATCGGTCCTGCCCGCAAGCGCAACGACGCGCCAACATCCCTGCGCGAGATGATTACCGATACGGTGGTAAATATGGGACTCCCCGAAGGCGTAGTGGAGATGGAATGGGCGGACGATATACCAAACGCCTTTGTGGATGCGCGTCAGGTGGAGCAGGTCTTCAACAACCTGATCAAGAACGCCTGGGAAGCCATGACCGAAACGCCCAACCCAAAGATTTATGTCAAAGGGATGCGCGACTCCAACCCGAATTTTGTTCTGGTCACGGTCAAGGATAACGGACCAGGCATCCCAAAGGAGATTCAGGAAAAGATCTGGGTCTCGTTCTTTACGACCAAGGGCGGACGAGGCGGCACGGGACTTGGACTTTCCGCCGTCATGCAAATTGTCAACCAGCACGGCGGAAGTATTTCGCTGGTGAGTGAAGTGGGACAGGGTGCGATGTTTTCTGTGCGCCTGCCTGTGGAAAAGTAATTATCAGACCTGACAGGTTTGAATAAAAAATTTGGAGGACGAATGACAACGGTTCTTTTGGTGGACGATGAGAAATTGATTTTGCGAAGTCTGGAGAAAACGCTCCTGCGCGCGGGCTTCGATGTGGTCACTGCGGCGGATTGCAGAAGCGGCAGCGAGATTTTTGCGAAAAACCCCGATGCGGTCAATATTGCCGTACTGGATTTGAACATGCCCAGTTTCGATGGCACGCCCAAGACGGGCGCGGGGCTGGATTTGCTCGCCGACCTGAAAAAACAAAAGCCGTCTCTGCCTGTGGTGATCCTCACCGCCTATGACGAAGTGAACAAGGCGAAGGACTCCGTCGCCGGCGGCGCGAGCGCGTTCTTCGTCAAGGGGCGCGAGCAGGGACTGGTCGAATTGATCGAGAAGATACTAAACGGTTAACGTCAAACGTTCAACGTTATTAATACAAGAGGTAATCATGACAAACGATACACATAGCGAACGACATGCCACATTGCTGAAGGCTGCGGCGCGTGCCGCCAAGAATATCACCACCATTCTCGATCCATACGAATTGTTACAGCGTACGGTTGACATCATCTGCGATGAATTTGGCTTTTATTATGCGGGCGTGTTCCTGCTCGATGACATGAAACAGTACGCCGTCCTCAAAGCGGGGCGTGGAGAAGCAGGGCGGGCGATGATCAACGCGGGGCACAAACTCGCCGTCGGTGGTAACTCGATGATCGGGGCGTGCATTGCCAACCGTCAGGGGCGAATCGCGCTTGACGTTGGTGCTGAGGCGATCTTCTTTGAGAATCCGCATTTGCCAAAAACCCGCTCCGAGATGGCGCTTCCACTCGTGGTGAACGACGAAGCCATCGGCGCGTTGACCGTTCAGTCCACCGAAGAAGCTGCATTCCACGATGAGGACATCGCTGCGTTGCAAACGATGGCTGACCAATTGGCGATTGCCATCCAGAATTCGCAGTTGCACCGTCAGGCGGAACGCCGCTCCCGGCTGTTGAAAGCCGCCAACCGCGTCGGCAAGGAAGTCACCTCGATTCTCGATCTGGAGGAGTTGCTCCCGCATACCGTGAACATCATCTGCGAAGCCTACGGACTTTACTACGCGGGCGTCTTCATGCTGGATGAAGCTGGTGAATATGCTGTCCTGCGGGCGGGCTATGGCAAGGCTGGCAGGGCAATGGTCGCCGACGGTCATAAACTCAAGGTCGGCACGGACTCGATGATTGGCGCGTGCATTGCCATGGGTGAAGCGCGCATTGCTTTGGATGTCGGTGAGGAACGCGTGCATTTCAAGAATCCACACCTGCCGCATACCCGCTCTGAAATGGCGCTGCCCCTCATCTATGGCGGCAAGACTTTGGGCGCGGTGACGATCCAAAGTTCCGAAGAGCGCGCCTTCAGTGAAGATGACATCACCACGCTGTTGACGATGGCGGAACATCTGGCGGTTGCCATCAACAACGCCCGCCTGATCGAGGAGTTGAAGGAAGCTCACAATGAAATCCTCCGCAACAAAGTCTTCGAGGCGTTGACCACTGCTTCCACCGAAGCTATTCATTGGATTGGCAACAAAACCCTGCCCATTTCCCTGACCGTTGCCCGCTTGCGCGAGGAAATTGCCGACGGCAAGGTTGATGTTGACTCCCTGCGCGAAGACCTGGATATGATCGCCGAAAGCGCGGCGCAAATCATCCAGGTGAAGGAGCAGTTGATCGGCGCGGTGCGTGAGCAGAGACCGCGCCCCATTCTGTTCGCCGATGTTTTGCAGACTGCCGCTCATCAACGTGATATTTCGCAGGATGCGTTGAAAGTGGAGATCGATCCTGCCGCTGCGTATGTCATTGCGGACAGCACCCAACTCACGCGCGCGGTCGGCAACATTTTGCAGAATGCCGCCGAGGCGGGCGCAAAGTCGGTCAAGGTAAGCGCGCATCCGACCGAAGAACGTGGTATGTTGGAGATCGACATCGAAGACGATGGCGCGGGCATGGACGAGAGCACGATGCACAAAGCCTGGTCGCCCTTCTTTACCACGCGCGGAGTGACTCATCATGGACTTGGCCTACCCGCCTCCATGCACGTTGTCTCCCAGGCGCAGGGACACATCACCCTCGTCAGCGAAGCGGGCAAGGGCACAACGGTTGCCATGTTTATGCCTCGCGGACATGGAAATGATGAGCCAATCGAAACAGGAAGCGTAAAGAATGTTTTGTTGATCGATGACAATGATGATTGGGCGAAATTGTTTTCCAAACTGCTCAAAAATACGAAGGTCAAGCTGACCCAGACTACTGACCTCAAGAAGCTCCCGGCTGCCGACTTGATTTTCGTGGATGAATATATTACTTCCATCCCTCTCAACGATGTGCTGTCCGCGCTGGTGAAGGCAGGACTTGCTTCGAAAACGGTGGTGCTTACCTCGGCCATTAATCCCGAGCGTGTGACCAAATTCATGCGTGAGGGCGTCAAGGATGTGACCGTCAAGCCATATTCCGGTCATGAGGTCAGTGAATTGTTGAAGTAGGAGAATCCCCTCATCCCAACCCTTCCCCAACAGGGAGAGGGTGGGGATGAGGGAAAAGTATTATGCGACCAAGATGGCGTAAGGTTCTACACGATTTATGGGATAACAAGGCGCGCACATTGCTGGTGGTCTTTTCCATCGCAGTGGGCGTATTTTCGATTGGCGTGATCTCGGGGACTTATCAGATCATTTCCAACGACATGAGCATTTCCTACGCGGCGAATCATCCTGCGAACGTCGAACTCCGCATGGATAACTTCGACGATGACATTCTTTCGACCATCCGCAATGGGCGGGGTGTGGGCGAGGCGGAGGCGCGGCGCGTGGTCAACTTCCGCGTGCAGGAGGTGGGCAGCGCCCAATGGGTGTCGCTGGACGTGGTGGCGCTGGAAGACTTCGACGATAACAAGGTCAATTTGCTGGCGCCAGTTTCGGGCGCGGTCAAGGCGGAGAAGAACGAAGTCCTTTTGGAGAAGGATGCGCTTAAGAAGCTCGATGTCGAAGTTGGGGACAATCTGATTTTCGAGTTACCAGACGGCTTGACCAAAAAATTGAAAGTTGTCGGCATCGTGCAGGATGTCAGCACGGGCGCGGGTGACTTCCTTGCCCCGCCCTTTGCCTATATCGCCATGAAGACCCTGCCGACCCTGCGACAGCCTGAGTTGTACAACCGCGCCTATGTGACCGTTGCTGAAGAGTACCAGGAGGATATTGACCATATCCGCGAGGTGGGTGGGAACGTGAAGGATAAATTGGAAAAGAACGGTGTAACCGTAGCCCGCACCCGTTCTTCCGAAACACATAAACATCCGCTCGGAGATACGGTCAATGCCATTCTCGGCATCCTGCTGGCGCTTGGGATTCTGATCGTTTTCCTTTCGAGTTCGCTGATCGCCAACACGTTGAACGCTCTTTTGAGTCAGCATCTGCGGCACATTGGCGTCATCAAACTGGTGGGCGGGAGAAGACCCCAGGTCTTTTCCATGTATTTCACGCTCATCATGGCATTTGCGATTCTGGCTTTGTTGATTGCTGTTCCGCTGGGCGGGGTGGGCGCATATAGGTTGTCGGCCTTTATTGCGGATACCCTTCGGTTTAATCTGCTCGGTTATCGCATCGTGCCGATGGCTTTTTTCATTCAAATTGCGGTGGGACTGCTGGTGCCGATCATCGCAGGGCTTGCGCCTGTCATCAGCGGGTCACGCATCACCGTGCTGCGCGCTCTCAGCGGCGACGTGGCTGGCGATGAGAGTAAACCGCACAAACACGAAGAGAAAATCTCGTGGTTCGATGCTCTGATGGTTCGTCTCACCCGCCTGCTTGCCCAGCGTGGAATCCATTTTCCGCGCCCGTTCATCCTATCCTTGAGAAATACGTTTCGCCGACGGGGCCGCCTATTGCTGACTCTCTTTACCCTGACGATGGGCGGCGCAATCTTCATTGCCGTCTTCAATGTCCGCGTGACCCTGCATGATTATATCGGCGCCATTCAAAATTACTTCCGCGACGATGTGACAGTTAATTATGATGAGCCGTACCGCTTGCATGAAGTGCAGCAATTTGGCCTGCAGGTGGATGGCGTGCAATATGTGGAGGGTTGGCAATCCATCAGCATCGAATTGCTTTATCCTGATGACTCGGTCGCGGACAACGCCTTCGTCCTGGCGCCGCCCGCTGAAAGCAAACTGGTCTCTCCTCTGCTCACAATGGGTCGCTGGATTCGCAAGGGCGACATCCGCAAACTGGCAATCAGCGAAGCCGCCCTTGTCTCCTTCCCGAACCTGAAACCTGGTGACTATTTGCAAATCAAGGTGGACGGGCGGAAGGAGTCATGGGAGGTGGTCGGCATCTTCAAGTTTGTTGACCAGCAGGGAATTGTGGCGTACGCCCCGTACGAATATATTTCGCAGGTCACGCATCTTGCGAATCGCGCCTATTCCTTCCGTTTCGTCACTGTCCAGCATGACCGCGCCTATCAGGACATGATGGCGGAGAAACTGGATGATTACTTCCGCGAGCAGGGATTCAAGGTACGAAAGGCGGAATCGGGCTTGTCCTCGATGGATACCGCCTCGGAGAGCTTGGACATCCTGGTGATCTTCCTGCTCATCATGGCGGTGCTGACCGCCATTGTCGGCGCGATGGGGTTGACAGGCACAATGGGCATGAACGTCATGGAACGCACGCGTGAGATCGGCATCATGCGTGCTGTTGGTGCTGACGACCGGGCCGTCATGAGGACCGTCATCGCCGAAGGACTGACAATTGGCTTCATCTCCTTTGTGCTGGCGATTTTCCTGTCCATCCCATTCACATTCGCGCTTTCGGACATCGTCAGCACGGCGGTGTTTCAAACGCCGATTAAGGTGGTTTTTACATTTTTGGGTTATGTTATTTGGCTCGGGTTGGTGTTATTGCTTTCTGTATTTGGTTCCATTTTGCCCGCCCGCAGCGCGGCGAGGCTTACCATTCGCGAAGTGCTGGCGTATGAATAAATTACGTCGTTGCGAGGAGGACGTTTTTCCCAACAAAGCAATCCGTGATATGAAGATTGCTACGGGCTTGCGTCCTTGCGATGACAGATGAAAAAGAAGGTTTCAATGAAAAAAAATATCCTACGTTTCGTTACATTGATTGTCACCCTTGCGTTATTCCTCTCCGCATGTGGAAATCAACCCACGGCAGTCCCAACACAGGAGGCTGTCGTTTCTCCCGACCAGGTGGTGGCGGAAGGACGCCTTGAACCCATTCACGGCGCGAACCTGTTTTTTCAGGCACGTGGCGTGGTGGAGGAGGTCTTGATGAAGGAAGGGGATGCCGCTAAAGCAGGTGATGTCCTTGTCCGCCTGACGAATGCGGGTGGGGCGGAGGCCCAGGTGGTCATTGCCCAGAATGCCTACGATACCCTGCTCCGCAACGAGAGCGGTGACCGCGCGAAATACTGGGAGGCTTACATGGAGGCACAGGCCACTCGCGCCAAAACTGAAAAGAAGTGGGATGACCTCAATGTGGACGACATCGAAGATACCATCGATGATCGGAAAGCCACCGTCGAAGACCGCCGCGAGGATTTGAAGGATGCGCAGGAGGACTTCGATAAATACAAGGACCTCGATGAGGATAATACCAAGCGCAAGGACGCCGAAGATGACCTCGAGCGGGCGCAGGAGGATTTAAACGAGGCGCTGCGAAACCTGGAAAAGGAAACTCGAAAGCGCGACGAAGTCCGCGCCGACTATGACGACGCCCTCGCCGCCGAAGCTGAAGCCAAACACCAGTACGAGATCAGCCTCGACGGTCCCAATGCCGAGCAGCTCGCGCTTGCCAAAGCCAATCTCGACGCCGCGAAGGACACGCTTTCCAACTATGTGATTACTGCGCCGTTCGATGGGGTTGTGGCGGAGGTCAATGTGAAAGTGGGCGACCAAGTGACCCCCGAAACCCGTGCCGCCAGCGTTGCCGATTTCAGCCAATGGATTGTCGAAACGACCGACATCACCGAGCTCGAAGTGGTCAAACTCAGCGAAGGGCAACCCGTGTCCCTTGTCCCCGACGCCCTTCCTGACCTGACGCTCAACGGCACGATCTCTGGGATCAGCCAGGCATTCACCCAGCAGGGCGGTGACATTCTTTACGTGGTCCGTGTCACTGTCAAAAACCCCGATCCGCGTTTGAAATGGGGTATGACGGTGGAAGCAACATTTCAATAAGTTTTCGCATATCGTCCCGAAGGATTGAGTTGTAAACCAACGCTGTTCAAGTGAACCTTCGGGACGTTTTTCATAAATAGAACAACTGAGTGATTGATTTTTTAATCTTCGTGTGCAATAATAAAATTGCTCCGAAAAAAGCAAAACCGGGAAAACCCGGCGACGCAAAGCCATGAGTCTAAAGCTGAACTGAGTCAGGACTGTCAGGCTACCGATAAAAGCAAAGCCGCCAAAAGACGGCGACGCAAAGTCCGGCATCTAAAACCAACGCAATTCGCGTGGTCAGGATTGACCGACTGCCGAAAGGCAAAACCAGGGAAACCTGGTGACGCAAAGTCATGGGTCTAAAATCACAAATTATTTTTCGTGATCATGACCGCCAGACCGCCGAAGAGCAATCTTTTTACAGGGATGACCGAAAGTTGATCATCCCTGTCTGATTCTGGGGAATAAAAATGAGTCCAGCGACTCCCGTCGTTGGAAGGGCAGGCTGGTTTGTTGTTATAATCCCCGCTCATGAGCGAACTCTGCCGCATGTCATTCCCTGCAACAGGTTTTCCACAATAAGGGCGGTTCAATTTCATGGAACTCAATTCCCCAATCTTCCTTTTTCTTTTTTTACCAGTCCTTATAGCTGTATATTATTTTGCCCCGCAGCGGATAAAACTTGTCCTTGGCATCCTCGGCAGTCTCCTGTTTTATGCCTGGGGCAACCTGACCTACGTCCCGCTGATGGTGGGGCTGACCCTGTTCGCGTACCTGCTCGGGCGGGGTATCAACCAGTGGCGCGGAGGAAGACTCTCTTTCCTTTTGCTTTGGCTGGGGATTCTGGTCAACGTCGCCCTGCTGATTGGCTTCAAACTGTGGACTGGGGTCAAGTATCCGCTTGGGCTTTCGTATGTCACCTTTCAGGTAATTGCATATTTGATCGAGGCGCA
Source organism: Anaerolineales bacterium (assembly GCA_030834895.1). Taxonomy (GTDB): domain Bacteria; phylum Chloroflexota; class Anaerolineae; order Anaerolineales; family Villigracilaceae; genus Villigracilis. The sequence continues at coordinate 164,441 of JAUQXA010000059.1, forward strand.
CGGCAAAGAATCGGAATATGAAAAGGATGTCCTCGCCTTTTCGTTTTATCTGTTGCTGTTCCCGAAAATCCCTGTTGGACCCATTATCCGTTATCGTCAATTGCGGGAACAGATCCCAAACATTCAGGTCACGCCTGAGGATGTTGCGGAAGGTATTCGCCGTTTCATTCGCGGCTTTGCCAAAAAAGCCCTGATTGCCGACACCCTCGCCAAAGTGGTCGCGCCGATCTTCAATCTTGACTCGCCTGTTATTCTCCCGCACATTGCCTGGATGGTAATCATCAGCTACGCCCTTCAACTTTACTTCGATTTTTCGGGCTACACCGATATGGCAATCGGCGTCGGGCGGATGCTGGGACTTCGTTTTATCGAAAATTTCAACTTCCCTTACCTCTCCAAAAACATCGGAGACTTCTGGCGGCGCTGGCATATCTCACTCTCTTCATGGTTCCGCGATTATGTTTTTTATCCGCTCGAACGGCGGCGCTTGAAGTGGATCGGTCAGCCGCTCAATATCCTCATCGTCTTTGCGCTCACAGGACTCTGGCACGGTTTAACACGGAACTTCCTCCTCTGGGGATTGATCCATGGACTGGCATTGGTTTTTGAATCCACTACATTGGGGAAGAAACTGCGGATAGCTTGGACGCCCATCCAGCATGTTTATGCCCTAGGTGTGATTCTGATCGGTTGGGTCTTCTTCCGCTCCCCAACCCCTGACTTCGCCCTGGACTTCCTGCGGCGGCTTGCGGGCGACATGACGGGATACAAAATCCTGCCGTTTGGCTTGACCAGTCCACTGCCGATCATCGAGCCGACCTTCGTGCTTGCACTGACGGCGGGACTTTTGTTCTCGTTGCCTGTTGGAGGCTGGCTCCAGAAACAGGTGAACCGATTCGCCCGCGAACGTTTTGTGATTTCCCGCCAAATCGCGTACGACCTGTGGCTGACTTTCCTCCTTCTGGCATCCATTGCGTCTACTGCGAATGCCGCCTTTCAGCCTGGAATCTATGGGACGTTTTAGCATGACCAAGATAGCCAAAATCTATTCGGGAGTTTTCTCGATTCTTTTTTTCTCTATTCTTCTGGTTCAGTTGTTCATTCCGAACTTCAACCTTGATTCCATATCCGAGAAGTTTTTGTGGCGGATGGGATTGATCAAGGAATTCAACGCCTTTCGCTACGCGGTGGGTGACACCATCTTCAATGGTGGACTGGTTGGCAAAGACAGCTGGCTGTTTTACACGGGGGATTACAGCATCCACGATTATCAAAAAACCGAGCTCATGGGTCCGAGCCGCTTGGGATATCTTGTTGGTATGCTTGAGTCGCTTGATAAGCAGGTCACTCAAAATGGCGGGACCGTGTGGGTGATGATTCCTCCCGACAAGAACACGATCTATCCACAGTACATGCCACACCAAATCCCAGTCATCGGGCAGACCTCGCGGCTGGACCAATTGACGGATTATCTCCAGAAGAATACCGAAATCAACCTGCTTGACCTGCGCCCGCTTTTTATAGACGTCAGCCAGTCCTCCCAAATTTATTACAGGTTCGATGCACACTGGAATTGCCTTGGGGCATATTACGGCTCCAACGAATTACTCACTCAGGTTAGCGCCTTGCATCCCGAAGTGCAGACTCGCCCCCTGACTGACTACAAGCTTGGATCGATGACGGATTCCACGCTGGATATTGCCCGCGTAATGGGACTGGAACTTCAAGAAGAGACTGTCACGCTCACGCCAAAATTCCCGATTGGTTCCATCTCTTATGAGTCTTATGATGATTCTGCTGCAATCATGGCTGCCGCAAACTCCCAAACAGATTTGCCAACCGCTTTGGTCATCCATGATTCGTTTTACACCGAATGCCTCAACCAATTCCTTGAACCCCAATTCAGCCAAGTCATTTTCTCTCATTACGAGAAGACCAAGTTTTCGGACTACTTGAAACTCATCGAAACCGAAAAGCCTGATGTGGTAATTGTCGAGTTTGCCGAGCGGCATATCGAATACTTCTTCAGGCTGATGACAACTGAAACCCAGTAACAGTTCGTCCTCCCGAAAAACCATCGGGACGATGTGAGCGCAGTCGAAGGACGGTATAATTCCAGCCATGACAAAACCTCGACCCCTTGACCCTGAAGCCAAACCCGATGACCGCGTGGACAACGCGCTGCGTCCCGAAAAATTGCGTGACCTGATCGGGCAGGATCAGGTCAAGGAAAATCTGTCCATCCTGATTGATGCCGCCAAACATCGCGGCGAGGCATTGGATCATGTCCTTTTTTACGGACCTCCTGGCCTGGGGAAGACCACCCTCGCACATGTCCTTGCCAACGAGATGGGTGTCAACGTCAAAGTCACGGCTGGACCTGTGATCGAACGTGCGGGTGACCTGGCTGCCATCCTGACCAACCTTCGGGCTGGTGACGTGCTTTTCATCGACGAAGTCCACCGCCTCGGTCGGGCTGTCGAGGAAGTGCTTTATCCCGCGATGGAAGATTTCGCGCTGGACATCGTCATCGGCAAGGGACCTTCGGCGCGTTCCATCCGCTTGAAGCTGCCGCGTTTTACCATCGTTGGCGCGACGACCCGATTAGCTTTGGTCACGGCTCCACTGCGGGCACGTTTCGGCGCGGTCTATCGCCTCGATTATTACGACCTGCCCGCCATGCAGTCCATTGTTTCCCGAGCTACTGCCATGTTGAAAGTTCAGGCAGAAGAGGAAGGCATCACGGAAATGGCGCGCCGCGCCCGTGGGACTCCGCGTGTGGCGCTGCGCCTGCTGCGCCGTGTGCGTGACTTTGCCCAAGTCCGCGCGAATGGGGTCATCACCCAGAAGGTCGCCAAAGAAGCATTGGACTTATTGCAAGTTGACCCACTTGGTTTGGACGATGTAGATCGCCGCGTGCTCAAGACCATCATCGAAAAATACAGTGGCGGACCTGTCGGCTTGAACACGATCGCCGCGTCCATCAGCGAGGAACAGGATACCATCATGGATGTGGTCGAGCCGTACCTTCTACAACTCGGATTCCTCGACCGTACCCCACAGGGACGCGTCGCCACCAAATCTGCGTATGAGCATTTGGGATACACCTACACAGAAGAAGGGCAGCCGAGGCTGTTGTAAATTATGGTAGGGGCGGGGTGACCCCGCCCCTACGTATGTTGTGATTCATGGAGACCATAGCCCGTTACCTCATGCTTGCTGGAATTGCCCTTTTCCTCATCGGCGGGGGAGTGTATCTTGCCGCGAAGTTTGGCATTCCGCTTGGACGCCTGTCTGGTGACATCCGCATCGAAGGGGAGAATGGCTCGTTCTATTTTCCCCTCACCAGTTCGATTTTAGTCTCGGTGATATTGACGGTGTTGCTAAACTTAATCAGGCTCTTCTTGAAGAAGTAAAACAAAGACCTCCGAGTTCTCCAAGAACTCGGAGGTCTGCTTTTATTACAACTCCGCGCTCGAATGTGGGGTGGGATAGTACACATGCTTCATGTGGTTCTCCCGCAATTTTTCCTTCAAAGGTAGCGCGCCCCGTTCTTCCCCATGCACCAAAAAGATGGCTTCGGCTTTGCCTTTTACCGCTGAGGCATACTCGACCAGAAAGTCCTGACCTGCGTGAGCGGAGAGTCCACCGATGGTGGCGATTTCGGCACGGCAGCGATAGGTTTCGCCCATGATCTTGACGCTTGTCTCACGGTCAGCCAGCCTGCGTCCCAGCGTTTCGGGTGACTGCCATGAGACGATCATGATCGTGTTACGCTTGTTCTCGATTCCCCATCGGATGTGATACACGATCCGTCCCGCCTCCGCCATGCCCGAAGCCGAGAGGATGATCATCGGGTCAGTGCGCGTGTTCAACTCCTTCGACTCGTCGAGGCTGGTGATGTAGGTCAGCAACTTGAAGTCCAGTGCGGGGTGACCCGAATGCACCAGCGCCTTCATCTCCTCGTCGTAGCATTCTTCGTGCTTGCGGAAAATGTTCGAGGCGTTCACTGCCAGCGGGCTATCCACATAGACGGGCACGTTGGGCAGGTCGCCTTCGTCGTACATGCGGCTCAGGTTGTAGACCAACTCCTGGGTGCGTCCCACTGCAAAGGATGGGACGATGACCTTGCCTTTCCGATCCAGCGTCCGCAGAATGACTTCCTTCATTTCCTGATAAGCTTCTTCGGGACCGCGATGCGGTTTGTCGCCGTAGGTGGATTCCATCATCAGCACATCCACATCGTCGGGTGGAAGAGTTGGATCGCGCAGGATCGGCAGTCCGCGCCGCCCGATGTCGCCCGAAAACCAGAGATGTCTCTTGTTCTTTTTCTCTTCCAAGCGAAGCGAGATTGCCGCCGAGCCAAGGATGTGTCCCGCATCGTAAAACGTCGCCACAGCCCCATCCGCAACTGGAATCGGTTCGTTGTAATTCCAACTTCGCAGCAGAGGCTCCACCTCGGCAGCTTCTTCCTCGGTGTAAAGCGGCTCGACAGGTTCATCGCCACGCTTCGACTTGTGGAAATTGATATTCTCTGCCTGCCGCTCTTGAATGTGCCCCGAGTCGCGCAGCATGATGTCGGTGAGTTCCCTGGTGGCGTGCGTGCAGTAGATCGGTCCCGAATATCCCTGCTTGACCAGGTTCGGCAGGTTGCCCGAATGGTCGATGTGCGCGTGCGAAAGAATCACCGCGTCTATCTTTGTGACATCGAACGGGAAATCCCGATTCTTTTCATACGTTTCCTTGCGTTTCCCCTGAAACAATCCGCAATCCAGCAACAACCGCGAGCCATTCACTTCCACCAGATGCAACGAACCCGTGACCGTTTGTGCCGCCCCATGAAAAGTCAATTTCATTTTTGCCTCCGCGTGTTTGGATGCTTTCACTTTTGATTCTAATCCATTATCATTGGGATTCAAGATGAAAACTTCCGACTTCGACTACCACCTGCCTGAATCGTCCATCGCCCAGACTCCCGTCGAGCCGCGCGATTCTTCCCGACTGCTGATTTTGGACCGCGCCACTGGGGATGTGTCCCACAAAACCTTCCGCGACCTTAGCCTGATTCTGCGTCCTGACGATTTGCTCGTCCTCAATCGGACTCGGGTCATCCCCGCGAGAATCTTCGCCAAAAAAGAAACAGGTGGACGCGTGGAGCTGCTCCTCCTCCGCCGCCGCGACTCGTTAACTTGGGAAGCATTAGTGGGCGGGAAGGGTTTGCGTGTAGGCAAAAAAGTCATGGTGGAGTCCGACGACTCCCGTCGTCGAATTGAAAAGTCAGGAGACTTTTCAAACCAGTCCATCCATGCGGAAATCGTTGAGATCCTCGAAGGTTCCGAGCGGCTGATTAAATTCTCAGAACCCATTGAACCGTATTTTTCCCAAGTAGGGAATGTCCCACTGCCACCGTATATCCATGAAAAACTGTCTGACCCCGAACGTTATCAAACCGTTTACTCGCGTGATGTCGGCTCCGCCGCTGCGCCCACGGCTGGACTTCACTTCACGCCGCAACTCTTGGACAAGTTGAAACAAAAGGGCGTCAAAACCGCTTATGTCACCTTGCACGTTGGCTTGGATACCTTCGCGCCCGTCACCGAGGACAATCCCGAAGAGCATAAAATCCACACCGAATGGTGCGAGCTTCCGCAAGAAACCGCCAACCTCATCAGCCAGACCAAACAAAACGGCGGACGGGTGATTGCAGTTGGCACAACCTCCGTCCGCACGCTTGAATCTGCTGGCTCACTGATTACTGATCACTCTCCACTGATAACTGCCTTCACTGGACCCACCTCCATCTTCATCCTCCCTGGCTATCAGTTCAAAGTTGTGGATGCGATGATCACAAACTTCCACCTGCCCAAGTCCACGCTGATCATGCTGGTCAGCGCCTTTGCCGGGCGGGAGAGAATTTTGCAGACCTACGAAACTGCCATCAAAGAAGGCTATCGCTTTTACTCGTTTGGCGACGCGATGTTTATTGCGTAGGTCGCTCTTCCGACGAGTAAACCACAACCTTGTTCCGCCCGCTTTGCTTTGCGCGGTACATGGCTTCGTCCGCCATTGAAAGGATGGCGTCGCTGTCTGTGGCATGGGTCAGGAAAACGGCAATGCCAATCGAGATTGTCAGGCGGATGACCCTGCCGTTGGACTCGATCTCCAGTTCCTCGATGCTTCTTCTGAAATATTCGGCACGTTGAGTGGCATCATCCAGTTCCACTTCTGGCATGATGACCATGAACTCCTCACCACCATAACGGCAGGCGATGTCGCTTTGGCGGGTGTGGGTTGCGATTACGTTTGCCACCGCAGTCAACGCCTGATCCCCCGCCTGATGTCCGTAGGTGTCGTTGATTTCCTTGAAGTGATCCAAATCCATCAACAGGAATGCGATGGGATGGCTCTTGCGCAGGGCGCGGCTGAATTCAGCGTCGAGTCTTTCACGCAGGTAATGGCGGTTGTAAAGCCCTGTCAGCGCGTCGCGGACGGATTGCTCGCGTAATTTTTCCTGCGTCTCCTGCAACTCCCGCGTGCGTATCCTGACTCGCTCCTCCAACTCAAGGTTGATCTTGCGAATCCTGTTGATGCGGATCTGAACCCCGCCTAAAACGATGAAAATACCTGTCAACACTGCCAGGGTGCGGAACCACCACGTCTCCCACAAGGGCGGTAGGATTTTGATTTCAAGCATGGTCGGGACCTCGTTGGGGACACCGTCATTGTTCGTGGCCCTCACCATGAACGTGTATGTTCCCGGTGACAGGTTGGTATAAGTCGCTTCCTGTTTGGAGCGCAACGGCGACCAGTTCTTGTCAAATCCTTCCATCTTATATTGATACAGGTTTTTTTTGGAATGCTGGTAACTTAGTGCGGCAAATTTTATCGTGAACACCGACTGGTCGTGTGTCAGGGTGATTTTCTTTGTTTTTTCGATGGGCAGCGGCAGGAGTTCGCTTCCCTTGGGGACCGACTCGTTGAACAACTGAAAATCGGTGAAGGTTACACGGGGAAGGTAGGGATTGTCGGTAATTTTCCCAGGGTCGAAAAATGTCAAACCGTTGGGCCCGCCGAAGAGGATTTCCCCATTCGGTCCCAGACTGGAACTCGCAATCGCAAACTGGTCGCCCTGCAACCCGTCGCGAGCGTCGTAATTGCGGAAAGTTTTTGTTTCAAGCCAGAAATGGCTGATCCCCTTGCTGGTGCTGACCCACAGGTCGTTTTTTTTGCCCGGCTGAACGCCCACAATTCTGTCGTTGGGCAAACCATTTTTGGTTGTGTAGTTCTGCCACTCTCCGCTTGCAACGTGCAACCCGCTCAACCCATTGGAAGTCCCCGCCCAAACCATGCCGTTTTTCTCATCGAGATAGATTGCGTGGACCGTGTCGCTGAGGATGCTGTTCGGGTCGTCGGGGTTGTTCCGATGATGGGTAAAGGTATCCGTTTTCGGGTCAAGGAGGTCCAGCCCGCCGCGGGCGGTGGCAATCCACACGCGGCCGGATGTCTCGACGGCAATGTCGTAAATGGTGTCCTCTGATAACGAGTTGGAATCCTCCGGGTCGTTGAAATATTCCTTGTCCATTTCTCCCGTTTTTGGGTTGAACAAATCCAGCCCGAAGCCGAGCGTGCCGGCCCATAACTTCCCGTTCCCGGCGGAATCGATCACTGTCACGAAGCTGCTGCCAATTACATTTGGCGCGTCAGCCGAATATTTGTATGCCGTGAATTCGCCGGTGACCGGGTCCATGCGGTTGAGCCCGCCACCCGAAGTTGCTGCCCAAAGAACGCCCTTCTCATCCCGGAAGAGATAATAGACCTTGTCGCTTGAAATGCTGGTGGGATCGTTGGTATCGTTTCTGAAAACAGTCATTTCCCCTGTTTTGCGATCCAGACGGTTGAGCCCGCCGCCGAAAGTGCCGATCCAGACGACGCCGTTTTTCTCGGCAAGCGCGCAATAGACGCTGTTGGAGCTCAATGAGTTCGGGTCGCCGGGAATGTTGCGATATAACCCAAAGCGCCACAACGCCGGGTAGAGTTTATTCACGCCGCCATAGCGGGTGGTGACCCACATGACGCCGGAGCTATCTTCGGCGATCCAGAAGGCGTCGCTGTGGCTGATCGTGAAGGGATTGTTGGGGTCGTGTTTGAAAGATTTGAACTTTTCTGTTTCGTGGTCGAACAGGATCAAGCCACCGTTTTCTGAGGTGATCCACAGGTTGCCGAGGCGGTCTTCGTAAACGTTCCAAAGCCTGTCATCGCCGATGCTGGTTGGGTCATTCGGGTCGTGTCGGTAGGCTGTGAATTTGCCTGTGGCGCGGTCAAAGCGGTTCAATCCGCCGCCGCGCGTTCCGACCCAGAATGTGCCTTCCTTATCCTCCAACATCGCCCAGACATTGTTGCTGCTGATGCTGGTCGGGTCGTCGGGGTTGTTCTGGAAGTTGGTGAAATCATTGGTCTCAGGCTCGTACCTCTGCAACCCGTTGCGCGTACCCACCCAGATGGTGTCGGAGCGGTCCTGATAAATTCGATAAACCACCGTGCCTGCCAGCGAGCGTGGATTCTCAGGGTCGTTGATGTAATTCGTGAATACCCCCGTCTCACGGTTGAGATGGCTCAGTCCGCCGCGCGTGCCAATCCAGATGCTGCCGTCTTTGGCTTCCAACAGCGACCAGATGCTATTGTCGATCGGGCTGTTGGGATTGCCTTCATCGTGTAGATAAAGGCTGAATTTCCCCGTCTGCGGATCGTAGACATTCAAGCCGCCGGGGTCGGTCCCAATCCAGATCAATCCATCGCGGCTTTCGATCAATGCAAATGTGTTATTGTTACTCAAACTGTTGGGGTTATCGGCATCGTGCAAAAATGTGGTGAATGAATAACCGTCGTAGCGGGCGAGTCCATCTTCGGTGGCAAACCACATGAATCCCTGACGGTCCTGTAGCACGGATAGGACGGTGGCATTTGGCAAGCCATCCTCCACGGTAAGTCGCTCAAAACGCACCGCATCCGCAAAAGGATTTTGATTTGTAATGGGGGATGCCTCTGCGTTCAGGTTTGGAACAAAGCAGATGTTGAACAGGAAAATCCCCAAGACAAACAATAACGCCATTCGAAAAACTTTCATTCTTTATCCTTCGTGATGAGATCAGGTGTGGAGCATTTCATTACATTATATGGAAAAATGCACCCCCGCGGTCTACAATTCTGTAATGGTTTTGAAAAATGTATATACAGCAAAAGAGGCTGCCATTCTTGAAAATGACAACCTCTTTTGTGTGTTGATTTTTTACCCTGTCTTCCGGGTCAATGCCGCTTCGATGATTTGCTGTACCCGCGGCGCGATGCTCGATGGGTCGGGATGCAGTCCCTCCACCAGCAGGGCGCTATCGTAGATTTGCTCGATGATGATGTTTTGCAGTTCCGAACCCAACTCCAATTTCAACAGGTTCTTCAGGATGCCGTGAGATGGGTTGAGTTCCAAAACTTTCTTCGGAATTTCATACTCTTTACCAAGATACTTGTAGACCCGCTGGAGTTCGGGATTTGTATTTGCATCGGCGTCCGCCAGGCGCGCCACCGATTGAACCAACCTGTTACTGGCACGGACATCGGTCACGCGCTCGCCTAAGACCTTCTTGAACTGGTCCACCAACCCGCCGAAATCTGATTCCGGCATTCTTTCGGCTTCGGTTTCCTCTTTGGGTTTCTTGCTAGTGTCCACATCCGCCTGCGCAACGTTCTTTAGATCGAAGTCCTTGTACTTGTGCAATCCCATCAGCATGAATGAATCCATCGGGCCAGTCAACAACAATACTTCCGTGCCTTGCGAGTGGAAGTAATCCAAGTGCGGACTTCGCAGCACGGACTTCGGGTCCTCGCCGACGATGTAGTAGATTTCCTTTTGACCTTCCTTCATCCGCGAGACATATTCTTCGAGCGACGACCACGCTTCGGGATTCAAGTTGGTCTTGAATCTCAGCAGTGGGTTGATGCTATCTGCGTCGGCTGGGGCCGCAGCGACGCCTTGTTTCAGGTAAACGCCAAACTCCTGCCAGAAAGTGTGGTATTTTTCCGCGTTGTTTTTGGCGAGGTTCTCCAATTCCTTGATGACCTGGTTGGTCAGTACCTTCTTCAGTTTCGGCATCAGTCCACTCGATTGGACCGTCTCGCGCGAGACGTTGAGCGGCAGGTCTTCGGAGTCCACGACGCCTTGTACAAAGCGTAGATATTCGGGCAGCAGGTCTTTGTTGTATTCGTCGATCAAAATATTGCGCGAGTACAACTTCAAGCCGTCGTCCTTCCGCAGCGAGAAAATTCCGCGCTCGGCTTTGCTGGGAATGAAAAGCAGGGCATACAACTGCACAGGCGCATCGGTGGACATGTGGATGTGTGTGAGCGGCTCTTCAAAGTCCAGCGTGGTCTGGCGATAGAACTCCTTGTACTGTTCCTCCGTCACTTCCTGCTTGGACGTGCGCCACAGCGAGGTCTGCTTGTTGACCGCTTCCTTGCTCTCGCCGACGTAAATGGGGAAGCCGATGTAATCCGAATGTTTGTGGATGACGTTCTTGACGCGGTATTCCTCGGCGAACTCGGCGGCGTCTTCCTTTAACTTGATCTCGATTTTCGTGCCGCGCTCGCTCATTTCCGCTGGACCGATCTCGTAACTGTCGTCGCCGGTGGCGAACCAACTCACCGCTTCGGCCTCCGGGTTGAAAGAGTGGGACGTGACTCGCACCCATTCTGCGACCATGAAAACGGAATAGAATCCCACGCCAAATTGACCAATGACCTGGGAAAAATCAACCTTTTGATCCCTGGTTGCATCCAGAAATTTGCGCGCACCCGATTGGGCAATGGTTCCAAGGTTTTCGATGACCTCGTCCCGCGTCATGCCGATGCCCGTATCCTGGATGGTCAATATGCGTGAGTCTTTGTCTGCTGTAATATGAATCTTCAATTCCGCACTCGGGTCGAGGACGTTGTGGTTGGTCACCATCTCGAAGCGCAGACGGTTGAGCGCGTCGGAGGCATTCGAGAGCAGTTCCCGAAGAAAGACCTCACGGTCCTTGTAGAGGGAATGAGCAAGAATATTAAGTAATTGTTTTGTCTCGGCTTTGAACGAAAATTGCTGGGATTCTGTATCAGTCATGGTTCGACTCCTGCATGTAAATTTGTAAGCGATTGTGTTGAAACTCTAGCCCTTCGAATCCAAATTTTATACTGTGTGCGCTAATGCGGCAGTAAGAGTTTTGTTAGAAAAAAATCAATGCAAAGAGTTTCAAATTCAGCCTTGTATTGTCTGAATTCTTCGTTATACTATCGCCCCATGGAACTTTCTGCCGCCATCCATCTGCTGGGCGACATCCTTGGGAATGTCATCGCCGAACTCGAGTCTCCGGGGATATTTGCCGCTGAGGAACGTATCCGCGCGGCGGCCAAGGATCGTCGGGGAGGAAATGCCGAAGCCGCTGACCAACTCAAGGCGGAAGTCGAAGCGTTGGATGCCAACTCCGCTCGCGCGGTCGCTTCCGCATTCGCATCCTATTTCGACCTGGTCAATCTTGCGGAGGAAAACCAGCGTACCCAGCAGCTCGTCGAACGCGAGAAAAAATTGTATCCCAACCCGACCAATGAATCGGTGGGCGAGTCCATTGCTTTGTTGAAAAGGGAAGGAGTGACCCCGGAGCAGATGCAGGCCCTGCTCGATAATTTTTCGATTGAGCTTGTGCTCACCGCGCACCCCACCGAGTCGCGCCGTCGCACGATCATGAGCAAGCTTCAGCGTATTGCGGAAATGCTCGACGACCTCTCCAACAGGAACTTTTCTCCGCGCACACAGGAGAGAATCCGCGAGAAAATTCACGCAGAAGTTGCGGCATTGTGGCTGACCGGCCGTCATCGCACGGCGCGGCTTGCCGCCACAGACGAAGTGCGCACAGGATTGTATTTTATCGAATCTGTTTTTTGGGATGCGCTGCCTGAAATTTACGACGACCTTGATCGTGCTCTTGCTTTGCACTACCCCGGCGTGGTTGCTCCATCACGCTGGCTTTCTCTTGCCTCGTGGATGGGCGGCGACCGTGATGGAAACCCATTTGTCACGCATAAAGTCACGGCTGAAACCTTGCGCCTGCATCGCGGACTTGCAGTGGAAAACACCCGCCAGACTTTGCAGGAACTTGCGCGCCGTCTAAGCATCAGCAATCGCCTTATGTCTCCCCTGTCCGAACTCAGCGCGTGGATCGAATCGCGCCGTCCGCTCCCGCCGCACGTTGCCTACATCGAAGAGCGATATGCCGCCGAACCATATCGCCTCGTGCTTTCCCTGCTGGCCGTCGACCTGAGGGATGCTTCGAGTGATAACATGACCGAGCACCTGCTCGACCGTAAGCCGCATCAGGCGCGTGTCAGTCTGGAGCATCTGCTGAAGCCGCTTACCATCATTTCTGAAAGCCTGCCGGCGTCGTTGGCGCGGGATGAAATGAAGAAGGTTCTCCAACAGTTGAACATCTTTGGGCTTCATGCCATGCGGCTGGACATCCGCGAGGATTCGAGTCGCTTCAATGCCGCATTGGATGAAACCTTGCGCGCGCTGGGTATGACTCATGATTTCCTTGGGATGCCGGATGAGGAAAAGATTCGACTCCTGACTCGCCTGTTGACTGGCCCCCGCCCCGAACTTTCATCCCAGCCCGGAGTGACTCCATCCACCGCTGAAACCTGGTCGCTGTTCCAACTGGTCGCACGCGCCCGTGAAGTCTATGGCTTGGACTTGCTAGGCCCCGTAATCATCTCGATGAGCAAATCCGCCGCGGATGTGTTGACCGTGTTGTTGTTTGCCCACTGGTCGGTATGTGACCATGCCTTGCAAATTGTCCCGCTCTTTGAAACCATCCATGATCTGCAAGCTGCCCCTTTCATTTTGGAGACGCTCTTTACCCTGCCGGTTTATCGCGAACATCTTGCAACCTGCAACAACGCTCAAATGGTGATGATCGGATATTCGGACAGCAATAAAGACGGCGGCTATGTCATGGCAAACTGGGCGTTGTATCAGGGGCAGGAAAACATCACACAAGTCGCGCAAAAACACAACGTCACGCTGACCATCTTTCACGGTCGTGGCGGGACCGTTGCCCGTGGCGGCGGACCCGCCAACCGCGCCATCCGCGCCCAGCCTGTCGGCAGCATCAATGGGCGTTTTCGGCTCACGGAGCAGGGCGAGACGATAGCCTCACGTTACTCCAATCCCGCGCTGGCCCATCGTCACCTTGAACAGATCATCCATGCGGTATTGTTGGCTTCCTCACCTGTAAAAAGCAAGGTTGAAATTCCAGTTATCTGGCGTGCCAGCATGGATTCGATGTCTGAAAACGCGCAAAGGGCCTACCGTCAACTTGTTTATGGAACCGACGGCTTCATAGATTTTTGGCGGTTTGCGACTCCATTGGATGAGATCAAACGCCTGCACTATGGTTCGCGTCCCGCCACTCGCGCGCAAAGCAGTGAGGTGACAAAAATTCGCGCCATTCCCTGGGTCTTCTCGTGGATGCAAAGCCGCTTTAATCTGCCCGGCTGGTTTGGGCTTGGTTCCGCGTTGACTTCAACGAGGGATATGACGCTTCTGCGGGAAATGTATGACGGCTGGCTTTTCTTCAAGTCCATGCTGGATAATACGGAAATCTCCCTTCTCAAAGCAGATATGGACATTGCCGCTCTGTACGTTGACCTTGTCCCTGAGCGGAATCTAGCTGAAAGTGTGTTCAAAGTCATTCGCTCGGAATATGACCGGACTCGCGATATAGTCCTTGCCATCAGCGGACACACAAACCTGCTTGATGCCGAACCTGTGACTCAAACTGCTGTGCAATTGCGAAATCCTTACGTTGACCCGTTGAATTATATTCAGGTGGAGATGTTGCGGAGAATCCGTGCCCTGCCTGACCCCGAAAGTGACGAATCGCAGATATTGCGTGACGTGATTCGCCTGACGATTAACGGCATTGCTGCCGGGTTGAAAAATACCGGTTGATTCATGCGACAATTTTTCATGGAAAGCGTATATACTTCGAGAAATGATTCTTTCAGAAAATTCATGAATAACACTGGAGGCTGTTATGGCAAAAATTGACAATCTTGTACAAGGGTTTTTGGGACAGAAGAAAATCGCTGTTGTCGGGGTATCGGACAAACGGGATACAGGCTGTAATTTGAGTTACAAAAAGTTCAAGGAGTCGGGCTACAAGGTATATGCGGTCAATCCGCGGATTTCCACCTTCGAGGGTGATCCGTGCTACGCGGATTTAAAGTCCATCCCTGAAAAGCCCGATGCGGTTTTCATATTGGCCAGCCCCAAAGTGACCGAGCAAATCGTCCAGCAGTGCGTGGACTTGCAAGTCAAACATGTATGGATGCACTGCATGATGGGGACCAAGACCGGGCTTGCGACGGGTATGACCAGCGTTTCTCAATCTGCGGTGGAGATGTGCAAGGCGAATGGGATCACTGTGATTCCCGGTGCGTGCCCGAATCAGTTTCTCAAACCGGATGGCGGTCACAAATTCATGCGCGGCATGTGGAGATTGTTTGGGTTCATGAATGTGAACTAAGTAATTTATAACGTAAAAATCTCCGAGACCAACGTTTCGGAGATTTTTTATTTGTCTGTTCTATCAAACTATTGATATATCGTCTCACATTTGGGGTTGGGGAAGGTGTCTGTGCCAAGGCCTCCAATACAGATATCCGTACCTTGATTTCCGCGAATTATATCGTTGCCATCGCCTCCCAGAATGCAGTCATTTCCCTTGTTACCCTGGATATCGTCGCTCAATGCGCTGCCAATGATCAGTTCGCTTGCATCAGTCCCATTACAAACACCGCCGATGCTTGGGCATTCGTAGATGTCTGTTAGAGTCAACGCCGAGCATTCTGCCGGCTTTTTGTCATTTATTGTTGCGAGGATCGTAGTTTGCTCGTCCAGGTAGTTGGCTGATATGGTGTTGCCCGCCGCAATTGCATTGGCCGCGCCAAGCACGATTAGAACGCCTAATATGATGGCCGTGATACGTGGGATGTATTTTCGGAACATGGTTCTTTCTCCTGTATGCATGACCTTTAAGGGATGTCGGTCAGTCTGGGGTCAGTGCTAAGGGCAAATCGATAGGTGGAGATTTCTGCCTGCACGTAATACATGTGCCCGTTCATCAGTGTCTCATGTAGGATCATGGTGTTGTGGCGCTCCGCCAGTTTTGCCAGGTCTTCAATGGAGGACACATCGATCAGGGATTTGGATGAGCCGAGCTTCGTCTTCTGAACGTCAACCAGCATGCCGCCGAATTTTGCGCGGATGAACTCCGCCTGGTCACTTTCGGAAAGCTTTTGCAGTTTTTGCCACAAGATGGTCATCCCGATCAGCGCGCCTGCCAACCCAAGCAGGGAAAATATCCTCAAGGCAAGGATGTTCAATTTCAGTCCAAACAGGGAGAGAGTGTCCATCTCCTTGCGTTCCCTGCCCAGCGCCCCCGACTCGGTCGGGTTGAATGGGTCTTTTTCCTCGTCCTGAATGACATAAAACTGGTTATGGTCATATCGGAATTTCAGGCCGGTGTTAAAGGCACTTTCAAGTTCACGCTCTTGAATACTTGCGGATATGGAAACCTGCGGAAGGATCGTCAGCTCATAAAAGCCCGGATTGGACGCTGAATTTTCCTCAAAGGATTGGACCAGGGACTCGATTTTGCACAGGTCCAGGCTGGCAGTGGTTGTCGTGGTTGTCTCGCTGAAAGGCGTTACCTCTTCGAGGGGAATTGAACGTTTCCAACCGCTGAGTGGGTCCGCGATGGTTGCAGTCAACCGATGCGTGGCGGCCAGATTTTTCACTTTTTCCGCAATTAACATATATTGAAAATTGACATCCACTTTGCAGGTTAATTTCGGGAAGATCGGATCTCCGCTTTTTACGGTGTTCGAATCATACACTCCCTGTGGCGCGGTTGTGGAATAGGAAAAGATGCCCACATGTCGATAGCTGATATTGTCCGTGACAGTGCGAAACGCAGGGCGGGAAAAAGATACAATGGCAAGAATCAAGGAGGAGAAGGCAATTATGCCCAGCATAAAGAAGAAATATTCCGACGAGCTTCCCAGGTCAGCGGGTGGCCTGTCGGGTTGTTTGTGGGGGGACGGATTCGTCGGAGAGCGTTTCGCAAAAAAGGATGCGATTTTTTCACTCGCCGAGCCAATCCATTCCCGGATTGATTTACGGTTCATTTGGTTTTTACCCTTTCTGCGGTTCGGGAAGAGACTTATTGCCACGAAAAGTCCCAACACGCCTGCCAGCAAAGCCATGCCGGATGGGGTGCGTACTTTTTCCATAAGCGACCCGGCTCGTGGAATGTAAACCCATAGTTTTCCAATCACTTCCTCGTTGGTGGGCTCATAGGTATCGACCCACGAATTGTTGTCACCTTTGAGGACATAACGGTCAATATTCAGTTCGATGATTCGGTGGAAGACGTTTTTGCCTCCCAACCCCTGGTTCTGGTAGACCACTGCATCGCCGATGCTGTATTGGGATGACGGGCGCACGATGACCAAATCCCCACGATGGAAATTGGGCTCCATGCTGATGCCGTTCACAATCACATACGCAGCATTACCTCCCATGGGGATGGGTGCAAAAATAGCCCAGGCGGCCATTGCAAATACCAACCACATGGCGGAGGAAAGGGAGGTCGACCAACGTTGGTGGATCGTCATGATTTGTTCAATCTAGGTGATTAAACTTTGAGCCTGCATTAGGGAGTCCTTTGGGAAAACCTTCGGACTTTCCGCAATGCAGGCTCATACCTATAACACACTACCAATAACTACATATGTCTTGCGGCCCCAGGTGGGGCGCACTGGATTAGTCTGAGGCGACGACGCGCAGCATGTCAGCGCTCAGAACGGACACATTGACGGGGCAGTGGGCATGTGTGCCACCGGCGGTGAGAGCACCACAGTCAGTCAGGGTCGCGCCGGTCACAAGGCTGACGCCGGCCTTTGTGGCAGCGGGGGCGATGTCAAAGTCAACGAAGGTGAGCATGGAGGGGTTGGCTGTGCTGTAGGTGTAAGTTACATTGGTGACAGTGTATCCACCGATGGCAGCGCTACCTTCGCCGGCATTGCTGGCCGGGACGGTGTTGCTGGCGGCAAAGGCGTATGCTGCGGTGGCAAAGGCCATGATTACCAGCACGATGGCGAACATTTTGGAAGAACGAAGACGAAACATAAAAAACATTTACTCCTTTTGATTGAATCAGAAATTTATTTATATTTCGTATTTTGCCAGATAAATGTGCGGCCAACGATAGGCTTTATTAGAAAAAGTTGGTAAAGGTTAGTGAGTTTTCGGATTTGATAGGTGGCTCGCAGGTTATATTTTGTTGATCAATCGTTGGCAGCCATCGTATTTCTTGAAGTAATATGTGATTAAAATCAAGAGCCTGCGCTTCGAACGTTCAAAGCGCAGGCTCATTGATCTACCGATATTCAGCACCACCAGGGTGCGTTGTATTAGTCTGAGGCGACGACGCGCAGCATATCAGCGCTCAGAACGGACACATTGACGGGGCAGTGGGCATGAGTGCCGCCGGCGGTAAGGGCGCCGCAGTCAGTCAGGGTTGCACCGGTAACGAGGCTGACGCCGGCCTTTGTGGCGGCGGGGGAGATGTCAAAGTCAACGAAGGTGAGCATGGAGGGGTTGGCTGTACTATACGTGTAAGTTATGTTGGTGACAGCATATCCACCGATGGCGGTGCTTCCTTCGCCTGCATTGCTGGCGGGGACGGTGTTGCTGGCGGCGAAGGCATACGCAGCGGTTGCAAAGGCCATGATTATCAGCACAATAACGAACATTTTTGAAGAACGAAAACGAAACATAAATTATTTACTCCTTTTGAAAAATTGATCTTGAATTTTGTTTACTTACACCCCAACTATATCAACTGAGAATTTTTTTTGTCAGTAGAAATACTTATTTTGAGTAAACATTCCTGAAAGCTAACAGATCTGAAAAAAGTATTGCATTATCATGATTAAAAATTTTTTACCGAAATTTTATGGTTGGAATTTAACCGGTTTCAAGTCATGTGGGAATCACTTATGTTGGGAATATTCCTCCCTTGTGAAACGTTTGTATGCCTGTCTTGTCAGTTGGGCAAGCTCGTCAAACGGAGCGGGTTCGATTTTCTTGAAGTTGAAACAGGACTTTCCCTGCATGTGTTTCTTTAGTTCCGGTGAAACATTTTCAAGCAGGTCGGGATACATGTAAACAGGCATGAGATAAAAGGAAACGTAATTCTTCCTGACCTGTGCTGCGCCAAAGAATAATTCCTTTTTCCATTTCGCACTGTATGCCCCATCCAATGAGAAATTGTCAACTGTATCGGTTTTGACGATAAGTTTTTGTGAATACGGCTGGAGAATGGATTTTAACTTTTCAAATATAAGTGAGAACTCAGGTTTAATGTTCATGTCTACTTCTAAGATGTTATGACAACCTTTATGTAAATTAGGTCACCAAATGCAATTCCATCGGGTCCATACGCCTGCCAGGCACTTTCATATGTCCCTTCCGTTGTTGGGGCGGTGAAAAGGATGCGCAGAGTAGCTTGCTTACCGGCGCGTGCGGGATAGAGAAGTTGTTCCTGATTTGCCCCCATTGGGTCGCCGCCGATCCATTTCAGACGGTAAGTGGAGTCCCAATTGCAGGAGCCGCTGTTATCGACCAGCCATTGCTTGTCAATTGTCGAGCCGACAGAGATGGTTGTTCCATCGGGAATGGTAACATCCTGAACGAATTTGAGGTGATTCGAGCAGGGTCCCTCGGTGGGAGTGGATGTGACTGTTGAAGTGGAGAGAGGGGTGAGGATTGCCGGTATGGGCGTAGTAGTGGATAGGATTTGAGTCGGCTGAAGCTGCGTGGGGGGACGGAAGGGTGTATCTGTGGCTTGGGGTGCGCAGGCCTGGGCGAAGGTTAAAACCAGGAGCAGGACAATCAGCCTTGAGCGGGGTCGAACTTGGAACATCATCAAAAGACTAGGGACACGGCATAGCCGTGTCCCTACGCGTTTTACAATTCCTCTTCCGCCGCGCCCGCGACAGCATCCATGGAGTTGGCGCCGTCGTTGCCCATATCGAGCGGGAGGGAGATTTCGCCGCTAAGCGCCTTCTGGCGGATGACGGTTTCGATCTCCATCATCATGTCGGGGTTGGAGCGGAGGTAATCCTTGGCGTTCTCGCGTCCCTGACCGATGCGGATGTCGCCGTAGGAGAAGAATGCACCGCGCTTGGTGATGACTTCGAATTTTGTCGCTAGGTCGAGAACGTCGCCAGCTTTGGAAATGCCCTCATTGAACATGATGTCAAACTCGGCGGTGCGGAAGGGCGGCGCAACCTTGTTCTTGACCACCTTGACACGGGTGCGGTTACCGATGACTTCTTCACCGACCTTGATGGATTGAATGCGGCGCACGTCGAGGCGCACGGAGGCATAGAACTTGAGCGCCTGTCCACCGGTGGTGGTTTCGGGGTTGCCGAACATCACGCCAATCTTTTGGCGGAGTTGGTTGGTAAAGATGACCGAGGTCTTGGTCTGGTTGATGGCGCCGGAAAGTTTTCGCAGTGCCTGCGACATCAGGCGGGCCTGCACGCCCATGGTGGCATCGCCCATGTCGCCTTCGATTTCAGAGCGGGGGACAAGTGCGGCGACTGAGTCCACGACCACCACATCCACTGCGCCGGAGCGAACGAGGGTTTCTGCGATCTCGAGGGCTTGTTCGCCGGTATCGGGCTGGGAGACGAGCAGGTTGTCGATGTCCACACCAACTTTGGCGGCATAACTGGGATCGAGGGCGTGTTCCATATCGATGAATGCGGCGGTGCCGCCCATCTTCTGCGCTTCGGCGACGATGTGCTGGCAAAGCGTGGTCTTGCCCGATGACTCAGGCCCATAGATTTCGATCACACGTCCGCGCGGGATGCCGCCGACGCCGAGTGCAATATCGAGGGAAAGCGAGCCGGTGGGAATGGACTCGGTCACCATGCTCTGTGCTTCGCCAAGGCGCATGATCGAACCATCGCCGTAGCGTTTTAAGATATCGCCAACGGCTTTATCGAGGACAGCGCGTTTGGCATTATCGATATTTTGATTTTGTGCGGGGACTTCCGCTACGCGGGATTTTCTTGCCATGGTTTATTTCTCCAATATAAGTGTAAGTGGTTGACTGAATATGTGGGCGAGAGTATAGCACAGATGTTCAGTAAGTCAAGGAAAAATCGGTTGAGAAACCATGACTTTTCCATTGATGCTTTTCATTGTAAATTGGGGTCTTCCCAAAATACAAATTGTATGTATAATCGGCGCAATTTATACAAAAATCGGTTGTGAAGAACGGCGCAATCGATTCCGTTTTGGAAAGTGTTTCGAAAATCAACACCAGGCCAGACATGAACGAGAGAAAAGGGGGATGCGACGTTTCTGATTTCCTAAAACCTTTGTTCATTTCCGTTTGTCGTTTAAGTACCCGGATCTCGGAGCACTTCCTACAGCCTTATATGGAGGAGGCATGAGTACCATCAGTTTTCCCGCATACGTAAGGAGTTCAAAAGCCCGCGCATGGATCGAGGAAATGGCTGCACTGTGCAAGCCGGAACAGGTCCACTGGTGCGATGGGTCACAGGCAGAGTATGACTCGCTGTGCGATTTGCTTGTCCGCAATGGGACCTTCATCAAGCTTGATGAGAGCAGGCGTCCGAATAGTTACCTCGCCCGTTCAGACCAGGGCGATGTCGCCCGCGTGGAAGACCGCACTTTCATTTGCAGTGTCGAGCCCGAAGATGCGGGTCCGACCAATAATTGGGTCGATCCGGTTGAAATGAAAAGGGCGCTTACGAATCTCTTTGGTGGTTCCATGCGTGGACGGACGATGTACGTTATCCCGTTCAGCATGGGACCGCTTGGCTCGGACATCGCCCAGATCGGCATCGAGTTGAGCGATTCGCCATACGTTGCCGTCAACATGCGCATCATGACCCGTATGGGAAAAGCGGTTTGGGATGTTTTAGGTGACGGGGATTTTGTTCCATGCTTGCACTCTGTGGGGGCGCCGCTTGCGCCCGGTCAAAAAGATGTGACATGGCCCTGCAACAAGGAGCAAAAGTACATCGTGCATTTCCCCGAAGAACGCGCCATTTGGTCTTATGGAAGCGGTTACGGTGGGAATGCCCTGCTGGGCAAAAAGTGTCTGGCGTTGCGTATTGCCTCCAAAATGGCGCGTGACGAAGGCTGGCTCGCCGAGCACATGCTGGTTTTGGGGATAGAGTCGCCAGCCGGTGAAAAGACCTATCTTGCGGCGGCCTTCCCAAGTGCCTGCGGCAAGACCAATCTTGCGATGTTGATTCCGCCCGCCGCTTTCGAAGGCTGGAAGGTCACAACAGTTGGTGATGATATTGCCTGGCTTAAACCTGGTCCCGATGGACAGTTGTACGCCATCAACCCGGAGAACGGATACTTCGGTGTTGCACCTGGTACCTCTAAAAAGACCAATCCCAATGCGATTGCCTCAGTCGGCAGGAACACAATCTTCACCAACGTGGCCCTGACGCCCGATGGGGATGTCTGGTGGGAAGGACTGACCAAGACCCCGCCGGCGGAATTGATCGATTGGACTGGTCAACCTTGGACGCCCGATTGCGGACGCAAAGCCGCCCATCCGAATGCGCGATTTACCGCCCCCGCCAATCAGTGCCCATCCATCGACCCGGATTGGGAAGACCCGCGCGGAGTGCCGGTGAAGGCCTTCATCTTTGGTGGACGTCGCAGTAATACGGTCCCACTTGTGTTCCAGGCAAAGGATTGGGAACATGGCGTTTATCTTGCTGCCACCATGGGTTCGGAGACCACCGCTGCCGCCAACGGTCAGCTTGGGCAAGTCCGCCGCGACCCGTTTGCCATGCTTCCTTTCTGTGGCTATCACATCGCTGATTATTTCCAGCACTGGCTGGACTTTGGGAAAACCCTTGCCAAGCCTTTGCCCATCTTTGGGGTGAACTGGTTCCGCACCAATGGCGATGGCGGTTTCTTGTGGCCTGGTTATGGCGAAAATATGCGCGTGTTGCAATGGATTGTGGATCGGGTCAACGGGCGGGCAAACGCAGTCAAGAGTCCGCTGGGTTGGTTGCCCTCTTATTCAGACTTGATCTGGGATGGACTTGACCAGTTCTTCCGCGAACATTTCGAACACCTGATCAGTGTCGACCCGCAGCATTGGCGGGATGAACTGCGGCAGCACGATCAATTATTCGAGAAGATGCGGGAGAAGCTTCCCGCGGAATTGGTCGCCATCCGCCAAAAGTTCGAGCGTCGGCTGGGACTTTCGGCAGGAGCATGAATGAATCCTGAAACATAAAAGGATTACATGGAAAAGTCCGTGTAATCCTTTTTTATTTATGGCTACTTGGAAGAAAAATCAGGGAAGAGGTGTGGGCGTGGATGGCAATTCCGGCAGGGATTTAAGTTTTGGAGCAGGCGGACGTTCGGAACTGAATCCCTTCTCACCCTTGAAAGTCAAATAACTGATCTGGCCGGGGAAAATCTCAACCCATGTTTGCGCGGGCCTTTTATCTTTTTCGTATTTAATCAGAACTTTGTAAATCCCGGCGGGGAGATCGCCAAGTACGAAGTTCTCGTGATAATACGGGTCTGGATTGGCTGCCCCACCACTGCCATAGGTCTTTACAATATAGTGTTTTTTTGTTTCCTCGGATGCTACGTCAACTTCCTTGTGCGATATAGGATCGCCCTTTGTGTCCATTACGCGCCCTGCCAGCACGCCCCAACCTTGGGGCGGCGCAATCCACAATTCGGGATTGAGCGTGTGATGAAATGAGTTTTCTCCCAAGCGCACCTCAAAATGCACATGTGGACCTGTGGTTGCACCTGTGGCACCGACCAATCCGATCAAATCTCCGGTTTCCACGTGTTGGCCGATTGTGGCAATGGTCTTGCTCATGTGTGCGTAGACGGTATAAAGTTTTTGGTCCTTGTAACCGAAATCGTGCCGAACGACAACCGCCAGCCCATAGGGGTCTTTTTCGTTACCCGGGGTTTCGGTGAACAATCCCCAGCCCACCCAAACTATCGTGCCGGGGCTGGCGGCCACGATTGGTGCTTCCTCTTCGGCGTCGATGTCGATGCCGGTATGCACAATACCATCGAAAAATATTCCACCGTAACGATAATCGGCGAGCGGCCAGTTGACCTGATCCGCGTTGATGGGGCGGGCAAAGTAAAAATGATCAAAGGATGACATGGCCCAAGGAATGGGATAAAGAGGCGGACGCCAACCCGAAACAGGTTCCGCGCCGGGAGTGGGAAGGTTGAATTGAAATGGGGCGGGCGATGGCGTGACTTTCACCTCCACTGGCGCCTGTTGGTCTGCCACAGCAGCAACTACTGGCGTTGGATTCAATCCGCCCGCGAATTGAGAGCAGGAGGAAAGCAGGAGTAGGGATAAGATACTTTTAAAAGTAGTTTTGAATTTCATTCTTTATGTTTTAGACCCTACAGGTTTCGGAAAATCTGTAGGGTCTTTCCTGATTTAAGGAATAATCGTCGGTGGGGTGGTGGTTGGGATGGGGGTATTGGTGGGACCAGGAGTGTCTGTTGGTGTGGGCGAAAGGCTGGCGGTGCTGGTGGGACGCGGTGTGCGCGTGGGACGCGGAGTCTCTGTCGGCGTGAAGGTACGGGTTGGCGTCAGCGAAGGCGGCAGGACACGGGTGGGAGTGATCAAGGCTTCGATGGGATAAAGCTCACGCATGGCGGTGTACCAATCCATGTCACCGGTCAAGGCAAATTCGGTGAAGCGCGCGCCCCGATAATAGGTACGCCAGTTGGGGAGGGCGGGCAGACGTTCCCAGTTGTAGGCCGAAGCCAGGGATGTAATATCAATCCAATAGCCTGTGGGCACAGGGGCATATTTGCCGCCCTGTTCATAGGTGCGCGGATCGAGGTCGTAACGCGCGTTCAGGTTCCAAGGCGCGTTGTGGATTGGCTCGCCGAGAGAACCGTCCTGAGTCATGGTGCGGACGTATACCCGCCAATAGGTCTGCGCGCCAATATCTTCGCGCAACGCCACCATCCAGCCGGTATCTGCCAGGAGTGGATTGATGGTGAAGGCGCGGCCGGTATAGAGCCAATCTTCTTCGAGACCAGGGTCGAGGTCCGTTGTCAGCGGGATGAAGGCGTTTTCGAGGCTGGCGAGCGCATCCCAACCGGTTTCTACGATCACGCGGTTTCGCAGGGCGTTGAAAGATTCATCAACGAGATCATGTAACTGCGGATAGGGAGCCTGAATACCCGGTACAGAAACCACATGCCAACGGTCATTGGGCACATCAGGGACCGGCGTGATGATGGGTGACCAAAGTGCGGGGGAAATGTCCCTTGCGGCTTGAGTGAAGGAATCGGGGAATGGATTAGGCAGGTTGGCAAAACCCCAGGTGAGTCCGCGTACGCGTCCGTTGAGCGGAGTGGGCGAGATCAACAGGGTTCTGTTGACATCATAGGCGGTGAGATAATTTTGATTGGCGCTATTTGTGACCGCAACAATCTTTTCGGCGGTTTCGTTCCACGCGCCCCAAACCCCATCGCCAATCCAGTGGGCGCTGCGGGTTGGTTCACTGGCATCCCAAACATAAAGTCCGCTAAAGCCGACAGATTGCGAAGTGGACGACCAAAGCAATTTTGAACCGTCGTAATTCCAGACGGGATGGTTTTCGGCGGCAAGCGGAGTGTTGCTCAGGTTTTGATAACGTTCCGAACCGAATAGGTCGAGGTTGGCCAGCCAGACGTCGCTATCTCCACCTCGGGTGGAGATGAAAGCCACATGCCGGCCATCAGGCGCCCAGACGGGGGAATGGTCCGATGCGGGGTCCTCGGTGACAGGTAGGACGGGCTGGCTGCGGTCGTTGACGGAAACCACTGATATTTCGAGGTTCTCGTTGATATAGGTCTCAAAGACCAGCCACTGTGAATCGGGTGACCAGGATGGGGAGGAGTCGTATTCGGGCGAATTGGTGATTTGGGTCGCTTCCCCGGTTTGCAGGTCCATCACGTACAAGTCCCAATAACCGCTGCGGTCGGAGGCAAAAGCCAGTTTGGTGCGGTCGGGACTGAGGGCTGGGTCGACGTCGTTCCAGTTGCCGGTGCTGATGCGGGTGAGGGGCAAGTCCTGTGGTTGTTCCCGCTGGACGAAGAGGTGGGCGTATCCGTTCTCTTCGATGGAGAGGAAGATGAAATTGTTTTCGCCGCCATAGCGGATGATCGATGGCGTACTGGTTGGACTTGGGGTTAAGTCCACGATGGGGACAGGGGCGACTTCTGCAGATCGTGAGCAGCCAGCAATGAGCAGGCTGAGGGTTGTCAAAACAATCGCTTTTATGGAGGAGATTGAATAAAAGGGCATGGATGAGTTCAATTAGTTGAGATTAGATTCGCCCTGAGCGTCAGTAGAAGGGTTGGTAGTTGAAGGTGGTTCGACGTCAAATAAATACGCGACAGGATCGTTCTCCGGTCCTTCCGGATAGTATAAACGGGCGCTGAGGGTGTATGGGTTGTGGAGTTCGCCACGGATGTGCATGGTAAATTCAAGTTTCCAACCAAGCGGCTCGACGATGTTTGTGGATGCGACCTCATCGCCTTCCACATCACACAGGGTCACTTCGATGTAGGGGCGTTTTTGAAATGGGGTGATTTCCATGTTCACATGCAGGCGATAGCCGTCGGGATAGGGCTGGGCGGAAAGTTGAGTAATCCTTGTTTCTTCGGGGGTGGCGCGGGTTAAGTTATCTTCAGGGAGAAAAAAGTCCATTTGGGTATTATAACCAGAAACAAAGGGACAAGTCCGAATGGGGGATTACAGTTTCATTGGAAGGGTAGAGAGTCGACTGTTGAAAGTCAAAGGTCGATTATCGAGTAGGGATAGTAAGTGATATATAAACCGAAATTATCGGAAAGCGTACAGTGCATATCGTCATTATCAACATCAATCCTCCGAAACCGAGTAAGAAAAAGAGAGGACAATAAATGGTCAAAACTGCGCCCAATACAGTGCGCAGTGGACAGGTGGGTATGTGCCGCGTTTTTTGAGTTTTCCCGCTTCGATGACGAGCCTCATCTCTCCCTCCTCAGCTAAGGCTAATCGTTAGCCAGCCCTATTCGGGATTTTGAAGATGAAAGAAATATGTTATGGAAATAAGCATTCGTAAAGCGATTGTCGACGATTACAACTCCCTGTGCGAGCTGTTCAATGAAATGGACGCTTTGCATCGCGACAATCTCCCTCATATTTTCAAAAAGCAAACAATTTGTAGATAAATTCCATGAGTTCAAAGGCGGGAAACGATTAATTGCTTGGCACATTATCTTACGAATTCCATACTTCCTTGACAATTTTCTTTCTTTACATTATATTCGGAAATAACCGAAATAACAGAAACGAGATCGAATGGAACTGACACCCGTCGCGCAAAAGTTCATTGTCCACTGGGGAGAAATGGGCGAAAAATGGGGCATCAACCGCACCATCGCCCAGATTCACGGCTTGCTGTACCTCTCCCCCAAACCGCTCAACGCCGAGGAAATTAGCGAAACCCTCTCGCTGGCGCGGTCAACTGTCAGCGTGGGACTGCGCGAACTCGAAGGTTGGGGAATCATCCGCATCGTCCACGCCTTGGGCGAGCGCACCGACTACTTCGAGGTCAAGGGCGACGCCTACGAGATGTTCCGCTTCATCGTCGATTACCGCAAGCGCCGCGAGGTGGACCCAACCCTGCACATGCTGCGCGAGTCGGTTGCAGAACTCGAAAACAGCAACGAAGACCCACACGCCAAAGACAAGATGCATGAGATGCTTGACCTGTTCGAGATTTCCGATTCGATCTACCAGCAGGCAGAGAAGATCCCCACCAAAACCATCGTCCGCATTGCGAAGATGGGTGATGTTGTCAGTAAAGTATTAAAGTTCTTTCCAGAATAGGAAGGGGCTTTATTTTTTTTTGCTCGTACATTTCGTTTATTACCGAAAGAGCCGATATGACTATAACTTTAGATACTCCCCCCATTTTGATCGCTCGGCGTCAGCCCCCGCAGTTGGAACAAGTCGAGGCGCTGCTTGCCTCCCAAGTGGATGGGACCCGCTCCCCGCTCGAAGCTGCCCTCGCTCAATTGATCGCGGCTGGCGGAAAGCGAATCCGTCCGCGCCTTGTCCTGCTGATGGGTGGACTGCTCGCCGTTGACCCTGCCCCGCTGTTGTACCTCGCGGCGGCAATCGAGATGCTGCACACCGCCACCCTCGTCCACGACGATTTGGTGGACGGGGCAAGCCTGCGGCGCGGCGTCGAGACGCTCAACGCCCGCGCATCGGCGGCCGCCAGTGTGCTGGTCGGCGACTTTGCCTTCACCCGCGCGGCGCGGCTGGTGCTGGCGACTGGCTCGCTCTCCGCCGTTGACATGTTCACCGAAGCGATGGCGACGATTGTCAATGGCGAACTGACTCAGATTGCCCGTCCGCGAGGGATTGCCAACCGCGAGGAATATTTCGACTGGATCGGAGCCAAAACCGCCGCGCTGTTTGAACTGTCCACGGGAGCGCCCGCCCTGCTGAGCCAGTCCGGAATGGAAGATGCCTCATCCGCCCGACGCTTTGGCTACGCAATCGGCATGGCTTTCCAGATCATGGATGACGTGCTCGACTTCACCAGCGATGCCGCCCATCTGGGAAAACCGTCTGGTCAGGACTTGCGACAGGGGATTCTGACCCTGCCAGCTTTGATCTATCTCGAAGCCCATCCCGACGACCCAAGCCTGCGTTTGCTGATCAACCGTCAGAGACTGCCCGAAGCGGACCTCGTTCAACTGGTGGATTCCATCCGTCAGGGCAATTCCATCCAGCAGGCAATCGAAGTCGCGCAAGGTTTTGTCAACGATGGACTGAGCGCGCTCGATCAACTGCCCGATGGACTCGAACGTTCTGAGTTGGAGAAAATCGCCCGCTCGGTGGTGGACAGGCATGGATAGGGAGTCAAAAGTCTCCTGACTTTTGACCCACGACTGGAGTCGTTGGACTCCATTATCTGGAGAAAAAATGCTTCTCGATAAATTTCTACCCAAGTATGAATTCAACGAAATCCACACCGTGACGGTGGATGCCATACCCGAACACGTCTTCATCGCCATCAAAGAATTGACCCCAGCCGAACTCTCGCCCATCATCTTCTGGATGTTGGACCTCCGTAACTTGCCCGCCAGACTGGTGGGAAAAACTCCGCCCAGTGTAGCTCAGCAATCCAAGCCTTTTCTCAACCAGATGTACGAGGGCGGATTCCTTCAACTGGCTGAGGAAACAAATAGCGAAATCGCCTTCGGGATGATTGGACAGCCCTGGAAGTTGACTGGCGGCATAGACCCCGACATTCCCACTCCGCAAGCTTTTCTCGACTTCGACGATCCAGCCTTCGCCAAAATAGCCGCCAACCTCGCCATCACGGTGGGCGGAGACGGTCGCACTCATTGCAGCACCGAAACCCGCATCCATGTCCCCGACCCAAATACCCGCCGCAAGTTCGCCTTCTACTGGCGAATCATCTCCATGGGCAGCGGCTGGATTCGAGCGCTGTGGCTAAAGGCAATCAAAAGAATAGCCGAGAATCAGTCGGTATAAGTACATTGACAGGAAAAGTTAGTCCATCTGTAAAAACTGTAAAAAATAATTGATATTTTTGGTCTATAATGTATAATATAACAACTGTGTAGTAAGGAGAGTCTCATGGAAATTACAGTATCAACTAAAAATGGTCGCGTTCCTGTTACGATTATGCAAATTGATGGGAGTATTGATACAACAACCGCGAATTTATTCCAAAATAAGGCGGAAGAATTGATCAAAGGTGGTGCGCGTTATATTCTTATCGACCTGGCTCGTTGCCCCTACATGAGCAGTGCAAGCTTGCGGGCCTTGCACATCGTCTTTAAAGAACTAAACGCCATCTATCCAGATGCCACGCTGAACGAAAGTGAGATAACCAGGGGCATCAGCGATGGTACTTATAAGTCCCCCTATTTGAAACTGGCAAATATTTCGAATGACACCAAGACCGTTTTCAAGACAAGCGGCTTCGATATGTTCCTGGAATTCTACGATAACACGAAAGATGCTATCGCGGCTTTCTAGCTTATAAGACAGGATATTTACAGGAAGCAAAATAAGAGCATGCCCAAACGCGTGCTCTTATTTTTTCCCCGCGCACCGTATGTTAGGAATGGGAATTTCTTCACCCCACCGGCATTATGAAATTCCCGACTTTTCAAAAACGACCAAGTTTTCGAGGTTGTAAATGTCTTTTCCCCCTGTTTTATGGTAAAAATGGCAAGTCTTTCGAAGATTTAGATTTATTTGTGCAAAGCACAAGGAAAGCGTACCCATGTACAAAATACTACATAAAGAGGTTTTTAGCGAAACCGTCAAGCTGATGATCGTTGAAGCGCCGCTCATCGCCCGCAAAGCCAAAGCGGGACAGTTCGTCATCGTCCGTATTAATGAGACGGGTGAGCGTATTCCCCTGACGATTGCCGATTTCGACGCCGAAAAAGGCACAGTCACCATCATCTTCCAGGAAGTCGGCAAGTCCACCATGCAGATGGGACTGCTGGAAAAGGGCGACGCTTTCGAGAATGTGGTCGGACCGCTGGGTCATGCCACCGAGATCGAGAATTTTGGCAAGGTGGTCATGGTTGCTGGCGGTGTGGGCATTGCGCCCATCTTCCCGATTGCCCGCGCTCTCAAACAGGCTGGCAATCACGTCACCGTCATCATGGGCGCGCGCAACAAGTCCCTGCTCTTTTGGGAGGATCGCATGCGTGCCGAAACCGATGAGGTCATTGTCTGCACCGATGATGGCTCCTACGGGCGCAAGTCACTTGTCACCGAGCCGCTCAAGGAAATTTTGGAAAATAACAAGGATATTGCCAAAGTCTGGGCGATTGGTCCTTCGATCATGATGAAGTTTTCGGCTCTTACCACCAAGCCATTCAACGTGCCGACCATCGTCAGCTTGAACACCATCATGGTGGACGGAACCGGCATGTGCGGCGGCTGCCGTGTGGTGATGACCGAAGGCGCAAAATTCGTCTGCGTGGATGGACCGGAATTCGACGGGCATCAAGTGGATTGGGACCTGCTCCTCTCGCGCCTTTCCTTCTTCAGGGCAGAGGAACAAGCAGCCGTCGAACACTGGAAGGAACACCAGTGCAATCTGGATACCGCGTTTGAAACCAGCGTCAAGGAAGTCCAAAATGGCTAAGAAGACCATCATCCCCAACAAAGTGAAAATGCCGGAGCAGCCCGCCAGCGAACGCATCCACAATTATCAGGAAGTTCCTTATGGCTATACTCCCGAACAGGCCATCGAAGAGGCAATCCGCTGTTTGCAGTGTGCCAAACCCACCTGCATGGACGGCTGTCCCGTCAACATCAACATTCCCGGCTTCCTGGCGCAGGTTGCCGATGGCGATTTTCAAGGCGCAGTGGAGACCATCAAAAAGACCAACGCCCTGCCCGCCATCACGGGGCGCGTCTGCCCGCAGGAAGTTCAATGCGAGGGTGTCTGCGTGCTGCACAAAAAATATGAGCCGGTTGCCATCGGTCGGCTGGAACGTTTCGTAGCCGACTGGGAAGCGCAGCAAGGCAAGATCAAAATCCCGCAAGCGCCACAGCCAAGCGGAAAGAAAGTGGCTGTCGTCGGTTCGGGACCTGCCGGTCTCACCTCTGCCGCCGACCTGGCACAAATGGGACATCAAGTGGATATCTTCGAAGCCTTGCATGAGCCGGGCGGCGTGCTGGTTTACGGCATCCCCGAATTCCGCCTGCCCAAAGCCATCGTCAAACGCGAAGTGGATTACGTTCGCGGCCTGGGTGCGGATGTCCATGTGGATTTCGTCGTCGGAGCGGTTGCCACGCTGGATGAACTGCTCGAAAAATACGACGCCATCCTGCTGGGAACAGGCGCGGGCTTGCCCTGGTTCATGGGATTGCCCGGCGAAAACCTCGGTGGAGTTTACTCCTCGAACGAATACCTGACCCGCGTCAACCTGATGAAAGCCTACCGCGACGACTATGACACCCCCGTCTCACGCGGCAAGCGGGTGCTGACCATCGGCGGCGGCAACACCGCCATGGATTCGGCGCGCACCGCCCTGCGCATCGGCGCGGAAGAATCCATCATCGTCTATCGCCGTTCCCGCGCTGAAATGCCCGCCCGCATAGAAGAAGTCCACCATGCGGAAGAGGAAGGCGTGCAGTTCAATCTACTGACCACCCCCATCGCCTTCCACGGCAAAGACGGACGCGTCACCTCGCTGGAATGCATCAAGAACGAATTGGGTGAACCCGATGCTTCGGGACGCCGCCGCCCCGTTCCCATCGAAGGCTCGAACTTCATGATCGAAGCCGACGTGATGGTCATTGCCATCGGACAGAGTCCCAGCCCGCTGATCGCCAACACCACACCCGAACTGGAGACGAGGAAGAACGGCACAGTCACAGCCGACAACTCCACGATGAAGACCTCCAAGAAGGGCGTCTTCGCGGCAGGCGACATCATCACTGGCGGCGCGACTGTCATCCTCGCAATGGGTCAGGCAAAGATTGCCGCCAAAGCCATCGACGAATATTTGAAGACCGGCGTTTGGTAAACCGCCTTGAGCGCAGTCGAAGGGTGTTTGGAAAAATAACGCCCCGAAGGTTTCGAACCTTCGGGGCGTTTTACATAACCCGTTAGTTATTCAACGCGCCTGCGGTAATCCAATCAGTAAGAATCTGAATTTGTTCGGGGGTCAACTTGTCTCCGCGTTTGGGCATTTTGCCTTCAGCCGTCAACTTGACGAGCCAGCTTTCCCCTGAATTTCCCGCAACAACCACCGCCCCGTTGACGGAGCCAGCCATCAGGCTATCATATGTCTTCAAGTCAAGCCCAGCCCTTGTCTGGTCGCCGCCATGACAGCCAATACAACTATTTTGAAAGATGGGCATAACATCACTCGCAAAACTCACACCGCCAGCGGCAGGAGCTTCTGTTGCAGGTTCAGTCGCTGCTGGCTCTGTTGCCAGTGCTGTCTCTGTTGGCGGGATATCCGTCGGGGCAGGAGCCATTGTCGGTTGGGACTCTGCCTGGGTTGGCGCGGCAGGTTCAGGTGTAGTCTGGCTGGGCGATCCACCACAGGCTGCAAGCACAAAGGTCAATAAAGTCAGGCTCAGGATTAATTTTGTTCTCATTTTGTATCCTTTCAATTGGCTATCTATTTATCTTCAATGGATGTGCAAGTCATTTGGTTTCTTACATGTATTTTTTTACAAAAGCATGGAAAGCATCTACAAGGTAAGGTATAATTAAACAAAGCATCAACATAAATCCATTTCAAGGCTGAGTATGTCAGGCTCATTATCACTTCCCAACGAATATTGGTCATCCCTTCAAGTCACCCCACAGGACGTCGAAAACTTACACACTGTTTTGTTTGAGCGTGAAACGCCGCTCGCGGTGCGCGATCTTTGCGCCGAGTTTGTGGAAGCGCGCATCAAAGCGGAACGCGCAGCTGCGGAGAAGCAACAGAAGTCTGTTGGCAAGACTTTCCTGCCAAAAGAAAAGTATCAGGTCGGTGACGAGCTGATTTTCCCCGCATTGGAATGGAAACAGGGAACGGTCAAGGCGTTGCGTGCCGGGGTTAATCCTTCGGTGGAGCAATTCGATGTCCTCACTGTCGAAATGGATGATCGTTCCGAACGCATGTTTGCCGCAGATCTCCAATCTCACTTCCTGAACGATGCGCCGCCCCCCAAGCCCGACCGCGATGAGATGAATCCCGCCCATATCCTGGAAGAACATGGGGACATGCTCGAAAAGAAACTGGAAGCCGCTTTCGCCGCAGACGAGGGGCTGGTCAAAATTGCGGGACGATGGTTCCCGCGCGCACTTTTGGTGGATATCGGTCAGGGACAGTTGAATCTCGCCGAGGCCGTATTGGATATGTCCGTCGGCGAGCCGCTTCCCACCGAAGCGTTGATAAAAGATATTGAGCTGCCGGCGGGCATCAATCCCAAACTGGCAGAATTTTCCGTCAACTATGCTCTGCAAAGTGATGACCGTTTCGACGAAGTTGGGCCCGCGGGACAGATCTTGTGGTGCCTGCGCCGTCTCGAACCAGACCAAGTACGCGAGACTCCTCTTTTTCTTCGCTATACCGCCATAGAACATGACCGCGCAAATCTGACTCCAGCCATGTTGAACCTCGAAGCGCAACTGGATGATGAGTTGACACCGGTAAGTGATAATGATTCCCGCGAAGATGTTTCCTCCGTTACCATTTCCCTGATTTATCCGCACCTGCGGGCTGGGACGCTGCCCATTTCGGCGCGGGCAAGGAAATTGTTTCCCACCGCCTACGAGACTGAGCGTGTGCGCTTCACGCTGGTGGATGGCAAGACCAAACAACGCATTCCCGCCTGGGTTGTCCTTTCGCATGGATACGTGTTCGGTCTGCGTGAATGGTACAAGGCACACCAACTGATTCCCGGGTCGCTGGTGCAAGTCCACCGTGGTGAGAAACCCGGCGAAGTGATCGTCGAGGTAAAAAGCCAGCGTTCCTCCAAAGATTGGGTACGCACCGTGCTGGTCGGCAAGGACGGCGGTTTTGTCTTTGCGACCTTGAAACAGCCCATCAGCGCCGAGTTCAACGAGCGCATGGTCATCCATGTCCCTGATTTCAAATCCCTCGACCCGGTTTGGGAAAAGCGCCAATCCTTTGAAGACCTCGTGCTGCTGGTCATGCGCGAACTAACGAAATCCAATCCACAGGGACATGTGCACGCCCAGGAACTCTATGCGGCGGTCAACCTTGTGCGCCGCGTGCCACCCGCGCCGATCCTTGCCCTGCTGGCAACCAGTCCCGCCTACAAACATGTGGGCGACCTGCATTTCCGACTCAACGAGGACCTGGAATGAGCCTGCTAAAACCTTCGATCCGAACCCCCTTCCACATTGACTTCGACTGGTGGAAAAAAAACGAGCGTGACTGGCACGTATTTTTACGCTCGCTGCTATGCCCCGAACACCAGGAAGCCTTTGCCGAGGTCGAGGAAGGCGAAATGATTGACTGGATCGACCCGAATACTGCTGAAGTGAAGGCGGTGGATGGAATCCAGCATACTTTGATGAGTCACTGCGCCCTGTTACCGGAGTTCTCCGATTCGCACACCGCAATGGTGGAAGCCGTCTTTCGGGCTTTCCTTGCCAACGGCAATGTCCCCATGTCCGCTGAAGAGCTTTCAAAAAAACTTGAAAGACCTGCCGAAACCATCCTGCGGACGATCTCAGGTCCACGCGTGTATCGCGGCTTGAGACCGTATCAACAGAATATTCCGAACCCGGTTGCAGAGGATGGGGAGTAGAATTCCCCCAAGATGATAATGGTGTAGTAACGACTTTAGTCGTGATTTCACGAGAAAAAACGACTGAGGTCGCCACTACCAAAACATTCCTGTGTCATAATGAAGTTTCATAAATGCCTCTATAGCTTAACGGACAAAGCTACGGTCTTCTAAACCGTCGATCTAGGTTCGATTCCTAGTAGAGGCACCATATCGTAATAGAAAATGAAGATGCGCGCCGCAAGATCATTTTAAAGGTTTCGTGCGGATGCGCATGTAAGGAGCAGGAAGCATGCCCACCATCGTTCGCAAGTCAGGCACAACTCTTATGGAAACCCGCCGTGAAGTACTCCATGCGGTTAGCTGGCACGTGCGCGCCAATATATGGAGTCCGCCTACGGATGTGTATGAAACCGAGAAGGCGTATATAGCTCGTGTGGAAATAGCGGGGATGCGCGAGGATGACTTTGAAGTTCTGATCGAAGGCGACACCCTGCTGATCTCCGGCTCACGTCCCGACCTTACGGAGCGGCGGGCATATCAGCAAATGGAAATCCGTTTCGGGAAATTCTCAACCTCGGTGAATCTACCCGGACCAATCAACATGGAACAGGCGCGCGTGGAATACAAGGATGGGTTCCTAACTATCGTCATTCCCAAGGCAACGCCAGGTCAAAAATAGGTCAAATAAAACGCATGCCCGCTGAACGTTGGCACTCCGGTATTAATGAATTCCTCCAGTCCATTGGAGAAACAGACGACGAACTGCTCAATATGCTCATGTCTTCGGTATTTTCACATTCCCACAAAAATGACGATGCTTCGTCTGCGCCGGAAGGCGACGGAAAAAGCGAGGGACAAAAATTCCCCGACGTGCTGCCCATCCTGCCTTTGCGTGGAGTAGTGGTTTACCCCAATACCGCCGTCCCGTTGACGGTGGGTCAGGCACGTTCGATCAAACTTGTGGATGATGTTGTCGGCGGAGACAAACTCGTTGGGCTGGTCGCCGCCCTCGACCCGGAGAAAGAAACCCCGGGACCGAATGAACTGTATCGGATCGGGACTGTTGCCACCGTCCATCGTCTGTTGCGCGCTCCAGATGGGACGGTTCGTCTGTTGGTCCAGGGGATGGAACGTTTTCGGCTGGGTGAGTTTACCCAGGAGGAACCTTACCTAAAAGCGCACATCCATCTTATCCCTGAGACCGTGGAAGATAACCTCGAGACCGGCGCGCTGGCCCGCAACGCCCGCGACCAGTTCCAACAGATCACGCAAATGATCCCGTCGTTCCCCGATGAACTGGCAAACTCGATCATTTCGCTCGAAGACCCGCTCCAAACCGTCTACACCATCGCCAACTTCCAGCGGATCGATTTGAAGGACGCGCAGGAAATTTTGGAGATCGACTCGGTTTACGAGAAGTTGAAAAAACTGATCGGGCTGTTGGTGCGCGAGGCGGAAGTACTTCAAATCGGGCAGAAGATTCAAAACGAGGCGCGCGGCGAGATCGAAAAAGTCCAGCGCGAATATTTCCTGCGCGAACAGATGAAGGCCATCCAGCGCGAACTGGGTGACAAGGATGAACAGGCCGTCGAGGCGGAGGAATTCCGTAAGAAGATCGAAGACGCTAAGATGCCCGAGGAGGCGTATAAACAGGCCAAACGCGAGTTGGACCGTCTCTCGCGTCTGCCCACTGCGGCAGCGGAGTACGGCGTCATCCGCACCTATCTCGACTGGCTGGTCACACTTCCCTGGTCGAATGCCACGCAGGATAATCTCGACATCGGGCACGCACGCGAAATCCTGAACAAAGACCACTACGGGCTGGAAGACGTCAAAGATCGCATCCTCGAATTCCTGGCCATCCGCAAGCTGCGGCTCGACCGCAAGGACGAGGAGAAGAAGCCGTCGGATGACCTTATCCGGCGTGAACGCGAAGGCGTAATCCTTTGCTTCGTCGGACCTCCCGGCGTCGGCAAGACTTCACTGGGACAATCCATCGCCCGCGCGATGGAGCGCAAGTTCATCCGCGCTTCGCTGGGCGGCGTGCGTGACGAAGCCGAAATCCGTGGACATCGTCGCACCTACATCGGCTCGATGCCGGGGCGGGTTCTGCAATCGCTGCGGCGGGTGGATTCAAAGAACCCGGTTTTCATGCTTGACGAGGTGGACAAGCTCACCTTCGATTTTCACGGTGACCCGGCCTCCGCCCTGCTGGAAGTGCT
This sequence comes from Anaerolineales bacterium, assembly GCA_030834895.1. GTDB lineage: Bacteria > Chloroflexota > Anaerolineae > Anaerolineales > Villigracilaceae > Villigracilis. Next base: position 201,192 of record JAUQXA010000059.1, read on the forward strand.
CGACCCCGAACAGAACGGCGAGTTCCGTGATAACTATCTTGAAGTCGCCTATGATCTCTCGCAGGTCTTTTTCATCACCACCGCCAACACACTGGAAACGATTCCGCGCCCATTGCTCGACCGCATGGAAGTCATCTTCCTATCGGGCTACACCGAAAACGAAAAACTGGCCATCGCGCGCGGTTATCTGATCCCCCGTCAGATCCGCGAGAACAGTTTGCACGAAACCGAGGTCACCCTCAGCGACGATGCCTTGAAAGCGATCATCCGTCAGTACACGCGCGAAGCAGGCGTCCGCAATTTGGAACGCAAGATTGGCGCGGTCTGTCGCAAGGTCGGCACAAAGATTGCGGAGGGCAAACTCGAAAAAGTGGACATTACTCCCGACCTGCTGGAAGAATATCTCGACCACCCGATCTACTTCGGACCGGAGGAACTCAACAAACGTATCTCGATTCCCGGCGTGGTTCCCGGACTCGCGTGGACATCCTTCGGCGGCGACATTCTCTTCATCGAAGCCACCTCCATGCCCGGCGGACGCGGCTTCCAGGTGACGGGTTCCGTCGGCAATGTGATGCAGGAATCCGCCCGGGCGGCCTTATCCTACGTCCGCTCGCGCGCCGCTTCGTTCAAACTTTCCGATGAGTTCTTCAATAAGTTCGACATCCACATGCACATCCCCTCCGGCGCGCAGCCAAAAGACGGTCCATCCGCCGGAGTGACGATGGCGACTTCCCTCGTGTCACTCATCTCCGGACGCAAGGTCAAGCCGCAGGTGGGAATGACCGGTGAGATCACGCTTAGGGGTCAGGTGTTGGCCATCGGCGGCGTCAAGGAAAAGGTGCTGGCGGCGCATCGCAACGGGCTGACCACGGTCATCCTGCCCAAACGCAACGAGCAGGACCTGGACGATGTGCCCGAGGAAATTCGCAACTCGATGAAGTTCATCTTCGCTGAATCAGTGGAAGACGTGATCGATGCGGCACTGGAAAAGGCAAAGCCTACAAGAAAGCACCCTGCAGTAAAATTATCCGCGAAAAAGCAGCCACGGAAATCGGCCGCGAGGAAGCCGCTCGCAAAAAAATCCACCAAGACGAAAGCAAAGTAGAATGACAAAAACAAAGGTATTGCTCGCAGAAGACGACCCGACGATGGTCTCATTGTTGACGACCCTGTTGAAAATGGAGGGATTTCAGGTGGTGGCGTTGCACGCGGACGAAGACGTGCCGGCCGCCGTGCGCAAGGAAAGTCCCGATGTGCTTTTGATGGATGTGCATTTACTTCACCAAAGCGGGCTGGAAATTTTGGAAAAAATCCGAACGTCGGCAGACATCTCGCATACCCGTGTGGTGATGTCATCCGGCGCAAATGTAAGAGAGGAATGTTTCAATCACGGCGCAAACGGTTTTTTGCTCAAGCCCTACATGCCCGACGAATTGATCACGATCCTAAAGAAGACGGTCAACTCCGCATAATGCCATGAACATCCGCGAGTTTCGTTTTCCAGACGATTACGCGCCCACGTTGAAGTTGTGGCAAAGCATCGAAACAGGGGTGAAGGTGGGAAGGTCAGACACATTTGAAGAAATACAGAAAAAAGTACAGCGCGACCCGGACCTGTTCCTGCTCGCCGAACACGACGGTCAAATCGTCGGCACCATCATCGGCGGCTACGACGGCCGGCGCGGAATGATCTATCATCTGGCGGTGGACCAGTCGCTGCGCAAACAGGGTATTGGCGACATGCTGCTAAGCGAGGTGGAAAAACGTTTACAAGCCAGGGGCTGTGTCAAATGTTACCTGCTGGTCTTCGCCGATAACGAACGCGCCATCCACTTCTATGAAAATCGGGGATGGGTTGATATGAAGGAAGATAAGGTCTTCGGCAAGGAGTTCCCGTGAGCCTGCGGTTTGGGATTTTGACTCTCTCCGACCGCTCCGCGAAAGGGGAACGCGCCGACGTTTCAGGCCCCGCGCTGGCGGACTTGATCCGCGCCCAAGGCTGGTCAGTGACCAAGCAGTCGATTCTCTCCGACGATGAATCCGCCATCCGCGCCGCGTTGACCGAGTGGGTGGACAGCAGCGAAGTAGATGTAATCCTCACCACGGGCGGTACAGGCTTTGCCCCGCGTGACGTGACCCCCGAAGCCACACGCAAGATCATCCAGCGCGAAGCGCCCGGTCTAGCCGAGGCGATGCGCGCCGACAGTTTGAAGAAGACGCCGCACGCCATGCTTTCCCGCGCCGTGGCGGGCATTCGCGGACGGACGCTTATCATCAACCTGCCGGGCAGTCCCAAGGGGGCGACAGAAAATTTGCAGATGATTCTGCCTGTTCTCCCCCACGCAGTACAGTTGTTGACGGATGATCCTGATTCGGAGAAGTCGCATTGATAGTTATCCACTTTTCGGAATAAAATCCAAGTATGGATATTGGATATAAAAAGGTCTTATACAGCACGCTGTATAAGACCCCAAATTGGGGGGTTATGAGGCGATTAAGAGTCTTTAGAGTTGAAAACGGGTCAAAATAAGGTGGAGCGATTTGGCGCGCGTGCGGTAGTCTAACGCCTGGTGAGGACGCTCAAGATTGTAAAAGCGAATGTAATTTGCTAGCTGGTGGTGAGCCTCCTTGGGACTGCATATTCATGCAGAAAAACTTCTTCGTACTTGATGGTACGCCACAATCTTTCCGTGAAAATATTGTCGCGGGCGCGTCCGCACACGTCCATAATCTTGATCTTGTCGCGTTGTAGCCGTTCAAGATATTTAGGGCTGGTGAAGTGGCTGCCTTGACAGTTATTCCAAATTTCAGGTTGGGCTTGCAACAGGGCATTATCTACAGCGAACAAGACAAAATCCAATTCCGGGTTTGGCCGAGCGTCCAGCTGACGATATAACGGGATTAACAATCAAAAATCGCAACCAAGTACAGCCAGCCATATTGCAGACGAATGTAGGTAATATCAATGTCCGAAATGTGGTTGGGACGCTCAGCGGTCAGGTTGCATAGCAAGTACGGGTAAATCTCGTGTTCTGGGGCGGGCTTGCTGGTGTTTGGACTCGGAACAAGGACAAAAATGCTCATTCCGCAAGAGCGGACAAAGCGTGAAGACCCCCGTCTGGTTTGTGCAGGATGGGGACTCGCTCTACTTCTGGACTCAGTCCGATTCGGGCAAAGCCAAGCGGATTCGCAACAATGACACTGTCAACATTGCGCCTTCAACGGGGACTGGTGAACCGCTCGACGAGTGGATTCCCGCCCGCGCACAGGCTGACGATTCGGTCGAAGCCGTCCAACATGTAAAGAGGCTGATGAGCAAAAAAATATGGGATTATGTTCCACATCTTCGGTTTCCTCAGTATGCTTCGTAGCGGAGCCAAGTACACTGCCATCAAAATAGAGGTTTGAAGTTCACAACAGACCTGAGAAAGTGTTTTGAAAATATCGAACTGCCGCTATGTCATGTCATTCTGAGCCGCGAAGCGGCGAAGAATCCCAGCTTTTGTTGCAAAATCTGGTTGAAAAACGAGATTCTTCGCACCCTTTGGTTGCTCAGAATGACATGCTTGGGTAGTTGTATGAATTTCAAGACACTCTCTGACAGGTTTTATCATGACCTCGGTCTGTCAATACTCTTGTGCGAACAGGGATTTTTTCGGCTACAACCTCGTGGAAACCTGTCAGGTCCTGGTTTTGACCAAAACCCCTTCTGCGGGTATGCTTGCGCAAAACGGAGGAGCTATGACCGCAAAGTCTATCCCACTACAATGTCTCATTGCCATCTTGGTTGCTTTACTAGCAGCTTGTACACCGCTTGTACTTCAAAGCACGCCAACAATCGCGCCAAGCAATACACCTGTTTTTTATACGCCAACTGCCACCCAAACAGTCACTCAAACTCCAACTATGTTACCTACAGAAACTCCAGCTATTCCATCCTTAACGCCAACGCCGTCAGAAAAGCAGTTATCTGTAATAATTTCAGGCATCGTTGATAGTGAAAAAGGGACTGGGAGTCTAGATTCAATGTACATCTTGGAATCTAAACCGGACACACCGGAGCCTGGAGCGTATTCCATTCGCTTTGAAGATAATACAGGTCATGAAATTATCACCCACACCTTTAATTCCGAGTATGGCGACCTCTTTGAAGGTTTCCTTCCTTTTACCTTGGTTCTTCCATGGGACAGTAATATAACCCGAATTGTTCTCCTCAAGGATTCGGTTGAACTGGCTTCCCGTTCGGCATCGGCGAACAAACCGGAAGTTCGACTTGTTTCGCCAAACGGGGGGGAGATGCTGACTGGAGAATTCGCAACCATTAGTTGGTCGGCAAGCGACGCGGATAACGACACACTGAGGTACGTGGTTCAATTCAGTGATGATAATGGAAACACCTGGCAAGCCCTGACTGTAGATTGGACCGACACCACCCTTGAAATTGACCCGTCATTCATGTCGGGAACCGAGACCGGCTTGATCCGCGTCCTGGCAAGCGATGGGTTTCACACCTCCCAGGATCAATCCGATACCGTGTTTAGCGTTTCTGCAAAAGCCCCACGGGTGGAGATAGACACGCATGACGGCGCTACTTTTGCCAGCGACCAGACAGTTACTCTTGAAGGCAGCGGTTATGACATGGAAGGCGGGCAGTTGCCAGACTCTTTTTTGCAATGGAGTTCCAACCTGGACGGCATCTTGGGACAGGGTGAATCCATTTCAGTCAATGCACAACAATTGAGTGAGGGTACACATACAATTACGTTAACTGCCCAGGACTCAGACCTGCAAACAGGTTCGACTTCAATCACAATTCATATTTACCGTGAATTTTCCAGTTTGTCAGTCGACGAAATCCCATTGAGCTTTACGACTCGACAAGGCGTCCCAACAACGGAACAGTATATTTCGGTTTGGCATCTTGGGGATCACCCAGTGACGTGGTCTGCCACAGCAGATCAAAGCTGGATCATATTGAGATCGACAGGTAGCAACACACCGGCAGATCTTATTGTTTCTACAAACCCGGCAGGACTACCCGTCGGGACATATACCGGCACAATCACCTTCACCTCAAACGCGGAAGGCATCAACTCGAAAACCGTATCTGTAACGCTTGTAGTTCAGTAACGGGTTCCGACTAAGCAAAACGAGGCAGTCACTATTTTTTGAAGGTGACTGCCTCGTTACTTCTCACTCGTTACTTCCAACTCCCCTATCTCATATTCTTCTTCATCGAATACTTCAACGCGACCTTGTAAACCTCGCCAAGTTTCTCGCCCATGGCTTTGGCTTCGGGGTTTTCGCCACCTTGCGCCTCCATCTGGGCGACCAGTCCGCTGAGGGCTTCGAGGAATTGCTGGTTGACCATCGCGTCGCTTTGTTTGAGCATCTGCTCCATCGCCGCGTCATCGGGGGCCTGCAACAACTGTTCGATGAATGCCACTTCGGGCGGCGGTGCGCTGGCTTCCTGCAGAACCTGCACCATCTTTTGCAGTTTGCCCATGCGGGCGTAATCGTTCTTCTCCGACGCCTGTTTCAACATCTGGTTGACCACCTCAGCGGCATCCTGGGTGAAACCTTCGAGATTTTCCTGCGTGGCTTTGGCAACATCGTCCTGTTCGAGGATCGACTCGACAAACTCCTGCGCCTGCTTCAAGCGCGCTTCCATTTGCTTATCCACCTCGGCGACGAATCCCAGCAGTTTCTCACGGATTGACTCAAGGCGGGCTTTCTCTTCACCGGAGGCTTTGTCAATCTTCTCGGTCAGGCTTTGGAAGAAGGTATAGTCCATGCCGCCGCGCGCCATCGAAACATAGGCGCGGATGCGGGCTTCGTTCGGCGCGGCAATCACGAGGTCCAGCAGTTTCTCGCGGGTCAAACCGCGTCCCGCCGCCTGCAATTCCTTTTGCGCGGCTTCCAACTCACCGACGGATTCCTTCAACTGGCGCCCAAAGGCGGTCTCGTCCAGCAGTTGTTTTTGCAGGTCGATCATCATCCGCGCGAGGGATTCCTGTCCGCCCTGCATGGCGTTCTGCGCGATGCGGCTGAACAGCCCAAAGAACTGTTCATCGATTACTTTTTCGTTTTGCTTGATCAGTTCAAGCCGCGCATCGGGCGAGGTCATCTGGAGCAGTTTCTCGATGAGCATCACCCGCTCCTGCTGCGCTTTGATGACATCCGAAGAAATGCCGTCTTTGTTGAGGATGGTCTCGATCATCGACTCGTAGGTGAAGTTGGCTGTTGGTTTGAACAAATAACCTTTGCGTTTTTCGAGCGGAAGCCTGTCCACCACCTGCTTGATCAATGGACCGATGAGTTTTTCCTGCTCGTTGAGCGGGAGTCCCAACTCGGGCGGGAAAAAGGTCAGCAGGAGTTCTTTTTCGTTGTCGTGATAGATGACGGGGGTGGCAAGTCGTCCCTCGTATCCGCAGTGTGGACAGCGGGCATAATTGGATTGTCCGCCCAGCAGGCGCTGTTTGGAGGCGGGGTCGTGGGTTACATCGAAGAGTTGTTCGACGTTGGCTGCGATCATTTGTCGACAGCGGGGACATGCGATTTGTGTTTGAGGCATTAGATAATTTTCCGATTTACGATTTTGGATTTATGTCACACCTGCACTTGCGTGCTGGTGCAAGTGTTGCGAGGGCGCTCTTGCCTTTTGCCCGAAGCAATCCCAAACTTTTAAGAGGTTGCTTCGTCGGAGAGAACGCCCTCCTCGCAACGACATTATATTTACAACTTATCCAACTAATTCTTCCAACCGATCAATATACTCTTCCATCACAGCAAAGGTCTCTTCGACGGGTTTGGTTGTGGTCAGGTCGGCACCGGCCTTCTTGAGGACATTCAACGAGTATTCCGAGTTGCCGGCCTTCAGGAAACCTAGGTAATCTTCCACTGCGTTGGGCTCTCCGCGCAGGATACGGTTCGAGAGGGTGTGTGCCGCCGAGATGCCAGTGGCGTAAGCATAGACATAGTAGTCGGCAAAGAGGTGCGGGAAGGTCGCCCAGGTCATACCGACGCGTTCGCGGTCCAGCTCGAAGTTGGGACCAAATCCCTCGGCAAACAGGTCAGCCATCAGGTCGATCATCGAATCCGCTGTGAGAGGTTCGCCGCGCTCGACGCGTTCATGTGTCTCCAATTCGAAGCGAGCCAAAGTCGGCATCTGGAAGAAATAGCGGAACATGTTACTGCCCACCGCTTCAAGGATTAGCTCGATCAGGAAATTTTTATCCTTAACGGTGTTGAGCAAGTGCGCGCGCAACATCGCCTGGTTGAAATTGGATGCAACTTCGGCAACGAACAGCGAGTAATCCACGTTGACCACGGATTGATTCTTGAACGTGAAATACGAGTGCATCGAATGACCAAGTTCGTGCGCCAGCGTGCTCATGTTGACCAGCTCGTCGGTGTAACTCATCAAGATGAAGGGATGCGTGCCGGGCGCGCCCGATGAAAACGCGCCGTGGGTCTTGCCTTGATTGGGACATGAATCCACCCAGCGGTCAACGAGACAGCCGTGTCGGAGGGTGTTCACGTATTCCCTGCCAAGCGGTGCGAGACCTTCGCAGATCATATCCACTGCCTTTTCGTAGGGAATCTTCGCCTTCTTCTTTTCGATGGGCGCCCACATGTCGTAGTAGGAAAACTTCTTCAAGCCGAGCGCCTTGCGGCGAATCTCGAAGTAGCGATGCCAGACGGGCAGGTTCTTCTTGAAAGTGTCGATCAAATTGTGGAAAACGCTGGTCGGGATATTGAGTTCGTGCAGCGACGCGGCCAGCGTAGACTCATGTCTGCGGACGCGCATGTTGAAGACATTGGCCTTGATGTTGTGCGCCAGGTTGTTCGCCAGCGTGTTCTTGAACTCGACATATTTATCCATATAGTTGACATAAGCAGCTTTGCGCGCCTTGCGGTCGGCGAGTCCCATCAACTGCACGTCGAAATTTCCCTGTGTGACATCGAACGCGTTGCCCTTGCTGTCCTTGACCGGTTTGAACTTGAAGTCCGCATTGGTCAACATGCTGGTGGAATTATAGAATCCGCCGAATGCATCGCTGGCCATGCCGAGAATTTCCTCTACCTCCGCCGAGCGGACATGTGCCTGCTTGCGGAAGAGGTTCTCGATGTGATGCTTGTAGGTGGAAAGTTTTTCCTCCCGCGCCATGAACTCATCGAGTTTGGCTTTGCCGACTTCAAGAAGTTCGGGCTGGAAGAAAGAAACAGCGGAAAGGACCTGCCCAAACAGTCCACTAGCCTTGTCACGCATGCCCGCGGCGTGCTGGTCCGTGGTGTCCACTGCGTACAAAAAGGTTGCGTACGTGTTGGCAACATAAAGCCGCGCGATCAAAGCCTCGAAAGCCTTGAACGCTTCGAGCAGGGTTGCCGCACTTTCACCCAGCCGCCTCTGGAAGTTTTTCACCGACGGAATATCCGCGATGATTTTCCCGACTTCTTTCTCCCAGGCTTCATCGCTGGAGAAAACGCTTTCCGCGTTCCAGGTATATTTTTTGTCCACTTTACTGCGTGGGGGGATTGATTTTGGCATGGTTTTTCCTTTTGGATTAAGGTGGGTTATTGTACCAAAGTAACAAGGATGAATAACCAATTACAAATCACCAATTACTCCCTCACCTCGGCAATGAGAAACAAATCCTCGCGCCTGCGCTGACTCCCGCATCCGCCCAGATACGCCCACCGTGAGCTTCGACGATGGCGCGCGCGAGGTAGAGTCCCAGTCCCGCGCCTTTGGTCTGCTTGACGGCATTGGTCGAGCGGTAGAAACGGTCAAAGATATGCGGCAGGTCCTTGGCATCGATGCCTGCTCCCTCGTCACTGACACAGATGATCACCTGCTCCGGCCTGACCGTGCCGCTGATTTTGATCTCGCCTTTGGGCGCATACTTCAAAGCATTAGAGACCAGGTTGGAAATCACCTGCTCGATGCGTGTTTCGTCGCCTATGATGACGGGGAAATTTTCAGGGAAATCGGTCAGAAGATGATGTTTTGGCGATTGCGAAGCAAAGCGCTCCACCACACGTGACGCCAAACTGGGGATGGCGACATCGGCCTGGTTCAAGCTCATGCCGCCCGCCTGCAAGCGCGAGGCGTCCAGCAGGTCATCGATCATCTTTGCGAGGCGATCCGCCTCCTCTTCGATGACTGCCAGCGAGTCGTTGATGGTGTGCTTGTCCCAGCGGGCATCGTCCCGCCGCAAAGTGGATGCATATCCTTTGATTAGCGCAACAGGCGTCCTCAATTCGTGGCTGACAATGGAGATGAAGGTCGCCTTGATCTCGTCCGCCGTACGGAAGTGAGTGATGTCACGCACGCTGACGAAGATATTTCGCAGTTTGTTTTCTTCCGAAAGCAGTGGCGCGTACGTGATTCCAACCGGCAAATGCAGCGGCTGGGGACGTTCGATGTCGCCTTCCACATAGAGTGTGGCGTTCGGTGTGAGAGGCCAGCCATTTTCGACAGCCTCCTCCAAAGTTTTTCCCTGCGGTTCCTTCTTCCACTTGATGATTTCGCTGTGTTTCCTGCCTACGATCTCCTCGCGCGCCTGCCCGAAAAGCTTTTCAAATGCGCCATTGCAACGCTCAACATTGAGAGTCGAATCGAGAATCAAAATTCCGTCGGCGGCGGAATCTAGCAGGGCATCGAGGCGTTGTTTCTCGTAGGAGACCTGTCCGTATAATTGGGCATTGAACACGGCAATGGCGGCCTGGTCTGCGAAGGATTGTAACAACACACGGTCATTGGGCGTAAAGGTGTCGGGGTAATTGCGGAAGATAAAGATAACGCCGATCACCTGTCCCTGCGCGGCAAGGGGCAGACCCGTCCCGTTGAGTAGTCCCATGCTGACGGTGTAGGTCAGTTCCTTCAACATGCGGTTGAGTTCGCGCACATCCAGTTCAACCATCTTTTCCTCAGCCAACAGAGGGGTGAGGTAACTCAAAAACGCGGGCGCGATTCCATGCGCGGCAGAGACGCTCCAGCCTTCAGGTCGTTTGAGCGCGATTAGGCCCGCCTGTCCCGCCAGCATCTCGATCGAGACGCGCAAAATTCGCGCCAGCAATTTTTCCAGGTCGAGTTCCTGGGTGAGCAGGCGCGAGATCTCAAGCAGATAATCCCGTTGACGAACACGGAAATCCGGCAGCATCGAAGGAATGATCGACATGGTTTTATTTTATCACTGGGATGAAGTGAGGGCGTGTAAGAGTTCCGTTAGCAAAAACACTATGGCGAAACTATTGGCGATTAAATGGCGTTTCCAACCGTGGTATTGGAACCGTCAAAACTTGTTCCCATGCTGTATAAACAACCTCGGCTCGAAACAGTTTTCATAAAAGCAAAGCCTTAACAACAATGATAAGAATAGCCATTGTATTCCATAGAAATATCGCTAAAATTGCAAGTAAATTGATGAGTTTCTGATGTTACGGATGCAATGACCCTGAGTTTGATATTGGTCGCTTCTCCTGCATTTTTTATTTTTTTTTACAGGATCGAGCCCAGGCGAGCAAGCAGCGAAACCGGCCGTATTTTGGTAGGTTTCGCTGTTTTTATTTTAATGGTTAAGCCTTTTTGCCAGAATCACCAATTTCATTTCGAGAGGTATTCTTATGAATCATTCCGCACGCTCCATTGTTCTGGCTGTATTCCTGGCGCTTGCACTGGCATTGGCGCAGGTTTCCCCGGTGCAGGCGGCAAGCCTGCCGGTGGAGATCAACAAGCAGTTCACTCCATTGCAGATCGACGCTGGCGGTGAATCGACCCTCAAGATCACGATCTTCAATCCCAACATATATCCATTGACAGCCGTCGCGTTTACCGACAACCTGGTTGGCGTGCAGCCGGGCTTGTTCATCGTCGACTATTTGGGATCAGGCTCCGGGGTGGTCAGCAACTCCTGCGGCCCAGTGGGCTCTGTCACAGCCAATCCGGGTGCAACCACGATCAGCCTGACCGGAGGCACTGTTCCCGCGCAGACCACGGTTCCGGGACAATGTTCGATCGAGGTTGCGGTCAGTTCCGTTACGGAAGGCAACCTGATCAACCGGATCACCGCCGGCGCATTAACCGCCACCGGCGCGGAGGGCCCCATCGTCAACACCTCGCCGGCCAGCGCCACCATCTCGGTCATCGCGGTGGACCCGCCCTCGATGAGCAAGGGCTTCAACCCAAACACCATCTACGTCGGCCAAACCAGCCAGCTCACCATCCGCATCAACAACAACGACGCGGACACCAATCTGACCGAAGTTTCCTTTACAGACAGCCTGCCCGCCGGCGTCAAGCTATCCACCCCGGCCTCCCCGGTCATGACAGGCTGCGGTGCGGGGACGCTTACCGCGGTCGACGACACAACCACAGTCTCCCTCAGCGGCGGGACCGTCACACCCAGCGTGGACTGCATCATTCGCGTCAATGTGACCGGCGTGGGCGGGGAATACACCAACATCATCCCGGCCGGCCCGCTCAATCCCAACTCGCTTCACACCAGACAGGGCGTGACCAACGGCAGCGACGCCCGCGCCGACTTGAACATCCAGCCTGTGGTGATCAGCAAAGCTTTTGCGCCCAACGCCATCAACGCGGGTGATACGGCCGTCCTGACCATCACCCTCCAAAACCCGACCCTTTCAGACTATACCGGGGCAAGCATCACCGACACCATGCCGACGGGATTGACCGTGCTGGCGGCGCCTGTCCCAGCCACCACATGTACCGGCGGCATTGTAACCCTAGTCAGTACGGTAAACCCCAATGACTCGGTCCGGTTGACCGGCGGCACGATTCCCGCCAGGGTTCCACCCGCCGCGCTGGGGACTTGTACCATCACGGCCACCGTCCGCGCCAATTTCACCGGGGCTGGCGGCGTGCTCACGAATCAAATCCAGCCGGGCGATTTCAGAGCCAACGGCGGGTTGGTAACGAACGTCAATTGGGTAAGGACCGACATTACCGTCACCCCCGCGTTGACCGGCACAAAGGCTTTTTCAAACCCGCCGTATGCCGTCATCCCCTTGAATGGAACTGCGACCGTCCGGATCACGTTGAACAACAACAGCTCCACCGCCTTTACAGATGTTGACTTTACGGATACGCTGCCGGCAAATCTGGTAATCTCCGGCACACCCGCCTCCCCGCAATGCGGCGGGGCGATCACCTTCACCCCTGGTCCCGCCCCCGCCGGTTCCGTGACCCTTACGAATGGGACGATCCCGGCGAACTCCTCATGCACGATCAATTTCGATGTGACGAGCGTCACCCCCGGCACGTATTCGAACTCGCTCGACCCGGGCAGCGTCAACGCCTGCACCGCCGCATTGGGATGCGTGGGCAACGGCTCCGCCATCACCACCGGCACCGATCTGACTGTGGTCAACGCGCCGGTGCTTCCCATGGAAGTGGGCAAGAACTTCAGCCCTGCCAACGTTTTGGGGAGCATCACCCGCGTGACCATCACCGTCACCGCCCCATTGGATATCGCTGTTAGCAACATCAACCTGATCGACACGCTCCCAACAGATCAGGCAACCGGCTTAAACCAGATGACTGTCAGCACGACCCCCGGCTTCGCCACAACCTGCCCGGGCGGGGCCGTCTCGACAAACCCGGGAAGAACCCAGTTGATTCTAAACGGCGCCTCGCTTGCCGCGGGAGCCAGCTGCACCTTCTCCGCAAATGTCACTGCTCCATCCGGCGTGTACATCAATGACATTCCCACGGGCGCGATCCAAACCACACAGTTGCGCACCAACCAACTCGATACCGCCACCGCCACCGCGAGCCTGACCAGCATGACCATGCGCAAGGCCTTCTACCCGAAGGTGGTGCAGGCGGACGGGAAATCCACACTGACCATCACGCTGGAGAATACATCCCCGCTCCCGCTGAAGAACCTCGACCTGACCGACCTCCTGCCCGGCAACACCACCAACGGGGTGGTGATTGCCAACCCGGCAAATGCCATTACCACATGTGAAATCCTGCCGCTTGAACCCGCCTCCATCACCGCCGCGCCGGGGACGCAAACCATTCGCCTGCAGAACGGCACCGTCCCCGCCCAGGTTGCGGGGATTGATGGCATCTGCACCATCACCCTCGATGTGCAGGGCAAGTCCTCCTCTCCCAATACCTCCACAGATTACCCCAATACCATCCCGGTGACCAATGTTTCCGCCACAGAAGGGGTGGGCGGCCCGGCCCTGCGCCCGCTTTCCCCGGCAACCGATACACTGACCGTCCGCAAGCTGGAGATGGGCATTGTAAAGGGCTTCGACCCGGTCCTCGTCTACGGCGGTGCCACCTCCACCATGACCGTCAGGCTCATCAACCCCAACAGCACCACGCTGACCGGCATCACCTTTACCGACAATTTCGCTTCCATCTCGTCCGGCATCATCCTGGCGAACCCGCCCATGTTCGATACCGGCACCTGCGGCGGGACCTTGACCGGAGCGCCGGGCGCTTCATCCTTCACCTTCAGCGGCGGCATCCTGTACCCCAACCGCCCCTGTGAAATGACCCTGCGGGTGATCATGAACGAGAACGGCAACCGCACCAATGAAATCCCCGCCTACGACCCCCTTAATCCGGCGGCCGGCGGGGTGACCACCTTCAACGGCGTTTACAACGAAGACCCCACCCAGGCTTCACTGACCAACCTGCCGGGTCTCAGCGTGGTGAAGGTGTTCAACCCCAACCCCGTAAACATCAATGACGCCGTGCAAATGACCATCACTATTTCCAACACCAGCAATGTAGCGGTGGTCAACATGGGGCTGCTGGATGAATTCCCCACAGCGCCGTTGGGGCTGGTTGTGGTCGACGGTCCCGGTGCGGCCGACGACCCCATCAATAATTGTACAGACACGGGCGCTCCCGCGACGCTTGTCTCTTCAACGACCGGGCTTCCTCTTAGCACCGGAGACACGGGTATTCGCCTGACGGGCGGCAGTTTACAGGGCAAGGGGTCACCCCTGCCCAACCCGCACGAGACATGCACGATCCAACTCTATGTCAGGTCGTCCAACCCGGGTGCTTTCGAAAATATCATCCCCGTCGGCAATATAATGGGAACGACGCCGGGCGGCGAACTCGTACAAAACCTCAACCCCGGCTCCGACATCCTGCGCGTGGGCAGTTTGTACAGCCTCGGCAACCGCGTCTGGCTCGACACCGATAACGACGGGGCGATCGATTCCAACGAAGTGGGCGTGGACGATGTGGTGGTCCAGTTATATTCCGCCGACGGAAGCGGTAATCCCATGGGGCCCGTCCGCCGCACCGAGATCACCGACCAGGGCGGTTATTACCGTTTCGACGACCTGGAACCCGGTGATTACGTGGTGGTCATCCCGAGGGATAACTTTACCAATATTGGGGCCGGGGATGTCGCTCCGCTCGACGCATTGACCGGCTATTGGAGCACGGGGACTTCCATTAATGCCAGTAACGTTCTCAGCGACTCCACCGTCACCGACCCCGATAATAATACTGACAGCGACGAGAACGGCGTCACCCAAACGGCCGGCGCATTCAATGGCGCGGTCATCAGCCGTGCCGTCACGCTGGGACCCGGCGCCAGCGAACCCACCAACGACGCAGATAGGCCGCTTGCCAACCCCTTTGGCGAGTCGCCGAACGATTACAGCAACCGCACGGTGGACTTCGGCTTCTACCGCCTCTCGGTCGGCGACCTGGTCTTCGTGGACTCGAATGGCAGCGGCACATATGGCGCGGGCGATTCGACCATGTCCGGCGCCAGGGTCCAATTGTTTGCCGGAAACGGGACGACCGAAATCAACGTCGGTCCCGATGGAGTTTTGGGAACCAGCGACGACGCGCCCAACGGGCTGACTACCGACGCAACGGGAGAATACTTCTTCGACGGGCTGGCCGCGGGCAATTACGTGGTCAAGGTCACGCCGCCTCCCGCCGGGGGCTACTCCAGCACAACGGATTCAGCCGATACCACCACGCCGAATTCCAACGTCAACAACAACGACAACGGCCTCGGCACAGGCACGGGACAGGTGTCCAGCAACCCGGTCACATTAACACCGGGATCCTCCGGTGCGCAAAATCAGAACACGATTACGCAGGCAACCGGCGCCACCCACAATCCAACAATGGACTTTGGTTTCCTGCTCTACAGCCTCGGCAACCGTGTCTGGTTCGATACGGATGACGACGGTAGCATCGACGCCGGGGAAGTTGGCGTCAGCGGGGCGCGCGTCCAACTCTTCAACTCCGGCGGGACGGAGATCTTTGTGGGGGCGGACGGCATCCTCGGCACCACAGACGATGCCACGGGTGGCGTATTTACCAACAGCACCGGCTACTATCGTTTCGATAACCTGCCCGCCGGCGACTATGTCGTCCGGGTATCGAACAGCAATTTCACCAGCGGCCCGTTGAGAGGCTACTGGAGCAGCGGCACGCTGATGGATGCAAGCGGAAACCTCAGCGACAGCACATCCAACGACGTGGACACCGATGTCGACGACAGCGACGAGAACGGCATCACCACCTTCTCCAGCGCTTCGATCACCTCGGTCAACCCGATCAATTACGTCTCCTCCGCGCCCATCACGCTTGGCGGGGTTCCCCCCGAACCCACCGGCGAGACCGACCTTTCCGGCGGGCAGGGCACGGTGGATGACCATGCCAACATGACGGCGGACTTCGGCTTCTATCGCACCGCCATCGGAAACCTGGTCTTTGTCAACAGCCTCGCTGGCGGCACCGACGATGGCGACTACGATGTGGGACTGGATAATCCCCTTCAAAATGCGGTGGTTACGCTGTACGCAAGCGACGGCACCACGCAGGTCCCCACCGGTGCGGACGGGGTCCTCGGTTCCGGCACGGACAATAATACCGGCATCACCACCCCCGCGACCGGCATCTATGCCTTCAACGGCCTGCCCGCCGGCGACTACGTGGTCAAGGTCACCCCACCCGCCGGTTATTCCAGCATTGTAGATACAGCAAACGCCGCTGACACCACCGACCCGGATACCAACGCCGACAACAACGACAACGGCATCGGCGTGGCGGCCGGGCAGGTCTCCAGCGGCGCGCTGACCATGAGTCCCGCAACGGAAACCCTTTCCGCAACCATCACCCGCAATGATGCCACCGGCACCACCACCGACGCCAGCGTGGACTTCGGCTTCATCTCGCCCACCTACAGCCTCGGCAACCGCGTCTGGTACGACACGAACAACAACGGCGTAATTGACGTGGGCGAGACCGGCATTAACGGTGTGACTGTCAGGTTGTACCAGGATACAAACGGCAATGGATCATATAACGCGGGCGATGCACTTATTGCTTCGGCAACCACTGCCGCCATCGGTGGAGTCAATGGCTACTACCGCTTCGACAATCTTGCCGCTGGCGAATATGTTGTGGTGCTTCCCACTCCCCCGGCGGGCTATTGGAGCAGCGGCACGCGCCGGGCGGATGCGAGCGGCGTCATAACAGATACCTTTGGACCAGATCCGGACAACGACACAGACATCGACGACAACGGCATCACCACCTTCACCACCCCGGCTAACCCGGAGGAGGCTGCCGTCAGTTATGTTTCCTCTGCGGCTGTGACTTTGGGTCCCGGCTCCGCCGAACCTGTCAGTGAGAACGATCCGGCCGCTCCTTTCTGGCAGGGCACGAGCGACAACCGCGCCAACATGACCGTGGACTTTGGCTTCTACCGCACCCGCATCGGTGATCTGGTCTTCATCGACAACAACAACGACGGATTTTACAACGCGGGCGACGCCGTTCTGCCGGGCGCAACCGTGCAGTTGTTCACCAGCGACGGCTTGATCCAAATCGGCGCCAATGTGACCACCCCGGCCGCCGGCACTTACGCCTTCACAAACCAGCCGGAAGGGAATTATGTGATCAAGGTCACACCACCGGTCGGTTACTCCAGCGCGATCGACACGGCTGGCAGCGCCAATCCCAATAGCAATGTGAATAACGACGACAACGGCATCGGCACAGCCGCCGGCATCGTGGTCACCTCCAGCGGCACCTTGACGATGAACCCCGGCACGGATGCCGCGAAACCCAACCGCACAATCACCGCCGGCAACACCCAGGATAACACTGTAGACTTCGGCTTCGTCCCCCTGCGATTCAGCCTCGGCAACCGCGTTTGGTTCGATACGAACAATAACAATCTGTATGATAACGATGGACCGGGCGGCAACCCCGATGAAATGGGCGTGAGCGGCGTGCGGGTTGATCTATACAGGGACACGAACAACGATAACGTACCTGATGGCGCATCCATCGGCTTTGCAACCACCGACGCCAATGGTTATTACCGCTTCGACAACCTGCTTGCAGGGAATTACATTGTAAGAATCCCCGCCGATAACTTCATTGACAGCGGCGCACCAGACCCATACAAGAGTCTGGTAGGCTACTGGAGCAGCGGCACAACCATTGCCAATAACGGCACGGTGAGCGACAGCACCAGCCTGGTCGCCAACGACCCGGACAACGATACCGACAACGATGAAAACGGCGTCACCACTTTTGCCGGCAATAATGTGAGTTATGTCTCCTCGGCAGCAGTCACCCTCGGTCCCGGCAACACCGAGCCAACCACCGACAACGACCCCGTCACCAACCCTGAAGCCGGCGAACAGGTCAACAACCAGAGCAACCGCACGGTGGACTTCGGTTTCTACCGCACGCAAGTCGGTAATCTGGTCTTCTACGACGCCGACACCAGCGGGCATTACAACGCCGGCGATACGCCCATCGCCAATGCGTTGGTACGCCTGTACGCGGCGGACAACACGACCGATCTAATCCCCGGCGGCATCCTCACCGACGCCGGCGGTAACTATCTCTTTGGCGGCCTGCCCGCGGGCGACTATATCGTCAAAGTGGATACACCAGCCGGGCTGATCGGCACGATTGACTCGAACCCCCAAAACGATAACGACAACCCCGACACCAATGTGGATAACAACGACAACGGCGACGGGCAAAGCTCCGGGCTGGTCACTTCCGATATCACGGACCGCCTGACCACAACCCCCGGCTCGACAGGCGCATTGGGCAACAACACCGTCACATTGGCCACCGGCACCACCGTCAACCCAACGGTGGACTTCGGCTTCGTCCATGCCTACTCGGTCGGCAACCGCGTCTGGTACGACACAAACAACGACGGCGTGTTGGATGCTGGCGAAAGCGGCATCAACGGCGTGCGCGTACAGTTGTTCAATTCTGTCGGGACGGAAATCATCACCGGCGCCGATGGCAGGCGCGGCACAGCCGATGATGGTTGGGGTCCAGATGGCATAAGCGGCAACGGCGATGACGGCGCGGGCGGCTTGTTTACCTCAGGAGGCGGCTACTACCGCTTCGATGACCTGCCCGCCGGTGATTATGTGATCCGTATCCCCGCCGACAATTTCCGTAACGTGGGCGCGGGCGACACCGTCCCCGGCGACCCGCTGCGCGGCTACTGGAGCACAGGCGTCACTATCAGCAACGCGGGTGTCATCAGCGAAAGTCTCACCAACGATCCGGACAACGACCGCGACGCTTTCAACGGCACAATCCTGACCAGCGATGAAAACGGTCGGACCGTCTTCTCCGCCCCTGGCGTTGTGGATTACGTTGTCGCCGACACAGTCACGCTGGGCGCGAGCGCCGAGCCATTGAACGACAACGACCCGCTCCCTAACCCGGCGGCGACTGAAGCGCCCAATGACCGCAGCAACCGTACTGTGGACTTCGGCTTCTATCGCGTCGAGATCGGCAATCTGATCTTCAGCGACAACGATATCAGCGGGCATTTCAACGCAGGCGATACCGCTCTTAGCGGCGTGCTTGTCCACTTATTTGCTTCCAACGGTACAACCGAGATCATCACTGGCGCGGACGGAATCCCCGGCACAGCGGACGACGGTTTGGGTCCCGACGGCGTTGCGAGCGGCGGCGATGACGGCACCGGCGGCATCCGCACCGATGCGGCAGGTAGCTACCTGTTCTCAGGATTACCGCAGGGTAATTACATCATCAAGGTGGATGCGCCGGCTGGTTCGGTCAGCACGATTGACTCCAACCCACAAGCCGACAACGACAATCCCAATACGAACACCGACAACAACGACAACGGTGACGGCGTAGCGGGCGGAACTGTGACCTTCGACACGGGTGATTCTCTGACCATGAATCCGGGCGTGGATGCTGCGAAACCCAACCGCACCGTATCCAACGCCACCGGAACCACCACTGACCCGACCATTGACTTTGGCTTCGTCGGCATGGTGGCCATCGGCAACCGAGTCTGGATCGACGACGGCGCTGGCACATTCGCCAATGCCAACAACGGCAGACTGGATGCAGGCGAGGTCGGCGTGAACAATGTCACCGTCCAACTCTATGGGCTGGGCGCCGATGGAATCGCCGGAACAGTGGATGACAACCTGGTCCGCACAACATCAACAGCGAGCATTGGAGCCAATGCGGGCTACTATCAATTTGACAATCTCTTCCCCGGACAATACTACGTCAAGATTCCCGCCAGCGAGTTTAGCACAGGAGGCGACCTGATTGGCTATGCTTCCTCAGTCGGGAACGGCGGATCAGGTGACGATGACGACCAGTCCGGCGTGAATGGCGATGAGAATGGCGTTGACAATGCCGACCTTGCCTCCAATGGTATTGTCACTCCGATTTACACCCTGCTGCCAGGCACCGAACCAACCACCGATGAACATGTTGGCATGTACACAGGAGCCCTCAGCAATGACAGTGTAAATTTCACGGCGGACTTTGGTTTCTTTTATCCGTTGAGCATCGGCAACCGCATCTTCCTCGATAATGGTGCGGGTATTGCCGCGTTCCTCGATAACGGCATCATGAATGCCGGCGAACTCCCAATTGAGAACGTGCGCGTCGAACTCTGGCGGGATACCAACGGCACAGCAGGCCTGCAAGTTTCAGGCGCAACCTCCGATACCCTGCTCCGCTTTGACATAACTGACATAGGTGGTTATTACCTCTTTGATGGATTAAATGCCGGCGAATACTATGTTCACATCCCGGCAGTCAACTTTACTACGGGTGCATTGCAAGGGACGAACAACAGCACTCCCACCGGAGCGGAAAATGCCGGCGTGGCGGGTAATCCCTACACACCCAACACAGACCGCGATGACAACGGCGTGAACAACACCCGCCCCGATCTCAACGGCATTTCCAGCGGACCGGTCCTCCTCGTGCGGGATAACGAACCCATCAACGAAAGCGAACTAAGCGCCGATACGGGAGTCGCCTTTGGCAACGACCCAACCACGGATGATGGTCCCAACTCGCGCGGACGTTATGGCGAAAGTGACAACAACAGCAACCTGACAGTGGACTTTGGCCTCGTACCAGTCTACTCACTCGGCAACCGCGTCTGGCTGGATACCGGTGGTACAACTGGCACACCCAATAACGGCGTCATGGATGGTGACGAGGCAGGCATTAACGGCGTTGCCGTCCGCCTCTACCGCGACTCAAACGATGATGGCACGCCAGACGGACCAAGCATTTCCACAACCGCCACCGATGCTAACGGCTATTACCGCTTCGATAACCTGACCGCCGGCACTTACATTGTGGAAGTCGTGCCCCCAGTGGGACTTGGAAGCACAGTGGATGCCAACCAGGACGCCGACGACAATGTGGACAATAATGACGATGGTGTCCTCGTGCTGGTCAGCGACGAAGTCCGCAGCAGACCGATCACCCTCGGCGACCTGCCTGAACCCACAGGCGAGGAACCGACGCCCAACCCTGATTCTGCCAACGGCGAAGCACCCGATGCCCAGTCCAACCGCACAGTGGACTTTGGATTTGTGGGTGCGGTTGCCATTGGTAACGTGGTTTGGCTCGATACCGGTGCGGGCTACAACAACGGCATCTATGAACCTGCCGACGAAAATGGCGTGGATAACGTCACTGTTCAACTCTTCACCGCGGCTGGGGTTGAAGTTCCGGTCGGACCGGACGGAATTCTCGGTACAGCAGACGATACTCCGGGCGGCATGGTCACTTCCGGCGGCGGCTACTACAGCTTCGATAGGCTCATCCCCGGCAACTACTATGTTTATATTCCCGCCGCGGAATTCCAGGCTGGCGGAGAACTCTACACCTACCTCTCATCCACTGACAGTATCCCCGCCACGACCAGCCAGGCAGATGACAACAACGCCGACGAAAACGGCATTGATGGCACTCTCGCCAACCCGCTGATCGTGAACGGTATTCGTACCCTCACCTATACCCTCACCCCCGGCGCCATGCCCACAGGTGAAGGCCAGTCCAATTACACCGGCACACTACCCGACAACAGTGTTAACTTCACCGCCGACTTTGGCTTCATCGAAGCATACAGTCTCGGCAACCGCGTCTGGTTCGATGATGATAAGAACGGTCTTCGCAACGGAACAGAGCCGGGACTCGATAATGTCACTGTCAACCTGTACCTTGAAAGCGACCCTGTCACCATTATTAGGATAACCACCACTGATGTTGACGGTTACTACCGCTTCGATGACCTCGTGGCTGACAGCTACATTGTGGAAGTCGTGCCCCCGGCGGGTTATGCCAGCACAGTGGACGCAGGCGACC
Source organism: Anaerolineales bacterium (assembly GCA_030834895.1). Lineage (GTDB taxonomy): Bacteria > Chloroflexota > Anaerolineae > Anaerolineales > Villigracilaceae > Villigracilis. The sequence continues at coordinate 222,868 of JAUQXA010000059.1, forward strand.
CCGACACGGATGTCGATGATGACGATGACAACGGTGTTAACTTTATTGGTAGTAATGTCCGCAGCGATTCGGTTACGCTTGGCCCGGGAGGGATCGAGCCGGAAACTGAAGACAATCCCACAACCAACCCGGAGGCAACTCTCGGCGAAGCACCTGATAACCGTTCCAACCGCACTGTGGATTTTGGTTTTGTCGACTCCACTGCCACCAGTGAGAAACAACTCACTGCCACGACCATGATGGATACAGACCCCACCACAGGCAATCCCATCGCCGGTACGGATGTCACTGCCACACCGCGGGTTGCCATCGGAGAAATCCTGACTTATGTGGCAAGGTTGCGAATCCCGTCAGGCTCAACTCTTACAAGCCTTGGAGCGGCCGATCAGTTGGACGATGGGCTGGCCTTTGTCGGCTGCGACAGCATCATTGCCAGCGATCCCGGATTGACCACCAATTTGGTTGGAGGTTTTGATGCCGCATGTAACAACCCTGGCATAACTCCACCGGCCAATCCCCTGATTTCCCCGCGAACGGGTGGTTACAACGATGCTGGGCGGATTAATTTTTCACTTGGGGATGTAACCAATGCCACAGCGGACACACAAATTCTAGCCATCACCTATCGGGTGATTGTACTGGACATTCCAAGCAACCAGAATGGTGTCGGCGGACTCAACAATAGCGTCATCTGGTCATGGGGCGGCGGCAATCAACTGCCTGCCCAGGCGAACCCTGTGGAAATCGTCGAACCCGATCTATCCATTGATAAACGGTCAACGCCAAGCACCGCACCCATTGGTGCCAATATCAGCTTTAACATCTCCATTGCTCATACAGCGGAAAGTTCAATGGATGCCTTCGATGTGGTTGTCAGTGACATCCTGCCTACCGGGCTGCAATATGTTGCCGGCTCCCTGCAATTTGCAGGCGCGACGCCAAATGTCCCCACGCCACCGGATGATTACTATGACCCAGCCACCAACGCACTGACCTTTAACTGGGATGTCTTCCCGCTGGGCAGCACCGCCACCATCACCTTTACAGCCACTTTCGTAGGACCCGCTCCCGTCGTTAACAGCGCCAACGTCTTGTGGAGCAGCATGCCGATTGATCCACAACCCGGCGGAGCACCAGTGCTCCTCTCGCCTTTCAATGATTACTCTACTGAGCGCTGGTATGACCCCGCCGACCTGACAGGACTCAACCCCTATGGCAGGACCGCCTCTGTTACCATCACATTGCCGGTGGATGAGGGAGGCTTTGATCACGATGGATTAAGACTGCCCGCCACAGGATTTGCCCCGGACGTTGTGACAGAATTGCCTCCCCTGCCAGCCGACTTTGCCTATGCTCCGACCAGCATTACGCTTGAGATACCCAAGCTCAAACAAACCATGAACATTGCCGGAGTTCCATTCGACAACAAGAAACACGAATGGAATTTGACATGGCTGAACACCGAAGCGGGCTGGCTTGAGAATACCGCTTTCCCGACCCATGCTGGCAACTCCGCGCTCACTGCGCACACCACACTGTCCAATGGCCAATCTGGTCCCTTTGCCAAACTGTCCACCCTCAGTTATGGAGATCAGGTCATCATCCATCTGGACGGGCAGAAATACATCTTTGAAGTGCGTGACAACAAACAGGTGAAACCCAGCGCGGTCAAGTCCACGCTCAAACATGAAGTGTATCCCTGGCTCACCCTGGTCACCTGTAAGTCATATAACGAGAAGACCGGTGAATATGCCTACCGCACTGTGGTACGCGCGGTTTTGGTCAAGGTCTTGGATGAATAGGTTGTAAAAGCTGAAAATTAGTCGACAGCAGAAATGCGGAGTTGTCATCAAGGCAGCTCCGCATTTTCGTCTGTCCGGCGTATAATTCACCAATGGGAGACCATGTTTATGAAACAGTTGAAAGTTTTCCTCTGCCACTCATCGGATGACAAACCGGAAGTAAAGGATTTATATAACCTGCTCGTAGAACACGGAGCCGACCCCTGGCTGGATGTTGAGAAACTTTTACCCGGGCAGGATTGGAACCTTGAGATCAACAAGGCGCTGGATGATTCGGATGTCATCCTGCTCTGTCTAACAAAGAAATCCGTGGATAAGGAGGGCTACGTCCAGCGGGAAATCCGCATTGCACTGGACCGCGCATTGGAAATGCCCGAGGGACGCATCTTCCTCATTCCTGCCCGTCTCGAGGAATGTGACCTCCCCTACAAAATCAGGACCTACCAGTGGGTCGACCTGTTCACCTCAGACGGTATGGGTAAATTACTACAAAGCCTGAACCTGCGCGCAAGCCAGGTAAGAGCACAGCCGCTTTCCGTAGATGGCGCATCGCCTGTGGTCAAAAAGCCCGCGCCCCAAAAATCAGGTGGGACAAAGTCATCCAACACAAAGATAAACATTCACGGAAACGTCACAGGTTCCAACATTGTTATTGGCAACGACAATGATGTCAACAATTGACACCCCATCATTTAATTAATGCGGTTTGTCCATTTTTGTTGACATTTTTGTGAGTATCTCGTAAAATAGACAAAAGCAGTCTTTTTTAGAAATTGGAGTAGACACGACAAACAAGCAATGCTTCATTGAGGTTGATTCTGTCCTGACTTCCTGAACTGGAAAGATTTCCCTGAGTTGTATCTTTTACGGATGCGATGACTCAGCCCCTGGAATTGGTCGCTTATTTCCTTGATTGGAAATCGGGTGCTGACGAGCAAGCAACGAAACCGGCCGTAGGCTGTTTTTGTTGCTTGTTTTTATTTATCATGAAAGTTCCATCAGACCGACAATTAAGGATGTAAATTATGTTCAAATCACTTAGGTCTCTGTTTCTGTTATTTGTTTTGGCCGGGTCGCTTTTCATATACCCTGTGGAAACAGCATATGCAATCGCCATTCCGGCTGAAATCAACAAACAGTTCACGCCAATATTGATCGATGCTGGCGGGACTTCCGTGCTGCGGGTGACAGTTTTCAACCCGAATACTTTTCCGTTGACAAACGTGAGTTGGACCGATAACCTGGTCGGCGTGCAGCCAGGTTTGTCCATCGCGCCTCCAGGATTACTCAACTCCACCTGTGGCAATGGTGTCACGGCCGTGCCCGGCACGACCACGTTATCGTTGAGCAATGGTACCGTTCCCGCCCAGGCCCTGTCCACGCCGGGGGAATGTTACGTGGAAATCAATGTTACATCCACCACACCGGGCAACCTTATTAATACCATCCCTGAGCGCAACTTGAACGCCAATGGAAATGACGGCGGAACCCCGGTCACAATTACCAACACCACGCCTGCAAGCGCCACGTTGACAGTACTTTCTTTGCTGCCGCCCACATTGAGCAAGGGCTTTTCGCCAAACACAATATCCATGGGAAATGTCAGCACGCTGACAATTACGATCAACAACAATGATTCAGATACAAACCTGACCGGCACATCGTTCACAGATACCCTGCCCGCCGGCGTTGTGCTTGCCAACCCGGCGGTTGGGGCAAACCCGCTGACCAACTGCGGTGGCTCCGCTTCACTGACCGCAAACCCTGGCGGAAATACAATTGCTTTAGCCAACGCAACCGTTACCCCAAGCCAGAATTGTACCGTCACTGTAAACGTCACCTCTAATACCCAGGGCGTTTATGTCAATACCATCCCCGCCGGCCCCTCCGCACCAGGCTCAATTAGAACTGACCAGGGGGTTACAAACACCAACCCTGCCACCGCCACGTTGAATGTCCAGCCTGTTAATGTCAATAAGCAATTCAGCCCCACTGCCTTTCAAGCCGGTGGAACGAGCACATTGACGATCACAATTCAAAACCCCACAGGCTCCGCCTACACAGGTGTGAATCTAGCCGATACCCTGCCGACCACACCCAACACCAACCTGAGCTACATTGCTGGTTCTTCCATTACAACTTGTCTTCCTGGAACAGTATCAAATACCAGCACAACTGTCACATTGACGGGCGGCACAATTCCCCCCAACTCCACATGCACGATCACCGTCAATGTCACCACGCCAAATGGCGCAACTGCCGCAACGTATCGGAATATCATCCCCGCCGGTGCCATCACCATCGCCAATCAGCCGGGCGCAACGAATATAGTCCAGGCAACGGCAGATGTCAGCGTATATGCAACGAGCACGGGCATGACTGGGAGTGTCAAATCATTCTTCCCTAATGTCATCGATGCGGGACAAAACTCAAGGCTGCGGATCGACCTCTTCGCGCCCGCCGATACAAACCTGACGAACTTTTCCATAACCGACAATCTGCCGGCGGGCGTCACTGTCAGCAATTCCAGCGCTCCATCGGCAGTTGGTTGTGGATCAACGCCGCCTCTTGTGTTTGCTCCACAGGTTGGAGATACCACAATTTCTCTCAGCGGCGGCACCATTCTTGCCGGGGCCCGCTGTCGAATCCAGGTTTATGTTACCAGCAGCACACCTGGAACCGTCACCAATCGCATCACTCCCGATGATATTTCGAATACCGAAAATCGCAACCCGTCCGGCGACCTCACGGCCAACCTGACTGTAAATGGATTGGAAAATCTTTCTGCCAGCAAGGCATTCAATCCACCCACCGTCAACCCAGGCGGTTTATCCGTTTTGACAATCACCCTGCAAAATACTTATCCTTCTCCAATTGTCGATGTAACTGTTACCGATCCGCTGCCAGGTTCAGTGACGGATGGCGTCGTAGTGGCTCCCGTTCCAAATGCCAGCACAACTTGTACTGGTGGAAGTGTAACCGCAGTCCCCGGATCGCAAACAATCACAATGACTGGTGGAACTGTTCCAGCCCAGGTTGGAAATGTGCCGGGAATCTGTACCATCACTGTTACAGTTCAAGGCAATGACAGCAATGCCACACCGAGCAATCGCACAAATATAATTCCAACGACCAATGTTTCAGGTACGGTTCAAAGTACAGGGACAACAATAAATTCAATAACCAGCGCGCAAGCCACTCTTAGAACTGAAATACTCTCCATCGGCGTGGTGAAGGGATTCAACCCTGTGCTGGTATATGGCGGCGCGTACTCGACCATGAGTGTTCAACTTGTCAATCCGAATGACATAACGTTAACAGGTATTACCTTCACCGATAACATGGACTTGCTCGGCCCAGGGATCGTACTGGCCGATCCTGTTGCCTTTGATGTCGGTTCCTGCGGCGGCGCCCTTACCGGAAATCCCGGAGATTCATCCTTCTCTTTCAGCGACGGCGTTTTGCCTCCCAATTCAAACTGTACCTTGACCCTTCGCGTTGTGATGTCTGTCAATGGAAATCGCACCAACCGAATTCCGGCTGGCGCTGTTACCACCGACAATGGGGTGAGCAGTACTCAACCAACGGAAGCCTCGCTGACCAACCTGCCAGGTGCAAGCGTCACCAAGAGCTTCAATCCCAATGCGATTCTGGCCGGCGATTACTCCACCTTGACGATCACCATCAAGAACACCAGCAACATCCCCCTTGTTGGCATGGCTTTGACGGATAATTTCCCCGGAGCCTTGCCTGCCGGTTTGGAAATTGCCGGAGCATCGGCGCCTGCGCCGGTCAACAATTGTGGTGGAACCTTGACGGCTGTGGCCGGGAGTCAGACCATACAATTGACCGATGGCAGCCTTGCCAGCGACTCATCCTGTACCATCTCCGTAAGTGTGACCAGCAGCGTTCCCGGAAGTTACGTCAACACCATTCCAGCTGGGGCGCTTAAAAACGACCAGGGCGCAACCAATGCCACGCCTGCAACCGACACACTGGTTGTGACAGGTAACTCGAGCGGACTGACCAAAATCATTTCAGGTACCAACCAATCATTTACCAGCGGATCAAGCGTCGGCATTGGTGAAATCGTCACCTATCAGGCAAGTGTGGTGATTCCTCCCGGTTCGCATTCCAACGCCACACTTGTCGATACAATGCAACGCGGTCTCGCATTCGTCGGATGCGACACGATCATCGCTCCCGGGCTGACGACCAATGGGAACAGCGATTTCTCTTCAGTCTGCTCCAACCCGACGGTGGATGATGCGGGAGGCGGCACAACCGCAGATATCGACCGCCGTGTCACCTATGATTTCGGGACATTGGCGAATAACGGTCAAACGGATACCACATTGACCATTACCTACCGCGCAATCGTCATCGATATTGCCACAAATGTTGATGGCTCAAACCTGAACAACAGCGCGGCTTGGAACTCGTCGACCGGGAATATTGGACCCACACAGTCTACCGTGAACATTCTTGAGCCTGATCTTACAATTGCAAAGACAGCGGACGTAAACTTTATCGCCAACGGCTCTCCGGCAACATTTACGCTTGCAATTTCACATACTGCCGCGAGCAATACAGACGCCTTCGACGTGGTGGTTTTGGATGTGTTACCTGCGGGATTGGATTTCGTCCCGAATTCAATTGACTGTGATGACGGAGAACAGGATCCTGACCCTGGAACCTGCATTTACGACACAGCAACCCGAACGATCAGGGCTCAATGGAGCACATTCACCCAGTTGCCAGCCAGTGACCGGGGCATCATCCGGTTTGGAGTGATTGGAAATTCTTCCATCCTTGCCAATGGAAGTGTGACCAATGTCGCCAATGTCGAATGGTCAAGTATGCCGGGCGATCAAAGGACTCCGCAATCTTTCTCTGTACCGCCAAACCCGTTTGCGACCGAGCGTTTTTACGACCCGCTTGATCAGGTGAATATTTACAACTCCAGCACCTCGCTTACGCTTACACCTCTCGGAGGCGGAGACGACAACGATGGCGGCGGCGACAGAGGAGATAGAAGAACGTCCACTGGTGGCGCGGGCGGATTCCTCATTCCAGTAACGGGTTTCGCGCCTAATGTTGTGACCAGGTTGGATGTCGAAACACGCCCTACTTACGATCCGACAGGTCTCGTACTTGAGATTCCGGTGATCAAGGTTAACGCTCCAGTTGCGGGCGTTCAGCTAAAGGATGGTAGTTGGGATGTCTCATGGCTGCAAAATCAGGTCGGCTGGCTGAACGGGACCGCATATCCAACATGGACAGGCAATAGTGTGCTCACGGGGCATACTGTCAATGCGGTTGGGCAGCCCAGCATATTCTCAAAGCTAAGACAATTGAATGTCGGCGAATATATTTATGTGTATGATCGGGGTTACCGGTACACCTACAAAGTCGAATCGAACAAACTGGTACAACCAGACGACATCACCGTGCTAAAGCATGAAGACAAGGCATATCTCACCCTCATTACTTGCGATGCTTATGACGAAAAGGCCGGCACCTACCTGAAACGCATTGCAGTACGCGCGGTGCTGGTGGACGTGCGGGAGGCAAAATAAGTTCCGCGCCATTCTCCCATCTGTCAGAACAAACGCCTCCATGATCTCGGTCACGGAGGCGTTCCTTTTATTCAAATCCTGCTTGTTGAATTACTTCATTTCCTTCTCGGCCACGGTCAGCGACTCTTCGAGTATCTTCAAGCCTTCATCCATCTCGGACTTGGTGATGCAAAGCGGAGGCGCAACACGAATCACGCTCTTGCCACATGACAGCATCAGCAGTCCGCGTTCGAAACCATTTTCAACAACCCGCTCGGTGAGTTCGCTCGCGGGTTCCTTCGTCTCGCGGTTCTTGACGAATTCCACACCGATCATCAAGCCCTTGCCGCGCACGTCGCCGATACTGGGATGGCGTGCCTTGATCTCTTCCAGCGCTTCAATTGCATACGAACCGACTTCGGCTGCATTCTTCAAGTATTCCTTTTCGATCAGTTCAAAGGTTGCCAAAGATGCCGCGCACGAAATGGGATTCCCGCCGTAGGTGTTGCCGTGCGTGCCAGGCGCCCAATCCATCACCGACTTGCGCGCAACGCACGCGCCAAGCGGCATGCCGGAAGCAATGCCCTTTGCGGCGGTGAACATATCGGGTTCGACGCCGAAATGTTCTATCGCCCACCACTTGCCGGTGCGTCCCATGCCGCATTGCACCTCATCGAGGATCATCAGGATGCCGTGCTTGTCGCACAACTTCCGCAGGGCGGGATAGAACCCATCAGGCGGGACAATGTATCCGCCTTCGCCTTGAATTGTTTCCACCAGAATCCCCGCCACATCCTTGGGCGGTAAAATCTGACCGAGAATATCCTCCTCGATGTAGCGCACCACAGCTTCGCCATAATCCTCGCCCTTGCGTCGTTCCAGTGTTGGGCGGTAGGGATTTGGGAAGGGCGCATGGGTCACACCATTCATCAGCGGATAGAAGCCGCCATGATACTTTGCCTTGCTTGCGGTGAAGGTCACCGCGCCCATCGTGCGCCCGTGGAACGCGCCGGTGAAGCCGATGAAGTTGGAGCGTTTGGTGTGGTAACGCGCCAGTTTGATGGCAGTCTCCACAGCCTCGGTTCCGGAGTTGGTCATGAAAGAAAGCGCGTCCTCCTTGAACGGAGCGACTTCATCCATCTTCTCGGCAAGCTTGATCCAATTCTCGTGATAGAAATCCGAAGAAATGTGGATGAACTTTTCCGCCTGTTCCTGGATTGCCTTCACCACCCTGGGATGGGAATATCCCGTCGACGTCACCGCAATCCCGCCCATGAAATCCAAAAACCGATTGCCGTCCACGTCCCACACTTCACTGCCTTTGCCGTGATCCATCACAAACGGATAGCCGCGCGGATATGAGGGTGAGATCACCTTGTTATCCCGCTCGATCATTGCCTGTGCCTTTGGTCCAGGTAGGTTGGGTATTTTCATATTTGCTCCTTTATTTGTTTATCGGTGCGAAACACATTCTGAGAAAAATAATCCCCCACCAGGTGAGGGAAAAGAAACGGCGCTTTCACAAGGATTTACGAATCCAACTTCAATTCCGCCAGCGCGCGTGCGCCGAGTAATCCTGAGTCATCGCCGAGTTCCGCCCTGGCAATCACCAATCCCTCCAGGTAACGCGGATGGATGACATGCTCTTTCAAACTGACATCGAAAGAGTCGAACAGCAGGGGACCGCTTTGTGAGACGCCGCCGCCGAAAACAACCACCGACGGGTTGAAGATGTGCAGGAAGTTTGCCACACCGATTCCCAGATACCTTCCCGCAATCTGATACGCCTCGATGGACAACGCATCGCCTTGTTTCGCCGCCTCGGAGATATCGCGTGCCGAATTTTTTTTACCCGCGCGGAGGGTTGATGCGCGCCCCGCCTTGAGCTGATCAGCCACGAAGCGTTCGATCCCAGTCCCGGAAGAGAACGACTCCAGATGTCCGCGTTGACCACAGCCGCAGACAGGACCATTCGTCTGCACAGTGGTGTGACCCAGTTCCGCCGCCAGACCATGCGATCCCTGCAAAAGGCGGTCATTGATAATCACACCGCCGCCCACACCGGTGCTGACAGTAAAATATAAAACGTTGTGATGTCCGCGTGCCGCGCCGAATTTCCATTCCGCCAACCCAGCAAGATTGGCGTCGTTGTCTAAAAAGGTTGGCACGCCAAAGTTCTTCATCAACCTGGCAGCAAAGGGGAAATCACGCCACTCCTTGATGTTAGGCGTGAACATGATGACGCCCGTTTTGGGATCGACAGGGCCGGGGATGGATGCGCCGATGGCGTCCACCTTGCCATCGCGCGGCATGACGTCTTCGATCAATTTCAAAAGACGCCCGAAGGTATCGGGTTCGTTCGCGTTGGTTTTGATGCGCTTTTGGGTAACCGCTTCGCGCTTGTCATCCTGATAAACGGCAGCGCGCAACTGGGTTCCGCCAATGTCGAGTGAAATAATCGTACGCATGTCTTGATTATACCGCCACCACCCGTTGCCATTTTCAGATGTGGATGTAAGTCACGCCCGAAATATGACTTACGGGTAACTCTTGTTATGTTACAAATTACGCTTACCACAAAGCGCAATTTGTAACCGTAATGGGTATAATCGCGCCAACTTGCCAGTGGAGAATCAAGCCATGACCAAAGTTTACGATTATGTCATCATCGGAAGCGGATTTGGAGGAAGTGTGTCAGCCATGCGTCTGGCTGAAAAAGGTTACTCGGTGCTCGTCCTCGAAAAGGGTAAACGCTTTGCCGACCAGGACTTTGCCAAATCCAACTGGCAGTTTTGGAAATATCTCTGGCTGCCAGCCTTGCGCGCGCACGGCATTTTGCAGATCAGCATCCTCAAGGGTGTGATGGTCCTGCACGGGGCGGGACTGGGCGGCGGGAGTCTGGGTTACGCCAACGTGCTGGAAGTCCCAATCGAAGAGACGTTTGCCACCTCGGCGTGGAATCAAAACATGAAATGGGGTGAGGTTCTTAAGGAACACTATGCCACCGCACAAAAAATGCTTGGCGCGGCGCGCAATCCCAAATTGTGGAAGGCGGATGAACTGCTCAAGCAATTTGCGGATGAACGCGGCATGGGACATACCTTCCGCGCAACGGATGTGGGCGCGTACTTCGGCGAAGCTGGTGTGACCGTGCCCGACCCATACTTCGGCGGTGAAGGTCCAGACCGGGCAGGATGCAAACACTGCGGCGGTTGCATGGTGGGATGTCGTTACAATGCGAAAAACACGCTTCCCAAAAACTATTTGTATTTTGCCGAGAAGATGGGGACGGAAGTCATTTCGGAAGCAGAGGTAACTGACGTCAGACCGTTGACGGTGGACGATGGACGGTCTACGGTCAATGGTCAACGGTCCAATGCTCGCTACGCCATCACCTACCACGACTCCTCCAAGCTTTTCAAGCAGACGCAAACCGTCCAGGCTGAAAACGTCATCTTTTCGGCGGGTGTGATGGGGACGATGAAGCTGTTGCTGAACCTGCGCGACGTAAAAGGTTCGCTGCCAAAATTGTCGCCGCGACTTGGTCAGATGGTCAGGACCAACTCCGAGGCGCTGCTGGGAAGCGTGGCACGCAAGTCGGATGTCAACTACTCCGAAGGCGTTGCCATTTCCTCCATCTACAACCATGACGAGATTACACGCATCGAGCCTGTCCGCTATCCCGATGGTTCCTCGCTGATGCGTTTCCTCGCCGCCCCGTTGATCGACACGGATGTCAGTGTGCCGCTACGGCTGCTGAAATTCCTCTGGTGGTCGCTCACCCACCCACTCGATTTTTTGAAGGCGCTGGTCTTGCCGGGATGGGCGCACAACGTCACCATTTTGCTGGTCATGCAGCACGCGGACAATCGAATGCGCTTCCGCATCGGACGCAGTTTGTTTACGCTCTTCCGCGCTGGCATGGTCGCGGACGAGGAACCGGGTTACAAGATCCAAGCGCAGGTGGAAGGATCCCATGAAGTCACACGTGAGTTTGCGAAACGCACGAACGGTGTGGCGCTCGGCTCGATTGGCGAAAACCTGCTAGGGCTACCGACCACCGCTCACATTTTGGGCGGCGCGCCGATTGGAAAGAACGCTGAAGAAGGCGTGGTAGACGAAAATTTCCAAACCCACAACTACGAAGGTTTGTTCATTGTTGACGGCTCGATCATGCCAGCCAACCCTGGCGTCAATCCGTCGCTGACGATTACCGCGCTGGCTGAATACGCGATGAGCAAGATCGGGAATAAAAAGTAATCAGTGAAAAGTGGTCAGCAACCAGAGATCAGTAATCATGAAGTCATTTGCGCACAAGGTTGACGACCGAAGCGCCGTCGACAGAGGTGATGGTCAAAGCGCCTTCATTGAGTTGAATTTGTAAAGCAAGGTTATCGGAAAATACACCGAGCACTTCCTGCTCCTGCATCGAGGTTTCTTCGCAATACATCAAGGTGGACACGATTCCTCTGAAAGTGATTTGGTCGTTGCTCAATTCATAATTTCCGCCGAAGCTGTTGCAGCCGACATTTCCATTGAGTTTGCCGTTCTCGAATTGGATGGAGGTGTCCGCGCCGAGTAGGGCGGGTGTCAGGTTGGCAGTATCGCCGTAGGAGACCAGTTTCCAATCACCGCTGATATCTGGCTTTGCGGGGGAACAAGCGGCAAGAGCAAGAAGGAAAAGAACGGTCAAAAGCAAATTCTTCATTTTTACCTCGGCGAAATATTTTGCTTGTTTGACGCCGCATCACCCAAAAATGTTCCCGATGTCAGAATTGGAAGTAAATAAAGGGGGAGGAATTAACGGGCGCAAAAAAGAAAATGATTAGAATTTCCAGCAGGAGGAAAGCCAGCGCGTACGGTTGTTTAATTTTAAGCATGGGCCAGCGCCACTCGAAGCGGCGAAAAAGCCACCCACCTACAACTACGAGAGGAACCGCAAACAAAGTCCAAGCGGAATACCATTCGATGTTGTATTGCATTTTGACAAACAGCAATTTCTCGAAAATCAAAAGCGTGGTACGCCAGTCCGGCGAGCGAAAGGGAATCCAGGTTATCGTCAGAAGGAGGAAGATCAAAAAGGACCTGAGCCAGGCTTTCGCCGAAGTCCAGGGGTGCTGGACGGGTTTTGCCCAATCGAAAACTCTTTCCACGGCGAGGTAAACGCCGTGCATGCCACCCCAAAAGATGAAGTTCCAGTTTGCCCCATGCCACAAACCGCTGAGAATAAAAACGATCAGAATATTCCCCGCCTGACCAAGCCACTTGATGCGTCGTCTTTCGAGCGGAAAGAAAATATAATCGCGAAACCAACTGGAAAGAGAGATATGCCAACGGTTCCAGAATTCGGTGATGGACTGGGAGGTATAGGGCAGATTGAAGTTCAGGGGCAGGTCGAAGCCGAGCATTCTGCCAACGCCGCGCGCCATGTCGGTGTATCCCCAAAAATCATAGAGGATTTGAACTGAATATGCAAACACAGCCAGCCAAACTGAGAGCGGGGAAAAGACACTGGGGGCGTTGTACACCTGAGTCACCGCCAGGGCAAGGTTATCGGCAACGACTATCTTCTTCAACATGCCACGCAAAACCAACTGTATCCCCTCGAACAGATTGTCGAAGTTGAGGAGAATGCCCCGCTCCAATTGCGGCAGGAAGCCCTTTGCCCGCATGATGGGACCCGCCACCAGGCGCGGGAAGAACGTAACAAAGACAGCGTAATCCAAAAGGGAATTTGCAGGCTTTACCGTTCCCTTGTAAACATCGAGCACATAACTGAGCGCCTCGAAGGTATAAAACGAAATGCCGATGGGAAGGATGATTTCCAGTGCACCCACTTGCCAGCCCAGGGGGGACACGACCCAATTGAATGTATCGAGAAAAAAATTAGAATATTTGAAAACCCCCAGAATTGCCAAATGACCTACAATGCTAAACCAAAGCAATGCATTTCGTTTCTTTAGATCATGGGACGCAAGCATGAGATGTGAGGCATAATAACCAAGCAGGACAACCGTCCCTAGAAGCCCCAAAAAGCGCCAATCCCACCAGGCATAGAATACACAACTGGCAAGAAGTAAAATCCACTTTCGGATTAGGGGGTATTTGAAGATGACAAGAGTCCCCAGCAGCCCTAGCAGGAGAATCAAAAACTCGAATGAAATGAAATTCATTTCAATACCTGTCCGATGGCTTGCGCCAGCAACTCACCCACAATTTGATTCCCGTCCTGGTTCAAGTGTCCCGACCCCGGTGTGCTGTTGAAAAATCCGCGCGGCAGGCGTCCAGCCATTGTAAGATTTTGAAATTCGGGCAGGGGATCAACCACGGTCACTTCGGGATAGCGTTTCATAAATTCCATCAATCGTTCATGCGCGGGGTCGGTCATTTCGATTTCATTCCCTGATATGTAAGGCGCTGAAGGAAGAAAAACCACAATGAGCGGAACGCCTTCGCTTGCCCGCAGTAAAAGTTTCAATTGCCGGTCCGCAAGCGCGAGGTCAAAAACGCCGACATCCACGTTTTGTTCTTCGCCGGGAACTGTGGGAAGTCTCTGCAAGTTGACCGTCCCGGTGGAAGGGTTTCCGCCTGCCGGGATATTTTGATCCCGTCCGGAAGAATTCCGCATCAAGTACCATCGTTGATATCCCAATTCCCCGATTTGAAAACCAAACCGATACTTCCTCCTCGCTTTTTGGATAAAACCAGCGGAGAGATCATACGTCTGAGCCAAATCAAGTTCATGGTCGTCTCCAATGACAAAATAATTGAATTGGCCCTCCTGAAAGGATTCAATGAAGTCGCTTGTGGTCAGCTGGACGACAATTGCTCTGGGGCGATATATATCCCGATACGGCGGAATCCAACTGACGTAATCCGCCATGGCAAGCCCACTGCGACCAAGGTTGTGAAGGTCCGCATCGTAACCGTCGCGGCGCAGAAGCGTTTCGGCAACAGAGGTGAACTTTTGATTATCAGGGACCTGCAAACATTCGGTCTGTGAATCGCCGAGGACAATCACATTGTTATCCTTTTTGTTATCGTGAAAAGGCGTTTGGAGCGCGCCCCATTTGTCGTACCGTGTCAATCCATACCCCTCCTTGCCCCACAGTATAAAGGTATGCACGCCGGGAATGTCGCCCGCCCAGTTCGTCACATCACGGCGCAAGGGGGGGCTGTAAACAGTTACCCGCAACGTGAGTTCGACCGCAAACAAAGCCAACAAGCACCATAGCGGCGCCTGGACAAGATAACGGGAAGTTGTTTCAATTTTTTCCGGGGACGCCGGTTTTTTTATCCGCTTAATGCTAAAGTAAATCCCCAGAATAACCAGCATTCCCCCCGCTGCCAACGTCAAAATTTGTTTCGTTTGCCAGTTTCCCTCCTGACTATCTAAAATTGCAGACCACAAAAACCAGGCTCCCGCCAGCAAAAGTTCCCAACAAAGGATGAATGACCAAACCCGACGCTTCACTCAAAAGATACCTTTCCCAGACTGCCAATGTTTTGTCAAAACAAACCTGCGGACATAACCTGTCGGGCGATTATACCTTACCCGCTCTTTCGGGAATTTGACTCCCGAAAGAGCGCTTTCATCCTTACGACTTCCTTTTTGTATTTACGTACACTGTCACCGCCTCGCGCATGAACGCGGCGAGTTTCGGGTGCATGTCGTCGAAGTTGGCTTTGAACTTTGGGTCGTCGTTGTACATCCTCGCAAGCCCAAGCAATTGATCAAGGTTCGGCGTCCAGAAGTAATCCATGTGACGACGCCAGCGCTCGACGATCCCCTGCACCTCCGGGCTGGATGCGCCCTTCGGCATGGCAGCGATCATGTCGAGATAGATCTGGCTGCCCTCTGCAAGGATTGCATCCTTCTTTTCCTTCGAGTACGCCTTCCACTTGCGATTGGACTCGCGCACTGTTTCGGGGTCGTACATCTGCTCGGCTTCCTGCGCCAACTTATCCTGTTCCTCTTCGCTAAAGCCTTTGAATAAGCTTTTCTGATTCATGAGTTTTTCTCCTTTAATATGTCGAATGGTATTGTCCACGGTGACAAGCAGTTGGCCGAGTCGCGCCGCCTTTTTTTGCAGCGCCTCACGGTGACTTTGTAACGTAGCCAGCAGGTCAAAATCACGGCGTCCCATGATCTTCCTGATCTCTTCGAGCGGCATGTCCAGCTCGCGGTAGAACAGAATCTGCTGCAACTTCAACAGCGCCTCCTCCCCGTAGTAGCGATAGCCATTCTCGCCGATCCGAGATGGCTTGAGGAGACCGATGTCGTCGTAGTGATGCAGGGTGCGCGGGGTCACGCCCGCCAGTTTGGAGAGCTGCTTGACTGTGAACATGGGGCAACTATAAACCCTAACGTTACGTTAATGTCAAGGGGGAATGTCATTGCGAGAAGCCAGAGCGGCGAAGCAATCTCCCCTTGATAAGAGATTGCTTCGTCGGAAAGAGCGTCCTCCTCGCAACGACATATAAACTGTGGTTTAATCCCTGACATGAACATCCTTTATAAAGATGAACACCTGCTCGTGGTCAACAAGCCTGCCGGACTTTCCATTCTGCCCGAAGGCTGGGAACCTGACGCGCCGTACCTGGTTAAAATGCTGGAAGAAACTTACAGCAGGATTTGGGTCATCCATCGCATTGATAAAATCACCAGTGGAGTGGTAATCTTCGCGTTGACAGCGGATGCGCACCGCAGTTTGAACATTCAATTCGAGAAGCATCAGGTGGACAAAAAATATCATGCCATCGTCAACGGGTTGCCGAAGTGGGATGAAAAGGCGACGAAGTTTCCGCTGCGGGTCAACGTGGGGCACAAACACCGCACGATGGTGGATAACAAAAGCGGCGTCAAGTCTGAGACGCATTTCAAGGTGCTGAAGCGCGGAAGGGAATTGTCCCTGCTCGAAGCCGTCCCGATGACTGGTCGTACACATCAGATCAGAGTCCATGCCTACGCGTTGGGATTTCCGCTTTTGGGAGATAACTTATATAGTGCCCCCGGAACAGACCTCATCGCCCGCCCTGCGCTCCACGCCTACTCGTTGACGGTCAATCATCCCGTCACGAATGAACGATTGACATTTACCGCACCATATCCTGAAGACTTCCAAGCCGCTTTATTTACTTTAAGCGCCTAAAACCCTGGCCAGGTTTTTTCCTTACAATGACATACTACTTGACCTGATGACACAATCTCTTTGATATACTTTTATGAAAGAGCCATGATTACTATAGTAATCGCAGATGACCATCCAATTGCGCGCGCCGGAATACATAACCTGCTCAGTTCCGATCCTGACCTGATCATTGTTGGCGAGGCGGAAAATGGAATGGAGGCGCAGGAATTGGTGGAAAAGTTACGCCCCGACATCCTGCTGCTCGACCTGAAAATGCCCGGACCGCGGCCAGCCGACATTGAGCGACATGTAAGGACCAATTACCCGGAAACGATCACGCTTGTCCTCACTGCTCATGACCGGGACGTATACCTTGCGGATATGATCGCCGCTGGAGTCAGGGGATATTTTTCGAAATCGGTGCGCGGAGAAACATTGATCAAGGCAATCCATCGTGCAGTCGAGGGTGAAAGCCTGATTACCAACGAACAAATGGAACGTGTAAAACACTGGCAGGAGAGCAGGAACGGCAAGCGGGAGGAACTAACGGAACGGGAAATGGAAATTCTTTTCCTGATGTGCCGCGGCTTCAACAACGCATCAATTTCGAAAGAGCTCGGTATAACACGTCGCACAACAGCATTCCATATTACCAACATGCTGAAAAAGTTGGGGGTCAATTCGCGTCAGAAAGCGATTACATGGGCTTATGAAAATCTTATGGATGACTTCCATTTTGGATAGAATTACTCAGAATACCTGTAATTAATTACAGGTCACAAAATTGGTGTTTTCAAGTATCATGTCAAATTAATAGGAATATTAAACTTCGTTTTCGCCAAACGGACGTTGCGTATCTGGGAGAACAGACTCTTTCTGCCGTTTTTTGCACTTCGAAAACAGGATCTCACTTCTCATCTTTTTCATGACAAAGTTATGACTTTTATTCTGATGAATAAAAAAGAGTGCAATGTTATATTACAAGAAAATCCATATGGAAATTAAATTAAAAACCGGGGTGTTCACTTTCCCATTTAGGAGCAAAACCATGCGTTCAATCAGCCGGTTCATCCACAAGCTCACCTCCCTTCTCGTATTGTTTTCGTTTGCCCTGTCTGCGTTCAGGGTCCCGACAGCGGTCGTTTCGGCTCAGGGACAGGATGATGGCATCATCCGAGAATACAACTCGGACACCGGCAAGGTGACCATGATCACGGGCGCCAACGATGAGCCGGTTGCCATGCTCAGCGCCATGTCGGTACGCATGACCGATGAACAGCAGGCAGACGTCCTGGTCCAATCCTTCGCCCCTGAATTTGGAGTCACCGATCCGCAAAAAGACTTGGAACTGATGGCTCAGTCACAGTTTGCCGGGGACCGGGTGACCACCAAATACCAGCAGACCTACAACGGTGTGCCGGTCATGGGCGGTGAACTGATCGTCAATGCCAATGATCAAGGCGCTTTATACTCCATGAACGGTGAGGTGGCTCAGGCGCTTTCCCTTGACACCACCCCCAGCCTCACCGCAGATGAAGCGGTGGAGATTGCCAAGCGGGGCATGGCCAAATGGTATGGCGGCGAGAAATCGGGCTACACTCCATCCGTCGCAGCGGAACTTTGGATCTTCGATGAGAAAATCCTGCGCCCGAGCACCCGCCCGGCGGAACTGGTCTGGCGCATGGACATGGTCACCGTGGACGGCTCGCAGCCAGTCCGCGAGTTGATATTGGTCAATGCCCAAACAGGCAACGTCCCCATGCACTTCAACCAGATCGATACTGCCTGGCATACCCGACAGGAAGGCGAACCACCCGTCACTCCTATACCAACCGAGGTACCAACAGAAGATACAAGCAGCGATCCAACCGAGGTTCCAACACAAGAACCGGTTGCTACAGAAACACCTGTTCTTTCGGAAACTCCAATCCCTACCGAGGAGATTCAAGCTACCCCTACCCCAGAGTCCCTGCCCACAGGGGAGCCTGAGGATATTACAGCCCTTGCGGGTGTAACTTACTACGTGAATAGTGAAACAGGAGATGACAGTAACTCATGTACAACTGTAGTCGCCCCCTGCGCGCACATACAGGAAACCATAAATAAGGCTGCTCCTGGAGATACTATCAAAGTTACAAGCAATTTGTACACCCCGGTCTCAGACAGGATCATTATTGACAAAAGCATAACCCTCTCTGGCGGATGGGACTTGACATTTAATATTCAAAACGGAACGTCAGATATTTACGGGAATGGCATTTCCTCAACTGCTCCTGACGTTACCGTAGAAAATTTCGTCATCAGAAACAGCACCTCAACTGATGGTGGAGGTATCCACATTGCCAGCGGCAACTTTACACTAAGGAACAGCAATGTAAAAAATAACAAAGCCACCTACAGAGGCTCGGGCATTTACATGGAAGATGGGATGCTGTCAGTCGTCAACAGCGCCATTGCTTATAACTCGAATAATGCTGCTTACGGAGGTGGTATTTTCAGCAATAACGGCACAATTAACATCCAAAATTCAACCATTGTTTTTAATGGCGCTTATCAGGGAAAAGGCATATACACCGACGCAGGAACTTATACGATAACGAACAGCATTATTTCAGATTGCTATGGCGAAATAGACAATTTTTCCTACAGCATCATGTGGAGAACAGGGGGCTGCACGGTAGCTGAAGGTCCGGGAAATCAACTTGATGTCGACCCAATAATTAAAAATGACCCATCTAACACCAACAATGTTCATGAATTATTAGCTGGGAGCCCAGCCATCAATGCAGGCACATCCACCGGTTGCCCGGCGGTGGATCAGAGGGGGATTTCTCGCCCACAAGGAAGTGCTTGTGACATTGGAGCCTATGAATATATTGAAAACAAGCTTGTTATTAACAGCGGCGACAATCAATCAGCAGGCATCAATCAGCCTTTTGCAACCGCGCTTAGCGTAAAAGTAACAGACGTCAACAACAATCCCATTAGCGGCGTTTCCGTTACATTCACAGCGCCGTCTTCCGGGGCAAGCGGAATATTTAGCGACACCGGCACATTTATGACAAGTGCTGTCAGCGACAGCAATGGTATCGCGACAGCATCAGCTTTTACGTCCAATGAAATATTGGGCACAATTTCAGTCATCGCTTCTGCTGTGTCTTACAACTCAACCACCTTCAGCTTGGTCAATGGAGTTTCAAGGTATGTTTCAAAGGCTGGCAACAATGCAGGCAACTTATGCCAAATTTCCGCAAATCCATGCAAAACGATTCAATATGCAATTGACAAGGCTTCACCAGGAGACACAGTCTACATTGCAGAAGGCACATACACAGATATCTCTAGCGTCAACCTCTCTGACAGTGCAACAAGTTATAGTATAAATTTCACCCAAGTGGCATACATTACCAAATCCCTCACTCTCTCAGGCGGCTGGAATAACACATTTGACACGCAAAACAATTTTTCCACAATTGACGGGAATAAATCAAATGTAGGCATTTTCATCAACAACAGTTCTGCTGCCATAACCATCACCAATTTTGTTATTCAAAATGGATACATAGGAAAAGGCAGTTTGATTAACAATGGGTATAGCGGAAAAGGTGGTGGAATAAAAAACATATCTTCAAGTTTAACAATTAACAATTCAACTAGGTATTGGTGCATAAATCGAAGAATAAGCGCAATTCACCTGTCTGGAAGCAGGGATTACACAACTGGATAACTTTCTGGCATGCCGAGATGGGTCATTTGGTTGAGTGCCAAGCAACGAATGAGCGCCTGCGAGGTTTGCGTCTCCAACAGGCGGGCAGAAAGCCTATCACCAAAGATGGTTTTCAACCGGAACATGGTGGTTTCTGCCAAAGAACGAATATGGTAGCCTGAATCTTCCTTCCACTGCGGTCGTCCATGCTTGCGAATGTAACGCAAGTTCTCATCTCGCTTGAGACGTTCTTCCTTTGAGTTTCCATGTTGCCAGATGTGTGCATTCTTGCGGGGCGGGATCAAAATCTCAACTGCAGGCGAATGTGCATTGAGCGCATCATAGACTTTGCGTTTATCGTAGGCGCCATCGGCTGCACAAGAGAGCAAAGTTTGTTCGATTTGCGCCAACATGTCTTTCACGACAGCATCATCGCTAACGTTGTTCTCGGTCAGAACCCCCACTTGGATCTCGCCGTTGTTGGGATTAGCACCCACGTGCAGTTTGCGCCAGGTACGATGCTTGGAATAGCCATGTTTACGAACCTTCCACTCGCCTTCGCCATAGATTTTCAAGCCGGTGCTGTCCAACACCAGGTTCATCCTCCCATTGGTTTTCTTGGGCAATCTCACCTTCAAGGTCTTCGCGCGTTTCGACAGGGTCGAATGATCTGGCACCCGCAGAGGAATGTTCTGCATTTTGAACACCGAACGCACAAACCCTTCCACGCCACGATTGGTCAAGTGAAATACTTCCTTAATGGTCAACATGATTTCGATAGCCTTCTCACTGTACTCAAACTGGCTGCCGCGTTGTTTTTCACCAATATACAACCAGACCTGTTCAAAATCATCTGAAAGCCAGAATGTGATTGAACATCGTTTCACCAGGGATTTCTCATATTCGGACCAGTTCTTGACACGATATAATGTCTTTGGGCGTGAGGATGACTTTGTACGTTTAGGCATAAACCCAAAGTTACTTTCTCACGCCTCTTTTGTCTAGCCTTCCATGCACCAAAGTCCATGTAAATACAAAAGCATCCCGGCTCATATGAACTGGGATGCTTCTTGTGACAACTTGTTTTCTCGTCTACCTGTCTACTTTTACCTATTTCTCGAATACCCACTGATCCACAGCGCGTTTCCAGTCAACCAGCTCTTCTTTCTTGAACCAAAGAGCGACTTCACGTTCGCCGGTCTCCGGCTTGTCTGAGGCATGGATCAAGTTGCGTCCCACTTCGAGGGCGAAATCATGGCGGATGGTGCCGGGCGCGGATTCAGCGGGTCTGGTCGAGCCGACGGTCTGGCGCACAGCGGCAACCGCATTGGGCCCTTCCCATACCATTGCCATCACCGGCGCGGATGTAATGTAGGCGATCAAACCATCGTAAAAAGGCTTGCCTTTATGTTCGGCATAATGGCTTTCAGCCAGCGCATTGCCGACCTGAATGAATTTTGCTGCAACGAGCCGGAGTCCGCGACGTTCGAAGCGGCTGATGGCTTCGCCAATCAATCCGCGCTGCACGCCGTCGGGTTTTACAAGTACGAGCGTTCTTTCCACAGAAAATCCTCCAAAACAAAATATAACGATTCAGCGAGTCATCGAATCAACAAATTATTGACTCGCTGACTCTTTGAATCACCGAATCGATGAATTAACGAATCAGTTCTTCCGCCTTGTTGTAGGCTTCGAGCGCTTCCTTCAAACGATTGGCGCGCATATAGGCATCACCCAGTGTTTGCCAGATGCCGACCTCCACCGGATAACGATAGATCGACTCGGTCAGGTCGCGGATGGTTTCCTCGATGTGCTTGCCTTTCTTGATCAACTTTCCGTAATGCGCAAGCGCGGCGGGAATGTCACCCCGATCCAGTTCGCTCTTGGCCTGGTTCAACGCAACGATTGCATTCGCGCTCTCCGGCAGTCGTTTGCGCGCAGGCAGCCCGGACTTCTTCTTCGCCGGAGCTTCAGATTGCGGAATTGGCGCGAGGACAGGTTGGGTGTCCGGCTGCGGTGGAGGAGGCACGAAGGCTTTGTGGGTCTCCACAGGGATTTCCTGTTTGGGCGCAGGTTTTGTTTCAACCTGTTGCGGCTCCAACGGATGCCAGTCGGAAGGCGAGGTTGGCGTGGGGTATTGAGGCTCCTCCGCTTCCCATCTCTCGCGGTGATGCCAGGGCGAAGTATCATCTTCTTGGTAACTGCTGCCTGCTTCTTCGGACGTTTCCTCAAACCAGGATGGAAGGCTCTCCGCCTGCCCGGTTGTGGATTCTTTCCATTCATCGTCCATTTTAGAGCCTTGCACGTCGACTTCACTCAACCAATCGGGCAGTTCGGACTTTTCCTCGGCCGGACCGCTTCCTTTTGGTTTGACAGGTGGCCTGGCTTGCGAATCAAAGAGGATCGAGTCGGGGGTCGGCATGGACTCAAAGGGAAGACCAGGCTCGTCATCAAGGGTGTTCAGCCAGTTGGCAAGGTCACCTTCGGTCATGTTCTCGCTGGTTGCAGCAAGCGACGGCGTCTCGCTATCGACATCGCTCAGCCAATTGGGCAGTTCTGATTTTTCCGCAGGTAATTCCTCCTGCTTGAATTCGAATTGACCGCCGGTATCCTGCGGTGTTTGTGCATCGTTTAACCATTCAGGAATTTCACTGCTGTCGAGTTGTCTGGTTTCAGCTTTCGCATCGCTCAGCCAGTCGGGGATTTCATTTGAAATGCCAAACGATTCGCTTTTCTCTGTTTGCTCTTCCTCTTTGGCAAGATCTTCCAACCAGGTGCTGGTTTCATCTTTGACGGGTGTTGCGCCAGACGCGCTTTCGAATTCAGCAAAGAATTGCTCGCCGATGTTAAGCGCATTTTCCACGATCTCAGGCTTTTGCTCAGGCTGGGTGGGTTGGGATTCGCCAATGGATTGTGCCTGCGCAACCCATTCAGGCGGCTTCTCGCTGCGTTTGCTTGGGTCAGTGACCAGTTCCTCGGGCTTGGCTCCATGTTTGGCGGCAAGTGACTCCAACCAAGCCACGGCGTCATCCTGTTCCGAGGATGTCGCACCAAGGCTTTCAACAGAAGCTGCGGGTGTTTGAGGCGCGGGTGTTTCCTGATTCGCGCTTTGCGCCTGCGCGACCCACTCCGGTGGTTTCTCACTGCGTTTGCTTGGGTCGGTGACCAGTTCCTCGGGCTTGGCTCCGTGCTTGGCGGCAAGTGATTCAAGCCATGCTACAGCGTCATCCTGTTCCTGCGCCGACGCGCCAAGGCTTTCGACAGACACCGTGGGCGTTTCCTGACCGATGTTTTGTGCCTGTGCGACCCATTCGGGTGGTTTCTCGCTGCGTTTGCTTGGGTCGGTGACCAGTTCTTCAGGTTTGGCCCCGTGCTTGGCGGCAAGTGATTCGAGCCACGCTACAGCATCATCCTGTTCCTGGGCGGTTGAACCCAAGCCTTCAACCGAAGGAGCAGGTTGTGAAGTTTTCTGATCCTGGGTGTCCAGTCCGCTTAACCAATCGGGAACATTTTCCACTTTTTCTGGCTCAGTGGCGGTTTCTTGTGGAGTATCCAAGCCGCGCAGCCAATCCGGAACATCGGCAGCTTCGGCGGCAGAAGCTTGTTCACCGTCCAGACCACTTAACCAATCGGGTACATTAGCAGCTTCGGCGGCGGGGGCTTGCTTCTCATCCAATTCACCGAGCCAATCAGTTACTGCGTCTTTTTGCAGAGGCTCAGAGGGTGGTTGCTTGCCGTCCAGTTGGTTCAACCAGGCGGAAGTTTCATCCATCTTTGCGGGTTCAGCAGGTGCTTGTGAAGCCTCCTTCAGCCAGTCTGGGACTTCCCCTGTCCCGGCTTCGGATGTTTGGGAATTGTCGAGCAGCCAATCGGGTACTTCTATAGCTGGAGTGGATTCGGGTTGGGAGGGAGGAGTGGGAGCCGTGTTGACTGGTTCCTGTCCCTTTAGCCAGTCGGGAAGTTCGGCGGGAGCAAGACTGCCGCTGGCGGGTTCTTCATCAAAAATCGAAGTGGGCTGTTCGGGCGTGGTTGAAGCTCCCCAGCCTGCCTGACGAAGGAAATCCGGAATCTCTTCTGGCGCAGCGGGAGTGGTCTCAGGCATACTGGAAACCTTGGGCCAGTCGGATTCGCTGGTGGAAGCCGTCGCGGCAATTGCGGGAGCGGCTGCAATACCAGCGCCGAGTCCAAGTGAGGAAGTCCATGCCTGACCCGCAGGCGGTTCTTCGCCCTTGTATTCGAGTCTCTCGACGCTGATTGAGGCATCGGGAACTTCATGTGATAAAAAGACAGAATCTTTTGCGAACGTGGCATATGGATCCATCTCTCCCACGCGCATGCGGTATACCTGAGTGCTTTCAGCGGCGCCTGCCGTGGCGGGTAACAGGTCCACCATGATGCGGTTGGCGTCGAAACAATATTGATATCGTTTGAGCAGTTGGGCGCACATATCCGAGGCGTCCGCTTTCTGACCACCGCGGAAGTAGGCGCGAGCCAACAGTACCTGCATGTCAGGACGATCCGGTTCCTCGGCGAGGACGGCACGAATCTCGGCAATTGCCTGTGGATACAATTCGCCCTGCACATATAGGTGGGCGAGCGCTCCGCGTGTCATGCGGATTCTGGGCGGTTCCATTCCGTCGCGTCGTCCGTACAACCTTTGAAGTTCGCCCTGAATGGCGGCGTTGGAAGACTGGGTCTCAAAGGCGCGTTCCATGTGCCAGATGGCTTCATCCATTTTTCTTTGCTCATCGTAGATGATGCTCATCCCCACATGGGATACATAATCGTCAGGCACCGCCATCAAGACCCGGCTGAAAATATCCACTGCCTCAGCGTGACGTTTTAATTCAAGGTATGATTTGCCGAGCAGGCGATAGGTCGACAGATGTTTGGGGAATGTTTTCAGAATGTGGTGACAATGCGCAATGGCCTCGTTGATGTTCCCCTGATCAATGAGGTTTTCGATTTCGCGATTGTAAATTCTCAAAGAAACTTTTGCCATTGCCGTTTTCCTGGTTAATATGTCGGATTCTTAATTAATTTACAAGACTATACGCTATTTTACTCGTAAAATAGCGGGAGCGGCGGTACAAATTCATCGCTAAACTGGTATGCCGAGAGTACATTGGTACGGGCTTCCGCCAGTTTTGCCTCATCATTGGCATGAATCTCGAACAGCGGTTCGCCTGCTTCGACTTTATCCCCAACTTTTTTGAGGATTAAAAAGCCGACTGCGTGGTCAATGGGATCGCCCTTTTTGGCGCGACCCGCTCCCAGCGTGACCGATGCCTCGCCGACAATTCTGGCGTGGATCTGGGAGATGAATCCGCTGCGGGGGGATTTGGCTGCCTCGACGTATTTTGCCCGCTCGAAGCGGCTGACGTCGTCCACGTAGGAGACATCGCCGCCCTGAGCCTGAACCAGCACACGGAGTTTTTCCAGCGCACTTCCATCGTCGATGGATTTCTGAGCCATGGCCCGTCCTTCGTCCAAATCCTTTGCGCGTTGACCCAGCACAAGTACATGCGCTGCGACATGCAGGCAGTGTTCGTAGTAATCCTGTGGAGCGCGTCCGCGCAGGAGTTCGATGGCTTCGACCATTTCGAGGGCGTTGCCCACCGCCGAGCCGAGCGGCTGGTTCATGTCCGAAAGCAGAGCGACGGTTTTGCGTCCCGCTAGCCGACCAATGTCCACCATCAGGTTGGCAAGCACACGCGCTTCTTCGAGAGTTTGCATGAAAGCTCCGAGTCCGGTTTTCACATCCAGCACAATTGCCTGCGCTCCCGCCGCTATCTTCTTGGACATGATGGATGAGGCAATCAATGGCATCGAAGGCACGGTGCCGGTCACGTCACGCAGGGCGTACATTTTCCCGTCTGCCGGCGCAAGGTCGAGCGATTGACCGGTGAGCACGATGCCTTTTTCTTTCAATTGTTTTTTGAACTCATCGGTTGACAAATCTACGCGATAACCGGGAACCGATTCCAGCTTATCGAGCGTGCCGCCGCTGAAACCGAGTCCGCGCCCGGACATTTTTCCGACGGGCAGTCCGCAGGCTGCTACCATCGGCATGACCGAGATGCTGGTCTTGTCGCCCACGCCGCCGGAGGAGTGCTTATCAACAGCGATGTCCACCACTTTGGAAAGGTCAAGTACCTGCCCGGAGTTTGCCATGGCAAGAGTCAGGTCGGCAGTCTCGAAGGGCGTCATGCCGTTCAGCAGAATAGCCATGGCAAAGGCGGAAGCCTGATAGTCGGGAATTTCCCCGTTGGTAAAACCTTTGATGAAGAACTCGATCTCCTGCGAGGTCAATTCCTGTTTATCGCGTTTTTTGATAATGATGTCTACCGCGCGCATGTCACATCTCCTTGTACGATTCTATTTTATCGCAAAGTGGTGAGGAAAGTATGAATAATACTTGTGTTGAACACTGGTGCGTGTAAAAAAAGACCGTAAATGTTTTACATTCACGGTCCATCTTCTCGTCAATTACTTTTTTACCAGTTTCTGCCCATCTTTATTGTCCTGCACCGACCAGCCTAATGCGGAGATTTGATTACGCAGGCGGTCTGATTCGGCGAAGTCTTTTCGGTCACGCGCCGTCTTTCTTTGATCCAGCAAGGCAAGGATCTCATTGGGCGGTGCATCTTCCTTCTTCTCCATGTTTGCGGCTTTTGACACCATCTCCCAGGCGTCGGGGCGGATATCCTGTTCGATTGCGGCAGGCGGTTGAAATTGTCCCAGCTCACTGAGTGGAAACTTCGCACCGGCAGGGTAAATTTTCATTTCGTTTGATTTCAGCACCGAAACCGAACTAACCCCGTTGACCTCACAGCATGAGGCTTCAAAGTCCAGGGTGAAGCCTGAATGTTCATCCAGCCCAACCACGATATTTTCAACAGGCAAAAGGCTGCGCCATTGGTCGAAACGTTCGATGCCGAAGAAACAACGGCTGGTGTCAAGGTCGATGCCGCCGTCGGCGTTGTTCCAGTGAGGGACGAAGGATAGGTTCATGCCGTAATCTGCAAACAGGTCAAGTCCGCGTTTGGTGTGCACATCCTCGCCGACTTTGTAGACCTCGTAAACCGGCAACGCCCACGCGCCAATGGAAATCGTGGCGGCGGATGCGAAGACCAGTGTTGCTCCCAGCCTGTGCCTCGCACGGATGATGTCCCAGGCAAGCGTATCCTTCAATTGGCGAACGGCATAGCTTGGACTGCCGGGTCCCATGAAGATCATGTTGGCGGACAGCAGCGGCTTCAGTATTTCAGGATTGTCCGGGCTGAATTCAGTTCCCTTTTTTCGCGCGGGGACAAGGTCAATCATTGGGTTGTAGTTTTGCAGGCGGGTTTGGAAAAAATCAGCAACGCGTCCCGCCACCTGCGGCGAGTTCAATTCGAAGCCAGCAGTCGTTTCCATCACGGTAATCCGCAATGGGGGAGGGATGAGGCGGGCCAACGACTCGAAAATACGTCCGCCCGCGAGGGAGGTTTCGCCTGAACCAAGAAAGGCAATGCGTCCAATGGTCATGCTAATTGGATGATGCGTTGATTTGGTCTATTACATTTATGAATGTTTCGTTATCGGGGATGTCGGTCATGTCCGAGCCATAATGGATGTAACGGATTTTTCCTTCCGCGTCCACCACGCAGTTCAAAGGCATCCGTCCCAGCTTGAAGAGGTTCACTTCCTGCCTGTACAATCGAGGTACGCTGGCTTTGGGATCGGGCAGCCCAATGTAGGGAATATTTTCCTTTTTCCAGTATGACTGAAATGATTTTTCGTTGTCAGTTCCGATGGCCAGAATCTCCGCGCCGCGTGAGACGAAGTTGGAATAACCGTCTCTCATGCGCGCCAACTGCGCGCGGCAGTACGGTCACATGAAACCGCGCAGGAAGGCAAGCACGACGGGCTTGTTCCCGCGAAAGTCCGAAAGCCGGACAGGGTTTCCATTGAAATCTTTGAGTTCGAAATCCGGGGCGGGTTCGCCCGGAGTCAAAATGGGCGTGTCCATGTTCCTCCAAATAGGTTCTCTTCCTGTAAATAGTTTACTACTTCTTCCATAAATTCGCGCGGACATTCCTCCTGCGGCACGTGTCCGCAACTGGGAATCAGGCTGAGTTTTGCGTTCGGGATTTCCTTGCTGATGGATTCGAAATACCACGAGCGGATCAACCGGTCTTCCGCTCCAGCCACGATGAAAACTGGCACGGTCAATTTTGGAAGAAGCGGACGAAGTTCGGGGTATGCGGGCGCAAAGGTCAATTCGTAGAAAGCGCGATCCCAGTTTTCGATTTTGAAGATTTTCAGCGGCTCCTGCCTGATCTCGTCGGTGAGTTTTGACTGGTCGAACCATTCGCGCTGGATCGTTTGTGGCAGGGATTCCTGATAGTCGCGCATCATCAGTTGACCGATGTGCCGCATTTGCGGAGTCCACATGACGGGAAGCGCCCACGCTGGAAATTGTGGACCACGTCCGCCGCCCACGCCTGGGTCAACCAAAATGAGCGAATCCACCCGTTCGGGATATTCCAAACCAAACGCCACTGCCACTCCACCTCCCGCCGAATTGCCAACCAGAATCGCCTTCTCGATTTGGAGCGCATCCATCAAGCTTCGCAGGAGTTCGATGTTGGCTTTCATTCCGTATGGATTCTCGATCCAGTTTGCGGGCATGGGACGTTCTGTCAGGCCAAAAGCAGGGCGGTCGTATGCGATGACGCGTCCGTATTGGGCAAGATCATCCATCACTTCGCGCCACGAATAGGTGCTCGCTCCAAATCCATGCAGAAGGATGAAGTTCCTTTTGCCCGCTCCCATTTCCTTGTAGTGAATGGCGACATCGTTAATTTCGATAAATTTGCTGTCAGGCTCGGCTAAATCCTTTTCAGAGACCAGCCCTTCCAATTTGGGAACAGGCACAAGAAACGGTCCAACTGAAACCCCAAGACATGCAAATATGATAATGGAGGATAAGGTCTTTTTCCAGAATTTCATAAAACCTATTTTTTGAGCAATGCTTTTGCTTTTTTCCAGACCTCATCGAACATTTCCACCGTCAATTTCCCCGTCAGTGTGTTTTGCTGGCTTGGGTGATAGGAACAAATCAAAGATGAAGGATGAGGGATCAAGAATGAAGACGCAACCGCGTGAATCGTGTCGTGCGAAAATTTGAGATTGCGAAGCGCGAATATTTTGAGGATTCTGTCGAAAGCAATCTTGCCGAGGCAGACAATCACCTTTGGTTGGAGGATTTGAAGTTCGCGCTCAAGGTAAGGCTGACAGGTATTCAACTCTGCTGGAGTTGGTTTGTTGTCGGGCGGAGCGCATCTGCCTGACGCGGTGATGTACATATCTTTGAGAACCAGTCCATCATCTCTGGATTCCGCATCGGGCTGATTCGCAAACCCGGCCCGGTGCAAGGCTGGGAAGAGGAAATCACCCGAAGCATCTCCTGTGAACTGGCGCCCCGTGCGGTTGGAACCGTGTGCGCCGGGAGCGAGTCCCACCACGAGAACGCGTGCTTTTGGATCGCCAAACCCGGGGACAGGCCTTCCCCAATATTCCTGATCCTTGTAGGCTTTGCGCTTGACCCGCGCCACTTCCTCGCGCCATTCCACGAGGCGTGGACATTTGCGGCATTGAATGATTTCCTGGTTGAGTGAGTCGAGGGGATGCAAGGGATAACTCCTGTAAGTCACGTTTTAAACGAGACGGTCATGCTGAAAGCATGACCTACGGCCTCAAAAAACGACGGGTTGTTCCCGTCGTTTCATTTGGTGTTTTCAAGCACGTCAAGCAACGCTTCGTACTCTTCCTCACAGTGGGAACACATGTCGAGGTGTTCGCGGACGAGGGGCATGAGTTTCTCTGCATCGTGCGACTCGACCTCCTTTTCAACGAACTCGTCCAGACGATTGAACATTTCGTCGCAGGACATGTCCTCGGCACGTATATCCTCTAGTATGCGCAGGAATTTGACGATGACCTCGTCCTGCAATTCCTCCTGCTTTTGAGGCGCGAAGAAATCTCGAAGGCGTTGAAAAAGGGTTATGTTATTCATGATGAAGCTTTGACGGCTAATCTAATCTTAATCTTACCTACCCTCAAAAGCAGTCAACAAATCTTGCGGGGTCAAGTCTTCGAGGGCCAGGCGTTTTTTCAATCGCAAACGGGCGTCGTGCAGGAGCTTATACAAGGCATTACGGTTGGTCTTCATCCGCTTGGCGGCCTCGTCCATGGGCATATCCTGCAAACTGAGCAGGACAAGCGCCTGATGTTGCTTGGGTGTGAGCTCCTCCTCCAAAATGCGGCGGACGCGGGCGAACATATCAGCGCGTTCGGCTGAGGATTCGGGAGAGGCTTGGGGATCAGCAAGCAGGCCGGGAGGTGGGGGAGCGTCTTCGTTTTCGGTTAGTTCATCCAGCGAGGAGTCCCGCCAGCGTTTGCGGCGGAGTTCTGTCAAGGCGAGGCGAATGGCGATTTTATGCACCCAGGTGGTGAACAAGCTGCGCCCCTCGAAAGTATTCAGTTGATCGAGAACACGCAATAGGGTTTCCTGTGTTACTTCCTCCACCAGCGGCTCGAAGAGGGGTGAATCCGAAGAGAGCCAGCGGGTGAGGGCATAAGGCAGCCCTTTTTGGATCACTTCCCGCAGGTCGTGAATCGCTTCTTCATGCGCCGCGCCTGTGGCTCGCAAGTCCGCAAGCCAGGCTTCGTTGGTGCGTGTGGTCATAGTGGACAAATTATAAAAGAAAATAGCGACAGAAAAGAAACTCTTATAAAACTATGAGATTGTTAAACGAACCTGAGACACAGTCTTCTGGAAAAGTTCGTAACCACGGCGTGACATTTGGGTATATACTTTGAGAACCTCAAATTCAGCATCTGGGAGATTGACATGCTTAACATCGAAGAAGTAGATACAGAGAATAGAAAACAGGTTAGGCGCTTTGTGGAATTGCCATACCAGATTTATGCCGGGTGCAAACAGTGGGTTCCGCCTTTGAATATTGACGCGTATAACCAACTAAACAAAAAGAAGCACCCGTTTCATGAACACTCGGATGTGGAATTCTTCCTGGCAGTGCGTGACGGGCGTGACGTGGGACGCATTGCTGTAATCGAGAACAAGCCTTTTAACCAGTACCACAATGAGAAGACGGTAAATTTTTATCTTTTTGAATGTAAAAACGATTTGGAGGCCGCAAACGCATTGTTCAATGTCGCCTTCGAGTGGGCAAAGGCGCGCGGGCTGGACCTGATGATTGGTCCGAAGGGCATGGGTCCGTTGGACGGGTACGGGATTTTGACGTTCGGGCAGGAACATCGCCAGACCATGACCATGCTCAACTACAACCATGCTTACTACCAGCAACTTGTGGAAGCACAGGGATTCGAAAAAGAAGTGGACTTTGTTTCATGTTATCTTCCGGTGGACAAATTCCGCCTGCCTGGGCGGGTGGAAAAAATTGCCGAGCGCGTGATGCAGCGCGGTCATTTGGAAGTGAAACGCTTCAAAAATAAGAAGGAATTGGTTTCCTGGGCGCCCCGTATTGGGAAGGCGTACAACGATGCCTTTGTCGATAACTGGGAATATTACCCATTGACCCAGCGGGAAATCGATTTTGTGGTTGATAACATCGTCGCGGTTGCCGACCATCGCCTGATCAAGATCATCACCCACGGCGAGGATGTGGTCGGTTTCCTGTTTACCTTTCATGACCTGTCTGCCGCACTCCAACGTGCGCGTGGAAAATTATTCCCATTTGGCTTGTTTGATCTTCTGCTGGAGATGAAGCGGACCAATGCAGTTGCGGTGAACGGCATGGGAATCCTGCCTGAGTTTCAAGGTCACGGCGGCAATGCTCTATTGTACTATGCGATAGGCAAGACCCTGTTGGAATTCAAACAATTTGCCCACGTGGAGATGACCCAGGTTGCCGAGACTGCCGAGCAAATGCGCGCAGACTTGAAGAACCTGAATGGCGTGGAATACAAGAACAATCGGGTGTATCGTAAAAAAATATAAGTTTTCAACGAGACAAAATTAAACGAAACGACCGCCTGAAATTTCAGACGGTCGTTTTTGTGGGCGCACAGGGACTCGAACCCCGGGCCTCTACTGTGTGATAGTAGCGCTCTAACCAACTGAGCTATGCGCCCTGAACAACGAGACGGATTATAGTATAGCCTTCCTGCTTTGGCAAGCCATTAAGGTGGCGGCAAATAATCCCAGGGATTTACTTTCCAGGTCAGGGTCATGAGTTCAAAATGCAAGTGCGCGCCGGAGGAACGTCCTGTACTGCCAATGGCGCCAATCCCTTCGCCCTGTCCAACGCTTTGTCCACAGCCGCGGTAGATTGCGCTCAAGTGGGCGTACAAGGATTGGAATCCGTTGCCGTGGTCGATCATGATCATGTTGCCGTAGCCATAATCATTCCAACCGGAATAAACGACCACACCTGCATCAGCGGCATACACGCCTTCACCTTCACTGCCGGCCAGATCGATGCCGCGGTGGTTGGTCTTTTCGTTGTAGTCGAAGCCTGAGAGGAAATGCTTGTTGGTCGGGTAGACATAAGTCCCGTAGCCCACTGCGCCGCCACTGACCGGGTCGCAGGCACCCGCTCCCAGCACGCGCGCCGAGGCGGGGTTTTCACGGGTCACACCAAGCGGCGCGCTCCAGTTGACGAATTCCCTCGCTCCGCCGGGGATGACCAGCCAGGTGCCGGTTTTGATGTTTGCGTTTTGGTAATCACCGACCGTATTTTTATCGATCTTGTTACCGGGGAAATCGATGATATCCGCGGCAGTCACGCCATAGAACTCGGCCCATTCGCCAAAGGGGATCCCACCAAGCCATTCCCAATACACTCCGTTTACTGGCAGAATGTTCAAGACTTGACCGGGTCTCAGCGAGTGCGGGTCATCCAACAGAACATTGTAATTGCCCCATAAAATCGTCTGCGGTTCCAGCCCAAACTTTTCCGCGATGCCAAAAACCGTATCTCCGTCCAGCACGGTATAGGTCACCATCTCCTGGCGCGGACGGGAAGGTACGTTGGTGTGGATTTGTGCCGCACGCGCGATGCCGGATATCACTGGAGCAGACACCGCAGGGATAGAGTTGACGTTCACATCAACAGCCGGGGCCGGACCCGCATCCTGATTTCCATTGGCTGAAAATGGTTTTGGCGTCTGACGATAATAAGCCTGCGCCAGCGCGATCACTCCTACAATGGCGACGATGGCAAAGAGGTTTGTCCCGACCCGTAAAAGCGACTCGCCCAAACCCATTTGCAGCAGGCTGTTCATCCAGCGGGCGACCAAGCCTGGCTGTCGGATGTGGGAAGAGGAAACACCAGCCGTTTTGGTATCCGATGTGGTGGAAACAGGTGTTTCTTCATCAAAGTTATTTTGCATGGTGTTCATCATAACACGGGCAAAAAATCGAAGTCAAGTTGCGTGTCAAACGCTAATCCTATGTTAACCCGCTGACTGCCTTACAACCGGGCGAAAGAGTTGAATCCAGCCGACCACTGCCAGCGAGAGCAGTCCGCAGACCAGGGTGGTGGTTGAAAGTCCGAATTCCTGCGTCATCCATCCAATCAGCAGACTTCCAAACGGGGTAACTCCCTGCACCGCCCAAAGATAGATGCTGAACACCCGCCCGCGCAAATTATCGGGGACCTGGGTTTGAAGCAGTGTGTTCATTGTTGCAAGTTGCGTTACAGAACCCCAGCCCATGAAGGCGATGATGGCGAGCGCCACCCACAACGAGCGTGAGAGGGGAATGGCAATCATGCCGAGGATGAAGGCGGCTTCCCCCAGCAGGAGGCGCAGTCCGCGCCGATGTTCACTGTTGTTCATCGCAATCGAGAATGCCGCAATTAATGCGCCCACCCCTTGTGCGGTGTACAGAAAGCTGTTGCGCATATCCACAATGGCTTTTGTGTCGCCAATCTGTCCGAGCAGGTCTTTGGAGATGACGGGCAATTGCTGGACGATGGGAAAACCAAAGATGCCCAGCATGGCGGCAATGATAACCAGCAAGCTGACGGCTGGCGTGTTGAAGATATATTGCGCCCCCTCACCAAGTTCGTGTATCACCGAATGTGCGCGCGGCTCGGCGGGAATCTTATAAAGCGTTCGAACGAAAAACAAGCCTGTAACAATGGCAACGAAACTGATGCTGTTCAACAGGAAAACCCAGCCTTCGCTGTTTTTGGGAAAGAGCAAAAAGACTGGGACGATCAGCGAAGGTCCCAGCACACGCGAGATGTTGAAGGCGGTGGCTTGCAGTGCAATGGCATTTGGCAGGGACTCCCTTCCTACAAGTTCGATCAGCATAGCCTGGCGTGCCGTGATCTCGAACGCGGAGGCGATGCCGAGAATGAGGGAAATGAGAACGATATGCCAAATCTGGATTTGTCCGCTTAGGGTGAGGTATGCCAGCGCAAAGGTGTCCAGCATCATCACGGTTTGCAGGACGATGATGGCTTTGCGTTTATCCACATGTTCGATTAGCACGCCTCCGGGGATGGCAAGAAAGAAGGTGGGCAGGGTCACTGCAAAGCCGATCAGCCCCAGATCGAAAGGACGCCCGCTGATACGGTATGCCAGCAGGGGCAAAGCCGTGTTTTGCATGGACGTGCCGATGAGCGAGAACAGATGTCCAACCCAGAAGATGGCAAAATCGCGCGAGGCAAGCGCGGGGAAACGGCGGGAAAGAAAGTTCATTTGGGGGAGATTCTGTCTAACTTATTACAGGACTTATTTTTCCACCGGTGTAATTAATTCCACTCGATCATTTGATGGAACATTCACCAGTGTTGAAACGGGGTATGCGGTCATCCTGTCAGCGGGGAAAGGCTGGATGAGGTGAATCAGGCTATCGGGCGTTTGGGGAATCGGATTCAGCCAATCAGCGTAATTAGCTTTGTCCAAAATCACAGGCATGCGATTGTGCAATGTGGACATTAACTCGTTGGACGTGGTGGTGATGATGGTGCAGGTGCGGAGTGTATTCCCATCGGGCGAATGCCACTCATCCCACAACCCTGCAAAGGCAAAGGGCTTGCGGTCTTTCATGTGGATAAAATACGGTGTTTTTGTTTTTTGTCCTGCCTGTACCTTCCATTCGTAAAAACCATCGGCGGGTATGAGGCAACGCTTGTGCTTGAAACTGCCGCGAAAGGACGGTTTCTCCGCGATTGTCTCGCCACGCGCGTTGATGAGTTTGTTCGCAATGGCGGGGTCTTTCGACCACGAGGGAATCAAGCCCCAAAGGAAAAAATCAGCTTTGTTTTTGCCGTCGTTTGGAATGGCAAGGATCGGTTGTGTTGGGGCAATGTTGTAACGCGATGCAAATTGGGTGGGGAAAATGAAATCGCCAAATACATCCTGTAAGTCCGCGGGGTCAACGGTAAGGGTAAATCTTCCGCACATGGGATTCTCCTTTGGTCGGACCCTAAGGTTTCAAATACCTTTAGGGTCTCCCTGCAATGTGAAATAAAACGTCGTACCTTTGCCTGGCTCCGATTCGAGCCAGATGCGCCCTTGATGAATTTCGATAATGCGTTTGACCAGTGTCAGTCCGATGCCTGTGCCTTCGGTGTCCGAGTTAAGTTTGCTGAATAACTCGAAGATGCGCTCATGAAATTGTTTTTCGATGCCGATGCCATTATCGCGCACGAAGAAAACGGTTTCGTTTGTTTCGTTTTGGATTGTGCCAATTGTAATCCGCGGTTTGGGCTGGCCGCCCATGAACTTGATGGCATTATCCACCAGGTTTTGGATGACCTCGGTCAGGCGCGTGCGGTCGCCATGAACGACGGCTGGCGTATTCTGAAGTTCGATGAAGACATCTTTTGCCTCCAGTTGCCCGCGCGCCAGTTCCACGGCATCTTTTACGATGTCCGTGAATAACATGTCGACAGGTTGGTTCATCAGTCGTCCGATGCGCGAAAGCTCCAGCAAGTCATTTAGCAGGGTTTGCATTTTTTGAGTGGCGCCGTTAATGCGCTTGATATCGTCTTTCAACTTTTGCGTATTTCCTGCCAGGGCATCCTTTTCAAGATAGCCCAGGAATCCCATGATGGTGACCAACGGTGATTTTAGATCGTGCGAAACAGTGTAAGTGTATCTTTCGAGTTCCGCGTTCTTTGCCTCCAATTCGCTGATCAACTTTTCGCGTTCCAGTTCGGCATTTTTCCGCTGCGTGATCTCACGGGCAATGCCTGTGGTCCCAATCACCTCTCCATGCGGGTTCAGGATGGGGGTTTTTATGGTTTCCACCCAATATTTTCTGCCCGTACTGTCCATCTGGAGTTCTTCCACATGTTTGCGCTGACGGCTTTGCATCACTTCGAGGTCGTCCTTGCGATATACATCTGCAAACTCTCCATCCCAAATCTCCAGGTCGGTCTTGCCTATAATTTCCTCGGATTTCCTGCCTGCCGTTTTTGTAAATTGTTCATTTACGGCCATATACCGGCTATTTTTATCTTTCAACCATGCCATATCGGGAATATTATTCAGGATGGCGGTTTGTTGCAGGAGGGTTTCCTTGAGCATTTCCTCGGATTGCTTTTGCAGGGTCATATCCTGTACCGCCCCGATGATCCGCACGAGACGATTTTCCTTTTCATCCCAGATGGGATGGGCAAAAACACGCTCCCAGCGGAGTTCACCGTTTTTTGTAAAGGTCCTGATATCCGAACCAATGACACTCTGGTTCTTGAGCAGTTTTTCCATGTCACGGGCGTCTTTTTCAAGATCATCGGGATGAACATGCGCCAGCCACCCGCCTGTTGACTCATACTCTTCATAAGAATAACCGGTCATTTTCTCGAATGCGCCGGCAACCCATGCCAGGTTCGCCTTTCCATCTTTATCCACATCGCTGGCAAAGGTGTAATCGGAACTGACTTTCGATATAAGCTTGTACCTTTCCTCGCTTTCGCGCGCGCGCTGAAGGGCGCTTTGTAGTTTTTGCGCTGCCAGGGTTTGCAGCACCGTCCCCAGTGGGAATATAACCAGGCTGATAATCCAGGCTGTGATGGGTGCGCTGACATTTGTGGGGATGAAGAATCCCCGACTTTCCTCCGTGTATGCCATTGCCCAGCCGACGACCAATGAGAGTACAGTGATGCCAATTGCCACCCGCCGGTTCTTCAGGATGCCCGCGATCATGATGGTTAACGGATAACCCAACAGGTAGGACTCTCCGCGCACACCGGCCCCTGTGGCCGCGGATACCGTAAAGAAAATCCATAACCCGCCAATTTGAATTAAGATCGCTGTGTTTATCTTTCTGCGATGGATAAAGTACAAAATGGATCCATTGATGACTTCCGCAAACCCGGCTTGTATTAGCGCGCGGCTGGCATCTGCGGGGACTTTAATCAACACATAAAGAAAATATATCGGTGGGAAGAAAATCAATACCCATACAATTATGTTGAGGAAATATGCCTTGTGCGTAGTCTCCTCATCCTCGAACACAGGCGGAGCAAAAATTCTCCTGACCAGGGACATCATCGGTTGCTCACTTTCTTAGCTTGCGCACGTCTCCATCACGGACAGTGACTCCAATTGCATCCAAATGTTCCAGTAATGCCTGCACATATTTTCGAGTTGTGCCCAGCGTATCACGTACCTGGGCTAGCGAGATCTTCCCGTTTGCTCCAATTGCGGCGCGGACTTTACCCACCAGCGCGTCGTAATCCCTTTTGCGAAAGAGAACCTCCTGCGAAACCGCCACCAGTTCGCCAAGTTCGATCAACGCGTTGACGACCTCCTCGCCAGCCTCGCTTTGACATTCCTTGAGACTTGGAGTGGCATAGGGATTTTGGTCAAATGTCCGCAAAAGTTCTTTTACTTTTGTTTGTTCCGTCTCGTTGAATTTGATCTCGTGTTCCGGCTTTGACAGCCAAATCGAGGAGTCGGTAATCGCATGTTCAGTAATCAGTTTGTTGATAAAGACATTGAAGACGCGCGGTTGTAATTTCAGCTTGCTCTTCAACTCCTCGCGGGGGATTCCACGTCGTAGTGGAAACTGCCTGTGATGCGCCTCGATGGTTTGCAGGATTTTCCCATGCAGGGCGTTCCAGTGGGGCAGGGCAACTGCGAGGGTGTCGCTGACAGTGATCGGATCGCCACGCATGGCGTCCAGCAGAATCAACTGTCCGTTGTTGATCAATTCCGTCAGCGCACTCACGGCGGTTGCGGATTCCAGCCGCGATTTTGCGACCATTTCCTTTAACGGTGCAACATTCAACGCGAGGGCGGCCTCGAAAAGAATATCAGCGGGTGAACCTTTCGCCAGTGATTCGAGCGATTTGAGCGTGTCTTCGTTGAAGCGTTTGTGCCTGCCTTTTGGCTGATGATCAACTATGACGCCGCCGCCGAGCGTTTCGCTGGGGGATGGTCGTCGCAGGATATATTTGTCGCCGCGCACAGTGACGACGGGGTCGCGCAGTTCGAGTTGTATCCAACCCTCTTTGCCCGGCAGGAGTTCCTCGGTTCCAAGTAAGCGGAGATTGGCAATGGACTCGGTCGCGCCCACGAAGAACTTCACTTCGTCGCCATGTTTGACGGATGCCGAGGCGTCTTTGAGCAGCCTGAAACGCGCGTCCAGCCGTCGGGTTGACTGGTACTGGTTCGGGTGGACAACCACCTCACCGCGTCGAATCGATTCGGTGTCCACACCCGAAATGTTCACCGCCGTCCGCGAGCCAAGCACGGCTTTCTCTTCCTTCTTCTTGTGGGTTTGCAACCCCCTGATGCGTCCCTTCAATCCGCTGGGCAAAATTTCCACTTCATCGCCGACAGTGAAGTGCCCATCGCTGAGCGTGCCTGTCACCACCGTCCCGAATCCGCTCATGCTGAAGACGCGGTCAATCGGCAGGCGCGGACGGTTTAAATCCAATCGTTCGGATTTTTCCTCTAAAATTTTTCCGAGGGTGGTAAGGAGGGTATCCAACCCTGTTTTGGTTCTGGCCGAAACACGCACAATTGGGGCATCGTACAACACAGTTTCACTGACAGCGGCGCGGACATCCACCTCCAGCAGGTCGAGCCATTCAGGGTCGGGAGCAAGGTCGGTTTTGGTGAGCACGATCAACCCACTGGGGATTTGCAACAAATCCAAAATTGCCAGGTGTTCCTTCGTCTGCGGCATGACCCCCTCGTCGGCGGCGATGACCAGCAGAGCTGCGTCAATTCCGCCGATGCCCGAAAGCATATTTTCGATGAAGTCGCGATGACCGGGCACATCCACGATGCCCACCTCTTCGCCGTTGGGCAACGTCATCCAGCCGAAGCCAAGCTCGATGGTCATCTCACGTGCTTGCTCTTCTTTGAGACGGTCGGGGTGCGTGCCTGTGAGGGCTGCAATGAGGGTGGATTTTCCGTGATCTACATGACCTGCTGTGCCAATAACTCGCATGATCTCCCCTGGCTTTTATTTCGTTGCTTTCTTGCCGTGACCCATGATGCGTTGATAGGAGGTCATCCACTCGTGCACCACGTTCATGATTTCCTGTAATTCCTTTTCTGTGGCGTCGGTGACCTGGTGCATTTGATCCTGAAAAACCTGGGTCGCATCGTTCAACGGCGCAATGCGTTCCTCTG
Source organism: Anaerolineales bacterium (assembly GCA_030834895.1). Taxonomy (GTDB): domain Bacteria; phylum Chloroflexota; class Anaerolineae; order Anaerolineales; family Villigracilaceae; genus Villigracilis. The sequence goes on from JAUQXA010000059.1 coordinate 262,703, forward strand.
TTTTTTGAAGTTCCTTTCGAATGTCCCGGAAGGATTCTTCGTTGGAAAGGCTGTAGCCCGTCCAGCGTTTCTGATCATCCACCTTGAAGCTGATCCACTCCTGACGCAGGCGGTCTTCCGCCAGGCGCTGCATCTCGGTTACTTCATTGATACGGCGCTCCAGCTTCGTGTTGAGTTCAAGATAAGTATCCTGCGCTTTTTTCGCGCCGCGCAGGGCCTCATCCAATTTCTGAATTTGGGTATCGAGGTTTGAGGATTCTTTTTGGAATGCCTCGGCTTGTTCCTTCCATTCCTTCCAGGCGCGATCACGGTCAAGTTGCGCAACTGACTGTTGTTCGAGGAAGACCTTTTGCGCCTGTTTCCGTTCCTGCTCTGAGGCCAGTAGTTCAGCGAACCGGTTTTCGACATTGCGCACGCTGTCGGCAGTCATGGTGTATTTATCGCGGTTCTCGTCCACCCGCTTGCGGATGGCGGTCAATTCACCTTGAATATCGGTAATATGTTTCAGGTCATTCTTGCGGGTTTCATCCATGGCTTTCAGGGCGTGCAGCACGTCATCATTGGAGCGTGTCGCCTGTTCGACATGCGACTTGAAATCGCTGACATTGGTCAACATGCGCTGGATTTCGTCAGACCGCTCCTTGAGTTGTTTCTTGATTTCCTGAATGCTGGTTGTGGTCGTGGTCTTGAGTTGGGTGAGTACCTTATTAATTTCGGTCAATTCCGGTTGGAACTGCCTGGTGATCTCCTTTTCGGCTCGTGTATGGCTCTTGTCATTTTCCTCGATCAATTTGACGATCTCGGTGCGTTGTTTGCCCAGCATCGTTTCATATTGATCCACACGTTTGCTTACTGGAGTCAGGTCTGTTATCTGCTTGCTCAAGGCTTTGATCTGCTTGGAGACCGCATTGACCGACGTCTCGAAGGAATTCAAACGCTCGCTCAACGCCGCAAGGGTTTCCTTGTTTTCGCGCTGTTGCTTGTCCAAAAATTCGAGTCGCTTGACGATCTGTTCAAATTCCATTTTATTCTCCGGAAGTTATTGAGGGATGGATAAATTATAGCATGTCGCAAAATACCATTATTGACCCAGGTGCTGGAACAAAGTCGGCAGGTTGACAATAAAGGGTTGCGTCACCTGTGGGAACAATCCCAGGACAAACAGCCCGATAGCACCAACCCCAAGCATGATGGTTTGTACCCAGGACTCGTTCCATTCCCAGGCTTTGTCCTCTTCCGCCATTACGAACACGGCCAGCGTGCGCATGGCGGCAATCAACAGCCCTAGCAACCCTATGAACACCCAAAAGGAAATCGCGATCGATTGCCCTGCCAGTCCCTGCCATAGCGCCAACCGGGGTGGGAAGCCAGCCAGCAATGGGAATCCGGTCATGGAGAGGTGGGCAAGAATGAGAGCTGCAACGGCTATTGGATACCGGCGCGCCAATCCCCGCACTTCGCTGAAGCGCAGGGAATAAACCTGACGTTTGAGGATGGAAAGCGCCAAAGCCCAAACTGCAAGCTCCAATCCACGCGGTATGAGCAGCAGGAAGGTGGTGTTTACGACCTCTGCTGACTTCAAACCCATTGCCAGGATAAACAAACCCGTTTCCACGATTGCGGCATAGCCCATGATTCGTCCGATATGTCTTTGCTGGGATGCAAAAAGTCCGCCGCTTGTCACCATGAAGACGCCTGAGAATTGAATGGCGCTTGAAAGTTGCGGCGAAGCTCTCAGCCACGCATAACGATCCAAAAAACCGAGCGCAAAGATGACCGTGAAAGTAGGTAGTGCCCAAAGCAGGAAGCCCGTCACATAAGGCGAGGTTTCCTCCATCAACATCGGTATCCAGTTGTACAGCGGAAAAACTCCCAGCAGGAAGGCAAACCCCAGTCCGAGAATCGTGCCTGCCTGGAGGGTGGAACCGACATCTCCGGGACTGGCTTCCACCCCTGCCAGCATCCAGCCCGAAAAGAGGATGAACGGCATGGCAAACGTTTGATAAATGAGAAAACGGATCACACCGCGCCCGGGTCTTTGATACACGGGAACAAGCAATGGAATGACCAGTATCGCGGCCATGTTCAACAGAAGCGCGGCAAATAGGAATGGCTCCACTGCAATCGAAGCAGTGAGCAATGCCACGATCATTAATCCAAGCGAGACAAAACGATTTGCCGAGCCGGACGCTTCTGTACCAAAAAACCAAAGCGCTGCAAGCCCATAAATAACTGCAATCAATGATCCATCTGCGGTGCCAAGCGTAAAGCTGCGCCCAAAGAATTGAATGGATGAAGAAATCTTTATTGAGATCGAGCCAAGCAACAGGGCGGTGTCGATGGGGAAGATCAATGCAACGAGGGCGAGGACCAGGGATATACTTCCCCCGACGAAGGAGGTAAATCGCCCGCGCAGGAACAAAAGAATCAAAAACCCGGCGACAAATGGGAACAAAATCCAAATAATTGGCGCGCTCATATTTCTTCCTCAGTTTCGATGGGGGAAGTCCCTGCAATCAGCAGATAAGAGCCCGCAATGCCCAATCCCAAATTCGTGACAGCCAATAATCCCGCTACAAGAATCGAACTCTCGATTGCCGCATAAAGGATTTCGAATCCCGTCAGCATGGTAAGCAAACCAAGGATGACGTTCAATATATCCGAAGTCAAGCCAAGATGTATGACCCCTATTCCAATTAACAACACGCTGCCTGCGATCACCGGCAGACCCAGCCCGGGGATTCCAGCTTCGATGCGTGGCGTAGCTCCCGCAGTCACCAACGCGACGATGCAAACAAGTACGAGGCGAAACCATTGCCCGTGTGGCAGGGTGGTGGATTCTTTTTCTTCCTCCTCAGTGGACAATCCCAGGCGCGTCATGCCGAGGGCGGCGACCACCATCCAGCCGGTGATGAGTTTTGCCGAACCCATCACAAAGGGCAGGTGACGTGTCACCAGCCAAAACGCGGCCAGGTATTGCACCGTCAACGCGCCGAGACTCAAGCGCCAGTCCCGATTGAGCAATATGGTGGTGGAAGTTACAAACGCCAATCCCACCGAGATCCAAGAAATTACGTTCAGCGCCATTTATGGTGTCCCCTGCATCACGAAGGAAATGAAAAGAATCAAAAGCAGCAAGGTCCACATGATGCCGCCTTCCCCTTCGAGGGTGGCAGTGATTGTCTGGCTGATTCTTCCCAAAAAACGATAAATGACCCACAACCCACTGTAGGCGGAGGATAACCCCGACATAGCCGGGCTGACCCAATGGGCGCGGATTGGGTTGAAAATTCGCAGACGGGGTGTTGCCCAGACCAGCCCAACGGTCAAGGCGGAGGTGATCAGTGCTTGCAGCCAGGCGCCGACCTGGAGAGCGCCATCCCAGCCAACCAATCCCAACAACAACTGAAAGATGACCAACAAAATGATTCCCGCAGGATAAATCTTATCTGCCCATCCCGGTTGTGACTCAAGCGAAGTGCGTCCGACCGAACGAAGTGCCTGACGCACAAACCCGGACATGAGCAGGGATTGGGCCACAATCACGAATGGAACGAAAAATCCTAAACTGCCAAGCCAGGCGCTGGCTGTCAGCGAAAAAGGCAGGGACGAAAGGCTCCATGTGCCGATGAGCAAGGCGCGATCCACCCAAACCTGCTGAGCTGATGCGAGGAAAAGCGAACTGCCGACCAAAATCAGTGCACAACCCCAGGCTACCACGCCAAGCGGACTGCCACTGAGTGCGGAAATGACTGACAGCGCTGCCAGGCTGATAATCCAATAGGGACGTCCTGTCAATTCGTCCGGCGCGCGCAACCACATCCAGCTGCCATAAACTGCTGCAAAGACTGCAAGTCCGAGCAAAAACGGTGTCAGTGCAGAGGTCAAACTTTCAAGCGGAATATGCGCCAGCAATACAAGGCTTGTCATTGCCGAGACCAAGCGCAGTGATGTGCCAATGCCACGCCTTAATGTCATTTCGGATGGATAAGGCAAATGCAATGGCAACACGCCCAGTCGAAGCCCCGCCGCAGCAACAAGATACAAACCCGCTTCCGGCGCAATCGATTGGAAATTGAATGTATTTCCCTTGGCAATGCTCGCAATGCTTGCCCACAATAACAAACCAATGCCAAGCGCCCGCGTTGAAAATGAGACGACGACCCTTTCATTGTTTGCGGGTCCTTTCACGGATCGCAATTGCGTGACGAGTTCCATCAAATCCAGTGTGCCCCATACCAGCAGCAGTGTGAGTGGATTATCCGCTGTTGCAGCTAAAACCCCAACCCCACCCAGGGCCAGTGTGGCGGCCCATGTAACCGAGTTTGTAATGGTCGAACGCGTAATGGCAGTGAGCAGAATGGTTAGGGTGAGGGCGGTTATGCTCAGGGAAAAAGGCCACGAGAGCCTGTCTGCACGGAACAGGATGGGACTCGGAAACACGCTGCTTGGTTGCCAGGCGGGCAATGTTAATTCAAACGGCATTTGTGCCAGCCAGGCAAAGACGCTGATTAATGCCAGTAGCGCGCCACCCACTGCAACGAGCCAGGTGTACCGTCCATTGGGCTGCGTCATTTGCAGCACCAGTAATGCCAACGCGGTAGTGAAGAGGAGGAGGCAAGAGATTAGGATCAACATGGAATGAATAATTGTATCAGTTTTATTGCCGTGGCACTTTGGCTTTTTGCTTTTGGTACAATCGCGGTATGACATTTCGACAGCACAACACCGCAGGACGAGGGAACGTCCTTTGGATTTTGACCGCTATTCTGGTTGCATCCTGTGCCTCTCCTTCCCCTAGTTCAATCCCTGACGCTATTGCACAAGCTGTGCCAGCGGTTGCCACGTTGACGCCCTTTCAACCCCAGCCGCCAACTGCGATTAATCCGGCGCTCAAACCAATGGCACCGCAAATCGAGCCCACATATACCCCCTATCCGACAAAATTCGTCAACAGTGAAAATTTGCCCACGCCCGTGTTGGTCGCCCCGACATCGGATAGCGGAATTACGGATTATGCTTCACTTGATACAAACAACCCGCTCACGGGTTTGCCGGTGAGTGACCCATCATTATTGAATCGCAGACCCATGGTCATTAAGGTCGCCAATGCCCCGGATTACATCCGTCCACAATCCGGGCTGACTCTTGCGGATGTGGTTTACGAATATTACATCGAATGGGGGGATACTCGCTTTATCGCCGTGATGTATGGAAACGATTCGCCGATGGTGGGCCCCGTGCGTTCGGGACGATATTTCGATGAGCATGTTGCGCGCATGTATAACGCCTTCCTTATGTTCAAGTTTGCCGACCCCCGCGAGTACTCCTATCTGCAAAATTCCACATTGAATGAGTTTTTGGTCGTTCCAGGTAACGGGCCTTGTCCGCCTTATGTGTTCGGCCCTGAAAAACGCGACGATTACAACAACTTCTTTTTCAATACTGCAAAATGGGCAAACTGTGCCGCAAGAATGGGGTTCGACAATTCAAAGCAAAACTTGCGCGGCGGCTTTTTCGCGGATTTTGTGGTGGAAACCGATTTGTTGGCCGCCCGTATTTATTCCTTCTTTTCCAAATACAGTTACAACTATTGGGAATATGACCCAACCATACACAAGTATTTTCGCTATCAAGAAGCCAACGACATCGTTGAAAAGAAGAGCGAAGCGTATGCTCCTCTTTCGGATGCACAGACTGGTCTGCCCGTGACGGCAGAGAATGTAGTTGTATTGCTTGTGCCCTATACCTTCGAGAATCAATTCGACGCCCACGACGAGGTCTATCATATCGACCTGATCGATTCAGGAAATGCCTATGTCTTCCGGGATGGATATGCCACTCCTGCCATTTGGCGCCGTACTGATGAGGACCAGCCACTTCTGCTTACTACGTTAACTGGCACTCCCATCTATTTGCGTCCCGGGCGGACATTCTACGAAGTGATGGGCGTAACCTCCACTTATACTCAAGATAACGCCGACTGGCGATTTGTTTTCAGTACCCCTTAGAAAAGACCTGGCGGGGTGAGAAAACCCGTCAGGTCTCGATTTGTATAATGGATTAAAATACATCGCAGGAGTTCCTCATGACTTTTGACCCTGTCTTTCTCAGTAGTTTGACCATTGTGTTGACCGCATTCGGCGGCGCGTTCCTTGCCGCCTTGTGGATCAGCCTGGTGGTATGGACCTACCGCGATATCCGTTCCCGTGTGCGTGATCCACTGATTCAGACTCTTGCGGCCCTGCTCGTGGCTGTTTTGAATTTACCTGGTGTGCTGGTCTATCTGATCTTGCGTCCGCCGCGGACATTGGAGGAGGAGTACCAGCGCACACTGGAAGAGGAGGCCCTGCTTCAAGCATTGGAAGACCTTCCGCTTTGTCCCGGCTGTGAACGGCGCGTGAAAGAAGACTGGCAGGTTTGTCCGAATTGTCATACCAAGTTAAAGAAGACCTGCCATAATTGCTCGAAGTTCATGGAGCTATCCTGGAATATCTGCCCATACTGTGGGACTCCTGCTCCAGGAATGCGGCTTGAATCCACCAGCTTGGATGACGCCTTACGCGGCTTGAAGTTGGCTGATGAGCAGCCCGAAGTAAAGGTTGACTCTTCGTCCTGAGCATGGTCGAAGGATGGGTTAAAAAGTTAAGACAATGAAAATAGATTCCATCACACTCCACCATCTAAGCATGCCGCTTGTCTCGCCATTCGAGACCTCCTTTGGACGTGAAACAGACCGTGAATGTGTCTTGATTGAGGTCAAATCCGAAGGGTTGACTGGCTACGGCGAATGCGTCGCCACCCGTGACCCTGGCTACAATTACGAAACCACCGGAACAGCCATCCACATTCTCAAGGATTTCATCGTTCCCATATTACTTGGCCGAGATGTGAAAGACGCTGCTGATTTTCAAAACCTCGTCTCCGGCATTCGCGGTCACTGCCTTGCAAAGGCCGGCGTGGAAATGGCGCTCTGGGACCTGCTCGGCAGGCGCGAGAACAAATCCCTGCGCGAATTGCTGGGTGGTGTGCGTGATAAGGTTGAGGTGGGGGTCTCGGTTGGGATTCAGCCATCGGCTCAAAATCTGGTGAAGACAGTCGCGGATTATGTCGGCCAGGGGTATGCGCGGATTAAGATAAAGATCAAGCCTGGAAGGGATGTCGAGGATGCATCCGCCGTCCGAAGGGAATTTCCCAACATCCGCTTGCAAGTGGATGCCAATTCCGCCTACTCGTTGGATGATTTTCAAGTCCTCAAGCCGCTAGATGAACTAAATTTATTGTTGATCGAGCAACCCCTGTTCGAGGATGATATTTGGGACCACCATAAATTGCAGGAGCAATTCCAGACGCCGATATGTCTTGATGAAAGCATTGTCTCGCCGCGACATGCACGCTATGCCATCGAGATGAATGCCTGCCGCGTGATCAACATCAAGGCGGGCAGACTAGGTGGATTGAGTCAGGCCGTGATGGTGCATGACCTTTGCCGCGAGGCTTCGATGCCTGTCTGGTGCGGAGGCATGTTGGAGACGGGCATCGGGCGCGCTTCGAATGTGGCGCTGGCGTCCCTGCCGAACTTTGGTCTGCCAGGTGACATCTCCGCATCTGATCGTTATTATGCCCGTGATATCACCAATGAACGCTTTGCGCTGAATTCAGATTCCACCATCGATGTTCCTCGCGGTGCGGGACTTGGAATGACCATCGATAAAGATGCGTTAAGGAAATTTTCACTTGCTACTCTATCCATTTAATTTATGTTGTTTTGTCTATTTCCATCAGATAATTTTATAATGCAAAGACACCATGTCGTTCAAGGCAATGTTTTTGTATTTTCACATTAAATTTTTTGCAAATTTGTAAAGTGAATAGCTTGACTTAATGGTTTCTTGTTTTTCGTGTTCATTGCAGCTTCATAATTATAGAAATTGTATTGAAGTTATTTTGAATCAAACAGCATCTGCTTCATATAATGCGGGACATGAAGACATCCCGCATTGTTCTTTTTGATTGGATTGAAAATCATCTCACCCAAACGTTTGCGCCCAAAATGACCTTCCTCTACGTTCCTCAATTAAAAAAGCGCACTCATAAGTTCACGCGTTTTGGATTTCTTCTCATCAGTATTCTTTCACTTGGGGCATGCCAGCCGTCCTTGTGGGGAGCACCTCCTCCTCCGCCCACCCTTGCCGTAGCCACTGCAACTCCGCTCATTGCTACTGCCACTGTTGTAATTCCCACACTGGCGCCAACCATAACGCCCATGCCGCCCACTGCTGTGCCGACCCCGGTTGTATTGAATGCCGCGCAGGTTTGGACAAGCCCGGCTGTTCCGCAGGTCTTGCGTGATAAGTTCCAAAGTTGGGGGTTTCAAATCCTGGCCGCCGAGCAATCTTCCGCGAATCTATATATTGATGTGGCACAGACTTCCATTGGCGCAATGCATGTTTCCCCTTGGACGTATGCACTCGTTGCCCCCTTCCCGACCTTGATCGATGACGTGGCTTCCCAGGAGTTGCTCGCCGCGTGGAGTGGCGGGGACTTTGGCCCATTCGTTGGGATGCCACTATTGATGGAGCAATCCACACTCGAGACATTTACCAGGTTATGGGGTTCGCCTGCGGAAGGAGCGGTTCAGGTCGTTCCGGCGGACCAACTGCTGGATACCGCATGGAATCAAATGCCTTCGTGGGCGATCATTCCGTTCGAGCAGATCGAGCCAAAATGGAAGGTCTTGATGATCGACGGGCAGTCGCCGATCCAAAAGAAGTTTGACCCGGTCATCTACCCGTTGACTGTGAACTACCGCCTGATGTGCGTCGATTCCTGTCAGATTCCCGGCGGCATGAATTTTTCGTTCCAAAACCGGGACCCGAACAAACTGGCAACCGTCATCATGACCGGTGTGACTGCGATGGTGCGCGCCACCGCAAAGACGATGAATACGAAGGGGATTCTGTACCCGGGTGAGGAAATCCGCGACTTGCTGCGCGAGGCGGATGTTACACACATCAATAACGAGGTGCCGTTCTTTACCGGCTGTCCACAACCTGACCCGAACCAGCCTGACCAGGTATTTTGCAGTGACACTCGCTACATAGACCTTATGACCGACGTTGGTACCGATGTTGTCGAACTATCTGGAGACCATTTTGCAGATTACAAGGCGGCGGCCATGTATGAAACGCTCGACATTTACAGAAAATACAACATTCCATATTACGGCGGCGGGTATAACGTGGAAGATGGGCGCAAACCGCTATTGATGGAAGTGAACGGCAACAAGATCATGTTCATTGCCTGTAATTACAAGACCGTCTATGCAAGCGCTACAGACACTGTGCCGGGCGCTGTGCCTTGTGACTTCGACTATATGACCGAGCAGATTCGATATTATCGCTCGCAGGGATATTTACCGATTTCCTCCTTCCAGTACCATGAATTTGATTCGCCTGAGGCGCGTCCGCAGCAGGAAATTGACTTCCGCAGGATGGCAGATGCGGGCGCGTTGATCGTCAGCGGCAGCCAGGCGCACGTGCCGCAGGTGATGGAATTCTATAACGGCGGCTTCATCCATTATGGGCTGGGCAATTTGTTCTTCGACCAAATTTCGAAACGCGGACCACGCCTGACCGAGAATGAATTCATCGACCGTCATGTCTTCTACGACGGACGTTATCTGGGTGTGGAGTTGTTTTCAATGCGGTTGATTGACTATGCCCGCCCGCGTTATATGACTTTGGCTGAACGCGACAAATTTCTGACCTTGTACTTTGAAGAAAGCGGCTGGGATTTCCCGCAGGTGAAGCGGTAATCAAGCCTTTTGAAAAAAATCCCCCGTCGGGGAACTGGCACCCCGACGGAGGGAGGGGAATCATCTAAAAACCTTCGTGTTCCGTTCTCGCAATAATCTCATCTTGTAATGTCTTGCTCAGGTCGCAGAAGTAATCGCTGTACCCTGCCACGCGGACGATCAGTGAGCGATACTGTTCGGGGTTTGCCTGTGCCGCCTTGAGCGTTTTCGCATCCACCACGTTGAACTGGATGTGGTGCCCGTCAAGCTTGAAATACCCGCGCACCAAACTGACCAATTTATCCAAGCCTTCGTCGTTAGCTAAAACCTGCGGTGTGAACTTCTGGTTGAGCAGGGTTCCGCCCGTGCGGACGTGATCCATCTTGGCGACGGAGCGCGCCGCCGCGGTTGGACCGTTGCGGTCCGCGCCCTGAACGGGGGAGACGCCCTCCGAAAGCGGAGCCCACGCTTTGCGACCGTCGGGAGTGGCTCCCGTCACCGAGCCGAAGTACACGTGACACGTGGTCGGCAACATGTTGACGTGGTATTCGCCGCCGCGCATGTTCTTGCGTCCGTCCACGGCGTTGAGGTAGGACTCGAAAGTTCGGCGCATCAAGTCGTCTGCGTAATCGTCGTCGTTGCCGTATTTCGGCGTGCGGTTCAGGAACATCTGCCGCTCGCGTTCGTGACCTTCAAAGTTCGCAGACAAAATCTCCAGCAGGGCAGACATGCTCATGGTCTTGTCTTCAAAGACGTGTTTCTTGATCGAAGCCAGTGTGTCCGCCATCGTACCGATGCCTACGCCTTGAATGTAGCTCGTGTTGTAGCGTGCCCCGCCCGCGTGATAATCCTTGCCGCGCGCAATGCAGTCATCCGTCAGCAGGGACAAAAACGGAGCGGGCAAATACTTCGCATACAGGTTCTCGATCACGTTGTTCCCGCGCACTTTGATGTCCACAAAATACAGCACCTGCTTTTCAAACGCTTCGAACAACTCATCGAACGACGCAAACGTGCGCGGGTCGCCCGTCTGCAATCCCAACTGCCTGCCCGTGCGCGGGTCGACGCCGTTGTGCAAAGTCAACTCCAGCACCTTCGGTAGGTTGAAATAGCCCGTCAAAATATAGGCTTCCTTGCCGAACGCGCCGACTTCCACGCATCCGCTTGAGCCACCGCAGCGCGCATCGACCACATCCTTGCCCATGCGGACCAACTCCTGCACGATCAAATCCGAGTTGAAGATCGAAGGCTGACCAAATCCTGTGCGGATGATCTTCGCGGCGCGGCGCACGAACTTGTCAGGGTTCTTCTTGCTGACCTGCACCGACGACGACGGTTGGAGCAGTCGCATGTCTTCGATCACGTCCAACAGCAAATACGTCACCTCGTTCACGCCGTCCGAACCGTCGGGCTTCAACCCGCCGACGTTGATCTGCGCGAAGTCGGTGTAGGTTCCGCTTTCGGCGGCGGTCACACCCACCTTGGGCGGCGCGGGCTGGTTGTTGAACTTGATCCAGAAGCAGTGCAGTAGTTCCTCGTAATATTCGCGCTCATGCGCGTTCAAATCATAAAACGGTATCAAATGCTGGTCGAGCTTGCCAGGGCAGAATGCATCCCAGGTGTTGAGTTCGGTGGTCACGCCGAGGTGGACAAACCAATAATATTGCAGCGCTTCGTGGAAATCGGATGGGGCGTGGGCTGGGACGTGGCGACAGACTTGGGCGATCTTCTCAAGTTCCGCCTTCCGCGCGGGATTCGACTCCGCCCTGGCTTGATTCTCAGCCAATTCGGCATATCTCTCCCCAAAGCGGATCAACGCTCCCGCCGCGATGTGCATTGCCTTCAACTCTTCCTGCTTGTCGTAGGCTTCGGGATCATTCAAAAAGTCCAGCGTGGACAATCGCTTGTCGATCTCGGCTTGAAAGTCCAACATGCCCTTGCGATAGATTTTGTCATCGAGCACGGTGTGACCTGGCGCGCGCTGTTCCATGAACTCGGTGTAAATGCCCGCTTCGTAGGCGGCTTTCCACTCGTCGGTCATCTCGCTCAGAATCATCTCGCGCATCGATTTGTTCTGCCAGTACGGGATGACCGTTTTCTCGTACGCATCCCGCGTAGACGGCTCGACATGGAACGAGGTTTTTTCGCGGGTATCCAGAATATCGAGGTCGCTGAGTGAGTGACAACACAACTCAGGGAAGGTCGGCGCAGTCTTGGGCGCAGGTCCCTTCTCGCCGACGATCAACTCGCCGGGATAGATTTCAATATACTTGTGTTCCATCAGATAGGCAAACGACTTGGCGCGTTTGACGGGCGTGGAAAGCATCCCCGTTTCCTGTTGATAGAAAGCGGTCAGCAACTCGGCGCGCTCACTGGAAAGAGTCTCTTTGGCGTTCAGGCTTTTTTCTCGCAACATTTTGACACGGTCTGTGATTGGCATGGGAACCTCCGAAAGGATAAAAAATCCGTAGTAGCGACTTCAGTCGCTGTACCTATCTTATTGTGACTTGCAAATCATATTTTCTCAACAACTCAGCCGCTTGACTTATGGCTTCTTTTGTCGGTGAGCGAGTATCTGGCAGTTTGTAGTCCCAGCCGAGGGCTTCGTATTTGGCTTGCGCGATGTCGTGGTAGCCCATCAACTCCACGCCTTCGAGACGTGGCAGGCTGGCAAGGAATCGTCCGCTAGCGTGCAGGTTTTCTTCGTCGTCGTTGATGCCCGGAATCAGCGGAATCCGTACGAGGATTTTATGTCCGCGCTCGGCGAGTTTTTTTAGGTTTTCCAAAATCACTTCGTTGGGGACTCCCGTCACTTTGCGATGGCGGATGCTGTCCATGTGTTTCAAATCGTAGAGGAACAGGTCAACCTTCCCCTGAATCTGCTCGAAGACGTTCCAGTTTGCAAAACCGCTCGTGTCCACTGTCGTGTGGATCTCCTGCTCGCGGCAGGCAGTTAACAGGGCAGAGAGAAAAGTCGGCTGCATTAACGGCTCGCCGCCGGAGAAAGTCACACCGCCGCCAGATTCATCGTAAAACGGGATTTCCCTCTTGACCTGCGCCATCACTTCGCTGACGGTGGTTTCGTATCCCGAAAATTGCCGTGCCCCCGAATAACAGACTGAAATACAAGTTTGGCAACCAGTGCATTTTTCGCGGTCGGTGATGGCGGAACCGTTCAGGTAAATCCCGCCTTCAGGACAAACCTCCGCGCACGCGCCGCACAGCAGACAGCGGTTTTGACGATAGAGGAATTCAGGCGTGAGGGATTGACTCTCCGGGTTGTGACACCACCAACACGAGAGGGGACAGCCGCTGAAAAAGACCGTCGTCCGAATGCCGGGACCATCGTTGATGGAATATTTCTTGATATCGAAGATTGTTCCGCTTTCCACAATAAAAATATACTCTCAGTTTGGGAGTCTGTCAATAAAAATATACAACTTGTATATTTATTGTATGCTGGTGTAAAATGTAGGGGCAGGTCTTTCTTGGGCGGCCTATTATGTTGGCCTATCCTGTAAGATCTGCCCCTACAGGAAACGCCCATGATCAAAAAAACACATGCCCCCAAACCCCGCGCCAGTGATCAAGTTGAAAACGAGCTGCGTCGGCTGATTTTGACCCTCGAACTGGAACCCGGCCTCGCCGTGAGCGAATCTTCGCTCATGAAGCGCTTTGGCTGGGGGCGGACCCCGCTTCGGGAGGCGTTCCAGCGGCTGGCGGAGCAGTCCCTGCTCCAGATCATTCCCCAGCACGGGGCAGTTGTCACCCCGCTTGCGGTGTTCGACTTTGTCGAGATGATGGACGCGATGGGCATGGTCATCGGTTCGGCCGCATCCCTAGCTTGCCGCCGCTTGACGGAAGAGCAGTTGTCCCGTTTGGATGAAATCGTATCTCAGGCGGAATCTGCCGCATCAAAAAATGACTTTGCCAGCCTTGCCGACCTGGATTATGAATTCCACCAAATTTTGGCTGAAGCAACGGGTAATCGCTACCTGCAAAATTATTTGCTTCACCTGCATCAGGCGGCCACCCGATTCAACTATGCCGCCTGGCTGAGGGATGGGCATGTTGGCGAGTCTCTTGGCGAGCACCGCCGTATCGTGGACATTTTTCGTCGGCGCGACCCTGCACAGGCCAAAACGGTGATGTTGGAGCACATTGAGGGAGCGCGCCAGCGGGTGTTGGGAACGATGAAGAACGGGGAGTAAAATACCCTTCAAATACTGTTCCAAAGAGGAAATGATGGATAAACGGTTTTTCGTTTTGACTGGACTATTGCTCATGCTCCTTGCCTGCAACATCGGAACTTCCACCCCAACCCCGACCACGGATCTGTTTGCCACTCTTTCAGCTTCGACTCCGGTGGAAGGGAATCCTGCTGTCACTGAGTCCGCCCAAATTGCAACCTCTGTTTTTCTTCCCACGCCGATCCCGCCGACAGCGGCACCCGGCTCTTCGTCAACCGGCCAGCCAACGGGTCGGATCGTTTATACCTGTGAGATGTTCAAAACCGAATCCACCAGTCAGGTCTGCATCATCAACGCGGACGGGACAGGCTTCCGCCGCCTGACAACGGACGACGCGCGGCAACATAATTATCCGTCCTTGTCGCCTGATGGGAGAAGCGTGATTTATTCCGCTCACCGCGAAGCGAAGTTCTTTGAAATTTATGAGATGAATCTTGCCTCCGGCAATGTGACGCAGTTGACCAATAAGCTGGGCGGACTTGGCTCGCCGGAAATTTCACCGGATGGCAAGTCGATCATTTTCAAGAGAATGGCGGTCAATACCGGTAAAAATTTCATCTGGTGGATGAGACGCAATGGCGGAGACGCCGATAAGATCATGCGCTTCGAAGGTTGGGACCCGACCTGGTCACCGGATGGAGAGTATGTTTTGTTCGTTTCCAATATGGACGGACCTGTTCAGTTGTTCCGCAGTCGATTCAATGGGAATGATTTACACAGGGTCAGCAGCTTGTTCGTCGGTGGGCGGGCGGACTGGTCGCCGGATGGACATTGGATCGTCACCTACACGGGCGACCCGGGCAACCGCGAGATATACATCATGACCGCTGATGGTTTGAATCCACGCGTGATTTCGCCTGCGGGTGGAAACTCGCGCGAACCGTCCTTTTCACCTGATGGACAATGGATCGCCTTTACCGCATATTACGACCACCTCGGTGATGCGAACGGATGTGAAATCTATATCGTGCGGACAGACGGCACCGATCTGCGCCGTTTGACAGACAACGGCTATTGTGATTCCCAACCGCGTTGGGGGCAATAAGTAATACCTCCGAAATGTGTCGCCCTGAGCGAGAGCGAAGGGTCTCTGTCGGCAAAAATAAAATTTGGTATAGTAAAATGTGTGGCGCTTTTGCCGACGCTTTTCATCATAGAAGCAATTTAAAATCATTGGAGAAAATTCATGAGTTTCCTATCCCGCCTGTTCGGCCCCTCTGTCCCTAAAATCAGCCCAACTGATTTGAATGAAAAATTGAAATTTGGAAAACACCCCCTTATCATTGACGTGCGCCAGCCGGATGAATTTCGGCAGGTACATATCAAGGGAGCCAAGCTGGTCCCATTGACCGAGATTTACAAACATATTAGCGAGCTCCCCAAGGGACGCGAGATTGTTTGCGTCTGTGCCACGGGGAGTCGCAGCAGGTCGGCGGCAAAGATATTGGCAAAGGAGGGCTTTATCGTCTTCGATATGCAGGGTGGCATGACCGCCTGGCGGCATGCAAAACTTCCTGTGCAAAAAGGGTAAGTGTAGTTTTTTGCACAGGCGGACACTTCGACACGGTGAGCGAGAGACGAACCGTCAGCGCAGACGTGGTGCAGTGCGGGTGAGTATCCCACCAGTCGGATGTACCCTGTGTTGGGCGGCTTTGCATTCGGCTTTTATTGATCCCGGTCTTTGAACTTAGCGATAAACTTTCATACTAGTCCATATCACATCGGAAGAAGCGGTTGGTTTTCTGCATAGATAGATAGAAGGGACGCCAACCGGCACGTCATAGACGTGTGTAACAGTCTTCTTCAGTTCACATTCGTCAAAAAAGGCGGTCACTGAAGATAGGTGACTGGAAACAATGATCATAACATCCCAGGAATATCCCGGTCCCCAGAGATAGTACGTCAAAACTCCACTGACTGCATGAGGAAGTCCGTATTTTGGCCCCAATTCGTCTATAGAGCCAGCCGTCGAGTACCAATCAGCATAAATCCCCGCGATGGCACGTTCTTCTGGAGGAAGCTCATCATACACCTCGGCCACCTCCCGGACGAGTTCTTCCCACTCCAGTTTGCCAGAGAGAAGTGGCGAGATATGGAAGGTTACACCTTTGAATTCTTTTATGGGCGGATTCAAGGGCTTGAGGGTGTAGACAATGGTTTTCACACCGTCTATCGGCAGGATGGGTAGACTGGTTAAGACGGACAAGACTCCCGCTATCAGTAGATATCCTACGACGCCGGCTCTTATCCATCTCCCCCAGCGCACTCTGGTGGATAACTCCTCTACAAACACCGCGCCGGCCGCCAAGATTGGCATAAAAAGTTCTACGAGCATCCGTGTTGAACTGTGCAGCATGAACATCATCGCCAGCGTTATCGCCAACAGCAGGCCCAGGAAACTGTAGTCCGTGCCGTCGAGGCGGCGAAAGATGCGGTATAGTCCAACCAGCCACAAGGGCAGGAGAAGCGAACCTATGTAACTGAGAAGATTGGTAAGATATTCCGGGAGGGATGCCTCATACACTCGGGATGTGCCGTAGCTGGTCCAATATTCGAGCGTGGGCCAGCCGTTGGCAGCTTGCCAGAATAGATACGGGGAGACAACGACCAGGCAAATTGCTGCTCCCAGCCAGGGCCAGGGCGTCAGCAGATCCTTGCGGTATTTCGAAATGAGGAGCGCGACCAGAAAACCCGGACCCAGAAACAGGATGGTCATCTTGGTCAGGCAGGCGATGCCTGCAATCCCGCCAAGAAGGAGCCAGAGCCGGTGATTCCCGGTGCGGAGAAATCGGACAATCACATAGAGGAAAACAGCCAGGACCAATTGATCGAAGGCATCGTAACAAAAGATGGAATTGAGACCCAGCCAGAGAGGGCCGGCGATGAACCCAAGGATACTTAGCAACACAGCAAAGGTCTTCCCCCCAAAATCCCTGGAGGTCAGACCCACGAAAACCAGCGTCACTGCCCCGGCGAGCGCTGGAAATATCCGGTAAGCGAATAAAGAGTCGCCGAGCAGAGCGCGACTCAGTGCTGCCAGCGCAGGCACGAGCGGCGGCAGATCGACATATCCAAACGCCAGATGCCGGCTCAAGGCGATGGTATAGAGTTCATCTCCAAAAAAGCCATATTCTGGCGCTGAGTACAGATGAATCGCAAACTTAACTATCGCACCCAGCAAAATCGTAATCACTGTTAAAGATAGCCCCAAAATATATTTTTGTTCTTTCATAAATGTATCTCCCAAGAACAGAATATACAATTTAGATCCGCTCAACGATTTGCGGACACTCACCAGCAGAGCAGGTACTTCGACACGGTGGGCGAGAGACGAACTGTCAGCCGAGGTGTGGACTTCACTTGGGCGGGGAAAAAGCCCAATTGCAAAGCGTACTTTCAATCGGAGTATTATTTTGTAAGATGAAAATCCGAAACATATGCTATAAGCTTAGAATTGTCGGGCAATTTATACCCAATCTAAAATACTTGTTGACTTGATGATATTGGAATATCAGGCACAATTTTTGTGTTATTGACATATATATCAAAAACCAGATTTTTGAATTCGTAGGTTACAAGCACATCGGAGCCAGTCTCATAAGCGTCAATTGTAATTTTTCCAACCTCGGCAACTTCGCCCCCATATACAATGTAATACCCTGAATTTGTAGCGCGGAAAAACACGAACTTACCCTTTGATAGCCAGTTATCAGCAGTGCTTACTCCAAATGCTAAATTGCCGTTTGTCTGACCCGAAATGAATGTATCTATCCTAACGTTAAAGCTTATAGTTCCTTCTTTTGGAATTGGCGTATATATAGCGCCTCTTTGCTCTGCGCTGTTCTGAATAGCAAAAAACAACTTTCCTTCTTGGGCAGCAATACCAATGCTAGACAAATCCCAACAATTATTATCTCTAGTAAATTTGCTGCTATTGGGTGAAGGTATCCAGATAGAGGCATTTATGCAATTGGTTGAAAAATCATATTCAGGTAAAAGGGTGGGAGTAGATGTTTGCAAAGTCGCTGTTGGCGAAATAGTTGGGGTATTGGTGGAAACTATGGTTGTCAAAGTAGCTTTAGATAAATTCTGTTTTGCTTCTGCAGTTTGAGTTGCATTAATTGCCAATTCTATTGGTGCTGTATTTCCACGAAAGGCAAAATAAGCGACTAAAACAGAGCCGATCATGCCAATGATGGCAATGATGATTGTAGTTATGTTCTGCGATGTTAATTGCCGTTTACTCATTTTCTCTTACCTAATTTTGCGGAATACAGGGGATGGATATGGACTCCGCTTGGGCGTAGATAAAGCTCGAAAACGGTGCATGCACGAAGCGCAGTCTCGCCAGCCAGGTACATGCTGCTGCTGTGTTATGTGGCTCGACTGCTTTTAGTTTTAATCATTCATCTTAACAACCAACTCGTTCCAAATCACTTCAGTAATGGAAGTGGTTCAGTCTAGAATCATTCTGATTTCAAACACAGCTGTTCCAAAGTGTATAACAATTTCTAAGAGCATGCACCCAGTTTTGAAGATGGATAGGTCCCTGTACAGAGTAATACTTCAGCATGCTTGGGGTAACAACAGCGATGGAATAATCCCTTGCATCACTACGGTGGGCATTGACTTCTTTTTCGATAGCATGCCAGTACTGTTTATCTTTCCGGGCATCAAGTCGATTTATTATTCCATACTCAGAATCAAACCATGCCACTTCATAGATCAAGAAAACGACCAAATCTACATCACTCTTCGGATCGGCATCCCCTCTTTGCCAACTACCATAAAGTCCAACGCATGAAACATCCATCCTGAATGATTCTAAGAGAAATGGAACAATAACTGAAAGGTTTTCCTTCAGATCTGCTTGAATCCATGGAAGCCCCTTAAGCTGAAGTTCCATTATGGAAGTTCTTGTACCCTTCAATGGCTTCATTTATTTGATCCATGCTATCCAGAAGATCTAGCGCCTTTTGCAGATAAGGGCGATCAAATTTAAAATCATGATTTATAAAACGTATTGGACGGGCAATTTCTACTTTTTCTGTATAAAATCCAGCCCATTTATTGTAGCCTTCTTGATATTCAATATCGAGCTTCCATTCTTTAGGAACAGACACTGTTTTTGTAAATTCTTGTACACTGAAATAATTAGGAATTATGGTAATTAGTGCTTCAAACTGTGAAAAATCTAATGTATGAAGTAGGGAAACTAATCTTGGTTCTAATTCATTAATATATCTTGTATATTCTTGACTTTCTCCTTCCGTTGAATTCCAATAATGCCTCAATTTCTCATTATCTTGTGTCCAGTCCCAGCTTATCATTGGTGAGGGGATATATTCTGTAAATGCGTCAAATTGCCATCGGATTTTTTGAGGCTTAATAGAAGAATGCCAAACATTGTTTAGGTATACATTTACTATATTTCGTTCCAATTGATCGATTTGGCTTTCGATAAGCCTCTCAATATCTGCAGTTTCCGTCAAGTGGCATTGCAAAATTGCTTGAAAAGAATATCCTTTCTGAGTACTTATAGCGCCTGAAATGTACTTATACAAAATTCCTGAGCAGTGGGTTCGCGTGTAAAGGACATATTCTTTTACTCTCGGTTGATTGTGAAAGATTTCTAGGAAAGTGAGTAGATGGTTCAACTCCACAGCACTTTCTTGTTTCTTGAATAAGTAAGTATAGTCCCCTCCCCACCGTTTCAATTGCACAGTAACCCGATGAAAATAAGTCTTAAATTCTTGAAGATCCTTGGATTTCTCTATTATTGATGCAGTTACTTCTAGTCCAATAACCGGTACCACCTTATCAAAGATCTCTGAAAAAGAACTTTGGTCATCCACTTTTCCGGCAATTTTTTCAAGATAATTGAGTTTTTCTGATGAGTACCCGTTATAGGAAAGTGCATTTAGCGCCATGTGTTGAAACTGTTTTAATAATTCCGGTTTACTTACTTTGCAGGCAACTTTTTCGGAAAATCGCAATAGCAGATCTCCACTCATTTGAAAATACGGATAGTAACGATCCCAATTCCACCCACCAGCTTGAACAACTAGATTCGAGATTAATTCAGCCGCCTCAAGTCGGAAATGTTTAGGAGTGTACCCTGCAACAATAAGGGATGTTCTTTCAATGCCATTGCCGGAATTCAAGATATTGAGAATTAAATTTCGGTACTCGAAGTCTAGTCTTTGACTCTTGTCAATAAAAACAAGGACAATTTGCAGCATTTCCGGGAGTCTAGTGAGAGGCAAACGATTGTAAAACCGATCATCGCCAATTTCCCGGTTGTACCAACTCAAAGCGTTTAATATATATTTAAGAATTTGCCAGGTGTATAGAGATCTGTATTCAATTTTCTTCTCAAAATCTAGTAAGACTTCCAGGGAAGCATTATCTGAACTGATCAATTTAAGTGAGCGGCGAAACTTCCATTGGCCAAACAAAGAGAGTTGGCTGTAAAAAATAAATCTTGTCGCAGCAGCACGTTGTTTGTAGTTCATAATTGATGCTTATTACCGGTCGTATTAACAAAAAACCACATAACCATAGGATATTCGGTCCGCTGTGTGATTCCTATATACTTCAGAGAAATTATACGCCTGTTCATTTCAAGGGACAACAAACATCAACAGAGACCTGCCCACATTCACGCGGACAGGTCTCTGTCTCTACTTGATGATGCTTTCCCAATCATCCTTCAACAGGTTGCCCATCACCTTGTCGGGTTCGCCTTGGGCTGGGAGGACGTCGCCGTCGGGTTCGACGTAGAGCCAGGCTTTGCCCGCGCCCGTGGGGATTTCGTCGTCCACGGTTTCGATGCTGATGGGGTTCATGGCGGAGTACGGCACGGGCATATCCCAGCGCAGGGTGAGGTTGAGGGAACTGGCGATGTCTTGCAGGGCGAGCAGTTCGTCGAGCAGGTCGCTTTCAGCGGCGCTGAGGGAGATGTTTTCCACAGCCAGGTTGGCAAGTTTTTGCAGGATGTCTTTTGCGTCGGTCGCGTTTTCCTTCGTCAACGTCAGGTGAACGGTGAGGAAGAGGTCGGCGGGGACGATGGTCTCGATGGCTTTCCACGAGCGCGGTTCGTTCGGCTGGAGAATGACCATCACATGGTCGAGTCCCGTTTGCAGGAGCATATCGAGATAATCTTTGTCCGCGAGTTTGAGTCCGTCCGTCAGCAAGCCGCAGACCTGACCGTTCTTCTCGGCGTGGTCGATCAACATCATCAGGTCATCGCGCAGGGTGGCTTCTCCGCCCGTGAAGACGATGTGCGGGATGCCCGCAGCCCAAGCCTTGTCCATGATCGTCTTCCACTCGTCGGTGGAGAGTTCGCGGTCGACGCGTTTGACGGGGGCATACTGCGCCTGCGTGGCTTCGGGGAGTCGGTACGTGAGGGCGCAGTCCAGCCGCAGGGTGGTCCCAGCCGAATGGGGGGCAACCCGCTCGAAGTTCAGGAAGGAGACAGGGTCCAAATCGGGCGTGGAGATCAGGTCGTGAATCTGATCCGCAAAGTTTTGGAAATCCGCCAGCGCGGTGGCTTTATCCACCCGATAGCGCTTCGAGATTTGCTTCGCCGCTTCGTCGGGTTCCGTCCCCTTGACGAAATGGAAGGCGTACTCGGCAGCAGTTGGATTGAGTTGCAGGACAGTGGCGGCATTGAGGATGAGCAGTCCCGAACCGTCCTGGTTGAGGCGGAGGTGCAGGCGATAGGGCTTTTCGTCCGCTGTGGCTTGCAGGTGATGGACGCCAGCGGGAAGCGGCTGGACCTTGGTGAAATTTTCTGTGAGACGGTTGAGGATGTTCATGCGAATCTCCTATTTTGTTCGGTACAAGTCTTTTGCCGCGAATTACGCGGATTTTCGCTGATTGTTTTTCAATTTGCGCAAATTGGCGAAATCCGCGGCTAATGGTTTTAGGGTCTTGCCTATTTCTTGATGAAACCCATGTCGACAAAAGTCAGGTAGATGTAACCGAGGAGGATGATCGCCCAGGCGATCATTTCGATGCGCGCCCAGACGGTTTCGAGCGAGAGCGAGAAGTTGTCCTTGATGGTTCCGACGATGCCTTCGAGGTTGTCGAGTTTGTTCTTGACGCTTTCCTTCCAGTCTTTCAGGTAGAACTCGTTTTGGATGGCTTCGTAGAGTTTGGCGGTGTACCAGTCTCCGATAAGCAGGAGGTTTTGTTCGACGCGCTCGAAATCGACCATCACTTCGAGTTTGTGCTCCGCAATCTGACGGATGACCCCGCGCGTGGGACGCGGACGGCGTTTGCCCGTGAAAAAGGTCTCGTTGATTTTGTCGAGCATTCCGTCGATGGATTCGTCCAACATGCGGTAATGCAGAAGCTGATAGTTGCCGATCTTGAGCAGGGCGATGTCGGATTGGTAATCTTCGTGGGGGGCGATGATGACCGCGCCGTCCCAATCGACGAGGGTGAGTTCCTTCGTCGAGTAGCGCGTGCGGGACATCAGAATCTCGTCGATCTCGCTTTTGTCGAAGACCTCACGCTGCGAGCGGATGAGCTTTGCCAGCGCGAGCGCGTTCTTTTCGATCCACTTGTCGGGCGAGGGCTTGGCGTCCTTCACCAGCAGGATGGTGTACTCTTCGTACAGTCCGTTCTCGCGGTATTGGGTCGGGATGAATTTGCTTTGCAGGGCGCTTTCGATCTTGGCGCGTTCCTGCAAGACGGACGGGTCGAACGGGTCCGCCAATCCGAAGCGGCATTCCACCATCTGCACACACCCGTCATACCGCTGACGGATGACCTGCACCGCATGACCTTCGATGAGGACGGTTTCTTCGCCGAGGCTGACCAGGTCGATATCAATCGGCTGGAAATACGGCGCGTCCTTCAATCCCATGATTTGCTCACGGGTTGGGGCTTTGCCGTCGTCGGCATCGGGAAAGGCGAGGAGGTAGCAGAGTTCCATGGGTAGATGGTCAAAGGTCGAAAGTCGAAGGTCAGTAATTAGTAAAACTTATCTCAAAATATCGTGTCACTCTGAGGTAGCGGTTTTCGCGACCGAAGAGTCTCGAACTTGCTGTGGTAGAGATGCTTCGCTTCGCTCAGCATGACACTCGTAGGTTAACTGCGAACGAAGTGCGGCATTTCAAGCGGGATTTCGAGGGAGATTTCTACGAAGCCTGCGTATTCTCCTTCTTTATACCACGGCGACTGGTAGATGAGTTTCTTCACGCCGTTCTTTTCGATGGTGTAGACGTTCTTGACCTTCGCCGCAAGCAGCCTTTCGACTTTTTGATGCGAAAGACCTGGGTGACAGTCGAGCATGTTCGAGCCGATGAGATTGTACCCGCCGTCGGCTTCAAAAGTCTTGGCAGATTTGTCGTTCATTTCGAGGATGATGCCCTCGGCGTCGCAAACGGTGACTGCGACGGGAAATTCTTTGATCCAGGCGTGGTCGGTCATGAAAGCTCCAAGGATGAAGGATGAAATATGAAGGATGAAAACGTTCAGCTTTGAACGTGCTAACTTGCAACCTGCAAACTTTCAAACTTTAATGGGCATCCTCCGCCGCATTCGGGGAGCAGGGAACAGTCGTGACATTTCTCTGGCAGGTTTTGCCGCTCCCGCAGTTGGGCGGACAGGCTGTGATTCCAGATAGAGTCCCATGAGTCAGTGAGGATGTTGCCGAGCGCGTGATAATAAGACTGGCAGGGAATCACGTCACCGTTGGGTTCGGTACACATGCTGTAGAGCGCAGCGGTGCAGCCTTTGACTCCGAGGTTGCTGGCGGTGGGATCGAACTCGCAGTACTGGGTCGGCGTGTACCAGATGAGTTTTTGTCCGCGCGCGGCAGTCTTTTGCGTTGCCATGTCGAGGATGGGCTGCAACTCGCTTTCGTGCAATCCCGTGCCGACGGTGAGACCTTGTCCCGAATAGATGAGGGCATTCAACCCGATGGTTGGGACGCCAATGTCCGCGAGGAAGTCCAGCGTATCGGGAATGGCATGGACGTTGGTTTTCAACATTGTGGTGTTGGTCATCACGTAGAGTTTGGTCGCAAGGACATTCTTCAAGCCTGCGACGGTCTGCTTGAACGCGCCGCCCGCTCTCATCATCTCGTCGTGGATTTCAGGCACGCATGATTCGAGGGTGATTTGCACATGGTCGAGACCTGCGTCCACAAGCTGCTGGACGTAGTTCATGTCCGCAAGGCGGCGGGCGTTGGTGTTGAGTCCCGTGATCTGTCCGTTGGACTCGGCGTGGCGAATCAGTTCGGGCAGGTCATTCCGCAGGGTGGCTTCGCCGCCCGTGAAGACAATGTGCGGCACGCCAAGTTCCCAGAGTTTGTCGAGAATCTTCTTCCAGTGGTCAGTGTCCAGTTCGGGGTAAGTCCGCTCACGGGCGTTGTAGCAGTGGGCGCAGTCGTTATTGCAGCGGTAGGTGACTGCCAGGTCCATGCGATAGGGCGCGGACGGGCGCGAACTGAATGGCATAATCGTTTCAAGTTCAAGGTCATGGATAAGGCAGGAGTCAGGGTTTAATAATTCTGAAATCTGAATTCTGAATTCTGAAATGTCATTGAGGGCTTGTGCCTTGCTGACGTTGTATTTTTGCTGAATGGTTTTTATCGCCTGTGGCTCATCCACTTCTTCAAGGATGAGATACGCCATCAACGCAGCGGTCGGATTCAAGTGCATGACACTGCTGGCATTGACGATCAACGTGCCCGTGCCATCGGGGTCAATCCGCAAGTGAATGCGGGACTTTTGGAACTCGTCTTCGCGGAGGTAGTGATAAAGTCCCGACGACGGACTGTGGACGGCGGACGATGGACGATTAAATAGATTGGTAAAGATATTCATGATTTACCTGTAAATAAATGTGGTCTCGGCACCTGCACTTGCGCGCTGGCGCAAGTGTACGCCCCGCAACGAACATGCGGGGCTACTCGACCACCACTGATTGCTGATGACTGATTACTCACTACTATCTTCCGCCACCCGCACATGCGCAGGCGCAACCAGCACAGGCGCAGGCACAGGCGCAACCGCCGCCAGAGCGTCCGCTGCCACCACTTCGGCTGGGAGGAGGAGGCGGATTGGTCTTGCCCGTGATTTTTTCGGTGAAGGTGTTGACGTTGCCGATTGTCTTCTGCGAGAAGGTCTGGACTCCCGTCACCATTTGGGCGGCAAAGTCCGCGCCAGGCAGGGAATTACTGCTGGTGGAAATGGGACGATTGGTCGGGAAAGAGGAAGGGGGTGAGGGAGGTGGCGCGGGACGATAGGTCGGGTCGTAGGAACCCCACCAATGCGGCATGAAGATAGGTCCGCTGAAGGTGCGACGCGTGCGGTCGTCGTAGTCTTTGTCGAGCATGGTCCATTCGAGAGCTTCTTCATATTTCTGGCTCTTGACCTCGGGTGTGTCGGCGGCTTCGATCTGCTGCCAGGCGCGTTCCATGATGGACTTGTAGTAGTCTATTGTTTCCTTGCGGCTGAACCCTTTCATCTTTTCAGAAACTGACTTGACGAACTTGACCATCATATCCTGAATGGCGCGGCTGCGCTTGGGAGCATCAAGCTCTTTGAACGCGGCGAGGAAGTCCTTCTCGTACTCGTGGAGTTTTTCGGGCAGCGGGGAGGCGATCTCCAGTTTGAGCGGGTCGCGGGTGACAACTTTGGCGGCATCCTTCTTGACGACGCCGAACAGGATCATGGTCAACACTTTGTCGAGCGGCTGCTCCATGAGGATGGCGGATTCGACGGCAGTGAGTCCGCGCTTGATGCCGTGACCTTCAATCGAGACTTTGGGCGGCAGGTATTGCATCTTGCGTCTCTTGCCTTGTATGGCTGAGATGATAGGCATTCCACCAAACATGAAAACGAAAAATCCGCCACAGCAAATGGAGGAAAGCGCGTCACTGCTGATAAGCGGCTTGGATGGTTTGGTCATGATGCTTTCCGCAGGGACATAACTGCGCGGAAAGGAGGAACCGAATAAATAATAAGTTGACGCGCTGGCGGCGGGGGAATGCCAGGTATAGGTGACGCGGTTCTGGTCATCGTAGTCGGCAGTTGGTTCGGAAGGGAAGCCCGAAGGCGCGGTGTGCCAGCGTGGTTCGTCGGATTTCATGTTGGGCGGCAGGTGATAGATCATGGTGAAATCGGTGCTGCCCGTCACATATTCCGAGCCGAAGTAGGTCGGCGCAAAGACGGCGCTGGCGTAGGCTTCATCCTCATCGTCGGGATACAGCACACCCGTGATTTTCCCAATGTAAACATGAACTGTGGCTTTCCCGCTGTCGGGGATGGAGCGATTTCCCATTACGACGGCGAAACCAGAACCACCTCCCTGATAGTCGCCCTTCGAGACATCCACGGGCACGCCATCCACGTCGGCTTTGACCGTGTTCATGTCGAAGTTGTAGTTGGGCATCCCCACATCCACAAAGTCAATCACATGCGAGCCGCTTTGGTTGACAAACGTCCACTTGTAATCCAGCGACATACTGCCGTCCGAATTCCAGAAGACGTTCACCACCTGCTTTTCGACTTGAAAATAGTAAGGCGCGTCCTGAGCAGATGCGGACGCCGTCACCGCGAACGCAAGGATAAAAACAAATAATGAGATGAGGATTCTTTTCAGCATGAAAGCTCCTTCAATTTACGATTTATGATTTTGGATTTACGATTGAGTTCAATCGCAAATTGTAAATGGTCAAATCGTAAATCGCTCTACCATTTCGGTTCTTCGGTCATTTGATAAACGGTGTGACAATACGGGCAGTTGACCATCGGCGCGCCGTTGGCGAGGGTGATGTCTTTTGCGGATAGCGTCCCGCCGCAGGAGCGGCATTTGACTTCCTCGATCTTGGTCTCGCCTGGCAGATCCACCTTCATTGTCACCTGCTGAACGACTTCGGTCTTTGTCCCCTTCAACGCGGCGATGACCATGCCTGCCCCGCCTGCAAGCACGAGCAAACCAAAAACACCTAAAATCAAGCCAATTACCACCCAGTTCGACTGTCCATTAGGGGCAGTTGAGCCATAAAGCGTGATGCCGCCAAACGCCAGCAGGCACAAACCGATCAAAAATAGAATTCCAGCACCGATGTAAAGAAGGGTTTTGTTTGCCATGTTACAAGACTCCTTGTATTGTGGAGTCCGCAAGTTCTCCTTACGGACATGCCAGAAATAGAACTTCTGGACTCTTATACATACGCCAAGTCTAGCATTTTCGTCTCATTCGGGCAATTGACATTTGTCCTTATATTTCGCCTGTCCTTGTCCAATTCCAGGAGGTGTGCTTCCCTGAGCGACACCTGCACTGCACCATACGTAACGGGTGCAAGTAAGCGAAGGGTCTCTATTTCTGAAAGCAGAGATGCTTCGCCGCAAGCGGCTCAGCATGACACGCTAACCTATGATTTTCTTTGGCAGTTTCACTTTCAGTGCAGTAAAGAAGTTGATGACGGCAATTCCTGCGCCGAACAAAAAGACGTATTGAAATCCAAAGGTATTCCAGACCAGTCCACCCAACAGCGCGGCGGAGATGGAAAAGACGTGGTCAATGGTCACAGCGGCGGTCAGGGCGGGTTGGATATGGTCAGGCTGGAGGGCAATCTTTTTCATGTAGGTCGCCCGCGCCATGCTGACGGAGAAAATCATCTGGTCGATGAGGAAGCAGGCGCAGACCACCAGGAAGGCAGTATTGGCGGAAAAGATGAATGTGGCAAACCCGTAGCCGAAGCAGACAAAAACGAGGATGACGGCTTCCGACGCCAAAACTATCCGTTCGCCAAATTTGTCGATTCCCCACCCAAGCAGAGGCTGGAACAAAATCCCGATCACTCCGCCGATGGTGAACAAAGTCGCCATGATCTGGGTCGGCTGTTTCAGAACGCTGACCAACACCCAGGGGGCAAAAGTAATGAAGAGCTGCTTGCGCGCACCCGAAAGTACGTTCAAGGCATAGTACAGACTGTATTCCCTGCGGAGTTGCAGAAAACCTCGTTTTTCGGCAATCGGTTCGGGGGTCATCAAAAACAGCAGGATGGCGGCAACAACCAACAGCACGGCGGAGATTGCAAAGGTATGTTGGAAGGAAAAGTTCAGGTACTTGAATCCAATCGCGACGATGAAACTTCCCAAAATGACGGCAAAGTTGCGGATGGAGTTGAGTTGCCCCAGACGTCGCCCGTCTTGCCCTTCTCGTGCCAGTTCCATGCCGATGGTGGAGGCAATCGGCAGGTAGAGATGGTTGCCCAGACTGAAGATGAAAAGCCAGATAATCATGATGTTGTAGCTGGACGAGGCGAAGCCGATCAACGCCGCTCCCACCGCGCCGAGGATCATCGCCACCACGCCCAGTCGGCGCGAGGAGAGGAACCAAAACGCCGCCGAGACGAAGACCACCAGAAAGCCTGGCAGCTCGCGCGGAAATTCCAAAAAGGAACGCTGGAAACCAGTCAGTGCAAATTTTTCGTTGAGGAAGTTGTTGAAGGTGGAGTCCACCATGCCGAATGCCATGCTCAAGGCAAGCACAGCGACGGCAAAAATCAAAAGTTCACGGGACGATTGTTTGATTCGGAAAAGGAGATTCATTGAAACCTCGAAGTGGGATGTGGAATTCTAGCACGCAAATGGGGAAGTTTTTCATCGAATCATGTGCCACTTGTCCTACGCCGAATTGAGGGGAGGATTTATACTTATAAGAAGGAAAAAATTAACCGCGAAGAACGCGAAGGTCGCGACACTTGCCCTGGCGGGCAGTGCCAGGGAGAAAACCTTTTAATCTTTGCGCTCTTGGCGCACTTCGCGGTTCAAAAAGGAATTTAACATGACCATTCAAGATCAGTACAACAAATGGAAAGAAAGCACGCTCAAGAAATCGCTGGATAAGTTCAAGGAGCGCAAGGAACGCTTCGAGACCTCTGCGGGAATCGAGGTTCCGCGTGTGGCATTGCCCGATGAGGCGGGGCGAGAGGATCTCGCCCCTACGTATGCGGAGAAACTTGGCTTCCCTGGCGAGTATCCCTTCACCCGTGGTGTCCAGCCGACGATGTACCGCTCCCGTTTCTGGACCATGCGCCAGTATGCGGGATTCTCCACAGCCGAGGAATCTAATAAGCGTTACCGCTACCTCCTCCAGCAGGGACAGACAGGCTTGAGCGTTGCCTTCGACCTCCCGACCCAAATTGGCTACGATGCCGACGACCCGATTGCGGCTGGCGAAGTGGGTAAGGTGGGCGTTTCGATTTCGTCCATCCGCGATATGGAACAGCTCTTCGACCAGATTCCGCTGGAGAAGGTTTCCACTTCGATGACCATCAACGCCCCCGCGGGCGTGCTGCTGGCGATGTACATCGCCGTCGCCAAACGTCAGGGCGCGGACATGCGTCAGTTGCGCGGCACCATCCAGAACGATATCCTCAAAGAATACGTGGCGCGCGGCACATACATCTTCCCGCCCGCGCCGTCCATGCGGCTGATCACCGACATCTTCCAGTTTTGCTCTGCCGAAGTGCCGTTCTGGAACACCATCTCGATTTCGGGTTATCACATCCGCGAGGCGGGGTCGACCGCCGTCCAGGAAGTGGCGTTCACGCTGGCAGATGGCATTGCCTACGTCGAAGCCGCGCTCAAGGCTGGCTTGGATGTGGACGCCTTCGCGGGTCAACTCTCGTTCTTCTTCAACGCGCACAACAATTTGCTCGAAGAAGTCGCCAAGTTCCGCGCGGCGCGACGCATGTGGGCGAAGATTATGCGCGAACGCTTCAAGGCGAAGAAGCCTTCCTCGTGGCAGTTGAGATTCCACACACAGACGGCTGGCTCCACTCTGACAGCACAACAACCCGAAAACAACGTGGTGCGTGTGACTTTGCAAGCCCTGTCCGCCGTCCTCGGTGGGACTCAATCCCTGCACACCAACAGTATGGACGAAGCCCTCTGGCTGCCGACGGAGAAATCTGTCCGCGTGGCGCTGCGCACCCAGCAGGTCATCGCCTACGAATCGGGCGTGGCGGACTCCATCGATCCGCTGGCGGGTTCGTATCTCATCGAAAGCCTGACGGACGAAATCGAAAAACAGGCAACCGAATACATCGCCAGGATCGACGAGATGGGCGGCGCGTTGACCTCCATCGAACGCGGCTACATGCAGAACGAAATCCAGAACGCCGCCTACGCCGCGCAACAGGCAATCGAAAAGAAGGAACAGATTGTGGTGGGTGTCAATCAATTCCAGGTGAAGGAAGAGATGACCCTCGAACGCCTGAGCGTCGATCCCGCCATCGAGGTGGCGCAGAAGGCGAAGTTGAAGGCTTTGCGGGAAGCGAGAGATCGGGATTTGGTAAATCGGTTACTTGGGAAATTGGTCGAAGCCGCCAAAGGTAGCGACAACCTGATGCCGCTCTTCATCGAGTGCGTGGAGAACGACATCACCCTCGGCGAAGTCTGCAATACGCTGAGAGGCGTGTGGGGCGAGTACGTGGCGGAAGGGTTTTAGGGGTGTACCTATTGCCTTATGCTTCAGTTAAGTTTAATACTAGCCTCTCTCGCGAGCAGGCTAGTATTAAACTCTCAAAAGAGGGTTGGAGCAGTCCTGACTGATTACGCAAAAGGGATAAAAAAAACGTAACCAGTCAGGGACTGATTACGTTTCAGGAATTATGGTTCAGCCTTGAGGCGTTGCCGTACTCGTTGCATCAGGCGGAGATTGATCAAAGC
>JAUQXA010000006.1 GCA_030834895.1 Anaerolineales bacterium
AATCATGAACCGTTCCTCCAGGTTGAGCATCTTCCTCTCCGATGCACTGCCAGACTCACCACGCCTGTAAAGTGCATCGCAGCTTACTCCCTGGGGATTTTTCAACCGATCATTTTGGGGAATTTATCTCCGATCATGACACCACCACCTATGTTGTTTATTCGCTCAGCTGCTGTTCAGCCTGAACGGTCTTTGGTGATGCACCAAACACCACCCTGTCAGCCACGACGCTGAAGCGACCTTCCTGGCTGACTGTGACACGGCCTTCGACCAAAACTTGCTTGCCTTTGGTCACAAACTTGCCAACCAGCTCTGAAAGCTTGCCAAAGGCAGTTACAGGGAAAAACACACTCCCCTCTTTGCCCTCGCTCACGCCTACTCGAAAGCTCGTGTAGGTGACATCGCCTTTCTTTGACGTCAGGCGCTTGGGATCAGCAGCCACATTGCCGACAAAAATCAATCTCTGATAATTCATATTCTCACCCCCTTCCCCAAAATGTAATTTGTCTGTGGAAAGTCCATACTTTCCTTACTTGACCTAAGCACACTAGCCGAGGCGCAGTCAAGGGCGCCCTCGATTCAGCATCGAGGGCGTTCATTGAAAACCCTTGACGCGAAGGTGCGGTGTGCTTCAGACAGGTGGTGGGGGTCAACCAAAAGCACGTTAAGTTCCGCTTCCCGATTGCATAAAAGGCTGGAAAATTAATCCGGATGCGCCTCAAGGTGTTAGAAAACGCTCATCGCCAGGTGCGCTGTGCTATGCTCAGCCTGGAAGACAACGACAGGTTGCGGGATGGAATTCTCAACGCGCTTTACTGGCAGTTCCGAGTAAGCCTGTGGCGGCGAAGCTGCATCCAGCCGGTGCAGGATTTCCTTGACCTCCTCTTTGGGCACTCCTGCTGTCTGTGCCTCAATCGTCGCCAGCGCCAGCCACATCGACTGCGCCCGCAGTACCTCGGGTGTCGCAGCGATGGTTTGGCTGATGTCTTTGACCACAAGCTCAAGCTCTGATCGTGCCTCTGCGCGCCGCACTTCTGGATCGACGATCGGCTCTTTCGCGGCCTCAACCTCGTCAGCATCTTCATCGCCAGATTCCAAAGTTTCTGGCGCCAGGTGTACAACCGATGAGCTTTCGCGTTCCTCAAACATAGGAGCCATAAGCGCTCGTGCGGCGACTTCCCTATCGCGCTCCTTCTCCTCTTCTGTGCGAGGATCTTCCTGGACAAGAACCAAGTGCATATCTGTCGACAATGGCATCATCGGGCGCGGCACGTATTGAGCCAGGTCGCGCTGGGAAAACATCTCGATTTGCTGGGGTTGATCGGCTTGTTCGTCACGGCGGCGCTGGCTGGCTGTACGGGTATCCACCAGCTCGCCTGAAAATATGTCGCGCTGTAGCATCACTTCGGCAGACATAAGCGTTTCAGGATAGCACGCCGACGAGTGCGCTGTAAACGGCCTTCAGCGGTAGCTGCTGATACTCGACCGAGCCAGGATCTCCGCAATGCGCCGCTGGCGATCTGCAATCTCGGGCTTGAGGATGCGTCCAATCTCGCCTGGCTTGCCTGACGTCTGGACAATTCGAGTGGCTGTCTGCGTGCTGGATATTGTTCGGCGAACGACAAAAAGATAGGGGAAGTTTTCTGAAGGTGTGGACATAGCTCAGGATAGCATCCTGGGCGATCTCACGTCAAGCTCAGCCAAAGCCAAGATGAAGTCTCATTTGTTGCCAGTACGGCCATAATACTCTCGATAAACTTGCGCTTTGGCTTCCTCTAGCTGTGCCATGATCTCAGCCTCACTCAAACCGCTCTGCTCGACCGCCTGCCCTATGGCGCGGGCAGCTTCGCCAAACTGCTTGATCCGTCGTTTCTTCTCTCGTTCGTCTTTGGATTTCTTAGACATAGTTGCTCATCTTTCGCTGGCGGCAGCGGGTACTCTTTTACACGCGCGGTTCGCGTTTTGTCCCGCGCTTTACAAAGAGAGCGAAGGCCGCGATAAAGATCCACGCGCCAACCAACATCAATAGCAGTTCATTCATCCTCACTCACCTCCCGCATCGCCGTTGCCACCTTCAGAGTCTGCCTCCCCTACTGCGGTGACAACCACATCCGGAGTCACAATCTTCAAGCCAGATTTCTCGGCTACTTCAGGCGGATCAAGCAGGTCTCTTCGGTCATAAGTCACAACATAATCAGGCTTTGCAGCAATGGCCGCCGCGATAATGGGCGCATCTTTTTGAGCCACATATTGCTCAATCTCCCAGACGACTTCTGGTGTAGGACTCGGCACAATCTCAGGCTCGATCACTGCCAGAAGCTGCTTAAATGCCTCCAGCTTCCCTGGTGCTTTCTTTGTCAAGTTGCGCTCGGTTTCAGTCAGCACTTCTGGGCTAATAACAGCTTGTATGCGTTTTTGAATGGCTAAGCGGATCAGGTCGCGTGCGGACCCGGTTTCTGAATAAGCGGCGGCAAACAATGCGCTGGCATCAAAAAACACTCTATTCATTTTTCGGCTTTTTGCGGGCGTATTTTTCCTGGTAAATCTCCTCTCGAATTTGGCGTCCACTCTCGATCATTTCGTCAAGGGTAATCCCCTTCTCTTTGAGCGCGTCGCCGATTTCATCGAGCAGCTTCATCGCCAGCGCCTCGCGCGGGCTGATAACCAGGCCGTCCTCGGTTTCTTTGAAAACCACGGCATCTCCTTTCTTCAGGCCATACTTCTTCCGAAATTCAATCGGCAAGGTCACTTGGCCGTTGTCCTGGATGGTATAGACTTTCTTTGCCACGAGCATAGTTCTCCTTACAACTCATAAATCACTAAAAATATGAGTTATCTGCATCGTAGCAAACCGGCAGTAGAAAGTCAATGAGACCAGCTGATCGGCCTCTGCATAAAAAGAGCGCCAAGCGTGCTTTTCGATTGGTGTTTTTTATGGAGTATCGGGACGGCCATCCTTGCCAAGTTTGCCAAGCCGCTCCATCGCTTCAAGCATCCCTCTGCCGTGGGCCTCCCCTGCTTCGCGCGACAGCCTTTGGTTCTCCTCGCGCATCTTCTCAAGCAGTGCTTGAGCGTCCTGCAAAAGCTCGGTCTTGATCTCCAGCTCTTTTCGAAGCCCTATGTTTTCCCGCTGCGCCGACTCCCCTTCTTCGGCGCGTTTGGTCAAATCCGAGATCGTTCGCTGCAAAACTTCAATCTGTAATCCCAACTGCCGCTCGCGCGTGGTGGTGGCAAGTGCAGTGACTTCCTGCGGTGATAGATTCGGCGCATCTCCACGGGAGCCAGATTTCAATGATGCATGAATATCCTCGAAGCGGCTGCCAGTAGTGCGCATAGCAGCCACAAGCGCCAGCACTTCCATGTCCTCTGTGCTGAAGCGTCGTGGCCTGCCCTTGCCTGGGTTGGCGTCGGTGGAGAGATACTCGGCGAATTCTTCAGCCCAGGTTCGCACCGTCTCATGGGACAGGTCAAAGATTTGTTCTACCTGTCGTGAGGTATATTGCTCGTCGTCCACAGCTCTACCTGACTTTCGAAACGCTACGCATTATCAAGTGTAGCCCTGTTTCTCTAAATCCCCTACAGTCTAGCGCTACCTTGTATGTTCCTGTAAGGTATTTTACATTGTAGTGCAAGATTGTAAGTTCTAGTTTTGATTCTGCAAAAAATTGTGCTATATTGTAAGTTGTCACTATAAGCCAGTAGCTTATAGTGCCATATAGAAAAGGATAGCGCAAATGCGAGGTAAAGGCCGGCGCTTCCGCCTGCGGCACGTTTTTTGGCTGGATCTGAATAAACCCGAAGAAAAAGAACTGGCTGACTTCATCGCACTTCTGAAAGAAAACCGCCTGTTCGTCCGCTACGTACGCAATGGCCTGCGCATCGTCGCGGACCTGGAGCAAGGCAAACTCGACTCGCTGGTTGCTCTGTATCCCTTCGCGGCCAAGCAGCTGGCTACACCTGCACTCGATTGGCAGCCGCGAGAAGAACAAAACCCCGGCGAATATCTGGGGGTGTCAGATGACGTGGCACTCATCACCCAAACAAATGACGGTGGGGCGCAAGCCTCGCAAAACTTCCTCTCAAGTCTTGATATGTTTGATTGAGCGAAAGGTATCAGCGCAATGGTTGACTTCGCTGCGTCAGTGGACGCGGGAAACGGCGTGGTCAACGCCGTGATGATGGATACAAATGGCAAGCTGCACCGCTTCAGCGAACCCTCGGTGCGCGCGCCTGTCAGCGGGCAATCTCTGGGTCTCAAGGGCCAGGAGATGGAATACACCTGGGTTGATTGGGGCGCCAATCGCTATGCCACCGGTGATGAGGCGCTTGCGGTTGCGGTGCGCGGCATCGAGAGGCACATCGGCATCAACCGTTACGGCAATGAGTTTCACCAGTTCCTGGTCGCCACAGCGCTTGCCAAGATGGGTGTGGCAGAAGGATCGGTTGACCTGACCCTGTTTGCGCCTCCTGGACTGTACCTAGATGTCAAGCCCGTCATCGTCAAGAACTTCACCCGCAAGCATGGCAAGGTCGCCATCAAGCTCAAGGGCGACAGCCAGCCGCGTGTCTTTGAGTATGGCAATGTCACCATCCTGCCAGAGGGCATTGGTGCAGCCGCCTGCTTTGTGCTCGACGAAGACGGCAATCCAGTTGAAACAGACGCACTCAATGGCAACGTCCTCATCCTGGACAGCGGCGCCTACACGCTCGATTCGACATTGCTTCGCAACGGAAGCTTCAACCCAGAAACGCTGCAGCACGCTTCCTGGGAAAAGTCTGGTGTTCACCACTTCGTGCGTGAGCCAGTGTTGGCTGCCGTGCGCGCACTGTCATCGGATTTTGAGCTGCTCACTGTTGAGCACATCGACGCAGTTATCCGGCAGGGCGTGCAAACAGGCGATTTCACCCTCGATGGCGCTGACCTCAAAGGCGCGATTCAGAAGCACTCTGAGCGCTATGCAGAATGGATCGCCAACAGTGTCATCGACGCCGCGTTTGATGGGCTGCGTGGTATTCGCTCCCTTATCCTGATCGGGGGTGGGGCGCTTCTAGTTGAGAAGCACTTGAAGAAGTGGTACGGGGATAAGGTGCTCGACCGCAAAGCCTATCCCCACGTCAAGAAGGTCGCGGTCACGGACATGAACGCAGTGGGTGGGTTGCGCAGAGCGCTGTATCGTCTGCGGCAGAAACAGGCAATCTAGAGGCAAACTATGTCTGGTGAGACAGTGGAGATCCACACCGACGGCGGCTGCCTGGGCAACCCCGGGCCCGGTGCATGGGGCGCAGTGCTCAAGATTGGCGATCACGAGGAAACCATCAGTGGCACGGAGCCGGGCACAACTACGAGCAACAAAATGGAAATACGCGCCGCCATTGAAGCTTTGCGCTTTCTCGATGGCCCGCACACTGTCACAGTGTTCAGTGACAGCGAATACCTCGTCGAAACCATGCTCGGCAAGAAAAAGCGCCACAAGAACCTCGACATGTGGGCTGAACTCGACGAAGCCGCTGCGCCACATAAAATCGCATGGGAATGGGTAGAGGGACACGCTGGCATCGAAGGCAACGAAAAGGCACACCAGTTGGTGCAGGCGGCGCTCAGCAAAATGAAACCTGCTTAGCTCTCCAGCTCTCCAGCAGGAATGAGCGCTTGTGGCGGGTGGTCAAAAGCCTGCTTTGCCTGCTCAAGCGATATGCCCCAACGCTGCAAGCTCTCTCGACGTATATGCTCTACCTCTTCATCCCCTGCGGTGTAACTGGGAATGGGCAGGGTGATGATGCTCACTGCTGCTCGGTCTTGTGAGCTGACCATTGCCTGCCTGGGAGGCTGGAAGCGCAGGGCGTTATACCACTGCTCCCACTGCTCGCCGGTGGGCGAAAACAGCTCATACTGAGTCTCTGTTTTGGCCTCGCGCTTCACAGCTTCTGCATCCACGCGCCCGATAATCTTTGCCAGGTACTCGGCGTCATAGCGGTCAACGCCAAAAATAAGTCGAGTATCGGTATTACCCAGGGCGCCAATCATGCGCGGTGTCAGCTGCGACAGCGTCTGGTGAGAAATACAAAGCCCAAGGCCGAACTTGCGCGCCTCAGACAGAATATGCGCCAGGGTGGTCACAGACCCTTCATTTGCCATGTACTGCGCAAACTCATCAATCGTCAGCGGCCAAAGCTCTGTTTGCTTGCGCCGCCGCATTGCCAGCTCAAAGCTGGTCATCACAAGCGAGCCCAGCAAGCGGTTGGTCTCGGTGTCCAGGTTGCCGAGGCTCAAAAGCAGGATCTTGCCCTCATCCATGATCTTGCGTAAATCGAGCCGATTTTCCCGCTGCCCAAGCATTAACTTCAGGTATGGATTGATCGAAAATGCCGTGACCTTGTTCAGGGTGCTCTCGCGCATGACAGGCGCTTCGCGTCCCCACTGGTCATAGCGATCATGGAAAAACGAAGTCAACTCTGGCTCGCCAGCATCAGCCAGAAGTACCTCACGATATTCGTGATCGACCAGCAGGCGCGTTAAATCCATGAGCGTCTTCTTGGTCTTCACCAGCACCAGAAGTGCATGGGTCATGACGTTTTCAAAGTGGGGAGCTTCGCGAAGCGTTGGAAATGTTCGCCGAAAAGCCTCAAGTACTGAAGCCACGACTTTGTACGGCTCATCCTCGGTTGCCAGCACGTTGAAGGGAATGATGTAGTCTGTTCGGCTGGGGTCAATGTAGATAATGCGGCTGCGCACTTGCTCGGACTGCAAAACGCCTCGCGTCAACAAATGCCGCAGCAGGTCATCAATCAGCACCGAGTGCGGATCAATCAAGCCACAGCCCATGCCAGCTGCAATGTGCTGATACACAATCTGCTCGAGTGCCTTGCTTTTGCCTTTGCCAGAGCGGCCAATGACATGCACGTGTGCTCGAAGGGAAGGATAGGGTACTCGATAAAGCGGCGCAAGGATGGAGTGGCCGCGCCGACCCAATACAAGACTTGGGGTGGGGGGATTCAGAAATGGCAGGGACAGCATGTGTCCCTCAGGCTACAAGAAATGGGCACTGCGTTTCAAGTCATCAAAGCAAAGAGATGGATTGGTCAGAGCCACCTGGCAGCCAGATAGGCGCAGTCAACACAGTTTCCTCGCTCACCTGGTCGAGGGTGGTGAAATAGAAATTGGCGGCATGCTGGTCTTTCTCTACTGTGCTCTCGGTTTGGCGCTTCATGTTGAGCATTCTGCGCTCACCGGTGGTCACAATCAGCCAGCACCCGCCTTTGTTGCCAAAGCGCTTCTCATAAGCTGTACTCTGTAAGTAAGCAATACCTGGCCTAACCTTTTCTCGCGCAAAGCGTGGATTGTCCTCTGTGGATCGATCAAGTTCCAATAGAAAGCGCTTGCGCCCCCACAGCCCATGCGGCTCACTCCAGAAGCGAAGCAGAAAATAGCCATCTGGCCTGACTTTTCGGTGTACAGCTTTGCCGCTGATATCACGATAGTCTACTTGGTCAGGATATGCCCAAAACTCTCCGCTTGACACCCATTCGGCAAGCTCAAGGTATGGATTATCCTTGCAAGTCAAAAAAACGGTAATCCTGAAATCATTGACCGCCAGGTCATGTGCAACCATGCTCAAGCGGAGCTGTTTTCGCCAGCGAAACTCACTCAAGTCCTTCCCACTCAATCCCGCCACTTGCTCAGCGCCTCGTGGAGCCAGCCAGTACACCATGTCCGGCAATGCAGCTCGCTGGTGACGGTCTGGACGCGCGATATAGCCATTCTGGTACAACTTGCTCAATCGCTTGCGGATGGCGTGCCAACTACGCGAAGTGAGCCGCATAATCTGCTTCGCCCCCAGCATTCCATCATAGGCGTGAATGGCTTCTAAGATTTGAAGGTCATCGTCTGTTAAACGCATTGGAGGGGGGACCTTGCTTAACTTTGACATAGTAACAGGATAAGGAAAAATTAAGAAAAGGTAAAGTCCGCCTAGGTTTTATCCTCCCACTCAACAGTGGGAATATCAGGGCCCTCGTCAGATCGATCAGGATTTGAGTCAGGAGCATCAGGATATCGCCTTGCAATCTCCGCCCACACCTGATCATGAGGCGTGGCATTAGACAAATTCAGCGCGGATAGCTCCTCAAGTTGGGCTACATGACGTGGGCGTAATACCTCTTTTTTCAGCGTCCGTGTCCGAAGTTTTATCGCCGCCTGGGACTTGCCTTTAGTCAGAAACCAAAACTCACGATCTGCGAGGTTCTTCACCTGCCGCCACATCATCTCCTCGATTTCGCCCAGCGGTCGCCAAACAATATCCTCTTCCGTACCCATTGAGGTGTAGCGAGTTCGCACGTCCTTCACCATATCCAAGCTGGGATTAAACAAATCGCGCCCAAAAAGCTCAGAGTCCTTTGCTCCCAAACGGAAGACAGCCCAATTGCGCACGCTATTGAGTACCGCTGCCTGGAGCTTGGGATGGGCATCAAGCTGTTCATAGTATTGGTTCGCTATCATGAGCGCCAATCCATACTTGCGGGTCTCTGTCAATATCTCCTCTACATCGTCAGTAAGGACATTCTGGAATTCATCAACAAACAACGTCCACTGACGCCGCTCATCTTGCGGGATTTCCTCCCGACTCAAGGCTGCAAGCTGGATCTGAGCCAGAATAAACGCGCCCAGAAGATGCGCTGTGTTATCTCCCAATTTGCCCTTATGCAAGTTCACTAAAAGCACCAAGCCTTCGTCCATGATTTGACGAAAATTGATAGTGCTACGCTGTTGCCCGAAAATCAGCTGCATTGCTGGGTCACTCACAAACGGGCGGATCTTGTTGAGACTGGATTGTGTCCACTCGTGAACTAAGCGCGGATTGTCAGCGGGAAACTCATAAAGCCAGAAATCCAGTAAAAGCTGCTCTGATGGTGGCACGCACGCAAGCAATGCCTCCCGATAAGCTTGGTTATTCAGGACAAACGGAAACTCCAACAAGGTGCGCTTGCTGATCATAAGCAGCCAAAATGTGTGTCGGAGCATCTGCTGCATACGCGGTGTAGAAGCCGGGTCAGCGCCAAAAATTTTACTCACCACGTTAGCCAAGAAGTCGGCTTTGCGAGCAGGCACATCGCCAGGTAGGAGTTCAAGTGGATTAAGTCCAACGGAGTGGGTTGGGTGAAGGGGATCGAACAAAACTATCCGTTCACGCACTCGGCGATTCATACCAGCAGCGCCCGTGAACACGTCTTGATACAAGTCCCCGTGTGGGTCTATGATTCCGCACCCATATCCATTTTCTATGAGTTGCATTAACCAGCCCCTTGCCGCCGAGGTCTTTCCGGTTCCACTCCCTCCGACAACCCAGAGGTGTTGCAAAAGTAAGCTGATAGGAAGAACGGCAACCATTTACTGCTCCTCTCCGATCACAATGACATCCTCGCGCTCCACAGGGCTGCTTCCGCCCGCGGCACCTGAGCCAAACCACGTCTCAACTGGCCGCGAGAGTTTCGTGCCTGTGATAAACCCAACCACAAGCGCGACACCTCCGAGCGCAAGCGTCCAGGGCATCCCAGCACCTGGATCAATGACATCGAGCGGCAGCCCGACCATCACGGCAGGAATCACAGAAACAATGACCGCGCCCATCACCATGCGTGACGGCGAGGCCACAAAGTCAATGCCTGTATTGCGCTCCAAGTGATAGAGCCAGTAGTCGTAGGCGGCAAGCCAGCGCGCATCTGCCGGCGCGCCAAACATGCGCGTTGGGGCAGGTGGCTCCTCCTCCTGCTCATCATCGTCGCCATTTTGCAAGACACCAATTGCCTTCAGAAACACGATGATAAGCACTGTCAGCACCAACACTACCAACATGACGATAGCGGCGGCGACGTCGCCGGAGTCATCACGAGAGCGCATCGTCCCCTCCGCTACCTCGCGTCAACAAATGCCGGATGCTTGCCGTTTGCATTGCCCACCAAAACCGAAGGTTTGCTTTTTTCAGTTCTAGATCGATACGCGTAGAAAAGAGCATGTACTCCTCTGCCGCGATAAAGATGGGCGTATTGAAGTGTTTGAGCGGTCGGTTGAAGTAGAAATGGAAGTATGTTCCCAGCAGCAACGCCACCGTCAACAAGTCGTACAAGGCGACGTAGTCGCGCGCGGAATGGCTGGTCAAAAGAAACTGATTCAACCCTCCCAAGCACAGTAGCCACACAAACAGCGCCGCAAGCGGGACAATGGACAGCCACACTGCCACCATGTCCCGCGGATCAATGTTTATGCGTTCCCACTCCATGATCACAATGTCGCGGACAAAGAAGAGCGCAAGCCTCGCCAGAGCAACCGGCGGCACCCACACTGGAGAGGTCACGATCAACAGCGTAACCACGAATATCTGCTGCGCCTCTTTGGGGTGTTCAAAGCACCATTCCGCCAGCTTGTAGATGATCCAGATGACAAATCCGCCACAAACCAGAAGCGCGATCACAACTACAATAGCAATTACTCCAGCAAACCCATCATCGTCCATTGTATTCGTCCCTGAACCACACTAAGGGATCACATACAAAAGCCGCAGCACCCTATGAGGGGTTGGTCAGAGCCAAACCCAGAAGTATCACCACCTGCAATGTCTGCTCTGGATTCTTGTCCCACCACCTCGAAAGGTAGTAAAGGGGCACGAACAAAAGGACGAACCAAAACCCACCGGTGAGGAAGAAAATGGCATAAAGCAGCACGCTTATCACACGAAACTTGCCCATAATAAACCTCCCCAATGGGTCGGTTCAGCAGAAGCAGCTATCGGTGTGTGTATGGTGGCAGAAGGCGCCGGTACACCCTGTGTGCTACGCCCATGACCACCATATTGGGTTGCGTTCTGCGGTACGTCCTGGATAGCCGCTTAACGCGCCGCTGATAAAGGGCTTGAAAATACCCAGGAACCATATCGGCATCTCGCCGCATGTCTGCCTCGATCTGAGCCAGATAAGGGTTACTCCGGTCCCGCCCTTGCACGACTTCGTCGAGGCGGCGGTTGAACTCGTCGCGCCCGCGTTCGGTGTATGTGGCTATTGCCTGGCCCCAGGCTTCGGCTTCGCGTTTGTCAATCGGGCTTTTTGCCCGTTTACCGAATATGACCCGCATTCCAACCTCACTTACTCAGACGACCAGTACGCCGCCAGTAGCGCAGGCGCGTCTCCTGCGCCCGCTCAATAAAATCCTCGCACATCTTGGCGTACTTCTGCTCCAGTGGCTTGTCAGTGCCATACGCCTCATAGAATTTCTCTTTTTCGTACTCTGCCCGTGCAAAGGTAGTCCGGGCCTTCTCATAAACTTGAAGAGCCAGATCGCGCCCCAGAGCATCCGCTATGATCCGCATCGCAAACCTCTCTTACTGAGTCAGGGGACCAATACGCCGCCAGTACCGCTGACGCGACTCCGCCGTCCATTCGACGAAGTCATCGCACATCTCGGCGAAAATCTGCTCCAGCAACTCGTTGGTGCCGTACCTATCGTCGAGGTTTTTTTTCATACGCTCGGCCCGTGCAAAGGTAGTCCGGGCCTTCTCATAAACTTGAAGAGCCAGATCGCGCCCCATGGCATCAGCCATGAAATCAAGCATGGCGTAGCCTTGAAGCTGCAGGCTTTTGTCTGCCAGAGCTGAGAGAAACCGCCAGCTCTTGCCGTGATACCGTGCTACGCTGATGAACTGCCTGATGTCCCAGTTCCCCGCCAGCGCTCCAAGGAGGGTGAAGTTCTCCTCGTCATTGGAGCGATTGAGCAACTCATCTTCTTCGCGAATGACCTCCCAGACTTCCTGCCGGTCGGCGAACGAGAAGCTCGATCCGGATTCACTGTTCTTACGGTTATACATGACAACCTCACATAGTGAATGCTTTCACCCCAAATAGATTATATCGAATTTCACTTCGAGTAACGGTATGAATGTTGTTACTTAGAGGCTAGAGCGGAGTCAGCTGACAAGGCACGCAATCGATAGAGGGTAACGCCAAGCCCTACGGCAAAGGGAGAAGTGGATTGAATTGAGACAGGTTCACCGATCTCACGAAACATAATGTTCAATTTGCGAAGAGAGTTTGATGCCCAGATTCGCGCTTTGGCAGGATTTGACGAATATTCAGCATGCAAACAAGCAAAATCATCAATAGGTATTTCTTCGTTCTCGCGACCTTGAATAACCGAATAGAGCCGTTCAACGTGACCGGATGGCTTTCTGCCTTTCCTACCCTCAGTCTGTTCAATTTGATGCTGAATAAGATGATCAAATGCCGACTCGATCTGTCTGGGATCAACCGTTTCAGTCTCCACCCAATCCCAACGAGGCGCTGCCGTAGACAACAGAAGCGGCTTCAGAGGCGACACATCTATCTCTCTTCGATTAACTTCTCGAAGCATATCCAATAGCCGCGACAACAACTCATCGTCCCCCAACATCTCAAGAGAGCGGGGGGCATTCTCCATATTCTCCTTAGCTGGTTGTCCGTTTCTTCTCTCTCCTCTCATAACGATTAATCGATGTACATCTTCAGCAATATGAGGCTGAGAGCCGTCGCGACGAGTAGATACCCTTTGCTTATACATACAATCTGCCCGATAGACGATAAAACCGCTGGCAAGCGGCTGGGTGTTCTATGTTTAGTCTTAGTATTGTAACATTTTTATCCTTCGTCAAACAATTAGACTTGTATAGAAGCATAAACAAAACTCATTGTAACACCCCATAAGCGACAAAAGTTCCCCATCAAATCACGCAAAACAATTCTCAAGGGTGTAAAAAGCTCTTTCGCGCAAAGTCGATGATCCCAAAGTGAAAAAACTATATACACTGGGAAATGATGAAGGTGGGCATCATATTCTGTCCGGGTATACCTCTAACCGGTAAACCCACTGCTAGGGGTAACGAATCATGGAAAGGAGGTGAAGAAAACATGACTTCGTATGAAAAGGATGTCCTTCGCCTCCTGAGCGATGTGCGAAGGACTCAATCCGAATTGGCCGACATGCAAGATCGGCTGTCCATCGCTCTCGGCGTGCGTAGGCCGAAACCAAAACCGGTTTACGTACGAGCAGTTGAGTGGCTGCTCGCAGCGCTGGTTGAAAAACCTGTCGAACGACTTGTAGATAATATGCTACACCGTCTCGATAAATGGCGTTCACGTCGAAATTCCGAAAGGTTCTAGTCCCGTATCTAGCACTTCGGTACATTCTGAGGAAGGCTTGATCTGCCCCACCTTCCTCACCCGCCAAGACCACATATCAAACTAAACACTAAAATATTATCATACCTATTGCTGAACTGCAATTTACGTGCTACTCTGCACATAGATGGCCATCCTCTCCTACATCATCAGAGTCTTCACTCCCCTCGCATGGTTGTTGCCTCTACTCTACCTGGCCTGGTTGCTTTGGATTAAAACTCACCAGCTTGAAGCAATCCAGCTTCTCGCCGATCTGAAGCGCTCTTTCCGCCGCTGGATTGTCAAACGCTACGGCGAGAAAGCAGCCAAAATTGCCGAAAAGGAACTCAGGGCAAAAGCTGGCAACAATCCCAGCAGGCAAAAAGCGGTAGATATTGTCATGCGCATGGAGCGAGAAAAGCTTATTGAAAAGTACGGAACAATCTGTGCCGACAAGTTTCTCGGCAAACCTGGCACCATTGAAGAACGCTTCTAAATCCCCATAAGAGCGCGCCCCACGTCTTCTGATACCCAGATACCTTTTTCTCCCCAACCCCTGTTTAGAACACACTACATGCGCCCACAAGAGCTTTCTCAAAAGGCAGCCGACCAGTTCTACAGATCTCTCCTTCTCTGCACCGTCCCGCGAAGCGGGACTTCAAATAAAGCGCCGCAGGCGCCTCCTTATGGATTCCAGAGATGTCGGCGGTAGCCCGACTGCCCATGCCAAGCGTGGCAGCGGCGCGAAGCGGTCGCTGCCCGCGATCCGCCGAAGGCTGCCGCAGGCAGCCGAGGGTACCGTTGCAAGACCCCAAGCGATAGCGTCTCCTTTTCACGGACGTGGAAAGGGGGTCGACGCAACGGCGGTGGCGTGGGCAGTCGGGCTAGACTCAGGAGCGAAGCCCTAGAGT
The DNA here is from genome assembly GCA_030834895.1 of Anaerolineales bacterium. GTDB lineage: Bacteria > Chloroflexota > Anaerolineae > Anaerolineales > Villigracilaceae > Villigracilis. The sequence continues at coordinate 14,088 of JAUQXA010000006.1, forward strand.
CAGCCCGACATCTCTGGTGGTTCGCCGATTGGGGGGAGGCTCGCGAACGTGCGCCGATTTGAACCCATTTATGGGGCAAATCCAGCCGTTCGGGATACCCTCCATGAGAAGAACCACTTACTTAGGCGGTCGTGAAACGCCTAAGTAGCTCTGTTTTCATATTGCCACTCTGGTGGAAGGGTTGTGAGAAGGGTAATGCCACCCCTACAAACCCATTTCAGCGCACTGATCATGGGTTTTCACGACCCTTTACGCCCTGCGGGCGTAGAGCCGAACACTATTTGTACTCCCTCCTCCGTTTCCCTTCCTCCCTCGGATTCTCCTAAGCGAGCTGCGCTCGTTTTTTGACTTTTGAAGCGCAGCTTCAATGCCTCGCTTGAGGTGTCTTCGGCCAACTTCCGCTGGCTTAAGCTCCAGGTCAAAGCCAGAGCGAACAGTTATCCACGGTCAGTCAGTCACGGTCTCGGTCGCCGGCGATCTCCCTCACCGGTGGGTCGCTATATCAAACCGATAAGCACTATCACATTGCATGAATTTCGGGCCGTGTTCAAGAGGTAAATCGCACCGCGACACCATGCTTGGTATCACGGTTGCGTGGTGGCATGGTATCACGGTATCAGCCATTCAAGGCTTTGAGCACCTTGTGCAGAATGCTGTTGTCACCATTCGTCCGGTAGTCCTCGATCAGAAAATTGACGCCGATGCGCGTCACTTCATTTTCGTTCGTTCGGATGCCTTGCCCCACGTAGGCATAAACAATATCGCGAATGGTCTTCTTCTCCTCAACCGTGAAGCGGTGGGTGGCCGCTTCCTTGCCAAAGTCCTTGACCGCTGAGCGGATGGCTTCAATGGTGGTGGCATGGTATCGTGATACCACGGTTGCATGGTTGCGTGGTGGCATGGTATCACGACGTCGCTGTGCTCGCTTCTTGTCTGGGTCGCTCTTCGGCACAGCAAGGGAAGCGGGGGTGTCAACCTTTTCGCTTTCAGGGTCCGAATGGGGCGCGCCCTGATTGAGACTCATGAGTTTGCCGTAAGTGCCCATTAGAGTTTTTCTGCATCCAAATCTGTCCACGCTGCCAGCACAATGTCTTTATCGACGTGATGCCCATTGTCCACCGCTGCGCGAATCAGCGCCTCATGCGCCACCTTCACGATAGAGCGGGGGATACCTTGCGTGATCTTGAAAATCTCGGCAATCGCCCCGTCGTCAAACGGCAGCCGCTTGCCACCGGCGACCGTCCAGCGAAACTGCATCATCTCCTTGGTTTGCTGCATATCCAGCGGTTTGAGCTTCGCCAGGTTGAGGCGGCTTTTCAACGACGGCAGGCGGTCGAGTTTGGGCTGCAAGTCAAGCTGCCCAAACAGCGCCAGCTGGATGAGAAACTCGGTGTCCGTGCTGAAGTTAAACAAGTGCTGGATCAAAAGCAGCATATCCTGGGTCATGTTCTGGGCTTCATCCACCAGCAGCACCGGCGAGACCTGCTTCATTTTCTGCTCGAGCAGAAACTCTTCGAAGTTCTTGAGCGACTTGGCATACGAGCGGGCGGTCTTGACCTCGAACTCCTCCATGACAAAGCGCAAAAACGCATTGGTCGTTCTCAGGTTCGGCGCGAAAGCAAACACCACGCGGTAGCCCGTGTTGGCCGACAGCTCCTGGACAATCCGCTTCGCCAGCGTGGTTTTGCCCGTGCCGATATCGGCCAGCAGGTAAATCGGCCCCACACTCTGCGTCAGGTGATAAACGATTTTCTCTTTTGCATTTTGATGTTGGTCGGAATACCAGAGAAAGCGGGGATCGGGGGTGATCCGAAACGGCAGCTCGGCTAAGCCAAAGTGTTTGGCGTACATAGTTCACTATCTCAAATTGACCCAACTCTGTCAAGAAGATGCGCCAACTTGACCCGCCAAGTTGAGTCAACTCGACGGCTGGAGGAGCGGAGAGCTAATGCTCCAGGCGCAGGATCTGGGCCAGCTCGGTGATCGTCGGCACAAAATTGCCATCCAGCCCATACACATCACGGCGCATCTTCTGCCAGAAATGAATAACGGAGCCGCCGTGTGGCTTCTCGCCACATTGAGCAAAGCAGCTCCAGAAATTGTGTTCTCGGCTGACCGCAAAGCTCTCTCTGTGATCGTCATGGAACGGGCATAAACCCCGCCCGCGACCGTCCAGATCGACATACTGCGAGACAAACTCAGGCACGAACACAGCCCGCTTGATCCGGTCAGACAGCTGCTCACCGTCGCCAGCAAAAAGCACCCGCAGCGGCCTGGGTTCATAGGGGGGTGGTGCTTCTGGAAGGGTAGCCACATACTGGCGCACGAAGGCACCGGCGATGGTTTCAGGCGTGGCCATCAGCGCCAGTTGGTCCCGAATAGTCGGCGCAAGCGGCTGCTCGTCGAGCATGACGAAGCCATAGCGGCGCATCGATTTCTTATGCACGCCAAGCGGCAAGCGCACCAGGGAGCCGGGTCCCGTTTGCAGTTTGTCCTGGCGGGGATAGATCTCTTTGACAAGGTTAAGATCGCTCTGTCCCAGAAACCCTCGTCCGAACCGCCGAACCAGGCGCCCAGGCAGCGGCGTGTCAAAAAACAGCCACAGGTGGCCGCCGCGGCGCGACCGTTCCAGGTAGGTCGGCTGTCCTTGTGACGCCAGAGCCAGCGCGAGCGTCTTCAACTGTACCCAGCTGCCGTCCTCATCCCCGTCGAAACACAACCAGCGTGCCTGGTTCTGACTATCCAGCGCATAAGCGCCAAGCGTGCGCTGGCCACGCAGATGCTGCTCCAGGTCGGCCTGAGCGATGAATGACTTCCGCGCGACATACGAGCCATCCTCAAGCTGTTCGGCGTAATAGTCCCGGGCATTGAGAAACACGCCCGCAAACGCGTCCACCAGCGCCGGGTCAAGCCGTTCGTTTACCGGTCGTTCTTCCCGTGGCATACCGTTCACAGTATAGCACTTGCCCACCCGCATATACGCCGGGCAGGGCAGGGGGATCTGACAGGCCGTCGCCTGCCGCGTTATCGCCAGCGTCACCTGGATTTCGCATAGTCGTGCCCGCCTCAAATACTAAACCAACTCCCACACCCTTTCGCATACTCTTTACTGCTTGCTTGGTGTGCTGGGTAAAAATGTCCGCTAGAGCGCAATCCTTTCCACTACCATTCGTTGCAGGTAGTGCCTGCGATCCGGGCCGAGCCGTTCGTCAGCATGGGTATACGGATGCCCATCCAGGTTGACCTCGAACACGCCATTGCGATAGCGGTCAACCCCACGCCACACGTAGGCAAGCGGCAGCTGCACCTCGACATCGATGTCCAGCCGGGCGGCGCGGCGCGGCTTCCTCAGCAGGCTGCGAAGCTTCCACAGGGGATCAAAGTACAGTCGGTGCCACCCGTCGTGCATAGAGTCAACAGGCATATCCGCGGTACGATTGACCACCTTGCGAACCTTCTTGGCCTTGCCTTTGTGTACATGCTGGCGAATGCCCGATACCTGGTAGGTATTGGCGATCTGCCAGCGCAGCCGCTGCACCAGTTTTGACCGCTTGCCCTCGCGGACAAGCGCCCAGTATCCCACCACATGCGAGGGAATGAGGTCATAGTAGCGTGCCACGTCCGGACACTGCGCATAGTTGCGCTGCACCGTTAGCACACCCTCAAGCCGCTGCGCTTCCCACCGGCGAAGTGTTGTCTGGTCGCGCCCGAACAGCTTCTCCAGCGTCTCGCGGGCAATCGTGGGGCAGTTGCGATTGGAGAACCAGGCCGCATACAACGCAGCCTCCCACTGCTCCAGGCTGCCCGCAACCGGCACCAGCATGTCCTGACGGCCAGGCCGATTGTGGGGAATGTCGCCGACGTGGTCTTTGGTTGCCCTGCGCGTCAACTGGGTAGCCACATGCTCCCAACTGCGCAAGAACACCCGCTCGCCGTCACAATTCCAGTAGGTGCCCTCCCCTTCAGCGAGCACCCGGCGTATATGACGGGGTGTGTATTTGACACCGTACTGCTCAAGCGCCTGGCGCAGATCCTGGCGACTCACCTTCCCCGACGGATTCGTCGTGCGCACAAGCTCGCGCCCTACAACCCATAAGCGAAGCGGCGCCACTTCATGCAAAACAATCGCCAGCCGACCCAGTTCCGGATCGACGCGCAAACACCCTTCCTGGCTCTCTATAAGCGCGTGTAAGGGGCGTTTCTGGCGCTCGTCGATAATCTGGAGGGGAACGCGATAAATGCGCTCGTAGAACGCTTCTATGGTCTCAGACAGCCGTTCTTGCGGGGCAGGCGGTCGCGTAAGCCGCTGGGGTTCTAGCTGCGCAACTTTTGGCCGCCAGGTGGGATCAGCAGCTGCTCCCCGCGCAAGCGCCAATCGGGCGACCGCTATGTGGCGCCGTGGACACTCTGGTGTCTCAGCCAGGACGCGAGCTTCAACGACGTCGGCCATCCAGGGCGCTTGTTCCAGACACCATCTGGAAGCAGCACTCGCCCGTCCCTCTGGATCGCCTTCCCAGCGCTCCCAGAGACGATCAAAATCCTGAGCTGATGATGTGTTTGTGATTGATGGTTTCTGGGTCAAATGGCCCAGAAGGGCATCCATGCCCATAACTCACGCCCTTACAGTTGGGCGCAAGCGGGCATGGGCGTTATGTTAATGAGGGGTAAAAACTACTTGCCTTCGCAGGAATTGTGGTACAATTCCTATGAACAAAGGGGTGCTACTATGCCCCAACATAACTGCCCGCTCACGCGGGTACGAATGTGACGAACACCCGACAGTTTCCGAGGCCGCGGGTGTTTGTCTTTTTATGCCAGGTATCACGGATACCCGACAAGCTTTTTAACTTCCTTGATGCGCCTCCATGTATGCCCGCAAGACCGCATTCATGCGAGTCTGATAGCCCTTACCAGTGCGTTTGAAATACCGGATGATATCTTTATCCAGACGCAAGCTAATTGCCTCTTTGGACTCTGGCAAAGGGAGTTGTTCGTGTGCCCACTCTGGATTGTCCTTCGGGTTCGGGATTTCCGACCAGTCGGATTCCTGTAGCACTCTTGCTTTCCCACTCACCTTACGCCCTCCGAATTCAGATTCTTTATCTGTACATACACAGTGTATCGTGAGAATCCAAATGTGCAACTGATCTCGTATTTCAAAATGCCAACTTAGAAAGCTTCTTCCAGAAGCCGAGTACCTCAGAGTAGGCGCTTGAGTTCTTGCCATACCATTGTGAGAGAAAGGATGTGCAACTATTACTGCTTATAACGACATATATCACTCTCAAGCAATAAGTGCTAAAGATCTGAATTCGGCACTCGATTGAACCATGCATTCAAGTAAGTGGGGTTATATCGACCGAACGGTTCTCGCACTTGCCCCAACATACAAAGATCGATATCGACTATATCAATCGCAACGCCCCGTAGACCTCGAGCGAACGCCAGCTTGTGCCCCTCGCGAGACCAAAGTATGGGAGTTGAGAACCCCTCAAGCCGAAACCGTCCACCGTTCTCAAGATCGACGACGATCAACTCATAGCGACGTTCCGGATACGGGGCAATCTCAAAATACGCCACATAGCGACCATCAAATGAGATCGTTCCATAATGAGCTGTGCCAGCAACTTCTGCCAATAGCGTGATTTGTCCATCCACGCCCAGCAAATACAGATGATGATCCGCCATCGCGAGGATCACACCCGTTCCGTTTGTCGCCCAGAATGGAATACGTCCAGACTCCTCGAAAATCTCCAATCCGGGCGGAGCAATGATGGAACCAGTCACCAATGCTGAATCATAAATAACACGTTGACTGTCCATGTTGACCAGGATCAGCCGGGTTTGCGATTCGCTATGAGCATCGAAAACATAAAGAAACACATCACTTCTCTGATTGATGGAAGACCACACGAATACGTCATCAGAGGAGTTGTCGGCAATCGCTCTCACGACTTCCGAACTGAAACCCAAAAAGTCTAGTGAGAAGACCCTTTCTTCGCGGCCCTCGATATTCATGACCTTAATCTGCAACTGGCCCACAGTTTCTGAATAAGTCAGATAGGCGAAACGGTCGGACGATGTCCAACCTGACCAGCTAATCCAATTAGGAGGAAAGTTGAAACTTCGGACCACGGTTTGCTCAACCAGGTCATAAATGTATGCCTCGTCACCTGAGATAGCATCCGAACTCAGCATAATGTACCGGTTATTTGGAGAAATTGGCCCCCCACTCACGGTAGCAGGGAGAGTTGTCAAACCGAGATCAAATTGGCGTATGCCTTCTGTCGTAATTTGAAGCGGCTCGTATGCAGTTGGGGAAGCAATCATGTCAAGAATGAAGGCTTCATCTTCTTGCCACTGATAGTCAGAAACGGATGCTCCAGACGGACAAAGCTGCTGGACTGCGCTCGCTAGATTCGGTTGTTGAATCACATGGGCTTGCAGCAGAGAGACAATCAACATCAGTAAAATCATCATGCCTCATTCGCTCCATGAAACCTGAGCCGACGCAGAACTTCAAATCTTTATATGCAGGTCATTGACTTAGGGTTGAAACCTGTCAAACCCTTCCGCCGCAGGATTGATTATTTCCCCGATTAACTGTCCTTCATTCCAATAAGGATCACCATAAAAATAGGGGGTATTGGCAGGCAGCCCTGTTTGCACCCACTCTTGCCATAAACCTAATGCTAATTCTGCATATCTGTGAGCTTGTATTGCTTCTTCACCACTCCCAAAAGTACGATCCATTGCCCCTTGAACAACATCAGGATTCATATTGATCCACATTGCGTATTCACGAAGTGTCACCATGAGTTCCGCCGCAGAAACCGTACTTATTGATGTGTCGCCGTAGGCTCGCATCATTTCAGCAACATAAGCCCCCATTTGATTGCTGAGAGCTTCTCCAAAAAGCAATCGCCCGTTTTCCCATCTCTCATTACGGTTCCACTCCCGTGGTGTACCATCAATAGTTGTAAATGCGGGAAGTTGCCATGTTAGACTTGCCTCCTGAATCCAGGTTGCCGCAAAAATTTGCTCATAACTCGGCACATACCCAAGGCGTTGTGAAAGATCAAATAGACTTTCATATGCCCAGGAAGATCGCTGAGCATCTCCTTGACGACTAAAGTCCGCGCATAATGGAACGCCAGAGCTATCTCGTTGGTTATAAGTGATCACTCCAGGTCGGCAAGGATTTCCAAAACTATCTATACGAGGAGGTGTATCATCACCCTGTGTTGGGATTATAGGCATTGTTTGCTCGAAAAATTCTACCGATGGAGGTTGAGCAGAAAGCAAAGGTGCCTGTTCGACCTGTCCGTCATGATATGTAAAGAACAAGCCAGGAAGAGGAAGCCCAAAGTTAGCACCTTGGTCTTGAAGCATCCGAGAGCCGACATGCGAAGCTTGAGAACCTATCGCCAATGCGAGTCGGCTACCTAAGCCCGTTGTACCATTTTGACTCAACAAGGCCGCGCCAGTTCTAAGCACATTACCCAGAACGACAAGTCCTGCACCGAGCGCTTCTTGAGGGCTATTGAATGTTGCTGGTTTTGGAGAACTGTCATGATCGGAGATAAATTCCCCAAAATGATCGGTTGAAAAATCCCCAGGGAGTAAGCTGCGATGCACTTTACAGGCGTGGTGAGTCTGGCAGTGCATCGGAGAGGAAGATGCTCAACCTGGAGGAACGGTTCATGATT
>JAUQXA010000060.1 GCA_030834895.1 Anaerolineales bacterium
CAGGGATTTCTCATATTCGGACCAGTTCTTGACACGATATAATGTCTTTGGGCGTGAGGATGACTTTGTACGTTTAGGCATAAACCCAAAGTTACTTTCTCACGCCTCTTTTGTCTAGCCTTCCATGCACCAAAGTCATTCGAGCGCGTAAAATTACCGATTACGAATGACCGGTTACCTTTACACAGGAGACCAAATGACAAACGAAGTAATTCCTCAACCACAAAATCGTTCCACAGGCGCAAGATGGGCATTCGTACTGCTGATTCTTCCCATGCCGTTGTGCCTGTTGATCTATCACTTCACCGTCTGGACAATGGAGCAGAGCGCGATCATGTCCTTGAGTGTAAAACAAATGGAATGGTCGGGACTCATCGGGCTGGCAATTCAAGCCGTGGTGATGACTGCTTTCACCGCAGGGCTTTGGTATTTCACAAAGGACGAGCGTTTCAAGCCTGTCTACTCAGGTTTGCTGATTGCTTCGCTCATGGCCTTTCCCGCCCTCCTGTTGAAATTACTTGGTCCGAATAACGACCAGTTGGGTTCGATCCTGCAATTTGTGATTGCACTGGTCACCGCGCTGATTGTCCTCTGGATTCGCAAAAGTGAAAACACTTGGAAATGGGCAACGCTCCCGTATGGACTACGCATCGCTGGGATTGGCATTATTCCGTTTGCAGTGTACGGCTCTTTCGGCTCGGTTGGTGACGCCTTCCTGAGTTTACTGGCAAGTCTTGCATTTGGACTTCTCGCCGCTGTTCTGATGAAAGACACCACCGAAAATAAATTTCTTGACGGCGTGGGTATTGGCGCGGCGCTTGCCCTGCTTGGCTCTGCCCTGGGCTACGACGGTTCGCAGTTGATTCTGCTTGGGATTCTCCCCCCCTTCGCTTTTGCAATCTCCGCCGCCATGCCGTCGAAGTCTGCAGCATGGGCGATCATATCCACGCTGGTGTTTGCGGCGCTGACGCTGTTCGATCCCACCGAGTTGACCTATGTCCTCGGTGATATCGGTTTGATTGCGGTTAAAGCCTCCGCCATAACCCTCGGCATCGGGCTGGTTATAAGCCTTCTCACACTGTTCATCTTTCTTGGAAACAAAAACCCCACCCCAAAGATGCCGAAGGAAACATGGTCAAAGGCCAACTGGATTGGCGCGGGAGTCGTGTGGGTTGCCGTGATCGCTGCATTCTTTCTCTTTGGCAATCCCGGAAATTATGGCGACCGTCTCTTCGTCGTCATGAAGGACCAACTCGACATCTCCGACGTGGCAAAAATCAAAGACCGCGATGAGCGGTTGACCGCCGCCTACGAAAGGTTGACCGCGCACGCGAACACCACGCAGGCGGATTTGCGAAACTTCTTCGACAAAGTTGGAATCGAGTACACACCTTATTATTTGGAAAATGCGATGGAGGTACGCGGCGGGACTTTGGTGCGGCTTTATCTTCTGAGCCGTCCCGAAGTGGACCGCGTTTTGCCAAGCCCAAGGCTGCGTGCTGTTCCTGACGCTTCGCCCCAGCCCGGGCCTTTGACTCAAGTCGAAGACGAGGTGCAGTGGAACATCTCGATGATCGGCGCGGACAAGGTGTGGAATGAGTTCGGCGTGCGCGGTGCAGGCATCGTGGTCGGGCAATCCGACTCGGGCGCGGACGGGAATCATCCTGCAATTGCAAAACAATACCGCGGCTACAACTCAAGCGACGATTACAACTGGTTCGATCCGTGGGAGCGCACGACCTCGCCCAACGATGAACATGGTCACGGCACGCATACCTTGGGGACGATCCTCGGCACGGATGGAATCGGCGTTGCTCCCGAAGCGCAGTGGATGGGTTGTGTGAATTTGGAGCGCAACCTTGCGAACCCCGCCTTTTACCTGAGTTGCATGCAGTTCATGCTTGCACCATTTCCGCAGGGCGGCGATCCGCTCAAAGATGGAGACCCAACCAAAGCCGCGCATGTGTTGAACAACTCGTGGGGATGTCCCACCATCGAAGGCTGCGACCCCAACGCGCTTTTGCCCGCCGCAAACAATCTGCGGGATGCTGGCATCTTTGTCGTAGTCGGCACGGGCAACGATGGACCATTGTGCGAGACGGTTGCCATGCCGCTTCCGTTGTATGATTCGGTGTTCGCCGTCGGCGCAATTGACCAGTTTGGGAACATGGGAGATTTCAGCAGCCGCGGACCTGTCACCTCCGACGGCTCCGGCAGAATCAAACCAGATATCGTCGCGCCCGGTGTTAACATTCTTTCTGCCACGCCCGAAGGGACATACGCCCAATTCAGCGGCACATCGATGGCGGGTCCGCATGTGGTGGGCGTGGTGGCGTTGCTTTGGTCGGCACAACCTGAGCTGATTGGCGATATCGATGCCACCGAACAACTCATTATCAAAACAGCCAAGCCCTACGAGGGCGACACATCGCTGGGATGTTTCAGCGGCGATATGCCGAACAATGCCTATGGCTACGGTGTGGTGGACGTGTACGCGGCTGTGAAGAAGGCATTGGGAAAATAAATTACTCCGTCCTGAGCGTAGTCGAAGGACGTTGAATTCCTGCGTTTCGACTGCGCTCAACGCGTTTTATCAAGGAGAGTAAACGATGACTCCAAAAATTTCCCGTCCCAAATTTCCCAAGGGCTATGTGGACAATCCCACATCCGAAGTGCCCTGGGAGTATGTCGAAAAGAGATTAACCGATTCGATGAATTACTGGTTATGCACCGTGAGACCCAACGGCGTGCCGCATGTGATTCCGCGCTGGGGTGTGTTCATGGATGGCAAGTTTTATTACGACGGCAGTCCCGAAACACGTCACGCCCGCAATTTGGAACAGAACCCAAATGTGAGTCTGCACCTCGAAAGCGGCAGTGAGGCGATCATACTGGACGGGACTTCACAAGCCGCATCCAAGCCCGAACCTGAACTCGCTCAAAGATTGGCGGAAGCCTATCGCGTCAAATATGAATCACAGGGATATGCGCCAAAACCAGACCAATGGGACGAGGGCGGCTTGTACGTCTTCACTCCGCGCCAATGCCTCGCATGGACGGTGTTCTTCGAGAACCCGACCAAGTTCACCTTCGAGAGCTGACCATGTGGCTCTACCTGCTTCAAGGCGTCGGCTATGGACTTGCTGCCGCGTCGCAACCGGGCCCATTGCAAACTTACCTCATCTCCCAATCCGTCACCCGCAGCTGGAAGCGAACCCTGCCTGCCGCGATTGCCCCGCTCCTCAGTGACGGTCCCATTATCGCCCTGTGCCTGCTGGTCTTGAGTCAGGTTCCTGCATGGTTGAATAGGTTTCTTTACATCGTGGGCGGTCTGTTCGTTTTGTACCTTGCCTACGGCGCATTTAAGTCCTGGCGGGATTTCGAGCCTCAAGCTTATCAACCAGGCTCCACAGGTGGGCAGAATCTCTTCAAAGCTGTGCTGACAATTGCCTTGAGTCCCGGCCCCTACATTTACTGGACGCTGGTCACGGGACCCATTTTGATCAAAGGCTGGCGCGAAACACCCGTCAACGGCATCGGCTTTCTGGCGGGGTTTTACCTTACCATGGTCGGCAGTCTCGCGGCGCTCATTGTCATCTTTGGACTGGCATCGAAATTCGGGACGAAGTTCAGCCGCGTGATGTTGGGTATTTCCATACTGGCACTGTTTGTCTTTGGCTTGTATCAACTGTGGTTGGGGATTGCGTCCTGACATGATTCTAGCCACCCTGTGTTACGTCAAACAAAACGACCGCACGTTGATGATCCACCGCAATAAGCGCCCCGACGACATCCACGCGGGCAAGTGGAACGGACTGGGCGGCAAGTTCGAAGCGGGCGAATCACCCGAGGATTGCGTCATCCGCGAGGTGCGCGAGGAATCGGGACTGACGATCCACGCTCCACAGTTTCATGGACTGCTGACTTTCACCAATTTCAAGGGCAACAACTGGTACGTCTTCGTCTACACCGTAAATGACTTCTCAGGCGAATTAACGCAGGATGCCGCCGAAGGCGGGCTGGCGTGGATTCCCGACGACGAAATTCTTGGACTCCCACTTTGGGACAGCGACCCGATATTTCTCCCCTGGTTGGAACAGGAAAATTTTTTCTCGGCCAAATTTAATTACGATGGGGAGAGATTTGTGGATTACACGGTGGTATTTTATTGATTGGCAAATGTGCTCTTTCGGGGGCCCAGCCCCGAAAGAGCACATAAATTTACAGGTTCCAATGCATGAAAGTACTGACCGCCTAATTGCTTTCGCTTAACGTACAGCCATTGTCAAAAGTGACGGTAATGCTGTATCCGCTGGATTGCAGGTCTTCCGTGAATAACAATATCAGTAATTTGGATTCGGCAACAGCCAATTCGCGGTCGCTTTGTGTGCCCGTCCAGTTCTTTTCGGATGGATAGTCGCTGGGCGGCAGGGGGTCGCTCGAATTTATGATGGTTGCCCCGTTGAATGTAATCGTGCTGATCGATTGAGATATGGGCGTATCCGGCCAGTTAACGCTGATGCCGGTAATCGTGACCACGGTGCCTCCATTATTGGTAATGGTTGTTTCAAGGTTTTTACCGGATAAAGAGATACTGCCCGATGTCAAAATGCAAACGGGGGTATTGGTTGGAGTCGGTGTAGGGGTATCCGTGGGAGTTGGTGTGGGTGTATCTGTGGGGGTTGGCGTGGGTGTTGGCGTGGGGGTATCCGTGGCAGTCGGTGTGGGCGTTTCTGTCGGGATTATCTCCGCGGGAGTGGGCGCGCTGGTGGCTGGGTTGGCGGGGACTGGCGTTCGAGTCGGAATAAACATCCTTGTAGGTGTGGGAGGTTTTGTAGAAGTGAAGAAAGGAGTCGGTGTCTGTGTTTTCCATATGGTTGGGACAGCAGTCTGCGTTGGGATTCGCGTGGGGGTCGGCGCAATTGTCCGCGTGAAGGCAGGGGTCAGGTAATTGGGTGTCATGGTGGGCACCGGCGAGGAAAGCATGACTTCCAATGTAGCAAAACGATCTTCGGGACTGCCTGTAGCGGTCATGTCCAGAATGATCTGCCTGAGAATATCCCCATCGATTGGCGGGATTAACAGAGCCCGCTCGTCGCGGCTGTAATCGGCCTGAGAGTTGGCTCGTATCGAGACAGGCAGGCTGTCAGGTCCGCTCGCGCCGACATTGAAAACCCCCAAATTAATCAACTGACAAAGAAATAAAAGGAATGAAAGCAACAAAAGGATCACGGCAACATTCAACATGCGACGCGATTTCGACTCGGTCGTCTGTTGCATGGGAACGGCGTTATCCTTATTCTCCAGATTCATTCGTTCCCTTTACCTGGCGCGCGCAAAATGCGGACAAAGACATCCACAACATTCGGGTCAAAGTGTCGCCCCTTTTGTTCGATCAGATGGGATATGACTTCCTCGCGAGGGATGGCCTTTCGATATGGGCGGTCGCTGGTCATGGCATCCCACACATCGACGATGGAAAATATTCTTGCTGCAAGTGGAATTTCCTCCCCCTTCAACCCGCGGGGATAACCCGTGCCATCCCATTTTTCATGATGACAGTATGGAATTTCAAGCGCGGACTGCAAGTAATCAATCTCTTTTAACATGTCATACGCAAATTGAGGATGATTGCGAATGACCATCATCTCTTCCTCGCTCAGTTTTTCCTCCTTGCGCAGGATGGCATCGGGAACGCCCATCTTGCCAATATCATGCAGAAGGGCACCGCGGCGGATATTGATCAGGGTTTCCCAGTGAACTCCCATTTCAACAGCCAGGCGTATTGTTAACTCGATGACGCGCTCTGAATGTCCCTGCGTTTCCTTGTCACGCAGCTCAAGCGCCTTGACCCATCCCTCCAGCGTATTGTCATAAGCGTTGAGCAATTCCTTTTTTGACGTGTGCAGGTTCTCCACCATGGTATTAAATGAATGGGTCAGGGTCGATATTTCGTCGTTTGTATGCGGGGTAATTCGGACGCTCAAATCACCTTGGGATACCCTGACTGAAGCCTGCACCAGTTGAAGCAGCGGACGGGTGATCGCATTTGCCAGGTTGACACCGACAAGGATGATCAATGTAACAGCGATAAAAACCAGGATGAAAATTTGCCCGCGCGAATTTGTCAGGGACTGCAAAATGGGCGTCTGACTCAATGCAATTCCAAGGACCCCCAGATCATGGTTTCCGCGCACCTCCCACGCCCCGAGGATTTCTGAAAATGGGATATTGGCAACGTCAAAATCACGCTGACTTGAAATGTCGCGCTTCGTGCTACTAATATCCTTCAATAAGACGGTCCGGACTGCCAGTTCCGGTTCCAGGTTTGGGGGTGAAGGAAGTGTGCTGTAGATCACCCGCCCCAATTCATCATAGAAAGTAATCTGGGCAAAGGTTTTGGCGCGCATGTCCGCCGCCACTGTGGACAGGGACCTGCCCACCAACACAACGCCAGCCAGCTCTCCATTTGAGTCATAAATGGGACCGGAAATATAGAGAAAATATCCCGAATCAGTTTGGACTAGATCGGCAAATTTATCGCCTCTCTCGTCAATCTTTTGAGCAAGGACATTTTGCACAATTTCCAGTTGGGTAAATTCCGTTTGTCCGCCCGTGGAAAACTCATAATCCTCCGGGTTTGTACCGAAATGGTGACGGATGGAAAGTACATGGGAGCCATGCAAATTAAAAAATTCAACCGCCTCCTGTCCATCATTGAGGATAATGCCAAATGTCAGGGTCCGCAAAGTGGTCGGATCATTCGTCTGAACAGCGCCGGATACCCCTTCCGTATTGGACAGCAACCGCTGGGTTTGCAGTAATTGTGTTTCGTAAGTGACGATCAGCTCCGATGATATTTTCCCCGCTTCATATAACTGCTTGTTAAAACGCTCCTCCACATTTTCGATCACCACCTGGGTTATCAGGTACGCGGCCACCACCGCCAAAACCAGGGACAGTATCAAATATGGTATGGTGATCTTTATCCGTATCGGGACGCGTACTTTCCAGACCGGAATCTGCCGGGAAGAAACGTTCTTGAAAATGGACATTTTCCACTTCGACGCATAATGACATGAATGCGGACAATAATGAACTTGAAAATTATAATATTTATACTATTGTTTCTCTTATCACCCTTGTAAGGTAACCATTTTGCAAGGTTGAAATAATGTGCGTAACAGGGGCGTGAAAAGGGTGTTATCAAATTAAATCCCCCCTTTGATGTGACCTTTACTCTTTCGAGGGCTTCGCCCTCGAAAGAGTAAAGTGAATTTACAAATCCCGATGCTTGAAGGTGCTGACCGCCGCCATCAACACCACGACGAGATAAACGACCGCATAGCCGATCATCACTATGCTGGGGGCGGAGATCGTCCCGAAGGGTGACATACCCAACGCCGCCGAAAGCGGAGACTGCATCTCGAACGCCGCCCGCCGCCAGAGCGACTCGCTGGGGATGACGAGGCTGGTGACGATTCCCACCTTGACCGCTGTCTCGTTTTGCAGCGCCGCACCGATCTGCTCGACCCAGCCGCCAATGAAGGATAACCCGTACAATCCGAAAACCACGCCGCCCGTCGCCAGTCCCGAAAGGAAGCTGGAGCATGAGAGCGAAATGGTCATAATGAGCAGAGACTCAAGGTAGATCAGCGCCAGCCCCGCGAAGACGTTGTGCAGCGTATGCCCGGATTGAATCCACACGCTGAGCACCGTACCGCCGGACATCAGCAAGGAATACAGCCCAAGCAGGATGGCAAACCCCAGCCACTTGCCGAACACCACGTCGGAGCGGCGCACAGGTTTGGTGACGATGGTCTGGATCGTTCCAGAAATAATCTCGCCGGAAAGGGTATCCGCACCGAGCAGCGCACCCATCGCGGCGGAGAGAAAGGTCACGGCGTACAAGCCAGCCAGCGCCAGGGCGTTGATTCCCTCGTTATTGATGACGTTGGTCAAAGCCTGGCTTGCTCCCTCGTTTTCGGGGATATTGACGAACACCAGCCGAAAGCCGATATTGAAAACCGTCAGAAAGATCAGCCCCAGCGCCAGCCCGGTCAACACGATGCGGCGGCGGATGGCTTCGCGGAAAGTCATGCGGGCGAGGATCCAGATGTTTTTCATAGTCCGCTGTCCTTTCCCAAAGTTTCGATGAAGATTTCTTCGAGCGAGACACGGTTGGGAGTCAACGCGTAAACTTGTACGTCATGCTCGACCAGATAACGGTTGATTTGCGGCAGGTCGGATTCGCTGCGGATGGTCATGGTCAAGTGTCCATCGTCCATGCGGATGTCTTCGCCCCAGGCTGCCAGCCCGCCGACGATTTCAGCAGTCAACCCGTCGGCGCGGATGGTCAACAGCGAGATGTTTTTATCCAGCGCCGACATTTCCATCACCCGCACCACTTCGCCGTGACGGATGAACGCCACGCGGTTGCAGGTTACTTCGATCTCGCTGAGCAGATGGGAATTGAGAAAGACACTCGTGCCGTCTGCCCGCAGTTCGTGGATGATGTCGCGTACCAACCGGCGCCCCACGGGGTCGAGACCCGAAGTGGGTTCATCCAAAAAAACGAGGGCGGGATGATTCATCAGCGCCTGCGCCAGACCGATGCGTTGCAACATTCCCTTTGAAAAAGTCCGCAGTTGCTTGTGGCGGAAATCGGTCAAACCAACCCGTTCTAGAAGTTCGTCGCGCCGCAGGTTCAGGTCACGGGTGGACATGCCGAGCAGTTCGCCGTGGAGTTCGAGAAATTCGTTCGCCGTCAGCCATTCCTGAAAACGGAAGTGTTCGGGCAAAAAGCCGACCTTCGCCAAAGTCGCGCGGTCACTGAGCGGCTTGCCGAGCAAAGTCCCGCCGCCCGAAGTGGGCGACACCAATCCCAACAGCATTTTGATGGACGTGGTCTTGCCTGCGCCGTTGGGACCCAAAAAACCAAATACCTCACCCTGCTCCACTTGCAGGGTGAGGCTCTTTACTGCGGCATGACTGCCGAATTCTTTTCTTAGTGCTTCTGTCTTGATTGCTGGAATGCTCATGAGGATATTTTATACCCACATGTCATTGCGAGGGCTGCTGGTCGAGTAGGGCGAGTGGTCTTCTCGCCCGTATCGAGACCTAGCCCGACACTTGCGCCGCGCGCCAGTGCGGTGAGCAATCTCCTCATGCGTGGAGGTTGCTTCGTCGGGAAGAGCAAGAGTCCTCCTCGCAACGACATATCAAACTTACGGCAGTGTCTCGGCGATGGCGAAGGCGGGGGCGGTGTCGGTTCCCATGCCGCTCAGCCCGTAGATGAT
Source organism: Anaerolineales bacterium (assembly GCA_030834895.1). Lineage (GTDB taxonomy): Bacteria > Chloroflexota > Anaerolineae > Anaerolineales > Villigracilaceae > Villigracilis. Next base: position 9,300 of record JAUQXA010000060.1, read on the forward strand.
GCCGTCCTTGACCCAGACCAGGGCGTACTCAGGCGCGTAATCGGTGACGCGCTGGATGAGTTTGCCGGTCACGCCATCTACGGAAACATCCTGGGAAGTGGCGCGGCGCGGGACAGGGATGACGAGAGTCGAGGTCCAGTCCACGGTGGCGGTGAAGGCTGCGGCTTCCTCACGGCTCATGCCGCTGAACTCCAGACCGATCTGAGCCAGTTGTGCCATGTCCAAATCGGCGGGCGCGTTGACCAGCGGGCTGGGCATTTGAGTGAAGACCACGCAGTCTGCGTAATCCTTGCCCATATCTTCTTCCTGCATTTCAGGCTTTTCTGTCCGCGGGTCGGGACAAGTCCCAAACGCGGTGTTCACTGCGGCGGGGATGCTGACTGAGATTTCAGCGCCGTCGACAGATTCAGGCAGGGTGAGATCGTCCCGTCCAGCCGCTTCGATAAAAGCCTGCGCCTTGGCGCGGTCAACTGTCAGGTTGAAGGCGGAAGAGTCGGTGACGTAGATGTGCGATGGAGTCTGGTCAGCGGGCAGGCGGACGTTGAATCCCGCGGCAGATTTGGCTTCGTCGACATTTGCCACTTCAACGGGTTCACCGGGTTCGTCGGTCACTTCGGTCGATTCCGAGATGAGTTCGCTCATCTGGCTGGCAAGCGCTTCGTTGCCGGTCATTTTTTCCAGCCCGGTCGAGTCAATGGGCAGTACAGCCACCTGCTGCACGCGGAATAGATTCAATAACTCACCGGCAAGGGCGCGGGTGGTGGGAAATGCCATCAACAGGGCAAGCGCCAAAACAGCAATCGCGCCGTAGCGCACCACGGGAAATGCAAACCACTTTCTTAACATGGATGTCTCCTTTTGTTTTACATATTTTTCGGTAAAGCAGCTCCACGCAAAACGGACGGATGGAACTTGTTCCGTTCCCGGAGCCAGAAACGACAGTCGGCTTGCGACGCGAAGATGTGTTCCTTTCAACTCAGCCAGTTGTCCCTGGCAATCGGCGCAGGCTTCCAGATGGGTCAGAAGACTTCCATCCAGTTCGCCATCGAGGGATGCGCGCAACTCCCCTTCGGTCAGATGTTTCTTCATGCTTCCTCCTGGGCAAGCGCCCGATAACACTCTTCGAATTCGCGTTCGGCTCTCACCAGCAGCGGTCCAATGGACGTGGGTGAAAGCCCAAGGATGCCGGCAATCTCCTTGTAGGACAGTCCCGAATATCGCAAAGTCAACAACTGCGCCCCCCGTTCGCTCATCTTCGCCAGAGCCTGCCGCGCGAGGTCCTGTCGCTCCGCCTGCTCGTGGATCACGGCTGGACGAGTCTCGGGCGCTTCTTCGAGGGCGAACCTGCCCGCCTCGATCTCGTAGCGCTCGCGCCGCTTGTAGCTGCGGATCGATCTCAGCCCAAGATTGGTCGCCACCCGATACAGCCACCCGCCCAATTGGAATCCATCTTCTTTGGACGGACTCCGCTGGTACAGGCGGAAAAAGGTCTCCAGCGCCAAATCCTCCACCTCAGCTGGGTCCCCGACGAGCCTGTGCAGGATGCGATAGACGTACGCCCAGTACTCGCCAAACAGGGACTCGAACTCCCGCGAGTCTGACTCGGTCCGCGAGGTCTCCAACAAATTGGGTCGGCGTTTTTTCATTGATTGAATCATACTCTTGTACGGCTGTTTTGTGCGATTGAACCTGTCCTACATCTATAATCCCGCCCGAGGTGGAAATAAGACACGATGTAGGGGCGAGGTAACCTCGCCCCTACAATTAAATCAATTACAATGAAGATGAAAATACCCGTCAGAGGAGAAAACCATGCGACTCGAAACCATCACCCGCATGCCGAAAAAACAAACCCACAAGACACCTCTGCTCTTTGTCCATGGGATGTGGCACGGGGCCTGGTGCTGGGACGAGTTCTTCCTGCCTTATTTTGCCGAGCAGGGCTATCACGTTACCGCATTAAGCCTGCGCGGACACGCCGGCAGCGAAGGAAAAATCCGCGGCTGTACGATCGAAGAATATGTCCGCGATGTAGAGCAGATTGCAAAAACTCTCGATACACCGCCTGTGGTCATCGGGCACTCGATGGGCGGATTCCTCACGCAGAAATATCTGGAACGGAACGACGCGCCCACCGCTGTGCTGTTGTCATCGGCTCCACATTATGGCCTATGGCCGGCTTTGTTCCACCTCGTTGCCCGGCGTCCCTTAGTGGTGTTGAAGGCGTTGGTCCAATGGCGGATGCGTCCCGTGGTGGAGACCCCCGAAGCCGCACGTTGGGCATTGTTTTCAGCCGACATGCCCAAGAAGCAGATGTTGAAATACTACAAAAGATTGAACGACGAGTCCTTCCGCATGTTCATCGACCTGCTTGGCTTGAACCTCGCCCATCCGAAGAAGGTCAAAACCCCACTGCTCATCCTCGGCGCGGAAAAGGACAACGCCATCCCCCCAAGCCAAGTCCATGTTACGGCGCGGGCATACGGGGTGCGGGCGGAGATCTTCCCGAACATGGCGCACGACATGATGCTCGAAAAAGATTGGGAATCCGTCGCCAAACGGATATTGGATTGGTTGAATGAAAGAGGAGTATAACGATGAAGAAATCACTTGCTGTCTTGATCGCTCTTTTGTTTTTCGCGCAGGCTTGCGGACCCGTGACGCCGATGCCCACAGCCACACCGCCAGACGTATCCCCGACAACTGTCAGCGTGACCGAGGCTCCCACTGCACGCTCTGCGCCAGCAGTCGGCTTGGAAGCGTTGGGCGGGGAACCCTGTCCCAACAGCGATTTCACCTGCGTCACGTTGACCGTCCCGTTGAATCATTTTGATTCACAAGACAAGCGCACCACAGAGGTTGTCTTTGCCATCCTTCCCGCGACAGGCGAACGCAAAGGCATGTTTGTCACCGCCACGGGCGGGCCCGGCACGGCGGGACTGGCAAGCGCTGACGGCTATACCGCCGCCTTCGACCCATCCATCCCCGAACATTTCGATATTGTCTTCTTCGACCAGCGCGGTGTGGGACTGTCTGGCGGACTGCAATGCGTGGATGCCACAATTAAGTTTTACAGCGCCAGTTGGAGCGCGGTCACTCCTGAAGAGGAATCCGCCTTGGTGGAAACGGCCCATAAGTTTTCAACCGACTGCATTACCGAAATGGGCGACCCGGAAATTCTGCCGTATCTCGGAACCGAACAGGCGGTGGAGGATTTGGAGGCGTTCAGGCAGGCGATGGGCGAAGAGAAGTTCTGGCTCTATGGCGAAAGCTATGGCACGCAATATGCCCAGACTTATGCTGCCGCACACCCGGATCGTTTGGCGGGATTGATCCTTGATGGAACAGTGGACTTGACTCTTTCGGGGTTGGGTTTCCTAAAGGAACAGGCACAGGCATTCAGCGATACTTTGACATCGACCCTCGATGCCTGCAACAATGATGAGTTCTGCGCCGAGTCGATGGGCGGCGGTGATGCAATCGCGGCTTACGATAAACTGGCGGCACGGCTCAAACAATCTCCACTGAAGTTTGACTTTCCCCTGCCTTCAGGTGGATCGTCCCAACGCGAGTTTACTTTCTCCGACCTTGAAACGGTTGCCGCAGACTCCCTGTATGCGGAAACACAGCGAATGATCTTTCTACGGGCGCTTGCAGCTTACTCTCAAACAGAAGACCTTGTGCCGTTAGCGCGACTCCTTTACATCGCGTTGGGGCTTGACCCCGAAACACTGGATGCCATCCCCGATCCCACTTATTCGGATGCAGTCTATTACGGCGTGGAATGCCGCGACTACAATTATTTCAGCGGCACGCCCGAAGAAAGCGCCAGGGCTTACCTTCGCGCTGGGGATGACCTGGATTTCAGTCAGCCTTATCTTTCCTCGATATTTTACGGCGACCTGCCCTGTGCTTTCTGGCCTCATGCAATCGAAGATAACACACGTCCCACGCCGTTGACCGCGGATGGGATTCCCACGCTGGTGCTTGGCGCGGTTGCCGACCCCGCGACGCCAGTCCAGAACGGACGGAGCGTGTTCAAGCACCTTTTAGATGGCTACCTCGTCACGCAGGATGGTGGTCCGCACATCATCTTTGGACGTGGCGTTTCCTGCGTGGATGACCTCGTGACCGATTTTTTAGTCAACGACCAGACGCCTCCCGAACGCGAGACAACCTGCGAAGGTGCTGTGGTCAGCGATTTCGTACCGCCAATTCCTGTGAATGCTTCGCAATTTAGCAGCCTGCTTGATTTATTCTATTCTGTGGATGACGAAATTTATTACCTACCCGAATATTATTACTGGGATATGTCCACGCCGACGTCTGTTGGCTGTCCATTTGGCGGAATCCTGTCTTTTGAAGCCACCGACATAGGTGACGCGCTGACGCTGGATAACTGCTCGTTCTCTGAAGGCTTTACCATGACCGGTAGCGGCTCGAATAACTACGACGAAGGTTCATTCAGTCTCGAAGTGGATGTCACTGGCTTGAAAGACGGCTCTCTAACCTACACTCGCGATGGCAATGGGACTCTCCGCGTCAACGGGACGTATGGCGGTGAGGTAATTGAGCTTACAAGGTGATAATCGCCGATCCGCAAAAATTGTTGTCACCCATTACTTCTTATTCGTCCAGATGCCCGGCAGAGTGTTGATTTCACGCAAATCTGATTCAGCCAATTGATAATTTTCGACTTTGCGCATATTGTCCAATCCGGTGAATTTGACTGGCGCTTTCGAAATGTCATCTAGCGTTGACCAGCCTGCAAGCATGACTTTCACAGGCGCGCCCACGATTCCTTCCACGTCGACCACACACCAAATGACGATGTCGGCTTTCTTTTTCAAATCGGGAAATTGATCGACGGAGATGCAACGTCCCAACTCCTGCCAATAATCTTTGCTCCAGGTTTTCACCTCGATTCGCAGGATTTTTTTGTACCCGCGGATTTTCACCACAATATCCGTAAGGTTCTCTCTGTCGGGGAAATGGAAATGGGAATCCAGTTTCAGTTTTTGATTGAGCAGGAACCTTTCAACCGCAAGTTCCCCCAATTTTCCTTTGAAATGCGAGTTCAGACGGTTGTTGTAATATCCGCGCTGACTCTCCCACCGTGAAAACGACGCGCGAGCGGTCTCAGCCGCCCATTGGACATCCGCAGTAGAAAGTTCGATTTCAAGGCTATCCATTGCTGACGAATTATATCCCCAGGCAAATTCAAACTGAAGCCAATCTTCGAGCCACGCAAGGTGTGCAGAGAGAGTTTGTCAATAAACCAAATGGGGGAGTATTGATTTGCAAAATTGTAAGTGAAAAATAGAACATATTGACCTCGAAAAATAATTGCCTACACTAAAATCATCATCAAAATCAGTGCAGTTATGGAAATATAGGAGGAACAAAATGTCCCGAAATGCGAACAAATTCATGTTTTTGTTGATGGTTCTTGCCATGCTGCTTTCGAGCGCCATTGGCACAACCCCGGTCTACGCTGATGATGGCGTCACGGCAGGTGAAACGTCCGAACCGGTGGGCGGGGAAACACCGCCGGTGGAAGATGCCGTCCCCCCTGAACCTTCAGGTGACGAGGTCACACCCAGCGAGGAACAACCCACACCTGTCGAGGAATCCACTCCCGTCTCGGAAATCCTTGAACAACTACCCGGGGAGACAGAGGTGACGGTGGTCAATGAGGAGGGTGAGGTCGAACCGCTGGCCAGTATAGTGGCGGCAGAGATCGTCCAAAGTGGCGATCCGCGCTATACCCTTTCAGGTACAACCTATTACTTCATGCCGATTGGTGGCTGCGGTGCTTTGACGAACTGTACAGAGTCTGCCACGCCCATCCAGGCTGCGATCAATGCGCTTAGTGGCGCGGGCGGGACACCGGATGATGGCACGATCTACATCGATGCCGGGACCTACGCAGAAAATGTGACCATCGACGGAAACGCGTGGGGCGGAGGCGGCAGTACACCTGCTTCGTTGACCCTCAATGGCGCGGGCAGCGCCACCACCATTCTGGATGGCCGGTTGAGCGTCACAAACATGAATATCTTCACCCTTTCCGGGCTGGCAATCGTCGATAACGACACATCCGGCAATGCCACTTATTTGGATATTTCGAATGACGGCGGTCTGGACCTGTACGACGTGAGCGTTACAAACAACGCCGGGGATGGCGCAATCTTGACCGGCGGCACTGGCGATGTTACTGTCAGCAACAGTGAATTCAATGGCAGCAGCCTGACGGGACTCTACATCGACACGTTTGGCAGCGCCACACTGACCGATGTCACCGCAACCGGGAACGGCTATGGGCTGGATATCATCGCGGATCAGGGCATCGATTTGACGAATGTCAACGCTTCAGACAATGACTATTTCGGAGCCATTCTCGATACCACCTATGGCACCGGGGCAATTACCGTTAACAGCAGCGATTTCGGTATGGATGCCACTTCTGGTAATGGCTGGACGGGCTTGCACGCGGAATCTGGCAGCACGATTACTCTAAATAGTGTGGTCGCATCCTACAACGGCACCAACGGCGCTTACCTTGTGGCGGAAGGCAATATTTCCGTCAACAACAGCACATTCAATAACAATGTAAACTTCAACTATCCCGAAGACCCCGGCCTGTTCGCATTGAGCAATGGCGGAAATATCACACTAAACAGTGTGACTGCCAATAATAATGTCTACGGGGCAGGAGCTGTATTGAACACCAGCGGCGCTGGCACAGTCACTGTCACCGGGGGGCAGTACAACGGGAACGGCACATTCGGCGTCCAGTCCAAGAGTGAGAATGGCAACATTACGCTCAATGGCGTCACCGCCTCTTTCAACCATGTCAAAGGCGCCTACCTGAACTCCTGCGGAACTGGAAATATCTTCATCAACAATAACAGCAGCTTCATCGAAAACGGCTCGTATGGCATTTATGCCAGTACCGCCAAGGGGAATATCAATGTGGATCTCGTCACGGTTACCGGCGACAACGGAGTAGATGATGCCGTGGTTGGAGAAGCAGACAACTTGACCGATTATGGCGCAGTGCTCGTCGCAGGAACCGGCGATGTCTTTGTCAGCAACAGTTCGTTCAACCTCAACACCAACGTCGGTCTTAAGGTCGTCAGCGGTGGGCAGGTCGATCTGGTGAACGTGGTCGCCGACCAGAACGGCGGCAACGGCATCGAAGTCTATAGCACCTCGACCGCCCAGCCCATCTGTTCGGGAGATAGTCCTGTAAATATCACAGTCAACGTAGATGGTGGCACTTTTACCAATAACGGCGGCTATGGTCTGTTGGTCAAGCCCGGTCCGCAAGGGACACTGGTCTTCGCCAATCCATCCACATTTGGCGGCAACGCTCTGGGCGATTACCTGCTCGACTTAAGCCAGGGATACAAGGATTGCACTCCCGAACCCAAGGACCCGCCTGTCAAAAAGGAACCAAAGGTTGTCGATGTCCCATCCACTGGCGGACCCGTCGTGGAACAGGAATGCGACACATACACCAGTACCATTCTAAATTTACCCAATGGCACCTCGGTGGAGATTGGTTGCCCATTCACAGGGTTTAACAAGCTGGAAGAAGTTTCATTAGCAGACCTACCCGGACCGTTGGGAGATGGGATAACTTTCGAGGCAGCCATCATGCTCGGCCTGATCGACGCCGAGGGCAACATCCTCCTCAATGAGGATGGAACTGTCACGGTCAAATTCATGATCCCGACAGATGCACGTGGCAGACGGCACTCGATCCTGTTCTGGGATGCGACATTGAATGACGGACAAGGAGGCTGGATACAGCTACCGCCTTATGAAATCGGCACCAGTTTCCCGCTCAATCCAGACAACCCGGACGATCCTCGCACCATCATCTCGGGCGTCAAACAGGTTGGAGATACAGTTACGGTGACTGTCAACTTCCCCGGTATCTTTGTGCTTGTCACCCGCTAATTCCATTTCGCTTATCTGAAAAAATTCCCCGCAGACTGCGGGGAATTTTTTATAACTACTGCCTGACGACCACACGACAGGGCGCGCCCGATGTCGAGACCAATCGAAGGGGCAAGACAAATATCTCTCCACTACGTTTGACACGCATGGCGGCTTCTTCATCCACATTTTCAACAAGATATTTATCCGCCTTGGCCAAGGCGCGGTTGAAATGAAAAACATCCCGCCTGTGAACACTGATATCGTAAACGATGACCCATACACGGCAGGGAAGCGCAAGCAATGAGTTGAAGATTTCCTCTGAGATTTTGATTCCAATATTTGATTTGAGAAACAGGATTGGCTCGCCCTGGTAATCGAATTCGGTATTCCCGCTTCGCACAATGTCATCCAGGTCGAGTAGGAGATATTTCCCCATCAGTGCATCCACCGGTAATGCGCCAAGGCCCGCGCCGCCTTCCACAAAGTGAGAGGGGGCGTCGATGTGCGTGCCGCACTGGGTTCCAAGCGAAACGCGCGAGACCTTGTATCCCTGACTTTGCACCGAACACCAGTCTTCGATCTGCAAAGGCGGATCGGAGTATCCACTTTCGGAGTAGATATATAAATTTTCGTCGAGCGCTTTCGTCAGGTCTATAATTTCAGCAGGCATATACTTTCCGATGGATTATTGTTTTTGTCCCAACAGGTTTTCGAGTTCCCTTTCCAGGTCGACACGCGAACGGATGGAGATTGGCGCATCGAGATGCAGGCGCAGGGTTTCTTCGGTTTTATTCTTTTCATAATAGTCACGATACATTCGAGATATGGAAAGGGTTTTTCCCGTAGATTTCTCGACCCTCACCATATCGCCAACGTTGACAAATCCCTCCTTCAATACGCGGCAATACAAGCCCGGGCGTTCAGCCCGGCGGAATTTTTTCACCCACTGCGAATCTCCCATGCGTGTGGCAAAAGTCCCGCAAGGAATACGCGGAGCCGTAACTTGCAACGTCACATCACCGATGTATAGAAAATCTCCCACATTGAAATCAGCACTTGTCAGGTCACCGATTGTCAAGTTCTCGCCGAACGTGCCTGGAGATAATTCCCTACCGAGTTCTTTCGACCACCACTCGTAGTCCGCGCCGCCATAGACATAGATTGCCTGGTCGAGGCCGCCATGATGCTTCGTATCGCAGATTGCATCGCCCTCGATGCCCATCCGTTTGATCTCGATCGCTCCAGCCGCAGGCAATTTGTAAATCCCTGTGGTCTCGACATAATCTTTTCTTTGCTGGGTTCTTTCCTGACCGATATTGATACTGGTAATTTTCATTTGAACCTCTGATTTGAAAATTGCCCAATTACCATGTCGCACAACTCAAGGGCAAGACCGAGGTAGGTCTCTGGTGTAAGGGATTTCAACTTCGCCCGTGTCTGATCATCGACATTCAAATTTTCCAACCAGGATTGATAATCAGTTTCGGTGAGGATACGTCCGCGAGTTTGGGCTTTGAGCGTCTCATAGGCATCGCTGCGCCCCGCCGCGCGGAGGATGGTCTGCGCGCCCTCGGAGACCACTTCCCAGTGGGCGTTCAACTCAGCTCGGATTTTTTCTTCATTCGCGGTGATGCGCTTCATGCCGCGCATGAAGTTGGTCCACGCCAGTAGCGTGTGACCGAGCGCTACACCAAACGTGCGGCGGACAGTGGAGTCGGACAGGTCGCGCTGCAGGCGCGAGACGCTCAACTTTTGGGCATAGTGCGTGAAGAGGGCATTGGCAATGCCGAGGTTGCCTTCGGCGTTTTCAAAGTCAATCGGGTTGACCTTCTGCGGCATGGTGGACGAACCGACTTCGCCTTCCACTACTGCCTGTTTGAGATAGTCATCGCTGATGTAGCGCCAGATGTCCTGCGAGAAGTCGATCAGAATGGTGTTGAACATCCGCACCGAGTCAAAATAGCGCAACCAGTTATCGTAGGGCAAAATTTGGGTGGTGACGAGGTTGGGTTGCAGGTCGTAGGCTTGGATGAAGTTTTTGCTGAAGGCGAGCCAGTCGGTTTGCGGGAAGGCGGCTTGCAGGGCATTGAAATTCCCAACTGCACCTGTCAACTTGGATTCGAATTGATGGGCGGAAATTTCATCACGTGACTTTTTCAGCCGCGAGAGGAAAACGGCAAATTCCCTGCCGAGCGTGGTCGGGACGGCGGGTTGTCCATGCGTGCGCGCCAGCATGGGCAGGGCGCGGTGCTTTTGGACAAAACCCAAAACGTGAGCGAGCAAATCATCCAGCACGGGGAGCAGGACAGAATCGCGCGAGTCTCGCAGGGACAAAGCTTGGGCGATGTTGTTCACGTCTTCGGAGGTCAGGCCAAAGTGCAGCCATGAAAGCAAGTCATTTAACGATGCATCGCCCAACTTCTCGCGTAGAAAATATTCGATGGCTTTCACATCGTGACGGGTCTGTTTCTCGAAGGCACGGATGGACTCCGCATCGGCGAGGGTTAAATTCTTCCACAGGGATTCCAACAATGCGGACTCGGATTCGCTCAAAGGGCGAATCAACCCGATTTTGGAAAGACCAGCCAACAGGTCGAGTTCCACGCGGACTCGGTCACGGTGATAGGCAAACTCGGAGAAAAAATCCCGCAGAGGGAAAGTCGCTTCGGCGTAGCGTCCATCCAGGGGGGAAAGAAGCAGGAAGGGTGAATCCATTTTACCTGCTCAGATAATCTGAAATTATCTTGTCGTAACGCGTAGTGATTTGAAAACCTTTGACCGCCAGACGTTTGCGCATGGCAAAGGATGCTTTGTCATGTTGAAGCGCTTCCAGCACACCCGCGTAATCGGCGGGGTCGCAGACGAGGATGACACGCTCGTGGTTCTTCGCCGCCGCGCGAATGAGCGTGACGCCGCCGATATCAATATTCTCAATAATTTCTTCGTAGGTGGAGTTCGGCTTGAATATCGTCTCTTCAAACGGGTAGAGATTGACGACGACAAGGTCAATGTAATCCCAGCCGAGGGCAAGCAGTTCGTTGTGGTCAGCTTCAGTGGGACGGGCGAGCAATCCGCCATGGATGGCGGGATGCAGGGTCTTGACGCGTCCGCCCAGGATTTCAGATGACTTGGTGTACGCCGCAACTTCGGTCACTTTGATTTGATGTTCGCGCAAGAGTTTGGCTGTGCCGCCGGAGGCAAGCAAAGTCCAGCCTAGGGCGGAGAGACCCTGGGCAAAGTCAACCAGACCGGATTTGTCGTGAACGGAAAGAATGGCAACAGGCATGGGATTCCTTTTCAGGCTGGTAACCTCGACACCGCCAATTATCAAATTTTCAATTGGCAGCTATGGAAGAACTTCATAAATCGTTGTATCGGACTCGTGATACACAGCCTTCCAGTATTTGCCTTCATATTCTTTGAATTTGGCAAGCCCATCCACCATGGGATTCAGGGGAGGGTATATTGCGCGTTCCAATTCACCGACAATAATGTATTTGACCTGATATTTTTTGAGGAAGGAAAGCGTGACGTCAATGTCCGGTGTGGTATAGAACATGCCAATTTCGGAGACGCGGTTGAAGACAGTGGCGTTCGCCAGTAAAGCGCGCTGCTGGCGCTGATGCCAGTTCCAGCCGACAACGCCGGGCAGACCGGTGTAGACTGTAAACCGTGTGCACCAGCGGTATTCAGTGCAATTGGCTTCGACAATGACAGGCGACCCCTTCACATTGTCCTGCATCCAGCGGATGGCGCGGTAGTCGTGACTCAATTGTATGTATTGCCCTTCAAAATGCTTGGAATAATTCATGAAGGTCATGCCATCGAGCGTACGTGGGGCGGCATCTCTAAACCGGTCGCTGATCTTGTCCGTTGTGGCGGTGACAGTATACATGAATGCGCCGGCCAACAGGAGATACAACCCAACCTGATAAATCGTCCGCCAGCGTAAATTCCAAAACGGGAATTCATCCAACAGCCAACCAAAAGCCGCTCCTGTACTGACTGCAAAGAGCATCCACACCTGAAGGTAAAGCTTGAAGATGGTATTCATACGCCCGATGTCACCGCGCAGGGCAATGACTTCCACGGCCAGGGTCAGGGCCAGTCCTGTGCCGATCATCAGCAAAACACCGCGCTTGACCCCGGGCATGTGCGGGCGCAGGAGAAGCAACCCCGCGATGACTGCAAGCGGCAGGGCAATCAGGGCTACCCGCACGCCATCCATGAGGAGGAAAATGAACAAGGCAAGGACAGCCGCCAGACCAAGCTCGATTCCAAGCTGATAGGGAGCCAGCCGCTTTAAGTGAGAAACAGGCGTGGCCGCCATCCACTCACGCACTTCCCAGATAAGCCAGAAGGCGATGACAAACAGGAACAACCCCCAATGCGTGAAGTAGGATGACAGTGGTGTGCGCGATGCAGTCCACGGGTCAATGCTGTTGTAAGCCTGCCCAAACCAGCGGTCGAACGGCGAATACATCAGTGAGCCAACTACATACAAGCCGACGACAAAGGCAAGCGAGAACAAGGCACATCCAAGCCAATTGGGAAGTTTGAAACGATTCTTCCATTCAAAGTGACGGTTGATGGCGTAGATCACGGCAAGCGCCGAGAAAGGAAAGAAGGTGTACAAATCCCAGGTGTTGGTGGGTTTCAATGCGCCGATCATCAACCCGCCTACGGCAAATGCGGCAATCCATTCGGCGCGGCTCATCTTTGCATGTGACTTGATGAAGGCAACCGCCCAGGCAATGATAAGCAAAGTCAACGGCATGACCAGCATGTGTGCGTGCAGGTCGCTGTAAAGCAGGGTAAAAAGCGGAAACTCCGTGATTTCATTGCCGGGTCCTGCCGGAATGACACGGCTGGGGTGCCAATACCAATCCCCGCGGCCGATGGGAAGAGTCATGCCCTCGAACAAAAGCCCAATGCCTTTGAAGGCCCAGGTCCATTTTTCAATGAAAGTGGCATCCGCGGGGACGTTTCCCCCTGGCGCGGACATCCGTTGCAGGGCGCGGAATATTACCTGTATCGCACCTTGATTCCCCAGCAGGATTGCCAATGTCGAAGCGGCGAGTCCAGAAGTCAGGGCAGTGGGGTCAATCCCACGGCTTGAATCCTCATCCTTAACCACCAGATTCCAGGCTACGGTAAAGGCGCCAATTGCAATCATCGCAAACCAGGTCGGCAGGATAAAGTTATAGGCAATCGAAGGCACAATGCCGAGTAGTTTCACCGGCGTGCCCGCCAGGACAAGACCATAATAGTAATAATTAATGTATCCGCCTGCAAACCATGGGTCATACGGCGGGAAGCTGGTACTCTTCAGGACTGCGTTGAAGTACGAAAAGTCCATCGGTCTTTCGCCGCCCCTGGCCGGATGCCACATGTCGGAGTTACCGAGGCGGATCAGCAGATCGATCAGGAAGAAGACGAGGAAGATAATTTCAACCAGAACGAAGAACCGGCGATTGGCATTCCATTCCGCTTTGAACTGGTTTCTGCGAACGAACCACAACCCGAAGCCTGCCAGCACGATCAGGGCAAGTATCACCCCGATGTTGGTTCGGGTATACGGTACGCCAATCGAACCGCCCATCCACGAAATCCATGCCAACAGGAGGATGCCTACAATACGGCTGAGGGGATAACCATACTGACGTAGCCCAGCAAACGCCAAACGTGTAATTGGATAGGTAACAAGCCCCAACAGAAAGATAAAGCCATACCAAATGATAACGCCCAAGGCGGGGTATTTATTTTGCAGCCAGTCATAATCGAACAATTCGGACCAGGTACCGCCAGCGCGCTGTGACGCGAGTTTGTCAGGGGAAAGGAGCAGACTCTTATAATCGTCAACTTGTTTTGGCAGCAGGCGAACAGCATTGGTCAAATCCACCGTACTAAGCGAAGCCGCGAGTTCTCCCACGTTGAACTCATCCGTCTTTTGGAAGATCATCACCTTGGGATGGTCGTAAAACGTGAAGGCTTCCTCGGCGGACTGGTCGTTGATGACCAGATTCCCAAACGTCGGGTAGGACTCGAAGACCTGCACAAGTTCAAATCCCAGCCTGCCTTTGTATTGACCGGGCTGCGCCGTCTCGTAACATTCGATAATATCAGCCTCCCGCGGACAACCAAGCAGTTCACGATAATAGTACGTTGTCAGCGGGTAGCGCTCGGGGATGCGGGTGATCTGCGCGTATTGATGGTTTGTGGGGATGACGATGTAATCCGACGCATCGAGAATTTTGATGAAACGGCTGAGTTTTTCGGTATTGTCGTCCCAGTAAACCTGCAAGGTCAGGTCACCGGGATAGATTCCACCGTAGGCGTCGTAGCCGTCAATGCGAAATGGCAGACCCCAATCGTAGTTGGACTCATTGGCAATCGAGGCGCCCGCCAGGGTTAAGCCGTTGCCAAGGGTTTGGATTTGCAAATAATACAATTGCCCCGCGATGAGCGGGATGGGCTTGTCGAAGGTAAACTCGACGGAAGGTCCGCGTGAATCATCGACAGACTCGAAATCCACAACCGCCGCGGCAATCCCCAGTGGGGTATCGGGTGCAAATGCAGTATGCAAACTTATCACAATGGTCGAAGGTGACGCGGAATCCATTGCATGAGCAAAGACCACCTCGGAGATTTGTCCACTATATCTGGGGACAAAAGTGAGGGTATAAGGTGCGCCGGGAGGAATCTGCATCCCAGTGGAGATGGGTAAAGGCTGGTTATATACGCCGGAGCCGACAGTTTCAATCAGCAGGTTGACAGGACCCGGCACGTTTTGGAAGATCCAGCGCGAAGCCGCAATACGCGGTTCATCCCGCATGTAAATGCTTTGGAAGGCAAATGCCCAGACGGTGGTGGAAATCAGGACGACGACACCAATCAAAGCCGCGACAATGGACGACAGACGGTGGACGATAGCCAACGGTTTGCCATCTGCGGCCTTTTTCCCAAATTCAAATAAGAACCACGCCGCCATCATCGCCAGGAGCGGATAGATCGGCAACTGGTAGCGCATGGTGGGATTGAATTGAAGCGACTGCCAGATAAAGTAAAACGCGGTCCAACCCCACAGAAGAAGATGACGCAACTCGCCCTTGAAGATACGCCAACCCATGAGCAGGAAGCCCGCCCAGGCGAGAATGCCCAGCGGAAGTCCGAGTCCCCATATTGTTAGATTTTCAAAGGAATAAAAATGTGAACGGCGCGCCCATTGCAAATTCCAGGGCAGGTCAGAGCCATTGGCTTGTCTGCGCTGCTCCATGATGTTCGATATCCACTGGACGTTAAGTCCCAGCCCATCGAAGGCATAAGGCTGAAAGATGCGGAAGGAAAGCAGTGCTGCAAGCCCGCCGGTGACAAGGAAGACAGTGATCAGTGACCAGTAATCAGAAGAAAGTGACCGATCGTCAGCATTCAACAGGTTAGTCTTGCGGTCATGGATAAAGTAACGAATTGCAAAAGCCCCGGGCAGTATCAGCGCCAGTGCCGCCGCGTTGATCTTGGATGCCATCGCCATGCCGAGCATCCAACCAAAACCAATGCTGAACCAGAGGAGGGGATTGCCGAGGAAGTGTTTAACCCGAATCGGCAGTTCCCAATCTGTCTTTCTGCGATAGTTGACGATTTCCACGGCAAAATAGATTGCCAAGAACATGAAGAGGTTGACGTACAGGTCGGTGGTGAAGAAATGAGACTGCTGAATCTGCATCACCGTCAGCGAGGAGAAGGTCGCCGCAAAAAGGGCAATCCGCCGCCCGTACAAATTGGAAACAATCAGGTAAAGCACGAAGATAGTGAACAGGTCGACCAACGCGGACATCTGCCGCGCAAAAAGTTTCAAAGAGCCCAGGTCGTCCATCCCGAATGCTTCCGCCGAAACACGGAGCAGCGTTATCGGGAGGTTGCCATACACGAAGAAGGCATATCCGCGGTTATATGGGTTGAGGGGCGACTCCGCAGTGTCGAAATACTCAAGAGGATTGATCCAGCGTTTTTGGTCTTCAGGACAAATCTGAATGGGAGCATTTTGAATATCGCAAGTGTGCGCATTCAAGCTGCTCAACACGCCACTCAAGAACAATTCATCAGGATGCTGGTGATAACCCTCTCCCCAGTCTGATCCGGCAAAACGCAAATACCCCGCCAGGAGCAGGACAAGAATAAAAAGTAAATCGTAAAGCCAGGCACGCTTTTCTATTTTGTTTTCCATATTGTTCAAAAACTCACCAAGGCTTCGGAAATCTTGTAGATTTCCGAAGCCTGACATTATTTCTCGATCATCAATATCATGAAATCCTTGCCGGGATACTTGGATTCGTAACGAGTGTAAGTCCCGTTTGGATAGAGTTGCTTGAGCGCATTCTCGGTCACCAGGTCATCCGGGCGGTACATGATCATCTTGGGAGCAGGCACGCGCAACGTCTCGCCAAAGTTCTCGGGCCAGATTGCAAAATCACGGTTTGGGATTCCCGCCCAAACACCGGGCAGGCGCGTGTCCACCCAATGTGGAAATGGCACGATCCAGACCGAATCAGTCGTCCCATATTTCTCACGGAAGTCACTAATCAACGCGCCCATCTCGGAAGTATTCCACGCGCCCATTTTGAAGCTCTTATCGAACGTGTTGAAGACGAGCCCATAGTTTTGATATGCGGATACCGCGAACAACAGGACCGTCAAACCGTAGGCGATGATGGTCCTGCGTTTGTTTCCGCCCAGGCTGGATACAAACCCGTCGAGAGCCAGCCCGCTGACAACGAAAACCGCCACCGCCGCGCCGCCTGTACGATTCAACGACGGATTCTCGCCGGGAAAAGCAAGCGAAAGCACAGACGGCAACAGCAGGATGGGGATCGAAACCAGCAGGAGCAAATCGCGCCAATCGCGCTGGCGGACGTAACGCACAACTAACAGCAAAATACCAATCACGAATAATGCCCCTGTCACTACATCCAATGCGGGACGCCCCGGTATGGAATGGACCCAAATGCTGCCATTGTCCCAGTTGAACATCAACAGGGCCTTGTATAAATTGGTAAGGAATATCTGCCATGCAGGCGCAGGCAGGGCAGACTCGGCTGCCGTCAAGCGGGTCATGGCGCGGTAGCCGAAGATGTCGGGGTTGGACATCCAATACCGCAGGAGCGGCAAAAAGACAATGAGCGAAACCATCACCAGCAGGATGAGCCACCACAGGGATTGTACGGCGCTATCCTTTGTCCGCATGTGAAGCACATAAATCACGAAGGCCGCAATCACCAAAAACGGCACGATGCGGAAGGGACTGTATCCATGCAAGCCAAGCCCGAGGAAAAGCCCCGCGAGAAGGAAGTCGTTTCGGCTGCGGGTGCGCAGTCCGCGAATCAAGTAGAAAAACATTGGCGC
Source organism: Anaerolineales bacterium (assembly GCA_030834895.1). Taxonomy (GTDB): domain Bacteria; phylum Chloroflexota; class Anaerolineae; order Anaerolineales; family Villigracilaceae; genus Villigracilis. The sequence continues at coordinate 26,649 of JAUQXA010000060.1, forward strand.
GACAAAGACCGGATACAAGGGAAAGCGCAACCCGATGCGGGAAATCAAATTAGGCCAGTAGGCAATTCCGAAAAGAAAGAGCGCAAACAATCCTGCGCGCGCTCCACCATATTCTTTGCCGAGCAGGTAAACATAGGGAATGGTCAAAATGCCGATCAATGCCGTCCCCAGCTTGAGACTTAGGAAGGAAAGTCCCGTGCGAAACACAAGGGCGGTGAACAAAGTCCAATACATCTGGATGGCTTCGCGCCCCGTATTGCGCGGGAAAAACACCCTGTATTGTCCCTGCGTGATGTCATACACATCGAGGATCTTTTCGGCGTGGTCGCTGAATGGCTCGGCGGGGACGGCGCCGATACGATAGAGCCTGAAAAAGAGCGCGCCACCAAAGGCAAGGGCTATCAGCACACCGAAGATTATCTTTTTGCGGCGGGTTTCGGGACTTGAATCCTGTGCAACTTTAGGAGTCCGCAGCCACAAGCCAAGGAAGAACAAGGTAATCGAGAGCAGCCAAAAACTGAGGTTGAACCAGGTGAAGACCCCGCCGCCAAAGTCCCAAAACGCAATCAGGGCAAAGATGATGGAAAAGATGAACGGGACAAGACGGGTGGTCAGGTCATCAGGGGTGTGACGATGAAGCGGCAGGACGGGCAAATGCCATTCGTTCTTGACGTAAGCCCAAAGGGCAAATCCCGCCGCAAAAACGTACAGTGCCAGCGCAATGTTCGCCTGACGGTTGGGCGGCTCCAACAAAGCCTGGGCGACCAGCGCCAAAAAGAGCGACAGCACGGAGCGCCAGGGAAAATAATCCACACGGACCGGTTCTTCGGGAACCTGCTCAGGGACGGCCTGTGCCACTTCCAATGCGAGTTCACGATCGAGTTCGGCACGGCGGCGGGCATCCCACAGGGATTGGATGAAATTAAAAAAGGAACGCCAGTCTTTCGTCACAGACTTGTAAAGGTCAAGGACAGTAGGTTCCTGTTCGGGTGTCTGCTGGGGTGTTTCGCGGGTCATATCCGCCCAAGTTTACTTCAACTTTGGATTTGGATGGGTGATCTTATCTGGGATTTATGCGGTAGGGGGCGGGGTCATCCCGCCCCCTACTTTTTCCTTGCCACGTAAAACGTGTACGCCCCCTGTGGATGGTCGGGCGCTTCAACAAATTTTCGCAGGTACTTTTCGGTGCAATATAAATTCCAGCGGGTCGAAGAAAGAATCCATTTCCCGAACAGGAAATGGGAAATCCAACTCGGCAGCCCAAAATAGTGTCCCCACTCCAGCGCGGACAATGCCTGCGGCGAGAAGTAATGCCACCAACGCTCCAGCGTGAATCCGTTGGCTTCGAGCCGCGCCTGCCAGACGGCTGGGTCGTCGCAGTGGTGATGGCGGGAAATCTTGTTGAAGAAGGCGCGGTACAAATTCCCCAGCGAACGCAGACCAATCTTGTCCAACGCGCGCCCGATGGACAGGGTCGGCAGGAAGTTGTGATTCGGCACGCAAAAAACAAACGGTGCGCCGGGCTTCAACACGCGGCTGGTTTCGCGCACAACGATGTCAATATGCGGGATATGCTCCAGCACCGAGTTGGAAAACGCGGAGGAAAAATACCCATCGGAAAAAGGCATCGTCCCGCCGTCAGATTCCACCAGCAGGTTGTATTTCCCATAGGGCTTCGCCTCGTGAATGGGACCATGCCAGGGGTCGAGTCCCACGTCGATATCGTGGTCAAACGTCAGCGCGGCAAAGTTGCCGTCGCCGCAGCCCACATCCAAAATCGGGGAAGGCAGGTCGAGGTCCTGGTAGTAGGCGCTTTCGACGGCGCGTAAAAAGGCGCGGAAGTAGGGAAGTCCGCCGAGATGGAGGAAGAGAAAATCCTTCGATTGACGATTGCTCATTCTCATTATTTCATCAACCTTTGGAATAACTTTTCATATTCCTGTGCGATGGAATCGGGGTCGTAGGATTTTTTGATCGCGTCCAAATCACCGCGATATTTTCCTGGATTGTCCAACACGCCGAGAATTGACTCTGCCAACGAAGCTGAGTCTCCGATTTGAGAGACCAATCCCATGCCATGCATCTGGACAGGTCGGCGCACGCCCGGCAGCGCAGACGGCACACAGGGAACGCCGCTCATCATCGCTTCGATTTGAACCAAGCCAAACGCTTCGGTGGAGTTGAGCGAGGGGACGGTCAACACGTCGAGATTGGGATAAAACGCCGCCATCTGGACGGGATCGAGGTTGCCGAGGAATGTCCAATGCCCCTGAACTTCATATTCGCGGATGCGCGGCATGAGTCGAGCTGAATAATCCTGCTCACCCATCACATCCTGATAGGTCCCGGCAAATAACACCTGCGCCTTGGGATATTTTTCCAAAATGACAGGGAGCGCGTCCAGCAAAACTTCCACGCCCTTTTCAGACGCAAAGCGCGCCGCCATGCCGATGACGGGCTTGCGGACATCGATGTGATGCTCACAGGCAAAAGCGGAAACGCCCATTGGCAACGGAGAAGGCAATTCAACAGGTGGCAGGATCGGAGTCAGCTTGGATTTGTAGCGCGAGAGGAAGGGCGAGTTGTCGGCGTAGTCCTGGGTGTAGGTGACGATGTGATTCGCCAGCCGTCCCGCCATGTCGTTTTGAAAGTCCACCACAAAGTTGACGAAGCGGTTGAACACGCCCATTGGCAGTTGCACGTCGCAGTGATAGGTCAGGACGGCGGGCCTGCCAAACAAACGGGCGCGGAGGGCAACGCCGGGCGCGTCGAATTGCGGAAGATGAAGCTGCACGACGTCATGCTGGGCGACCAGTTTCGTGGCGACCAGCCCAAAGGTCGGCGCGAGAACTCCCTTGCTCACCCGTGCCATCACGGGGACACGAATCACGCGCACGCCGTCCATTATCTCTTCGGGCGGAAGCGACGGGTCGTAATGTGTGGTCATCACTGTGACTTGATGTCCGCGTCTGGCGAAGGCTCGCGCGAGGCGCTCGGCGTAGATGGTCAGTCCGCTGGTGTGCGGACGGTAATAGGTCAATACGGTCAGGATTTTCATACGGCGGGGGATTATAACGCAGAGAAATCACAGTTCAGGTTCATTGACTTCCACATATTTCGCTTTCAATTCCTTGAGTAATGCGTCTGCAATTTCCTTCTCCGAAACGGACAGGTCGGTCAGTTCCTCTGGATCAGCTTCGATGTCAAACAGTTGAATCATTTTTCCGTCGCCGCCAAGTTCTTCCCGATAACCGGAGTAATATACGAGCTTGTATTTGCCCCTGACTAGCATTCCCGTTGCCTCGGCCAGGACCTGCTTCTGTTCGCTGTGATAGGACTGGAAGGCGTAAACGCTCCGTTCTGGGTCTGGCGCGGATGGAGCAAAGGGCGGCAGGATTTCACCCTCCGTCCAGTCAGCGGACTTTTGTCCGGTGACGTGCAACAGGGTTGGCAGGAGGTCCACTGCGCTGGTGTGAGCGTAAATGTCGGTGCGGGCAGTGTTGCCAGGCGGCAGAATCAGCAGCGGGACACGCATCAGCGGCTGATAAAACGATGGAGTGATATGTCCTTGAATTCCGCGCTCGAACATCTCGCCGTGATCCGAGGTGAAGACCAGCCAGGTATTCTCCAGCACTCCCGATAACTCAAGCTGGTCGAACAGCCTGCCAAACTCACGGTCGAGGTAAAGAATAAACTCGTCGTATTCGCGGCGCTTGGTAACCATCAAATCGAAGGGGCGGACAGGCGCAAAAATATCATTGGGCTTTTCGGCGACTTCGAAACCGTCATTTTCAAAATAGCCATAGAACTCACGCGGCGGAGTATATGGATCATGCGGAGGCATGAAATGGAAGTAACCCAAAAACGGCTGGGGAAGTTGGGGTAATTCATCATTCAGCCAGTCAATCGCATCTTCCATCAGGTAGTGATCGTCGCCCTTAATGGTGGGAACTCCGATGGGAAAGAATTTCCTGTAGGCTTTAAGCTTGTTTTCGTTGTGCGCTTTGTAAAGAGCAGACAGGAACAACGAGTATGAAAGCCCCTTGTCCTTGACCATGATCCGCTGCCAGGCGACGTTTGCCGCGTCGTCGTCGTTCTTGAAGAGGGATTGGACCAACCCGCTGCCGGTCAACAGCAACTGCTCGTAGGGGATGAACTCCGTCAGGTCGGCGGAGAACTGATCGAGGAAGCGGACCACATGCGGGTTGTGTGAATAGGCGATTCGGTAATAGGAATCAAAAGCGTGGAAGATGCTCTTGTCGGCATATTCATCGACTACGCCGTCTTCAAAACGAAAGGCGCGATGCTTCCACGGCAGGACACCTGTTAATATGGAAGCTGTCCCCGGCACGGTGAAACTTCCCGCCGCAAAATGGTTGTGATAGACCACCGCCCTTTCCGCCATTTTCGTCAGGTTCGGGGCTGTCTCTCTTGCATATCCGTGAATCGAAAGGTGATACGCCGAAAAGGCATCGAAGACGATCACCAGCACGTTTGGTTTCCCGTCCTGTGCTTGGGCGGATTGCGTCAGCGGGGGGACGAACAGATTTAAGGAAGTCAGAGCAGCCAGTTTCAAAAAATCACGCCTGTTCAAATGCGACATTGTTTCTCCTACAAATTGCGGAACACCAAAACGACAAACCCGACCAAATCGAAGAACAGGTAAAGGGAGGTCAGGAGTGAAATCTTTTCAAGCGCGGCAGTGACAAATTTCAGCGGCTTCTCGAATTTCAGAATCAGCCAGGTCGGGATGACGACTGTCGGCAGGACAACAACAAACACCGCCGCGTATAAAAATCTCAGTGGACGTCTGAGCGATGCAAAGAAGATAATCCAACTTTCAGGGAAGGGAGCATTCAGGAAGAAATACAACTGTCCCGCTATTGCCCACAATGTCAGGATAGTTGCCAGCGTCGACATCAGGGCAACGCGACGCTCCCCGCTCCACGTCATCGAGACCAGAAATCCCAACAACGCAGCCGTCAGAAACAGCAACCAACTTTCCGCGAAGGCAAAGACCAGCCCATAGGAAGCCACGCCAATCGAATCCCAAAAGTTCGAGCGCTCCGCAATCCACTCCACGTCGTTGAAGATCAGGATGATCGCCCAGACGTGAATCGGAAAGGCGCAGGCAAGGAATAAAGTCCAAAGTCCCTGGCGGGAATAATGCTTGAATATCTTCACCCAAACCTCATGCTAAAAGAGATTTTTATTTTCCATAACCCAATCGAACAATTTCCGCACACCGTTCTCGACGTTGACTTGCGGCTTCCAGCCCAATTCCTTTTCTGCTTTGTGAATGTCGGCGTAGAACACACGCTGGTCGCCGGGGCGCCAGTCGCCGCGGGCAACTCGAAGCGACCTGCCAAGCAATTTCTCCAGCTTCGGCTGGAACTCCGCCCAAATCGACATCACATTTTGCGGTCCGCCGCCGAGGTTGTAGACCTGACCCCTGGCAACGTCGATCTTTTCGACGGCGAGGTCGTAGGCATCGAGCAGATCATCCACGAAGAGAATATCGCGGACTTGCTTGCCATCGCCGTAGATGGTGATGGGCTTGCCCGTCGCCGCCGCAATGATGAACCACGCCACCCAACCCTGATCTTCTATACCGAACTGCCGCGTGCCGTAAATGCAAGACTGACGATAGACCACAGTTGGTAGTCCATAGATGCGGGCGTAATCACGGACGTATTGATCGCCTGTACCTTTTGAACAGCCGTACGGGGAATGGAAATCCAACGGCTGGGTTTCGGGACAGCCGTCCACCAAATCTCTGTAACGCCAGCGGGTCGGTTCCTCGAACAACGCCGCATCCTCCATACCCCCGTAGACCTTGTTGGTTGAAGCATAAATGAAGATGGGATTCCGTCCCGATATGCGTGCGGCTTCAAGCACATTGAACGTGCCAAGTGCATTGGATTCAAAATCATCGCGCGGATCAATGACCGAAGTTGTCACCGCCACCTGTCCTGCGAGATGGACGATCACATCCGCGCTGCGGGCTGATTCGGTTATCCTGTCGGCGTCGCGCACATCGCCGACGACCAGCCGAAAAGCATTTTCCCCGAATTCCCCTTTCAACCATTCGATATTACGTTTGGTGCGGGAGAGGTTATCGTAAACCGTGACATTCTCGCCGCGTTTCAACAGGCGGTGAACGTAATTCGAACCGATAAAACCCGCGCCGCCTGTGATGAGATAGTTTTTCTTCATTCACTTAACTCCAAATGTCGTTGCGAGGAGCGACAGCGACGAAGCAATCTCATAATTATCTGGAGATTGCTTCGTCGGGCTGGTGCCCTCACAATTACATTATCTATTCTTCTTTCTTCCTCAAAGCCATCAATTGCCGATAAACACCTGCCAGCGTTTCACCTTCTCGTGAAAGTCCGATCCCGCCAAGCACGGTGCTGTTGAGGTAATTGTACAAACGGGCAGTCAACGCCACCGCCAGTGACGTGGACTGGTCTTTGGTAAACAAAGTCAACGCTGCGCTGATCGCGCCTTCGAAGGTGCCAATTGCACCGGGCAGGGCCGGGATGGCTCCGCCGAATGCCGTCGCGCCAAGCACGAAGTACATCCAATTGAACTCGGCTTGCGGGAAGAATGACAGCGTGATGAGGTAATACGCCACCAACGCCACAACCCAGTTGAAGGTCATCCAGAGCAGGAAGCGCAAGAAAAGCCAGCCATCGGTGAGGACGGCGAGCCCGTTCAGGAAGGATTCGAGAAAATGTCCACCGAATCTTTGAAGGAAAGTCCAGCGCGTGCTCAACTTGTGGAAGAGGTCCAGCGCCCATTGACGGTTGCGGGCAAGGACATACATCATCACCAGACCGAGGAGCATGACCCCGCCCATAATGTAGCCAATCCGCGCCGAGCCTTGGGAGTCGGTCACGAAGGGAAGACCGATCAGTAACAGCGCGGCGGAGAAGACCACGTCCACCACGCGCTCGATGACAATGGTCGGCAGGACCTCGCCGAACGCCATGCCCGACTTGCGACTTAGTAAAAAGGCCCGTCCCAACTCGCCGAGGCGGAAGGGCAGGAAGTTGTTCAGCAAATAGCCTTCGCTGACGGTGAACATCACGTCCACATATCTGGGCTTATCGCGCAGGAGCGTCTGCCAAACCTTGGCACGAATAAACATCCAGATGAAGGACAAAACAGCCGAGCCAGCCAGGATGCGGTAATTCGCATTGCGGATTGCATTCCAAGTGGCACGGACATCGACAAAATATAGAATCGCGGCAATCAGCAGGATGCTGACCAACGCGCCGGGGAGCCATTTTTTTATATCTTTCATGTTTGATTCACAGTTTTGGATTGACAGTTTCTATAACAACAATTTTTGCCACGGATTACACAGATGAGCACGGATTTTTCTTTTGGTTTATCGGATGACTCTGCGATGGTCAAGGGAGCCTCCGCCAAAGTTGAGCAAGAGGGCAAGGCGTAAGCCCGTTGCCGCGAGATAATGCATGGCTTGGGCATAGTGACTTCCGCTAAACTTGGAGACGGCTTTGATCTCAACAATAACCTTACCATCGATTACCAGATCGGCTTCAAATATGCCAACTTCAACATCTTTGTAGGTAACAGGAAGCTTGACTTTTCGCTCAAACGGAATATTTCGTAAAGTTAATTCTCTTTCCAGCGCAGTTTGGTAGACGGACTCTAAAAAGCCAGGACCTAAAACCGAGTGGACTTCCATGGCAGCACCGATGACGGCGAAGTACAATTCTTTATAAAGCAACTCTGTCTTATCGCTTCCAAAAAATTAAGACCTTTGCCACAGATTACACGGACGCTTCGCGCACGGATTTTTTAACCGTTTTAAAAACAATCCGTGAAAATCAGCGAAATCCGTGGCTGGGTTTTCTTTACTCGTCATCCAATTTGAGAACCGCCATGAAGGCATCCTGTGGGATTTCCACATTGCCAACCATCTTCAGGCGTTTCTTGCCCTTCTTTTGCTTTTCAAGCAGTTTCTTCTTGCGGGTGATGTCGCCGCCGTAGCATTTTGCCAGCACGTCTTTGCGCGTGGCTTTGACGTTGGCGCGGCTGATGATCCGTCCGCCAGAGGAAGCCTGCACCGCCACATCGAACAACTGTCGGGGAATCAATTCCTTCAACTTGGTGATGAGCCGCTGTCCCTTGTGATAGGCGTCCTTCTCGTGGACAATCGCCGCCAGCGCGTCCACAGGTTCGCCGTTGACCAAAATCTCCAGTTTCTGCAACTTGTCGGCGCGATATTCGAGGAACTGGTAATCGAGCGAGGCGTAGCCCTTTGTCCGCGATTTCAAGTGGTCGAAGAAGTCCACGATGATCTCGGAGAGGGGAATCTCGAAATCGAGTTGCACACGATGCGGGGCGGGATATTCCTGCTGTTTGAAGATGCCGCGCCGCTTGGTGACCAGGTCCATGATGGGACCGTAGTAATCAGTGGGGGTGATGATCTCGATGGTCATCCACGGCTCACGGACTTCGACGATCTTGCTCGGGTCGGGAAGCTCGGCGGGAGAATCAACCGTCACCACTTCGTCGCCAACTGTCAGGATTTCATATTCCACCGAAGGCGCGGTGAAGAGCACGTCCAGATCGTATTCGCGTTCGATGCGTTCCTGAATGATTTCCATATGGAACAAGCCGAGGAATCCTGCGCGGAAGCCAAAGCCAAGGGCTTGCGAAGTCTCAGGCTGGAAGGTGAGCGAAGCGTCGTTGAGTTGCAGCTTGTCGAGCGACTCGCGCAGGTCCGTGTAATCATCCGCTTCGACGGGATATATCCCAGCGAAGACCATCGGCTTTGGGGTGCGGTAGCCAGGCAAAGGCTCGGAAGCGGGAGTAGCCGCCAGCGTGATGGTGTCACCCACGCGGCATTCATGCACGGTCTTAAATCCAGTGGCGATGTAACCCACCTCGCCCGAGCCAAGCCGCTGCACGGGCTTCATACTGGGGGTGAAGATTCCAATTTCGACGGGACGCAAATCCGATTGCGTCGCCATCATCCGCAAGACATCGGTGGACTTGATGCTGCCTTCGATCATACGGATGTAGGCAATCACGCCCTTGTACGAGTCGTAGTGCGCGTCGAAGATGAGAGCGCGGACGGGTTTGTCGTCCACGTCTTGTGGAGGCGGGACACGGGTAACGATGGCTTCGAGGATTTGGTCGATGTTGACGCCTTCCTTGGCGGAGACGCGCAGCACGGACTCGGGCTCGACCCCAAGCAGGGAGCCGACATCCTCAGCCACTTCGTCGGGACGGGCTGACGGGAGGTCGATCTTGTTGATGACGGGGACAATCGTCAGGTCGGCTTCGAGCGCCTGATAGAGATTGGCAAGAGTCTGGGCTTCGATGCCCTGAGTCGCATCCACCACCAAGATCGCGCCTTCGCAGGCTTTGAGCGCGCGGCTGACCTCGTAGCCGAAGTCCACGTGACCTGGGGTGTCGATCAGGTTCATCTCGTATTTGAGATTGTCCTGCGCGGTGTAAAACATGCGGACAGCCGACGCCTTGATAGTGACGCCCTTCTCGCGTTCGAGGTCCATGGTGTCGAGTGCCTGCTCGGTCATGTCACGCTCGGAGATGGCGCCCGTTAATTGAAGCAGTCGGTCAGCCAGCGTGGATTTGCCATGGTCAACATGGGCGATGATACAGAAGTTACGGATATGGTCGGTCATAGTTTTGCGGGGCAAAGTATAACCGAGATTCAACCACGAAGGACACGAAGAGCACGAAGGTTTAGGTAGGGTTAAGGTGTATGGGGTTGAGGGGGGACTTCCCCTTTCTTTATTCATCCTTCATCCTTCCTCACTCATCCTTATCCCAAGTACTTCTTTCGCATCCCTCTTTCGGGGGAAGGGAGTAGAATAAGGCAACCTCGATTGGGAAATCCCGTAGGTTAAGGAGGCGCGCAGTTCAGCGCAAAAGGAGAAAAATGTTCATACTAACGCTTCTAGGCTATCTGGCACTTGGAATTCTGATTCTCATATTGCTCTCCGGGATTCGGTTCATTCCCAACAACCGTGTTGGCATCATCGAAAAGCGGTTCAGTGGGAAGGGTTCCGTCAAATCGGGCTTCATCGCCCTGAACGGGGAAGCGGGCTACCAGCCGCGGATTCTGCGCGGTGGTCTGCATTACCTGATGCCCATCCAGTACGTTGTCCATCAAATGCCGTTGGTGACCATCTCCCAGGGCAAGATCGGTTACGTCTTCGCGCGTGACGGTCTACAACTGCATCCCGCGCAGGTACTTGCCGCCAACGATGTGGCACAGGACTTTCAGGATGTGGAAAACTTCCTGAAGAGCGGCGGACAGCGTGGTCCACAGCGGCGGATTTTGCGTGAAGGAACCTACGCCTTCAACCTAGTGCAGTTCATCGTCATCACCGAAGAGCGCATCTACACCCGCGCCCTGAGCAAGGAAGAAGGCGACACCATCCGCAACATGGCGGAAGTCATCGCCCAGCGCGGCGGATTCCGTCCCGTGGTCATCAAGGACACGGACGACACCATCGGCGTGGTCACCGTCCATGACGGTCCGTCCCTGCCACAGGGCGAGATCATCGCTCCCGTGGTTGGCGACAACCCCGAGCAGGCGGACACCTATCACAACAAATTCCAGGACGCCGACAACTTCCTCAAAGCAGGCGGCTTGCGCGGACGCCAGTTGCAAGTGCTGGTCGAAGGCACATATTACGTCAACCGCCTGTTTGCCACCGTGGAGATGATTCCCAAGACAATCATCGAGGTTGGTAATGTGGGCGTGGTTGTATCCTACACAGGTGAAGCTGGTTCCGATCTTTCGGGCTCGGAATATCGTCACGGCGAACTGGTCTCGAAGGGTAACCGCGGTGTGTGGAGTGAACCGCTCCTGCCCGGCAAATATGCCTTCAATACCTACGCGGGCAAGGTGGTCGCTGTCCCGACGACCAACATCATCCTTAAGTGGATTCGCACCGAGGCGGGCGCTCATCGCTTCGATGAAAACCTGACCGAAGTCTCGCTCATCACGAAGGACGCCTTCGAACCATCGCTGCCGCTTTCGGTGGTTGTTCACATCGACTACCAGAAAGCTCCGCTCGTCATCCAGCGCTTCGGCGATATCAAGAAGCTGGTGGAACAAACCCTCGACCCGATGGTCTCAGCCTACTTCAAGAACGTCGGTCAGACCCGAACATTGATTCAACTCCTGCAAGACCGCAGCGCCATCCAACAGCAGGCTGGCACGGAGATGAAGGAAAAGTTCGAGCACTACAACCTAGAGTTGGAGGAAGTGCTGATCGGCACGCCGTCCTCGCCGGAGAATGACACTCAGATTGAGACGATCCTCAACCAGTTGCGCTCGCGTCAGGTGGCTGCTGAACAAGTGGAGACCTACAACCAGCAGGAGAAGGCTGCGGTCAAGGAACGTGAACTGCGCGAAGCGCAATCCCGCGCCCAGATGCAGACCAAGTTGACCGAAGCCGAGTTGAACATCAACATCCAGACCGACCAGGGTAAGGCTGAGTACCAGCGTTCCATTCAACAGGCGCAACAGATCCGCGCGCTGGCTGAAGCGGAAGCCGAAAAGATCGCCCGCATCGGTATCGCTCAGGCGCTCGCCACCGAGGAGCAAGTCCGCGCTTACGGTGGACCGCAATTCCAAGTGACTCAGCAGGTGATGAACCGCTTTGCCGAAGCCATCCAACAGTCGGGTGTGGACGTGGTGCCGCGGATCGTCGTCAGCGGCGGGAACAGCGGCGAACAGGGCGGCGGTTCCACGTCAGGCAGTATCATGGAAGGCTTGCTGACCATGCTGCTCTCTGAACGTTTTGCCGCAATGGAGAAGGAATCCGAGCAAGCTCCGCGCTCGGCGCAAGCCGACGCATTGAGAGAGCAGATACGCAAAGATATGGATAAGAAGAAGTAAGTTTGAGAAATGAGTAATGAGAAACGAGACTGGTGATGAGCCGGTCTCGTTTTATTTTAATCACTATACAAAGCAGAAATTAGAATAGAAAATATCGAGCGGATGCCATAAATATCATGGCGAGAATCATGGTAACCAAATGGATTGGAGCGACCGTTTGCATTCGTTTTTGTGCCACCTGGATTTGTGTGAGTTGTTCCACGGTGGGTTTGCCGTTGACTTGGGCGCCAATTCTAGCCAGGCTGGCATTGCTATTGCCAAAGATTGCCCCAGTGACGAAGGAAATTAAGCCAAAAATTCCACCAATGCCAAATCCAATGCCGGGACCACTGCGTATCCAGGTGAGTGAAAATCCATCTGAGGCGATCCAGTAAAGTACCACGCCTGCAAGGACGGTTGTTACAGCTGCCACGGACATGAAAATATGCAGGCGTTGTTTATTCAGCAATTGACGGGCGACTTGCTGACCTGCCTCACCCGTGGCTTGAATCCCCCGCCCGATAAAGAGAGACATTAACAAGGCACCACCTCCCCAGACAATTCCAGCAAAAATGTGCACCAGACGAAGTACGAGCATCGTGAAAAACATAAGATTCTCCTTTCTAAAGTAAAAAACACTGGTAAATTGAATAAAGTTTTACTGTATTCAATATGCATATGATATAATTAAATTAAGGAAATGTCAATAGCCGTGGCAAAGACAACCCCAAAACGCAAATACGATTCCAGCCGCCGAAAAGCCAGGGCGCGTGAAACTCAAGACCAAATCCTACAGGCCGCCAGAAGACTTTTTATTGACCGCGGATATTTGGGGACGACCATGGATTCCATTGCACAAACAGTGGGTGTCGCACCGGAGACGGTTTACTCCATATTTGGAAACAAACGGACGATTCTGTCGCGCATCGTGGATGTTTCGGTTGTCGGCGACAGCGATCCAATTCCCCTCCTAGTCCGCTCCCAAATTCGGGAGGTTGAATTCGAGAAGAACCAAAAACGTCAAATCGAAATGTTTGCAGAACGAATACAAATCATAATGTCGAACGTCGCACCTATGTTCGAGGTTATGCGTGGAGCAGCAAAAACAGAACCCGAAGTTGCCGCCATGTTGAAAAAATATTTGGATGGCAGAATGCAGGGGATGGGATACTTTATAGATTGTCTGCTTGCCAATGGCCCGTTGAGCGAATGGATTGACAAACTGACTGCGATTGAAACAACTTGGGCGCTGACCAGCGCCGAAATGTATAGATTACTGACCGTGGATAAAGGCTGGTCGGGGGAAGAATATGAACATTGGTTGTCCACCTCCCTGACTAGATTGTTGCTGCCATAAAAAAAGAGCCGACACAATAAATGTGTCGGCTCCAACATTACCTACTTCATCAAATTCCTCAACACCGTGTGCAGGATGCCACCATTGCGGTAGTAGTTGACTTCCACATCCGTATTCAACAGCACAGTAGCCTTGAACTTGACCACTTCGCCGCCTGACTTCTTCGCTTTGACCGTGACCTCGCTCTGCGGCTTGATCTGGTCGTTCAGCCCTTCGATGGAGAAGACTTCACTGCCGTCCAGACCAAGAGACTCGACGTTTTGTCCCTGCGTGAATCTCAGCGGAAGCACGCCCATACCCACGAGGTTGGAGCGGTGAATACGCTCGAAGGATTCGGCGATGGCAGCCTTCACGCCTTGCAGCATCGGACCTTTTGCGGCCCAGTCACGGCTGGAGCCTGTGCCGTATTCCTTGCCAGCTAGCACAATTGTGGGAATGCCAACCTCTTTATATTTCATGGCAGCATCAAATATGGACATAACCTGATCATTGACCATTGACGATTGACCATCGTCCATCGTCCGTTGTCCGTCGTCAAAAAACTTCGTCCAGTTGCCTTCCTTCGGTGCGACCATGATGTTCTTGAGGCGTATGTTTGCAAAGGTGCCGCGTGCCATCACCAAGTCATTACCACGGCGGGCGCCATACTGGTTGAAGTCCTTGGGCTGGACTCCACGTTCTTGCAAGAACTTGCCAGCGGGAGAATCGGCGGCGATGTTACCGGCGGGCGAGATGTGATCGGTGGTGATGGAATCACCGAAGACGCCGAGCACCCGCGCATCCTTGATGGGCTGGATGGTCGGCACACCAAGGGTCAGGGACTGGAAGTAGGGCGGATGGTGAATATAGGTTGAGGCATCACTCCACTCGAACAAGTCACCTTCCTTGACCTCGATGTTCTGCCACATGTCGGAGCCGGAGAAAACATCGGAATATCTCGACTTGAACATCTCCGCCTTGACATTCGTCTCAACCGCTTCACTTATCTCCTTTTGGGTGGGCCACAAGTCCTTGAGATAGACTTCCCTGCCATCGGAGCCAGTGCCAAGGGGCTCGTTGACCAGGTCAATGTCAACGGTGCCAGCAAGAGCATAGGCAACCACCAACGGAGGCGAAGCAAGGAAGTTCGCCTTCACCTGCGGATGCACACGTCCTTCAAAGTTGCGGTTACCGGAGATGACCGCTGCCGCCACCAAGTCATTACCTGTGACAGCCCTGGCAACTTCATCGGGCAACGGACCGGAATTACCAATACAGGTCGTACAACCATAAGCGATGACGTTGAATCCAAGTTTGGAAAGCGGGTCAATGAGACCAGCCTTCTTGAGGTATTCGGTCACCACACGCGAGCCGGGGGCGAGGGAGGTCTTCACATACGGCTTGACATTCAAGCCCTTTTCCACAGCTTTCTTGGCGACAAGTCCCGCCGCGACAAGGACAGACGGATTGCTGGTGTTGGTGCAGGAGGTGATGGCGGCAATCACAACTGCGCCATGCTTCATTTTCATCGAGCCACCGTTTGTGCCGAATGCCGCTTCTTTTGTGAGCGCTTCGCCGGAGAGTTCGTAGCCGCGATCCTTTACCGGGGCGGTTAAGGCTTTTCGGAATGTATCCTTCATGTCGGTCAGCGCGACGCGGTCTTGCGGGCGTTTGGGTCCAGCCAGGGAGGGGACGACAGATCCGAGGTCTAGTTCGAGCGTGTCGGTAAATTCCGGTTCGGGGCTGTTCGCCTCGCAGAAGAGTCCCTGAGCGCGCATGTAGGCTTCAGTGCGGGCGATGACTTCTTCGGAGCGACCAGTCAGACGCATGTAGCGAAGCGTCTCTTCATCCACAGGGAAGTAGCCCATCGTCGCGCCGTATTCGGGAGCCATGTTGGCAATGGTGGCGCGGTCGGTCAGCGACATGTTGTTGAGACCTTCACCGAAGAATTCGACGAACTTATCCACTACGCCCTTCTTGCGCAGCATCTGCGTGACGGTGAGCACGAGGTCAGTGGCGGTGACACCTTCCTTGAGTTTGCCGTACAGTTTGAAACCAATCACATCGGGGAGCAGCATGTCCATCGGCTGACCGAGCATCACGGCTTCGGCTTCGATTCCGCCCACGCCCCAGCCAACCACGCCCAAGCCGTTGATCATCGTCGTGTGCGAGTCGGTGCCGACGAGGGTGTCGGGAAATAAGACCTCCGAGGTTTTGGAAACCTCGGAGGTCTCCTTGACCATCACCACATCGGCCAGATATTCCAAGTTGACCTGATGCACGATACCTGTCATCGGGGGAACGACGCGGAAATTGCTGAAGGCTTTTTGTCCCCACTTGAGGAACTCGTAGCGTTCACGGTTGCGCTGGAATTCGATTTCGGTGTTGCGGTTAAGCGCTTCAGCTGTGGCGAAGAAATCCACCTGAACGGAGTGGTCGATGACGAGGTCAACCGGTACGAGCGGATTGATTCTTTTCGGGTCGCCACCCAAACGGGCAACTGCGGCGCGCATCGCGGCAAGGTCCACCACGGCGGGCACGCCGGTGAAGTCCTGCATGACCACGCGACCAGGAAGGAAGGGAATGCCGGGACGGGCGCTTTTGGGAGCCCACGCGGCGATGTTCTTCACATCTGCCTGCGTGATCTCCTTGTCGTTGCACTGACGAAGCGCGGCTTCGAGTACGATACGAATGGAATAGGGGAGTTTGCTGAGTTTGGTCAGCCCGGCTTTTTCGAGAGCGTCGAGCCGGTAGTAGATGTATTTCTTCTTTCCCACTTGCAATACATCACGGGATTTAAATAGATCGTTCATGATTGTGTCTCCTTTGGAGTGTGATTTAACCCTTTCCCCGCCTTTGGCACCCCTCTCTCAATGGGAGAGGGGGAAAGGGTGAGGTAGGGTTTCACACCACAACCTTGAAGAACTCAAAGGAGCGCCTTTGATATCCTTAATCCTTTGTGGTGGGATTGACATGATTATGTTATTGCGAGGGCGCGCTTCCCGAAGCAATCCCCTTGAGACTGCTTCGCGCTATGCGCTCGCAGTGACATGAACTTACAACTTCAATTCCTTCTGAATGGTTTCAACAAATTGTTTCTTCTCGTCTTCGGGGAGGAAGGACGCCTGCGCGGCACGTAATACGCTTTGCTTCAATGAGTTGATTGGCACTTTCAATTGCTCACACACATGCTGGTATTCGTGGGAAAGCGTGATACGCGAGACGCTGGGATCGTCGGTGTTGAGTGTCACCTGCAAGCCGGACTCCATCATCTTCGGCAGCGGATGCGCGGTCAGTGAGCGCACCACACCCGACTGATAATTGCTGGTCACGCAGACCTCAAAAACCGTGCCCTCTTGCTTTGCAAGCGCCACGACATTTTCATCTTCCATTACCCGCACGCCATGTCCGACACGTTCCGCACCGAGATGCAAAATCGCATCGCGGACGTTTTCAGCAGGCCCCCACTCACCCGCGTGGATGGTGATGTGCAGTCCGGCCTGTTTCGCCTCCCGGAAGATTCCATAGAACGGCTCGGTCTTGAACTCGGCTTCATTGCCAGCCAGATCCAAACCATACAAGCCATCCTTCATATAACCTGCCGCTAACCACGCCACCTGCTCGGCCAGGTCGGGGCTTTCGTGGCGGTTGACCGAGGCGATCAACCCCACCTTCACCTTGTACTCCTGCGCCGCTTCCTTTGCGCTCTTCACCACCCAATCCATCACGTCATGCAGGGGGAAGCCTTCGGCGCGGCTCAAGGCCACAGGAGTAAATCTCAACTCAAAGTAGCGGACGTTATCCCGCGCCGCATCCTCCACCGCCTCACGAGTCACACGATCGATCACATCGGGCGACTTGTAAAAAAGGCGCAGGGTCTTGAATTTATCGAGGAAGTTGGTGAAAGTCTGTGGGTCTTGATCCTGCACCTGCACCAGCCCGCTCAAGTTGAACATGCTGATGGGTACGGTCACCCCATGCTGGCGCGCGACATCCAACATCGTTGTTAAACGCAAAGACCCTTCCAGATGACGATGCAGTTCCACCTTCGGAAGGGAAAAGTATTGGTTTAACGGAGCAGTATCATCGCGCAACATCTTCGTTTCATCATACTTGGCCGCTATCCCAATGGATTTTAGCGGCGCTTTCTTTTCTTTTTGCCGCTCTCCTGTACCTGCACCTGTGGCGCCGACTTTGGAGCAGCCTGAACCTCGGACGTTTCAATTGGACTAATTTCTACCCGTCTTGGTCTTGCCGCAAACGCGCGGCTGATCACCAATCCGCGCACGTCTTCGAGCAACTGCTGGAACATTTCCGATGCGCGTCCCTTATATTGTACCAGCGGGTCACGCTGTGCGTAAGCCTCCAACCCAATTGAAATGCGCAGCGCCTCGACCTTTGTGAGATATTCCACCCACAACTCGCTGAACGCGCTGAGCAACAATTGGCGATGGACTTCATTGAGGACGTATTTCCCGATTGCTTCGATCAATGTTACGCGGTCTGACTCGCTCAAGTCTGATGCTGCTTCGTTGAGCCGACTCCCGCCGAAGGTAATTTTCGCCGCGGGTCCAAAGTCCGCAAGTTTGACGGCGTTCTGGCTCAGTCGCGTAAACTCCGATTGTCCCCAAGTGGCGCGGAGATTCTCCTCTGCTTGTTCAAGATGCTCCATCACATCTTCGTGAATGTCCAACGCCTCGCGCCCGTCGAGAAGTTGAGCGGCGAGGAAGACGTAACTAAAACGCTGGAATGCCTGCTTGACCTGTTTGTGAGTCTTCTGGTCGAAGCCAACTCTCGTGCCGTAAGATAGGTTGAGCAACAGGCGAAGTTTCGCGGATTCGGTGTCCGCAGGCTCGCGCTGGAGAAGCGATTCGATGTCGCGTTCGATCTGCGCGACGAGACGTTCCTTCCTGCGGACGAGTCCTTCGTGGGCGGTGCGAATGATAATGTTTTCGAGTTCGTCCCAATCCGAAGGCAGCGGACTTTGCCACTGCAACTGTTCTCCCACACGGTTCTGGATCGCGCCGATGAGACGGGTTGCATTGATCGCGGTCAATTGCGACGCGACCATGCTTTGAATATCTTCCTTGACCAAGACGGGATCATCGCCCAAGGCGCGCATGGCGTCATTGTTCAATTTCAGCTGCAAGCGGACAAGAGTGTTGATCTCTTCCAGAATTTTCTGCGGACGAGGAGCGTCCTCGCGGTCGCCCAAAGTTTGAAAGAAGGCATCAAGAGAATCTTCTCTTTCGGAGATTTGCGTTTCGAGAGCTTCCTTTGTCTTTTCAACCTGAGTCTCGATGGCTCGTTGAATGTGAGCGCTTTCAGCTTCGATGGCGTGGGAGATCAGGTCTAAGGTCGAAGGTCGAAGGTCGGAGGTAATTTGATTGAGGATAAGCTTGAACCCATACGATGGGAACAAGCCATTTTGCGACTCAAAGGCAGGCTGAACCTGGTCGAGCCAGGCAATCAGTTTCCAGGGTCCTTCCTCGTCAGCCAAACCCATTTCGACGCGCTTGGTGACTTCGGAGTCGAGCATACTTGCCACATCTTCGCTAAGGTCTTCCTTCACAAAAATGCGGTCACGCTGACCGTAAATCTGCTGGCGTTGTTGGTTCAGCACATCGTCATATTCAAGCAAATGTTTGCGGACATCGAAGTTCGCACCTTCCACACGGGTCTGCGAGCCTTCGATGATATTACTGACAAGGCGCACTTCGAGCGGAAGGGCTTCATCCACTTTGAGACGGTCCATCAAGCCACTCACCTGGTCGCCCCCGAACATACGCATCAGGTCATCCTGCAAGGAGAGATAAAAGCGCGAAGAGCCGGGGTCGCCCTGACGAGCGGAACGACCGCGCAACTGGTTATCAATGCGCCGCGCTTCGTGACGTTCCGAGCCGATGACGTGCAACCCGCCAAGTTCCTTCACGCGTTCCATGTCCACAAAATATTGCAGGAAGAGTTTGACCTCAGCTTCGTAGATGCCGAAGTTCGAAGGGTCAACTTTCAGCAAAGCCTGGCGGCGCTCTTCGAGAGTCATATCAAACGGGTCGGCATATCCCGATTTCCGCAGAACGCGATTGACCGCAGCAATCACCTCTTCAGCAAGTTCGCCGCCGAGTTTGATATCGACACCACGACCAGCCATGTTGGTGGCAATCGTCACCGCGCCAAACGCGCCCGCGCCCGCGATGATCTGCGACTCTTCGGTATGCCTGCGCGCGTTCAACACCTGATGCGGCACACCACCCTGTAATACCGACTTCAGTCGGTCTCTTGATTCCTCTGGCAATCGAAGCGCATCAAGGATGTCTGCCATGTTCGCCGGCTCTTCGAGGTTGATGCTGGTCATGCCGTGCGGCTTGATGAAGTTGCGCAACATGTCGGGCGTGATCTTTTCGATGGGCTCGTTGAACTGGGCGAGTTCCGCAATCAGGCGCCCGTCCTCTTCGATGTTCTTCGCTTTCATATAAGCCCGTCGGACAAGAGTCACTTGCAGCAAACGGCGGACAGGCTCGGGCTTGAGTCTGCCAGAGAGTCGGTCGGACGATTCGACCGAAGTCGTCCCAACCAGCATCGGGCGTCCCAAAACATGGTAGCGGACAATCTCCGTGACGATGGCTCGCAGTTTGGCTTCCACCGAACGATAGATGACATCGGGGTAATCTTTGCGGCGATAATAAATCTTTCCGTCGGCACTCTTTGTTGTATAGTATGAATACGAGTAGCCTTCCTCGTCCTTGTCCTTGTGCTCTTCGAGCGTGGCATCCGTCCGCAGGGACTGGTATTCGAGGTTGGTCGGGACAGGCATCACTTCGATTTTGTAAATCTTATTGAATTCCTCGGCTTCGGTCAGCGCCGTACCCGTCATGCCCGCCAGCTTCTTATACATGCGGAAATAATTCTGCAGGGTGATGGTGGCGTAAGTAACGTTCTCAGGCTCGACCTTCACGCCTTCCTTCGCCTCGACCGCCTGATGCAGACCGTCGCTCCAGCGGCGACCCGGCATCAGCCGTCCCGTGAACTCGTCCACGATGACGACCTTGCCACCCTGTACGAGATAATCCTTGTTGCGGTGAAAGAGATATTGGGCGCGCAACGCCTGTTCGAGAAAACCCGTCAGGCGCGCCTGTTCGGGGGTCAGGTCTTCGGGTCGGTCGGGATCGAGCAACGGCTGACCCAGCATGGCTTCCACATGGCTGATGCCGACTTCGGTCAGTGTGACGTTGCGGTCTTTTTCGTTGACTTCGTACTCTTCGGGCTTCAACTGCTTGACGATGTTCGCCATGATCCCGTAGGTTTCCAAGTCGCCAGAGGACGGACCCGAAATGATGAGCGGGGTGCGGGCTTCGTCGATGAGGACGTTGTCCACTTCATCTACAATGGCGTAGTAATGTCCGCGCTGAACGCGATTGTCCAGCCGCATTGCCATGTTGTCGCGCAGGTAATCGAAGCCAAACTCGGAGTTGGTGCCGTAGGTGACGTCTGCGCTGTAGGCTTCGACCCGATCCACCAGCCGCAGGTGATTCTGGTCCTCGTGCGGCGACTCGCGCTCGAAGTCCACAATGAAGGCTTTCTTGCCGTTCTCGGTGGCGGCAGCCATTTGCAGCACACCCACACTCAAGCCGAGCATGTGATAGATGGGAGCCATCCAGCGGGCGTCGCGCCGCGCCAAATAATCGTTGACCGTGATGAGGTGTACGCCGCGTCCCGTCAGCGCGTTGAGGTAAACGGGCATGGTCGAGACCAGGGTCTTGCCTTCGCCCGTGCGCATCTCCGCGATGTGACCCTTGTGCAGCGCCCCACCGCCAATGATTTGCACGTCGTAATGCCGCAGACCGATGGTGCGTTTTGAAGCCTCGCGCACGGCGGCAAAGGCTTCGGGCATGAGTTCGTCCAGGGCATCCTGTTCGAATTTACGGGTATCTTCTTCATCTTCGACGCCGTGAATCGCCTTCGCAATCCGCGCCTTGAATTCATCCGTCTTGCCGCGCAAAGCTTCGTCGCTCAAAGCGGAATACTCCGCCTCCAAGGCGTTGACCTGTTCGACAAGTCCACTAAATTCCGCAACTGTCTTCTTCGTGGGGTCACCACTGAATAATTTTACAAAGTTCTTAAGCATAAAAAATCCCTTTCACGGAAAGGGATTATAGCATTTGGACGTGGTACAGGGGATTTGAGTTTTATTAATGTTTGAAAGGGTTGGACGATGAACCGTTGACCGTGGTTTTTCCATATTTGAATCTGACAAGCCACTCCGCCTACCATCGAGTCACCGCAGAAGAGGATTCCAACTGCTAAGGAACTGTATCCCGGTTACCTGCGTATCCTTTTCTGCTGGGATAAAGGTAGCCAAGGTCATCCAGAAAATCCAGTTCGTGCGACAGGTAGTAGTTGATGAAGCTATGGAGCGTCTCGTCGGTTTCGTAGGAGTGCTTTCCCACGTACAGATAAAGCGTCGCCATAAGGGGGTATGTCGAGGCATTGTCGGTGACCGCCGAACTGGCGTACACGCCGTTGACAGGAAGCACAATCAATTGGTTCTTGTTTTCATAGTTTTGGAAGGAGGCATAATCCACCATCCCTATGGCGTTGGCATCCTTTGCGACGCTGTCGAGCAGCGATTGTTTATCGGGATGAATGGTTAACCCAGAAATATCGAACACAGTCGTATCAGGAAAAATCCCGTCCTTCACAACTTCAAACTCGCCGCTCTCCAGTGGTGGATAATGTCTGGTTATAGTCTCGCCATTGTCCAAACTGCCCCGGGCATTTCTCCACAAATACGCGTCGATCAAAAGATTCGCCAACTCCTTACCGGATAATGGATTTTTCTGTATAGCAGCGGAACTGGGATTATTCTTATTAATGAATATGACCATGGCATACCTAGCGACCTCGAATTTCTCCAATTCGGGACAACCCATCTCAGGCACAACCTCTCTATTCGCTCCAAACATATCCACTTTACCTTGACACAGATCCTGCAAACCCGACGCGGTATTACCCAAGTCCGACTGGACCAGTTTGATCCCTGTTACTTCAGCAGAGCATTTTGCCATTTGAGCCGACAGATGGGACAGCGTAGTACTACCGGAGACGTATAACTTCGACGGCGTCTTGACCTGCGCAGGTTGTGGAATGGTTGCCGGGAGCTTCTTGTACTCAACGATCCACTGTTGTGGAGGAATAAAAATCGTCGAGCCTCTTTTAACGTCCAGACTGATCGGGTCGATGACAGTATATTGGCTGTGCCCTTCCAGGATTTTCCTATTATTGTAATAAGCGATTGCGTACAGGTCGTTAGAGTCGGGTTCGCTATCAAATTGTTTTTTGTAAACGTCCTCAAGCAAAAGATTCTTAGACACTGGAAAATCGTGATCTAGAGAGTCCGTCGGAAGTTTACACTGATCAGACAACATAAAAGTAGGCGTAGAAACAGGTAAGGGAGTGGGTATAACCGAGGAGGTAATTGTAGGAGTGACAGTAGATGTAAGTGTGGCAGTAGGCACATCTGGTGTCGCGGCAACCGGGGGAATTGTTTGATGGGCAGATTGGAAAGAAAATATTCCCCAAAAAATCAAAAACAACAATAGTACTGACGCCCACAACATATTGGAGTTTTTCCTGAAACTGGAGATTAGCTTGCGCGACCTAACCCAAGATTCAGTAAAGATTCTTTTATCTGTATGGGCTCGATTCTTGATTGCATCCTCAAGCTGGGAGACCAAATCAAAAGCGGTACTTTGCCGCCTCTCCGGTCTTGCATTAAGGGCCCTCAACAAAACCTTGACGGCTTTTACGCCTCCCTTTTTCAGCAGGTTTTCTGGAACTAGGACATTGCCATCCAGTTTTTGCCTGATCAAGGCGGGAAGGGATGTTGCGCCAAAGGGCGTTTTTCCTTCGATTGCCTCGTAGACGATGACGCCCAACGAGTACACATCCGCGGCAAACGACGGCTGTTTGTTTTCGAGAATCTCGGGAGCCAGATAAACAAGGTCCCCCAACAGGACATTGTTTCCGGTATTCAGGACATCATTTGTCCCGGCAACTTTCGAAACCCCGTAATCATCGACAAAAGGTTGAAGTCCGCCATTGGTCCTGTGCTTTCGCAGAAGGATATTCTCAGGCTTCAAATTCCCGTGAATAATGGCTTTCCCGTGCAAATAATCGAGCGTTTTCGATAACGGCTTTACGATCTCCAAAACATCCTGTATCTCCAAGCCTTCGGGAGTAAGGAGATGCCGCAAGTTATGTCCATTGAGATATTCCGTGACCAGGTACTGCACGCCATTTTCATAACCAATGTCGATGATCGGCAGGATGCCTTTGCTACGCTCAAGTTCCTTGAGCCTGCCGATTTCCGGCAACCTCACCTGGGAGGCAAGCAGCAGTTTAAGGGTGACTTTTTTGCTTTTATTATCCAACTCACAGGCTTTGTATGTGGCGCCATAGGGGCCCCGACCGATATATTCCTCGATGACATATTTGTCAAAAGTGCGGTCGATATACTTGATGTACTGGCTGTCCATTTGCAGAATGATTTCGGTCGCAGTATCCGGTCGGTCTTTGGGATTTTTCGACAACGCTTTTGCAAGGATCGATCCGGCGTTTCTGCCAAGCCACTTGATGGTGTTTTCCGCGGCCGGCACAACCCCGGAAACGATCTGGGCAATGATTTCACGGTCCTTGGTGCTGGCGATGGGGTGGCGTTCCTCCAAGGCCTCATACAACATAACTCCAAATGCATAGATATCCACAGCTTTCGTTTTTTGGGCGTCGGAAAAGAACTCAGGCGCCATATACCTGGTTGTCCCGGCCCCATGCCTTGTCATAAAGGATGACGTTGTCTCGGAAAGCGTGACTGAAATGCCGAAATCCGTCAGGTATGGCGTAATCTTTTCACCCACTTCCTCATACACGACATTTTCGGGCTTGATGTCGCGGTGGATGATCCTGTTCTCATGGATGTAGTCGATGCTCTCGGCGATGCGGGCAAAGATGTCCAATATCTCGGTTATCTTCGGCTTTGTCTTCAGCCATTTTCTGAGGTCCCCGCCGTTTTTATATTCGGTCACAATGACAAAATTGCCCTCATACTCGAATGTATCCAGGGGTGTTATTACGCCGTGCCTGCTTGTATGTTTTAGTTTCTTGTATGCCGCATTTTCCTTTTCGAACTCGATGATGGATATCTCCGAGAGCGGACCAAACACCTTCAAGACCACCGGTCTATTGGCTTCCCTGTCAAGGACTTTTAAGGATACCGTTTGCCGCGATTTGTGTCGTAAAAGCACCTTTTCGACTTGATATTTCCCAATTTCACGACCCACCCATTTTAAATTGGAAAATAATCTGGTGGTTTGTCGATTTGTTGTTTTGTCCATGATGTTCGATGCCCTGTAGAAGGTTGATAACAAACACAAAAAGCCATGCCGTCATCCCCAACAGGATGACTCATAAGTATGGTCCGTAGGGTTGGGGTGGTTATGTCTTGATTACCACCCATTGGTACTACCTTATAAAGATTTTACGACTTTTCTGCACAATTTCCAATCCCAATTTGCCACAAATTGTCATAAATTCTCTGGACGTAAATCATGATTTTAAAACAAATTTTGACTTGGTTTAAAACAGAGGAACGGAGCATAGCCATTTGCACCAAACTACAACCCTTCCACTAAACCTAAATCGGAAACTTCCCCTCCGTATCCATCACCACGGGACCATGTCCCGAGCAGACAATGCGCGCGCCGAGGGCAGCTTACTTATTCTCGGCTTCCCTTGCCTTGGCGTCGTCCCAAGTCAAGCCACTGCGCGAGCCGTGGATGCCGTTTTCGTCGGTCGCACAAATGAACTGGATAGCTAACATCATCCCGTGCGAATCTGTCCCCTCCAGATCCAACCCGCCAGGAAAAGCAACCCAATTACTACGGGCAAACCTGCGATGAGAGCATACGCGATCCAGTCGAACCCGCGCATGAAAGCCACGTACCAAACCGCCCATCCGATGAACAACAACGCACCAAACCATTCCCGCTTCCACGCGATGATCACAGCAATGGTCAGCAAAATGGAGGGGATGAGATGCATGAACAACCCGACGATGGTTTCCCAGAAGCTGAGTTGCATATCGAGAATATCCAGCGCGAACAGGCTGATAAACAGGATGAACAGGATGCCCGCAATGCGCGGCGTCCAGAACAAAATTTGTTTGAGGGTTTTATTCATGGTGTCCTCCTATATCATCATAACACGGTATAGAAATAACCGATCGGCAGGTCGGCTCCGGCAAAATATTTTCTCCAAAGAGGTACAAATAATTTGGTTGCCATGAAGCCTTCTCCTACTTGTTCCATGGGTCTTTCCAGTGGAATTCCATGCTGGCACAATTAAATTTATAACCAAGACTCCGTCTGGACAAGTGTGTTCCAAACGGAGTTTCGCAATTCGCCTTACACCTTCAACGCCCCTTCCAGATCGGACAAAATATCTTCGACCGCCTCAATCCCCGCCGACAACCTAACCAGCCCATCGGAGATACCGACCTGGGCGCGTTGTTCGGCAGTGAGGCTGCGGTGCGAGGAAGTGGCAGGATGCAGAACGAGGGAGTACACGTCACCTAGTGTGGTGGCGGGAAGGCAAACGTTGAGCGCTTCCATAAAACGGTAGACCTCAGCCTTGCCCGCGCCCTTGATTTCAAACGACAACATGCCGCCGTATCTGCCCCCAAACAACTTGTCCGCCAGTGCGTGTTGGGGATGCTCTACCAGACCAGGGTAGTTAACCTTCGCCACGCGCGAATGCTTTGCGAGCCATCCAGCGACCTGTTGGGCGTTCTGGCAGTGTTGTTTCATCCGCAACGGAAGGGTCTTTAGTCCGCGCAGGGCAAGCCACGACTCGAACGGGCCAAGGACACTGCCCACGAGTTTGTTCAACTCGAAGAGTTTCTTCTTGTTCTCGTTGGAGGTCGCAACCACGCCCGCGAGCGTGTCGCCGTGCCCGGAAATATATTTCGTCGCGCTGTGAATGGACATGTCCGCTCTGTGGGCGATGGGGTTGAACAGATACGGCGACGCGAAGGTATTGTCCACCAGCAGGGACGCACTGTATCTGTGTGCGAGTTCGGCAAGTGCAGGGATGTCTGCCACCTTCAGCAGCGGATTCGAGATCGACTCGGCGTACAGCACGACAGCGTGTGTTTCCTTCAAAGCGGACTCGACCTCGTCATGGTTTGTTACATCCACCATGCGCAGGGTCACGTCCATGCTTTTGAAAAGCGAATTCAACAGCGAGAAGGTCGCGCCGTACACGTCCAGTGCAGCAACCACCGCAGTTCCAGCTTTGACTCCGACCGCAAGCAGGGCCGCATGGATGGCAGCCATCCCCGACGAATATGCCTGCGCCGCGTCCGCCACTTCCAAATCTGCGATTGCGTTTTCAAACGCCTCGACGGTGGGATTGGAGTAACGCAGGTAGACCTGTCCGCGCTTGTTGCCGTCGAAGACCGCGTCAAGGTCGTCCATGCTTTCATAGAGATAACCAACCGTCGTCCAGATGGGCGTGGTGACGGGGGTGAAGTCGGCAGGCGGCACACGTTCACCGGCGTGCACCGCGCGAGTTTGGAAGGATTTTTTGGATATGGTTTTCATAGGATTATTGTACTCTGTGTCGCTTTCCTGACCGAGTCCAGATATAACTCCTCGACCTTTTTCCTCGCCCAGGGAGTTCTTCGTAAAAACTTCAAACTGGATTTAATGCTCGGCTCATTGGTAAAGCATTTGATGGGAATGTGCCTGCCCAATTCCTCCCAGCCGTATTGCGCCACCAATTGGGTGAGGATCATTTCGAGAGTAATTCCATGCAGTGGATTGTTTGGCCGTTCATTTGGTGTCATGGCTTTGGCTCCAATCCGATCAACTGCGATACAGTGACCAGAATAAAACCTTTATTTTGCAAATATTCAATGACAGAGGGCAACGCTTCGGCAGTATGCCAGCCGCGTCCGTTGGCATGCATGATGATGATCGAACCCTTGCGAACCGTCCGCTGAATTTCAGCGAGGATGGTGGCAGCATCAAAGGTTGGGTCAGGGTCACCCGAGACTGAATCCCAGAGAATGGTGTACAGTCCATGCTCGGAAGTCACTTGCAGGCTCAGGTCATTGTATTCTCCCGAGGGTGGACGAAACAGCTGTGAATGTTTTCCCGTCAGTTGGAAGAGCATATCCTCAGTCATCTCAAGTTCCCGCGCCATTTCCTCTGCGGTTAATGTGGTGAAATCCGCATGACTCCATGAGTGGTTACCCAATTCAAATTTCGGGTTCGAGGCAAGCAGTCTGGTTTCGTCAGGATGGGTCCGCATCCAGTCGCCACCCATAAAAAACGTGGCAGGGACTTCATACCGTTGGAGAATTTCCACAATGGCGGCGTCGTATCCTGCTGGATATTTTGGGTCCTGACATACGTCAAAGGTCAGCGCGACGTAAGGCTCAATCCAATCCCCACTGGTGATGACCTCGGCGGGCGGTGTGGGCGTGAGCCAGGGTTTGGGCGTCGGCGTGGATGTGGGTGGAACAGTTGCCGTCAAAGTAGGCAGACTTACTACCAAAGTCTCAGGCGTGGGGGCACAAGCGACGAGAAAGAACAGCAGAAAGGGAAGATGTTTTTTCATGTGAAAACCAGGTGCAACGTTGAATCAACGTGTCACGTATACATTTAAAGTATCAACAATCAAGGAGAATACCATGACTATTGACACAAATTCAGATAAACAGGAACACCGGGAAAGGAAGGTTGTTTACCGAAATGCGGCTTCTGCACCCGTCTATGGCTTGGGAATGATCGGCGCGCTGGTCTATTATATCGGCCATGCCACCACTTTTTGGATGGGTGTACTGGGGTTTTTCAAGGCGATCTTTTGGCCGGCGATGCTGATCTACGAAGCGTTGAAGCATTTTGCAATGTAATCATCCATATTACAAGCTGGATTCTTCCTTTTCCACTTCCAGAATCATCCTGACCACCCGCACCCGCTGACCGGGTGAGATGGGGGTCTGACTGACGGCATCCCATTCCTCGCTGGCGAGGAAAACCTTTCCGCCGGTGTAGACTGTTGTGCGGGTCTCCCCAACCACGCCCACCAGCCGCGTGCTGGGTGTCTTTTCCACTTCACCCAATCGTTTTGGAACTCCACGGTCTATAACTGGAATCAACAACACGAGTCCGGGGCCCTTGTCTCCAAGATAACGCCCAAGACGGTAGACGGACAGACGAGTATCCTCACGAACAATGCGGATACTGGAGGCAAGCATGATGATGGTTATGAAGACTATTGCGCCAAAGAGGCATAAAACGGCGCCGAAGGTGTTTTCCATTTTTACTCCTTATGATTACTGACCGTGAACCTGGCAGGTCGCACTGTAACACGTGTGCATTGTAACCGGGGAAAGATTTGGGATGGAAAGCAGGAAAGTCACCGTTCAGGAATTAGGATTCGGTTCCAATCTTTGTCCGGAGAGCATAGCTTTAACGTTCCGCTTCCTCCCCGATGGAAAATCGCCAAAACTGACTTTGTTCTCCAACCTGATTTTTACAAGCGGATCGTATGAATTTGTACCATCGATCCAGTCGTGCACCTCCAATTCGGGTTCAGGGATTTTTCCAAAGCGATGGTCCGTTTCCCTGTAAGCGCGAATCGCATCGCGCCAGCCATAGGTCAGCATTGACCTGTCCGCATCAAAACAGACGTGTTGATGCCGGGCAAAGAGCGCAATGAACACGATAAACGCGCTGAAAGCCGCAGGTACAATCGAGACAAACAAGGAGATGAAAAACGGCAGGTTGAAAAAACTTTCCCAGCGGGTTTTGAATAGCAATTCGTAGGGCGCAAGCAGGGGAAGCTGCCAATCAGAAAGATGACAACCCGAACGGCGGGATGTACCCGTTTATCGAATGCAAGCGTTTGACCGGTTTGAACGATCTTGTCCATCGTCTTGAATTACAAATCGAAATTACCAGATGCTTCGGGTTGATAGATGATCCGCTCGACACGCAAACGCCGCTTCCCCGCCGGGACATCCCATTCGAAAACATCTCCGATCTCATAACCCAGCATCGCGGTCCCAATGGGAGCCAGGATCGAAATTTTTCCTTTGGAGATATCCGCGTCTTCAGGAAAAACCAGGGTATAGGTCTCCTCCTCATTGGTTTCCAGGTCGACCAGCGCAATGGTCGAGTTCATGGTCACGACGGTGGGCGGGACCTCCTGCGGCTTCACAATATTTGCGCGATTCAGTTCCATCTTCAATTTATCGATGTATTCGCTCTTTCGATATTCAGTGGACTGCGCATCCAGAATCAGTTTTCGCAATCTTTCCAGGTCAAACGCCGTAATATGAATGGTTTTTCCGCTCATGGTATTCTCTCCTTTTACCTGATATATGGGGAATAATATGTTCCTGCCGCAACGATTCTCGCTCAAGGGTTTTTCCCAATCAACCCATGAATTTTTCCTGAACGTCAACCACATCCTTGCCTTCGGGCTTCAAGCGGGCATACATACCGTCTACCTGCAAAATGCGCGCGCTGGCGTTGTCTTTCAGATAGGTCTCCAAAACGTGGTCACGTAAGTGGCGGATGTGGGACTTGCTTTCGACAGGGAAGACCACCTCGACGCGGTGGTTGAGGTTGCGCTGCATGAGGTCGGCGCTGCCGAGATAGATTTCCTCCTTGCCGTCGTTTTGGAAATAGAACAGGCGGCTGTGCTCGAGGTAACGCCCAACAATGCTGATGACGCGGATGTTGTCGCTGACGCCCTTGATGCCGGGACGCAGACAGCACATGCCGCGCACCAATAAATCGACCTGCACGCCCGCCTGTGACGCCTGATAGAGCAGCCGAATCATGTCGGGGTCGACCAGCGAATTGACCTTGAAAATCAGTCGGGCTTTGTGTCCCTGCCCGGCGTGTTCGATCTCGCGCTGGACCATCTTCTCAAGTTTCTTCCGCAGACTGACAGGGGCAACCAGCAGCTTGCGATATTCCTGCTTGGTGGAATAGCCCGTCAGATAATTGAAGAGGTCGGTGGCATCCGCGCCCATGTCTTCGTCACAGGTGAAGAGACCGATGTCCTCGTAAATGCGTGAAGTTAGTGCATTGTAATTTCCTGTTGCCATATGCAGATAACGGCGGATTCCCTCGCCCTCCTGGCGGACGACCATAGTCACCTTACAGTGGGTCTTCAAGCCGACCAGTCCATAGACCACATGCACGCCCACTTCTTCCAGCGCGCGCGCCCAGCCAATATTTGACTCTTCGTCGAAGCGGGCTTTCAATTCCACCAGCACCGCCACCTGCTTGCCGCGTTCTGCCGCTTCGAGCAGGGCTTCGACCACGGGCGCGTTCGAGCCGACGCGGTACAGGGTCTGCTTGATGGCAAGCACCTGCGGGTCACGCGCCGCGGCGTTGAGGAAATCCACAACGGGGTTGAAGGAGTCATAGGGGTGATGGAGGAGAATGTTTTCGCTGCGAATAGCATCAAAAATATCCGTTGCAGTTGTGGCATATCTCAACGGTTTGGGAGTACGCGGCTTGTACAGGAGATCCTTCAAGTCGTGACGCTCCACGCTGCTGTACAATTGCCAGAGACTGCTCAGGCCCAGCGGACTGTCCAAAACGTACACGTCATTGGAGTTGACTTCGAGGTTGTCCACGAGCAGTTCGCGGATGTTTTGCGGCATGGACTCGTAAACCGCCACCTGCACCACCGAGCCGAACCTGCGCTTGCGGATGTTTTGTTGCATAGTCTCCAGCAGGTCGTCGGCTTCGAGTTCCTGGATTTCGATGTCGGCGTCGCGTACGATGCGGAAGGGATGCGCCGAAGTCACCTGCATGCCAGGGAACAGTCCATCGAGGTTGGCGGCGATTACCTGCTCCAGCCAGACAAAATAATGCTGGCGCGGAATCGAGCCGTCCTTGCGGACTCCGCCCGAGGAACGTTTGATCGGCAACAGGCGCGGCAGGGTGTCGGGCACTTTCAGGCGGGCAAACTTCTCGTTCCCCTTTTTGTCGTGGATGACAATAGCGAGATTTAAACTCAGATTGGAGATATGCGGGAAGGGATGGCCGGGATCAAGCGCTAGCGGCGTCAAAACAGGGTAAATGACATCCCTGAAATAGGTGTCCACCCGTTCCTTCTGCGTCTTGTTCAATTTTTGGTAATCGATGATGTGAATGTCCGCCTTGTCCAACAGAGGCAAAAGTTTGCGCTGGTAACATCGCTGCGCTTCGACCATCAACTCCTGCGAAAGTTTGCGGATGGCGGCGAGTTCATCGGGGGGGACCATGCCATCAGGCGAGAGGTCCATGATGCGCGCCTCCACCATCTTGCGGATGCCCGAAACCCGCACCATGAAGAACTCGTCCATGTTCGAACCGAAGATGGAGAGAAACTTAACCCGTTCAAGCAGGGGGTTGGCCTCGTCCCAGACTTCCTCCAGCACGCGGCGCTGGAATTCCAACAGGCTCAACTCGCGGTTGAAATACAGGGAGGGCGAGTTGAGGTCGATGGTCTCGGTTGGGGGTGTGCTCTGTTCTGCCATTAAATTTCTTCCTCGTTATAAGACCTGACAAGTTTCATAGTGGCGGACGTTAAGCAGGGTTCTTGAGAATCAGAGTCGAACCGGTCAATCGATACTCTGTGAAAACCTGTCAGGTCTTTGAATTCTATTTCTCGCTAATCCCAACCAGAATGCCAGGCGTGAGTAACCAGTCCATGGTCGCCTTGTGACTGTGGTGCAGGTCATCGGCAGAGAGATTGCACACGCCACCTTTCTTGAGGGTAATGTCCGCGTTGGCGTTGTCCGCAACCAGCAAACCGATTAATGCAGAGAGAAACGGTTCGTGTCCAACGAGGGCAATGCTTCCCACTGTATATTTTTCGTTCAGTTCCGCAATCAACGCTTCGGGACTACCTGACGGGACAAGATTCTCGCTGAATTGTACTTCCTTCTTCATCTTAAAAACATCCGCCACAATCTCAGCAGTTTCCGCGGCACGGACGTAGGGGCTCGAAAGGATCAGGTCGAATTCCACGCCGAGGGCACGCAAGCCTTTCGCGATGCTGCGCATTTTCTTCCTACCCTTGTCAGTCAGCGGACGCTGGCTGTCGTCTTCAAATTCCTCGACAGCAATGGCATGGCGGATGAGGTATAAGTTCATGGCTGATTCTCCTTCGGAAACGGTTGGTTTGGCGCAGCACGAAGCGGCCAAAAGGTGATGACTTTGCCCCTG
Source organism: Anaerolineales bacterium (assembly GCA_030834895.1). Lineage (GTDB taxonomy): Bacteria > Chloroflexota > Anaerolineae > Anaerolineales > Villigracilaceae > Villigracilis. Next base: position 59,176 of record JAUQXA010000060.1, read on the forward strand.
TCTTCTAGATAACGCGAAATGGCAAGGGAATGCTGTTCCTTATAATACGAACGAACAGGTTCAGGGTCGTACCCCTCAGGCGCGGTCTTTTCGAATTCGGCGAGTTTCTGCAAAGCCGCTTCCATGTCCTGAATTTCGCCCATCGAAGTTTGGTAATCGTGCATTCGTTTCAGGTGATCTTCGGGGAGACCTTCGAGGATGGGATGGATGGATTCGACCATGTAGCGAAATTTTTTGAAGGCGATTCTCAAGCGGTGGATGCTGGCGGGCTGTGCGGGATCAACCTGGCCGTAACGTTGGATGACTCTCGCGTAGGCTTCATCCACAGCGGGAAGCGGGTCCAGACCATCGGGCTGGGATTCCTCGATGGCTTCTGCCAACTTCCGCATCCACTTCGCCAGTTTCCCGACTTTCAACGACTGAATCTCCCTGCGGGCGGCGCGCATCAACTTCTTTTCTCTGCACAACAAATATTCCTCAAAAGGCTGGAGCGACGGCAGATCTTGGATGTTCTCGGAGATTCCCGCCAGTATCACCTGCCCGTCGCGCAGTTCATCGAGGTTGTCCAACTGGTCTTTCACGCTTTGCGTGCGGCGCATCATTTTGATTTTGGCTCCACGGATCACAGTCTTCAACAGGTCGAGCGAAGCCAGCAGGCGGCGCGTTGCCACGCGGAAGTCGTGTACTGTCTCTTCCGAGAATTCGTCGCGACAATTCTTCAGCTCGAGGTTGTATCTGTCCCAACGGGCGTTTAGCGAATCCAGTAAAAGGGTTTGCACATTCATCTTTACCTTGTAATCATAACATCATTGGATGGCAAAAATCGACTTTGCTTTTTTGTTTACCCGTTGTTAACCGTCTCTTAGGTCACTTTTAAAGCAACGAGGGTATGATGTGGGCATACTGATGGAGTTTGTTATGGAAACCATTGTTCAATCCGTTATTTTCATATCCATAATCGTTGTCTTCGGCGTGGACGCAAGCCGCAAGCGCCGCGAATTTTTGAAGAAACGAAACCGCACCTGACTCATCGTCATCTCCTTTCTATCGCCTCCCCGGAGACACTACTGCCCGCCTTGCCCAGCGGGCAGTTTTTATTAAACAATTCCATACAATTCCTTAAACCAATCTTCACAAGTCCTTAACAGCCGGGGGATAGACTTCTACCTATATTAAGGAGAAAACATGGGACTTGCAGATTTACATTTACACACGATTTACAGCTACGACGGCACCGCCTCGCTGGCAGCTGTTTTGAACCGCGCCAAACAGATCGGGCTGGATGTGATCGCCATTACCGACCACGACGAGATCAAGGGTGCGTTAAAAGCTCTGGAACTTGCGCCAAACTACGGCGTGGAAGTCATCCCCGGCAGCGAAATCACCACCGCCGACGGCGACCTGCTTGCCTTGTTCATCAAGGAAAAAGTGCAGGCGGGACTCTCGCTGGTTGAGACCGTTCTGCGGGTGCGAGAACTCGGCGGGGTTTGCATCGCTCCACACCCGATGGCAGGCGGCATGGGTATGAAAAGCCTGAGCGGGCGCGTCATTTTGAAAGCGCTGTGCATCCCGCAGGTCGCGGATACGCTGATTGGCATCGAGACCTACAACGGCACAGCCATCGACCGCATCAGCAACCACTACGCAAGCATCCTCGCGAGCCGGTTGCAAATTGCCAAAACAGGCAACAGCGACGCTCACACCATCGACACCATCGGCTTCGGAGTGACCGAGTTCGAAGGTCACTCTGCCACAGACCTGGTGTGCGCTTTGCGAAACAAAACCACCAAAGCTCGCAGACAAAAGGAATGGAGTCCGTTTCGCATCCTCGGCAGTTGGGGAATCCGTTACCTGGAAAGCGCGTTTATCCGTATCACAGGACTGGCGTGGGCATAATTTTATTTAGAAAGATTTTAGGAATGAAAAATATTTTAGTTACCAATGACGACGGCGTACTTGCACCGGGGCTTCTGGCTCTGGCGCAGGAAATGCGCCATCTCGGCAAAGTTACCATCCTCGCCCCTGACCGCAACTGGTCCGGCGGCGGACATGTCAAAACACTCGACCGCGCCTTGCGGGTCCGCGAATTTCATCTCGAAGACGGCTCGCAAGCCTTTGGCAGCGATGGCGCTCCATCCGATTGTGTGGCTCTTGCCACACTTGGATATTTCAAGGAAAAATTCGACCTTGTGGTCTCAGGCATCAACGTCGGTGCGAACCTCGGGCATGACGTGACCTATTCGGGAACCGTCACCGCCGCGATGGAAGCCGTGATTGCGGGCGTACCCGGTGTGGCGGTTTCGCTCGAAGTACCCGAAGGATTCGTCGGGACGGTTGATTTCCAGCCTGCGGCATACGCTGCCCGCATCGCCGTCCAAAATGTGATCGCCAACGGATTGCCCGCTGAGACCTTGCTCAACGTCAATGTGCCGTTCCTCAAGGCGGAGGAAATTCGCGGTTTCCGCATCACCCGCCAGGGATTACGCGTGTACCACAGCCGTCTCGATGAGCGTGTCGACCCGCGCGGACGTCCCTACTATTGGATTGGCGGCGACGCCCCAACCGGCGTCCCGGAATCAGGCTCGGATGTCGGCGCGCTGGCGGATGGATATGTTTCCGTCACCCCGATTCAACTCGACCTGACCGCCTACCGCGCCATCTCCGATTTGAACACCTGGAACTGGCAATCCCAACCTTTTGAATTATCGTTGCTTGCTCCTTCCGTTGTCGCGGCGGAAAAGTAAGCGGCGTGAATCCTTCTCCTCTCTTCCGCAGCGACCTGCCGCGTGGAGACACTGCTCGCCCAACACGGCGGGCAGTTTGTTTTAAATGCTATACTTGCCGTCATCTCAAATCCAAAGGACACCACATGCCTCATGGACTCGAACTTCTCCTTGCCGGGCTTGCCGCGCTGGCGGCTGGCGCGGTCAACGCCCTCGCTGGCGGCGGGACGCTGATCACCTTCCCCGCGCTGACTTTTCTCGGTGTGCCAGCCGTCGCCGCGAATGTGACCAACACCGTCGCGCTTTGCCCCGGTTACTTCGGCGGGACCTTCGCCCAGAGGAACGACCTGCGCGGACAATCCCATCGGTTGTGGACGGTGATTCCAGCAGGCATCGTCGGCGGGCTCATCGGCGGATTCCTCTTGCTACAAACTGGGGAGAAACTTTTTAGGGATCTCGTCCCCTATCTGATTCTGCTTGCTTCGGGCTTGCTCGCCATACAGGACACCGTCCGCGCTTGGCTGACGAAGCGGCTGAGCGAACATCACAAGGGAAATCTCGAACGCTGGACATGGCTCGTGACCGGGCTTGGCTCAGTCTACGGCGGATACTTCGGCGCGGGTCTGGGCGTGATCCTGATGGCGGCGCTGGGACTCACCATCGAGGATACACTGACGCGGCTGAACGCGCTCAAGCAAGCCATCTCACTGGCGACGAACGTCACCGCTGCGATCTTCTTTTTGTTTTCTGGACAGGTGGTCTGGTCTGTGGCGCTCGTGATGGCGGTCGGCGCGCTCATCGGCGGGACGCTGGGCGGAAAACTCGCGGGAAGAATCAAACCATCCACCCTGCGGTGGACGGTGGTGACGATTGGCGTGATCGTTGCGGTGATTTATCTTGTGAGAGGATGAGAACCAGCACTTTTTCCATATGCATAAAAACCATGCAAACAGATAAACTAAAACTTTTATTGGAACAAGTCCAGTCCGGACAAGTGGATGTGAATACTGCATTGAGTGAGTTACGCCATCTTCCATACGAGAATCTCGACGGGTTTGCCACGTTGGACCACCATCGCTCTCTGCGGAATGGCTTCCCTGAAGTCGTCTTCGGTCAGGGAAAGCAGCCTGCCCAGATCATCTCCATTGTGCGGCGTCTCTCTGAACGCAACGATAAGGTGTTGGTGACCCGCGTCGATAAAACCATGGCTGATGAAATCCAGGCCGAATTACCCGAACTGACCTATCACCCCCTTCCGCGATTGCTCGTGCTTAATCGCTCCGCCCCAGCAGAGAAACGCCCCGGCGTGCTGGTGGTGACGGCTGGAACAGCCGACATGCCGGTGGCTGAAGAAGCCGCCATCACCTCCGAATTGATGGGCAATGCCGTCGAGCGCATGTTCGACGTGGGCGTGGCAGGCATTCACAGGCTGCTCAACCAGACCGAAAGGCTCTGGCAGGCAAATGTGGTTGTGGTAGTTGCCGGTATGGATGGCGCCCTGCCAAGTGTGGTGGGTGGATTGGTTTCCGCTCCGGTTATCGCCGTGCCAACCAGTGTCGGCTACGGCGCGAGTTTCAACGGACTCTCCGCCCTACTGACCATGCTCAACTCCTGTGCCACCGGCGTGGCAGTAGTCAACATCGACAATGGCTTCGGCGCGGGTTACCTTGCCAGTATCATCAATCAGATGAAAGGGTGAGCATGGATATTGCAAATTTGGAAAACGCCATGTCCCCTCAACTCAAATCCCGTTGGGAATCTCTGCTGGACTATTTCCGCAAACTGGATTCAGTTGTGGTGGCTTTTTCTGGCGGTGTGGACAGCGGCTTGTTGTGCGCGGCGGCATATCGCGCCCTTGGCGAACGGATGCTGGCTGTGACCGTTAGCTCCCCCGTTGAGTCACTGGGAGATGTTGAATCAGCCAGCAGATTGGCGGAACAGGTCGGGTTCCCGCTTCGCATCCTGGACTATGACGATCTTTCCAACCCCGAATTTGTTTCCAATCCTCCCGACCGATGCTACGTCTGCAAGCTGGTTCGCTTCCAACGGCTAAGGCAGTTGGCAACCGAAGCGGGCTTCGCCGTTCTTGTCGAAGGCTCCAACGCCGACGACCTATCGGATTACCGACCTGGACGAAAGGCTGTAACCGAAACCGGAACCGTGAGTCCACTTCTGGAATTAGGCTTTAGCAAAGACGAGATTCGCGCGCTGGCAAAAGCCTTCGGACTTTCTGTCTGGGATCGTCCCAGCGCTCCCTGTCTGGCGACTCGTTTTCCATACGGCTCGCCGATCACACGTGAAGGGCTACGTCAGGTGGCAAACGGGGAACGCTACCTACACGAAAACGGATTTCGGATTGTGCGCGTTCGGCATCACGGTGTTATGGCACGGCTAGAAGTTGCACCGGGTGAGATCAAGCGATTGGTAGCCTTTCGGGAAGATGTGACAGCCTATTTCAAATCCCTGGGTTTCACCTACATCTCGGTTGACCTCAGCGGCTATCGGTTGGGAAGCCTGAACGAGGTATTGAAATGAAGATTGCCTATGCCGATTGTTTTTCGGGAATCAGTGGCGATATGTTTCTGGCATCCCTTTTGGATGCCGGTCTTCCACTTAATGTCTTGCAGGAGGGAATCAATAAACTCAACCTGCCTGAAAAAGCCGAACTGCGATTAACCGAAACTCACAAAGGCGCTTTGCGCGCCTCCTCACTTGAGGTAGTCGTCCCCCACAGCCATCATCATCGTCACCTCTCAGATATTCTGGAAATCCTATCCCCAAGCCAATTATCCGAACACGTGAAGCAAACCGCCACGCGGATTTTCACTCTGCTGGCAGAGGCCGAAGCGCGAGTCCACGGAGAGACAGTCGAACAAATCCATTTCCATGAAGTCGGCGCACTGGACTCGATTGTGGATGTGGTTGGTGCGGTGATTGGTCTCGAAACGCTTGGCATCGAACGTCTATATGCTTCCCCTCTGCCTTATGGCGCAGGCATGGTGAACAGCGACCACGGCGTCCTGCCTCTTCCTGCGCCTGCCACATTGGAAGTATTGCGACTTGCTCAAATCCCGCTGACCCCATCGCCAGCACAGGTTGAACTGGTCACACCTACGGGAGCAGCAATCCTCGCGGCTCTGGCGACCTTCGAGCGTCCCAGCTTGATTGTCAGCGGATTGGGGGTGGGCGCAGGCAAACGCGACCTGCCTTGGCCTAACGTCATGCGGCTGATTATCGGTGAGATATCTACAAGTGAAATTTCCGAGATGGTTCAAATCGAGACCAACATCGACGATATGAATCCGCAGGTGTTCGGTCACGTGATGGAAAGGTTGTTTGCCGCTGGAGCGCTGGATGTATACCTGACCCCCATCTATATGAAGAAGAATCGACCCGCCACCCTGCTCGGGGTGATTGCAAAACTGCAGGATGAAACCGCCCTTGCGGAATTGATCCTGCGCGAAACAACCACCCTGGGACTGCGCGTCCAGCCGGTTTATCGTTACGAAGCCCAGCGCGATTTCCGTCTGGTGAGCACCCGCTATGGCGACGTGAAGGTCAAACAGAAAATCATCAACGGGCAGGTGATTCAGTCCATGCCAGAATACGATGACTGTGTCCGATTAGCGAACGAGAACAAAGTCAGTTTGGCTCAAGTCTATGCCGAAGTCAACAGGCAGTTGAAATAGGATGGGTTGTTGATACCATCGTTGAAGAAGCGCCTCTGTTACTCTCTGAAAAATAAAACCCACCCGCCGGTTGAAGGAACTTGCGGGTGGGTTTTATTAGGAGGCTCTATTTTCTAAAATCGGGTTCTCAAATGTACATCATCAGCATCGACGGGTCTTCGATGAGCGATTTGATCATTTGCAGGAATCTCGCGGCGGGAGCGCCATCTACGAGGCGGTGGTCAAAGACGAGGGAGAGTGTCCACATCTGGCGAATGACGATCTGGTCACCGTGGGGAACAGCCTTGGGGGCGATGCGTCCCACGCCGAGGATGGCAGCTTCGGGCAGGTTGATGACCGGGGTGAAGGCGTCGATGTCGTACATTCCCAAATTGGTGATGGTAAACGTGCCGCCGCTCAAATCGTCGGGTAGGGAACGCCCAGAGCGGGCGCCATCCACCATGCGGCGGAAGTTCTCGCCGAACTGGCGCAGATTCTTTTTGTCGGCGTCCTTGATGACGGGCACAAGCAAGCCTCGTTCGGTGTCCACTGCCATGCCGATGTTGACATGACCCATCAACTCGATGGCGTCGGGCGCGAGGCGGGCGTTCATGTAGGGGAACTGCCGCAGCGCAACCGCGACAACCTTTGCCAGCAGATCGTTGTAGCCCGGCGCGAAGCCCCAATCTTTCGACACTTTGGCTTTGATACGTTCGCGGGCGGCGACAAACTCGGTGGCGTCCACTTCCATGACGAGGGTGACGCGGGCGGTGGTGTGAACGCTGGCTCCCATGCGCTCGGCGATGATTCCGCGCACGCCTTTGAGTGGGATGCGTTCGATGACGTCAGCGACGGGCAAGGCTTGGGAAACAGGAGCAACTATCGGCTGGGAGGCGCGAGCCACGTCCTGCTTGACGATGCGTCCGCCGGGTCCGCTGCCAGCCACTTCGCGCAGATCCACACCCACATCCGCCGCCATACGTTGGGCAACGGGCGAGGCTTTGGGCTGTTGGGCGAGGTAATCGCGCACGTCGCGCTCGGTCACGCGGATGCCGTCGTAGCCGCTGGGCATGACCTTGCTCACATCTACCGAAGTTTCGGCGGCAAGTTTTTTAGCGCGAGGCGAGACGAAGACGCGGTCGGGAGATTCGGATTTGGACTCAGCAACGGGCGCGGTTGCGACTTCCACACTTGGAGCTGATTCTGTTTCCTCCACAGCGGGAGCCGACCCCTTGACCTCGAACTTGTCATCCTGCTTGCCGATGATTGCGACCACCGTTAGCACGGGAATCGTATCGCCCGCTTTGTAGGGTCCGAGGTGGATGTAGCCCTTGGCGTTGGCTTCGACGGGGAAGACGGCTTTATCGGTTTCGACTTCCATCACCGCCTCGCCCTGACTGACTTTTGCGCCGTCTTCGACCAGCCAGCCAACCATGATGACTTCCTCAACGGTTTGTCCCAACTTTGGGACGAAGAACTCTTCAGCCATTAGCTCACTACCTTTCTACAAGCTGCCATCACGCGGGCTGTGTTTGGGATTGCCTCATCTTCCAATGTCTCGGCACGCGGCACGGGGACGTTCGCTGCGGCAACGCGGATCATCGGGGCGTCGAGGTAATCGAACGCCTGCTCGTTGACCTGCGCCATCACCTCATTGATGAAGCTGGTGTTTTCGTAGGCTTCAGTCACACCCACCAGACGCCCGGTCTTCTTGACCGAGTTGACGATGGTGTTGATGTCCAACGGCTTGAGCGTGCGCAGGTCGATGACTTCCACGTCGATGCCTTCGGCAGCCAGTTTTTCGGCGGCTTCGAGGGCGCGGAATACCATGCGCGAGTAGGTGACGAGGGTCACGTCCTTGCCGGGGCGTTTGATATCGGCGACGCCAAAGGGGATGATGTATTCTTCTTCGGGGACGAAGCCTTTTTCTTTATACAACATTTTGTGTTCGATGAACATCACCGGGTTATCGTCGCGGATGGCGGCTTTGAGCAGACCCTTTGCGTCGTAGGGTGTGGACGGCATGACGACGTAAATGCCGGGGAAGTGCGTCCAAAGTGATTCGAGACTCTGCGAGTGGTGCGCGGCGATGGCGCGTCCAGCGCCGCCTTCGGTGCGGATCACCATCGGGACGCTGGTCTTGCCGCCGAACATGTAGCGGTTCTTCGCGCCCTGGTTGGCGACCTGATCCATTGCAAGCGGGGTGAAGTCCACGTACATGATCTCGGCGATGGGGCGCATCCCAGCCATTGCCGCACCGACAGCCGCGCCGCCAATGGTGGCTTCGGAGATGGGCGTATCGAGCACGCGCCATTCGCCAAATTCCTTGTAGAGATCGCGGGTCGCACCGTAGGCTCCGCCGTACAGACCCACATCCTCGCCCATGATGAAAACTTTCGGGTCGCGGGTCATCTCTTCGCGGGCGGCTTCGACCAATGCCTGAGCATAGGAAATCTCACGCTTGACCAAGCCCTTGCTGATGTCAGCGCGGATTCGGCGGTCGGCTTCGTAGTCGGCGGCGGTAAACTTCGAGGGGGCGTACACGTCAGTATCGACTTCCCCAGCCTTCGGTTCGGGCGAAGCATTGCTGAAATCCATCGCCTTGTCGAGTTTGGTATCCACCGCCTCTTCCAATTTTTCGAACTCAATTTCGGTCAGCATTTTGACAGATTCGAGATTCTCTTTCATCACCATAATCGGGTCGCGCTTCTTCCATTCAGCTTCCTCGTCGCGGGTGCGATAGGCGCGGGGGTCGGAGTGCGAATGACCAAACCAGCGGTAGGTCTTGCATTCGATGAGCGTGGGACCTTCGCCGTTGCGGGCGCGTTCAGCCGCCTTGGCGACACTGCCGCGCACAGCCAGCACGTCCATGCCATCCACGATCTCACCGGGTATTCCATAGGCAGCGGCGCGGTCAGCGATGTCGATGAGTTTGGTTACTTTATTGAACGGAACCGACATACCGTACATGTTGTTTTCGACAACGAAAACGATTGGCAGATCCCAGGTCGAAGCCATGTTGAGCGACTCGTGGAAGTTGCCGGTGTTGGACGCGCCGTCCCCGAAGAAGCAGACCACCACGCGGTCTGTCTCTTGCAGTTTCTGCGCCAGCGCCGCACCGACCGCCACCGGGATGTTGCCGCCGACGATGCCGGTCGCGCCGAGGTTGCCGTGTTCCACGTCAGCGATGTGCATGGAACCGCCCTTGCCCTTGCAGTATCCACCGGACTTGCCGAGCACCTCAGACATCATCTTGTTGTAATGTTCCTGCTTGGCTTGCGGGGTCTTGGCATACTTGTCACCGTGCGCGTGCGCATGACCATGTCCGCGATGGGTGCTGGTGATGAGGTCATCGTCGCGCAAGGCAGCCACCGCGCCGACAGCCACGGCTTCCTCGCCGGCATAAAGATGGGACGCGCCTTTGAGCACGGCTTTGCTCAACAGGTTGGCGATGTTGTTTTCCAGCGCACGGATTTCCATCACCTGGCGCAGGTAGCCGATCAATTCCTCCTTGGTCAAGCCCTGCTCTTCAATCATGGCAGAGACTAGTTCGAGGCGGGTGGGTGCTTTTGTTTTTGCAGTCATTTAATGTAATACTCCTTCAATGGGAATTTTATTCTAAGAGTGGAGATTGCTTCTGCTTGAATTTTCAGCGCATTTCCTGTCCGCCGGTGACATTGATCGCCTGCCCGGTCATGTAGCTGGATTGGTCGGATGCCATGAAGACAACCACATTGCAGACATCATCATACGTGCAGCCACGCTTCATGGGAACCTGATTGACGTAAATCTGGCGAATTTCTTCTTCGCTGACGCCGCGATTGCGGGCGTATTGCTTGAACAGGGAATTAGGTCCCTCCGTCCACAAGGGGGAATCGAGCATGTTGCCGGGGCAGATTGCGTTGACGCGCACGCCGTGCTCCGCCAGTTCGAGGGCGATGCTCTGCGTCAAGCCGATGCCGCCGAATTTGGATGCGGCATACGCTGAATTCTTGAAGCTGCCCTTCTTACCCGACTTCGAATTGATCTCGATGATCGCGCCTTTCTTCTGTGATTTCATCACCCGCGCGGCGTGCTTGGCGCACAGAAAGTATCCAAACAGGTTGACGTTCATCACGGCGCGCCATTTCTCTGCGGGGAACTCGGTGATCTCCTCGGCAATGAGGATGCCCGCGTTGGCGACCATGATGTCCAGCCGACCGAACTCTTTGACACAGCGATTGACCATGGCTTCGACCTGGGCTTCGTCGCTCACATCCACTTTGACAGCGAAGGCACGGCGGTCGGTGGTGGCGGTGATGCTTTCAGCGGTCTGGATTGCCTTCTCTTCGTTCAAGTCCGCAACGACGACGTGACAGCCTTCCTTTGCCAGGCGATGACAAATCGCCTCCCCCAGTCCCTGCGCGCCGCCAGTGACCAGCGCGATACGATCTTGTAAAACTTTTTCCATGAATAAGAACTCCGTAATTTGCTTTCCCGCTCCAGCGGGGGCTAAGCCCCCGCTGGAGCACTGGGAGAAATGTTATGGCAACATCAGCCTGAGGAATTCCTCTTCGGCTTCGTTCGTCCATTCGCCGTGCGCATTCAGTTTTGCGTAGACTGTGGGCATTTTCTCTTTGAGTTCCTCAAGGCGGGTGAGTGGCATTTCCTTGATATTGGGGTAGATGACGACCTTTCCGGCCAGCGCGGCATCCTTGACGGCTTGCAGTCCGTCTTTGGCGGCGGTGAGCGAACCAATTGCCGCCAGTGAGCGGTTGGGCGACAACTCTCCGCTGTTGGTCTTTTCCAGCACCAGTTCAAAGTCACTCATCAACGACGCCGAATGACCAATGACACGCGTATTGCTCAGGTAGGTCTCGCTCAAGTCCAGGTCAACCATCGTGCCACGTGGGACACCCGCAAACACGTTCATCACGCCATGAGGGGCAAGATAGGTCGCCGCGTCTGCGATGACAGGCGCGACTGGAGCCAATACCACGATGTCATCGAAGCCCTTCTGCTTCAAAGCGGACATCTTCACTTCGTAGTCGGCTTTGTTCATCGGGTTGAGACAAATGAATTCGATTCCCTTCGCCTTCGCGTCGGAGGCAAAGGCGTCGCAGAGTTCGCCCAGGCGCATGTCGCTGACATCGGTGCAGACGATGGTGGAAGGCGGATTGGAAAAATCAATCGCGCGCTGGACGTGCATTCGTCCCATCGGTCCGCCCGCGCCGACGAACCAAACCTTGCCGCCAGGCTTGAGGTTGGAACGCGCAGGCACATCCTTGTATGCGCCCGCAATGTCATTGCCCTGATTGCCGATATACAGCCAGCGGTGATAATGAACCCGTCCCACGTCCACGCTGACTTTGCGGGAGAAGGGCGCGTCTGCCATGATTGCCATCACGCCAAATTGGTCGAGTCGCGGGCTGACTTTTTCCACGAGGTCAGCGTCGGCGCCGAGGACGACGATGTCATCCACAAACTCGACGGGGGGAGTGCTCACATCGGGGACTTCCATCACTTCGATGCCCAACTCTTTGGCGCGAGTCCGCAACCAGTTGGCAAACGGTTCGGGGACATTGGTCAACAACAGGCGGCCGGGATGGGAGACAGAATCAAATCCCGTACTGATGGTAAAGGGTTTGTCTCCGCCCGCACCGAGGATCCATGTCGCTCCGCCATTCTTCAATCCACTGCGGTATTCAAGAGCGTAGGCGGCAACCACGCATGCCCATGGTTCCGTGAGGGCAATTTCCGCGTATCCCTTATCCTTGCGGACTTTGATCAGGTTGTTTCCCAGGTCACTGGCATAAATATCCGGCCCGATCAACGAGTATTGCGAAAGTCCGCCTTGAAACCAATAACCGTACGCAAGCGACTTTCCCTTGACAAGAATGTCGGTTTCCAAAGTCAACCGATCGCCAACTTCGTACTGACCTTGCAGGTCCTTGCCCACACCGATCACGGTCATCGAAATTTCATGACCCAGTACAATGGGTTCCTTTTGCATATCGCGGAGGATGCGCGGATGGTTCTGTCCCTGCGCAATGACCTTGATATCGGAAAAACAAAGTCCGCAGGCATCGTGGCGGATGAGCAGTTCGTCGGGTCGATAGACGGGCAAAGGGACATCAATCGGACGTCCATCTTTGCCCATGTTTTCAAGTCCCGCGCCATATAGCGGCCACAATTGATAGGCGGCTGGCAGGGGAGTGGCAGCGGAACGGTAATTTTCCAATTTATCGGTCATGCTTTTTCTCCAATTCGATATTGGTAAGTCATTGGTATTTTCCAAACGGGAGGTGGGATTCGAGTCAAGCCTCGATCAAGATAGTCTTTTTACCATCTCGGCTGGTGAGTGAGCAGATGTAAATTGTTGCAATTTGCCTGTCCCGGCCTGGTCGGGTGATACGAGACGTCCCACCCTGGTATAGAAGTCATTGCGCTCATAACGAGTGGGAAGATGAGCCTTCGCCCATTCGCTTTGGTAACCCAAACCCAGAATACGTTGCATCAACGTATGGCCATAGATAAAATACGCGCCCGCCAAAAACGGCTCACGCAGGGGAGCTAATTCCGGCGCGTCGAAATCGTCAGCCAGCTTTTGACCATAACTATTCATTTCAGTGCCGATATTCAATGGCAGGTCGAACTTTTGAGCGAGCTCCACCACCTCATACAGCTTTTTCACTTTCCCGCGGCGAAGTTCTGGGTCAGCAATGTTCCAGTTGCGATCGGGAATGATATTGAGAGCAACGACACCCCTGACAATTAGCAACTTGAGCAGTTCTTCCATGGACTGCTCGCCTGCCGACATGCCATCCAACCAAGTGGCACAGGGCAAAGCGCCGCAGGCGATGATTAGGCGGTTGACCTCTTCCATGCCTGGGAAGGTGTCCGGTCCCGGCTGGGTATAGCCGACCCCGCCGCGCTTCATCAATCTGGCGCGGATTGTATTTTGAAATTTGGGTACGTCCCCAATTTGGGCGCGGACCTGTTCCTCGGAAAGCCCCAACTTCTCCGTCCAAAACGGGACAGGGTCGGCGAAGTGTTTTGCTGCCGCCCGCACATAAGCCGACAGTAAATGACGTTCGGTGGCATTGCCAGCAGGTGTAAGTGGGAGGACATCTTGGTCATAGTCAACCGTCACAGGCGAAAGGTGGGCGTTGATTCGCTCCACCATGACCCGATTGCGCTGCTCTGCACGATTGCGCATGTCTGCCAGAATCGGAGCAACGTCCACCGGCGCCTGACTGGAGGTGAAACCGATGCCCATGTAATAATAAATTCCCGGTTCACCGGGTGAGTTGATCTCACGCGTGGAAAATTCCGGTATATAGACGCGCGTTTCCATGCCGGCGCTGCCGCGCACAGCCACATGTCCACATGCATCCAAAAACTCGTCGACACCATCGAGAACATCGAAATCCACAATGCCCAACGCTTTGAAGCCTTTTTGTTTTGCCAGCCATGCCAGTCCCATCGGGGAGTATCCATATGCATTGAAGGAAAAGAATGTGTGACAGTGCAAATTAACAACTTCCTGTTGAGCAGGAAGTTGTACATCGGCAGCGATCAAGGCCTCCAGAGCTTCAGCTCGCTTTTGCGGGGAGAAATCATTTAATTGGGACTCGAGGTTGGTCATCATTTCAGTAGACATCCGCCATTAATCGAAATACAACTCTTCCAGGGACTTGTTTACCCCTGGAGCGCCGAACAAAGGCAAACTGCGTGTGCGCATGGTATTGCCAAGGTCGCAAACAGCTTCCCGATCCAATTCCTTGATGTCCCCCACCTGTAATGCAAGCAGGATGGACTTGGCGCTCATTTCCAACAATTCGACAAGCATCAATGTCTCGGTGATGCCAGCCCGGGACATGGTCACCAACCCGTGGCTTTCCATAATAAAGCTGTCATATTTGGGCAGAAACGGCACAAAGTTTTCAGCCAGTTGTTCAGTAAGCGGTTCCGCATACGGAACGAGAGGTACCGGACCAACCTCGATGGTTGTCTCAGGGTAAATCGGACGCATCAACCAGTTCTTCTCTTTGGAAATTGCCATTGCGCCAACGTTCGGCGCGTGACAGTGGATAACGGAAATGATGTCCTGCCGCAGGTTGAAGAACTTGAGGTACATGGGAGTCTCACCGGTTGGGCGGCGTTTCCCTTCGACTACCCTGCCTTCCAAATCAATGAAAACCAGGTCTTTGAGACCAATATCTCCTTTATATAACTTGGTGGGTGTGATGAGCAGCAGGTTATCTTCCAGTCTCCAGGCAAGGTTGCCACCACTGCTGGTCACATACAGGTTTTGCGCCAGTTTGTGGCACACCTTCACGAATTCCTCAGCCTGCGCTTCGTACTTTTTCAGTAACTTCATCGATCGATTCTCCTAATTTCCAAGCCAAGAGGTTGGAGCTAAATGACTGGGCTTTTTTCTATGCTCTTTTGACAAGCTCGCGTTTCTCGTAATCCTTGATGACCTTCATGAACTCCATACCGACGGGAACGTTCTCTTTCGAGCAGTAATAATCCCAGACTGCGCCGGCAGGCATGACTTTGAGTTCCTCCTGTAAGGCGAGCCGCTGTGAATAATCTCCATCGAATTCACTTTGCCTGAGCAGGTCAAACGGTTCGAGCAAGGCATTCAGCAGTCCGCGCAGGGTACTGCGCGCGCCAATTGTCCACGCGGCGATGCGGTTGATGCTGGCGTCGAAATAATCCAGCCCGATATGGACCCGCTCCAAAGCCCTGTTACGGACGATTTCCTGGGTGATGGCTTGCAGGTCATCGTTGAAAGTGACGACGTGGTCGCTGTCCCAGCGCACGCCGCGACTGACGTGCAGCAGCAACTGGTCAAGGTAAATCAACAGGGAGGAGATTTTATCCGCAATGGTTTCAGTTGGGTGGAAGTGACCTGCGTCAAGCGTCAGCAGAATTTTGCGACTCAATGCGTACGCGGCATAGAATTCCATGGAACCAACCACATAACTTTCAGAACCGATACCGAAGAGTTTTGGCTCGACCGCGTCGAGGTTGTAACGCGGGTCGATTTTTTCAGCCAGGACCATGTCGAGGGATTCGAGAAGCAGGCGTCGGGGTGTTCGGCGATCCGTGGGGGAGTCTTTATATCCATCTGGAATCCAGATGTTCGTCACGGCAGGAGTGCCGAGTTCTTTCCCAAAGTATTCACCTATCTTGCGGCTGGCAATACAGTGCTCCACCCAAAACTGGCGAATGCCTTCGTCTTGATGGGAAAGCGTGAAACCATCAGCGGCTTTGGGATGTGAGAAACAGGTTGGGTTGAAGTCCACGCCGTGGTTGTTTGCCTTCGCCCAATCCTTCCAACCCGAAAAGTGGCGCGGCTCGATTTTGTTGCGTTCAACTTTTTGATCGGATTCGAGATAGATGGCATGAAGGTTGAGTCGGTGCGAACCTGGCAACAGGCTGTAGACCAGATCGAGGTCACGGCGAAGTTCATCCGCATTACGGGCTTTGCCGGGATAATTTCCCGTGGTTGCAATGCCGCCGCCGAGTTCGCCGCCTGGGTTTTCGAATCCGCCCACGTCGTCGCCCTGCCAGCAATGCAGGCTGATCGAAACAGATTTCAGTGTGGCAAGCGTCTTTTCAGTATTCACGCCGAGAGCGGCGTAATGTTCTTTTGCAAGAGCATAAGCCTGTTCGATTTGAGTTTGGGAGGGTTGGGTCATTATTTCACCTTTTAGAGAGTATTTTCTAAGTCCGAATTTTATGAAAGATAAAAGCATTCACCGCGGAGAACACGGAGTCCACAGAGTTTTTTTTCTCCGTGCTCTTTGTGGCCTCCGTGGTAGCGAAACGGTTTTTTAGAAAATCGTCTGCGGAACATTGAACGTCTTGCAAATTAAGCGGATCTCGTCCACAGTCAAACCTTCGCCAATTTCATGCACGCCGAGGTTGAGATATTCGTACTTCGCCGCCGTCTCGGCATATTCCACCCGGTCGGCGGCACGTTTGACAGACACATCCGAACGTGCCATCACGCCATGCTTTGCCCAAATGACAATCCGATGTTTGCGTAACGCCTCGACATTGCCTGACATTAATTCAGGCGAACCCGGGAGTTTGAAGGGAATGAAGCCAATCCCTTCGGGAAGATTGATGATGGTTTCAGGCTGCCAGCGTAGGAGATGGGTATTCAAATACTGCTCATCCTGATAGCGCGGGATATGACTCAAGTAAGTCAGATGCACAGGTTGAGCGTGAATGACCGCATGAAAGTTTGTGCCTGTCAGACAAACCTGATCGTAGTGTACAGCGAGATGGGAATTGAATTCACTTGTCACGCGCTCGAAGCGGCGATGATACGATGTGTAGAGTTTGCCGGTCCTGCCGCCTTCATTGACAACGATGCAGGCGATGTTGGCGGTCGGTTCGTCAATGATCTCGCGCAGGCGGCGTCCCGAGCCGCTGACAAGGAAGGTCGCGCCCGCCATTTCAGGGACGGCTTGTGGCAGTTCGATCTCTTCAACCACTGGAAAACGCGTGCGGACTTCCACCTGCCAGCGCATGCAAACGGAAATATTTCCCGCCGCGCCTTCACTGGCTTCGATCTCAGCAAGATGCCTGCCGGCTTCACCCATCATGGTGAGCAGGTCGTCAAGTTCGGGATAGGGTGCTTCAATCATTTTATTTACCTCG
Organism: Anaerolineales bacterium; assembly: GCA_030834895.1. GTDB lineage: Bacteria > Chloroflexota > Anaerolineae > Anaerolineales > Villigracilaceae > Villigracilis. The sequence continues at coordinate 76,229 of JAUQXA010000060.1, forward strand.
GAGTCTCGGAGTCAAAAGTCTGGAAATTTTTGACTCCCAAATACACTCCGACATTGTCCTCAGCGGGGATTACAAGATGTCGGAGTCCAATAACGATAATAGTTTTGCATATGCCTCATCCCAGCCACTACCGTGAACAGGGTGATATTCTTCGACGTCAAAAGAGGCGCGCACCACGACACGCGCGTCTGATAATGAACCGAGATGTTTCAATCCAATGGCTTGCATCAGCACATTACCAATGGCAGTCGCTTCGACAGGACCCGTAACCACGACGCGATTGGTGGCGCTTGCAGTAAACTGGTTCAATAGGCGGTTCTTCGTCCCGCCGCCGATGATATGGATCGGTGCGAATTTCTTTGCAGTGAGTTCCTCCAGGCGTTCCAGAACCCAGCGATATTTCAATGCAATACTTTCCAGCACCACACGAATGACTTCACCCTTCGTGTGCGGTGCGGGCTGATTCGTTTCGGTGCAATATCTCCTAATTCGTTCAGGCATATCACCTGCGTGCAGGAAATTGGAATGGTCCGGGTCAATCACAGCCAAAAATGGTTTTGCTTCCGAAGCAAGCTGGGTGATCTCATCATAAGACAGGTCATCGCCCTGGCGCGCCCATGTCCGCCTGCATTCCTGCACCAGCCACAAGCCCATGATGTTTTTGGAAAGCCGCCACGTGCCAAATACACCGCCCTCGTTGGTAAAGTTGTATCGCAATGCCCTTTCATCCAGCGACGGCTGTGCAGCTTCCACGCCCATAATGGACCATGTCCCAGAACTGATCCACGCAAAATCCTGATTCTGTGCGGGGACGGCGACCACCGCCGAGCCTGTGTCGTGACATGCGGGGGCGACAATTCTGACTCCGTTCGCGCCTGTCTCTTCGGCCACTTCTGGGAGCAAAGTCCCGATCGACGAGCCAGGGTTGGTTACAGGCCTGAAAAAATGTGTCGGGATGTTTAACGCATTCAGCACAGGAGTCGCCCAATCCCGTTTGCGCGGGTCGAGACATTGGGTTGTTGTCGCGTGGGTGAATTCGTTGGTGATCTCTCCGCTTAGAAAATAATTGAACAGGTCGGGGATGGTAAGAAAGGTCTTTGCAACATCCAAAAGTGGGGATTTTTGCAGGGACATCGACAGCAGTTGATAGAGCGTATTGATCTGCATGAACTGAATACCCGTGTTTGCAAATATTTCTTCGCGGGGCATACGTTTGAAGGCTTCCTCCAACATGCCGTCGGTGCGCTCATCGCGGTAATGGAAGGGATTCGATAATAGCGCTTTGTTTCTGTCAAGCAGGGCAAAATCAACACCCCAGGTGTCGAGACCAACACCTTCCAGCTTTGCACCGCTCTTCACAGCAGCCGCAATCCCAGCCTTGATCTCACTCCATAGCCGCAATACATCCCAATGAATACCATCAGGCAGCCGCACGGGGCCATTTGGAAAGCGATGGGTTTCGGCGAGGGATAATTTTCCATCCGCCAGCGAGCCGACGATGGCGCGTCCGCTTTCCGCACCGAGGTCAAGAGCCAGATAATTGCGTAGTGTCGTCATGGTTTAGTCCAGGTGAAAATATTCTTCGAGTTCCACAAATGTTTCATCGGGACGCGCATTGGCATCCACAAACGGTGACATGAATTCCTGCCAGCGGGTGTTGATTTCCTTTGCCGCCATTTTCGCCTGCGCCACCGAGAGACTTTCCTCTGTTTCAAAGTAACCGAAGATCAAGCCGTCTTCACGTAAAAATAATGAATAATTATGCCAGCCGGTTTCGCGCAGCGCATCCAGCATTTCGGGCCAGACGTGCTTGTGATGTTCCTTATACTCTGCAAGGCGGTCTTTGCGGACTTTGAATTGAAATCCAACGCGTTTCATGCATGCCACTCCTGATTTAATCAAACCGTCACTTCGGCAATCAACAAGTTCCAAGCCAATTGCCGAAGTGACTTATTTTAAACCTTACTTATCCAGATACACTCAATCCTACCAATTGGAGTCGTCGATGTTGGTTTTGTCCCAGATGAACGGCAGGCCAAGCAGGATGTTGACACCAAGGTCGGCGTCTTCCTGAATGGTGTATTCGCCGAGTTTGCCGGCGGTGAACTTCTCACCGGGTTCGCCCTTGATCTTGCCGGTGGCAAGCGCTTCGAGGACGTAGATGGAGAGGTAGCCAAGGTCGCCGGGGTTCCAAAGGGCAAATTCAGGAGCAGCGCCGTTCTTGACGTATTCACGCATCTGGTTCGGGGTGCCGAGACCGGTAACTGCAACTTTGCCGATCAAGCCGGCATCGGTGACGGCGCGGGCGGAGGCGGCAATACCAACGGTGGTCGGGGCAATGATGACCTTGAGGTTGGGATACTTGGTGAACAGAGCCTGGGCTTCGTTGTAGCTCTTGGTGTCATCGTCATCGCCGTAGACAACTTCGACGAGGTTGAGCTTGGAGTATTCCGGCTTCTTGAGTTCTTCCTTCATTACCTCGATCCAGGCGTTCTGGTTCGGGGCGGTGGAGGTGGCGCTCAGGATGGCGATGTCGCCGCCATCGGGAGCCAGGTCGAGAGCCATCTTGATTTCAATCGCGCCGATGTCATGCAGGACGGCTTGATTGATGTGAAGCACGCGGCCGTCCTTGCCAATCGCGGAGTCCCAGGAAACGACCGGGATGCCGGCGGCAATGGCTTCCTTGCCAGTCGGGACCAGGGCGTCTGAGTCGTTGGCGGAAACAGCCAGACCGCTGACTTTCTGTGCGATCAGTGAGTTGAGCAGCTGAATTTGCTCGGTGGCGTCGGCGTTCGCAGAACCCTGGTACAGAACTGTCACGCCCAATTCCTTGGCAGCTTCCTGTGCGCCATTGTTCGCGGTGTCGAAGTAGGGATTGCCGAGATTCTTGGGAACCAACACAAAGGTCAACGGGCCAGCGGCGGCAGGGGGCTCCGTTGCGGCGGGAGCCTCAGTGGCGGCGGGAGCGGCGGCGGGGGGCTCGGTTGCAGCGGGAGCAGGGGCGGGAGCCTCGGTAGCGGGCGCTCCACATGCACTCAATAACATGCTGAGGGCTATGAGAGCGGTCAACAGAACGAACAACGAACGTTTCATACTCTTTTCTCCTTCTAAACAATTTAGAGTTTCAAGCCAACAAGTACGCACCTGTTGTAGCTTCCGTGAAAGAAAAGCGCCTGTTTCAGATGCTTGCAATTACAGCGGCGCGTGACCAAAAGAAAAAGATAAAGAAGAGGACGAAAATAAGCAGGAAAATTAAGGCGGAAAATGCCGAACGCCAGTCGAAGTTTTTCCCTGCGGCGGAAATACTTCCGACGATGCTGGGAATCAGGATGGAAAAGATCAACAACAAACCGATGGCAACACCCTGAACCTGGCCCTGGATATTGAGCAGGCCCATGCCAAAGCGCATCAGGCCAATCAACAGCAGAGAGAGCGCCGCGCCATACATTGTGCCTTTTCCGCCGTTGATATCGACTCCGCCCAGCACTGCAGCGGTAATGACGGCAAGCTCAAGTCCCGTACCGTTATCGGGGCGGGTGCTTCCGAAACGCGCCGCGAGAATCAAGCCCGCCAGCGAAGCCATAAATCCCGATATCATATAGATAATGAACTTGATCTTCGCAACCGGCACGCCGGAATAGTTGGTGGCGTTTTCATTATTCCCGATGGAATATAAATAACGTCCAAAGGTTGTGCGATGCAAAACAAGCCCAAAAATGACCGCCATGAACAGGAACAAAACCACAGAGAATGGCACAAGAGTCTGAAAGACCTTGCCCTGCCCGAAATAGGTGAATGCTTCGGGATATCCGCGTGCCGCCTGGTCGCCCAGGAAACCGTAAGCCAATCCGCGATAAAAAGCGTAAGTGCCGAGCGTCACCACCAGCGCGGGCAGTTTGACCTTTGAAACCAGGTAACCGTTCAACATGCCGCCCAGCGTGCCAAGCAGGAGAGCTAGTCCCGCCGCCACCCAAATGTTGACTCCCATATTATGCAACAAGCCCATGAAGGAGGCGCTCATCCCCATGTTGGACGCAACGGAGAGGTCAATATTGCCAGTGATGATGATGAATACCATTGGCAGCATCATCAAACCGATTTCCATAAAGTCCGATGAGGTGCGTGAGAGGTTGCGGGCATCCAAAAAATACGGCGTAAGGCGCATGTTGATAAACACAACCACGGCGATCAGCCCCACCAGCATCCACTCCCAGCGTTGGAAAATGGACAGGAAGGAACGTTTCGGCGCGTATTCGCTAATTAATTTCGATTCGGTAACAGGGTGAACGCTCATTTCTTTGTCTTCTCCACGCGGGTGAGTATCCATTTATCGGAAATAACGGCGATCAAAATCAACAAGCCCTGCGCCGCCAATTGCCAGAAGGGGGAAATACGGATCAAGGTCAAAGAGTTTTGAATGATGCCCAACAACAGCGCGCCAAGCAAAACGCCGGGCACAGTTCCCACACCGCCGCTGATGCTGACTCCGCCCACGACAGAAGCGGCTACTGTTTGAAGTTCAAACCCACTGGCGGTATTCGTCTGTGCGGATTCAAAACGGGAAGCCCAAAGCACAGCCGCAAGCCCGGCCAGCAATCCGCTCAGCAAATAGACCATAAAGATCACCCGCTGCTTGCTGATGCCTGCGAATTGTGCGGCATCGGGGTTGGTACCGACGGCGTAAATATCACGCCCCGCGCGAGTGTGGTTCAAAAAGTAGTACACAGCCAGCGCGACCAGGATGGCAATGATGACCATATTGGGTAAGCCCAGCGGTGTGCCTTTGGACAGCAGTTTGAAATTCTTGGGGAGTTCAAATGAGTTGATCCAGGTCCCCTGACTGTAGAAAAAGACCAGACCACGATAAATGCTCAACGTGCCAAGCGTGGCAATGATGGGGGGGACGTTTCCATGGGCGATAATCAAGCCGTTGAAAGTTCCCAGTACCGATCCCAATGCCATTCCCAGCAGTACCGAAAAAATAACCGGCGTTTCCGGGTACTGTTTGACGAAAAAAGCCACCATCATGGCCACCAGTCCAATCATGGAACTGACAGACAGGTCGATGCCATGTGTGATGATGACCATCGTCTGGGCTAGCGCCACAATTGCCAAAATCGAAATGTTGAGCAGGATGTCATTGAAGTTATCGACTGTCAGAAACGACGGTGCGCGCAAGGTGACGGCAAATACGAGTATCAGAATGAAAATGCTGATTCCCGCCTCGCGGAAGCGGATCAAGGTCCACAACAGGCTTGGGCGGGTGGAGGTTTGATTTTGCATGTTACTGTAGACTCCCTGAGGTCACAGCCTGTGTTGCGGCTGAAATGATCTTTTCCTGTGTGGCTTCTGCGCGTGAGAACTGTGCGGTCATGTGTCCTTCGCGCATGACGATCACCCGGTCGCTCATTCCCAATATTTCGGGCAATTCCGATGAAATCATCAAGATGGCTATTCCTTCCGAGGCGAGTTTGCTCATCAACGCATGGACGGCCGCTTTTGTGCCAACATCGATACCACGTGTGGGCTCGTCCAAAATCAGGATTCGCGGGTGGGTGGACAGCCACTTCGAGAGGACGATCTTCTGTTGATTGCCGCCGGAGAGTTCTCGCGCCAGTTGCCAGATGTTATTGGCGCGCACTTCCATTTGCAGGGCCGCGTCATACGCCGCCCTTCGTTCCGACTTATCCTGCAGCCAGCCCTGAGTGGCATACTTGGATAACATTGGCAGGCTGATATTTGAGGTGATGTTCATCGCGGGGATCAAACCATGTAGTTGACGGTCTTCCGGGACATAAGCCAGCCCAAGCTGGATTGCCTGCTGTGGAGACGTGATCGCAACCTCTCGTCCCTCAACCTGGATGCTGCCCGATGTGGCAGGTTCCACGCCGAAAATGGCCCGTGCCACGTTGGTGCGCCCTGCTCCTACCAGACCTGCCATCCCCAAAATTTCACCCCTTCTTAATTCAAAGCTCACATTGTTGAACGCACCTTCCCTTGCCAGGTTCTCAACTTTCAAAGCCACATCCCCGGCTTTTACATCCTGCTTGGGGAAAAGGTTGCTGATCGTGCGCCCAACCATTAAACGAATCAGGTCATCGCGGGTCACATCCTTTGTCGCACAGGTATCAACATACGAACCGTCGCGCATCACGGTCACGCGGTCAGCTAATTCGAAAAGCTCCTCAAGCCTGTGCGAGATAAAAATGATCGCGGTCCCCTCATCACGCAAGCGGCGGACAAGGCGGAACAGGTCAGCCACTTCGTTTAGGGTTAGCGAGGAGGTCGGCTCGTCCATGATCAAAATACGGGCATTGATCGAAAAGGCGCGTGCGATTTCAACCATCTGCTGCTGGGCAATGCTCAAATTGCGGGCCTTGTGTTTCAGGTCAAGGTGTACGCCTAGTGACTCGAGCAGGCTGCCCGCATCGGCATACAACTTGCGCCAGTCAATCCGACCACCGGTTGTGGTCGGCTGTCTGCCGACGAAAATATTTTCAGCCACATCCAGATCAGGGAAGAGACTCAGTTCCTGATAAATTGCGGCAATCCCCGCTTCACGTGATTGACGTGTGTCGCTGAAATGCACCTGCTTTCCGTCAAGATATATCCTGCCATTATCGGGCTGATGGACGCCGGTAATCACCTTCACCAGTGTGGATTTTCCCGCCCCATTTTCCCCCAATAGGGCATGCACTTCGCCCGGACGCAACGAAAAGGAAACCTCGTGCAAAACTTCAACGCCGGAGAAGCGTTTCGTGATGTTTTTCAATTCGAGAATGTTTTCAGTCATTTGGTGGGAGTCGCCTGTTCTTCACAAATCGTAAAAGGAATGTTTTCCTGTTGCAGTCTGGACTTCCATTCCTCTGTAATTCCTGAATCAGTGAATAAATGCGTAATTTGTTGCGGACGGGCAAAGGGCGTCAGGTCTTCGTGCCCAAGTTTGCTCGAGTCGACCAGCGCGAACACCTGTCGGGCGGATTCAATCGCCCTGCGTTTCAGCTGCGCTTCCTCGAGATGGACTTCTGTCATGCCAGACTCAACGCTGAATCCACTGCAGGAAACAAAAGCCTTTTGAATGCGAAGTTCCGCGATGATCTGTTCGCTCAACAACCCCGTCACCGAAGAGCCATCCGGGTTAACCACCCCGCCGATCAGGATGACCGTGTTCGACGTGTTTTGAGCCAGCAGGCGGGCGAGTTCGATTCCGTTCGTCACAACCCGCAGTCGGCTGCGTTCTCTCAAATTAAGGGCAAGATAATAAGCGGTACTGCTGGCGTCCAGCAAAATCGAATCCCCGTCATTGATCAACTCGGCGGCTCTTCGCCCAACCAGGTTTTTCTCTTCGGAATGTTCCTGGTGACGGATACCGAATGCGGCGCTGGTGGAATTCCTGGCATCTTTCAAAACCGCGCCACCATGTACACGGGTGAGGTGACCGTCTTCCTCCAAGGCATTCAAATCATTCCGCACCGTGCCTTCCGATACCTCCAGCGTGCGGGCAATTTCAGGCACACGCAAACCCGGTTGTTTGCGGAGCAGGTCCATCAGTGATTGACGACGTTCGTAGGTGGTCAAATCGGGCAATCCTTGTCGAAATTTGATGAATTTTGGCGCTTTCAGCAAAATAATAATAGCAATTTTGTTGACATTTGTCAATAAGTAATTTTTTCAACAAAATTCGTCAATTTATGGAAACAAAAAAGCCCATCTCACGCAAATTTGCAAGATGGCTCTTCAAACATAACAATTGAAGTGGCTTTTCTTCAAGTTTCTATAAAACAATCACTTCTTTGCTTCCCTGTGGGGTCACGTAAGACAGGCAAGAAAACGATTGCCCCAAGCACCAGGCTGGGAATACCCAATCGGAAAGAAAAGAGCATATTGGCTGGCATCACCATGGTCATCACAAAGAAACTCGACGCTGTTGAGTGCGTCGAGTCTCCGTGACCTTGCGGTTTTGTGGTCAACGCAAGCCCGTTCTCTTGAACACCCCTAAGCGTATGCACGCCGGACAGCATTTGACAACGCGTCCTCTACGATGACTGGAATTGTTGAAATGCGATACTCTCGCGAGGCCCGCAACACATTACCACGCGGATTGGTTTCGCCTTGCGCGATTTCTACCGCCTGCTTGGTATTCTCTGCTGTGGGCGAACGCCCTTCGAGAAATCGTTCCGCCTCCAGCGCCCGAAATGGACGCGGCGCGACAGGACCAAGCGCAATCCGAGCCTTCGTGATAATCCCCCCGCTTTCATCCAGAAAAACATTAACCGCACAATTAAGGATGGGCAGGGTTAGTGAGGGACGACGTCCGATGCGATACCAGGCTGTGCCTCGTCGATGTTCACAGCGTGGAAAACGGATGCGTGTCACCAGTTGTCGGGTTGGGTCGATGCTCGATTTTCCAGGGCCAAGAAAGAGGGATTCAACGGGTCTCCACTCTTCATAATCAATGCCCACGACATGGACTTCCGCTTCGAGGGCAATAGCTGAGACAGTTCCATCGGCGGCAGGCATGGCGTTGACGATGTTTCCCGCCAGCGTGGCCACATTTTGAATCGACAACGAACCAACACTTCGCGCTGCGTCCGCCAGGACATGAAGGTGCTGATTGATATACGGATGGTCTTTGAGGTTTGCAAATGTAACCGCCGCGCCAATGAGGACAAAATCATCTTCAAGAGCAATCTGATCCAAACCTTGAATCCGGTCAGTGCTGACAAAACAACGCGGCTGGATTTTTCCCTTTTCCAAATCCAACATCAAGTCAGTGCCACCAGCGATGATCCGCGCTTCGCCCTTCCCATCAGCGAGAGCTTGCACTGCGTCCTTTATCGTTGCGGGAAAAAGATATTCGGCGGGTTTCATAGAGTCAGTCCTTCCTTTTGGGATGTGACGATGGCTTCCAACACCCGTTCCGGGGTGGCGGGGATTTCCCGAATCCGTTGGCGGACAACGCGCGAAATAGCGTTGACGATGGCGGGCGCGGTCGGCGTCATCACTGCCTCGGCGATACCCTTCACACCCAGCGGACCATGCAGGCTGGCAACTTCAACGAGGTGAGTTTCGATCTCAGGCATGGATTTGACCGTCGGCACATAGTAACTGGCGAAACTGGTCGTTGCATCGGGGATGACTTCCTCCATGATGGCTGTGCCGACACCCATCAAAACTGCGCCTTCGATTTGTCCCTGCGCGTCCACCGGATTGACCGTCCTGCCCATGTCCTGCGAAACGACGACCCGCTCCACCTGAACTACTCCTGTTTTCAGGTTGACCAATACCTCAGCGACTTGCGCCCCTGTACAAAACAGCGGCGCATATTGCGGACGTTTGTCGTCGGGGAATTGCGGAGTCAAATCGAAGAAACCCGGGACTCTGCGACTTCTGCCCATGCGGTCGAACTCCGCGGCGACTTCGCTCAACGGAATCCCCTTGGCTGGATTCTGTTTCGAGTGAACTTTGCTCTCACCGAAGGTGACTTCGGCAGGGTCACAGTCGAGCATTTCGCTTGCAACCGCTTGAATGGACTTTCGAAGATTCTCCGCCGCTTTGCAGACTGCCCCACCGACAAAATACGTCGAGCGCGACGCGCCCTGGATTCCGCTGTCGGGCGCGAGGGCGGTATCCGCGTTGACCAGTCGAATTCGGTCACGGGGCGATTCGAGAATCTCCGCCGCAAATTGAATCAGCATGGTGTTAGAACCTTGTCCGTAATCAGGAGCGGTGGCGTACACCACAAAATTCCCGTCGGATGCCAGTTCACAATGCGCTTCCACTTTCAGCGTGCCGGATTTCCCAAAGCGATACCACATGCCGGCCAACCCAACTCCCTTGCGGAAGGGTTCGCCTTTCTCGCGAGCAGCAGTGTTGTATGCTTCCGCTTCTTTGAGATATTCTTGGTAGCGGAGTTGGAGCGTTCGCAGAACTTCGCCATATCCAACAGACTCTCCAATGGGATATCCAAGAAACGAAATGGAGGATTGCCCGATTGCATTTTTCAGCCGCAGTTCGAGCGGATCCATTTCCAGTTTTTGCGCCAATTCGTCCAGCGCGCATTCGAGGGCGAAGGTGCTTTGCGTAGTGCCGAACCCGCGATACTGTCCCGCCTTGGGACCGTTGGTGTAAATCGTCTGAGCGAATGAATCCACCGCCTGCCAGCGATATGCGCCTCCACTCCCGACGACGGCATAATCCACGATGTACTGTCCATGTGCATCGTATGCTCCCGTATTGACGTTGACGCGGACATGAACGCCTGTTAACTGTCCGTTACGTTTTGCGCCGATGCGGTATTTCAAATCGTATGGATGGCGCTTTGGGGTGGCGGCAAAGGACTCATGCCGTGAGTAGGCAATCCGCACAGGGCGGCGGGTGAGGAAGACAGCCAACCCGACGGTGATTGCCAGAATTGGATCCTGCTTGCCGCCAAACGAACCACCGATGGGTGGGGTGATGACCCGTACTTGAGTCGGCTCCAGCGCGAGGGTCGAGGCGATGTAATTGCGGTGCCAGTACGGTTCGTGATTGGCACAGAGAACCGTGATAATCCCCTTCTCGTCTATATAGCCGAGGCTGGCCTCCCGCTCTAGCGCACTGTGTTCTACAAAGGAAGTTCGATAACGGGTTTCCAACGTCAGGTCAGATTCGTCGAACGCTCCTTCAAGGTTGCCATGCTTGACCTGGTGTTGGGTCAGGATGTTTCCATGTCCGTAGATCGGGTAGGCATCTCCAGCCAGCGCTTCCTCGGCTTCGAAAGTGTGTGGCAGAACCTCATATGTGACTTGAATGGTATCGACCCCAGCCTGCGCCTGCTGTGCGGTTTCTGCAATCACCACCGCAATGGGCGCTCCCATCATTTTCACAGTATCCCCAATCGGAGTCAAAATCGGTTCGTCGCGGCTGTAATCTCCCAACCCATTCTCGCCGGGGATATCCCCGGCGGTGATGACGCGAAACACGCCCGGCAGTTTTTCGGCTTGTATTTTATCCAGTGCCACAATGCGGGCGTGATGATGCGGACTTCTCAAGATCTTGCCGTGCAACAAGCCGGGCATGACCATGTCTTCCACATATTTTGCGCGACCCGTCACCTTGTCCACGGCATCCATGCGGCGATATTCTTTTCCCACCACCGAGTGTTCATTTCTAAATTCAGTATTTTCTCCGCGCAGTTTAGCGGCGGCGAGTTCCACCGCCAACAGGATGCGCTTGTAACCGGTGCACCGGCATAAATTGCCTTCCAAAAATTCGATGATTTGTTCGTGACTGGGATTGGGATTTTGATCGAGCAATCCCTTTGCTGCGACCAACATGCCGGGCGTACAGTATCCGCATTGCACCGCGCCCGTGTCGATGAAAGCTTGTTGCAATGGGTGCAAGTTCCCCGGGCTGCCCAAACCTTCCACCGTGAATACATGTCGTCCCGCGGCTTTACTGACTGGCGTGATACACGAACGGATGGTTTTTCCGCCCAGCAATACCGTGCAGACGCCGCATTCCCCTTCGTGATCGCAGCCCTGCTTCGTCCCCGTTAAGCCCAGTTCCGTCCGTAGTACATCCAACAGGGGAGTTGCCGGTGGGATGTCAACTGTAACAGGCGAGCCGTTCACGAAAAACGATATTGGCATGTTCCAACTCCTTGTTTCACTTGTGAAAAAAGACCTGACAAGTTTCACCAAAAACCTGTCAGGTCTACGTCATTTTGGAAATAACTTGACAGGCTAGGGGACATGTGTCATACTATGTTGTATAGTTGTATATATGTTTACATAATAATACGAGTAGACCGCACGTGTCAAGTTTCACTTTGGGTAAAACATCTGTCGAGAGGAGTAACCAAGGTCGAAAATGGTGCAGATTGAGCAAGGCGTTATCCCTCGTTATTACCAGTTGAAGGAAATTCTCGAGAAGCGCATCCAGTCGGGTGAATTTCAGCCTGGGGATAGATTCCCCACGGATGACGAGCTTTGTCAGGAATATGGCTTGAGCCGAGGAACCGTCCGCCGCGCAGTGGAGATGTTGATTAATGCTGGCTTATTGCGGCGCGAACAGGGCAGGGGTACATTCATCAATTCCCTTCAACAATCTCACGTGTTTTTCCGCCTGGCAAGTTTCGATGAAGAGATGAAAGCCCGTGGTTGGCAACCCAGCACATCGCTGGTCAGTCGGCGGGCATTTCCGGCGAATGCCGAAGTGGCCAAACACCTGCAAATTCCCTCGGGGGAAAAGACAATCGAAATCATCCGCCTGCGGCTGGCGGACGGAAAACCTGTCGCATACGAAACCCGTTACCTGAGTTACAAGACCTGTCCCCAACTGCTCGAGGAAGACCTTGAGAATCAATCCATTCATTCCCTGCTGATCGACAAATATACCATTCCGCTTGTCCGCGCCTGCTACACAATCGAAGCCCGTGTTTTGTCCCAGAAGGAAGCCGAGCATTTGCAGGTTGAAACTGGCTCTGCCGGTTTCGTCATCGAGCGTGTAACCTACACCACCGACGATAAGCCCGTCACCTGGTATCGGACTGTGTACCGGGGCGATGTCTATCGCTTCTCCGCTGAATTTTAGCCGTACCCAACGTCTTCAATTATCTGGCTATGCCAGAATATAAAAATTTTGCGAGGTACAAATGACTATTGTTCTTGACGGTCAAAGCCTGACCGTTGAAAAACTGGTGCGGATTGCGCGCCATGGCGAAAAGGTGGAACTCCACCCGGAAGCATTGGAAAGAATTCGTGTCTGCCGCCAGATGTTGGAGGAAAAAGTTTCAGCGCACGAAATCATGTATGGGGTCAACACGGGCATTGGGGAATTTTCGGAGGTCGTTTTATCCGATGAACAGGTCAAACAATTTCAACGATATTTGATCTACAACCATGCGGCTGGCATCGGCGAACCCGTGTCCATCGAGAACGTGCGTGCCGCAATGGCAGGGCGTATCAACGTCCATGCACATGGGAATTCGGGATGCCGCCCGGAGATTACCCAGACCTATGTCGAAATGCTGAACAAGGGAGTGACGCCTGTTGTCTGCCAGAAAGGCTCCGTCGGTGCCTGTGGCGATTTGGCTCCCATGTCGCAGATTGCCCTGTTGCTGATGGGCGAGGGCGAAGCCTTTTATCAGGGCGAGAGATTACCCGGCAAGGAAGCTCTTGACCGGGCTGGAATCCCCATCCCCGGCTTGCAGGCGCGTGACGGACTTGCCGCCATCAACGGCTCGAACCTGCTGACTGCGATGAGCGCGATTCATTTGTATGACATGAACCGCTGGCTCAAACAAGCCGAGATCGCATGTGCCATGAGTCTCGAAGCATTGCTGGCAAACATGAAACCCTACGATGAGCGCTTGCACAAAGTCCGCGGATTTGCGGGAGCGGTTCGCAGCGCCAACGCGATTCGTAAATGTATCGCGGGCAGCGATTTGGTGACCGGCAAGATGAAGGTCAAGGTGCAGGATGCCTACTCGATGCGCTCGACTCCGCAGGTGATTGGCGCGGCGCACGACGCCATTGCCTACGCCAAAAGTCAGGTCGAAATTGAGTTGAACGGTGTGGGCGACAATCCCATCTTCCTGCCCGAAGATAGATTAACCCTGACAGGCGCAAACTTCCAAGGGTCGCCAGTCAGCCTGCCGATGGATTTGGCGGGGACCGCCATCACGATGGTCTGTGTCCTCGCGGAGCGGAGATTCAATCGTCTCACCAATCCCGCTCTCAGCGTCGGACTTCCTCCATTCCTCACCAAGGAAGCGGGTTTGATGTCCGGCATGATGCTCAGTCAATACACCGCCGATATGCTGATTGTGGAGCAAAAGATTTTGTCCGCGCCGGCCAGCATCCAATCCATCCCCGCCGCAGCGGATCAGGAGGATTTCGTCTCGATGGGCATGAACACCGCCATCAAGAACGGGCAGATTTTGGATAACGCCTATGGCGTGCTGGGAATCGAGTTCATGGGCGCGGCGCAGGCTTTGGATTTCCGCGACTTTGCGCCGGGCAAGGGCGTGATGACGGCGAAGGAATTCATCCGCAAGTACGTGGCCCACCTTGACGTCGACCGTCCGCTGCACATTGACCATAACCGTATGAAAGAACTGGTCAGGTCCGGTGAGATTTTGGAAGCCGTCGAAGCGGCGGTGGGAAGTTTGGAATAACAATTCGCGCAGAGCGTAATCGAAGCGCGTTTTGAAGATAATTCGTCCTTCGACTGCGCTCAGGACGAAGATAAGGAGTATCAAGTATGACCAAACGAGAAATTCACGCCCCGCAGGGGACGCAACTCTCCTGCAAGAACTGGCAGATCGAAGCCGCGTATCGCATGATCCAAAATAACCTCGACCCGCAGGTTGCCTTCGATCCCGATAATCTCATCGTCTACGGCGGACGTGGACGCGCCGCCCGTAATTGGGATTGCTTTGACGCCATCCTCGAATCACTTAAGAAACTTGAACCCGATGAGACTCTGCTGGTTCAGTCGGGCAAACCCGTTGCGGTCTTCCGCACACATCCAGACGCGCCACGTGTGTTGATCGCGAACAGTAACATCGTCCCGCACTGGGCGACTCAGGAAAACTTCGACAAGTGGGAAAAAGAAGGCTTGATCATGTTCGGGCAGATGACCGCCGGCAGTTGGATCTACATCGGCACGCAGGGCATTTTGCAGGGGACATACGAAACCTTCGGCGCGCTGGCGCGGCTCAACGGCTGGGGGACGCTCAAAGGCAAACTCGTCCTGACGGCTGGACTCGGCGAAATGGGCGGGGCGCAGCCGCTGGCGATTACCATGAACGAAGGCGTTGGCGTGCTTGTGGAAGTTGACCGCTGGCGCGCAGAACGCCGTCTGTCTTTGCGACAGGTGGATGCGGTCACCGACAATATCGAAGAAGCAATGACCTGGGCGGAAGACGCCATGAAGGCGGGTATGCCGAAGTCGATTGCGCTGGTCGGTAACGCGGCGGAAGTCCTGCCTGAACTGTTGGCTCGCGGCGTCGTCCCCGATGTAGTCACCGACCAGACTTCCGCGCATGACGTGATGTACGGCTACATCCCTGCGGGTCTCAGCCTCGAACAAGCCGCCGACCTGCGGACAAGCAATCCGAAAGAGTACGAAAGACGCGCGATGGCTTCGATGGCAAAACACGTCGAAACCATGCTGGTGTGGAAGGAAAAAGGCAGCGTCGTTTTCGACTACGGCAACAACATCCGCCAGCGTGCATTCGACAACGGCGTGACCAATGCCTTTGATTATCCCGGGTTCGTCCCCGCTTACATCCGCCCGTTGTTCTGCGAAGGCAAAGGTCCTTTCCGTTGGGTGGCGCTTTCGGGCAACCCCGAAGACATCTACAAGACCGATCAGGCGATGATGGAACTCTTCCCCGAAGATGGTCATCTCAAGCGCTGGCTGACGATGGCTCGTGAACAGGTTGAATTCCAGGGCTTGCCCGCCCGCATCTGCTGGTTGGGATATGGCGAACGCGCGAAGGCTGGACTCAAACTCAACGAGATGGTTGCCAGCGGACAGTTGAAAGCCCCCATCGTGATTGGGCGCGACCACCTCGACTCTGGTTCGGTGGCGAGTCCCAACCGCGAGACCGAAGGCATGAAAGACGGCTCCGATGCCATCGCCGATTGGCCCTTGCTCAACGCTTTGGTCAACGCCGTCAACGGCGCGACCTGGGTCAGCATCCACCATGGCGGCGGAGTCGGCATTGGCTACAGCATCCACGCAGGACAGGTCATCGTGGCGGATGGGACTCCCGAAGCGGCAACCCGCATCGAGCGCGTCCTCACCACCGACCCCGGTATGGGCGTCGTCCGTCATGTGGATGCGGGTTATCCTGAAGCTATTGAGTTTGCCAAAGCCAACGGCGTTAAAGTTCCGATGTTGAAGTAAGTTCTGGATTTTAAAAGTAGCAATTCCACATCGCGGATTCCGCAAGCTGGACTTGCGGAGTCCGCGAGACGCAAGACAGGCGCGGCTGATTATCAGAATTTTTAACGGTGTCTTTATAGGTCGTTTGTCTGGTGGTTTCCAATACGCCAAAACCGACATCACTCTTGGAGAACTTCTATGAAGACATTGCCTAAATATGAAACCCGCACGGCATTTCCCAGGTCGGTAAAATTAATAGAGAACACATGGATCACGCTTGCCGATGGGACGCGGCTGGCAACACGCATTTGGATTCCTGAGGATGCGGAACAAAACCCCGTCCCGGCCATTCTGGAATATCTGCCATACCGCAAAAACGATGGGACAGCAATACGAGACCGCGTGATCCATGAGTATTTTGCCGGGCATGGCTATGCCTCCATACGGGTGGACATACGCGGCAGCGGCGATTCCGATGGCTTGCTGATGGACGAATACCTGCCGCAGGAACAGTTGGATGCAGTGGAAGTGATTGCCTGGATCGCAAGCCAGCCCTGGTGCACTGGCAATGTGGGGATGATGGGAATCTCGTGGGGTGGATTCAACAGTCTGCAAGTCGCGGCACACCGTCCACCGGAGCTGAAAGCCATCATCACGGTCTGCTCCACCGATGACCGCTACACCGACGATTGTCACTATATGGGCGGCTGTGTCCTCGGCTCGGACATGTTGAACTGGGCCTCCATTATGTTCTCATATAACGCCCTCCCGCCTGACCCCGCTGTTGTTGGAGACCGCTGGCGCGAAATGTGGTTCAACCGCATGGAAAATACGCCGCCTTTTATCGAGAGTTGGCTCAGTCATCAACAACGGGATGACTTCTGGAAGCAAGGTTCGGTGGACGAGGATTACGGCGCGATCAATTGCGCGGTCTATGCCATAGGCGGCTGGGTTGACCCCTACACCAATTCCGTGCCGCGCCTGCTGGAGGGGTTATCCGTCCCGCGCAAGGGGTTAATCGGCCCCTGGGCTCATTCGTATCCGCACACAGCATTGCCGCATCCCGCGATAGGCTTTTTGCAGGAAAGCCTGCGCTGGTGGGACCACTGGCTCAAGGGGATCGACACAGGCATCATGGATGAACTTATGCTGCGCGTCTGGATGCCCGAAAGCGTCAAACCGGAGCCTTGTGAAATGGAATGGGCGGGGCGTTGGGTTGCCGAGTCAAGCTATCCGCCCGCGCGTGATCCATCCGAGGTTTTGTTTCTGGGCGACGGTATTCTCGTCAAAACTCCCGAAACATCTGCCAAACTGACATTGCTGGGTACGCAAACCAACGGCGCGACAGCCGGGGTTTGGTGTCCCTACGGAAACAAATTCGGCATGCCGATAGACCAGCGTACCGATGATGCGCTTTCGCTTTGCTTTACCTCTGCGCCGCTGGATAAGCCAATGGAAATACTGGGTTTTCCGGAGGTCAAACTCAAATTGTCGGTGGATCAGCCCAACGCACTTCTTGCGGTTAGAGTATGTGATGTCGCCCCGGATGGCGCATCAAGACTGGTCAGTTGGGGATTGCTCAACCTCACACATCGGGATGGTCACAACGAACCAAAACCAATCGAAGCAGGAAAAATATATCAGGTTTCAATACAACTCAATGTCACCGCGCACAAACTTGTAGCAGGTCATCGCTGGCGCGTGTCGGTTTCGCCGACGTACTGGACTCATGCCTGGCCCTCACCCGTGCCTGTGACGTTGACCATTCACACCGGTGACGAGAGCAAATTAATCCTCCCCATGCGGACTCCCAACAAGTTGGACGAATCGCTTGCGCCGTTTGACAAGCCCGAAGGCGCCCTAATGCTGGATTTTGAAAGCCTGCGTCCCGAAGACGCCAATCGCACGTTTGCATACGATGTCGTCAACAGACGGCTGCAAATGACCGACCGGATTGACGACGGCCGCAACCTTCTTTCCAACGGCATGATCTATGACAGCGTGATCATCAACAAGTTCTCCATCGTGGAAGGGCAGCCGACATCCGCCAGCGTGGAATGTATACGGCAGATCGAACTCAGTCGCGATGACTGGGTAACGCGCGTGGAGACTAGGAGCATGATGACCAGTGACAGAGACCATTTTCATTTGACCAACATACTCGATGCTTATGAAGGTCAGGTAAGAGTATTCACCAAAAGCTGGACGCGGAAAATTCGCCGGGAATTGGTGTAATGTGATTCGCCGTTTTTCGCGGCTGGAAAAGGAGGTGCGCGGTATTAACATCAATCGGCTCGTATGTTTTTGTTTGCCAATCATAAATCCAACAAAAGGTGAAGAGAAAGGACGAAATATGAAAAAAAGTCTATGGTATCTGCTGAGTCTGTTCCTGGTTGCCAGTATGTTGCTGGCAAGCTGCGGTCCGCAAGCCGCTCCCGAACCAGAGACCTCCGCTCCGGCAAATGAAGCGGCTCCCGAAGCGCCCGCCGCAACCGAGCCGCCCGCTCCGGCCGAAGAGGGACCCAAAGTGCTCAAGGTGCGCCTCATTCGGGACATCAACAACCTTGATACCGCCAATGTCACCGGCGCTGTGGAAGATACGATTGCCCGTACTGTCCTTGAAGGGTTATTCCGCTATAACGCTGAAGGTGTGCTCGAACCCCAACTGGCTGAAACATACAAAGTCTCTGACGACGGCCTGACGATTGACTTCACACTGCGTAAGGGCGTCATGTGGCAGCGCGGCTACGGAGAACTCACCACAGAAGATGTCAAATTCTCCTATGAACGTTTCCTGGTACCGGATCCCAAACCGGCCTACGCTGACGACTGGTCATCCCTCGATCGTGTTGAGATTGTAGACCAATACACCGGAAAACTGATCTTCAAGAAACCGCAAGCCACCCTCTGGACTTCGGTTCTACCCATGACCTCCGGCTTGATCGTCAGCAAGAAGTTCTATGAAGAAGCCGGCGAAGATGGAATCAAGACTGACCTTGTTGGCACGGGACCCTATCTCTTCACAGAGTGGACACCCAAACAGCAAATTACGCTCACGCGCAATCCTGACTATTGGGGAGTCCCAGCCTATTACGATGAAATCGACCTCCTGCCCGTGGACGATGACAAATCGGCGGAAGTCGCCCTGCAAGCTGGTGAATTGGATTTCAGCAGTATCTCGCTGTCCTCCACGGATAAGTTCCAAAGCGATTCAAACTTCACGGTTGATTTGATCCCCTCCACCGCGTACAACTGGATCGGTATAAATGTCGAACATCCCAAACTGGCAGATATCAATGTCCGCCAGGCGATCCGCTACGGCATCGACGTTCCCAGCATTTTGGCGGCGGCCTACAATGACAAGGCACCCCGCGCCAATGAGTTGATTCCCGAAGGGACTCTCGGCTACTGGAAGGATGCGCCGGTCTACGAGCGTGACGTGACCAAGGCGAAGGAATTCCTTGCCAAAGCCAATCTCACTTCGCTTGACCTGACCATGACCTACGAGAATACCGATGAATTCAATACCTGGGGTCAGATTGTCCAGGAAAACTTGAAGGAAGTTGGAATCAACGTCACCCTTAATCCGTTGGATTCCAGCACCTTCTGGTCCTATGGCGAAGGCGGCAAGGACAAGGAACTGGAACTCTTTGCCGTTGGTTATTCTTCGGTGGCTCCCGAACCGGCCTGGTCGACCATGTGGTTCACCTGCGATCAGGTCGATCTCTGGAACTGGATGCGCTGGTGCAACAAGGACTTTGACGCCCTGCACCAGAAAGGTATTGAAACGATAGATTCCGTCAAACGCGAAGAAATCTACCTTGAAATGCAAAAACTTTGGGACGATGACGCAATCGCCGTCTTTGTAACCAATGTGCCGCAGGTTTACGTTTCCAAGGCGGGCGTCAAGGCCGTCATCTACCCCGGCGGTCTGTCACCCATGCTGCGTGAGTTTAGTGGACAATAACAGATAAGATGATGATTGCTCTTGCCGCCGTTCCCGGCGGCAAGAGCAGAATATTTTTGGAGTTAGGGAGCTTTCACAGCGGGCTGTCTGATTCCAGAAAACGCGAGGATGGTTTTTCCAATGTTGTCATATATTGTCAAACGATTCTTGATGACACTCCTGGTATTGTTGTTTGTGATCATTTTCCTGTCCCTGTTGGTTCATATTGTCCCTGGGGACCCGGCCACCACCATCCTTGGCCCGCGCGCCACACCCGGTCTGATCGAGAAGATGCGCGCCGCGATGGACCTGGATAAACCGATCTATGTGCAAATTGGCAACTTCCTCCTGAATATTCTTCACGGAAGCTTGGGGACGGATGCCGTGACCGGCGCGCCGATCACGAAACTGGTTGGCAGCGCCCTGCCTCACACACTGATTCTTGCGGTCACCAGCCTCAGCCTTGCGATTCTCTTCGGGATTCCCATGGGTGTGTTTTCCGCCACCCATCCAAACTCACTGGCAGATCGCATTTTAGCCATCATTTCCATTTCATTCACTACCATTCCATCATATGTGGCAGGATTGTTTCTGCTCCTCATCTTTGCCGTGGAATTACGTGCCCTCCCTGCCATGGGCATCGGCAAAGCAGGAGATACGATGGATTATCTGGAGCATTTGATTCTTCCCTCGATTGCTCTGGCCATTACCTGGATTGGTTATCTGGGACGTCTGGTGCGTACCAGTCTTTTGGAGGTAATGAACGAGACTTATGTGCGCACCTCCCGCGCTGCGGGCATTTCCGAAAGCCTGATACGCTATAAGTACGCGCTCAAGAACGCGTTGATTCCCACAGTGGCAGTTTTGGGCGTGGGACTTGGCAGCCTGATGGGCGGGGCGGTTTTTGTGGAAATCATTTTTACGCGACCGGGCATGGGCCTGCTCATCTACAACGCCATCCAGGTGCGGAATTATCCGGTGGTGCGCGCGGGCGTCTTCATCGTTGCTGTGCTTTTCGTCCTTGCCAATTTCATCGCCGACCTGGTTTATACCTACCTCGATCCCCGCATCCAATTGAACAAGACCCGGAGTTGATCCATGCAATATTTAGAGAAACCGACCAATCCCTTCCAAAAAACACTTGACCGCATCCCGATCTTTGGAGACGTTCTCCGGCAACCGTTGGGAGCGGTTGGCTTTGTGATTGTTCTGGGTTTTTTGATTTCTGTCATATTTGCGCCTTTGATCGCTCCTTATGACTATTCCAGGCAGGATATCCCAAACCGGATGAATGGTCCTTCTGAAACATATTGGCTGGGCACCGACCACCTCGGCAGGGATATTTTCTCCCGGCTGGTGTATGGATCGCGGATTGCTTTTGGGACGGCGCTGCCATCCGTGGCAATAGCACTTACCACCGGGATATTCTTCGGTTTGATTGCCGGTTACGTTGGCGGGGCGGTGGACAACGTCATCCTCGTCATCATGGATACCCTGCAAGCCTTCCCCTCGATCATGCTCTCACTGGCAATTCTGGCATTGTTGGGCCCGTCGCTTGTCAACGTGATCATTGTCATCGGCATAACATGGATGCCCAACTATGCCCGCGTGATTCGCGCGCAAACATTGTCCATCCGCGAGAAGGCATACATAGAAGCGGAGCGCTCACTGGGCGCCAACGACCGCAGCATCCTGCTGTCACACATCCTGCCTAATGTGATTGCGCCCGCGCTGTTGCTGGCGGCGATGGACCTTCCGTGGGTCATCACTTTTGAATCGGGCTTGTCCTTCATGGGAATGGGCGTGCGCCCCCCGACTCCTTCGTGGGGTGTGATTCTCTCCGAAGGGTTCAACCACATCTTCGAATCACAGTGGCCTATTCTCTGGTCGGGCATCACGCTGGCATTGACCACGCTTGGGTTTACCCTCTTTGGTGAGGCCTTGCGTGATGTGCTTGACCCGCGTTTGTCGGGAACGAGAGGCTTGTGATGGACGATATCACCTTCCAGGCAAAAGACCTCGAAATAAAGTATCACACCCGCCAGGCAACCCTTACCGCCGTGCGGAATGTCAACTTTGAAGTCAGGCGCGGACAGATCGTCGGGCTGGTAGGGGAATCTGGCTGTGGTAAAAGCACCATCGCCTCGGCAGTGATGCGGCTGTTGCCGCCCAACGGCGAAATCTCCGGCGGGGAAATGTTATTCAACGGGCGTGACCTGCTCCGAATGAACGAAGATGAGATGCGCCGCACACGCGGACGCGACATCTCCATGATCTTTCAGGACCCCATGACCAGCCTGAACCCGGTCTTCAGCATCGAACAGCAAATGGTGGACGCCATTCTCGCTCACCCGCCAAAGGGGCAGTTCATGACCCGGAGTGAAGCGCGTGAACGGGCCATTACCATGTTGAACAAGGTCGGCATTCCCGACGCGGCAAAACGCATCAAAAATTTCCCACACCAGTTTTCGGGTGGTATGAGCCAGCGCATCATGATCGCGACCGCTCTGCAATCCATTCCATCCCTCTTGATTGCCGATGAGCCGACATCCGCCCTCGATGTCACGTTGGAGGCGCAGATCACCGGATTGATCCGCGAACTGCGCGACGAGTTGCAGACTTCCATCCTTTATATCACGCACGACTTGGGTGTCGTGGCGCAACTTTGCGATCAAGTTGTGGTGCTCTACGCCGGGAACGTGATGGAGACAGGCGATATATTCAGCATTTTCAAAAAGCCATTGCATCCGTACACCCAGGCTTTGTTGCGTTCGCATCCATCGAATCAGATGCGCGTCGAGCGGCTGATCACCATCCGTGGGCGTGTGCCAAGTTTGAAGGATTTGCCCGTTGGATGTAAGTTTGCCCCGCGTTGTGACCTCGCCCAGGAGATTTGTTTTACGCGCGAACCATCGCAGTCGCAAGTGGATATGCAGACTGTTTTATGTCATGCATATCAACCCGATTGGAAAGGCAAATCGCCTCAATCGCTTTATGTTGGAGCCGGTCAGCCCCAGCCTGCTGTTATGAACGCCGAAAGCAAAAAATCGCAAAGCGGCAGCGAGCAGGTGGTTCATGCGGACAAGGTGAAAGTCCATTACAGGGATACTGTTGGCTGGCTTGGAAAACTTCTGGGTGAAAAGCATGGGCTGGTGCGCGCAGTGGATGGCGTCGACGTCGCGGTCTATCGCGGAGAGAGTCTGGCTTTGGTTGGCGAAAGCGGCTGCGGCAAGACCACGCTGGGTCGGACCATTCTGCGGCTGGAGACTCCAACCGGCGGTAATGTCAGTGTGGATGGGAACAATATCACCACGCTGTCCCAGTCGAAGATCCGCCCGTTGCGCGCGCGAATGCAGATGATCTTTCAAGACCCCATCTCGAGCCTGAGTCCGCGCAAGACCGTTACCGGCCTGTTGATGGAGCCGTTCAAGATACATAATATCTCTGTGGATAACAGGAAAGTGGATGAGCTGTTGGAAATGGTGGGGTTATCCTCCGAGCAGGCGGATAAATACCCGCATCAACTTTCGGGTGGACAGGCCCGCCGCGTGGGAATTGCGCGCGCGCTGGCTTTACAGCCATCCGTCCTTATTGCAGACGAACCCACTGCTGGGTTGGATGTTTCCGTTGCGGCGGGCATCCTCAACTTGATGAAGGATTTGCGCGAGCGGCTGGGGCTAACCTACATCCTCATCACCCACAACCTCAACATCATCAGCTTTATTGCAGATCGGGTTGCGGTAATGTATCTCGGCAAACTTGTGGAAGTCGGTGAATCGTCCGCGTTGTTCACACAGCCGAAACATCCCTACACCGAAGCGTTGATGTCCGCTGTATCGCTTCCCGACCCCGAGCTACGCGGGACACGGAAACGAATCGTGTTGGAAGGCGAAATTCCCAGCCCGCGGAATCCGCCTTCGGGTTGTCCCTTCCACCCGCGCTGTCGCTATCGCGATGAGCGATGCGTTACAGAGCCACCACCTCTTCGAGAGTACCCAGATAATACTCATCTAGTGGCGTGTCATTTTCCCGAACGGGTTGGAGAATCTCGTTCATCAAGTAAGCGATGAAAGTTTTGGATATGTCAAGCATTGATTCAATCAATCTCAAATTCCAGGTGCTGTCTGATAAAGATTTGGAAAGGATTTATCAGGCAACCCTTGAATGCCTTGAGCGGACAGGCGTCAATGTATTGAACGTCGAAGCTCGAGACTTGTTTGCCAGGGCAGGCGCAAGCGTGGACGGCGTGCGGGTGCGGATTCCGCGGCAAGTTATTCAGAAGGCGCTCAAAACCTGCCCCAACGGTTTCACCCTATGGGGGCGGGATGGGAAAACCCGCATGGATGTCTTTCCCGGACAGGTCCATTTTGGTCCGGGATTAACCAGCAGTTATTTCATCGACCCGTACACCGGTGAACGCCAACGCTCCCGTCGGCAGGATGTCGCTGCCTCGGCGCGGGTGATCGACTCCCTCGAAAACATCGATTATGCGATGGGACTTGCATTGCCGGAAGATGTCGCTCCGGAACGCTCCCCGGTCTTCGAGTTTGCCGAGATGGTGATGAACGCCCGCAAGCCGCTCATGGCCTGGGGACAGTCGCTAGAAAACATTCAGGATATTTACCGGATTGCCGCCGCCGCTGTCGGCGGGGAGGAAGCCCTGCGCGAGAAGCCCATTTTTGCCTTGTTTGCTGTTGGGTTGGGTCCGCTGGTGATTCCCAATACGATTATCGCCAATGCTTTTTGGGCTGCGGAGCGTGGAATCCCAATCGTTTATCACGGACCGGGTGTGGCGGGGATTTCCGCGCCGGTGACTGGCGCGGGGACTTTGGTCGTGGAACTGGCTGGATGTCTGGCTGGGCTTGCCGCGATTCAACTTAAGAAACCAGGCGCGCCTGTTTGTCTCGGCTCTGTCCCCACGCCGATGGACCCACGCAGCGGGCGTCCGCTGTACGGCTCGCCGGAGCTGAGTCTGTACAGTGCGGCTTTGTCCGAACTGGCGACATATCTCAACCTGCCTCTCATGGGCACTTCTGGTGCGTCCGAGGCCAAAACTGTGGATTTGCAAGCCGCCATCGAGAGTACGACTCAGGTGATTTTTTCTTTGTTGAGCCGTACCACCATTCCGCATGACGCGGGCTTTCTGGATTGCGCTGATATTGGTTCACTGGAAATGCTGGTGATGAACGATGAAATCATTGGCATGGCGCGGCGCATCATGCGCGGAATCGAAGTCAGTGACGCAACGCTGATGCTCGACCTGATCGACCGCGTGGGACCGGGCGGTGAATTTATCTCGGCGAAGGAAACCGCAAGGCACTTCCGCAAGGAGATCTGGCTTCCACGCCTGATGGATCGCCAACCCTGGAATCAATGGGAGCGGAACGGCTCCCTGTCCATGCTCGATAATATTCGCAATCGTATTCGGAACATTCTCGAAACACATGTGCCATATCCGCTGCCCGATGGCGCGCTGGAAAAAATCAACGCCATTTTGGAGAAAAATTAGCTGTTCTGGAGTCAGGCAGCTTGCTGCCTAAAATTTCCATCAGCAAGCTGATGGACTCCAAAATCACGAAATCAACCGTTTCTACAAGGAGAATCCCATGACCCTGCAAAGCAATTACGCCACCCGCGAAGCCCCGCATTTTCGCAAATTGTCCGATGACCAGGTGGAACGCCTGCATCATGCCAGCTTGGAAATCCTGGACCGCACCGGAGTCCGCTTGTTCGATCCGCAAGCCCTTGAATTGTTGAAGAAGAAAGGTATCCATGTTGAGGATGGCAACTGGGTCCGCATTCCGCCGGGACTGGTGGAGTGGGCGCTTTCAGTTGCGCCGAAACGTACCGTGCTTTGTGACCGTCACGGAAAGCGTGTCATGCCGCTGGAACGCAATAACGTTTTTTATGGAACCGGTTCCGACTGCCCGAACGTGATCGATGTCCGCACCGGTGAGCGGCGGCGCGGCACATTGCAGGACATCGTCGAAGCGACGATTGTCTGTGATGCGCTGACCAACATCGACTTCCTGATGTCCTTCTGCATTGCTTCCGACCTGCCGCAAGACACCGCTGACCGTCATCAGATGCGCGCAATGTTGATGAACAGCACCAAGCCGATTTTGTTCGTCACCACCGAATTCGACGGCTGCGTGGACGCCGTCAAAATGGCGGAAGCCGTTGTCGGCGGCGCGGAACAACTTCGGCGCAACCCGATCTGCGCCTGCTACATCAACGTCACTCATCCGATGCGACACAACCAGGAAGCACTGCAGAAACTGCTCTTCCTCTCCGGCAAGGGAATCCCAACGACTTATACGCCCGTTGTGTTGCGCGGCGCAACGGGGCCCGTGACCGCGGCTGGTGCGATAGCTTTGGCAAACGCCGGTGAGCTGGCCGGGCTGGTATTGGCGCAGTTAAACCGCGAAGGCGCTCCCATCATCCTGACTGGCGGCGTCAACGACATGATGGATATGAAGACAACTGTGGATGCCTATGCCGACCCGACCAACCGCGTCATGTTGGTTGAACTTGCCCACCGCTATGACTTGCCCATCTTCGGTTTGACCGGGTGCAGCGACTCCAAGGTTCCCGATGAACAAGCTGCCGCCGAGGCGGCATTCTCCATTATCCTTGAAACGTTGGCCGGTGCGCAGATGGCTCACGATGTCGGTTATCTTGACGGTGGCATGTGTAACTCCATCGAGCAGATCGTCATGTGCGATGAAATGATCTCCTACACCAAGCAGTTCATGAAAGGCATGGAGATCAACAACGAGACTCTGGCGCTTGACCTGATCCACGAGACGGGTCCCGATGGAAATTATCTCAGCAGCGAACACACCCTAAAATATTACAAGGAAGACTGGTATCCCAAACTCTTCGAGCGCCGCAACTACGATGACTGGAAGGCGAGGGGCGCGAAGACCCTCCGTCAGCGGGCGCAGGAAAAGGCATTGAAAATTCTGGCAACACACAAGCCTGAGCCACTTCCTGCTGATGTCCAAAAGCAGTTGGATGAAATTGCGGGTGTTGTGTAATTCCGGAGTCGGACAGTTTGCTGTTTCAGGGTACTATCCAAAGTAACGACAAAAAAGGAGAAACAAAATGGACTTAAAGCCAATTTTCCAAAATGTGGTCGAAGGACAGGCGGACGCGGTGACAAGCGGAGTCAAGGCTGCCCTTGCGGCTGGCGTGGACGCGAACACCATCCTCAACGAGGCCTTGATCGCCGCGATGGATGAGGTCGGGCATCAATTCGAGGAAGGCGAACTCTTCGTGCCGGAGATGCTGGTCTC
The DNA here is from genome assembly GCA_030834895.1 of Anaerolineales bacterium. Taxonomy (GTDB): domain Bacteria; phylum Chloroflexota; class Anaerolineae; order Anaerolineales; family Villigracilaceae; genus Villigracilis. Next base: position 103,352 of record JAUQXA010000060.1, read on the forward strand.
TGCCCGCGCCATGCAAGCCGGTTTGACCCTGCTCAAGCCGCACCTGGCGGTTGGCGGCACCAGGTCATCGGGCAAGGTGGCCATTGGCACGGTCAAAGGCGACCTGCACGATATCGGAAAGAATCTGGTCGCCATGATGCTTGAAGGCGCAGGCTTTGAAATTGTCGACCTGGGCGTGGATGCCGCTCCTGAAGCTTTTATCGAAGCCGTGAAAAACGGCGCGCAAATTATCGGCATGTCCGCTCTTCTGACCACCACCATGAGCAACATGAAAGTGACCATCGAAGCGCTCAAGGCGGCGGGGTTGCGCGAACAAGTCAAGGTTATGGTGGGCGGCGCGCCCGTCACCGAGGACTTTGCCAAATCCATCGGCGCGGATGCCTTCGCTCCGGATGCCTCCAGCGCCACGCGGGCCGCGCGTCAACTTCTTGGATGATTTCATGAAGATCGTCTTCTATTCTTACCAACTATCAGCGCGGGTTTTTAGAGTGAAAATCCGGCGATCCCCATCTCACCCTGTATCGTGAACCGCTTTCCACGCCCAGGGTTCCGGAGAGCTCATATGGCATGATGATGTGTGGAAATAATAATGCCCCCATATATTGGGGGCATTTTACTTTTTATCTGATAAGTTAGCGACTTACTGTTCCACTGCGCCATCATTATTCCAAACTTAACACGCGTTCGACTTCCAGGGAAATATTTTTTGCCACAGATACAAGACCCGGACCGATATCAAGCATGCGCTCCTGTGTCAGACGATATGCGGGCCCGGCAATCGAGACCGAAGCGATCGGTTGATTACAAATCGGCGCCGCAACGGCGTTGATCCCATCTTCAAACTCCTCCAACGACATGGCAAATCCCCGTTCCCGGATACGATAGACATCCTCGAAAAAAGCTTCCTGGGATGTAACAGTTGATCGGGTATATCCCGGCATTCCGCGTTCGAGAATACGTTTTACGTCATCGTCGGGTAAAAACGCAAGGATGGACTTCCCCGAGGCCGTACAAAAAGCGGGAAGTCTCTGTCCTGGAACTGCGGCCAGCTTTACGCGCTGTGAACTCTCAATTACATCCATATAAACAACATCTGCTCCATCCAACAATGCCAGGTTGACATTTTCATGATACTGGTTTTGCAGCTCCTGGAGGAAAGGCGCTGCCAGACGGTGCAGGCTGTTCTGTTCCATGGACAAGGAAGCCATTTGAAGGAATCGAAGTCCCGGGCTGTAAATTCCGGTCAATGGGTTCCGTTCAACAAAACGCTTCTTCTCCAATGTGGATAATAATCTATGCACGGTGCTCTTGTTGATTCCGGTCCGCTCCGATATTTGAGACATGGTTAGTTCAGGGGTCTGGCTGGTGAAGCACAGGAGCACATCCAGGGCGCGTTCCACAGCACGTATCGATTCACTCATGGTACAGCCTCCTCTTGTATTGCAAGTTTATTTTAACTGCTTCAAAGACAGAATGCAAAATTCCACGTTCAAGATGGTCGAGCTAGGGGTGGAATTAATCAACAACTCGTATTCCATAGTAAAACTCGCCATATTCCTGTCCGTCAAAATCCAAAACACGCGGCAGATAACCCCATTGTTGAAAACCCAGTTTTTCAACCATTTTTCTGCTGGCTTCATTGCGGTCAATTAGAACGGCAACAATATTCTTGATGCCAAGGGATGGGCTGACCTCAAGCGCGTGGCGGACCAATTCTTTTCCAACTCCATGTCGCTGGTTGTTACTGTCCACATAACAACTGATTTCCGCTGTGAATCTTAATGCTGAACGGCCAGGGCGATATATACTTAGGCTGCACCAGCCAACGACCTGTCCATCAACTTCTGCCACAAAAATAGGATGCTTGTCTGGTTCGTGTTCGTAAAACCAAGCCTTACGCCCTTCAACAGTCACAGGGGTGGTATTGGCTGTGGAGCAGTGGGAGGGTACCGCCTGGTTATAGATTTCCACGATGGTTGGCAGATCAACGAGTTCCGCTGTGCGAAAATTGATATTACTTGGAGCTGGGGAAACAATATTTTTCGTGTTCATATTTTCACAAGTCCTGATTTTAGCAAAGATTAATGGGAATATTGACAATTAAACTGGAATGTGTCATACTTGCATTGTATCATAAAATAAAACATCGTTTCATCTAACAAAACAACCTTTCCAAGGAGGACGCTATGCAAGAGACGTACACCCTAGCTGATGCGACCATGAAAGTCATTCAAGACCGTAGGAGTATTCGGGAATTCACCGAAGAACCAGTCTCCGAGCGGGATCTTGATATGCTTTTGGAGGCAGCCCGACAGGCACCTTCAGGGGAAAATGCACAACCTTGGCGCTTCATTATCGTCAAGGATGAAGGAATGCGTAAAAAGATGGGGGCGATTGCCGGTGGTGGTAGCGGCCGCCGTTTTACAGCTGAATTCGTCACCAAGAAAATGCAGGAAAGGTTCGCAAATTTGCAGGATGAAGCCAAAAGGCAGGCTGCCTTTCAAAAGCTCACATCCGGTCAGGTCTCGACCTTCATGGCGGATGCCCCGGTGAATATCGTGGTATGCGGCAAAAAGGACGTCTGGGATACCCCCTATGATACCTCCGCCGCCATTGAAAACATCCTGTTGATGGTGACGGCTTTGGGATTGGGCGCATGTTGGGTGATTGCACCCTGCATCGACATCCGTGACGAAGAAAGGATGAAGGAACTCCTAGGTATTCCGGAAGGATACAAGGCAATCAGTGTCCTCTCAGTTGGTCATCCCACACGACCTCATCGACCACGTCCGCGGCTGCCCATTGATGAACTGGTCTTTAACGAAAAATGGGGAGAGGAATACTATAAAAAGGAGCAATCATGAACCCAAACTCTGTACCCCTTGAGTACGTGAACAACTTGATGTATGAACTCGAAAAAGCCTTTTGGGATGAACGGGGGAAGGGCGCGCGTTTCCGCATGACAAAAGTGGGATATCAATATTTCAGCGACAAGGTCAGTCCCCTGCTCCAAAGCACGGAAGTCGAAGACATTTTGAATAAAGTCAGCGGGGTACTTAAGAATGAAGGGATTGCCGCAGATGTTTCCTACAGCAGGGAGGAGCGTTTGCTGAAAGTAAGCGTAAAAGGCTGCATTCATCGTCCGGTTGAGGAGAGAATGCGCGCCAAGGGTGTTGAACCATTTACCTGTGTGCCGGCAAACCTCATTGTATTGGCAATCGAAGAGAAATTGGATATCCCGGTTGAACTCGCCGAAATCAAGGTGGAGGAAGGCACCTGTCAGTTATTACTGGTGATGTTCGAAAAGCGCCCGGTCCTCGAGTAGGAGATTACCATGTCCAAGGTCACGACTCTAGCCGAAGCGGTGGCAACCATCCCCGATGGGGCCCATGTAGCCCTTCCAGGCTTTGCAACCGCCCGATGCGCAATGGCTTTTGCCCATGAGGTTATTCGTCAGGGTAAGAAGAAGTTGACGGTTTCGCAATGTGTTGGCGCGATGGATGCGGACATCCTGGTTGGAGCCGGGGCTGTGGAGCGCATCATCTATGGCGGCGGTTCGCGTGGTCGTTCGGGACAGCACCAGTGTTTGAACCGCGCCATCGAAGCCGGGACTCTGGCGCGCGAAGAATTGAGCAGCCTTTCGATGACCTTCCGCTATCTGGCTGGGGCGTTGGGACTGCCGTTCATCCCGATCCGTTCCCTTGTTGGTTCGGACATCCTCAAGGAATTGCAGGAAGCCAACCCACCTGTGGCTGGCAACTTGAAAGACCCTTTCACCGGCGAAGATTGGCTGGTACTCAAGCCCCTCATCCCAGATGTGACCATCGCTCAGGTGCAAGTTGCTGATGAAGAGGGGAACGCGTGGCTTCTGGGACCACGCTGGGATAACGAAGAACAGAGTAAGGCAGCCAAGCGGACGATTGTCATCACCGAACGGCTGGTCTCCACTGAAATGATCCGCCGCGAACCTGACCGTACACGAATTCCCGGTTTCCGCGTTTCGCACGTTGTTCCCCTTCCCTTCTCCACCCACCCATCCTCCGTTTACCAGGTCTACGATTTCGACAAAGAGCACATCAAAATATATGCAGAGGCATCCAAAACCCCGCAGGGACTCAAGGAATATCTCGATAAATATGTGTATGGTGTCAAAGATCATTGGGGATACCTGGAACTGGTGGGCGGCATGAAACGCCTTACCGAACTGCTGGCTGACCCGGTCCTGGGGTATTGATGTTCAAAGGAGATGACGATGACAACTGAACTTGAATATACCCCCTTTGAACTGATGGCGACAGCGGGAGCCCGTGAATTGAAGGATGGCGAGATCGTGGGCGTTGGACTGGGATTACCCGTGGTGTCGGCTTTTCTAGCCAAGCGTACACATGCCCCGAATATCACGATCATGTTTGAGCTGGGAGTGGTTGACCCGGAGCCGCTCGAAATAGGAGTGGACGGTCTTTCCGACCCCAGGCTTTGGTACCGCGCCAAAGTCCATACCAGTTTTGCCGACATGCTGGGATCGGTGCTGCACAAGGGACTGGTGGATGTAGGCTTCCTCGGTGGTCTGGAAATTGATGCCTATGGTAACCTGAACACAACCCTTCTCGGCGATCCCAAAGGAAAGTTCCGCCGTTTTACCGGCAGTGGAGGCGGCAATGATATTGCGTCGAGCGCGCAACGTGTCGTTGTCACAATCCGTCATGAGACGCGGAAACTCAATGAAGCGGTGTCTTTTTTGACCAGTCCGGGGTATCTGCGCGGAGGTGATGAACGCGGGAAGCTGGGGCTGGTGGGTGGTCCCGCCCGTCTGATCACTGATAAGGCAGTCTTCGGCTATGACCCACAAAGCAAGCGAATGCGTCTCGAGTCGATCCACCCCAACACCACCCTTGAGGATGTCCTTGCCAATATGAATTTTCGGCCCATTGTGCCGGACAACGTTCCGTTTACTGAACCACCCACAGCAGAGCAAGTCAGGTTGATCCGCGAAGAGATCGACCCGGAAAGAGCCTACGCTGGAAGTTGATTTAGATTATCCAACCATTTATCTTTAGGAGTAATCCCATGCCATACGTAGTAACCGATGAGTGCATTCTGTGCGGAGCCTGTGTGGTTGGCTGCGAAAGCAATGCCATCACCGAAGGTGAAACGCAAGCCCATATCGACGTGACCCTTTGTGTCGAGTGCGGCACCTGCGAGCGCAACTGTCCTTCCGAGGCAATCATTTTCGTCGAGGAAAGTGAGTACGAAGCCAGCCAAAAGGAAAAAACTGCGGAATAATTCAGTTTTTTCCGATCAATCATAGCCGCGCGTTTTCCCTGCGAAATCAGGTCAAAAACGCGCGGCTTTTTTCTTTTCCAAAATACATTCATCCAAGCGACAGGCTTGTCTGGGCATAGACTTTTTCACGTTGCCCAAGGACCTTTATTGACCCTCGCGCCATGTGGCGGTTTGTACGTAGGACTTCAAACCCGTAACGCTGCAACAAGCCAAGCGCTTCCGGGGTTGTCTCTGGCACAACTGCCGAAGCCATCCCCTCAAAGTCAAAAGACAATGCCGCGCGTAAAAGCACTTCTCCATCCCCCGGCTCCACCATAACCCAAGGTCCGATTCGTCCTGCTTGCACAAAAAGGTATCCCATCACCCGTCCGTGCGAATCCTGGGAGAAAAAAGCCCGGTTGGGATAAGCCTGCAATAACGCAGAAAACACCCGACTGCGGTCGGCGCCAAAAATCCTAGTATCCACTTCAGCCAGCATACCTAAATCTGAATACTGGATCGGCTTAACCTGGAGGGGAAATTCAAGTGCCGGCAACCCAGCCTGACACTGGAGCACAAACACCTTTTCTTGAGCCACAAATCCCAGCTTTTCATACATGGGCTGACCCGCTTCGCTCGCGTCCAGTTGAATCTGGGGGAGGCTCTGCGCGTCCAACCATTGCAGGAGATGTCGCATCAAGTCAAGCCCAATGCCTCGCCGCTGAAATCGTTGATGGACCCCCATCATCCCGATGTAGGCAAAAGTCGAGTAAACAGCCGACCCAACCATCCCCATGAGCGTCCCGCCTTCATACGCGCCGAAATACCCATTGGGTTGTACCCCGTGGTATAGGCGCAAGTCACTTTTCCAGTGTCCGGAGCGTTGAAAAGCGGAAGCCAAAACATCGGCAGCGGATTCTAGATCCACATCCTCCAGAGGACGAATCGAAACAGGCATAATAGACTCCCAACTGCGATTGGAATTTTTAGAACTCGGTGGGATTGTATCAAACTGCTATTTCAAATGTTTGTCCAGGAACGCAAACACCCTGTTCATGTTCTCGTCGGTCTCGAACAGCGAATCAGCGTGACCGACTCCTTCGATAATGTCGAACTCAAACCGGTCATGGCTGACGTACTTTTGTAATTTTTCGACAAAGATCATGGATTGTTGAACCGGCACCAGTGTGTCGAGTCGCCCATGTTGGATTAATATGGGGGGCATGTGCTCATGAACATAGGTCATCGGGTTTGCAAGCACAACCTTTAGCGGCACATCGGTAATTTTTGCGCCCAAATATTTCGATTCGGGAGAATCAGCTTCACCATGACCACCCGATCCGAAACCGTTTTCCTCCAATTGGACATCCATTTTCAGGAAATCCGTTGGACCGAACATGTCCACCGCTGCCTGCACATGACATGGATATTCTATGTTGCCGAGGCGCGGGTCATCGAATTCAGCCACGCTGGCGGTCAGGCAGACCATGGCGGCATAATTTCCGCCCGCCGAACTGCCACAGGCCGCAATCCGCTCTCCATCGAGGTGATAGGTCTTGCCGTTTGCCCGCAGCCAACGAATGGAGGCTTTGATATCCTGCAACCCCGCCGGGAAAACCGCCTCGCCGCTTAAACGATAGTTCACGCTGACAACCGCATAGCCATGCGACAGGGCTTTGAAATAAGGTTGAACTTGAATATCGCCTTTATCGCCGATTTCAAAGGCGCCCCCGTGAATGTGCAGAATCACAGGGAAAGGACCTTTGCCTTTGTCGGGCAGATAGATATCCAATTTCTGGGTTGGGGAAAGGCTGGCATAGGACAGATCCAGCCATTTGCGGCGGATGTGAGACACGTCCGCTGACGGAATGTAGGATGCTTCGTCTACATGTGTAGATTTCTCAGGTTGGTTCATCAATATCATTCCTCATTAAAAACATGAGAAGTTCTTCGGATCTCGAGCGCCTTCATTTGAAATTTAAGGAGTTTTTTCTCGGAATGGTCAGTTTATTTTCAGATGCTGATCGATGAAGTCAAGCACTCTTTTGACGTTCACAGGCGAAGCAAACCTGGGATCGCCGTGTTCAAATCCCTCAAATAGCTCAAGGATTACCCTGTCATCTCCACAGCTGCGTTTCAAATTCTCGGCCAGATTCACAGACTGCTGGACCGGCACAACAGGATCAATAACGCCATGCTGGATCAAAAAAGGCGTTGTATTCTCCTGAATATAAGTTTCCGGATTGGCTGCTGCTACCAGATTGGGGATTTCAGTGATTTTATCGCCCAACAACCATGATTCGGGGGAGTTCTCGCCACTGTGTTCAGTGCCCTTTATGGGATTCAGACCACTGGCCGTCAATTGCTCATCCATCTTTAGGAAATTGGTGGGACCGTACCAGTCGACCACAGCCTGAACGTTGCAAGGTTGATCAGAGTTACCCAAGCTCAGGTCTTCCAGTTCTGAAACACCTGCTGAAACCCCCAACATTGTGGACAAATAACCACCTGCTGAACCACCCCAGGCCGCTATTCTCCCTGGATCGAGATAATACCATTTAGCGTTCCCCCGCACCCAGCGCACCGCGGTTTTAACATCCTGTACCAATGCCGGGAAGGTGACTTCCCAACTTAAACGGTAATTCAATGCCACGACCGCATACCCTCGTTTCAGGCCTTCGAGCATAGGCAGAAGATGAAAGTCCGACTTGTCACAACCCATAAAAGCCCCGCCATGAATCGATAAAATGACCGGGAAAGGTCCTTCACCTTCATCCGGCAAATATATATCCAGTTTTTGAGATAAAGAAAGATTGGCATAGGGAATATCCAGGTATCGCCTGCTGACGTGATGGGTGTAGGCTGGAGGCGGCTGCATTGCCACAGCGTAATGTGTACCTGGATCAAATCGTTTTGTGATGTTCATAACCTCTTTCTCCGGTAGTAGATGCAAAATCACCAAGCTCCGACATCAAACTTGAGATAAATCTCCTTATGCGGTCACCTTCGCAACGGTTTCTTTTGCCTTGCGGTTTTTCTGATAGACATCAAAAGCGACTGCAATCAAGAGAACAGAGCCTTTTACCACCGTTTGCGAAAAATCAGGGAAGGTGGCCAATTGCATGGCATTATTCAACACACCGATGATCAACATACCCACCATCAAACCAAAAACGTTGCCTTCGCCGCCTTTGAAGCTTACGCCGCCCAAAAGTGCGGCGGTGAGGCAGTCAAATTCAAGACCCTGACCGGTAATGGTCTGGCCGGCAAATACTCTTGACAGCAGCAGAACCGTTGTGATCGATGAGACAAACCCACAGATCATGAACAAAAGTACTTTCATTCTTTTGATATTTACACCCGCAAGGCGGGCGGCTTCTTCATTGCCACCCAACGCAAATATTTGTCGCCCAAAGTAGGTCTTGGTCAGGATGAAAGCCCCGATCAATGCCACAATGATCATAACGATGACCGGTACGGGAATTCCCCATACATATCCCTGTCCAAACCAGCGGAAGGAATCCGGGAATCCCATGATATTCCTGGATCGATTAATAATGTACCCTACGCCCTTAAATATTGCGGAGGTACCCAAAGTAATAATAAGCGGATGGATATTGAGTTTAATGCAAAGGAACCCATTGACCGCACCCAGCCCGGTTCCCACAAGTAGAATTAAGGGAATTGCGACTGCAGGCGGCAACTTCCATTCGGCCATCATGATCGCCAATAGAACATTGCTAAAAACGATCTGGGAGCCAATGGAGAGATCGATACCGCCACTGATCATCACAAACATCAGGCCGACAGCGCTGATCCCCGCAAATGATACCTGGCGAATCATGGTACGAAGATTACCAAATGTCATAAAGTTCGGCGCAATGAATGAGAATAGGATCACCAGCAATACCAGGATCAAAAACGGCACATTCTTTTTCAGGATCGACCCTATTCGATTACTAAAATTATTGAAAGCCATTGATTGATTACTCATTACTTATTCCTCCAAAAGTTAATGGGTCCCCGATGCGAGGTCGAGAATATAATGTTGATTGAAATTCTCTTTTTGGACTTCCCCCGCTACTTCACCTTCACATAAGACAATGATCCGGTCTGACATACCCAAAAGTTCTTCCATATCAGAAGAGATCATCAAAATCGCAATTCCATTATCAGCCAATTCAGTCATCAGATGATAAATTTCCTGTTTGGCGCCAACATCAATCCCACGGGTTGGTTCATCAAAGATCAAAATATCCGACTCGGCTGCCAGAGATTTGGCGAGCACCACTTTTTGTTGATTGCCGCCGCTCAGGTTGATTACCTGCTGTAATAAGCTGGGAGTTTTAATATTAATACGTTCTTTGTATTTCTGTGCGATCTCATCTTCTTGTTTCGTATTAACCACACCATACTTTGAGATGCGTCGAATGATCGGGAAACTGATGTTCCACTTGACAGCCATCTCAAGGAACAGTCCCTGGCCCTTGCGGTCCTCTGTCAACAATCCAATTTTATGCTGGATTGCATCCAATGGAGAATGGATCTTGGCATGATTTCCGTTGATCAAGATCTCGCCACTTTCCATTGGAGCGGCGCCAAAGAGAAGTTGAGCCAATTCTGTTCGACCGGCGCCAACCAATCCCGAGATTCCTAATATTTCACCCTTGCGAACTGAAAATGAAATATTTCGATCGCCATTCCCGGTGAGGTTCTTTACTTCCAAAGCAACTTCGCCAGGCGACTTTTTCCGTTGAGGATAACTTTCTTTTAATTCACGTCCAACCATCAGCGTGATCAATTCCTGTCGGTTGGTCTCTTTCGTGTTTTTGGTGGTGACGTAGCGCCCGTCACGCATGACACTCACGCGATCAGAGATGCGGAAGACTTCTTCCAAACGATGTGAAATATAAATGATCGTCACACCCTTTTGTTTTAACTGGTTGATGATCTTGAACATCAACTCTACTTCCGAAACGCTTAATGGAGCAGAGGGTTCATCCATGATCAGAATTTTTACGTTCTTCGAGACTGCTTTGGCAATTTCGACGATCTGTTGTTCGGCAATCGAAAGTTCTTGCACCACGATGCGCGGATCAATTTTCACCCCAAACTGGTTCAGAACCTCAACGGCTTTTTTTTCTATTATTTTGGTATTAAATAACGCTGAATTTTCATTCCTTTCACACAAATAAATGTTCTCAGCAACTGATAATGTGGGAACCAGATTAAATTCCTGATAAATCACTTCAACACCAAGTCCCCTGGAAAGGTGAGGAGTCATCTTGGAATATTCATGTCCATTAATTATTATGATACCCGAATCGATGTCGATGGCTCCGGCCACCGCCTTGATCAACGTCGATTTACCGGCGCCGTTCTCGCCCAACAAGGCATGTACCTCACCTTCTTGAAAACTGACCGAGACATTGTCCAGAGCCAGAACGCCGGGATACCTTTTGGTGATGTTTTCCAGGGATAATACAACCTTGGCATCCATTCTTTTTCACCTCAACACTTTAGTGAAGGGTCCCCCCTACCCTTCACCGTTTTTTATAAAATGCTATTTATTTGGCTGCGAGCGTTGCGAAATCGCAGGTGATCGGATCCAATTGATCGTTGATAATGTTGGGATATTCAACACCCTGCAGCATCTTCTTGATCTGTTCGTAGGTTGCTACGTCAAGAGAGGTACCACCGATGGCGACAAAACCCTTGTAAGGATCTTCGCAGCTGGTGACAACCGGGATCATGGAAGGATCCATATCGCCAGCGAAAACGCCGTATTCATCAACGTTCACATCTGGCAGCGCCTTGATGGCGTTGGCAATACCCTGGGCATGGGCGGTAGATTGGCCAAGGAAAACTTTGACGTTTGGATTAGCCGTTAGGACATTCTCGGCTGCAGCCTGACCGACAGGAATACTGTCACCGGAGATATCCAGGTGAGCAACAAGTTTGACCTTGGGGCAGATGTCGGTGATGGTGGAATAACCCTCATCACGTAAGCGCATACCCACAGAGGAGCTCGCAGCACCAATAATGGCAGTTTCAACGCTGCCGTCAGCAGCATCTGGGTACATAGCCTCAATGAAATCGCATGCCATCTTGGCCACTTTCTGACCGTCTTCCAATTGGCTGGTGTGCATAATAGCATCGAAGGGTGCCAGTTTTTGGGGAGGAACGCCCATCACCATGATACCGGCGGTTTTGACTTCTTCAATCGCGGGAAGTAACTGATCAACCTCTCCGGCTGCCATAAGGTACATGAAATCAACTTTCATGGAGATGCAGTTCTCTATCTGATCGAATTGTTGGTTCAAACCACCTTCGTCAGCGCCGTAGACATTCACAGTCACGCCATCAGCCTTGAATTTTTCTGTAACGGAAGTGGCAACACCGTTCAAGAAAGGATTCGCAAGGGAGGGGATGATGTAGCAGACCGTTTTGCCTTTGATATCAAAAGGCGATCCGGGTTGTGCAGGCACCATGGAAACAGTGGTGTCTTCAGCTGGGGCTTCAGTGGCAGCTGCAGGAGCTTCCGTGGCAGCTGGCGCTTCAGTCGGGGCGGCAGCGGCGGGGGATTTTGCAGGAGCAGGGGTCTCAGTGGCAGCAGGAGCGCAGGCTGCCAGAAGGATTCCGACGATCATTATGATCGACAGAAGAATCGAAAGGTTCTTTTTCATTTTTTCTCTCCTTACTTCCATTTTACTTAGAATTGATGTGAAATACGGTATGCAAGCGGTCTTGCCTTCAGGGAGACGAACGTTTTATCTTAGTTTTTAGTTGTGATTTCTCCTTTTCTTTTCGTATGGATTTTTTAAAAAGATGTGGAAATAGTCACTTTTAGAATACCTCTTTAAAAATGAAACATCAATTCATTCTGTGATACAATTTATTCCAAAGCGGAATAGTTCAGAGCTAAGTTATGGAAATTCGTCAGATCCAATATTTTCTTTCCATTGTGGAAACAGGCAGTTTTTCGGCAGCAGCCGATGAGCACTACATTTCCCAATCCTCGCTCTCCAAAATAGTCATTGCACTGGAGAAGGAGTTGGGAGTTCCCGTTTTCGACCGCAGTAAACGAAAAGTATTCCTGACAGAGGCTGGAGAGGCTTTTTTGGGACATGCCAGAAAACTTGATGCTGCCTACAAATCCATGATGGTCGAAATGGATGGATATAAATCCAATGCGGATTCCTTTTCAATCGCCACCATTCCCATACTAACCCAGTACGGAATCGCGACATCGATCGCCCAGTTCAGGGACTTACACCCACATCTCCACTTCCAATTGGAGGAAATCGACGGACTGAACATCCTCCCCGCCCTGGACGAGCACCGTTTTGACCTGGCCATCACCCGCCACAACTTCCTAAATCATGCCCAATATGACAGTTTGGAAATCTTCAAGGACAAAATGATGGTTGTGGTATCCGCAAACAATCGTTATGCAAAGAGGTCTTCCATCTCTCTAAAAGAACTCTCCGGTGATAATTTCATCGTGTTCGACAAAGTGACAGAGTTGCACAGGTTGATCATGCATGAATGCGGTAAGGCTGGGTTTGAGCCGACGATTTTCTATTCGAGTCACCGCAAGGTGAGCGTGTTCGGATTGGTTGGGACAAATATTGGGTTGGCAGTGGTGCCGGTAAAAATCTACGAGTACCACAAACACCCGGATGTCGTTGCCATTCCACTGGAGGAGGATATTGAATGCAATATTGTTCTCGTCTGGTTGAAAAACAGAAAACTCCCACAAGCCGCCACTATCTTTGTTAACTTTATGGAAAAATGGGCGGCAAATAGCTAGGTTTGACGCACATACAAGTGGAAATTTGCATCCCCGGAAAACTTATGGAGGGCGAGCAGAGGCATCCATTGCGGAAAAGGGCAAAGGCATCAACTTCAGGTTTCTTCTTCCCAAGCAGATTGTTGATATCGGATCGGTATATGCCTCAAAAAATGTTTGAGTTGCCATCCTTGAAGGCTGGTGAAACATTTACCATTGACTTACGCTAGCGCAAGTGATAGAATACAAACAATGACTTACGCTAGCAAAAGGAGGTGCAATGGAATTAAATGAATGGATAACCACCCAGGAAGCAGCCGACCGCCTTGGCGTTTCCACCGCCCGCGTCCGACAGATGGTAGCGGAAAACCAAATCACCGCCCGGAAAGTGGGCGGGAAATATCGCGGACAATGGCAGATCAAATCAAGCGACGTAGAAAAACGTCTTCATGAAAAAGGAGTAACTAAAACCATGCGCGTCAAAAACCGAATGACCCCCAACCCGATTGTGGCAAATCTCGAAACCAACTATAACGAAGCTTTGCACTTGATGAAGAAAAACAAGATCAATCATTTACCCATTGTCGATGATAAAGGTAGACCAATTGGCATTGTCACCACCGGCGGTATGCTGCGCGCCACGCCATCGCCTGTGACGACGCTCAATGTATACGAGATCGCCTCATTGCTGGAAAACGTCACAATGGGCAGTATCATGGTCAGCCCCGTTTTTGCCGTTGATGAATCGTGCAGTATCACCAACGCGGCCAACTTCATGTTGCAGAATAAAATCGACTCGCTGCTGATTACGCGTGACGGAACACTGGTTGGCATCATTACCGCGGCTGATATTTTTAGGACCTTCGTCGAAATAACGGGCGGCGTCCAGCCGGGCACCCGCATCGAAGCCAAACTACCAAACCAAAAAGGACATCTCGCCCCGTTTATTCAAGCCTTATCGAATGCAGGCAGCTATATCGTGTCCGTAACGCTCTCCAACAACGAGGATGAATATGGTTATTGGGATGTGAAAGAGCGCGGCGGCAACGAAGATGAGATGCGCAAGGAACTCAACAAGTTAGGCTACGTTGAAGTCCTCTCCTTCCGCCAGAACGATAGTGATAAACTTCTGACTTTTGGCAAAGAATAAAAAAACACTGACAAAAAAGAGCAGTCACTAAATGGGCTGCTCTTTTCATTTCCGTGAGAGTTTTTAATCACCAAGGGGAATTAAGAAACCTTACCCGGTTCCTTGGAACCCTCCAGCCAAGCCTTCCCCTCGGCATACAATTTTTCCACTTCTGGGCCACGCAAGCCCGGCAAATCCTGCTTGACTGTCATGCCATTCTTTGTCTGCAAATAAGCCAGGAAGCGATAGCCTTCAGGGAAACGGATGTACATGTCCATGTCCAGGTTCAGAGTCACTGATGGATCCACCAGATCGAGACGATCCTTTTCGTAGATGGGCTGCCGGCGGACAATGCCCCACCGTCCATCCCGTTTTTCGAAGAAATCATAGAAACGACCAAAACAGATCACATCCACTCGAAAACCATCCACCAGCCCACGCTGATTGATGGTCATTTTGACTTGCGAAATCGCGCGTTGTCCCACGATGTCACAAGTCCACCCGCCAAGTTGGTGCAGGATGTTAACTCCCTGATCGAAAAGTTTTCGGCTGGCTTCGATGAACTCCGTGGCTGGACCCTGGAACCAGGTTGCGGTCATCCAGCCGTTTGAATGCCATACAGTGGCAAAGCGTTCCCAATCGCCCGCATCTCGATATAAAACCCAATTCTCCACTATCTCACGGATGGCAAGTTTATCTGCAAATAAATCATTCATGTTTGTTTTCCTTTGTCTGGAATATTGTGAATTGTCAGCGCGATTCCCGCGCGCATTTCCTTGATATCAACCGAGAGAGATAAATAACCACTCTCGAAGCGGGCGCCAAAAGTTTCCTTCAACACCGTCATTATACGCCGCGACGCATCTTTTTGGACTTCGAGCGGACGCCCTTCACGAATCAACAGGTTGACATGGACAAATGCGTATTCAGGATTGCCATCCGCAATGCGATATTCACTATGACAGACGGCCCGGCTTTTGAGCCCTTTCAAGTTGATGGCGCCCGTGGCTGCCAATTCAGCGTGAAGACGGGCAAGAAGCGGCTGCACATCGAATTCAATATTATCGGTGTATTCAAGTGTCAGTTGCGGCATGGCTTACTCCACTGGCGGTGTGCCATGTGTGTGGAAGGATTCGATGGTCGGCAGGCCCCATGCCTGCCCTTTTTCACGATCTGCCTGACTCCAAATGATGGGCTTCCAGTCAGGAGCCAATACCAGGCGCGCGCCGGGGCTGGCAATTTCGAAGCGATTGCCACCCGGTTCATAAACGTACAGGAAAAACGTCTGTTGGATGGCATGTTTATGAGGTCCGGTCTCCATGAACACGCCTTGCTCGAGACAAAGATCCGCCGCGCGTAGAATGTCCTCGCGGCAGTCTACAGCATAGGTGATGTGATGCAGACGACCCTTCGCGCCGCTCCAGTCTTCGGAGATTGCCACGTCGTAGGTTTTGTTGGTAAAGGTGAGCCAGGAGGCTTTCTCCGAACCATCATCGAAAATAATCTGTTCGGTCAAACGGCCACCCAGAGCTTCCTGCAAGAAAACCCGCGTGGCACGCACATCCGACGCAAGAATGTTGATGTGATCAAGACGCCGCAGGGCAATCCCGCGATTTGGCAAACGTGAAGCCTGATTCTTCAGCGCCGGGCGCAGTTCTTCGGGCGGTTGGTACCATTCGGTTTCGTAGTAAATTTCCATCCTATGGTTGTCGGGACTGTTGAAACAGTAGGCGGGTCCGTGCCCAATATTATCCTCTTTCCAGCCTATACCCAAACCGGTTTTCTCCAGCACCGCCACCCGCCGCTGGAGCGCCTGTGGACTGGAGGCGCGCAGGGCGTAATGACCAATACCAGGTTTTGGAGAAGCAGTCAGTTGCAGCGAATGATGTTCGTAATCGTCCCAGCCGCGCAAATAGACCGAATCGCCTGCGCGGTTGCTTTCGGTCATCCCCATCACATCCACAAAAAACCGGGTGCTCTCCTCGAGTTTGGGAGTCAACAATTCCACGTGCGCCAGATGAGCCACATCGAAAACAGGTTCAGAGTTCATGAGTTCCTCCGATTCTTTTCCACAATTTCCCGCAGGCCGTGAAGATTATAAGAGGTTTCACCGGCGGCAAGTTTTTCACGCAAACGAGCTTCCTTCTCAAACCGGGCTTCCGAGGCCTTCAAAACCCCTTCTGCTCGCTCGTCTTTGACACACACACCGCCATCGGCGTCCAAAATCACAATATCCCCCGGCGAGATGCGCGCCCCGCCAACGGATACAGGAAAGTTCAGTTTTCCGACCTTTGTTTTGGTCGCACCTTTCACGCGGACAAAACGCGTCCAGATGGGCAATCCCATCTTGACGAGTTCTTCGACATCGCGGACGGCGGCATCCACCAGAATACCGGCCGCGCCCCGCACCTTGACCTGAGTCACGAGCAACTCGCCGACCAACGCCACCGGGGCTGGTTCCGGCATGGACAGTACCAGCACTTCGCCGGGCTGGATTTGCTCGATAACGGCATGGACCATCAGGTTGTCGTCCTGACCGCACAACACTGTCCGCGCGGGACCAGCGGCACGGCTGCCTGGCAGGAGTTGAATTAGTGGAATGTCAATCAGCCCCTCCCGACCAGAGGCCTCGTAAACGGTTGCCACACCGAGTTCGCCAAGACGATTGAGTTGGGTGGTGTTCATAGGCTTTTCACCACCCAGGGCAGCGTGCGCTGCAAGGCTTCCGCGAACTTGACCTCCTCCATCCCGGAAATCCGTCGCGCATGGTTGCCGCGCCGCGAAGCCAGTTCAGCATAATAGGTTTGCAGATAACTTTGCGCCTGCATCACACCCATTGCTTTTCGTTTGAGTTCCATGACAGGCGTGATGTCCACAAAGGTATTCGGGGTAAATTCACACAACTCAGGCTGGTGTGGTTCGAAGAAGTACAAGTCGGGTGGTGTAATGTTCTTAAAGGCGCTTGCCACACCGGCACCTGATGCCAGTAACCGCGCTCGCTGGACAACCTGACAGGCAACGGGATGGTCGGGGTTGAACGGGTCAACGGGCGTGTGAGTTAGGACGATGTGCGGCTCCATCTCGCGGAACAGGTCTGCCAGTTGTATCATCACTTCTTCGCTGATGTTGAGTGGATAGTCACTCAGATCGAAACAACGAAACTCGGCTCCGAGGATATTCGCCGCTTCGTTTGCCTGTTCATGACGGATGCGTTTGACGTTTTCCACAGTTTGACCGGGGTCCTTCCACAGTTCCCCGGATTCCCCCCGCTCTCCATACGAAAGGGCAATGACGGTTGCACTGCCTCCTTGCGAGGTCGTCAATGCAATTGTCCCACCTGCCCTCCAGACAAAATCAGCGGAATGAGCACCTATAACAAGCAGTTTCTTTTTACCCATAAAAATCTCCTTTGGCTAATTCAACTTGCAATCAATTTTTCAGTGTTCATCCAGAAAATCCAGCGCCCTGGACTCGCCAAGCACCTACCGCAATTTTTAGTGAACTCAGAAGCAGCAACCCACTTGGATGTTGTCCATCCATTTTTTATTTCAGATGCAAATCAAAGAAATCAAAAACCCGTCGGAGATTGTGTTGCTTTTCGAACAATGGATCGCCATGGTCTGCGCCTTTTAGCAAATCGAGGGTCACACGATCCGCCCCGGCAATCTTTTCCATTTGCGCCGCAAAATGGATGGATTGTTCGACGGGCACAATGCCATCATTCAATCCATGCTGGATAAGGAAAGGCGGCGCACTGGGCTTGATGTAGGTCATCGGGCTGGCAAACTTGACAAGCGCCGGAACATCGGTGATCCTTCTTCCAAGCAATTTTGATTCGGGCGAGCCGGCACCTGAATGGTCAGGAGTACCCATTCCACTCGCTGTCAGTTGTTCATCCATTTTTATAAAGTCCTCGATGGGACCATACCAAACCACAACCGCGTGTACTTTACAGGAAAAGCGGGTATTGGTTTTTCTCATGGATGGGTTATCCAACTCCCGAGTCCTCGCAGCAACGCCAAGCAATGCGGCAAGATGCCCGCCCGCAGATGCTCCCCAAGCTCCAATACGAGTTCCATCCAGACAATAATCCGCCGCATTGGTACGGAGATACCTAATGGCTGTCTTGCAGTCGTGGATTTGTGTTGGAAAATGCGCCTCGCCACTTAAACGATAGTTGACACATGCGACAGCATACCCATGCTTGAGTCCCTCCAAAAAGTGTAGGTTCATTTCGTCTCCCTTGTCTCCAAACATCCACGCGCCACCATGAAATGTGGCAATAATTGGAAATGGACCATCTCCTGTATCTGGAAGGTAAATATCCAGCTTTTGAGTTTGGGACTTACTTGCATATGGAATATCGAGCCATTTGCGTTTAATATGACTTGTATCCATAGGACCAGGAGCAAACTCGTGATCAAAAACCATTCTCTCTCTCCTCGGATAAAATCCACCAGTTTTGCTTACTGCTGATCGGTCCCTTTCTCCCTTGACTGGATTATCCCGTCCACATATTCCATGTCGAACCACCACTTCTCCTCTGGAATGGGCAGGCTCATTCCAAGGAGTCGGGCGGATTGGATGGCAATTGGCTGTATAAGGGAAGTGTTCATGACCAGTGTACGCACCAGGTTATGCGGCCAGGTGGTCGGATTGCCCCAAGGGCAACTTTTGACACAGGCATTACACATCGTGCCTTTTTTATTGGTGAAGTTGAAACTGGCACACCGCTGGGTATTCAATTTCCAGGTTTCGTATCCGTTGTACATCACCTTGTCCCCCAGTGAAATGGCTTTACTCGGGCAAGCTTCGGCACAAATCTTGCAGCTCTGGCAAAAGCGTTGCAGCCCAAAATCAATGGGCTGGTCGGGCGCCACAGGCATGTCGGTAAGCACAACAGCCGCCTTGAACGCCAGCCCAAGAAACGGATTCAGGATAATCCCGGCCCGGCTGACCTCCCCGATCCCTGCGGCAAGCAACAAAGGTGGAACCAGAACCGTATAACGATCGACAAAGGATGGCCCATACTGTGCAGAAGCATCCCAACCCAAGCGGCGAATGTAGTTGGCAATTGTTTCAGCAACCATGCCAAGATGTTGGTAGGACTGGAAACTGATGGGATCCCCCATCCAATCGTGCCCATTGGAAACACGGATGGCGCTCAACTCCTTGCGCATCACAATAACGACGGCATTTTCATACCGCATATCTATGGGGTTACCCTGTTTATCATGGCTGTAATAAGCGGATGGCGGGACTTTGCATGTCCCCATCACATCGGCTTTTAGGAAATAGCCGACCGATTTGATGTGACGCGAAAGGACATCGGGATGCCGGGGAATGGGCGCTGTTTGATCAGCCACCGGATTGGGTTGCATCAGAGCAATGTGGTCAATCACATCCTTCTGCGCCGCCGAGAGGGGATATTTGCCGGGGAGACTCTTTTGCACGCCCCTTTGAACAACGGCACCATATTCACCCCGGGCGGCCAGTCCATAGGCGGTATTACACATATCGATCCGCCGGACTTCGTCAGTAATGACAGTGGTGGGCTTTTCCACATGTTTGATGGTTTCCATGGGAAAAGCACCCTGTTGGTTCTTTGCCCGCAACAGGCTGTTTTCATCTGAATATTCCATCCGGTCCATCAACCCAAACTCACTTTCTCAAACTAAGGACTGTGGCGATGCCAAGGATTTACTGCATCGCCACAGTTTTATGAAATTATTTCCGGAATTGCGAATCTGGTTTTCTTATCGCTCTTCAAACGGAGGGGCCGGATAGATAAAATCAGCAGTGGCTTGTTCAGAGGGCCAGACCAATTCCATCTTGCCGTTCTGCCATTGAATGAGCGGATCCAGAACATTGCCGGTACCGTCCTCATTGAAGGTCACCGGGCCAATCACTGTTTCCATATCCGTGGCAGCCATCGCATCCCGAACCGCGTCGCGATCCAACGTACCGGCTTTTTCAATGGCGTCAGCAACGACCTGTACACAAGCGTAAGCAGGACCGGTCAAAAGGTCAGCGGGGCGTCCGAATTTAGCTTGGTATGCCGCGTTGAGTTCTTCCACACCCGGGAACTTGGCGCCGTGGTGCCATCCAGGGAAGATGGTTACATAGTCGCCAACCTTGCCCATGGATTCGCCCCAGTTCAAACCTTCAGGCGCTCTGATAACCAAAGCGAATTTCGGGGCCCAACCCAGTTCGGACATGGTCTTGAACATTGCACTTCCATCCGGGAAGATGGGCATGGTAAGAAGCACTTCCGCTCCGGCCGCCTTGGCTTTGAGGATCGCGTCGGACCAGTCATTATTGGGAGCGACAGGGTTTTCGGCACGCAGGACTACTTCATAACCATTCTTTTTAGCATTCTCTTCCCAAAGACCACCCAACTCTTTACCCCAGTCGTCACTGTAGGAGAAGATCGCGATCTTCTTGGGTCGGTCGGCTTCCGGAATGGAGTTGAGGATTTCAAAGGTATCTTTGGCTTGCATTGGAGACTTGGGGAACGGTGAGAACAGGTACTTGTACCCCTGCTGGTGAATCTTGTACAGCGCGAATGAAATACCGCAATACGGAACCTTGTTCTTTTCCGCAATAGCTGTTGTGGCAGCATGCATGGAACTGCCAGCACCACCCAGATAGGCCGTCACGTTCTGTTCGGAATAGAGGGTCTCCATCTTGCTGACTGCCTTGGTGGGATCCGATTCATCATCGTAATAGGTAAGGCGCAAAGGTATCTTGGCGTCGTATTCTTTGACATAGACGCCACCGGCGGCGTTGATATCTGCCACGGCAAATTCATATCCGGGGAGTACCAGGTTTCCAAGAGAACCGAAACTTCCGGTCAATGGAATAGACGCACCAAGTTCAATGAACTCTGGCGCAGGTGGTTTCGGAGCTTCTGTTGCCGGAGCCTCGGTGGCAGCTGGGGCTTCCGCAGCGGGCGGTTCGGTTGCCGCAGGCGCTACCGTCGGTGCAGGAGCACAACTTGCGATTAACACGCTCATCAAAAGCACAATCACTATCAGACTTGTTAGTTTGGCTTTCATCGCTCATCCTCCATAGAATTTTTCAAAATTGGGACAGACTTTTATGTTTATTCTTCTCTCTCTTCGGTGTCACGTCAATAGTTCTTCTCCTTTCCATTGGTCGAGTCCAATGTGGGGGTATCAACCTTCTTGCCTGCATTCAACTTCGACCGGCGGGTAATCGCACCCTGAATCTTTTTCCAGGCTGAAATGATTCCGCCCGGCAGGAAGAGCACCACAAGAACAAACATCACGCCAAATATGATCAGATGATATTCACCCACATTCAAAACCAGGAACTCCTTCATCACCACGAAAAACACCGCCCCAATGATGGGTCCCAAAATGGTACCTGTGCCGCCGATGTAAACCATGGTCAACATATCCAAGCTCCACATGGGGGCAAATGCGAATTGATAATAGTAACTGACATGGTAGTATGCGAAGCCGCTGCCAGCCAGACCGGTAAAGAAGGCGCTGATTCCCAGAGCAATAAGTTTATGCTTCAACGCACTGACCCCAAGCGATTCTGCGGCATCTTCTTCCTCCCGCACAGCCATCATGCCAAGACCCAGCTTTGAATTGACCAGAATATAGGCAACTGCGACAACAATGACAGTCAACCCCAGGAACAGGTAATAACGAGGTGCGAGTTGATAGTTGATCAGATCCTCAACCGGGAGAGCCGCGATCTCAGGAAAGACATTGCCAACTGTAACACTTAGAATTTGGGCAAGCGCCAATGTGCCAATGGAAAAGTACACGCCCTTGAGCCTGAAGGCAGGTGCGCCTATCAGCAAAGCGAAAACCACCGCCACGAGACCTCCAGCCAAAATGCTGGGCAGGATGGGGAAACCGCGCAACCAGAGTTGGCGGGTCACCAGGGCTCCCAGTCCAAAAAACGCAGCATGACCAAGGCTTGTCTGCCCGGTATATCCTCCCAGAATGTTCCAACTGGAAGCCAGGATGATGTACAGAAAGACCAAAATCAATAGATTTATGGTGCTGTCCTTTTTAATCACTGTTGGGAGGGAAGCTAGAACGGCGATGAGAAGGATGATCGAGATGATTTTTAGGCTTCGCATTGATTACCTCTCTTTTGCGCCAAACAAGCCCTGTGGTCTAAAGATCAAAATCAACAGGAAAAGCACAAGCCCGACCACCTGTCGGTAATTACTGCTGATAAAAAAGCCTGTGACCGATTCAGTCACGCCCAAAAGAATACCCCCCACAAAGGTGCCCATGAAATTCCCCACCCCGCCCAACACCATCACGATTAAAGACTTTAGGGTCCAGTGCATTCCCATGGACGGTTCGATTGAAAAACTGACACTTACCAAAGCGCCGGCCACTCCTGCCAACGCGGTTCCCAACAGGAAAGAGATCAGATAGACCTTGTATACATCAATTCCCATCAGCGAGGCCGCCTCCCAATTCTCCACTGTGGCTCGAATGGCCTTGCCGGTATAAGTCTTGCGCAGGAATTGTTGCAGGGTAAACAGACAGACCAGCGAGATTACCAAACCCGCAACGCGCACATAGGGGAAGCGCACACCCAGCCAGGAAAAGGCTGCGCCAGAATAGGATGTCGTAATTCCCCGGTCATCTGCCGTCCAAAGCAACAATGCCACGTTTTGCAGGATTAGCGTCAAGCCAAACCCGATAAGCATGGTGTTTTTGATCTTTTCCTCCACTGGCAGTTTGACCATGCGGACAAAGAGTACCTGATAAAGGACTGCTCCGATCAAAAAAAGGAAGATGATGGTCAAAGGGAGTGACAGAAAAGGGTCGAGGTCTAAAAGGCTAAAAAGCCAGAAGCATGCATAGCCACCGAGCATCAAAAGTTCGCCATGGGCTACATTAAGAAATTTTGTGACCCCAAAAACAAGGGCAATGCCTACAGCCGCCAAGCCATATAAGGCACCCAACAGAATTCCGAAAACCAGATTTTGCGCCAAAGATTCAAGCATTGGAAATCCTTTTCTATCCGAGGTATGCACTGCGAATTGATTCGAAGGAAAGAAGCGCATCTCCCTTTCCTTCTCCCACAATGCGGCCATTTTCGATCACATACGCCCTGTGCGCCAGATCCAGCGCGGCACGGACATTTTGCTCAACCAGCAGGACGGTCATGCCTTGTTTGTTGATCTTGCTAATCACCTCGAACATGTGCTGTACCAGAATGGGAGCCAGCCCAAAGGAAGGCTCGTCAAACAACAACAGCTTGGGCTTGGACATCAATGCTCTGCCGATGGCGAGCATCTGCCTTTCCCCACCGCTTAACGTTCCAGCCTGCTGGTCTTTCCGTTCCTTGAGGCGGGGAAAAATCTCATACACCTGTTCCAAACTTTCATTCTTGAAGCGCCGCGCGCTGGGAACGAAAGCCCCAAGCTCCAGGTTTTCCAAAACACTCATACCCGTAAATATTCCGCCTCCTTCAGGCACCTGCGAAATCCCCAGTTCCACAATCTTGTGGGCTGTTTCCTTGTTTAATTTCTTCCCATCGAATGTGATAATGCCCGAAGCGGGCTTGAGAAGGCCAACGATTGTTTTCAGGGTGGTCGTCTTCCCGGCACCGTTGGGGCCTACAAGAGCAACGAGTTCCCCGGCGTTAACCTCAAGCGAAATACCCCAAAGCGCCTGGAGGTCTTCGTAATAGGTGTTTATATTTTCTACTTTAAGCATGGCCTTTTCCTAGATAGACTTCAATAACCTTGGGATCATGGATGACATCCTGGGGAGCGCCCTCTGCGATCTTATTTCCCATGTTCAAGACGATGATGCGGTCCGACAGACCGACGATTGCCTTGACAATATGCTCTACCATCAGGATGGTCAGCTTCGACTCATCCTTTATCTTGCGGATCAACTGCATCGCGTCATCCGCCTCGGCATGATTCAATCCCGCCATCAGTTCGTCCAGCAGAAGCAATTGGGGTTTGGTTGCCAGGGCCCTCGCCAATTCAAGTCGTTTTCGTTCCATCAAGGTAAGATTTTTGGCCAGCTTCGTAGCTTTACTCAACAACCCCACTTGGTCCAAGATTTCTTCTGATTCGCTGGCAGCCACCCGCATATTCTTGGCAGGCTGCTGACCATAGACCCTGCCCACCATCACATTCTGTAAAGCCGTAAATTCGAGGAAGGGCTTTATCAGTTGGAAGGTTCTCGCGATGCCGTGACCACACACCTGATGGCGTGGAAGCCCTTCGATGTTCTTTCCCTTGAATGTGATCTCGCCGAAATTTGGCTTTAGGAACCCGGTGAGCATGTTCAGGGTTGTGGTTTTCCCCGAACCGTTGGGGCCGATGAGACCGACAATCTCTCCCGTCTCGACCTCAAAATCCAGGCGCTGAATTACTTGCAGACCTCCGAACGACTTGCTGAGACCACTGACCTTCAAGAAACTCATATCGTCACTCCAGTCTTCGATATTTGCAGATTTCAATCTGAAACCAAAACAAACTATCCGCCGGACATGTGTGGGAAGAAACAAAGCCGGCTGTCAGAATCCATGCGATCTTCCATCTCGCTCTGCACTCCATTGATGGTGATCAACCCGATTTCCTCCGAGGTCAATCCCAGCATGGTCGCAATTTCGCGCACACTGATCGGCTCCTCAATTTTTAGAGTTTGACGTCTTTCCTTACTAGGTAAAAGTTGGCCGAACACTTCTACTCGCAAATTCATGGATCACCTACAAGGCGGCAAAGACGGCATCCAGTTCAGCATCTGGTACGTCAAAGACAACGTTATGAGGCGCCAGCGGTTCCTCGCGCATATATTCGGGGATGCGGTAATTTTCCTTCGTAATTCCTGCGCGGCGGTTGAATTCCAGTTCGTTGCGTAAAACATCGCGGTTGAAGCGGTCATATTCATCCTTGGTCCAGCCCCAGCCGTAAATGCCATTTACCATATCGACCATGAGTTGTGGATCGGCAATGATGGGCGGGCGGGCAAACAGGCAGAGACCTGTACTGTCGAGCATCGCCGCGATGATCTGCAACTTGAGGGAGAGTTCCTTTTGTCCTTGAATTCCCAAAGGATTCACTTCCTTGCGGGCGCCGAAAGCGTTGCCAGCCGTGTGATCCGCCCCCTGTGGGGAGGTGGCATACGTGACGCCATTCCCCTTCAAGCTGCGTGGATCGTAACCCGGCATGGCCTGACCCAATGTGGCTGGGATACGTCGGATTCCGAACATGCGCCCAGTCATGACCACGCCGTTGCCGATCACCCGTCCTAGAACGGTTCCCTCCCCTACTTGTTTCAGCAACGAGACGATGCTCTCCATGTCACCAAACTTAGCCAATCCAGCCTCGATGGCAACGCCCAGAGCCGCCCCCGTTTCGATGGTATCCAGCCCAAAGTCATTGCACATGAAATTGAGCTGCGCGACATCATCCAAACTGCCAAGCCCAAGGTTCGAACCCACCAGGGCAATCGTCTCATATTGGACCGTACCGACAATCGGCATACCCGCTTCGTCAACATACGTATTTCGGCAGGCAATAACACAGCCAGGCATGCAGCGGGTGCCGACCTTGCCTTCGCGAGCCAATATCACTTCGCGCATTTTCTCACCGCGCAGGTCTTCAGATTGGGCAAAATTACCACTGCCAAAGTTGTTCGTGGGCAGGGATCCCATTTCATTAACTGCCGCCACAATGGAAGCTGTTCCATATAAATGTTGCGATCCCTTTGTGCCCAGTTTCGGATCGTTGATCAGTTTCTGTGCAAAATTCTTCGAGGCGGTACGGAAAAATTCCGCATCGACAAAGTGCACCGATTTGTCCACAGGTTTGTCGATCACAATGGCTTTTAAACCCTTACTGCCCATGAGGGCACCCAACCCTCCACGGGCAGCATGGTTGCTCCGCTGGTCGCGTTCCCCTGTATTGGCAATACCTGCGCCCAGCATCAAATATTCGCCTGCCTGTCCAATGGATATGACCGTGCTATCCGTCCCATATTGTTCCTGCAGGTGATCGGACGTGGCGTACGTACCCAATCCACGCAGGTGATTAGCAGACAATAATTCAGCGCCATCATTCATAATGTGCAATAAATACAACTCACCTTTTTGAGGTTGTCCTTCGACCACAATTGCTTTGATTGCCAGTTTCCCCAATGTATCACCCGATGTTCCCCCCGCATTCGCTTCCTTGACGCCGTTCGTAAGCGGACTCTTGCCGCCAACCGAAAGTCGGCCGGCGGTTGTCACACCGGCACCGCCCAACAAGCCGGGTGTAAAGATCAACTTGTTGTGTGGACCCAAAGCATCACAGGCAGGTGGAACTTCTTCGAGGAGTAATTTGGCAATCAAAGCCCTGCCCCCAAGCCGTTCGTAAACAGCCGGAACCGGCTCCCAAGTGGTTTGAAGTTGCTTCATGTTTACACGGAGTAGTTTCATCTTTGGCTCCATTACTAGAAAATGTATTAATGTCGAGCAGCAGTTAAACAAACTGTATTAGTCTCTAACAACTTAGAGACCAAAAGCCCCACTCCCTGACTGGCAAAAGCCGCAGGACTACAAGCAGTGGGGCTTATCGTTATATTCGCTATAAATTTTCTATGGCGGGTAGGCGAGGGTGTAGATGGACTTGCCGCCGTTCAGAGGTCCCTTGACGTATTCTTCGACCTCTTCCTTACTGCGCATGGTGACCTGGTCTACGGGAGGCAGAACACCCGCCGGGAACCTGTTCATAATGTCGCCGATCAGCCTGCACATGTAGTCCATGAGGTCGTTCAAGCCAGCCATGGCTTTATCCGCTGAGGCTTTGGTGGGGGACCCGATGACTCCTTCCGGATAATCCTTCACCTCGATGCCAGCCAACCCAACATGCTCATGGCCCTTGATCGGGGCGTGGTAGACGTCTCCGCCTTTGTCCGTATGACCGGGAGGCAGGAAGCCCGACGGCTTGTTATCCACAAACAGCTTCGGATCCATGAATTCCGGGAACAGCGCCAGCGAATAGGAGGCTTCCGCTTCATCCGCATGTGCGAAGGGCGTGTCGAAGGGTCCACCATGAGCCTTGTCCTTCATGTGGTCATGGATCACCGTCCAGGTGTGGAGCGTGATCAGCACTGCCGGAAGCTGGTACTTCTTTTGCCATTGCTGGATCGCCAGGGGCAAAACCTCTTCCTGTCCATGACCATTGACGAAGATCTGCTTGCGGAAGCCCATATTCCAGAGACCGGTAATGATGGCTCTCATGTTCGCCAGCAGGACATCCTCGGGGACCACGACGGTTCCCGGCATGCCCAGGTGGTTATGGGGGTGCGAAGCATACCAGATCGGCATGGCGATGGTACAACCCATCTTCATGGCTACCTGCTCAACCGCGCGCGTCACCAGGAATGTGTCCTCGCCCAGCGGTTGTCCGGCTCCATGGCACTCCGTACTGCCCACGGGAATGATGATCAGGTCATTGGTCTTGAGACGCTCGTTGATCTGGGTCATATTCATGGTCTGGAGGTAAAGTCCATTGGGGCTCTCCATATGACCGCCTTTAGGCGGAAGTTCCCATTCGCTCATGTCTTTGCTCCTTTTCTGTACTTACCAATAATTCCGAAAAAGCTCAGACTATACAGCCGGGATATGCAGATCTTTCGCTCCCTTGGGCGATTGTTTGAGATCGGGATAGTACTTGTTGAGCATCTCGACCACGATGGTGGCCTGGTCGGCCATCTTGACTCCGTCGGCCGCGGAAGTCATTTCGCCATGTCCGCTGACCACCGAATTACCGGTCTTGCAGTGTAAAGGAGCCGCAACACGCACGATCTCGGGCGATTCATAAACACGAATGAAGCCACCGGATCCGGGCGGGTTGTCCATATGCACATCCAGCGGAACTTTGACTGCCTGTCGCAATGCGGCGATCATCGGGATCTGCAGGTCGCGGACAGGGTTGATGCTGTCAGCACCCAGACTTTCCATCAATTTGAAGGAACAGGGATTGCAGTGACCGAGGTGGGCAGATACCTTGAAGATGATGTCCTTCGGCAGCGCACCGTCCTTGCGCATCTGACCGGCAAGCCACAACATGCCTTCATCGTAAATGAGGAATGCGCGCACGCCCAGATCGTAGCCGCGCTTGACATCTTCGATACCGCGCAGAACCTGTTCCATACCGCGCAGGCGATAGCCGATGCGGGCGCCTTGAGTTGAGAGCACGGTTGCGCCGGTATCATATGTGGCGCGGGGACCAGTGGACATCATCAGTTCAGTGCCGTGATCATGGCACACGCGGCAATATTCCTTGATTTCCGCGGCGGTGTGGCGGAACATACCGTAGGTCTCGGTGATGCGGTTGATGACGATGCCGTTCTTTTCAGCCGTTTCCAGCAGTGCTGCTGCGGTTGTTGCTGTGTTCACAGTCGGGTTCTCGATGCGGAAAGCCGCGCCATCGGGAAAACGCTGGGTTGAGGAAGGCATATCGAACGCGTCGCCTTCGGGCATACCAATCTTCTTCAAATACTTTCTGGTCTCTTCAAACATGATGCTCTCCTTTATTATTTCATTATGGAAAAGATTTAAAAATCTCAACGGTGTGCCGGCAAGGGCGGGCAATAACACCATACGATCTTGAGCGGTTCATTGCCGATATTTTCCACGCGATGCTTCTTCCCAAGCGGGGAATAAAAGGCGGTTTCGGGACCGATTTCCCACTCACCTTCGCCTTCAATCACGATCTTTGCGCGCCCACTAATAAGGAAAAGAACCTCTTCGGATTCATCGTGCTGATGGTCCGGAATCATACTGCCAACCTCGGTGATGTTCATGCCCATCGAGACGTTGCTAACTCCCCCAAACTTTGGCGCAAGCAGGAGTTTGGACACACGCGGAGGGGTTCTGAATTCACCTTCAACGTCTGCCGCTTTGACGAACGGTAACTTTTTCATCTTTGCTTCTCCAAAAGTAAGTGATTATTGGTGTCTTATAGAGTGAAACAATGTTTCGTTTATTGATAAATAGATTGTAGCAAATATTTCGCCTGATGTCAACTACTTCCATTCTATGAAACCAGATTGGAAGTCACTTTCAATGCACAGATTCCCCATGATGTTTGTAACTTGACTTTTCCAAGAGGGAGGCATAAAATTCCATCAGGCGAGATATTGTTTCGTCAGACAAAACACCATCTCGTTCAAGTAACAACTCATCGACTGTAGGCAGTAAAATAGCAATAGAGAACCACTCCCCCAAGGAAAAAGTCATGAAAAACCAGACCTACAAAATCCCGTACAGCAAATCCAACCTTGAATTCTCCCTGCCTTCCACTATGAAGGTGGCAGTCGCCATCTCGCAGGAGGCGAAGCTCCTGCTGGATGTCGAAGTCTCCATAAAGGATGCGCTTGCCAATCCCATTGGGACGCCGCCGCTACGTGAACTTGCCAAACCCGGGGACCGTGTCTGCATTGTGTTTACTGACATTACCCGCGCCAGCCCCGACCACCTGCTGGTCCCCGCCCTGTTGAAGGAATTGGAAAAGGCAGGTGTGAAAGATGAAAACATCACCCTGCTCTGCGGCATCGGGATGCACCGATCCTCGACGCAGGAGGAAAAAGTCACCAAGCTCGGAGCGGACATCGCTGCCCGGTACCGTGTCATTGACAACGAGCCTCAGAACCCTGCCGCTTTGGTCGATTTGGGCGTGACGCCGGGCGGGGTGCCGGTCCTGTTACATCACGCCGCCGTGGAAACCGACCTGTTGATCGCCACCGGCATCGTTGAGCCGCATCAATATGCTGGTTATTCCGGCGGACGGAAAACCGTCGCGGTTGGCGCGGCAGGGGAAGCGCTCATCGCTCACACACATGGTCCCGCCTTCATTGATAATCCGGATACACGGCTGGGAAAGATCGAAGGCAACCCCTTCCACGAGGCAATCACTGAGGCGGCACACCGCGCCAATTTGCGTTTCATCCTGAATGTTGTCTTGGACGATGACAAACGAATCCTGCGTGTGACCGCCGGAGACCCGGAACTGGCATTCCAGGATTTGGTCAAGTTCGCCAAAGCCATTTATGAGGTTTCCATTCCCCATCAATATGACATCGCAATCGGCGGCGTCGGTTTCCCAAAGGACGCCAATCTTTATCAGGCAAGCCGCGCCCCTTCCTATCTTTTCTTTGCCCCCGTTCCGGTGGTACGCAAAGGCGGATTCTTCATCATCCCCGCCCGCTGTGAGGAAGGCGCTGGGGCGGGCGTTGGCGAGCAGCGTTTTCTGGCAGCCATGCGCGACGCGCCGAATGTCCAATTCATCCTCGATGATGCCCGCAAAAACGGTTATCCGCCCGGGCAACAACGTGCCTTTGTGATGGCAAAAGTACTGGAAGAGGCGAATGTGGTCATCGTGGGAAGCGAATGCCCCGACCTGGTTGCGGCTTGCAAGATGATTCCCGCCGCGACCATGGAGGAAGCCATTACGCTCGCCACTGCTAAGTTAGGATCAGCCTGTGATGTGTTGATCGTCCCCCATGCCATGCTGACTTTGCCCGTCATCCAAAAATAATGGCAAAGCAGATGAAAGCATTGCATGTCGTAAGACCACGAAGTTTTGAACAAGTAGAGACAGCCCAACCTGACATCGCCGCCGGCGCAGACCGGGTTATCGTCCAGCCGAGTTGGGTTTCGATGTGCGGCAGCGACATTCCCTTCTTTACCGGCAGCAAACGTCACAAATCCTATCCCCTGCCCGTTGGCGCTCCCATCCATGAATGCTTTGGGAAGGTAATCGAAAGCACCTCTGACTTGTTCAAGCCCGGCGACCAGGTGGTTGCCATCCCCGAAGGCGATCAGGGATTGTCGGATGTCTTCGTCGCGCAGGCGGCTAAAACCGTCAAAATCCCGGCGGAGCTTGGCGACGATGGGACAAGCTGTCTGATTCAACCGCTATCCACGGTAATCAACGGCATCGACCGCCTTGGGGATGTGAAAGGCAAGTCGGTGGCGGTGATCGGGTTGGGGTCAATTGGTTTGTTCTTCTGCTGGATGTTGAAAAAACGCGGGGCGGCAAGGATTGTGGGCATCGATCCGCTCGAAGGTCGGTGCGAGTTTGCAAAAAGACTGGGCGTCACCGAGACGATTCCCATGCGCAGTATCGAAGTCCTGCACGGTGCGCGTCAAAACCCAATGGGATGGAACGCGCCCGACATTTGCGTCGAGGCTGTCGGTCATCAGATGGAAACCATCAACGACTCCCTGGCTTTGGTCAGGCAGCAGGGGACCGTGATGGCATTCGGCGTCCCGGACCATAACATCTACGCTATCGAATACGAAAGCTTCTTCCGCAAGAACGCGCATCTGGTGGCTTGCGTCACTCCCAAGTGGGACGAATACCTCGCAAAGGCGCGAGACGTTTTTATCGAAGATCGAAAAGTGCTTGAAACATTTGTAACCCATCGCCTGCCCATTCGGGAAGTCGGGAAGGCTTTTACGATGTATGAGCGGCATGAGGATGGGATCATCAAAGCTTTATTGGATATGACTGAATGGTAGAAAACTATGAACTCACTCACTGAACTGGAAAGACCTATTGAAACCGATTATCTAAACTGCATCCGCTGCGGCTTGTGTCTGGCAGTCTGCCCGACGTATCGGGAGAGTTACAAGGAAGCCTCCTCTCCCCGTGGACGTGTGGCGCTGGCTCGCAAAGGGCTGGATGGTGAACTCGAACTTAGTCCCAATCTTTACGAGCAGATGTACGGCTGTTTTGCGTGCATGGCTTGCAATGACATCTGCCCCGTCGGCATCAAACCCGCCGAGCTGTCACTGGCGATGCGCCATGTGCAGGAGCAGAAAGAGCCTTCAGGTTGGAAGAAGACTCTTTTCGAGAATCTAATCCCCCATCCGTGGCGGATGGAAGCGGCAACCTGGCCACTTCGCATTTATCAGAATCTCGGCATTCGACGTTTGGTCTACGCCCTTGGGTTGATGCGTATCATGCCAAGCCAGTTGCGCGATATGGAAGCCATGCTCCCGCGCCTGCCCCAGCGTCCGCTGCGACAGGTGCTGCCAACCGTCACCCCCGCAAAGGGAGAAACAAAACGCAAGGTGGGCTTCTTCCTCGGCTGTGCCCAGAGCCTGCTCTTCGCCGAGGAAAGTGCAGCAACAGTCAGGGTATTGAGCCGCAACGGCTGCGAAGTGACCACGCCCGACGAAGTCGTCTGCTGCGGAATGCCCGCGCACGGCTACGGACGTCTTGACCTGGTGCGTGAACATGCCAAACACAACATCGCCGTCTTCGAGAAATCCGATTTGGAGACCGTCGTCACCGACTGCGCCACCTGCGGTTCGACATTAAAGGAATACGGCGAGTATCTCAAGGATGACCCCGAATGGGCGGAACGGGCTGAAAAGTTCAGCAGCAAGGTACGGGATATCAGCGAATACCTGACCGAAATTCCGCTCGAAAAGCCGAAGGGACGCGTCGAAGCGCGGGTCACCTATCACGACCCATGTCACTTGCGCCGCGCGCAAAAAGTTTGGAAACAGCCCCGCGAGATTTTGAATCTCATCGACGGGCTTGAATTCGTGGAACTGCCCGAATCCGATTGGTGCTGTGGTTCGGCTGGCAGTCAACTGATCACCCACTACGAAACGTCGCTTCAGGTGCTGGCACGCAAGATGGACAACCTCGCGGGAACAAAAGCCCAGATCGTCGCTTCGGGCTGTCCCGGTTGCCAGATGCAATTGAACACCGGCATCCAGAAGCACGGGTTGGGGGTGCGGGTTGTTCATCCAATTACGCTGTTGGATGAAGCTTACAAAGAGTAAAAGGCTCTACTATTTTTCAGCCACGGATTTCACGAATTTACGCGAATTCTTCCTGAGCAATCTGCGGAAATCAGCGAAATTAGCGGCAAAAGACTTTCGAACGGGAGCATTATGGACAGCAAATTAATCGAACGCCTGACAAAGGTCATCGGCAAGGAATATGTGTTGAGCACGCCGGAAGACCTGGCTGTGTACAGTTACGATGGAACGTTCGCTGAAAGCCGCCCCGACCTGGTGGTTTTACCTGCCACAACAGAACAGATCAGCGAGGTGGTCAAACTGGCGGCGGAGATGCGCGTCCCGATCGTGACGCGCGGCATGGGGTCTGGACTGGCGGCTGGTTCCATCCCAAACACGAGCGGCGGGATCGTTGTAAGCCTGACGCGCATGAACCACATTTTGGAAATCGACACCGAAAACGCCACCGTCCGCGCCGAAGCTGGCATCGTCACTGCCGACCTGCAAGCGGCAGTGGAAAAAGTCGGGCTTTTCTACCCGCCTGACCCTTCCAGCATCCGCCACTCGACCATCGGTGGGAATATCGCCTGCAATGCGGGCGGACCTCGCTGCCTGAAATACGGCGTAACCGGCGACTACGTGCTGGGTCTGACCATCGTGCTGGCTGATGGAAGAATCCTAAAAACGGGCGGCAAACCCATCAAGGATGTGACCGGCTACGACCTGAATGGGTTGTTCACCGGCTCCGAAGGGACGCTGGGGATTATTACCGAAGCCCTGCTGAGGCTGGTCGCTAAGCCTCGTTATGCTAAGACCGTGCTGGCTGAGTTCGATACGCTCCACGATGCATCGCGCACCGTCAACGCCATCCTCACAGCGGGCATCGTCCCAGCCTCGCTGGAATTGATGGATCAGACTGCCATCACCTGTATTGAAGAAGCCATGAAACTTGGGCTGAATACAGATGTCGAAGCCTCGTTGATTATCGAAACCGACGGCGCGAATGAGCAAAACGTCCTGAGCGAGATCGAAGCCGCGGCAAAAATCTGTCAGGAAACCGGCGCCAGTTCGGTCAAGACAGCCCAAAGCGAAGCCGAACGTGCCAACCTGTGGAAGGCGCGCCGCTCGATTTCCCCAGCACTGGCGCGCAAAGCCCCCAACAAACTTGGGGAAGATGTCACCGTCCCACGCAGCGCAATCCCAGAGATGGTGCAGCGCGTGCGCGCCATCAGCGCCAAATATGGTTTGCCGATTGTGATCTTTGGTCATGCGGGTGACGGAAACCTGCATCCGAACATCCTGTTCGACAAGCGCGACCCGGAACAATGGAAAAAGGTCGAGCAAATGGTCGCCGAGGAATTCGAAGCGGCACTCGCGCTGGGAGGAACACTCTCAGGTGAGCATGGTGTTGGCGTGCTGAAACGCCCCTATCTCGAAAAAGCGCTGGGCTCCATCTCGCTCGATGTCCAACGAAACATCAAGCGGGCTCTCGACCCGCAAAACATCCTCAACCCCGGGAAAATGTTTCAGGAATAACAGGATTTTCGCCTGCTCAAAACCCAATCCGCTAGTCCACGCCAATCCTCGCAAATTTCTTGAAAGGAATAACGCGAATTCGCGAAGATTGGCGGACAAAAACAAAGCCCTAAAAAACTAATACGGAGTGAACCATGTCAGAAAATAGTGTAAACGTCCCCGTCCAAAAACTGGTTGATTTCATGGTGGATGCCCTCGTGGCAATGAAGGTCCCCCAGGATGAATCCAAAATCATCGCCGATGTATTGATCACGTCCGACCTTTGGGGTGTGCGATCTCACGGCATCGCCCATTTGAAGATGTATTACGAACGCATGAAGCGAGGTCTTCAACTTCCCATCACAAATATTACCTTGGTCAAGGACACTCCCACCACCGCAGTCCTCGATGGCGGCATGGGCATGGGTATGGTGGTTGGTCATCATGCGATGAACATGGCCATCGAGAAGGCGCGAAAATTTGGATTGGGCGCTGTTGCCGTCCGCAATTCCAGCCATTATGGCGTGGCGGGATATTATCCCTTGATGGCGGCGAAGGAAGGCATGTTCGGCATGAGCGTGACCAACGCCCACCCCTCCACCGCCCCGACATTTGGTACCAGACCCATGCTGGGGACCAACCCGATAGCGGTCGCCGCCCCCACCGATGAAGAATTCCCCTACATGTTCGACGCCGCCACCTCGGTCGCCCCACGCGGAAAGATCGAGATCGCCGCTCGAGCCGGCAAACCCATCCCCGAAGGCTGGGTGGTCAACAACCAGGGCGCTTCCGTCACCGACAGCGCCAACATGATCAAGGAAATGGACCTGGGGAATGTCGCCCTGCTACCCGTCGGCGGGATGGGCGAACTGATGGGCGGACACAAAGGTTATGGGCTGTCGACGTTGGTCGAGATCCTGTCCGCTTCCTTCCAGAATGGCACTTACCTCTGGGGGCTGACCGACACCGACGCCGAGGGCAAGCCGCAATTCCTGCGCATTGGTCACTTCTTCCTTGCGATGAACGTGGAATTTTTCCTCCCGCTGGCTGAGTTCAAGAAGGTCACCGGAAACATCATGCGCGAACTGCGCGAATCGCCCAAAATCCCCGGTCAGTCCCGCATCTACACGGCTGGGGAGAAGGAATATTACAACACCCAGCGCGTCCAGTCTGAAGGCGTGGAAATTACTCCCGGTGTACAAAAATCCCTGCAAGCATTGCAACAGGAATTGAAGCTCGCAGGACACGATTTGGGATTCTGAGACAGGACTGTGCAAATCAGATCTGTCTCGTTCTCTCCTTTTAAAAGCACCCCTGATGACTTCTGCGCTCATCAGGGGTGCCGAATTAAATCGATATCGTCAGATTTCTATTTATCGTAGCCCATGCGATGGGATATTGCCTGCGCTGCCTCTTTGAATGATTTTGCCATCTCGCCAGTGCGTTCCGGCGTCATACGACTGGTCGGGCTGGGACTTCCGATCACCGCGATCACGTTCCCTCTTCGATTGTATATGGGAGCAGCCACGGCACAAACCCCCACCTCAAACCCTTCTTTGTCGATTGCATATCCCTGGTTGCGGATGACTTCCATCTCCTTGCGTATTTCATCCGGAGAAGTGACGGTACTTGCCGTATAGGAAGCCAATGGTTTGCTTAAAATGGAATTTTGCTCCTCGGGAGGCAGGTGAGTCAAAAATAGTTTGCCACTGGCTGTACAGTGAATGGGCAGACGCTGGCCCACAGCCGCGGCAACCGTCAATGCCCGGCTGCCACGAACAACCTCGATGTAAAGGATGCTGCCACGGTCAAATACGCTGAGGTCACAGGTCTCATCCCACTGTTCCACCAATTGCTTCATGTAGGGAATCGCCTCGCGCCGCAAATCCATGCGGTGAATTACCTTGAAACCCAGGTTGGTCAACTCCAACCCCAGACGGTACTTCTGTCCGTCTTCGGCGCGTTCAAGATAGCCATAATTGACAAGTGTTGTCACAATTCGATGTGCAGTTGCCTTGTGTAATTCCACCGCCTGTGCAATCTCTGAAATACCCCTTTCGGCGTGTTCGTTATCAAAACACTCCAGAATTTGCAGCGCCCTTTCCACTGCGCGGACATTATACTCGCTTGGATCCTTCATTACTCATGCACTTCCCTGAATTATTGGATGTTATTGCTTCCAATGTATTATACACTATGCCTTATTCGATGCTGCCGCGATAATGTCTTGGTGTACCCCAGACACAAAACGCAAGTTCCTACCATCACATCATGCTGTGCACGACTGCGGGGAACACAGGTACGGGGCTTTTGGTTGTCGCCGTGGAAGCCACAACGGCAGGGTTGGACATAAAAATACTATTTTTATGTCCAACTAAAAGTCATCGATTTTATTTGAAAACCACTTTTCCGAGAAAATTGCCACTTTCCGCCAAAGTCAAAGCGTGACTCATAAATATGTTGCTTCAGCAAATTTCCGGTTAAAGTTCGGAACTTTGGCCAGTTCGATATATCCATCTTGCAGGGCAATTTGACCTGCTTTTTCTCGTTCGGTTTTCGAGATTAGCGCCAGTCGTGCTCCTGTCCCGGCGGCGTTGCCAACCTGCTTGAAGCGCTCCAACGGCAGATCCGGCAGCATGCCGATGGTGATGGCGCTTTCCACGTTGATGAAGGTGCCAAACGCCCCAGCGATGATCACCTGTTCGAGATCGCCCTCGGTCAAACCTTCGGCCTCGACCAGTGCTTGAATGCCCAGACGGATGGCGGCTTTGGCTAGCTGCAGCTCGCGAACATCCTTCTGGGAGATGGTGATATCCTCCAGCCCGGGCCGCTCGGCCAGTATGAACTCGGAACGGTCACCCTCCTCTCGGACCAGCGGGTGAGTGACCAATTTTCCGCCGCGATTCAGGATTTGATTCGACCTCATCTGCGCGACGGCATCCAACAAGCCGGAGCCACAAATGCCAACCGGCGGTTCGCCCGCGATGGTCTGGATCTCCAACCGTTCGTTCTCCAACCGGACATGCTCGATGGCCCCCGGCGCGGCCCGCATCCCAAACCGGATATGCGCCCCCTCGAACGCCGGACCTGACGCGCACGAGACGCTGGTCATTTTTCCTTTGTGGTTCAGGCAGATCTCAGTGTTTGTGCCGATGTCGATGGCTAGGGCAGTGCCGTCCATATCCGCGAGACGGGTGGCGAGCAACATGGCAACGTGGTCGGCGCCGACGTATCCGGCGATGTTGGGCAGCAAGTGGACATAGGCGCCGGGAGCAATGTGCAACCCGATTTCCCGCGCCTTGACGTCCAGCGCCGAATCCACAACTGGCACGTAAGGCGATAATCCCAGTTGTTTGACCGGCAAACCCAGGAAGAGGTGATGAATGGCGGTGTTCCCAACAACCACTGCTTCCACGATATCTGTCGGATGTCCCCCGATTTCCGCGCACAACTCGGCGGACATTTGGCTTAACGCTTCGGCCAATAAGGATTGCAGCCGCGCCGCATCCACCGGAGATTTGCTGGCTGCCGCGATACGTGAAACCACGTCTTCGCCATAGGAAATCTGCGGGTTCATCATGCCCTTTGCCACCAACGTCTTACCACTTTCCATATCAAGCAAATAACCGGCAACCTTGGTCGTGCCGATATCCACCGCCAGCCCCAACCAGCGCGTGGAGGGTTTGCCAACCGCAACGATCTCGTCCCCACGCAAGGCAACACCGAGTCTCCAATCGTGCTGACGGATATACCATGACAGAGTTTGTTGGAGGTTGAAGTCAATTTTCCCACTTGTGATGCCTTGTGCGGCAAGAGCGGACCACAGGTTCCGGGCATCCGCCTGCGGGGACTCAAGTGTGGGCGGAGTCAGATGCGCATCCAGCCCGCGGATGAGCGGATCCGGTTCCACGACCACTTCCAGACCCTCGACCTGAGTGCGCTGGGGCGCGGTCAGTGATTCAGGCGGCACATGCAACTTGACATCGCTGAGCGGATAGGTAATGCAGGCCAGACGGTAACCCTGTTCCAGTTCCCTGGTTGACAGAGAAACTTCTTCTTCAAGAGTTAGCTTGGTTACCTGCCCGGCGATAATTTGCACCTTGCAGCGTCCGCAGTCGCCGATGCCGCCACAGATGCTGACTAGATCCACGCTCAACTGCCGGGCGCAGTCAAGAAGAGATTGATCTTTGCTGAATTGACCACGGCGGCCAACCGGTTCAAAATCTATGTTAAACAAACTTAAATCTCCTGATGGTATTGCGTAGGTGCTTGTGTGAGTTCAAGTATACCTGATTCAGGTTCCGTCGAAATTTTTCTGCCAGTCCTTTAGATATGACCGTGAAAAGAATCTGGACGAAAGGCATAAGCACACACGCACTTGCTTACACCCTAAATCTGAACTATTCCGCACATTCTTATTGAATCTCCATTGCTTTAAGTATATTTTAAGGATATTTTAATGACAATCAAAATGGAATTTGCTATACTGAATACATTCGGTGAACCAATTCGGTTTGTTCGACCTTGGGAGTCTACTATATGGACGAAATAACAACAAGGTTGATGGAATTTGTCGGGGATGCGGGTATTCTGGAAAACCCGAAATTAGATGCGCCCTTTTCACAAGGTCACAACCATATAAGACCGTTACAACCCAGTATCTTGGTCAAGCCAAAGAATGTGGATGAAATCCAAAGGATCGTTCTTTGGGCAAATGAAACCCAGACGCCTCTGGTGCCGGTAAGTTCAGGTGGGCCGCATTTTCGAGGGGGTACTTATCCTGCAGTGCCTGAAGCCATTATGGTGGATTTAAGTGGAATGAACCGTATCCTGAAAATCGACCGACGCAACAGACTGGCGCTAATCGAACCGGGCGTGACTTACGCCGAACTCCAACCCGCGTTACGGGCAGAGGGACTCCGTATGATTGCGCCTCTGCTGCCGCGCATAAACAAATCGGTCATTGCCGGTCTGCTGGAAAGAGAGCCGGTGATGTCGCCGAGATACCAGTGGAATCTGCTCGAGCCGTTGCGCAGTCTTGAAATCGTCTGGGGCAACGGCGATAAGTTCTACAGTGGCAGCGGAACCTTCCGTGGCGAAAAGGATGAAGACTGGCAGGCTGGCCGGGTGCCGGTGGTGGGGCCTGGACCAGCCCAACTGGATTTCTACAAGTTTGTCTCGGCTGCCCAGGGGAGTATGGGGGTTGTCACATGGGCAACCGTAAAGTGCGAAGTCTATCCAGAGAAGCGCAAACTCTATTTTGTCCCATCTGAGAAACTGGAAGATTTAATCGACTTTACCTATAAACTGCTCAAGTTTAGATTCGGGGACGAGCTTTTCATTGTCAACAACACCTGTCTGGCAAATATTCTAGCCAGCCCAATGGATGAGATCAATTTGTTGAAAGACAAATTGCCACCTTGGACAGTTGTTGTAGGTATTTCCGGTGGCCACATTCTAGCTGAAGAGAAGCTTGCAGCACAGGATGCTGATATCCACGATATTGCCCAGCAGCACGGGTTGCGAATGGTGACTGCCCTCCAGGGCGTCTGTGGCAATGAGATGGTGGACATTATCCTGCAGCCCTCTCCCAATCCGTACTGGAAGTTGAGATACAAAGGCGGATCGCAAGAAATTTTCTTCCTGACAACACTGGATAAAACCCCCGGCTTTGTCACTACAATGTCTTCTGTTGCCAATGAAGGACAATATCCGATCCCGGACGTCGGTGTATACCTTCAACCGGTCCAACAGGGAGTCGGCTGCCATTGTGAGTTCATTCTTCCGTTCGATCGGGCGAACCGGGCTGAAGTACAAAAGACGCAGGAATTATTCCGAGAAGCCAGCCACAGACTATTCAGGCAGGGAGCCTATTTTTCACGACCGTATGGGATATGGGCTGATATGGTCTACAACGCGGATGCGCGTACCATGGTCGTGACCCAAAAGATAAAGGATATTTTCGATCCCAGGCATGTGATGAATCCTGGAAAACTCTGCTTTTAAAATGCAAGGAGCAAAAATGGCATTGGAAGATTTCGCAGCCGAAATGGATCGTTGCAGTTCTTGTTCGTACTGCAAGTGGATTCCGTTCGACCAGATAAAGAGCTGGCGTTTTGCCAAGAATTGCCCCAGCATTGCTTATTACAATTTCAACAGTTACTCTGCCCGCGGCCGCTATCTAGTGGCCCGTTCGCTTCATAATGAACAAAGCGATTACAACAACGACACAGTACGCCGGGTTGTGTACACCTGCCTGACTTGCGGATCATGCGATGTGAGTTGCAAGGTCTGTCGTTACAATCTTGAACCTCTGGAGATGGTTCGAGAACTCAAGTTCAGCTCGGTGGAAGACGGGCAACGCCTCGATGAACACCTGGCTATCATTGAAAGTTTGCGTAGAGAGGGCAATACCATGGGGGCAGCCAGAAATGGCAGAGGAGCCTGGGCTGATGGTCTTAACGTTAAACATCTCCCTGCTGAGAAGGCAGAAGTACTCTTCCATGCCGGTTGTCGAATTAGCTATGATTTAGAACTGCAAAAGAATGCACGGGCCGCTGCAAAGATCCTATTGGATGCCGGAGTAGACCTTGGGATCATGGGGGATCATGAAATGTGCTGCGGCGGAAGAATCTACAACATGGGTTATAGAGAAGAATTTGATCGCCTGGCTCAAGCAAACATAACCACCTGGGCCAAAGCCGGTGTCAAAACGGTGGTGGCATCCTGTTCCGATGGCTATCATGCTTTCAAACGCCTTTATCCGAAACTTGGTTCCGAAGTGGAAGTATTACACACCGTGGAATACCTTGATCGGCTGATCAAGGCGGGCAAGCTAAAGTTCCGTAATGAAGTCCCATTGACTGTCACCTATCATGACCCATGTCACCTGGGCCGCCAGGGGGAGCCCTTTATCCCCTGGGACGGTGTCGAGAAGAAAATCAAAAGCCAGATCGTCGCCTACGAGCCGAAAAAGCCCAGATACAATGGCGCATGGGGAATCTACGATCCGCCGCGCGATATCCTCAAGAGCATTCCTGGCGTGGAGTTGGTTGAGATGGAGCGCATTCGGGAATATAGCTGGTGTTGCGGAGCCGGAGGTGGTGTGCGGGAAGCCTATCCCGAATTTTCGAATTGGACTGCCAACGAACGAATCACGGAAGCCAAGGCTACCGGCGCGGAAGCACTGGTCACTGCCTGTCCCTGGTGCGAGCGAAATTTCCTGGATGCTGGCGGCATGAAAATCCTGGACATTATCGAGCTTGTCCAGCAGGCGTTATAGGTGGAGGAAGCAGATGACACTTCCCAAGAACGTGTATAAAGCCCTGGAAGATATTGTCGGCACGGCTAATATTTCCGATGACCCGGCAGTGCTCGATTCGTATCGCTACTCACTCGCCCATACGGCCATCCACTTGGGACCTTTTTACAACACCTTTACTCCCAGGGGGGCAGCGGTCCTTATGCCGGGCAGTACCGAGGAAGTCCAGTCCATCGTCAAATTGTGTAATAAATACAAAATAAGGTTCAAAGCCTCCAGTACCTTCTGGTCTGCCCAGGCATATCCATCTGAAGAGAACACGATCCAGTTGGACATGCGGCGGATGGATCGCATCATTGAAATCGATGAGAAGAATATGTATGCCGTGGTAGAGCCGGGTGTGATCGCCGCCACACTGCAAGCCGAGACGATGAAGGTGGGTTTGAATACACATATCGCCGGCTCCGGTTGTAGTTGCTCGGTGTTGGCCGGCGCGACCTCCTATTTTGGTTCTGGCCCAAGCAACCTGTATGGAGGGTGGTTCTACGACAACCTGCTGGGCATGGAATGGGTGATGCCTACCGGGGAAATCTTCCGAACCGGTTCTTTGGGATCCAATTGTGGATGGTTTTGCGGCGAGGGTCCGGGACCCAGCATGAAAGGCGTTGCTCGAGGATTCCTGGGCGCCAAAGGTTCGATGGGTGTCTTTACCAAATGCGCAGTTAAATTGTTTGCCTGGCCCGGACCGGTGTCGCTGCCTGTAGAGGGCACCATCCCTGCGTACAGGGCAAAGCTCCCGGATAATTTCAAATCCTATACCGTTGCTTTCCCCTCCTGGAAAGCGTGGGCCGATGCCGCTTATTCGATTTGGGATACAGGGGTTGGCTACATTGCTCACCGTCAGTTCAACATGTTTGGCCGCGATCTCAAATTCGCCATGGTCAAAATACTCACTGATCCTGCCAAAACCCTGGGAGACCTTGAAGAATTACTCGAAGATCCGAAAGTGCAGGAAGTGACAGAACAGTTGAAACGCGATTTCCAGATCGTTCTGGTTGGTATGACCCCTCGCGATATGTCCTGGCAGGAAAAAGCCCTCGATGAGATTTTGGTCCGCACCGGTGGTTGGAAAGTGGAGGCCATGCTTGCGCCCGAAATTCACGATTGGAGTTTGCTCTACCTGATCCGGTTGGGGCATAAAAACCTCAACCTGGTCTTTGGCGGTTCCTATGATGGCTGCTTCGGTCTGGTTGGCGCGGCCGACTTTGGGGCATCTCATGCCGAAGAAGCTGGCCAGTTCAAAAAGGAATGGGAACAACATGGGGCAATCGTAGAGGCAGGCGGCGACTGTATGATGGGACCAATCGGGGGTCAGGGAGGAGGAGGCACCTGTCTATGGGAGAACTTCACTTGTTTTGATCCCCACGACAGGATTTCAACTGAGGGGACGCTGGAATTTTTCGATGCAGCAACCGAGTATGGTATTCAACGAGGCTGGGGGGGTGGCATGGAGAAATGGAACTCCGTCGCCCGTGGTTCCGATGGCAAGACAACTCCCAAAGAGGAGCGGGATAAGATGCATCTGGCTGCCCCGCAGCCCAACGTTTTCCGTTACCAGTATAAAGTCAGGGAGGCTTTGAATCCAAACAATCTGGGCGATGAATACTTCGAGACGCTGGAGGATTAATGGCGGGAGTCCTTGATCTTCTATTGCGGGACAATAATGTCCCGGGAACAGGTGAATGTTGCGGTCATAATCTGGCCGAACAAAATAATTTTCAAGAAAGGAGAAGTGGAACATGTCGGAAGAACTGATAAAAGCCATCACTGAGATGCGCGAAGAAGATGCTTTGAAGATTACCACCCAACTGCTGGAATCTGGCACCAATCCGCTCGATGTATTGGAAGCCTGCCGGAAAGCCCTGGATGCGGTCGGGAAACGTTTCGAGGAGGGAATCTATTTCTTGCCTGAACTGATGCTGGCTGGCGAGATGATGAACCAGATTACGGAGATTATCAAGCCCAAGCTGGCCGCGATGCCGGATAGAAAGCGCCACGGCAAAGTGCTCCTCGGTACTGTCGCGGGAGATATTCACGATATCGGCAAGAACATTGTGAGCTTCATGCTGGATGTTAACGGCTTTGAAGTCCTCGATCTGGGTGTGGATGTTCCCCCGCAAAAGTTTGTGGATGCCATTCAAGAATTCAAGCCACAGGTTGTCGCCCTCAG
Source organism: Anaerolineales bacterium (assembly GCA_030834895.1). Lineage (GTDB taxonomy): Bacteria > Chloroflexota > Anaerolineae > Anaerolineales > Villigracilaceae > Villigracilis. Next base: position 147,312 of record JAUQXA010000060.1, read on the forward strand.
CGGGTTCCTTACCCTGTCCTTCGATGCCATGAAAGATACAGTGGCGGCCATCCAATCCGCCGGACTACGGGATAAGGTCAAGATCATGATCGGTGGTGGTCAGATCAATGAGGAAGTAAAAGAATATGCGGTTGCTGATGGCTATGGCAGGGATGCCATGGCTGCGGTATCTTTTGCCAAAGAATGGGTTGGCGTTAAGTGATAAGCCTAGCAGAGAATTCGGAGGTAAAAAATGACAGAAAAATTAAAAAATGATGATAAGGTTGAGGCGGTGTGGCAAGGGAAACTCTCGCCAAAGGGACCGGATGGGAACCCTCTTCCTTTTCAATCACCGGAAGCGGAAAAGACGTACAAGGAATCGATACTCAGGTTCAAAGATGCCATCGAGATGAAAAAGCTGCCGGACAGGGTTCCCGTTACAACCTTTCCCGGCATGTACCCCTGGTTCCACGCCGGTATGACCATGGAAGAGGCCATGTACGACTACGAAAAATGCGGCAAGGCCTTTCAGGATTTTGTGCTTGAGTTTCAACCGGATATACATTGGGGCGCCTTGGGACCCGGTACGGGAAAAATGTATGAGATCTTGGACTACAAGCTTTACAGTTGGCCAGGACATGGGGTCGCGCCGAAACACGTCTACCAGGCCAATGAAGGCGAATACATGATGGCCGATGAATATGATGCCCTGACTCATGATCCATCGGGTTTCTTCAGCCATAAATACCTGCCGCGCGTGTTCGGCGCATTAGGTGGGTTTCCGATGCTGCCGTTTCTCCCCGGCATTCTCGAAATATACGGCCTCGGACTCAGTTTCATCCCTTATGGACTACCCCCGGTACAGGCAACCTATAAGGCCTTGTTTGAGGCCGGCGCTGAGGCACTGAAATGGATCAGCACGATCGCCCCCGTTGACGGTGCGCTGGCCATGGCTGGGTACCCGACCTTATTGGGTGGATTTACCAAGGCGCCGTTCGACGTCATCGGCGATACATTGCGCGGCACGAAAGGGATCATGTTGGATATCCACCGGCAACCCGATAAACTACTCAAGGCCATGGATGCTTTGGTGCCGCTGATGATCGGTTTGGGTGTCGGCAACGCACAAGTAACCGGCAATCCCTTCATCTTCATCCCCCTCCATAAAGCCGCAGATGGCTTCATCTCTGATGAACAGTTCAAGAAATTCTACTGGCCGACCCTTAAAAAGGTCATGGTGGGATTAATTGAGGGCGGGTGCATCCCATTCCCCGCACTTGAGGGGTACTGGAATACACGCCTGGAAGTTATTCAAGACATCCCCAAAGGCAAGACCTTGTGGATGGTTGACCAGTCAGATATGGTCAAGGTCAAGAATACCCTGGGTAGGAATGCCTGTGTCTTCGGCAACGTGCCCTCCTCCATGCTGAATTTGGGCACTCCCCAGGATGTGAAAGGCTACGTCAAGAACCTCATCGAAATTTTCGGCCAGGATGGCGGCCTCGTTATAGGCAATGGAGCCTTCTTTGATGAGGCCAAGCCAGAAAATGTCAAGGCGATGATCGATACAGCCAAGGAGTACGGCGCATACAAATAATATGTTTTTCAGGGGAGCCGGCCTGATAGGCTATGCAAAACACTGACATTGAAACCAAGCCTATCAAGCCGGGGAAATAACGTCATTGTTCATTTCCAGGAGGAACAAATGGAAGCAAAGGCGGCGGTTGTTTTCGAGCAGGGGGGGAAATTCAAGATTGAAAACTTGGAACTCAGCGAACCAAGGGAAGATGAGGTAGTGGTACGAGTAGTCGCTACTGGTATTTGTCATACCGACCTGGCGGCACAGGCCGGGCATTTGCCAATCCCGGCTCCGCCAAGTGTTTTCGGACATGAAGGGGCTGGTATTGTGGAAAAAGTGGGGACGCGCGTAACCAAAGTGAAACCAGGCGATCATGTTGTACTGGCTTGGGATTACTGCGGAACATGTCCATCATGTAAGCAGGGTAAGGAACTCTATTGTCTGAATTTCTTCCTGCATAATTTCCACGGCGCCCGCCCGGATGGCACTACAACCCTGCGAAAGGGTGATCAGGAAGTCCATGGTTCATTCTTTTGTCAGTCATCTTTTGCCGAATTTGCACTCGCCAACGAAAGAAATGTTGTCAAAGTACGGGATGATATTCCCCTGGAAGTTCTTGCTCCCATGGGATGCGGAGTAATGACAGGCGCTGGCGCAGTGATGAATTCACTTCAAGCCAGGCCGGGGTCATCCATCGCCGTATTTGGTGTTGGCCCGGTGGGGATGAGCGCGATCCTGGCCGCAGTGGTGTGTGGTTGTACTACGATCATCGCTGTTGATGTCAAGCCGGAACGTCTCCGGGCAGCCGGAGAATTAGGCGCAACTCACACCGTCAATGCGGATGAGGTTGACCCGGTAAAAGCCATCCTCGATATAACCGGCGGAGGCGCGCAATTCAGTCTGGAGTGTGTAGGCAATCCGAAAGTGCTACGTCAAGCTGTGGATGTGCTTCCCCGCCTAGGAGTCTGTGGTCTTGCAGGCGTTGTGCCTCCTGGCACAGAAGTCAGCCTGGACATGGATCTGATCATGAACGGTCGAACGGTTAGGGGAATACTCGGAGGCGATGCAATCCCAGATCTGTTTATCCCCAAACTGGTTGAGCTATATCACCAGGGACGGTTCCCTTACGACAGGATGATCACCTACTATCCCTTCGAGGAGATCAACAGGGCTGTGGAAGACATGGAAAAGGGACGCGTCATCAAACCGGTTTTGCGCTTTTAGTGCTTCGCATGTCAAAAATTGGTCAGGAGGCTTGCATGAAGTTCATCCGAGTGAATATGAGCGATAAGAGCGTTCATGTGGAAGAAGTGCCGCAGGAATATGCCGGGCTTGGCGGCCGGGGACTCACATCAATCCTGGTAAATGCGGAGGTGCCACCACAATGCGACCCACTGGGACCTGAGAATAAACTCATTTTTGCTCCTGGTTTCCTGACCGGTACTCCGTTGGTAAATACCAGTCGGTTATCCGTTGGCGCGAAAAGCCCGCTGACGGGAGGCATCAAAGAGAGCAACGCGGGTGGGACCATAGGCGCCTCATTAGGTCACCTGGGCATTACAGCAGTCATTGTCGAGGGGCAGGCGACAAAGGGGGAACTCAGCCTGCTCCACATCGATTCGCAAGGTGAGGCAAGTTTGGTGTCGGCTCAGGAATACCAGGGGATGCGTACCTACGCGGTGGCGGAAAAGCTGTTGGCAGTTTATGGCGAAAAGAACTCGGTCATGTGCATCGGACCGGCAGGTGAATATCAGTTAGCTTCGGCATCGATCCAGTCAACGGATATTGACGGCCGTCCCTGCCGCGCGGCCGGTCGCGGCGGACTGGGAGCGGTGATGGGTGCCAAAGGGCTTAAAGCATTGGTTGTCAATCAGGGCGGAAAGTCCCCGGATGCCATTGCCAATCCGCAAGCCTTCAAGAAAGCGATCAAAGTCGTCGTCAAAACTGTCCAGGCGGACCACATGAGCGCGCAAGTGATGCCTGCCTTGGGCACGGCCGCCTTGGTGGCACCGGTGAATGCCATGGGCGCTTTCCCGAGTTACAACGCCACCAAAGGTCAATTAGATGGATGGGAAAAGATTAGCGGCGAAGCCATGGCTGAAATCATCAAGAAACGCGGCGGCAATACCACCCACCGGGGCTGCGACCAGTGCATGATCCATTGTTCCAACGAGTATGTAGATAAGGACGGAAAGTTCATCACCAGTTCACTGGAATATGAGACCATCTGGGCCACAGGAGGAATGACCGGCATCACCGATCTGGACGTGATCGCTCGCCTCGATAACCTGTGTGATGATATTGGACTCGACACCATGAATACGGGAGTTGCCATCGCTGTCGCTATGGATGCTGGATATAAGAAGTTTGGGGATGCCGAAGCAGCCATTGAAATGGTGGAAGAGATCGCAAAGGGTACGAAGTTTGGTCGCATCCTGGGCAATGGTCCGGCTGCAGTGGGTGAGCATTTCAACCACCCCCGTGTCCCGGCAGTCAAACGACAAAGCATCGCAGCCTACGACCCACGTGGCATGTTGGGCAACGGCGTTACCTACGCCACCTCTCCGATGGGCGCCGATCATACAGCAGGCAACGTGGTGGGGGCTTACCTGGAACAGAAACTCGATCCACTCAACCCAGAGGGTCAAGCGGACACTTCCAGGTTTTTACAGATCGCCATGGCCGCCTTCGATTGTATGGGGCAATGTTTTATGGCGAGTGTGGCCTTGTTGCATCCCGATGGCCTCGATGCATTCCAAAGGCTGATCGAGGCCAAAACAGGAACCCGGTTCGAAGATGGTTACTTCCCCTTCGGCATGGGAACACGGATATTGAAAGCTGAAAAGGAATTTAATAGAAGGGCGGGGTTAACGAAGAAGGACGACCGCCTGCCCCGCTTCTTCCATGAAGAACCCTTGCCTCCACACAACATGGTCTTTACGATCAGTGACGCGGAATTGGATAACGTCCTGGAATTCCAGTGAGCGAATTGATGAAAGTGAAGGTCAAACTCTACGGGACTCTAAGCTTGCATGTCCCAGGCTATGAACCTTCACGAGGTATAGATGTTGAGGTTCCAGATGGCGCCACAGTCAAAGACCTGCTTGCCTACCTGGATATCCTGGAGACGCGCGGGACCGCGGTCATCGCAGGAGGCCGGGTTCTAAAAGCGGACGACAAAATGCAAGACGGATCATCGCTGGATGTTTTTCAGAGCATTCAGGGCGGCTGATAATCCAGTTCCATGCGGAATCTGTTGCATATAAGTCCTGCCCTTTTACAGTAGTGCCCGTATTTCGGAAAGGAGAAGTTGAGTTATGTAAAAAAAGCAAGTGTCATGCAAAAAGCCAGTGTGATCTAACAATGCAAGGTACAACAAATCCGTATTGTCAGAAATGGAGGAGTAATGGATAACAAAAAACATTTGACCCGCCGTGATTTTCTCAAAGTCGCGGCGGTAGGAACCGCAGGGATATTGGCGGCATGCAATGGGGCGGCACCGGCTAAAAGCAAGGACAAGATCCTGGTTGGCATGTCACGACCTCTCTCCGGGTGGAATGCCAAAATCGGCGATTCCGCCTATCGCCCGGTCTATGAAAAATTTGTTGAAGAGGTCAATGCCGACGGCGGCGTTTACGTCGAGGAATATGGCAAAAAGCTGCCCATCGAATTACTTGTCTACGATGATAAGAGTGATGTGGGCACGATGACCATGTTAACCGAAAAACTGATTGTGGAAGACAAGGTTGACTTCCTGTGGCCTGCCTCTGGCACATCTTTCCTCTTTGCCCAGGCCCCGATTGCCAATAAATATGGCTATGTGCTGATTACCGCCGAGGGCGGCGCTTCCAGCCTCAGGGACATGCTACCCAGCATGCCCTACATATTCGTAACCTTGAGCTTCTCTGATTGGTACCAAGTACCGGCCTTTGCAGACCTGCTGGCAGAGAAGGGAGCGAAGACAGCCTACATCACCTACATTGCAGACCTGCACGGCATTGAGTACTCGGGGGTGGCCGGCATTGAGTTTGCAAAGAAAGGTATTAATATCCTTGGTTCTAAAAGCCTCCCACCCGACATTAAGGACCTATCACCGGTAATCAAGGAAGCCAAGGCATCCGAGGCGGATGTCTTCTGCTGTTTTGCCTACCCTGATCAAATCTTCCCAGCCATCGGCACATCTGCGGAACTCGGCTATAACCCCAAGTGTTGGATTGGCGGGCCCGGCGTAAATTTTGGCTTCTTCCATACAGCATTTGGCCCCCTGGTGGAGGGCGTTACAGGCTGGACTTCCTTTAGCCCGAAGCAGTCTGCGGCGGCAAAGGAGTTGGCTGATAAGCTTTGGGGTGGTAAGCCGGAAGATGTCCAGGATCCCTGGGGACACCCGCTTTATTGGGCCGGCTTGCAAACCTGGAAGGCGGCTGTCGAGAAAGCCGGTACCCTGGATCAGGCAAAGATCAGGGATATTCTTGCCACCGAAAAGTTCCAGACGGTCCTGGGGGAAACCTGGTATGACAAGGGACTACTGGCAAAGGAATGCCATACCGGAGAGGTTGGTCAATGGGTGAACGGAGTTTATGAAGTCGTGGGACCGAAAGGCAACGCTACAGCCGACTTTGTATATCCCAAGCCCGAGTGGCCGGCTTGATAAGGGGAGCGTTACACTTTTCGATCGCATGACGTTGGACAGGCTGTCTGAATGCGAAAATATTAAAAACCTTTGGACAGCCTGCACCAATGGCCGCTAGAACCAGGAAATAATCTATGCTTGTAACCATTCTCGACATCGGAATCGCCGGCCTGCTACTGGGTGGGCTTTATGCAATCATTGCCATGGGATTAAGCCTGCAATATGGTGTTGCCCGGGTGTTGAATATCTCGCATGGCGAGTTTATCATGCTTGGAGCTATAACCACTTGGGCATTACACACCGTCTTTGGCATTAACCCGTTATTGTGCCTCGTTATTTGCGGCCCGGCAGCCTTTATTTTGGGGTTTTTCCTTCACAGAACCCTGTACAAGCGCCTGATGGTGACTTCAGCTTCGCCAGGTATTTTCGAGGGCAATTCCATGTTGGCCTCATTTGGTATGTTATTCATCATTCAAAATCTGGCGCTGATAGGCTGGAAGTCGGATATCAAAGGGTATACCTATTTAGCTTTCCCGGTTGATCTGGGAGGAGCGTTATTTGGCGCCAACCGCCTTGTCACCCTCGGATTTTCTCTGGCGATTGGGATAACGTTTTATATCTTCCTAGCCCGGACTCGTATGGGAAAAGCTATCCGCGCCGCTGCCCAGGATTCCTCCACCGCTGGACTGTTGGGCGTCAATATCAATTTGGTGCTGGCCATTTGTTTCGGCCTTGGCGCCGCCTTGGCTGCCTCCGCTGGCATGCTGATCAGTATGAGCTATCCTGTATACACTTCCATGGGCATGGAATATACCGTCATCGCCATCATTGTAGTTGTGCTGGGCGGTCTGGGCAGCATCCCTGGCAGCTTCATAGGTGGGTTCATCCTGGGCTTGATTGGTAGTATCGTGACCTATTTTGATCCGGGATTGTCACTGGTTGCTTATTATGTTATTTTCACCCTATTGCTTTTATTGAAGCCGGCTGGCTTGATGGGGAAATAGACCTATGAACAAGATAACTTTGACATCGAAAAACTTCCCGATATCAGGGATGATTCTGCTGGTCGGACTTATCATCCTGGTTACCCTGCCCTTCTTTGCGTCGATATATACTGCCATACTTCTGTCGACGATATTCATGTACATCGTGTTAACATCGAGTTGGGCCATGTTTTCCGGGCCAACCGGGCAAATCTCTCTGGCTACAGCAGCGTTCTTTGGGGTCGGTATCTATATTGCCGCCACCCTGGGCAATAATATGCCTCTCCCAGTTATGGTTCTCGTGGGCGGACTGGCCAGCGGGGGCATGGCCCTAACGGTGGGGAGTCTGACCCTGCGCCTGAAAGGCGTCTATTTCACCATCTTTACCTTTGGGTTGCTGGAATTGATCAAGTTCCTGCTCTTGTGGTTCGAGGTCACTTTTACCGGCACCCGCGGCAGGTTTGTGGTGGTAGTCGACTATGACATGGTTTATTTCTACATGCTGGCAATCACTGTATTGACACTGTTGACGGCGTATTTGATCCGCCGATCAAAGTATGGATTGGCTTTGCAAGCCATCGGTGAACAGGAAGAGGCTGCCGAGCATATTGGCATTAACGTCACCCTGATGAAGGTTTTTACCTTCGCCATCAGTGCTTTTTTCATGGGCGCTGCTGGAGCCGTCATGGCAACCCGGTGGACGTATGTTGATCCTTATATCGCCTTCAACATGAACTATTCTTTTACGCCGGTACTAATGGCCATTTTCGGCGGTATAGGGCAGCTGGGTGGCCCTGTTCTAGGCGCAATCATATTTGCCTATCTGGAACAAATCTTAATCACCAAATTCCCATATTACTACATGCTGATTTTCGGGATCGTCATGGTTGTTTCGGTCGTGTACCTGCCTAATGGACTGATAGGTTTGGTCCAAAAGTGGCGTGTGCGAACAACGGGAGGCAAAAATGCCCATTCTTGAAGGTCAGGGAGTCACTAAATATTTCGGCGGGTTGGCCGCTGTTTCGAATGTCGATTTCCATGTCGACCAGGGTGAAATCGCGGGCCTGATTGGGCCCAATGGAGCTGGTAAAACCACCTTGTTTGGTTTGATCTCTGCGGCGCTCGTTCCCAACCCCGGGCTGATTAGATTTAAGGGAGAAGATATCACAGGCATTAAGCCCCATCAAATTTGCAGGAAGGGATTGGCGAGGACATTCCAATCGGTGAAGATCTTTCCTAATATACCTGTGATCGACAATGTCGCTTTGGGCGTGCATTTCGGAACCCCTGAACAGGCTACGGCAACGCAAGCTGTCGAGGAGGCTACCAGGTTATTGGAGTTTGTGGGTCTATCGGCGCAGGCTGCCGTCCCGGCCAGAGACCTGACTCTGGTTAACCAGAAATTGCTTGAAGTTGCCAGGGCCCTGGCAACCAAACCGAAAGTCTTGTTGCTCGATGAAATTATGGCTGGGTTGAATCACACTGAAGTAGCCCAGGCCATGGAACTGGTCTCCAAAATACGGGCTCAAGGCATTACCATCCTCATGATCGAGCACGTTATGAAGGCAATTATGAGCGTTTGTGACCGGATCATGGTGTTACATCACGGTAAAAAAATCGCCGAGGGAACACCGCAGGAAATTGCCACAAGTGAGACTGTCATCAAGGTATATTTAGGAGAATAAATAATGCTTGAAGTACGCAATGTAGACACCCGTTATGGGAAGATTCAAGCTTTATGGGATATTTGCCTGGAAGTAAACCAGTCCGAGATCGTCGCCCTGGTCGGCGCCAACGGAGCCGGAAAGACAACCCTGGTCGATACGATATCTGGGTTGCTACAGCCGGCAGCAGGCAGCGTTCTCTTCCAGGGTGAACGGATCGATTGCCTGCCATCTCATGTGATTGTGGGTCTGGGTATATCGCATGTGCCCCAGGGGGGTAAGGTCTTCCCTGATATGAACGTGCGCGAAAATTTGGAGATGGGTTCGTATCCTATTAATGCCTGGAAGCAAAAGACTGAAACATTCGAACAGGTCTTCCAGTTATTCCCCAGGTTACAAGAAAGGCAGAAACAGCTGGCAAGGACATTGAGCGGCGGCGAACATCAAATGTTGGCAATTGGGAGAGCATTAATGTCCAAGCCGACGTTATGTATATTTGATGAGCCTTCGTATGGTCTGGCGCCTTTGTTGGTAAAGGAGATGTTCCGGATCATCCAAAACCTGAGGGAGCAGGGGATTACCATTTTGCTAATCGAGCAGAATGTACGTCAGTCCCTGGAGATTGCTGACCGGGCTTACGTGTTGGAGAATGGCCGCGTCAACTTGCAGGGAGCCTGTGATGAACTACTCCAGAGCGATTATGTAAGAAAAGCCTATCTGGGGTTGTAGACTGGGAGGTAGAAATGAAACTAAACGGGAAGGTGGCACTCATCACCGGGGCGGGTTCTGGCATAGGCGCCGCAATTGCTGAGCGATTCATTGCTGACGGAGCGAAGATTTGCATAACCGGCCGCCGCCAGGAAAAGCTCGATGAGGTGACACAATCAATGTCGAAAGGGTCAGTATTGACATGTGCCGGGGATGTGACTAGGCTTGAGGATGCGGAGCGAATGGTTGAGACGGCGCTCAAATTCAACGGCAAACTCGATGTGCTGGTGAACAGCGCAGCCATAGACTCGGGCGGTGCAACCGTTGTTGACATGGATCCGGGACTCTGGCATAGCGTTCTTGAGATAAACCTCACCGGTCCCATGTACCTCATGAAGGTTTCTATCCCGCAGATGATCGAGGGGGGTGGCGGTTCGATCATAAACATTGCTTCGCTGGGCGGATTACGTTGCCTGCCTGGTATGCCGGCCTATTGTTCATCGAAGGCAGGTCTCATAATGCTCACCAAACAGGTCGCACTGGATTTCGGCCCAGCCAAGATCCGTTGTAACGTAGTCTGTCCAGGTGGTACGAGAACGGAGATGTTGGAAAATTCACTCGCTCCTTTCAAAGAATTACTCGGGACAGACATGGATGGCGTTTTCGAGCGCATATCGTCGATGGTTCCCCTTGGGCGGACGGCAAACCCCAGTGAGATCACCGGCATTTGTAGTTATCTCGCCAGTGATGATTCCGCGTTCATGACGGGGTCTGTCCTTCTGATTGATGGAGGAGCGTCCATTGTCGACGTTGCCGGAGCTGCGCTCACTAACGCTGGCGTAAAATGGGGCGTGTGAGAAAGAATCTGTTAAAAAAGTAATTGTTCACGAGAGGAGTAGCGCAATGCCACAAGCAGAAGGTACCACGAATTATACATATGAGGATTATGCGTCGAAGCTGGCAGTTAATCGCCTGCCCCAAACAGATGCACTGGTGAATCAAAGGATGAAGATCACCCTCGACTTAGGAACATCCTTTGATCTCGAATTCGCAGGTCGGAACAAGCTCATCTGGAAAATTGGTGACGAAGGCGGTACGGACTGGTGCGAGGTGGTGGATGTGGCCCCCAAAACCTATTTCATTGACATGACGTTTACCCATCAACCTCGACAATCACAAACTTTTGTCGTCAACTTTCAAACGCGGCAAGTGCTCGCCGTTCGCACGATAATGCGCGATGGCGATGTTGGCAAAGAACCCCGGGCTGTGCATGAATTCTGGCCCGGTGTGTTGGGAGATCAGTCCACTCCGCCCATGGGGCGCAAACCGGGACCGACACGTGACCTCATCGGTTTACGGGCACTCTATGATTATGGTCCAGAGCAGATTATGGAACATATCTACCTGAATTCGGAACGCTACGTCTGGCAAGGTATTATCGGGCCGTTGCGAGGTGAAGGCGACGTCGACAAGTCTACTGTCTATAAATTCGATGATAATCAATATGTTTTTGCCTTTCGCGAATTCGGATTGCCCGTTTCCACCGTGTTTTTCTATAACTGGGATCAAATGAGATTAACCGGCAAGTTCTTTGCGATTGGTGAGGATGGCATTCTTGCCAATACCCCTGCCGGTGCTATTATCCAGAAGTTGTCGATGGCCTTTTATCCCCCCAACATGCAGCCGATATAGGCTTGACGAATGTTTCGATCTCGGTTCACACCGATAAGCCAGATTATCGTGAAGGTACGAGAGCAAAATAAATGAAAAATTTACGTTCTGAAAATCCATCGTGAAGGTAAATACTAATGACAGACTACAAAGTCCTAAAGACTAGAGTGAAAGAACTGGCAGGAAGAGACTGGAATGAGCCGGCAATCGAGGCCAGGATTAGAAAGCTATTTGAAGAAGGTATCCCAAGAAAAGACCTCGACCTCCAGGATCTGCCAGCCAATAAGCAACAAATCCTTGATCGGGTACAACTACGGGCGGAGGAATATAACCTGGTTGCCCGTAATTGCGCCCGAAGCACCGCGCTGGCCGCGATGGAAGAATTTGGTTTGGGGAATATGGCGGTGACCAAAGCCCTGTCTCCATTTCCCGGGTTCGGCGGTACCGGTTGGATGTGTGGGGGCGTAACTGGTGGATTGATTGCTCTGGGGCTCTATTTTGGCAGCGAAGATTTGCAAGACCATGAGGCTGTCAGAAGAACTATCATGGCCGCACGGGAATTTATGCTGCGCTTTGAACAGCAGGCTGGTGCAGTTACATGCCCCAAGCTCCATGAGGATGTAGTATTTGGACGATATATGAATCCAGCAGCCAGCCCGGAGAATATGGAGGCTTTTGCCCAGGAGAAGGGGTTTGCAAAATGTGGTGTATTCCCGGGCATTGGCGCCAGAATTGCTTCGGAGATTATTATTGACAGCATGCAACCGCGCTAATACCTTCCTGTTTTTTGGTGTTCACTCCGCTGTTGGATTTATCTTAGCATCAGACATATGCCCAGCATTCCTCGAATATGCTCAATCGTCCAAGATTAGACAAAAAACGCGCTATCAAGTTGGAGAAATTTATGGAAAATCGAACAAATACAAGCCGAAAAGAACAGGCTGAAGAAACCAGGAACCGTATTTACACCTCCGCAATCGAGCTTATGGAGGAAAATGGGTTTGGGAATTTCACCATCGAAGACATCAGCAAAAGGGCGGGGGTCTCTGTTGGCGCCTTTTATCATTACTTCGATTCAAAGAACGACATTCTTGCGGAAATCTTCTATCGGGCAGACGATTACTTTTCCACTCACGCAGTCAATCCGCTTAGCAAGAGGAGCGTCTCTGAACAAATTATCGAATATTTTGACCATTATGCCAAATTCAATGTTGCCTGTGGAGTGGAAACAACTCAGCAGATCTTCAATCCAAAGATCAAATTCTTCATCGAGGAAGGACGTCCAATGTTGAAGATTTTGGAGGATTTAATCCGCAATGGTCAGGAGAAGAATGAAATCCGCGGGGACATGGATGCGAAAGAGTTGGTAAGGTACCTGTTGGTTATGGCACGTGGTATTGTCTTTGAGTGGAGCCTGTATGATGGAAATTATGACCTTGAAGCCAAGATGCACAAATATATGGAGAGCCTCGTCTCAACCATCAAAGCGTAAAGTTGTAATGTATCTCGAATGGTGCTTCATTCGTCCAGTATCAATTCAGGCATTTAGACAGAAAGGGTTAATATCGTGACAGAAGATACCTGGAAGAATTACAGGGAGAAGAAATATTCCAAACCATCGCCGCTGAAAGGCATCCGAGTGCTGGAAGTGTGCACTCTCTTGCTGGGTCCATCAGGGCCGGGTATATTGTCGAGAATGGGCGCCGAGGTCATCAAGTGTGAAATGCCTCCCCTGGGTGATACATTGCGCAGCCTCGTGCCCTTTGGCTATTTCTTCAGGGAGCAAAGTACGTCATTCATAAGGCCCAACCCTAACAAGTATTGGATAGGACTGGATTTACATACGCCTGAAGGTCAGGAGGTGTTTCGAGAACTCGCGGCCAAAGTCGATATTATTGAAGAGAATCAGAGGCCGGGCGTCATGGAGAAATGGAATGTCGGTTATCGACAAATCAAGGAAATCAACCCGGACATTATCTACATCTCCAAGACCGGTTTTGGCCAATGGGGCCAATATGCCGAGGAGAATAGGCCCAGCAACGACGGCGCAGCGCAGGGAATGTCGGGATATGCCTGGATGTCGAGTTTTCCTGGACAGCCCCCCCTCAAGAGCCGTTTATATATTTCCGACAGTTATGGCGCATTAATGGGTGAAGTAGCTGTTCTGGCTGCCCTCCATTATCGCGATAGGACGGGGAAAGGGCAGTTCATCGAGTTGTCGCAAGTCGAGAGCATTATGCGGACCATGTCTTGGATATGGCCGTATCAGCACATTATAGGCAATAGAGCCATGCCAGCGGGAAACAGGGATGTATCGATATGTCCTGCTGATACGTTCCGCTGCGCAGATGACACGTTTTTGGCGCTGGCCGCGCCATTACCGGAGGAGTTCAGGGGCCTATGCATTGCGATGGGCAGGACTGAACTGGCTGACGATCCCAGATTTGCGGATCACCTGACGCGACTGCAGGAAGAGAACGCCATCGAGATTCTCCGAATCATCGCCGATTGGGTGAAAACCAAGACTCCTGATGAGGTGGAATGCCTGGCTGGAGAGCACGGGTTTACCGCGTCTCGTCTCTATACGATCAAAGATGTCGTGGAGAATCAGCATTTCCGGGAGCGCGGCTTTGTGGCGGAGGTTGATGACCCGCTCCTTGGTGAGTTTTTGGATTATGAATTCCCGGTGATGATGTCCAGGACCCCGCCGAGAGTTAGCTGGACAATCAGGCCTGTGGGTTTCGACAACGAATATGTAATGGCACATCGTTTGGGCAAGAGTGAAGACGAGATCAAGCGGTTGTACGAGCGCGGTGCCCTGGGCAAATGGGCAGACGTGCGTGGTCGCCGACCATCTGCTGATTGGGATGGCAAGACCGGTTTGATCATGAAAAGAGATTGACCCGACTCGGCTGGACTGTGTCAAGAAAAGGTTACAAGGATGATAGAAATGGAAAAACAAACTTGGGCTGATTGGATAAGGGAGCGGGATGACCCAAAAGTTACAGGAGCCAAACCCGAAGCCCTGGACGATATCACCGTTTTGGACTTGAGTTACAACAGCTTTGCGGGATGTGCCTGCTCTTCGATGTTGGCCGAGTTTGGCGCTGAAGTCTTGAGGGTAGAACCGCCGGAAGGTGATTTCATCAGGACGTGCACCCCTTACGGAATACTACATAAGGGTGTAGGTCTTAACTATTTGAGCGAGGGCAGAAACAAGTTCCATATTACTCTGAACCTCGAAAAGCCAGAGGGCAGAGAGTTGCTCAAGAGTCTGGTGACCCAGGTGGATGTGCTTATAGAAACCTACAAACCAGGGGTCATGGATGATTGGGGCGTTGGCTACGAGGTGTTGAAGGAGATCAATCCCAGGCTGATCTTCGCCTCCATCACGGCAAATGGGCAGTTCGGGCCCTTGAGTCGCAGCCGGATGTCAGACTACGACAATATCATCCAGGCGAGGTCGGCAAACCAATATGACTCGGGCGAGATGCTGCCGGAGGGCATGTGCTACGATGAACGTCCCTGGGCAATTCCCACCAAGGCTGGTCCCTGGATAGGTTCGGTGCAGGCGGGAACGTTCATGGCAGTGGGTATTCTGGCCGCCCTGCATTGGAGAGCAATGACCGGGGAAGGACAGGCGCTGGATGTCGCCTCGGCAGAATCCTATGCCTCTCTGGAGGACTGGGCATCAATATGGTATCAGGGCGCGGGAGTCGTAAATGAACGTTTTGGCAGCCTGAATACGGGCGGTTGGCTATATTGCTTCGCGCCGACCAAAAATGGCGCCGTTTTTCTGGGTGCCTTGAGATTGGAGATGTGGCAGGCATTTGCTGACATGGTGGGGAAATGGGATGAATGGGGTGCCGCAAGTTGGGAACACCTGGCGGCGTTCGCGGAAAAAGATGTGCAGTTGAAATGGGCGGAACTGGTCTTTGCTGAAACACGCAAGTATACCAACGAGGAACTGGTCAACATGTCGTTGGAATATACCAGGAAGGGTCGTCTGGCCCCAATCACCCCGGTCGTGGCTCCCGTATGTTCCCCTGATGAGACCATGCGGGACACGAACTGGTTGGAGCGAGGAATTTTTACTCCAGTGAGTGACCCTGTCTATGGAGAGATCATCGTCGCCCAGGGACAGTACAAACTGACAGAAACACCCATAAGAACAAAGTGGGTGTGCCGGCCGGTCGGCTACGACAATGAGCACATCTACCTTAAGTACATGGGTTTTGGACCGCGAAGGCTGAGAGAGTTGAAAACTGTAAACATAATCTAGATATCGTAACAGCAAAGTTGCGTCAGCACTACAAGTCCAATCAACCCTTTAGTTTTTTCTTAGAATCACCCAAAAGGAGGCCGAAGATGTATTCTGGAGGATATGCTGGTAGGATACTTCGCATCAATCTCAGCAACAAGACGGCAAAAGAGGAACCGCTGTCGGAGGAAATGGCGCGAGATTTCATCGGTGGATCAGGTTTTGGCATAAAGTACCTTTTTGATGAGGTAAAGCCAGGTACAGATCCCCTCGGACCTGACAATAAGCTAATTTTCGCTCCGGGACCCTTCACGGGAGCTGGCATTCCTTCCGCGAGCCGGATGGCTGTGACCGGAAAGTCGCCTCTCACTGGCGCTGTGGGTATGGCTCTGTCGGGAGGGCAATTTCCCGCAGAGATGAAATTTGCCGGATGGGACGCAATCATCATAGAAGGCAAGGCGGACAAACCGACATATGTCGCCATCAAGGGGAAGGATGTACGGTTCCATAATGCCAGTCATTGCTGGGGAACCCTCACATCCGATTGCCAACAGATCATTAAAGATGAGTTGCACGACCAGAACGTACGGGTCTGCTGTATCGGGCCCGCGGGAGAGCACCTGAGCAAGATCGCCGGCATGATCAATGAACGCAGGGCCGTTGGGCGCAAAGGCCTCGGCGCTGTCATGGGATCGAAGAACTTGAAAGCAATTGCGATCCGCGGAACCGATCCCGTGGACATCGCATCAAAGGAGAAATACAGTACAGCCCGTACCGCGCTGCTCAAGGCTTTCAAGGAAAGCCCCGTGCTCTATTCGGAGTTTTCTCAACATGGCACGCCCATGGTTGCTGATCTCACCGGCGCCATGGGCGTCCTTCCGGCAAAGAACTGGTCTGAAACAGGTGAATTCGTTCCCGTGGAAGGGATCGGCCGGGAGGCGCAGGCTACCCGAAAAGTTGGCAGGGAACATTGTCACGACTGTCCCGTTGGCTGCAGCCAGTTGAAGCTTGCCCAGACGGGTGAGTACGCCGGCATCCTTAGCGAAGGTCCCGATTTCGAAACAGTTTATTCCTTTGGAAGTGGCGTCGGCATAGACGAGATCGATCCCATCGTCGCTGCCGACCGCCTTGCCGACGAACTGGGACTTGACTCCATCTCCGCAGGCGTGACTATTAGTTTCGCCATGGAACTCTTCGAAAGGGGTATTCTTACACTCGATGAAACGGAAGGCATCGACCTGCGTTTTGGCAACGATGAAGCCATGATAAAAGTTCTGCGCAAGATCGCTTACCGTGATGGCTTGTTAGGCGACCTGCTTGCCGATGGCAGTCTTGCCGCAGCGAAGAAGATAGGGAAAGGTGCTGAGAAATACGCCATGCAGATCAAGGGGCTTGAGCTTCCCGGCTATGATGTGCGAGGGCTGAAAGGCCACGGTCTTGGCTTTGCCACATCTTATACGGGGGCCGATCATTGCAGGGGCTATGCTTTCCAGGAGGTCTTTGGCGTCCCTGTCCCTTGGGAAGTAGACCGCCTCGCCATTGAAAACAAAGGAAAGCTCACAATCTGGAACCAGGATGTCCGAACAGCCACCCTGGATTGTGCCCCGATGTGCGCTTTCCTCCTGGACATGGCTGTCCCTGCCACCGCCTGCCAGAACACGGCCAGCCTGATGGAGGCCGTGACCGGCTTAAGTTTTACTCCGGAAGAGGTACTGGAAGCGGGGGAACGGGTCAACAACCTCGCCAAGGCCTTCAATGTGCGAGAAGGTTTCACTCGTGCCGACGATACCTTACCCGAGAGGTTGATGACCGAACCTCTGAAAGCCGGTTCTTCCAAGGGGCAGGTAATCAGCAGGAACGACTTGGATACGATGCTTGATGAGTATTACTCATTGCGGGGTTGGGACGTGAAAACAGGTACGCCAACCCGGGCAAAATTGACCGCTCTACGGTTGGCGTATGTTGCGGATGCACTCGGGTTATAGGTTTTCACGAAATGAAAATTACACTGCACACTATTTTGGGAATTAAAGAAGTAATCGGCCAAAGACTGACGGAGATCGAGCTTCCCCACGGGTCGACGGTCGAGGATTTTTTGACATACATGAGAAAAAGGTGGGGCAACAAGCTTTCCACCCGCCTTTTTCATCCCGATGGTGGTGCTGTTCTTCCTTATGTGCGGATCATGGTCAACGGTCAGACCATTGACTTTCTTGAAGGCTTGGAAACACCTCTGAAAGAGGGGGATGAAGTTCTGATCCTGCCGCCAGCCTCTGGCGGGTGATGTCCCATGCCTATTGCAAAGGCTTATACTGCCCATACCCATAGATAAACAGGAGAATGAGATTATGGCATTCAATACTTCGGAAGTGGACAAGAATCTAGTTCGGCTCGAATACGATAATGGAGTGGCGTGGGTCATTCTAAATCGGCCGGAAAAGCGAAATGCGCTCAGCCCGGCGTTGAGTCTTCGTATGTTGGAGATATTCGACGAGGTCGAGGCCGACGATCGCTGTGGCGTGATGGTTCTGACAGGGGAAGGGACGGCTTTCTCTGCAGGCATGGACATCAAAGAGTATTTCCGGGATATGAAGGACCAGCCACGCAGTGTGAACCTGAAAGTGCGTCGACTCAACTATGAATGGCAGTGGCGCCGGTTGAGATATTTTATGAAACCTACCATTGCGATGGTGAATGGGTGGTGCTTTGGCGGGGCTTTTCTGCCTGTGGTATCCTGCGATCTTGCCATCGCCGCCGAGGAAGCAAAATTCGGTTTGTCCGAAGTCAACTGGGGCATCCTCCCGGCTGGTAATGTAAGCCGGGCCGTGGCCGAAACGATGCGGACTCGCGACGGACTTTATTATGTCATGACTGGCGAGTTGTTCGACGGACGTAAGGCCGCGGAAATGGGACTGGTCAACGAAGCGGTGCCCCAGGAAAAACTGCGTGAACGCGTCCGCGAATTGGCAGATATCCTTCTGGAGAAAAGCCCCGCTGTCCTAAAGGCGGCCAAAGACGCCTTCAAGAGAGTGCAAGAACTCGACTGGGATATGTCAGAGGAATATCTTATAACCAAGCAGGAGCAGCTTTGGTTCCTCGCGGGGGAAGAGCGTGAAGAAGGCATTAAACAATTCCTTGACGACAAGACCTACAAGCCCGGTCTCGGAATGTATAAACGACCTTCGAAGGAGTAGGACGCAGGCACTGTTTCGAACATCAAAGTCGGGGATTGTTTTTTTGATATAAAGCCACGGAGTCGCGCTTGACTCCGTGGCTCAAGGCGGCGATTCTATGAGTGCCGCTTGTTTATCTGCTACTTCCACATCCATCGAGACTTCGGGAATGGTGATGACCATAAGCAGCGAAGCGGCCATGCCGATGGCGCCAACAAGGAAGATCAGCTTCAACCCGTCTTCGAGATCAGGAGCGCTGTTCTGGACCAGACCCAGAATGGCAGGGGCGATGGCCATACCCATCATGACAAAGAAGAACATCGCACCAATGGACACACCCAGTAAACGCCTGGGGACTGCAAACTGCGCCACCAATGTGTTGATGGTGGGCATGACGCTGTTACCGAAGCCGACCAGAGCTGTTATCAAAACAAAGAGCCAGATTGGTGTTTCCGCAGTGAATTGCCACATGACGAACATGGCGACGGTGAGAATGGCATAGCCAGCGATATACATCCATTTGTATTTCCTGGTCTTGGCCATCAAGAATCCCGCCGGGACGCCCATGAAAGCCATCAGCATGCTGAAAGGAGTCAGCATTGAGCCGCTGACGGTAGGGCTGACGGCCATCACATTTTGGGCGAAGATCGGCGAGTAAATCATCACGCCCAGCAAACCAAACAAAGACATAAAGCCAGCACCTGCGGCGGTGATAAATGTACGATTGAAAAGCACCTGCAAGTCGAGGATGGGGGCTTTGGCTTTCTTTTCGACCATGATGAAGCCAATCCAGGCGACCACAGAAGACGCGATCATGCCGATTCCCAATCCAACTTTTCCTGGCGCGCCAACCCATGAAAAGCCAAAGATGAGCGTCGCGGAAGCGATGACCATCACAATGACACCCAGGGTGTCCACTCTTTGCTCGACTTTTTGTGTGCGCCCGGGGATGCCGGCTGCGACCAGTCCGCCGGAAATCAACACAATCGGCACACAAATCCAGAATAAACCACGCCACCCCATGCTACCATCAGTGATGATGCCACCCAGGGTGGGGGCGATGGTCGCGGCAATACCGGCGGGCAGGTTGAGCATGCCGCTCCATTTCGCGCGCGCGGCCGACTCGAAAAGGTCACCGATGACCTAGAAGCACATCGGAGCGATGGCCCCCTGTCCCAAGGCAAGGACAACACGAGCCACAATGGCAAAGTTCATTGAAGTGCTGATGATGGAAAGGATGGCGCCCACCAAAAACAGCCCCAGCGAAATAAGCAGGATGGCACGACGTCCGTACATGTCGGATAATTTTCCGAATAAAAGCGCGGCGACCGCCGAGCCGAGCGCAGGCAGGGCGATCAACCAGGCAAACAGCGCCATGCCTTTGAATTCCTCGACCATGTTGGGCTGAGCGATGTTAATACCGTTTAAAAAGAAGTAAGGCGCGAAATAGGCAATGAAGACGGCCCACAAGCCAATGGCGACCTTTCTTGAGTCCGTTCCCTGATCGACGGGTGAAGCTTGTGTTTGAGCCATTAAGTTTCTCCTATTTTCTTATTTGTGTATATTTAACCCAATGGGTTTGAAAAACGGAATCTAAAACCAACGTCCCGAAGAAATCTTCGAGACGTTTTCGAAATCTACAATTGTCGAGGACGCTCCATCTACTTTTTGACTGAATCCATGAAGGCGCGAAGCTTTTCGTCGGTGGTATTTTCGAAGTAGCAACCATGAGCCATGATATAAGCCGGTAAATCTGCGAACAAATCCATCAAGCCGGCGCAATAAGCGCGAACTTCATCGGTTGTGCCGGCAGCCATCAGCGAGGCGGGGACATTCCCGGCGATGATGTATTTGTCACCCAGGACTTCCTTCACCCGCTTCATGTCGCTCTTGTCGAAATGGCAGACCAGCGATTTTTCGGGCATCTGCGCCAGATATTCCAGGCGGGTGTTGTAGGAACCTTCGATGAACAGGTAACTGGTGACGCCCTCTTCGTACAGCGCCATCATGACCTGCTTCCAGGTGGGCCAATAGAACTTCTCGAACTGCTCCTGGGACATGAAACCATCCGCGCCTTTGTGCAGTACGTACATCGCGCAAGGAGCGCCGGTGCGGTCGCTGGCGCCGATGATGGACTTGATCAGGACAGGCACATAAGCTTCGGTGGCTGCCAGCAAATCCTTCGGGTGGCGATACATATCCATCAGGATGCCCTTGGTGCCGCGCAGGGTGTCGCCAAGATAGTCGAATGGGGTCTTGACGATATTCAAGCCCATGCCGGGGAAACCTTCGGCTGCGACCATGCCGCCGGTCTGACCGATTGCGCCCAACGTCTTCATCAACTCGTTTCCGGCTTCCATCATTTTGTGGAGCATTTCCTGGAAGGGCGGCAACCCAAACGGAACCAGCAAATCGATGGTGTCTATGCTTTCCGAAATGCGTGGGAAGTCTGGAAGCATGGCCAGTGGGGCTAATGCGCCATAAGCGCGCGGCAAGTACTGTTTGAGCCAGAAAGCGGTCGGGTCGGCAATGAAATCCTTATATTCATCGGCCCGCATGTACTCGCCTTCAACCGCCTGGATGGCTAAATTATCGGGCAGTTTCTGACCACCCCAGAGATACAACTTGAAATCCAAAATATCCCAGGATTTGCCAGGATACGGCATCACACCAACTGACACATCCGGTTTGAATTCTCGATGGAATTCCAGGACAGGTTCCCGTAGTTTTTCATGGTTGTAAATGATATCCCTGCCTTGAAACCCTTTGCGGCGCACGACATATTCATTGGCGCCCATGAAAGGATCGGCTATGGGGCGGTCATGCGGCTCCATATCGTAGATTTTGCGCAGGCGTCCAATACGCTCTTTGTAGTTTGCTTCCGCTTCCGGGCTGACAAACTGTACCGGGACATTCTGCCATGCATCAAGACGCGCTTTTCGTCTTTCGAGCGGGGAAAGTTGATTCCAATTATCGGGTCTGACAAACATGGTTCACACTCCTATGCCCAGCTTTTGGCGAGGGCGACGGCAGCCATGGCGTCCTTGCCATAGGCGTCCGCGCCGGTGTACTGGCGGATATTCTCGTCAACCTGTCCGCCGCCGATCATCACTTTGACATCGGTCAACCCGGCGTCCTTCAAAGCCTGAACTGTGAACTTCATCGGGTCGAAGGCCAACGTCAGGAACCCGCTCAACCCGACGATCTTGGCTCCAGTCTGTTTAACTGTTTCGACGAACTTGGCAGGCGGTACATCCACACCAAGATCGGTCACTTCGAAACCGTTGATATCGAGCATGAAGCCGACGATGTCCTTGGCGATGTCGTGGATATCGCCCTGCACGGTTCCCAGCACAACCTTGCCGAGTTTCTTGGTCTCGCCCGACTGCTTGATGCGCGGCTTGACGACAGCGGAAATCTGACCAAGGATTTCCCCGGCCAACATCAACTCCGGGATGAAGCTCTCCCCGGTTTCGAAACGCTTGCCGATGATGCCCATCGCTTCGCGGCACGCATCCAGGATCCGCACCGGGTCAGCGCCTGAATCGAGCAACTTCCTCGTGATCTCCACGGCGTCACCTTCCCGCATTTCTGTGATGGCTTCTATCAGTTCCTTTGACATGGTTTCTCCTTTGAAATGGATTTCAAATTTTAAACGTCCCGAAAGTTTCCACGAAAACCTTTTTCGGAAAACTAACCCTCACCGCACTGGCGTACGACGCAAGTGTCGGGACGGTGTATCGCATCGGCTATTCAGCAGGCTTGTCGAAGATGCCCTTGCGTGAGGCGCGGATGTAGTTCAGGCAGTGCTTGTCTTTCCCGAGCAGAAGTTCAGTGGTGACGATCGCTGCCTGCAATTCCTTGTCCAAAGGGTCGAGAATGGCGCTATCCAGTCCCGCCTGCATCGCCAGGATCAACAGTCCGCGGTTTACCTGCTTGCGGGCTGGCAGTCCAAAGGAAATGTTGCTCAAGCCCATTGTGAAATGCACGTCCGGGTATTTCGCATGCACGGCGCGGATGGTGTCACAGGCGATCACAGCGCTTTGGTTCATGGTGGCAATGGTCATGGCCAGAGGGTCAACATACACTTTGTTGTCCGGCACGCCAGCCGCACGAGTCGATCCCAACACCTTTTCGATCACTTCCATGCGTTTGTCGAATGTTTCGGGGATTTTCTTTTCATCCATTGCCAACGCGACCACATCACAGCCATGTTCAGCAACGATGGGCAGAATCTTCTCCAGGCGCTCCGGTTCGCCGCTGATCGAATTAATCATGGGAGTTTTGTTCACAGCCTTGATCGCAATCTCGAGAGATTTGGGGTTGGCGCTGTCGAGCGACAATGGGATATCCACCACAGATTGGATGTTCTCGATCATCCAGATCAGGTCATCCGGTTCTTTATCCGGATGTGTGCCTGCGTTCACATCCAACCAGGTGGACCCAGCCTCGGCCTGTTTCCGCGCCAGGTCCTTGATGAATCCCGCATCCCGTTCAGCAATCGCCTGCGCCACACGCTTGCGGGTTCCATTGATCTTTTCTCCGATGATTTTCATTTTTTCTCCTGATGAAAAGGAACCAAAGGCTTTAAATAAGAGCCGTATTAACGATTGGCAAAATCTTGATACGATACGGTCTCTCCCGGGGCTGTGACCACGAATTCGCCGTCCCAGGGACCGAATATCATCTTTTTGACGAATGCAGGTGAACCCTGAATCTCTTCGAAGCGCAGTCCGAATTTTTCGGCGGTTTTGCGCGCATATTCCCGGTAGCGCTCGATTTCATACACACCCGTATCGATAAAAGCGAGGCGCCTGTAATTCTTGAGCAGGAGCCCGGTCATGCGTTCCGCCCTGGCTTCCCCATATTTTTCGACCAATAACTTATGTTCTTCGAAGGGAGTATCGCCTGCCTCGATCCACCCTTTGGTGAGGTAGTATGTGCCGGGTTCCTTCCTTGACTGTTCCTTGTAGGCATTGCACGAACCCAGGAATATGCCGATGCAATCATCAGTACGGGGGATAACCAGCGTGGCGGTTGTGGCTTTGAGTCCCACCACAGCCATTGAGCACAGTCCATAACCCAGCAGCAACACATCGGCACTCCGACTGGCTTCGTCTATCTTTTCCTGTAAAACCTTTTTCAGTTCCGCTGGATTAATGTGCAGGCCGAAATCAAGTACCTCATGCGGCACATCGTCTGGAAGGAAAGGCAGCATTTCCTCGATCACGGTTGCGCAGGCAATCACCCGGCGGTGCGCAGAGTACAAATGATTCCAACGATCAGGGGCGGGGGAAGTGTTCACTGAAATTTCATATCAGGAAATAGCCAAGCGTGATACAATCGGTATGGACGATAAATTTATACACTTATATAGGGAAGTGTTCAAGTGACAAATGTCACCTTCCCTGTTTTTTCGAAAAAATGGCGCAAAAACCCAACGGACAGATCTTACAACAGACTGCTTCCATCGACCGCAGTTCATACGAGCCTGCCTATGCCCAATTAGCAAACATCCTGCGCCAGAGCATGGCGGCCGGTTTGTTGCGTCCCGGCAACCAGCTACCTTCCGAAGCCCAGATATGCAAACGATACGGCGTCAGCCCAATGACCGTTCGCAGGGCGATTAATTCTCTGGCGGATCAGGGTATTGTGATTGCCGAACAGGGGCGAGGCACCTTTGTAAAACCCATCGCAATGGGTGAAGCCACCTTCCATTTAAAAAAATTACAGGAAATATTGAATGATGCGGAACACACCTCCGTTAATGTGCTGGAGGCAAGAATCGTGAGAGCCGATGAACGCGTGGCGCGCAAACTGGCAATTCCCCCCGGGCAACGCACCGTCTACATCCGCCGCATTTTACGGACCGAAAACCTGCCCGTGCTATACCATCGCGAGTACCTCGTCTATGATCCCACCCGCCCCATCGTCGAAGCCGAATTGGAAGTCACCGCCCTGCGACATCTCTTCAGCGGGACCGGGGAGACCATCCTCAAGCATGGGGATATCAGCCTCGAAGCCACCCTGCTGAACGAAGAGGAAGCCCAGTTGTTGCAAGTCGAGCAACCCAGGGCGGCATTCTGTTTCGAGCATCTCTTCTACGACTTTGACAACAAACCGATCAGTTGGGGCTGGTTCATTGGGCGCAACGATCTCCTGCGCTTCATCACACAGGTAGGGCTTCTGGAAGGATAATTATTCTCATGAGCAATTCCTCACCCACCACAAATCAGCTTTCCCGACTAGTCGCAGACTTGGAGGAAGACACCGTACTTAAACTTGTTCAACAACGCCTGGACATGGGCGATGAGCCGCTTCAAATTATCAATGAGTGCAATGAAGGAATGCGTGAAGTCGGTCTGCGTTATGAAAGGGGCGAATATTTTGTCGCCGGACTCATCATGTCGGGCGAGATCTTGCGTGAGGTTGTCGAACTTGTCCAACCGTTTTTGATCCAGCCGTCAGATGGAAAAATGTTGGGACGCGTACTGGTGGGCACGGTCTCGGGTGACATTCACGATATTGGGAAAAACATATTTGGGATGCTGCTCTCCTGTCACGGCTTCGATGTCATCGACCTGGGAGTGGATGTCAGGCCGGACGTATTTGCCGCCAAAGCAATCGAAACAAAGCCTGACATTGTGGGGCTATCGGGTCTCATCACCGCCTCTTTTGAGATGATGAAGGAAACCATCACGGCATTACGAAACGAAGCACATAAACACAAGCTGACATTCCCTATTATCATCGGCGGCGGCATGATCGACGACCAAATTCGCCAATATGTTGGCGCAGACCACTGGACGCCGGATGCGATGGCAGGGGTAAGGTTGTGTGAAGAATTGTTGAGCAACCGTTGACAGTAAAGCTAAGGAATTTTACAGTTGTTCCCCCGCCCCATCACATCGTGCTGTGCATCAACTTCGGACAATATTGCAGCGCCCCCCAGATGTGCGGATTGAATTTTCTCGCTCTCTGCCAAATCTGCAATGGTCCGCGCCATCTCAAATTCTCTGAATCAAATTTTATCACAGGCTTGCTTTGCGCCTCCGACCCTCCGCCTGCTATGTAGGCACCTCCCCCATCCTGCTCTGCAGGATGGGGGAGGAAGGGTAGGGACGGGGGACATAACACCCGATCTGATGGTCGAGTAGCTCTGCCTGTTTTTGCAAGGCGTACCGAGACCCAGCGAGTGGTGGGGTTGGGGAAGGGTTTCAATCTGTGACGTAATAAAACATGCCGGTTTTGTATGGTATGGCCACAAAACGACTTGGCGAAGGACTCACCAAGTCGTTTTGTGATTCACATATATCAGTTACTCGTGCCGCTTTTTATCCCCATCCAGCAGTTTGCCGGAGAGGCGGGTAATTTGCGTGAAATAGAATCGCAAACTTAGGAAAAAATTAGTTTGCCTGAATCTTCACACGGGGAACGGTAGAGCCTAAATTCGTTAGAGCATCATTCATCATTTTCACCGCATCATCATAATTCGGTAGCATGTGGAGCGATTGACGCAAGGGGATGTTTCGTTCACCAAAAATCACTGCTCGGAGGAAGTCCGGCGCTCCGGCGCGTACTAGTATATCCATGATAGCGTTGCTGGCAACAGGGCTGCTCATGATGTCGCCAGCCAGATCATCCACAGTGAATGGACCGCGCGCATCCGGATCTTGATAGGGAACTGACCAATGCCATGTTCCAGAACCAACTTCGATTCGTTCACCGTCTGGAAGAATAACCAGTGCATTCGTATTCGCTGGGATAGTGACATCGAGGTCGAATTTTCCGTCTGCGATTTTCCATGCGGATTCTGCCATGCCATAGGGAGTGAGATGCCGGGCCCGGGCGTGGGTGATCCCACCGCCCGGGCGGGGATGAATCTCGATGCGGCGGTAACCAGGCTCGGTCGGAGACAGACCGCCAATCGTCCGATGCATCCAATCGGCTACAGCGCCGAGGGCATAATGATTGAAGGAGGTCATTTCGCCGGGATTGATCGAACCATCCGGGAGCATGCTATCCCAGCGTTCCCAAATAGTAGTTGCACCCATCGTTACCGGGTAAAGCCATGAAGGACATTCCTGTTGCATCAAGAGGCGATACGCTGCCACATAGTGACCGGTGTTGCACAACGCATCGCTGATTATTGGAGTACCCACAAATCCAGTGCGGATGTGATAACCGCTCTCACGCACCAACTCATTCAATCGATCACCGGCGCGCTGGCGTTGTTCAGCTGAGGGCAGCAAGTCAAAGGTGAGAGCAAGAGCATACGCGGTTTCGGCATCGCTCATCAGACGACCAGAGGGCGTGATGTATTCGCGCACAAAAGCCGCCCGTGCTTCGGCTGCCAGAGCAAGATATTTCTTTTGCTCATCCCTAAGTCCAAGCACTTCAGCCGCCCGCGCTGTCAGATCTGCAGAATAAACGAAGTAGGCGCTGGCAATTATCGCTTTGTCAGTGCGCGCCTGCGCGGGTTTGTCAGGTGGAGCGGTGGGGTCAAGCCAGTCCCCAAATTGGAATCCGGTATCCCAAAGACGACTTTCTCCTGCCACAGCGGAAATATAGTCAACCCAGGCACGCATACTTTCAAACTGGTCTGCCAGGATACCTTTATCGCCAAACCGTTGATACATGACCCAAGGGACAACTGTTGCAGCATCTGCCCACGCCGCCGCGCCACCAAAATTATTGCCTAAAGCATTGGGAATCACAGGCGGCACACTACCGCCTGCCTTGAGTTGTTCGACCGCCAGGTCCTTCAACCAGGATTGGAGAAAACCGCTGACATCATATAAGAATGATGCTGTCGGAGAAAACACTTGTAGATCGCCTGTCCAACCCAGGCGTTCATCGCGCTGCGGACAGTCTGTAGGGATATCCAGAAAATTGCCGCGCATACCCCAGATCACGTTCTCATGCAATTGATTAAGCAATTTATCAGAAGACTCAAACCAACCCGTTCGTTCCAAGTCCGAATGCAATACAACCGCAGTAATGTCCTGTGGATTCAAATCATCGGGCCAATCGTTTACTTCCGCATAGCGAAAACCATGGAAGGTAAAGCGCGGTTCCCAGGTTTCTATCCCTTCACCTCGCAATGTATAACGGTCGGTTGCCTCAGCAAAACGGAGAGGACGTGTGCCCAGCTCGCCATTTTCCAGCACTTCAGCGTGACGCAACGTAACTGTGTGCCCTGCAGACCCCTGCACTTTGATGGACAGCCAGCCTACGAGGTTCTGACCAAAATCCACGATTGTTTTGCCAGATGGGGATTGAGCGATGGAAACAGGTGCTATCTTTTCGATTCGGCGGACTGGAGGGCTAAGCGGCGCTGCGAGGGTCTTTATATCCCAATCAAGCGCGCGAACGGGACTCCAGGCTGAATCATCAAATCCGGGCATAGTCCACCCTGAATGTTCGAGGCGGGCATCGTATGTTTCTCCGTCATAGAGGCTGTTCATGAGGATGGGACCGGTGGCTGCGCGCCACGCCTGTGCGTCATCCGTGATGATGCGTTCGCTGGAGCCATCTGTATATTGGACTTCCAATTGAGCCAGCAATGCAAGGTGTTCGCCGTAAATATTTCGTCGTCCTGCCGCAAAGCCGATGCGGCCGCGGAACCAGCCATCCCCCAAAACTGCGCCGAATGCATTTCGCCCCTCGTTCAGCATTCCGGTCACATCGAAAGTTTGATAGCGTAAGCGCTGATCATAGACCGTCCAGCCGGGAGAAAGCACATGGTCACTGACGGCGTTTCCGTTTAACTCGGCTTCATACACTCCAAGGGAAGTGATGTACAGCCGGGCCGACTTAATCCCTGCGCGAAGGTCAAACTCGCGGCGCAGATATGGGGATGGATTTGATTTCGAGGTATTTTCATCCCATGCAGGGGAAATGAATCTGGCGTTCCAATCAGAAGCGGAGAGCAATCCAACTTCAAGAGAAACAGCGTCACTCCACTCCGAAGCATTGCCATCCCTCCCCCAGACACGCACCCGAACAGAAAGCTGTTCCCGGGAAGGAAGCGGCTCGAAAGGCCACGCTACCAACACCGATTGATCGGATTCAATTTTCCCGGTTTGACCGCGCAGTTTGCCGCTGGTATCGTATGATTCAATCTCATATGCAGATTGATGCCATTTACGGCTCTCCGTGTTAATCATCCAGGACAACCTGGGCTGAGCCATACCGATACCCAAGGTCTCGCGAAGATGTTCAATGCGTACATTCAATGTAGTTGTTGAAGTCATTTTATTATCCAATGTATTTTATTTTTCAATCTCAACCTTTGACTGCGCCCTTCGTCATACCTGAAACGAGTTGTCGTTGGAAGAATATGAACATAATGAGAGGCGGAATGGTGACGATGATCACATCCGCAAAGAGCAGGTTCCACTTTGAGCTGAACTGGCTTATAAAGCTGTATAACGTCAGTTGTGCGGTAACGTTCTCCGAGCCAGGCAGAAAATAGAGCGGTCCGACAAAGTCGTTATAGATACCAACAGATGAGGTGACGATCACCGTGATAATAGCTGGTTGCAAAAGCGGCAGAATGATGGAGAAGAACACGCGCAATGGAGATGCACCATCCAGGATCGCAGCCTCATCTATTTCTCTGGGAATGGTCCCCATGAACGCACGGAGAATTAAGGTTGCGAAAGGCAAAGTGAATGCGACTTCGATCATGATCATACCGAGGAGTGT
Organism: Anaerolineales bacterium; assembly: GCA_030834895.1. Classification (GTDB taxonomy): domain Bacteria; phylum Chloroflexota; class Anaerolineae; order Anaerolineales; family Villigracilaceae; genus Villigracilis. The sequence goes on from JAUQXA010000060.1 coordinate 176,670, forward strand.
CTTGTAGAGACCAAGCCACTGCAGAAGGAAGATCGTTGGCACGACAGCGGGAGGAATAACGAGTCCTGCAAGCATAAATGAACTGACAACTGAAGCCATCCGATCTGGGCGGCGCTGCATTACGAAGGCGACAAGTGCAGAGATCAAGACGATCAGCGTAACTGAACCCACGGTCAGGATCGTGCTGTTCCACAGCGCTCGGAACATACGATAGTCGCCAAATATCATGACTTCCCGGAGGTTCTCGATCAGTTGAAACTTGCTCGGCCAACTGAACTGAAAGAGGGCCGCTTCCGGGCGTGTCTTGGATGCGGTCAGAAAAATGAATATGAACGGCACAACAAAAACAATGCTGATGACAATGAAAGATACAGCATCCAGCCAGACACTCGCAATGAATTTGCGGACTCTCATAGTTCGATCTCCTGACGATTGAAGAAGCGCGCCAGCGGATACACGATGAGCGTGACAAGAATGAAGAGAACGACATTACCAGCGGTTGATAAACCATAAAACCCTGCCTGATACTCCTTGTAGATCACCGAGGTAAGCACGTCAGACGCGAAGCCGGGTCCGCCGCGTGTCATGGTCCAGATCAAGTCGAATGTCCGCAGCCCGCCGATAAACGATAATAGAATGACTGTGAAGGTCGCGTTACGAGACAGTGGAATGATCACGTGGCGGAACTTTACCCATGTTCCGCCCTCGAGGCGTGCTGTGTCGAAGTAATCCTCCGGGATCGACAATATGCCCGCCATAAAAATCACCATTGCTATACCAATGCCCTTCCATACGTCCACCAATGCCACCGAGTAGAGAGCGAGATCCGGGTTCCCCAGCCATTGTGGCTGTGGGAGTCCGAAGAATCCGAGGACTGTGTTGATGAGACCTACGGATGGCTGCATGAGCACGGAGAACGTGATCCCAACTGCGACTGTACTTACGAGCACGGGAAAGAAGATGATGCCTCGGAAAAGCCCCTTGAGCCGGATGTTCGAGGTGAGCAGCATGGCAAGAGGGAGCGAGATGATAACTTTGAGTCCGCTCGTCATCACGGCATAAATGAGTGTGTTACGCAGCCCAGCCATGAGTCGGGCATCGCCCAGGAACAAGACGTAGTTGTCAAATCCGATAAACGTTGCGTTGAACAGCGTCCAGCGGGTCAGGCTGAAGTAGAACGCCATCGCCGTAGGCACGATGAAGAACACACCGAACACGATTGCTGCCGGAAGATAAAACCAATTAGGATATGTCCGCAAGACCGCGCGTGATCTACCGTTTAACATGATACCTCGCTAACATCCTTTGCCATCAGGGAACCTGATGATCTGAGGGCCAGGGTGGCAAGCGCCCGCCGGCCCTCAGAAAAATAGTCTCGAAGAACGTCAAGAAGAAGAGTAATGTTCTTCAAGACAAGCTAGTTATCCCAGCCCGGCAGACCGAGTTGCTGTGCCTGTTTCTTAACATCCTCGTCATAATCTGTTGCCGCAGTTGCTGCGTTTATCTGGCCGGTCCCAACAGCAATGCAGATTTGCTCAAGGGATGGACCCTTAATTGGAGATAGGAATTCAAGCGCGGGTGCGGATTTCCCTGCTTCAATGTATGCGGCGACATCTTTCACGGCTGGAAGGACTGAGTCGGGGAGCGTTGCGCCCTTGATGACGTATGGGCCTGTGGGCGCGACGGCAGCATTGAGCGCGTCAACGCCGGCAGTCGAGGCGATGAAACCCAGGAAGTCCTTGGCCACATCAGGGTTTTTGGTAGTCTTGGGAATGTAGGTGGCGGCTGGCATCCAGATTGTCGTGCCATTCTTAGTTGCATCCATCCCAGGCACGGCGAAGAAGCCGATGTCGTTCACCTTGTCGGGCGAGTTAGCCGCGATGGTGGACAGCGCAAACGTCAGCATTGGGTAATGGGCGCCCTCACCGTCTGCGAGCAGTTGTAATCCTTGTTCGAATGTTGTAGTTGCATAGTCTGGCTGGTACCAATTCTTCTCGAAAGCTTCCTGCAGGTGGTCGAAACCTGCGTTCGCCTCAGGAATTGTGGCGTACTTGGCCTTGTTAGCGGTATAGTCGGCAGCAAAAGTCGGATAGGCTTGCTCGACATTGTAGTAATCAGCGAGCACGAACAGTTGGGAAGTCCACGTGGAAGTGCCATCATATGTCGCAATGAGCGGTGCGATACCGGCTGCCTTGATCGCTTCGTTGTTCGCTTCGAATTCCGCCCAGGTCGTTGGCACACTTAACCCAAGGTCTGCATAGATCTTTTTGTTGTAGAGGATACCGCCGCCCATGGCCGTCTGACTCGGCACGCCAAAGACTCCCCCATTCTGCGACACAGTGGGGAGAAACGACTCGACGATGTTGTCAATGAACGGCTCATTCGAGAGGTCGATGAGCGTGTCGGACGGATTCAGAGCCTGAAGCAATGAGCCGGAGTTATACCAGAAGATGTCGGTCATTTCTCCTGTTGCAAGGCGGGTCTTGACGATATTGTCACCTTCGGTACCCCCTGGTCGGCTCTCGACGTTGATAGTCACATTAGGATGGAGTGCTGTGTAGGCATCGGCAAGCGCTTTGGCCGAAGCTTGGTTGGCCTCGCTGTCGTCGACGAGGTAGGTCAGCGTGACGGGTTCGGCTGCGGCTGGCTCGGTTGCAACCGGGGCTGCTGTTGCAGCTGAAGCTTCCGCCGTAGGTGCCTGAGTCGCAGCCGGAGCGCAAGCAGAGATTGTTAGAATAACCACCATCAAAATAACCAACTGGTGATTTAGTCGTTTTGTGGACATTTCTTTCTCTCCTTATAAAAATTGAGCAGTTGAATTGACAGGTATAATAGGCATGAGGCTAACCCGCATAAAGCGGTCTGTCTCACCCTGAAGCGTACACCCCGGATGCCAATCTAACGGTGTACGCTTCTTATTTTTGGGGTAAATCTTTTAGATATTCTCTCCATGCGCCTCCTTTACATATGAATAATTGGTCACCTGGCTTGTTCTTCAACTGAAACAAATCTGATGCCTATTAGACATCCCTGATAAAGCAACAGATCTGGGGTGACTGAAATATTGCCGACTCAATATCATGATTTCCGCGGGGCTGGGCCTGTTGATTCACGAATAAGTACGCGGGGTAAGAGAGTAAACGTCTGCTGCGGACGATCAGGTTCTTGAATACGCGCCAATACCAACTTTACCGCCTCTCGCCCAAGACCGACCGCATCTTTAGAGACCGTTGTTAGACGCGGTACCATATATCTGGCAAAGGGAATATCATCATATCCAACGACAGATAAATCTTGAGGAATTTTTAATCCGGCGTCTGCAGCCGCCCGCATAACGCCAATTGCCAATAGATCATTGATCGCAATCAGAGCGGTAGGTCTTATTGAGCGTTGCAGGAGTTTTTCAGCAGCTTGATACCCATCCTGAATCGTTGTTCCGCAACGGATGTTCAAATCCTCCACTACTGGCAGCCCTGCTGCTAAAAGACATTCCTGATAAGGTAAAAACCGGTCTTCAGCCAGGAAAGGGGCCTGAACACCATGCACAAACCCAATTTGGCGATGCCCCAAAGACAATAAATGCTTCATCACTTCTTGGGTGGCCGCATAATAATTCGATGACACGCGGTCTAAATGATTGTCAAGATCGGTGCTATCGGTAATCTCCACAATGGGCACTCGCCGCTTTTGAAATTGACGCAGCGTTTTTTGCACCTTTTCAGACCGGTTAATAAGCTGCCCCGTAAATATCAGTCCATCTATCCGCTGGCGGGCCAAATCCTTAAATAGTTCCTCGCCATATTCAATATTTAACTCCATGCTTGATAAAAGCAATCTATAGCCCGATGCAAGAGCCTCTTTTTCCACCCCATCGGCATTTTCCCAAAAATGTGGATTGTCCATATCGGGAATGATTAGCCCAATGTTTTTTGTATTGCCCGTCCTCAATGCCTGCGCGCTGGCATCTGGTACATATCCAAGTTCGTCAATGGCTTTAGTAACCTTTTTGTGGGTTTCTTCTGATATAAGAACACGTCCATTAGTCTGTCCGTTCAGGACATACGAAACAGTCGCTCTGGAAACACCCGCTAGTTTGGCTACGTCTTGCTGGGTAGGTCGCTTCATCTCAATTATCACCTGATTCTTAATGGCAATTATTGATTTACTCGTGTCACCTTACACGTGTAAATTTAGTTACAGAATATCATAAAGCCATATCTGAGTCAAGCGTTGGGTTTATGATGAATTACAGCAGGTTGGCAGGCCGAGGCGTATAGCAGCATGTCCACAAGATGACTTGGCGAGTATCTCGCCAAGTCATCCATTCGATTCATGTATATTTATTTATGCCTGGCAACTTTTTACCCCCTTCCCAGATGAAGGGTTGTAATATCTAGCCCGAGGTACACCAAATCCCCGTCTTGCATCTCGCCTGTGAACCCATACACCGTGGAAGTGCCCGGTGACAAGTACGCAATGTCGCGGACAACGCCATACAGATCGTAGTTTTGGACAAAGGCAACTTCACCAGCGGAGTCGGTCAATTACCGCACGCTGCCCAAGGCATCCCCCAGGAAGTATTCGGAGGTGGTTCCTTGCTATTGTGAGATGCGCCCCAAGCCATAGATATAGGAAGTTGTCCCATCACATCAAGCCAGCGATTTTCGCTTATCCGTTCCTTCCTGAAAATCGGGTCAACGATGACGGCATCATGCCCCATTTGTACGGCAAAATCGTTATGTTCCTTGCAACCCGGCCAAAGAGCCTCCGGTATACGACGGTACACCAACCATTCGAAGTGTGGCACACAGTCTGGTTCCTTTCTTTGCAAAGCATGATAAACCCGCTCCTCCGATGTCGTCTCAACCATCAAATCATCTCCCATTATTCAAGATTGGCGTGACGCTCAAACATTTGCACTGCATTGACCCCTGTACTTTGCATCAACCCCAGGATGAGACTGTCGCACAGAATCAACATGGACTGTTCAAACAAGGTTCCCAGAGGTTGAACCGAAGTCAGGTTATGTCCACCTGGGTAAGCCTGATATGAAGGCGCAGAGATGACGACACGATGGTCTGCTATCTCTGCCAGCGATGAGCCGGCATCAGTTGTGAAGAGCAGGATTTTGACTCCCCGTTTTTGCGCGTGTCTTGCCATTGCCAGCAGGCTGGACGTCTGCCCGGAGCCTGACCCAACGACCAGCAAATCTCCCGCTGTGATGGCTGGTGTGGTGGTTTCGCCAATCACGTGGACGGTCTTACCCATGTGCATCAGGCGCATCCCGAATGCTTTCATGCACAAACCGCTCCGCCCGGCGCCCGCTACAAAAACTCGGGAGGCGGATTCGACCAACCTGCCTGCCTGAGCTAAACTTTCAGCGGGGAGCTGTTGAATGCAAGCCGTCAACTCCGATAATACCTGCTCGACTACATCGTTCATTTCAACCAAGCCGATTCAGCGCCTCCCAGGGTGTTTGCATCACATCCGCAAGACGTTGATATTCGGCATAACGCTCCAGGTAGAGAGGCGTATTTGCAGGTATAGGTTCATGCACGCGGACGACTTTTACCGTCTCCCGAACCGCTTCCTCGTAATTACGATAGATACCTGCGCCAATTCCAGCAGACAGGGCTGCTCCGCGCGCGCCCAGTTCATTGCCATCCGAAATTTCCATCGGGACTTGAAGTGTGTCGGCAAACATCTGCGACCAGACCGTGCTGCGCGACCCGCCGCCTGCCAGCCGCGCCGAATGAATCTGTCCACCCGCCTTTCGCAACTTCTCGACATGGCTTAAATGACCAAATACCACTCCCTCGTACAAGGCGCGGAGCAAGTGAGCGCGGGTGTGCCAGCCAGCCACGCCGTAGAATCCCGCCCGCGCCGTCGGCTGGACATTCGAGCCATAGAGGAATGGATGGAAAATCACGTTCGTGCTGCCGGGCGGCAGGCTTGCCACTTCCTCGCTGCAAATTTCATAAACCGATACGCCGCGCCGTTTTGCCTCGGCGCGTTCATCGCCACAACACTGGTTTACAAACCATTCCAAATTGGTGGCGGATGTGGCGCTACCTTCGATGGTGAGATACAGGCCGGGATCTGCAAAGATCGTGGTCATGAACAGGTCGGGATCCACAATCGGATCTTTGGTGATGACCTCGTTAATGCTCCAGCTTCCCATGATGATACAAGCCTGGTTGACGTGAATCGCACCCGCCCCGATGGCACTGGCATCCACATCGAACAATCCGCCGACCACGGGAGTACCAACCGCCAGCCCTGTCTCCTGTGCGGCGACGGGGGTCACCCTCCCGATCACCTCACTGCTTTGTTTCAGGGGAGGCAGGGCATCGAAAATTTCGGAGAGGTCGTACAAGTCCATCAGTTCGCGGGAGTAGCATTGCCCGCGAACATCCATCAAGCTGGTGGCGCTCATGTCGGTGAAGTCGCCGCTGATCTCGCCCGTCAAGCAATATTTGATATAGTCCTTGGGCATCAAAATCGCGCCGACACGCTCGTAGTTTTGCGGCTCATGATTCTTGAGCCAGGCAAGGATCGCGTTCGGTTGGGCGGGCCAGAAGGATTGAATGGTGAATGGGAAGACGCGCGCATGTAGTCCGTTCTGCCCCCATTCCGTAACCACATCAGCGGCGCGTGAATCCATGGATTGGATTCCGTTCCGCAGGGGCTTTCCCTGTTTATCCAGCAGATACAGGCCGTTGCCATGTCCCGTGTTGCCAATACCGGCGATCTCTTCCGGCTTGACTCCTGCTTTGACAATCACTTCGCGGATCGCGCAGGCTGTGCTTTGCCACATGGCATCCATGTTGCGTTCGGTCCAGCCGGGATGCGGATACTCGGTTTCGACCTTGCAACTGGCGACAGCCACCTCCCTGCCCTTCAGGTCAAACAAAGCGGCCTTTGAGACCGTATTGCCATTATCAATTCCCAAAAGATATTGAGCCATCGACTGTCTCCAATTTACAACGTGGGTTACTTGTATTGCGAAGCCTTGCCAACCGCCCCGAGAAGTTGGTTCTTCTGTCGGATAATTTCGGTTGCCACCGCCCGTGCAGCGCCAAATGCCTCGTGTACTTCGATCTTGTTGATGGGACCATCCAACTTGTCTTTCACGGTTTGCAGGAACGGAACGCGGATGTCCGTCCAGATGTTGATCTTGTCGATTCCGAGTTCGATGGCGCGGCGCAAATCTGGGTCGGGATTGGCAGACCCGCCATGCAACACCAGCGGAATAGGGCAGGCGGCTCGCAGTTGGGCAATCCGCTCGAAGTCGAGGTGGGGCGTGCCACGATATAACCCGTGCAATGTCCCAATCGAGATGGCAAGGGCGTCCACGCCGGTTTCCTTCACAAAACGTTCCGCTTCGTCCACGCGGGTCAAGTGAGCGGTCTGTTCATCTTCACTGACCTCTAGCCCCACGCCCACGTGACCCAACTCCGCTTCGACAGAAGCGCCCTTTGCATGAGCAAGTTCGACTGCCTTGCGGGTGATGGCGATATTCTCTTCCAAAGGCGAGAGTGAGGCATCGATCATGACGCCGGAGAACCCAAGGTCAAGCGCATATTCGACTTGTTCCAAGGTCTTGGCATGGTCGAGCACCAGCGCCGCCGGGATGTTTGCACGTTCGACTTCCGCCTCGATGATTTTCAATAATGTGCCCCATTCCACCTGCGGGTTGTGATGGGGGTAGATCATGATAATGGCAGGAGCCTGATCCATTGCCGAGGCATCCACTATGGCTTGGGTAATCTCCAGGTTGCAGGTATCGTAGGCGCCAATTGCCCAATTCTGGTTTACGCACGGCTGTAAAATTTCAGCCATTGATAGGAATTTCATATTGTCTCCTTTTTGAGTTACCCTGCAAACGCAGGTTCCACCAGCCCATGGACGCCGGTATGGATGGAGAACAAATCGCCAGCCCCGGGCTGTCCTTTGCGTTGTTCTTCATCGAGACCCCAAGTCATGGTTGTGACAAAGAGTTCATCCAAGTCTTTTCCGCCAAATGCAAAAGAAATGACGTGTTGCACGGGGAAACGAATCTGGCGCTCGATCTTGCCATCGGGATCGTAGCGGGTGAGTTTCCATCCGCCTTGGTGACCGTTCCAGATGAAACCTTCAGAGTCGACAATCAACCCATCGGGCTGACCTTCGTCCTTAGGGATGGTGGCAAAGATCCGACGGTTACTGGTCGTCCCTTTGATTGAGTCATAGTCCAAAGCGATGATTTCCCATTTCCGCTGGTCTGCCACGTAAACTGTTTTGCCGTCCAGGCTGAAACCGATTCCGTTTGCAGTGGCATAGCCCGAATCAAGTTCGTGGAGCGACCCATCGGGGTCCAGGCGATAAATCGAACCTTCGGGCGAGAAAGGGTCGTCCATGTTGAATGTCCCCACCAGCAGGCGTCCCTGCCGGTCCACTGCGGCGTCGTTGTAGAAAATCTCCGGCCGGGTCGGCTGGGTGGAACCCACGATCAGGTTGTATTGATTGTTCTTTGGTTCCCACCCGTAGATTCCGTTCTGGGCAATGGCAATCAGTCCCCCGGAAGCGCGGCGCGCCAGCGCGGTCACGGGCACATCGGTGGGGAAGGTCTCGAATTTTTCCGTTCCCGGCTCGAAGCGGCAGGAGGGCAGTCCGCCCCAATCCACCCAGTAAAGGGCTTTCTCTTCAGGCTCCCAGATCGGGGTTTCTCCCAGCCTGTTCTGCGCGGATACGATTTGTTTGGGTTCGTTCATGGTGTGGACTCCTTGATCAGTATGTGCTGCCAGGTCTCCAACAGGTGTGCGATGTCATCGAAGATCATATCTGCTTCAAAAGCTTCGGCTTCGGCGCGGTCGGAGGAGCCGGACAAAACGCAGATGGTGGTAATCCCAGCCCGTTTGCCGCCGAGGATGTCGGTGTCGGCGCGGTCGCCGATGGCGGCTGTGGTTTCAGGACTTGCACCCATTTGCTCCATCGCCAGTTGGTACATGGTCGGCTCCGGCTTGCCGATGGCTTGTGGCTTGGTCTCGGAGGCGGTTTCGAGTGCAGCGATCATTGCCCCTGTGCCGGGCAGGAGACCTTCTTCAGTGGGGTTAGTCGGGTCGAGATTGGTGGCGATAAAGCGGGCGCCGCTGCGAATCAACAGGGTGGCACGCTTGAGCTTTTCGAAGGTCACTTCCCTGTCCATGCTGGCGACGACCAGTTGGACATCTTCGTCAGCCAAAACAAAACCTTCTTCGGTCATGGCTTGTTTCAGGGCGGGCATCCCGAAGACGTGGGCACGAGTCCCACGCGGATATTCGCGGGCGAGGAATCGCGCCGTTGCCTGTCCCGAAACCAGAACTTCAGACGGGGATATCTTGACGCCCATGCGTTCCAACTTGGCGGCATAATCCTGTGGCGTGCGGGTCGAGTTGTTTGTGGCAAGAGTAAAGCGAAGAGAACGCTCGCGCAGAAAAGCGAAGAACTCTTGCAGGCGCGGGGCGGGTTGGTCGCCCAGATACAGGACGCCGTCCATATCGATGATGAGATGCTTGATGTGGGAAAGTGAAGGCATGATTACTTTCTGTTTCCTAATAATTTTCCAGCTATCGATTCTGAAGTATTGGTTAGGTCAACCGCTTCGTGGTTGGTCAAAAGGATGATTACTGCTTTATCGTCCATGTAACGGCGGATTTCCGATCTATAGCCGGGCAACATGCCGCCGTGAATCACATATCCCAGTTCTTTGGGCGCAATGAACCAGCCATAGCCGTAACTCCAGCCTTTGCTGCCATCAAAACCATAATACTCTCCGTCAGGAACTGCGATCTGAGGCGTGAACATGGCTTTGAGCGCAAACTGTGGCAGAAGTTCATCCGTGTACAAAGCCTGATCCCAGAGATACATATCCTCTATGGTGGAATAGATCGCCCCCTCTGCAAATAAGCCATGGATAGGCTGTAACGCGATATCTCCCTCAGCGTTGGAGTAGCCCATTGCCAGATCTGTTTGTTTCATGTCGTCCACACCCGAATTCGACATCCCCAGTGGCTCAAAGATATTCTGTTTCAGAAAATCCGCATAGGATTGCCCAGACACAGTTTCGATGATCCTTCCAGCTATGTTAAAGGTCACATCCTGGTACTTGAACTGTTCACCCGGCTGGAAGAAAAGCGTGGCAGACTTGGAAATCATCTGGTCGCCCGGCATTGAATACGCAGTAGTGTTGGGAAGGCCGGCCGATTGTGAGAGCAGGTGACGAATTTTTACCGGCTTGAAAATTTCCGGGCAGTCGGTGATGTGGTTGCAGATGCTATCCTCTATGCTGAGTTTGCCCTGCTCCTGCAAAAGCAGGACCGCCATTGCCGTGAACTGCTTGCTGATGGAGGCAATCCGAAATTTGGTCTGCGGCGTATTGGGGATTTTGTTCTCGCGGTCGGCGAAGCCATAGCCCTTGCTAAAGATGACCTGTCCGTTTTGGGCAACAAGGATGGCGCCATCGAAAAGCCCGGCTTGATGATTCGCTTCCACCAGCGCGTCAAACTCAGCAGCCAGTGCTTTAGGGTCGGGAGTTGGCTGGGACGCGCAGGCGCTCAAAATCATGGCAAACAACAGAAAGAAGAGTTTGGCTTTCATAGGTCTTTCCATTTCAAAAAGATAACAGTCACTTCCCCTTCAGAAGTGACTGTTATCAAAATGGCTTTTGTTAAATCAACAGGTATGGATTTTCGAGCGCGGCTTTCAAATCGGCGAGGAAGCGCGCCACGGTTGCGCCGTCAGCAATGCGATGATCGGCGCAGGCGGTGATCTCCATCATCGGGCGGAATACGATTTGACCATCGAGTTGGACGGGCGTATCCACCATCCTGCCCACCGCCAGAATCGCGGCTTCGGGCGGATTGATGATTGCAGTGAACGACTCGATCCCGTACATTCCCAAATTCGAGATGGTGAAGGTGCTGCCGGTCATTTCGGAAGTCGTCAGACGGCGGCTCCGTCCCCGTTCGGTCAGGTCAGCCAACGCGGTGACAATCTGCCCGAGGCTTTTGCTTTGGGATTCGCGAATCACCGGCACGATCAAGCTATCTTCCACGCTGGTGGCAATGCCCAAGTGGACATCATCCCAGAGGATGATATTGCCGTCAACGAGTGACGCATTCAAATAAGGATGATGCGGCAGGACAGTTGCAACTGCCCGCGCCAGAATCGCGGTGAAGGAAACGCGCTGTCCAGTTTGAGTTTGCAAAGGTTCCAGCACCCGCTCGCGCAATCGGATCGCCTCGGTCATGTCCACCCGCAGGGACAGGTTGATGTGCGGAGCGGTGAACGCGCTTTGCGCCATACGTTCGGCGATGACTTTGCGCGCGCCCGCAATCGGGATGACCTGCTTGCGGCGGGCGTCGGGCAACGGAATGGAAGACTGGACGAGGGGCGCTGCGACGGTTGGGCTTGTGGCTATGGAAGCTTGCGGCTTTTGATAAGCCAGCACGTCGGCTTTGTGAACCCGTCCGTTGGGACCCCGCCCTGAAATCTGACTCAACTCCACGCCGAGTTCCTCCGCCATGCGACGGGCAACCGGGGTGGCGCGCACCTTGTCCGATCCAACCGAGGAAACTGTTGCCGCAACCACTTCAACTTTCGCGTCGACTTTGGCGGGAACGGGGGCGGCAGGCTGAGGCGCGGCTTTGGCTGGCAACTCCTCACCCGGAGCGAGGATGTACCCAATCACAGTGGTGACCGGCAGCACGTCGTCGGCTTTGGCGGTGGTCCCAGCCAGAATGCCATCCGCCGGGGACTCGACTTCGATTGCCGCCTTCTCGGTGATGATAACGAAGAGGGGATCTCCTTTGCTGGTCTGCCCGCCTTCCTTGACAAGCCACTCGACGAAAGTCCCCGTCTCCATGACCATGTCCACTTTGGGCACGATGACTTCGGTGGGCATGGCTACTTTCCTTCCTTTGCCAGCGCGCGCGCGGCGGCGAAGATGTCTTCCACCTGCGGCACGGCGGCGCGTTCGAGGTTGCGGTTGTAGGGGATTGGGATATCCTTCCCGGCAACGCGGCGGATGGGGGCATCGAGATAATCGAAGGCTTCGCTTCCAGCGATGACCGCCGCCAGTTCGCCGCCGAACCCACCCGTGATGGGCGCTTCGTGGGCGATCAGCACACGTCCCGTCTTGGCAACCGAGCGAATGATCGTATCCTTGTCGAGGGGCTTCAAACAACGCGGGTCCACCACTTCAACTTCGATTCCCTCGGCAGCCAGTTTTTCAGCCGCTTCGAGCGCGCGCGGAACCATGATCGAGTACGCCACGATGGTCAGGTCGCGACCTTCGCGCTTGACCTCCGCGGACTGAAGCGGGATGGAGTAGGACTCTTCGGGAACCGGTCCCTTCGTGCGATAGAGCAGTTTGTGCTCCATGAAAAGCACGGGGTTGTTGTCGCGGATGGCAGAAATGAGCATCCCCTTGGCGTCAGCTGGGGTGGATGGCGCCATCACCTTGATGCCCGGCACGTTCACGAACCAGGCTTCGAGGCTTTGCGAATGCTGCGCGGCGGCCCCAGTCCCCGAGCCGGAGGGAGCGCGGATGACCATCGGGATGCTGCACTTTCCGCCAAACATGAAGCGCATCTTGGCTGCCGCGTTCACCAGTTGGTTCATCGAGATGGTGAGGAAATCCATGAACATGATTTCCATGATGGGTCGCATCCCCATCAATGCTGCGCCGGTGGCGGCTCCTGCAATGGCGGCTTCTGAGATGGGCGTATCGCGCACGCGCTCGGAGCCGAACTCTTCGATCATTCCCTTGCTGACGCCGAAGGCGCCACCATAGACCCCAACGTCCTCGCCGATGAGGAAGACTTCCTGATCGGCTCGCATTTCCTGAACCATCGCTTCGCGGACGGCTTCGAGATAAGTGATTTCACGGGTCATGGCGCATACACCTCGTCTTCCATGTTTTCCGGCGACGGTTCGGGGAAAGCCTGCGCCGCTTCGGATGCGTTGTCGATGGCTGTTTTTGCCGCCTTGTCGATGGACTCGGTTTCGTCACCGGTCATCACAGCGCCATCCACCAACACTTTCTTGAAGCGCTTGATGGGGCACTTTTGTTTCCATTCCTCGATTTCCTCGTGCGTCCTGTAAAGGTTGCGGTCGCTCTTGGAATGTCCGCGCCAACGATACGTCAGGCAATCGACCAGCGACGGACCTTTGCCTTCGCGGGCATGTTCGACAGCGGTTGTTACCGCGTCGTAGACCGCGAGCACGTCATTGCCGTCCACGGTCACGCCGGGAATGCCGTAACTGGCGGAGCGTTCGGAAATATTTTCGATGTTCATGGCCTTCGATTTGTGCATCGACATGCCGTACTGGTTGTTGTCACAGATGAAGACCACCGGCAACTTCCAGGTGGAAGCCATGTTCAGCGACTCGTGGAACTCGCCTTCGTTGGACGCCCCGTCTCCGAAATAGGATAAAAGGATTTGCTTCGAGCGGCGCATTTGAAGCGCGAGCGCGATTCCCACCGCGGTGGGGATTCCGCCGCCGACTACGCCCGTCGCACCCAAATTGCCGCCGGGGATATCGGCGATGTGCATCGAACCGCCGCGTCCGCGACAATAGCCGGTTTCCTTGCCCAAAAATTCGGCGAACATCAGGGTCAGGTCGGCGCCTTTTGCAATCGTATGCCCGTGTCCCCTGTGATGATGAATAATTAAGTCCTTGGGGTCCAATGTGGCAATGCTGCCAACGGACCCGGCTTCCATCCCAATCGAAAGGTGCATGGTCCCATGCACCAGCCCCCGCACGTACAGGTCTTCTGCTTTTTCTTCGAAATACCGAATCTCGCACATCCGCTGCAACATCCACGCCAGCTTCTCGCGCGATAGTTCCGTCAATAAATGATGTTTTTCCGATAAAGCTACCTTCTCAACCTTTGTCTTCAATGCAGTCATATCAACCTCGTAATACTGTGTGTCCATCTCACCGTTGTCCGTATTCGTTCTGATATAAATTCACCATGTAATTCACCTGTTCCGGCGTGAGCAGGATGGGCTTTCCGCGCAGCATCGCCAGGTGCGTGATCTTTGCAATCTCTTCGACTTCGACCGCCATCTTGGTCGCCTGTTGGGGCGACGAGCCGATGGTAAAAACTCCGTGATTCTGCATGACGATGGCAAGCGCGTTGCCGATCTTGTCGATGATTTCCTGACCGATGTCCGCGCCGCCGATTGGGGCGTATCCGCCGAGAGGAATTTCGCCGCCGAGCATGGCGGAAGCCGTCAGGCAGGCGGGGATGGGCTGTCCCAACACGGCAAAGCTGCTCGCGTAGGGCGAATGGGTGTGAACCATCCCAAAAATATCAGGCCGATGTTTGTAAACGTACAGGTGCGTATCGGTATCGGTCGAAGGCTTGAGATTCCCCTCGACCACTTTACCGTCCATATCCACCACTACCATGTGGGCGGGAGTCAATTCCTCGAAACTGTATCCGCTGGGTTTGATGACGACCAATTCTGTTTCCGCATCCCGCCCGCTGACATTACCGCTGGTCATCTTGACCAGGTCATTTTTCGGAAGTTCCAGATTACATTTCCAAACAATTTCACGAAGTTGCTCCAACAACATACCAAATCTCCTTTCAGGGTATTTTCCTAAATTTCTCATCGAAAATTTCAAGCACGCCGCGCGCGGCGGCTTCATCGGTAATCAATGCATGAAGATAGCCTCCCCGCAACGCTCCATAGATGGGCAGAGCTTTGGAAGCCGAAGCGGCAACACCTATTCTGAAAGGAATTTGCCGCAGTTCGGAGAGGGTCAATCCGATAACCCTCTCCATATATTCGGTCCCACACGCCCGGCCTTCGATATCGAACACATGAGCGCAGATTTCACCCACCCCGCCGTAATCACATGCAATACGCTGCATATCCTCAGCAGATAGGGCTGTGAACTGTGCAATTCGCGAGGTTTCCGGGTCAACGGTTCCGACTCCCAAAAGACCTATCGTGGCCTGACGGGCAATATCCAAAATTTCCTTAACCGGCGCCATCGAAAGCACAACTTCACAATGTTCGCGTGTTTCCACAAACGCCGGCGCATGAAGCTGGTATGCCTTGCCACCCAGTTTTTCCGCCATATGATTTGCCAGATAGTTCATGTCGGATTTGATATGGCCCTGGCTTGCCCCAAGCGCCGGCACTATTTGTATCTGGTACTGGCGTGTTGCCACGAGTGCCCGCGCCACGGCCTGAACAGTTGTGCCAGGGGTGATTGCCAGAATATCACCATCCCGCAAGCGAGCGAGCAAAAAGTCTGCCGCTGCGGCACCAAGATTATTCAATGGAGAAGTGCTGCTCTCCGCCACAGCCGGAATGACAATAGCATCTTGCAATCCAAAAACGGCCTTAAGACGGTCTTCAAGTTCGAACAGTTGTTGAAAAGGGGTACGAATGGTTATATTGACATAACCCTGTTCGCGTGCCTGCAGAAGGAGACGATTTACCTTGGCTGTGGAAAAATTCAAACGCTGGGCAATTTCCGTTTGCGTCAGCCCTTCGACATAGTACAGGGTCAAGATGGTATTCATGAGTCGTATTGTTTCGTATGTGGACATTTTTACCTGCCTCTCCAGTAGTTGTTTGATATTTTGATTTGAGTTTACTACTGTTCAGGATATAAGTTATTTTTGTGACTGATGGATTGGAAACGGCCACGCATCCGGCCAGGCTTCCGATACCAGATTGCCAACGAACCCGCGGGCGGCGGCAACGGAAGCGATGGGATCCTCATCGGCATGCATGGAACCCCAAATTTCGATCCCGATCAGTCCCCAGAAACCTGTTTCCACCAACGCTTGAAACGTCTCGCGGAAGGGCACGATTCCCTTCTCAAACGGGATGCCGCGAATGACCTTTGGCATGGCATCCTTGACGTGAACTCCCAGCAGTTGTCCTTTTGCCATTCGCAGTTCCTCGGGTGGATAATATCCAGCCGCAGCGAGATTACCGATATCGGGATACAGTTTCAGCCAGGGAGAGTCAATCTCACGGGTGATTGCCAGAGCCTTGGTCAGGTTTTCAACATAGGGTGTATCGAGGTTTTCGAGTCCCAGCATCACCCCGGATTGTTCGGCCCAGCGCGCGCCGAGGCGGAGACCTTCCACGAAGTTTCTGCCCGTCTCTTCATCGCTGGTTTCATAGAAGACGTCGTATCCCATCACCTGCACAACGCGCAGGCCAACATCCCCTGCAAAGTCGATTGCCTTGCGTAAAATCTCCTGTCCTTGCTTTCGCAGTTCCGGCGAGTGACTGCCAAGCGGATATTTGCGGTGCCCGCTCAGGCACATGGTCATGATTTTCACGCCGGTGTTGGCGATGTTGCGGCGCAGTTCCGCCCGTTGGGATGCAGACCAGTCCAAACGGGACAGGCGTTCATCACTCTCGTCAATCGAAATCTCCACAAAATCGTAACCTGCCTGACCGGCTGCCGCCAAACGCTCCTCCCAGGATAGGGCTGCGGGCAATGCTTTTTCGTAGAGACCAACGGGCATTTTGAACATTACAATTTCTCCAATCGTGGGCAAGTGGAATATCGACTTCTATGCTTTGACCTTTTCACGAACCAGCAGGTGGTTCAGTACAACAGCGACGACCAATACGGCACCCTTGGCAACGTTCTGCCAGTAGGCAGGGATGACGGTCATCAGGCCGATGGTCACACAGATGATAATAAGAGAACCGACCACCGTCTTCGTGACCGAGCCTTCGCCGCCCGAAAAGGCTGTGCCTCCCAACAAAACGGCGATGAGGCAGTTGAATTCCATGCCGTCGCCGGAGAGCGGGTCGCCCAGAGACATGTAGCTGGCACGCGCCACACCGGCCAACGCGGCGAAAAATCCGACGATGATGTAGAGCAGCCATGTGACCTTGACCGCATTGATGCCGGAAAGTTCGGCGGCCAGGCGGTTGCCGCCAATGGCAGCAGCATACTTGCCCAGAATGGTCCTGCGCTGGACGAGGGTCATCAGCACGATGACCAGGATGGCGGTCCAGAAAGCCCAGGGCAGGCCGAGGAGAACATCCTTACGGGCGAAATCGTTGATCCAGCCGGGCATGGTTTGGGTGGCGGTGCTTTTGACGGCAGAGGTGCCATCCGGCACGATCAGCAGGGCAATACCTTTGAACAGGTTCAACGTAACCAGCGTGGCAATCACCGGTGTAATGCGCAGTCGCACCACCAGCAGCCCGTTGAGTGCGCCCATCACGAGTCCCAAAACCAGGGTGGCAGAAATAGCAACCCAGAAGGGGGTCCCGTTGAGTATCAGCCAGGCAAACACCACCGCCGTCAGGCTCATACCGCTGCCCACCGAAAGGTCAATATAACCGGAAATCATCAGCAGGGTAAAAGCACCGCTCAAGAAGAAAATAGGAACTGCACTGCGCAACAGGTTGATGATGCTGTCGGGACTGAGGAAATGTCCGCGCCCGAAAAAGGGAACCTCATCCAGTTTCAACAGGCTGAAGGCCACCACAATCAGCACCAGCACCACGTAGATATAGTAGCGCTTGATATTCGCCCGCACCGTCGCGGAACGTTCCAATTGCTGCCGGAAGGTTTCTTGCTTCACGATGGTATTCACGTCTTTACTCCTATAACCGGTCCGCACGGACTAGCCTTTCCTCTTATCCAGGGCATAACGTTGCGCCAGGATGGCGAGGAAGGTGACGATACCCTTGAGGGTGAACTGCCAGTCGGGCGAGAGCAACAGGCCGGTGGCGGCGGAAGTGACGACCGACAGGATGACCGCCCCGACGAACATTCCCAGCACCGAGCCGAAACCACCCGCAATGCTAACACCGCCCAGCAACGTGACGACCAACGCGTCGAATTCGTAGCCGGTGGCCCGGCTTGAGACGCCGGCCTTGTATTCTGAAGCCAGCAGGATTCCTGTAATTCCCGCGAGCAGTCCGCTGAAGATATAGAGCGCGGTCAAGTATTTTTCCACATTGATGCCGGAGAGGCGGGCAGCCTCTGGATTTGCGCCAATCAAGTAAATGCGCCGCGCAAAGATCGTCTTGCGCTCGAAGATGAAAGCGCCAATCACCAAGGCCAGCATGACCAGCAGAGAGAGGCGGAACGGTGTTCCGGGGAGATTCCAACTACCCATGACGCCGAAGGCGTCGGGCAGGCTGGTATTACGCTGCGCACCCTGGGTGATGACCTGGGCTACGCCGCGCGCCAGCATCATTGTGCCAAGCGTGACAATGATGGATGGCACTTTCAGTTTGGCGATGAAGAAGGCGTTAATTGCGCCGACGCCCATGGCGCACAACAGAGCCAGTGCCACAGCCACACCGTAGGGCAAGCCCAAACCGTTGGCCAAGGGATTCTCGGACACGTTGACCCCCTGGCAAAAGTACACGGACAATACGCCGGTCAATGCAATGTTGCCACCCACCGACATATCGTAATTCCCGGTAATCAACACGAAGGTGACACCGATACCCAGAATGATGATGAACCAGTTGTTGGTAATCTGGTTGAGTATGTTTTGGGGTAGGTAGAAGTTCGGCACCACGGTACAAGCCAATCCAAAGAGGATTACCAGCACTCCAATCATGAACAGAGTGATGAATGATTCGTCGCTCAGTTTGCTGCCAGTGAGCAGATCCCGCGCCTGTTTGTTTTCCATGGTTATTCTCCTCCGGTGACGACGTGAAGGATTTGTTCGCTGTTGACATCGCAGCCATTCCTCAGCATAGATTTCAGGCTTCCGTCGTACAGGAGATAGATGCTGTCGCAGATGTTCATGACTTCCGGCAACTCGGAAGAGAAGATAATGATGGTTTTTCCCTCCTTCGAGAGCTGGCGGATGAGGCTGTATATTTCGCTCTTGGCGCCCACGTCAATGCCGCGGGTTGGTTCGTCCAGCATGAGCAGGTCGGCGTCGGCAAAAAGACACTTGGAAAGCACCACCTTCTGCTGGTTACCGCCGGAGAGTTTGGCGGCTTCTTTTTCAATGCTGTTTGTGGCAATCTTCAATTTGTTTACGTATTCGAGTGCGGCATTCTTTTCCAGCGTATCGGTAATGAATCCGGCGCGCGAGATCTTCGCCATGTTCATAACCGGCACGTTGCTGCGAATGGTCAGGATGGTGAACAAACCCTGCGTGCGCCTTTCTTCCGGTACCAGTGTGATACCCGCTTCGATGGCCTTTTCCGGCGCAGCCTTGAGCCTTTGCCCCTTGAAGATGATTTCTCCCTCGTAATCGTCAGCGCCATAGATGGCGCGCGCCAGTTCAGTCTTGCCAGCGCCCACCAGCCCATAGAACCCGGCAATCTCCCCGGCGCGGACTTCAAATGAAATATCGTTCAATCTATGATTGGATAAGTGCTTGACTTGCAGGATGGTATCCGGGCATTCCCCCTCCCGTGGTGTATATTGTTCGAAGACCGTCTTGCCAATCATCATTTTGATTAGCTCAGACCGGTCCTTGACTTCCGCGACCGGCTTTGTATCAATGTGCTTGCCGTCGCGCATGACCGTCACATAGTCTCCGAGTTCGAAAATCTCATCGAGCCGATGGGAGATATAGATAACGGTGACGTTTTTCTCGCGCAAACTTTTGATGATGGTAAACAGGCGGGCGATTTCACCTTCAGAGACGGCGGCGGTCGGCTCGTCCATGATGATGATGTCAGCCTCGGCGGCAACCGCTTTGGCGATTTCCACGATTTGTTTCTTCGCCACGCTCAGCGATGAAACCAGTTGGTTTGGCTTGATGGATGGCTCGATGCTGTTCAACACACTGATCATCCTGTTGATCTTGTCGGTCTTTCGCAGGAAACCGAAGGTGGTATCTTCCATTCCCAGCGTGAGGTTCTCCTCAACGGTGAGTTGGTCCACCACATTCAGTTCCTGGAACAGAGTGCTGATTCCCTTTTGCTTCGCATCCCGCGTGCTATGCGGATTGTATTCCTCCCCGTTCAGCAGAATCTTTCCGCTCGTTCGCGAATACGCGCCGGTCAGCATCTTGATCAAGGTGGATTTTCCCGCACCGTTCTCTCCAACCAAGCAGTGAATCGTGTTCCGCTTGATGTCGAAACTGACATTGTTGACCGCCCGGACTCCGGGGAAATCCTTCACCAGGTCCCTGATTTCCAGCACATTCTCTGTTGAATTCATGCATCGGCTCCTTGGGCTTGACGGGGAAAGTTCGCCCTTCCCCGTCAAGCCTGTTTTTCTTTTGCTTGGGTTGCGCTATTTACTACTTAACATTGGTTCCAAACTGCTCGTTCAGCCATTTCACCGCATCTTCACGCGGCATGGTCCAGTAGGAGACGTTGTAAGCTTTGTAGAAGTACTCTTCCGCAGGTTGTGAAGTCGGGGCAACCTTGCCGCTGGCAACATCCATGATAAGGTCGATGCGGCCATGGGAGGTCTCGATTGGCGGCAGACCCATGGAGAGCTTCAGCGAGCTGTTCGGGTCGTAGACAGATTTCATCTCAACTTCATCGAAGTCCACACTGGCAACGATTTCGGTCAGCGGCTTGCCGTTGTCCATCTTGCCGCGGCCGGCCTGCTGTAAGGCGGCCATCGTGCCAACTGTCAGGTTCGAGGCTTCGGAGTAGATCAGGTTGACTTCGGGATGAGTCGTCATCAGGTCGGTGATGATTTGCTTGGCGGCATCGGGACCCTTGCTCGCATCCTGACAGCCAAGGTCAGTG